>NZ_JACIBG010000006.1:0-517716 GCF_014195185.1 Variovorax atrisoli | reverse complement strand
GCCGGCTCGCGGGGGGGGGGGGGGGTGGGGGGGGGGCGGGGGGGGTGTGGGGGCCGCGGGCGCGGCGCGCCCCCCCCCCCCCCCCGCGCGCCCCCCCCCCCCCCCCCGACGCGCTGAGGGCCCTCCGGCGCAGCCTCAAGGCGCCCCGGCGTCCATGCCGAGCGCGCGCATCACGGCCGCGGTGCGCGTCTCCACGCCGAGCTTCACGTACACGTGCTCCAGGTGCTTGTGCACCGTGCGCGGGCTGATCTGGAGCAAGGCGGCGATCTCCGCGTCGGTCTTGCCGCGCGAGAGCCAGCGCATGACCTCGCCTTCGCGCGGCGTGAGCACCGGCGGCAAGGAGGGCCGCGCCGGCTCCTCCGCTCGGCAGGCCAGCCGGTACAGCAGGGCCACCGCCACCGCGTGCTCCAGCCCCGCGCGGCGGTAGTGCTCGGCCTGCATCGAGGCGCGGCGGAACTCGCGCTTGCGGGGTGCCTTGGCCGCGTTGCGGCGGATCGCATGCACGCCGTGATGCCGCACGAGCGGCTGCCCGGATTCCAGCTGCTCCAGCAGGCGAAGTGCGCTCGCGCAATCGCCGCGCGTGAGATGCGTCATGGCGTGCCCCTTGTCTCGCTTTCTTCTTCGTGCCGCATACGCATTGCTGCGTATGGCGCCTGCATGCACCGGGGCGGAGGATGTCGCGCTGTCCCCGTGCCGCGAAACCAGTATAGGCAGGCAGGGGACGCGCGAGCCGTCCGCCGGCGAAGGGGAAACACATGGCTATCGACGAAACAAGGCTTAACGCGTTCATGGGTAACTTCGTCCATGACATCGGCGCCGTGATGCACGCCGCGACCATCGTCGTGGGCGACCAGCTCGGCCTGTACAAGGAAATGGCGAAGGGCCCGGGCACAGCGGAAGAGCTGGCCCGGCGCACCGAGACCGATCCGCGCTACCTGCGCGAATGGCTCTCGGCGCAGGCCGCGAGCGGCTATGTCGAGTACGACCCGAAGGGCGAAGTTTTCTCGCTCTCCGAAGAGCAGGCCTTCGCGCTCGCCGAGGAAGGCAGCCCGGCCTTCGTGCCCGGCGCCTTCCAGATCGCGGTGGCGCAGTTCAAGGCCGTGCCCAAGATGGTCCAGGCCATGCGCACGGGCCTGGGCATCGGCTGGCACGAGCACGACCCCGCCCTGTTCCACGGCACCGAGCGCTTCTTCAGGCCGGGCTATGCGGCCAACCTCGTGAGCCAGTGGATACCGGCCCTCGAAGGGGTCGCCGCCGCACTCGAAAGGGGCGCGCGCGTGGCCGACGTGGGCTGCGGGCATGGCGCCTCGACTCTGCTGATGGCGCAGGCCTATCCAGCGTCGAGCTTCGTCGGCTTCGACTATCACGCGCCGTCGATCGAGCGCGCACGCGAGACGGCGCGCAAGGCCGGCATCGACGATCCGAAGCGGCTGAGCTTCGAGGTCGCGAGCGCGAAGGACTTTCCGGGCAGGGACTACGACCTCGTCGCCTTCTTCGACTGCCTGCACGACATGGGCGACCCGGTGGGCGCGGCGGCGCACGTGCGCGCCAGCCTCAGGCCGCAGGGCACCTGGATGCTGGTGGAGCCCTTCGCCAACGACCGGCTGGAGGACAACATGAACCCGGTGGGGCGCGTGTTCTATTCGGCCTCCAACTTCATCTGCACGCCCGCCTCGCGCTCGCAGGAAGTGGGCCTGTGCCTGGGCGCGCAGGCCGGCGAGGCGCGGCTTCGCGACGTGGCGGCCAAGGGCGGCTTCACGCACTTCCGCCGCGCCAGCGAGACGCCCTTCAACCTGATCTTCGAAGCACGTCCGTGAGGACATATTCAAGGAGTCGCCATGCCACGCCAATACATCGACTGCCGCGAGTACCCGAGCACGACGAACTGCAGCGTCGCGCTTTGCGCCGACAGCGAGAGCGAACTGCTCGACGCCGCGGTGCAGCACGCCGTGACCGTTCACGGCCACACAGACTCGCCCGAGCTGCGCAAGCAGCTCGCGAGCCTGTTCAAGAACGGCACGCCGCCGCTTCAGGCGCCGGCCGTTCAGAAGGTGCCTGCCTGACGCCGCTTCGCCCGCCCGGGGCATCGACGCTGCTGCAGTGCACGGCAGCGATGAATACCTTCGAATGAACGCAGGCCGGCGCCTGCGATGAAAGCAGCGCGCGCCGGTCGCACACACCCTTGCCCGCCAAGCGCGCTTTGCAAAGTCGCGCTATGGTTCGCTCCACCCACGGCGAACCGGAGAAAAGGCAAGGCTCATGATCGACATCAACATCAACGGCCAGTCCGTTGCCATCGACGCACCCGACGACATGCCCCTGCTCTGGGCACTGCGCGACATCGTCGGACTCACAGGCACCAAGTTCGGCTGCGGCATCGCGCAGTGCGGCGCCTGCACCGTGCACCTCGACGGCCAGCCCGTGCGATCGTGCGTGCTGCCGGTGGGCGCCATCGGCAAGAAGGCGGTCACCACCATCGAGGCGATCGAGCAGACGCCGGCCGGCAAGAGCATCCAGAAGGCCTGGCTCGACGTCGACGTGGTGCAGTGCGGCTACTGCCAGTCGGGCCAGATCATGTCGGCCGCCGCGCTGATACAGCGCACGCCCAACCCGAGCGATGCCGACATCGACCTGGCCATGTCGGGCAACGTCTGCCGGTGCTGCACCTACTCGCGCATCCGCGCGGCCATCAAGCAGGCCGCCACGGGCAAGGCCGAGGTGATGCAGTCGGTGGCGGTGATGCCGGCAAGGAGCGTATCATGAAGACCGTCGACCGTCCCGCCAGCGGCATCGGCATCGGAGGCATCAGCCGCCGCGCGGCCCTGCAGGCCGGCGGCCTCGCGCTGGCCTTCACGTGGCTGGGCACGGGCAAGGCCTTCGCCGCCATCAACCCGAGGCAGCAGCCGGGCGACGCGGCAGCCGCGCTCGCCGACGGCAACCCGGCCTTCGCGCCGAATGCCTTCATCCGCATCGATGCCGACGGCGGCGTGCGCCTGGTGATGCCGATGGCCGAGATGGGCCAGGCGATCTACACCGGTTCGGCGATGCTGCTTGCCGAGGAGCTCGGCGTCGATCTCGACCAGGTGCGCGTGGAGCACTCGCCGGCGAACGAGGCGCTCTACGGCATGCCGCTGCTCGGCGGCCAGATCACCGGCGGCTCGACCAGCACGCGCGGCACCTTCGGCGTGCTGCGCGAGGCCGGCGCCGTGGCGCGCACCCTGCTGGTGAGTGCCGCCGCGGCGCAATGGAAGGTCGACCCGGCGAGCTGCACCGTGGAGCGCGGCGTGGTGAGCCATGCGGCCTCGGGCCGGCAGCTCGGCTTCGGCGCGCTGGCCGGCGCCGCCGCAAAGCTGCCGATGCCGGCCAAGGTGGCCCTGAAGGAGCCGAAGGACTTCCGGCTCATCGGCCAGCCGCTGCGGCGCGTCGACTCGGCGGGCAAGGTCAACGGCACCGCGCAGTTCGGCATCGACGTGCGCGTGCCCGGCATGAAGGTGGCGACGGTCAGGGCGAGCCCCACGCTGGGCGGCGTGCTGGCCTCGGTGGACGACAAGGCCGCGCGCGCCATCCCCGGCGTGATCGACGTTCTTCGCATCAAGGACGCGGTGGCCGTGGTGGGCGAGCATTTCTGGGCCGCGAAGCGCGGCCTCGAGGCGCTGAAGCTGCAGTGGACGCCAGGGCGCAACGCCACGCTCACCACGCAGCAGCTGCGCGCGGCGCTGGCCGATGCGCTCGCGAAGGACAAGGCCATCGTCGGCAAGGAAACCGGCAAGCGGCCCGAAGGCACGCTGGTGCAGGCCACCTACGACCTGCCGATGCTCGCGCACGCGACCATGGAGCCGCTCAACACCACGGTGCACGTGCGGCCCGACGGCTGCGACATCTGGGTGGGAACGCAGGTGCCAGCGCGCTGCGTGGGCGTGGCCGCGAAGATCACCGGCCTGGCCGAAGACAAGGTGGTGCTGCACAACCAGTACCTGGGCGGCGGCTTCGGCCGCCGGCTGGAAACCGATTCGGTCGAGCAGGCCGTGGCCTTCGCAAAGCAGGTGCCCTATCCGCTCAAGGTGGTGTGGACACGCGAGGAAGACATCCGCCACGACATCGTGCGCCCCATGTACCACGACGATATCTCGGCCGTGGTCGACGGCGAAGGCCGCATCCAATGGTTCGGCGACCGCATCTCGGGCGGCACGGTGCTGGGCCGCTGGGCGCCCGCCTTCATGGGCAAGGACGGCATGGACGGCGACCTCATCGAATGCGTGGCCGAGCCCTGCTACGACCTGCCGAACCTCAAGGTCGAATGGGTGCGGCACGACATGCCGGCTGGCCTGAACGTCGGCTGGTGGCGCGGCGTGGGCCCCACGCACAACCTCTTCGTGATGGAGAGCTTCATCGACGAACTCGCGCAACGCGCGAAGAAAGACCCGGTCGCCTACCGCCGCGCGATGCTGCAGAAGAACCCGCGCACGCTCGCGGTGCTCGACCTCGCGGCCAGCAGGATCGGCTGGGGCCAGGGCTCGCTGCCCGCGCGCGTGGGGCGCGGCGTGGCCGTGGGCGATGCCTTCGGCAGCCGCGTGTGCGCCATCATCGAGGCCGAAGTCTCGCCGCAGGGCGAGGTGCGCATGCGGCGCGCGGTGGTCGCGGTGGACTGCGGCATCGCAGTGAACGCGAGCTCCATCGAGGCGCAGATCCAGGGCGGGCTGCTGTTCGGGCTGAGCGCGGCTCTCTACAACGAGATCACGCTGCGCGACGGTGCCATCGAGCAGAGCAACTTCCACGACTACCGGACGCTGCGCATCAACGAAGCGCCGGCCATCGAGGTGCACTTGGTGAAGAGCGCCGAAGCCCCGGGCGGACTCGGCGAAGTCGGCACGGCCATCGCGGCACCGGCGCTGGCCAACGCGATCTTCGCCGCGACCGGGGTGCGACTGCGCGCGCTGCCGGTGAACCGCGCGCTGCTGGCGCAGGACAAGGAGGCGCTGAAGAAGAAGGTCGCCGATGCAGGGCCCGGCAAGGGATTCGACGAAGGGAGGTCGGCATGAAGCGGTTCTTCAAGACCCTGGCGGTGCTGGTCGTCGTCGGCGCCGCGCTCTACTTCTTCCTGAACCGCACCGACGGCTCCGCGGGCGAGGCGCCGGTGCTGGCCGGCGCACCCAGCAATGCAGCGCTGCTCGTGCGTGGCGAGTACCTCACCAAGGCCGCCGACTGCATCGCCTGCCACACGGTGCCCGGCGGCAAGGGCGAGCCCTTCGCAGGCGGCCTGCCCTTCGTGCTGCCCTTCGGCACGATCTACTCGTCGAACATCACGGCGGACCCCGAGACCGGCATCGGCAAGTGGAGCGACGACCAGTTCGTGCGCGCGCTGCACGACGGCGTGCGCGCCGACGGCAAGCGCCTGTACCCGGCCTTCCCGTACACCTCGTACACCGCGCTGAGCCGAAGCGACGTGCTCGCGATCAAGGCCTACCTGTTCAGCCTGCCCAAGGTGAACCAGCCGAACCGGGAGCCCGACCTCGGCTTCCCGTTCAACCAGCGCTGGGCCATGGGCTTCTGGAACGCGGCCTTCTTCAAGAGCGCCCGCTTCGAGGCCGACGCGTCGAAGCCGCTCGCGTGGAACCAGGGCAAGTACCTCGCCACCGCGCTGGGCCACTGCGCCGAATGCCACACGCCGCGCAACTTCGCCTTCGCGATGGACAAGGGCAACGAGCTCGCGGGCGAATCCATCCAGGGATGGCGCGCCTACAACATCACCTCCGACGCGAAGAACGGCATCGGCGCCTGGAGCGACGCCGAGATCGCCGCCTACCTCACGACCGGCCATGCCGAGGGACGCGGCTCGGCGTCGGGGCCGATGGGCGAGGCGGTGGAGCACAGCCTGCAGTACCTGAAGCCGGAAGACGCCTCGGCGCTCGTGAGCTACCTGCGCACGGTGCCGGCGAAAAGTGGCAAGAACCCGATCGAGATCGACGCGAAGGCGCCATGGGCGCTTGCGGCGAATGCCTCAGCGCCGGCCGCCAACACGGCCGAGGGCCACGAGCAGGGGCTCAGGCTCTTCGCTGCCGCCTGCGCGAGCTGCCACCAGTGGAACGGCAAGGGCCAGCAGACCGCCGACGCATCGCTGCTGGGAACGCGCGGCGTGAACGACCCCGACGGCTCCAACGTGACGCAGATGATCCTGCAGGGCGTGCGCATGCACGTGCACGACAGGGAGATCTACATGCCGGCCTTCGGCAAGGCCTACACCGACGCCGAGGTCGCGGCGCTGGCCAACTACGTCATCGCGCAGTTCGGCAACAAGCAGGCCGCGATCACGCCGGAGTTCGTCGCGAAGCAGCGCGCGCTGGGGCCGAGCCCCTGACCTGGGCGGCTGGTCACGGGGTTTCGCCGCATCTACACTGCGGCCATGAAGAGAACAGGGGAAGCACAGCGTGGACTGCAGCCCGTGGTGGAGCTGCGCAAGGATGCCTCGTCGTACGCCTACTCCGTTCGCGCGCCCCGCTCCAGGGGCGTGATACCTCCCAGCTCGTACCGCAACGGCGGCTTCGCCACGCTGGCCGATTGCCTCGGCGACGTGGCGCGTGCGCTGGGAGGCAACTTCTCGCGCATCTACGTGCGGCTCGATGGTCTCTGCGTCGGCGAGCGCGACCTCGTCGAGCTGCGGCTGGAGCCGCAGAAGGTCGCCTCCGAACTGAAGGCCGAGCTCGAAGCCGAACTGAAGGCCAAGGCCTCCTGCGCGGTCAGGGCCGAGAGCGTGTCTGAGCCCGGCGAAGGCTGATCGCGATCACCAGCCCCGCAGCCGCCGCGCCCGCGCCGGCCAGGAACACGCCACCATACCCCGCCCTGTCGGCCAGCGGACCCGTCAGCCCGTAGGCGACGTCCTGGAACGCGGAGAAGCCGCCCAGCGCCGTGCCGCGCAGATGCGGCTGCACCAGCTGCACGACCTCGCGCCCCATGGAAGGGAAGATCATCGAGCAGCCGAGCCCCGTGAGGAACGCGCCGACGAGGGCGAGCACAGGATCGGAAGCGCTCCAGATCAGCGCCTGCCCCACGGTCTCCACGGCCAGCGAGCCGATGGCCACGGGCAGCCCGCCCACGCGGTCCGGCAGATGCCCGAAGAGCACCCGCACCAGCACGAAGCCGCCGCCGAAGGCCGTCAGGCCCAGCCCGGCGAAGCGCCAGTGCTGATCGAGGAAGTGCAGCGTGAAGAACGCGCCGATCGCCGCGAAGCCGATGCCCTGCAGGCACACGATGGTGCCGTGCGGCCAGACCTGACCGATCACTCGCCAGAACGGCGGGCGCTCGGCACCGGGGTGCGCTGGCACCCCGGCCAGCCGCCAGATCGCCAGCATGCCGAGGCAGGGCAGGATCACGCCGACGCTCATGACGCCGGCGTACCCGAAGCGCTGCTGCAGCACGAGCCCGATCGGCCCGCCGACCGCCAGCGCGCCGTAGATGGCGGCGCCGACCAGAGCCAGCACCTTGCCCGAGCGCGCCGGCCCGACGAGCCCGATGCCCCAGCCGATGATGCCGACGCCGACCTGGCTTTCGCCGAGGCCGACCAGCAGCCGCCCCGCGAGCAGCACCAGGTAGGCCGTCCAGGGCGACGGCGCCAGCAGGCCCGCGAGCAGCGAGACCAGCGCCCCGCTCACGTAGAAGACCAGCCCGCGCGCCACGGCGGACTTGGCCCCGGCGCGGTCGGACTGCGTGCCGGCATACGCCCGGCTCAGCACGGTCGAGAGAAAGGCGATGCCCACGCCGAGCCCCGCCCACACGTTGCCCAGCCCGAGCTGCCCCGTCACGAAGATCGGCACGACCGGCAGGGACATGCCCACGCAGAGATAGGAGATGAAGAGGATGGCCGTCAGCAGCAGCAGGCGGCCCTGTGCGGGGTCGCGCGTCGATGCCGAAGGTGGTGGTGAGGATGAAGTCGCAGATGGTGTCGATGGGATGCTCATGGTGTCGTCCGGGTTGGATGTGTTCTCCCGGCCGGCCGGAGCGCGCATGCGGACGCACCCAGACCGGCAAGGATCGTGGAGTGCGTTGGTTGACGTCAGACGCTTACGGCCAGTGCGACTGGCACTGCGGACGCCGCGGCGTCCGCGTGGGGTTCAATGCGCGGGCGGGCTCATCCGAGGCGCATCGACAGCTCGACGTCCTCGCCGAAGGGCGTGGACAGGTAGCCCGAGGCGGGCGAGCGCACGTGCGCCAGGTACTCGGGGCTGTGGTCGGCGTTGTCGGCGACGACGAAGGCGCCCGGCCGCAGGCGGCTTTCGACCAGCGCGAGGATCTCGGGGTAGAGCGCCTTCGCACCGTCGAGCAGCAGCAGGTCGATCGAGTCGGGCAGGCCGGCAGCGAGCGTCTGCAGCGCGTCGCCCTCGCGGATCTCGACCAGGTCGGCCAGCCCGCCGGCTTCGAGGTTGCGGCGGGCGCGCGCCACCTTGGAGGGCTCGAACTCGGTGGTGACGACCCGGCCGCCGCCGTTGTCGCGCAGGGCCGCGGCGAGGTGCAGCGTCGAGATGCCGAAGGAGGTGCCGAACTCGACGATGTTCCGGGCGCCGCCGCTGCGCGCGAGCATGTACAGCAGCAGACCGGTCTCGCGCGAGACGGGCAGCGCAACATCCTTGAGCCGCGCGTAGAGATCGAGGTAGCCGGTCTTGCTGCGCATCAGCTGCGCGCGTTCTTCGTCGGAGAGGCCGGCGATAGCAGCGCTCGTCGCGGGCGATGCCTCGGCGGCCTCCTGGAACAGGCGCTCCAGCAGGGGCGCCAAGGGCTTGTCGGTGAGGGTTGTCACAGGGTTCTTCGTGTTGGAGTGAAGGTGCGCTCATAATATGAAGGAATATTCACATTTTCTATTCGCGTTGCGAACCACGCCCATGGCCGACCGCAAAAGCTCGCCGATCTCCTCTAGAAGAAAGCCCAAGCAGGCCCGCTCGAACGACCTCGTCGCGGCCATCCTCGAGGCAGCCCTTCAGGTTCTGGAGAAGGAAGGCGCGCAGCGCTTCACCACCACGCGCGTGGCCGAGCGGGCCGGCGTGAGCGTCGGATCGGTCTACCAGTACTTCCCGAACAAGGCGTCGATCCTCTTCCGGCTGCAGAGCGACGAGTGGAAGCAGACGAGCGAGATGCTCGGCGGCATCCTCGAGGACACGCAGCGCCCGCCGCTGGAGCGGCTGCGCATGCTGGTGCATGCCTTCGTGCGCTCGGAGTGCGAGGAAGCCGGAATGCGCGTGGCGCTCAGCGACGCCGCCCCGCTCTACCGGGACGCCCCCGAGGCGCACGAGGCACGCGCCGCCGGCGACCGCGTCATGAAGGCCTTCATGCGCGAAGCCCTGCCCCACGCCGTCGAGGCCACGCGCGCAATCGCCGCCGACCTGATCACGACCACGTTCAGCGCGGTCGGCAAGCAGTTCTCGGAGAGTCCGCGCACCGACGCCGAGATCGCCGCGTATTCGGACGCCATGGCCGACATGTTCTGCGCCTATCTCCGCAGCCTCGGGCACGGGCAGGAGCAAGCGCTGCAGCCACAGCAGAAGCGCGGGGAGGCCGGAAAGCGCCCTCGCCGCCCGGCAAGCCGCTAGCTTTTTTGTATTTCGCACGAAACATTGCTTACCTCTTGACGCAGTTCAGGGGATATCCGCGCCACGCGGCTTATCGCCCGTAGCCCGCCGGGCCGCAACCGCCGCTGCGGCCACGCAGCGTTATCGCGCTTCGGGCATCCGGCAGGGCCCGCTTAGGTACCCGCTTCCGGGCATATCGCCGGTCGCAACGCGTACTTACATTTTTGACTTGCAAATCGAAAACGACGGCATGTGCAGGCGGTGAACAGACACGCGCCCGCACGCGGGAGCCTGCCCGTTCAGGCGAGGAACGAACAAATTGGTAAGCCATGAACAAGGTTTTTCGGACCCTTTGGAATCCAGCCCGCGGCACTTGGGTCGCCGCACCCGAAACCTCGCGCGGCCACGCGCGCTCCGCCAGATCGGCTGAGCCGCAAACCTGCCACCTCGCCCTGGCGCCTGCCCTCGCGGCGCTGATGCTGGGTGCGGGCCCGGCACTGGCCGCAGGCGGCGCCGGCGGCCAGCCCACCAACGACACCTCGCTGCACGCCGGATCGGGCGGCGCCGACGGCAGCGGCGGCAGCGGCGGACTCAACGACACCACGGTGAACGCGAACGGAGGCGCCGGCGGATCGTCGACCAGCGCCGGCCCGACGGCCGGCTCCGCCGCCAGCACCGGCACCTTCGCCGGCGCCACCGCCGGCACGGGCGGCGCGGCTGGAGCCGGCAGCAACACCGTCAGCCCCGGCGTTCTGCAGGGCGACAACGGCGCGGCCGGCCAGTCGCAGACGGGCGACATGAGCAACGGCAACGGCTACGGCGGTGGCGGCGGCGGCGGCTTCCAGGGCGCGACCATCGGCAGCGGCGTCGGCTCTTCTTCCAACAGCTACACGGGCGGCGCCGGCGGGGCAGGCGGCAACGGCTACTGGGCGGCAGGCGGCGGCGGCGCGGGGGGCTACGGCTCCATCCTCCTCGGGCCGACCGGCAGCTACACGGCCACCGGCAGTTCGACCGGCGGCGCAGGCGGCAAGGGCGGCGACGCCTTCTCCCAAGGCGGTGGCGGCGGCGGCGGTGGCGGCGGCTTCCTCCTGAACGCGACCACGCCGGGCCTCGGCTTCACCAATACCGGCGCCATCGGCGGCGGCGCCGGCGGCGCGGGCGGCTCCGAGCTGCTGCCGGCCCGCAGCAATGCGTCGGGCGGCGGCGGCGGTGCGGGCGGCATCGGCATCACGCTGACGGGCAGCGCGCTGACTGTGACCAATTCGGGCGCGGTCTCCGGTGGCGCAGGGGGCGCGGGCGGTGCCGGCGGCGGCGGAGTCGGCGGCACCGGTGCACCCGGCGCGGGCGGCGACGGCGGCATCGGCCTGCGCGCGTCGGGCAGCAGCACCACGCTCGGCAACAGCGGCTCCATCACCGGCGGCAACGGCGGCGTCGGCGGCACCAACAGCAACGGCGGCGCGCGCGGCGCCAACGGCGCGGGCGGGGTGGGCGTGCTGGGCGCCAACCTCGGCATCATCAACAGCGGCAGCATCACCGGCGGCCTGGGCGGCGACGGCGTCACCCGCGCGGCCGCGGTGGAGTTCACCGGCGGCAGCAACAGCCTGACGCTGAACGCCGGCGCGGCGCTGACGGGCGCCGTCGCCATCGACAGCGGCGCCACCGCCAGCATCGTCGCGGGCGCCAACGGCCTGAGCCTGAGCAGCCCGCTGCTGCTGGGCGGCACCGGCACCATCGACACCAACGGCCACGACATGGGCTGGTCGGGACCCATCTCCGGAGCTGCCGGCCTGGTGAAGAGCGGCGCGGGCACGCTGACGCTGTCGGGCGCCAACGTCTACACCGGTCCCACCAGCATCAACGCCGGCACGCTGCGCGCCGGCGCGGCCGGTGCGCTCAGCAGCGCCAGCGCGTTCACCGTGGGCTCCGGCGCCACGCTCGACCTCGCCGGCAACAGCCAGACCGTCGCGTCGATGGCCAACAGCGGCACCGTGTCGCTGGTCGGCTCCGCACCGGGCACCACGCTGACCGTCACCGGCCCCTGGGTCGGCAATGGCGGCACGCTGCGCCTGGGCACGGCCCTCGGCAACAGCAGCAGCGCGACCGACAGGCTCGTGCTCAGCGGCAGCACCGCCATCGCCAGCGGCACGACCAACGTGCAGATCACCAACCTCGGCGGCCTGGGCGCGCTGACCACCGGCAACGGCATCGAGGTCGTCAGCGCGATCAACGGGGCCACCACCACCGCGCAAACCACGAAGAGCGCCTTCGCGCTGGCAGGAGGCCACGTCGATGCCGGCGCCTACGAATACCGGCTCTACGCAGCCGACGCGAGCGGTGCGGGCGAGAACTGGTACCTGCGCTCCAGCGCGGTCGTCACGCCGCCGGCCAACGGCGGCGGAAGCGGTAGCGGAGGCAGTGGAGGCAATGGCGGCGCTGGCAGCAGCGGCGGCAGCACAGGAGGTGGAGGCGGCATCTCCGTCCCCACCTACCGCGCCGAAGTACCGCTGTACGCCGCGCTGCCCGAGCAGTTCCGCCAGGCCAACCTGACGATGCTCGGCAGCATGCGCCAGCGGCTGGGCGACGACGGCCCGCCGCCCGGCAACGATGCCGGTCCCGCCATGCCCGACCAGGGCTACCGCCAGGCCTGGGCGCGCATCATCAGCACCGACCGCAGCATCAGCCAGGGCGGCACCGTGAGCCCCACCAGCAAGGGTCGCCTCTCGGGCTTCCAGGCAGGCACCGACCTCTGGGCCGACGCCCACTGGCGCGCGGGCGTCTACGTCGGCGAGCTCAACGGCGACATGAGCGTGAGCGGCTTCGCACGCGGCATCGTCAACTACGCAGCCGGCACCAACGACCTGCGCAGCCAGTACCTGGGCGCCTATGCCACCTGGAAGAACGACAGCGGCCTGTACGTCGACGGCGTGCTGCAGGCCGGACGCCACCGCTACACGGCGTCGCCCACGCTGGGCTTCTCCAGCACGGGCAAGGGCAGCAGCCTGCTGGCCTCCATCGAGGTGGGCCAGGCGTTCGCCATCGCGCCGGGCTGGACCATCGAGCCGCAGCTGCAGCTGGTGCACCAGCGCATCAGCCTGGACGATACCGGCATCGCCGCCGCACTGGTGCAGCAGCACAGCCACAGCGGCTGGCTCGCACGCGCGGGCGTGCGGGTGAAGGGCGAGATCGCCACCTCCGCCGGCCTGCTGCAGCCCTATGTGCGCTTCAACGTCTACCGCAGCGGCAGCGGCACCGACATCAGCCGCTTCGTCGGCCCGGCGGCCTACACCGACATCGCCACGCGCACCGGCGGCACGAGCACGGAGCTGGCGGCGGGCGCCACGCTGCAGCTCACGCAGAACGCGAGCCTGTATGCGGAGCTCGGCAAGACCTGGGCCTCGGGCGGCGCCGTGCGCACGAGGAGCAACGGCATCGAAGGGAGCGTGGGCGTGAAGATCCGCTGGTGACGGCTGCCACCAAGCGAGGCTGCTAGCTAGCGCCTGCCGCCTTCCGCGCGGACCGTGTCGACCACCGAAAGCACCGCCTCGGTCACCGCGGCCGGATCGTCGAACTGGATGTCGTGGCTGGACTTCGGTAGCGACAGGTGCCTGCCGCGCGAAGACCACGCCGCCTCCTCGACGTGAAGCTGCTGCCAGATGGCGAGCACCTCGCGGCCCTGCTCGGGCGTGATCTTCATTCCGCGAAGCTCTTCTTGCGTGTACGGCGCCATCGCGGTGAGCACCACCAGCGGACGGCTGCCCAGGTCGCGGAAGGCGCCGGCCTCGGCGAGCATCGCGTCGGTCGCGTCGCCCTCCGCCATCTGGGTGACCATGGATTTCGGTGCGTAGGCCCGTATCGCCTGCGCATCGTGCTCGCTCTGGTTCGGCGCCCTGGGCAGCAGCCTCGGCGCCATCGCCCTCAGCAGGCCGCTCCAGGAAAGCGACACCGCGATGCGCGAGCGCAGCGAGCGGGTCTCCTTCATGTAAGCCGCGACGCGCGCCACCTGGTCGGGGTGCGACGGGTCCACCAGCACCAGCCCCGCCACCTCATTGCCGAAGCGATGCGTGAAGGTCGTCGCGAAGAGGCCACCGAGCGACTGGCCCACGAGCACGAAGGGTCCGCGCTCGCCCGCACGGGTGAGCGCCTCGTGTAGATCGCTCGCCACCTGCCTCGCGCTGATCGGCGCATTCGACGGGTCGCTCCACATCAGCCCGGCGCGGCTGTAGGCGCACGCGCGCGTGCGCGCCGCCACGGCCGGCTGCACCGCCGACCAGCTCAGCGAGCCATCGACGCTCAGCCCGGCCTCGAACACGACGGTGGGCGAGCCGGAGCCGCGGCAGTCGAGCTGGATCCGGCGCCCGCCGCCGACGTCGACCATCGTTCCCGGCGCGGGAAAGTCGCGCTGCGCCCGGTAGCGGCCGAGCTGCTCGTACGCGACGCCCGCAAGGACGACCAGCGCGAGGAATGCCGTGCTCCAGAGGACGATGCGCATCGCTGCCGCGGAAGATCTGTTGGACGAAGGCTTCACCGCGGCAATCGTGCCACCGCCGGGCCGCCAGGGCCACCGGCTAGGGCTTCAGCCGAGCGGCGCGCACCGGTCCCGGCACGAATGCATTGGTGCGCTCGATGTAGTCGCGATAGGCCGGCCGGCGCTCGCCGATATCGCTTTCGAGCATGCGCACGCCCGAGACCTTCAGCAGCAGCCAGGTCATGAGCAGCGGCGACACGATGCTCCACGCCCCGCTCCACCCCGCGCCGCCGATGGCCATGAGCCAGATGCCCCACCACACGCAGGCCTCGCCGAAGTAGTTGGGGTGGCGCGTGTAGCGCCACAGGCCGCGGTCCATCACCTGGCCCCGGTTTGCGGGGTCGGCCTTGAAGCGCGCCATCTGCGCGTCGCCCACGGCCTCGAAGACAAAGCCGAACAGCCCCAGCGCAGCACCGAGCGCATCGAGCAGGCCCAGCGGCCGCTCGGCCGCCATGCCCGGCAGGAAAGGCGCCGACACGATCCAGGCGAGCACCGCCTGCAGCGCGAACACCAGGTACAGGCTCTTGAAACCGAAGTTGGGCTGGTTGCGCGCGCGGATCGCCTGGTAGCGGCGGTCTTCGCCGTGGCCCCAGTTGCGCCAGGTGATGTAGATGCAAAGCCGAAGCGCCCACGCGCTGCCGATCAGCGCCATGCACAACCCGCGCGCGGTCTGCGGCGCCGGCAGCAGCGCGAGATACACGAGCCCCGCGCCTGCGATCAGGATCGCCCATACGCGGTCGACGAGGCTCGCATCGTGCCGCACGAGGCTCACGGCCCAGGTGGCCAGCGCGAGCGAGGCGGTCCAGGCAAGGCCCGCGAGCGCGACGGCGGTGAGGCTGCCGGTCATGCGCGGTCCGGAGCCTCGATGCAGTCGGCCAGATCCTGCCGCCGCTCGGCGCTGCGGTCCTGACGCAACCCGCGGGCGCCCTGGCGGACCATGTCGTGGGCGGATGCGATGTCCTTCGGCATATGCGTTTCTTTTTTCCTCGTCGGGCATGCGCCGGATGGCGCGCTCCCACCGCTTGCGATACGCGCCGGCCCGGTTTTTGGATCATGCCCGCCTGAGCTAAAGTCGGCCACCATCCGGCGCCTCGACCGGCTGCATCCCTCCTCTGCCCGCAAGACATGCGCGACTTCCTCTACTACTCGCTGATGCTGCTTCTCGGATTCGCCTGGTACAGGTTCGGACAGAAGCTGCTGCGCAAGGGGCCGCGCGACGAGAACGACGAACTCACCAAGGGAATCGTCGGCCCGGTGGGCTTCCTGATGGCGGGCGGCATCTCCTGCTACCTCCTCTTCTACATGCTGCGCGCACTGGTCCGCCGCGAAGTGCCATGCGTGGGCAAGGCCTGCTCGGGACAGATCTACACGCTCGCGGCCAACCCCGGCGAGTTCTGGGCCAACGTGTTCTTCATTGCGTGGATGGTGGCGGCGCTGGTGTACGCGCTGTATGTGACGCTCAGGATCTGGTTCAGGGCCTGATTCGTCCCAACGTCCGCACAGCATGAAAGGCCGCTATCGGCCGGACTCGACCAGGTTCGACCGCAACGGCGGCAGGGGTCGTTGCGAAGCCGCTGTCGATCGCTGTAGATCGCGGCGCAAGCTGCACGAGGAAGACGAGATCACCATGCCCCATCCAAGCCTTCCCGAAGACATTCCCGGCACCTTCCAGGCCGCATGGAACGCCCACGACATGCAGGCCCTCGGCGCGCTGTTCCACGCGGACGCGACCTTCGTGAACCGCTTCGGGCACTACGTGCGCGGCGTCGAGGAGATCGTCGCCATGCACGCCCCCATCCACGCGAGCATCTACAGCGATTCGACGCTGGAGAACGAGTTGATCGACGTCGTGGCCCTGGGCGAAGACGCGGCGGTCACGCACTTCTGGAGCCGCCTCGCCGCCGGCGCGGCGCATCCGGCAGGGCCGCACGTCGTCGATACGCTGATCCTTGCCGTGCTGACGCGCCAGGCGGGCGCGTGGAGGATCAAGGCGCTGGAGAACGTGACGCTGACCGATCCCCGCACCGGAAAGACGGTGCTGCGGGACCGCGGCGCTCGATGAGCCGGAGCGCGCAGCCGCTCAGGCCGCGGCCATTTCGCGGCTGCCCGCGCCGGCGACCGCGTAGCGCTTCCGCTTGACGGCGTACATGGCCTCGTCGGCCAGCCGCAACGCATCCGCGGCCGAGGTGCTGCGCGGATCGACGGCCACCACGCCGACGCTCGCGCCGCGGTAGTCGAGCGTGGCGCCCGGAAGCCGCAGCTCGCCGATGGTGCTTTCGCTCAACCGGTCGGCGAGCGAGCGAGCCGCCGCATCGGGCGATTCTCCGAAGGCGGGGCCGGCACCGATCACCACGAACTCGTCGCCGCCGTTGCGCGCCAGCATGTCGCCTGCGCGCATCGACGCCGACAGACGCGCGGCCATGGCGACGAGGAACTCGTCGCCGACGTCGTGGCCGTGCGTGTCATTGATCTTCTTGAACCCGTCCATGTCGATGAAGCCGACCAGCACGCTGGTGCCGTCGCGCTCGCCCTGGGCCATCATCCTGCGCAGCCCGTCGATGAGCGTGCGGCGGTTCGGCAGGCCGGTGAGCGCGTCGGTGGAAGCCAGCGTGACGACCTCTGCGTGCGCCTTCTCGAGCTTCCTGTAGAGCAGCTCGCGCTCCACCTGCTGGCCGATGAGACGCGCGAACAGCTGCAGCACGGGCTCGGCATGCGGCGGCAGGGACTGCTGCTCGGAGCTCGCGGCGCACAGCGTGCCGAACAGGTCGCCGCTCTCGGTCTTGACCGGCGTGCTCACGTACGTCTGGATGCCGAGCTCCCTGGCCGCACCGGAATCGCCCCAGCAGCTGGCGACGTCGCCGGTGTAGGTGCGCCCTTCTTCCATGGCCCGCTTGCACAGCGTGTCGGCCCAGGGCACGGTGAGCCCCTCGGGAATGCTCAGCTGCCTCGCGTTGCGCGAGAAGAGGATGTGCTGCTGGCCCTTGTCGAGGTCGATGGTGGTGAGATAGGTCGATTCCAGCCCGGTCACCGCGCCGAGCATCTCGAGCATCGGACGCGTCAGGTCTTCCAGCGTCCTGGCCGAAGCCACCGAGTCGGAGAGTTGTTCGATCAGAGATTGCATACACGATATTTTGACGGCGAAGCGCCCGCCCCAGGCGCCGCTCTGCGACCTTTACCCGACGGTTACGGAGTCAGCGAAACATCAGGAAAGATACGAAGAAACCATTCGCCAGCTCTCGTCAGCGAGCGGGCGGGCCCTCGTCCCCCGTCAGATTCCGGCACAGCTCCAGCACCATGCCGCGCAGCCACCTGTGCGCGGGATCGCGATCCATGCGCGGATGCCACATCTGCGAGATGGTGATCCGGTCGGTGGGCATGGGCAGCGGAAAACAGCGCAGCGTGCTCTGGGCCCTCAGGCGCTCGAAGTACGAGGCCGGTATCAGCGCCACGAGATCGGTCGCAGCCGCGATCGACAGGGCAGAACCGAAGCTGGGCACCGTGACGGCGACGTTGCGCTTCAATCCCATCGCCGCCAGAGCCACGTCCGCCGGTCCTTCCTTGCGGCCATGCCGTGAAGTGATCACGTGGTCGCATGCGGCGTAGCGCTCGGGCGTGATCGCGGCTTCGGCCAGCAGCGGATGGCCCTCGCGCACCGCGGCGACGAACCGGTCCCGGTAGAGCGCCTGCACGCGCACTTCCGGCCCCGCCGAATCGCTCAGCACGCCCACATCGAGATCGATCAGTCCTTCGCGCAGCGGACGCACGTCCTTGTCGGGCTTGGGCGCGAAACGCAGGCGGACGCCTGGCGCCTCCTTCGCGACACGGGCCACGAGCACGTGCGCGAAGGCTTCGATGAATCCGTCGTTGGCCCGTATGGTGAAAAGGCGCTGGAGCGTGCGCGGGTCCATGGCCGCATCGGCGGGCTGGAGCACCGCGTGCGACTCCTGCACCAGGTCCCTCACGCGCTCGCGCAGTGCCAGGGCGTGCGGCGTGGGCACCATGCCGCGTCCTGCGCGCACCAGGAGCTGGTCGCCCGTGGCCTCGCGCAGCCGCGCCAGCGTGCGGCTCATGGCCGATTCGCTCAGCCCCATGCGCTCGGCGGCCTTCGCCACATTGCCTTCGGAAAGCAGCGCGTCGAGCGCGGTCAGCAGGTTGAGGTCGGCGTCCGGCATGACCGGACGCTAGCACAGCCGCCGCGTGCGGGAACAGGCGCCGCATGCAGGAACAACCTGCGTCCCGCGCTCTGGGCCGGTGCTGCGCCGCGTCCTATTCTGGATTCACGCAATCGAGCGTCTTCACTCCACAAGGCCACTCCCATGCTGCTTTCACCCCCGATCCATTCCCCCACTTCCTCCGCCGACTCGTCTGCCCCCGGCCCCCGCGCCGCTGCGCCCGAGACAGCGAACGATGCCGATGGCCTGCCGATGCCTCGGCGCATCGCAGCCGCCGCCGCGATCCTCGGCGCGGGCGCCCTCGTGGTGCTCGACGGCGCGATCGCCAACGTCGCGCTGCCGACCATGTCCGGGCAGTTGAACGCGACGGCTGCCGATGCGGTCTGGATCATCACGGCCTATCAGCTCGCGGTCGTCATGTTCCTGCTGCCAGCCTCGGCCATCGGCGCGCGGCTGGGCTATCACCGTGTGTTCGCGGGCGGCATCGCGCTGTTCAGCGCCGCGTCGGTGCTGTGCGCGCTTTCCCCTTCATTGCCGTGGCTGGTGGCCGCGCGTTGCCTGCAGGGGCTGGGCGCCGCCGCGGTGATGCCGCTCGGCCTGGCGCTGCTGCGCTTCACCTATCCGCGCCGGCTGCTGGCGCGCGCCATCGGCTGGAACGCGCTCTCGATCGCGGGCGCCACCGCGGCGGGGCCTTCCATCGGCGCCTTCATTCTCTCGACCGCCAGCTGGCCGTGGCTCTTCGCGGTGAACCTGCCGATCGGCATCCTCGTGCTGCTCGCATGCACGAAGCTGCCGCGCCCGGCATCGACGAGCGACCGCATCGATCTCTGGAGCATCGCGCTCAACGCGGTCATGTTCGCCACCTTCGTGCTCGGAAGCGACCGGCTGCCGTCGAGCCTGACGCACGGCGGCGCACTGCTCGGCGTGGCGGTGGTTTCCATGGTCCTGCTGGTGCGCCGCGAGACGAGCAGGAAGGCGCCGCTGGTGCCGCTCGACCTGCTGCGCGTGCACTCCTTCCGCATCTCGATCATCGCTTCGGTCTGCTGCTTCACCGGCCAGATGGCCAGCTACGTGGCACTGCCCTTCTACATCCAGCACGAGCTGGGCCAAAGCACCGCGGCCACCGGCCTGCTGATGACGCCCTGGCCCCTTGCGGTGATGCTGGCAGCGCCGCTGTCGGCGCGACTCGCGCAATGCGTGCCCACCGCATGGCTCTGCGCGGCGGGCAGCGCGTTCCTCGCGACCGGGCTGGCGCTGTGCGCGCTGTGGCCCATCCACGGCAACCCGGCACTGCCGATCGCACTCTTCACCAGCCTCGCCGGCTTCGGTTTCGGGCTCTTCCAGACGCCCAACAACCAGAACATGCTGCTGTCCGCACCCAAGGAACGCAGCGGCGCGGCCGGCGGCGCGCAGGGAACAGCGCGACTCACGGGGCTGACGCTCGGAAGCCTCGCGATGAGCCTGTTGTTCGGGCTGCTGCCGTCGCACACGGCCGTCCACCTGGGACTCGCGCTGGCGGCATCGACCGCTTTCGCGGGGAGCGTCGTGAGCCTACTCAGGAGCCCCGGAAGGGCCGCCGCGGCCTGAGCGAAGCGGCTCGGCCACCTCGGCCGTGCCGCCGGAACAAGCAGGAAGGAGTCATCGATCTAGGCTGGCAGCCGCAGCAGCGGCAGATGCCAGCCGCCATAGATGCCGCCCAGGCGCAGCGCCACGATCATCAGCACGCCCGAATGGAAGGCCCAGCGCCTGCCGACGCCGGCCGCCTGGAGCAGCAGGTAGGCGGCGATGCCCGCGATGGCGGCCGAGCCGTAGATGCCGCTGCTCAGCAGCAGCGGGACATGCGCGGTGAGCACGTCGCGCACCAGCCCGCCGGCCGCGCCGGTCATGGTGCCGACCAGCGTCACGATGACCACGGGCAGCCGCCGCCCCTCGGCGATCTGCGCACCGGTGATGGCGAAGAGCCCCAGCCCCAGCGCATCGGCCAAGGCCAGCGCATGCTCGGGCAGCGGCATGAATTGCACCCATGCGATGCCTGCCGCCGTCGCCGCGAGGATCACGTAGACATAGCGCACGTCTCGTATCCAGAACACCGGATGGCGGTCGAGCAGCAGGTCGCGCAGGGTGCCGCCGCCCACGGCAGTGACGGAGGCGATCACGAGCACGCCCAGCCAGTCGAGCCCCGCATGTCCGGCGGCCAGCACGCCGCTTATCGCGAACACGGCGACGCCCGCGAGATCGAACAGATACAACAGCATGGACTCCCTCGGTGCGGTGCCACTCCCGCCATGGTCCGCGGGGAGGCCGCGGCGATGGCGAAGAGTGCTGAGAAATCGGTGCCCGGCATTCTGCATGCACGAACAAGGCAGGGCGCCGCGAAGCCGCTCGGGCCGGGCCGCGAACCCGCCTTCGACCCGGAAACCGCGATTTGTCCTGGTCAGTGTTGACAAATGTGAACTGGCACACATTCGCGGTCCGAAAGCGAATGCGGGGTCCTACTGCAATCCGTAGTATTCATTTTGTTTCACAACTGTCCTACGGAGCTTGCACGTGATGGCCTGCAGACCCTCGTTCCACCGAACGTACGAGCCGCTCGATGCGGTTCATGGGGCCGCCGCACGAACGCGTGGCCCCGCCGAGCCGAAGGCCACATCCATGCCGTACACCTAGCAGCCGCGTACCGCGCGACGCCGTTGGCGAAGCGCCCCCTTTCCCACCTGTGACCCGATAGCCGATCGCCGGCACTCCGCCGAGGAGCGCCGTACTGCGTGAGGGATTCGCACGTCCGGTGATTTCCTGCTTTCCGTCTTGATTCCGCACCACCGCGCGGAATGGAGAAGTGTTGCCGCAAGAAACGCGGCCCCTTCTCCCTTCACCGGGTTCGAGAAAAGAAATTCGATCGAGGACGCAAATGGCCGCTCTCTCATCACCGACCGCCTGGCCTGCAGGCACGCACCGGCCCGCCGCATGGGCGCAGCGTACGTCCGCGGCCAACCGCGCACATGGTTCACATGGCACGCAAGGCACACAAGGCACGCATGACTCCCATGGGCCGCTAGCCGAGCCCATGTCCAGGGCCTCCGGCGCATCCGTGGAGCGCGCCGCCGCACGCAGGGCCTGCGCCTTCGTGTTCATCGCGAACCTGCCGCACCTGGCCGAAGCCTACGGGCAGGACTTCGCATCCGCCGCGAGCCTCGAGGTGCAGCGCAGGCTGTGCGCCGGCTTCACCTCGCTGCCCTCTTCCGACATGGCGCGGCTGCGCGACGACTGCTTCCTGGTGTGGGCCAACGAGGCCTTCGAATGCGGCCCCTTCGGCATCCACGAAGCGGGCAAGGCATCGGGCGCCTCGCGGCGAGCGAGCCACCCGGTCGAGACGCTGCTCGCGGTGCTCGGTGCGGAGCCGGTGCGCTCCGGCGGCATCGCCGCGCTGGTGCAGCTGCATGCCGACTGGATCGACGTGCGTTCGCCGCAGCAGATGGGCGCCTCCGAGATCGAACTCACGCTGTGGACCGCGCAGCCCTTTCCCGATTCGCGCGAGAGCCGCGCCGACGGGTGGCGCCAGCTCTATCGCGCCGACATGGACGTCGCGGTGCGCGTGAGCGAAGCGCTGCGCGCCGACGAGCTCTCGTTCTCGTGGCAGCCGGTGGTGCATCCCGGCAGCGTCGCGACCACGCTGTACCGATCGGGCCGCGCTCGCATCGCACCCAGCCGAGGCGATGCGGCCTCGCTCGCGCCCGAAGTGTTCATGCCCTGCCTGCAGCGGCTGGGCCTCACGCGCGCCTTCGACCGCACCGCGATGCGGCGGGCCGTGGCCGCGCTGCGGCTGCAGCCTTCGGCGCACATCGGCGTGAGCATCTCGGCGCAGAGCATCCAGATCGACCACTGGTGGGCGTCTCTGCTCGCGGTTCTCGAAAGGGAGCCCGCGCTGGCCTCCCGCCTGGTGATCGAGATCGCGGGCAGCGCCTCGCTGCCCGACCTCGAGGCCGCGCACGACTTCTGCGTGCAGCTGCAGATGCGCGGCTGCCGCATCGCCGTCCGCGACTTCGGCGGCGGCGCGGACAACGTCGCTGCCGTACAGGCCTGCAAGCCCGACATCGTGAAGCTCGACGCGGCCCTGCTGCGCCGCGCGCGCGACAGCGAGTTCGGCCGCGAGTGCCTGCGCGGAATGCTGGCGACGAGCGCGCACTTCGCGCCGCACGTCGTCGTCGACGGCGTGGAGCGCGACGACGACGTGCACATCGCAGCCGACGCGGGCGCCCAGTGGCTGCAGGGCTACGGCATCGGCCGCGAGGGGGGCAAGCCATGAGCATCCCCGCCGACATGCAGCTGCGCCTCGCGCGGCTGAGCACCGACCTGCTGCAGATGCAGCGCGCCGTGCTGGAGCTCATGCAGGAATGCGGCCCGCGCGACCCCGGCGCCAGCGAGCAGGACCTCATCGCCGCAGCGCAGTACCGCGCGCTCGAAGCCGCGCTGCATGCGCCGAGGCACTCGGGTTCGGGCTCGGGTCCGGGCTCGCAGCGCAGCGAGGGCGGCGAGCTGCTCGCCTGGCCCGGCTTTCCACCACCCGTGCAGCGGGCGATGCGCGCCTGAGCGCGCGAGCGCTCGCCCGGTCTCCATGTTTTCCATTTCCCTTCGCAGGACTTCCATGCCCATCCAACTCGACCAGGTCTCCGGCAACGTGCGTGCAGCGCGTGCGCGGCGGCCGTCCACCGTCTCCTCTTCGGCAGCAGCCGCGCGCACCGCGCTGTGCCTGCTGCTCACCGCGGCATGCGCATGTGCGTCGGCCAACAACGTCGGCGAGAACAGCGCCTGGCAGTTCCAGACCGCCGCCGACAAGGCCAACCAGGCCGCCGTGCAGGACATGATCCAGCGCAAGAAGGCCGGCTCGTACGGCGCGGCCAACTACACCACCAACAACTACATCGGCCGCCAGTACAACTGCGACGTCACCTCGACCGCGCAGGGCAACCAGGGCACCAACAGCACCACGGCCAACTCGCCCGGCACCAGCGGCGCGTCGGCCAACTCCACCGGCAACTCGAACACCGGCATGGGTGGCGGCGGCACGGTGAGCACCGGCCAGGCCAACAGCGGCGCCGTGGGCTCGGCCGTGATCGGCTCCACCACCAGCAACGTGCAGGGCTGGTCGAGCCAGGCACTGAACTCCAACCAGACCAACACCGGCAGCCAGAGCGCAAGCATCAGCGGCAGCTCGGCCTGCGCATTCGGCGCACTCAACTGACCACCCAACCGACAGGGAAGAAAAAGGAATGACCCCATTCAAGTCGATCCGCGCGCTGCCGCGCGGAAAAGCCGCATCGCGCGCGCTGGCCGCCGCAGCGGCCGTCACGAGCCTGGCCGGCTGCGTCGTCGCGCCGCAGCAGCAGATGGCGCCCAAGGAAGCGCCCGTGGTGCTCGGCCCGGCCGTGCGCGAGAACGTCACGCCCATGGAAGCCGTGCTCGCCTGCTTTGGCGACCACGTGGCAGCCACGCAGCGCCCGCCGATCGTCATCACCGTGGGCGACGTGAAGGACTACACCGGCAAGTACAGCATCAACGAAGGCAACGCCATCACGCAGGGCGGCGCGCTGATGGTGTATTCGGCGCTGGGCAAGCTCGGCGGCGCGGTGCAGGTGGCCGAGCGCTTCGACCCGGTGATCGCCGAGCGCGAACTCGGCTACGCCGACCGGCGCCAGCTCGGCGACGGCCGCACCCACCAGCTCGCAGGGCCCAACGGCGGCCAGACGGTGCCGTGGCTGCCCTACTTCGGCGGCTCGATCAACAAGTCCGACTACTTCATCGTCGGCGGCATCACCGAGCTCAACTACAACATCAATTCGGGCGGCGCCGAGATCGGCGTGAACCAGGTGGGCGTGAAGGCACGCACCTTCAGCCAGTCGGTGGGCATCGACCTGCGCATCGTCGACACCAAGACGCTGATGATCGTGAAGACCATCAGCCTGACGAAGCAGTTCAACGGCTACGAGGTCGGCTTCAACGTCTTCCGCTTCTTCGGCAGCAAGCTCTACGACATCGACGTCGGCGCCAAGGGCCAGGAGCCGGTGCAGATGGGCGTGCGCGCCGCGCTCGAAGAGGGCGTGGTGCGCCTGGTGGCTGCCGTGTCCAAGGTCGACCCGAACCCGTGCCTGGGCATGCGCATGACGGGCGAGCTCAGCCTCAAGCCCGCCGAGCAGATGCGCACGGTGCCCAACCCGCTGGTCGACGCCTCGGGCATGCCGGTGCAGCAGGGCGAGGCCGTCAACGCGGCCAGCCAGACGGGCGCAAGCCTCACGGGCACCAGCCTGCAGATTCCCTTCGAGTTCGGCGCGGCAGCGCTTACGGGCGGGACGCTGAACCTCATCGACCAGATCGCGGCGGCCGCTGCCAAGGCCCCCACCGAGGTGGTGCTGGTCGCTCGCGACACCGAGAACTGGGACGCGGGCAAGCGCGACCTGCTCATCGACCAGCGCATCGGCGTGGTCACCACCGCACTCGCCTCGCGCGGCATCGCGCCCGGCGGCATCAGCGTCACATGGCGCCCGGACAAGGCAGACACGTCGATCCACCGCGACGGGCCCGGCCTGCAGGAGATCGCCAAGCTCCGCGTCCAGGGCGCGGGAAGGGGTGGGCCGGCCCGTCCGGTCCGTGAGGAGAACGCAACCGGAGGGAAGTAAGCAACCGAAAGGCACCAGCAAGTCTTCACCACAGGACGACGCGACGTCCGTCGTCCCGCTTTTTTTCATCGAACCAGTCTTTTTTCCAGATCCATCAAAGGAAGAACCATGCAGAAGAACCGCAGCAGGAATCCGCGCGGCCGCGCCAACGGCGCACCGCTCAGCAGCATCGGCCTGGCCGTGCTGGCCACGCTCGTGGCCGGCGGCGCGCAGGCAGCCGACACGACGGTCTCCACCATCCCCGCGGTGGCAGTCAATACCACGGCCTACCAGAGCGTGCAGTCGGTGCAGGACAAGTCGCAGCCCGTGACGGCCACCGCCGCCGGCAGCGTCATCGACGTCACGACCACCGGCGGCCAGACCGGCGGCAACAACACCGTCACGCAGAACAGCGTGAAGGCCAGCGCCACGGCCAATACCTTCACCAACGCCGTCGACCTGTCGCTCGCAGGCGGCACCGGCCCGGTGCCCGCCGAAGGCGCGGCCTCCCTGGGCGTGCAGACCAACAGCGGCGTGATCTCCAGCGCCGCCACCGGCAACACGGTGAAGGTCGAGCTCGACGGCTTCTCCAGCGGCGGCGCGGCCAACACCGCCAACACCATCTCTGCGAACACCACGCTCAATAGCGGCTCCTCGACCATCTCCGGCACGGTGCCGGTGGACTACGCATCGACCACCCCCGGCTCGGTCATGCTGAACTACTCGCCCGTGGGCGCGAGCAGCGCCGTGCGCGGCAGCCTGGTCTCGACCTCGGTGCAGCAAGGCGCAGGCGCGGCCTCCACCGCCGCCGCCAGCGGCAACACGGTGTCGCTCACGCTGACGGCCGATGGCGAGAACAGCGTCGCCGCCGCGCCCGCGCTCGACGGCAACACGGTCTCGGCCACGCTCAAGGGCAACACCGCCAACAGCACCATCAGCGTCCAGTCGGGCGGCGCGCCGGCCTTCACCGGCTCGGCCGTGGTATCGAACCAGCAGCTGAACCAGTCGATCGCTCCCGTCACGCACACGGCCTCGGCCACCGGCAACGGCGTGATCGCCTCCATCGGCGGCAATGCCGCCGGCGACACCAATACGCTGACCGGCTCGCTCTCGGTGCAGGGCAACACCATCTCCAGCACCGCCACCGGCAACGAAGCGCTCGGCGCCACCGCCGGCACGGCCGGCAACCGCATCGTGCTGGCCGACGGCGTGTCGGTCTCCGGCTCCGGCGGCCCGGCGATCAACAACGGTTCGTACAGCGCCGGCAACCTGTCGAGCGTGCTGATGGCCGACCTGGCCGTGTCGAACAGCCAGGGCAACGTGGGCGTGTCGCTCTCCGCCGCAACGCAGGGCTCGGGCGCACTCGCCTTCGCGCAGTCGGTGGACGGTGGCGCGGTCACGGTCGCGAACAACGCGGCCACCGCCTCGGCCACCGGCAATGCCGCGTCGAACGCGATCCTCAGCGGCAAGGATGCCGCCGCGTTCACCGCGACCGCCGCCCTGGCCAACCAGCAGAGCAACTACAACGGCGGCGTGAGCGCCGTCTCGGGCCCGACCGTCATCGGCGCCGCCACCGGCACCGAGAACGGCACCAACAACGCTGCAGCCGTCTCGGTCACCGGCAACCGCTCGGCCGCCACCGCCTACGGCAACAACGCCAGCCAGAGCCTCGCGCTCGAAGCCAACGCGCTGCCGTTGTCCGGCACCACGGCCGTGCTCGCAGGCGGCAGCCTGCCGGACGGCAACGTCAACGCGTTCGGCGCGGCCACGGTCACCAACCTGCAGAGCAACTACTCGGCGCCGGTCTCGGCGCAGACGGTGGGCTCCGTCGTCGGGGTGCTGGCCGATTCGCGCGGCAACGGCGGCGACACCATCCACGCCAGCAGCTTCACCGTGGGCGGCAACACGCAGGAAGCCGTGGGCGTGAGCAACAGCGCAAGCAACGCGCTGTCGCTGACCGGCACCACCGTGGGCTCGGGCGCAGGCGTGTCCAGCGTGCAGGTGACCGACGGCGGCTCGCCGGTCGGCGCCCTGCTCTCGGGTTCCACCGCCGCGGCCTACCTGGGCACGCACGCCACCGACAGCACCGTCGCGCTCACCAACAACCTGCAGCGCGCCGTGGCCTACGCCAACTCGGCAGCCAACAGCCTGAACGTGACCGCCAACAGCGCCAACGTGGCCGCCATCGACTCGCCCGCATCGGTCGCGACGCCGGCGCTGGGCACCGCCACCGTCACCGCGGCCTATGGCGTGCTGAGCAACCAGACGGCCGCCGGCGCAGTGAGCGCGGTGGCCGACGGCGCAGGCATCCTGCCCATCGGCGCGCAAACCGTGCTGATCGAAGGCAACGTCACCCGCGGCAGCGTGTCGAACCAGGGCAATGCCTTCGTCGCCGCCGCCTACGGCAACGATGCGACCAACGCCGCCAAGCTGGCACTGGGCACGGGCGCCACCCTGGCCGGCGCGGCACCGGTGGGCAACGTCACCAGCGTGCAGAACGCCGCCGGCTCGACCATCACCGCGACCGCTTCGGGCGCCAACGTGGTGGCCACGGCCATCGAGGACGACGTCGCCGCCTCCACGGTCGCGACCTCCGGCAACCAGCTGCAGGCGCTGGCCTACGGCAACCGCGCGAGCGGCAACACGCTCGACGTCTCGGGCAACACGCTGGCGACCCTCACCGCGCAGCCGCGCGCCGTGATCGCCGGCGGCACCGCCACGACCGATGCCGCCTTCAGCGTGCAGAGCGCGCAGACCGCCTCGGGCAGCCTCACCGCCTCGCTGCGCACCGGCGACGCCCCGGGCGCGACCGCTTCGCAGATCCGCACCCAGATCGGCGGCGACGTGACCGGCTCCAGCGTGGTGTCGAACGGCAACAGCGCCAGCGCAGCCGCCACGGCCAACAGCGCCACCAACGGCCTGACGCTCGCGGGCAACAGCCTCTCGACCTCCAGCGCGGTGCAGAACGTGCAGGGCAGCAGCGCATCGGTGCAGGCACTCGCCGGCCAGGCCGGCACGCCGGGCACGCCCGCGTCGCCTGCGACGCCGTTCACGTACAACGCCCACGTGCTGGACCCGGATGCCCTGGGCGGCAGCACGCTCGGCGGCAACACGACCATCACCAGCGGCACGCTGGGCGTGCAGCAGTCGAGCCTGACCTCGCAGGAGATCGCCTACCTGACCTCGCACGGCTGGACTGTCGGTACTGGCGTGAACAGTGGCCTGCTCACGGCACCGGCGAGCATCCTGGGCACGGTGACGACCACCACGTACGACAACCTGCGCAACGCGCAGTCGGTCGCGTTCGGCGCCACCATCCCCGGCACGTCGGCCGTCGCCGCCATCCCCAACCAGGGCGGCGTCACCGTCGCCGTGGGCGGCAACGTCACCGCCTCGCAACTCGCCGTCAAGGGCAACAGCAGCAGCGCGGCCGTCACCGGCAACAGCGCGACCAACAGCGCCTCGGTCACGGGCAACGCGATCGCCTCGGGCGGTGCGACCACGGCCAGCGCAGGCAGCCTCGCGCTCGGCGCGACCGGCGCACAGGCCGACCACACGGTCTCCAACGTGCAGCAGGTCACGGGCGGCGCGGCGCTGTCGACCAGCGTCTACGGCACCTATGCCATCGACGCGGCGGCCGGCGCGGTCATCTCCGGCTCGACGCTGAGCGTGTCCGACAACAGCCAGCGCGGCAGCGCGGTGGCGAACACGGCCACCAACAGCCTGAGCGTGACCGGCACCAACGTGGCGAGCACCTCGGCGCTGTCGTCGGCGCAGTCGGGCAACGCAGCCGTATCGGCGGCTTCCGACCTCGAGCTGTATGCGCCTGGCGCGGTCTCCGCGTCGTCGGTGGACCTGTCGCGCAACAAGAACGTGTCGCTGGGCGTGATCAACGATGCCACCAACTCGCTGAGCGTGACGGCCTCCAACGTGACGCCGCCAGGCGCCGCCATCAACGCACAGCTGACGGCCGGCACCGCCAACGGCGATCACGTGCTGAACAACGCGCAGACGGCCACCACCTCGGTGAGCAGCAACGCGACCACGCGCCTGTACAACCAGGACCAGACGGCCTCGGCCACGACGGGCCTGGCCAACGGCACGGCAACCATCAGCGGCAACACCACAACCGCCGAAGCCTCGGCCAACCGTGCCGACAACAGCGTGGCGCTCAACGGCGCGGCGGTGCTGGGCGCGAACGCCGGCCTGAACAACAGCCAGTCGAGCAGCGCGGCCGTCACGGCCAGCGCGTCGACCTCGGCGACGTTCAAGCTCGAAGGCACCTCGCCGGCCACGGCTGCGGCGCTGAACAGCGGCATCACCATCGACGGCAACAGCACCACGGCGCTGGCACGCGGCAACGCAGCCAGCAACGTGCTGAACGTGTCGGCTGGCAGCGGCTATGCCGCGGCATCGCCGGTCGCGGGCAGCTCGGCCGGCGGCGCCACGCAGGCCACGGCGGCACTGCTCAACACGCAGGGCAACAGCGGCAACGTGTCGGCCAGTGCGAGCGGCACGTACCAGGTCGCGCTCAACGGCGTGACCGCGGGCACCGCCCCCGGCATCACGAACGGCACCGCAGCGCTGACGGGCAACACCGTCGCCGCGCAGGCCTACGGCAACACCGCCACCAACGCGGTGACCGTGGCTGCCACGGCGGCCAACCGTCCGACGGTCGCGGTGGGCAACTACCAGACCAACAGCGGCGCCATCACCGCGACCGCCACCGCCGTGAACTACGGCGTGGGCGTCACCGGTGCGGCCGCAGGCAGCACGCTGCGCGCCGCAGGCAACCAGGTGACGGCGACCGCGGTGGGCAACTCCGCCGTGTCGACGATCGCCTCGGCCCGCTGAGCATCGTCCCCTGCCCCGGCCGGTGCGCTGCGCGCCCTGCCGGGGCTTTTTCCGCCCGCCTCCGGGCCGGGCATTCGCGCGAACCATGTACCTGCATCCACTCATCGCCAACGTGCCGCCAGCGGAGCGAGCCGCGCTCGTCCAGAGCTGCGAGCTGCGCTCATTCAGGCGCAACGAAATCGTGCTGGAGGCCGACACCTGGACCGACCGCATCTATTGCGTGGCCAGCGGGCTGCTGCGTGTGGTCGCCCACGGCAAGGGCAGCGCGCAGGCCAGCGACGTCACCACCGACTTCATCCGCCAGGACGACTTCTTCCTGAGCCCCTCTTTCGCCGAAGACCGCTACCAGGCCATGCAGACGCTGGTCGCCGCGCTGCCTTCGGCCGTCTACCTGGTGCCCGTGGCCGCCATCCGCCGGCTGTGCGGCGCATATCCCGAAGTGGCCATCGGCCTGCTGACCCTCGCGATGAAGCGCATGAGCGTCATCCGCAGCCAGCTGCGACGCATCTCGGCGCTGTCGGCCGAAGACCTGGTAGGCCGCGTGCTGCACCAGCTCACGCTGCTGGCGCCCGCGGGTTCGGGCGGATACGACAAGCGCATCACGCAATCGGTGATCGCCTCCTACTCGGGCCTCTCGCGCGAGGTGGTCAACAAGACCATGCGCGACATGGAGAACCGCGGCCTCGTACGGCGCGACGAGGATGGAATCCATGTGCAGCCCGACTTCGCCGCCACGGACTTCGGCGGGCTGCTGCCCATCGAGCAGAGCCTGTCGGCGGTCGAGCCCTACCAGCACGACCCGATGCTTCCGCCGGAGTTCTTCGACATGCGGCACGCGGGCCGAAGCGGCGAATCGCAGGAAGATTGAATCCGGCAGGCCGGCTGCGGCCTGCCTGCCCCCTTGCCCTACCTCGAGCGGATCAGGCGAAGTCGGTCGTCGCGAAATCGTCGACGACGTACACGCCGTCGTCGTCACGGCGCACCACGCCGCGCAGCTCGAAGTCGCGCATGGTCTTGTTGACCACCTCGCGCGACAGCCCGGCGTACGAGGCGATCACCGATTGCGTGATGCGCTTGTCATAGCCTTGCTCGCCTGCCGGCGCGAGCCGCGTGAGCTGCTGCAGTACGCGAAGCACGGAGTCTTCCGCCGTCAGCACGGAGATGCGATGGAACTGGCCGCGCAAGGTGCTCATGCGCTTCATCGCGAGCCCCAGCAGGCCGAGCGCCACTTCCGGATGCCTGGTGCAGAGGCTGCGCATCTCCCCGATGGGTATCAGATACACCGACGAGGGCAGTGCGGCAATCAAGGTCTTCTTCGAGCAGTAGCTGTCTTCCTGCATCGACAGATGGAAAAAGAAGTCGTTCGGACCGATGAACTCCGTGGTCATTTCCGCGTCGCCTCGCTGATTCAACGAAACCACGCGCAGCAGGCCGCTCGCCACGCAGTAGATCTGGTCGGTTGAATCGCCGGCTGCAAGCACGACTTCATTGCGCTTGTAGGAATGCAGGCGGGTGGATTCGCCGAGCTTGGTGCGCTCCGCCAGCGGCAGACTCGCCATCAGGGGATGTAGGTACATCATCGAATGGTGCTTCCCAAGGCCGCTTCGAGGGAACACACAAACATGGGAGGCCGCGCATGCGATGCGCTCAGGCGGCCCGCGCAAATGTATGCATGACATGCACCGCATGCGCGTCGCGCCGCAGCAGGCCGCGCTGCTCCATGTCGCGCATGGTCTTGTTGACCACCTCGCGCGACAGGCCCGAGTAGGAGGCGATCATCGATTGCGAGATGCGCTTGTCGTAGCCGCCCTCGCGCACCGGTGCCAGCTGGGTGAGCTGGTGGAGCACGCGATGGACCCGCTCTTCCGAAGGCAGCGTGGACACGCGCCGCATCTGCCCGCTCAGCATGCCCATGCGGCTCACGACGAGGCCCAGCAGCGCCATCGCGACTTCGGGATGGCGCGCGCACAGCTCGCGCATGGCCATCACCGGCACGAGGTACACCGACGAAGGCAGGACCGCCACCAGCGACTGCTCTGCGCGGTAGCGGTCTTCGCCAACCGGCAGATCGAAGAAGCCCTCGGGCCGGATGAACTCGCTCGTGACCTCGGGCCTGTCGCCGCACTCGGGCGTGACCACGCGCAGCAGCCCTGTCGCCACGCAGTAGAGCTGGTCGGTCGATGCGCCGGCTTCGAGCACTGTCTGGTTGCGCTTGAAATGCGACAGCCGGCACAGCCGGGCGAACGACGCACGCTCCGCCGCCGGCAGGCTGGCTGTCAGGGGATGCAGATACATGGGCGCGCATGATTCGCGAAGGCGCGCGCCGCGTCTTCTCAATGCGCGCAGGCGCCCCATGCTGCCGTGCCAGTTGCTCAGTGATCCGTGTGGCGGCCTTTCTCCCGTGCATCGTTGGGCGCCATGCCGTAGGCCGCACGGAACACGCGATAGAAGGTCGCGATGCTGTCGAAGCCGCAACGGTAGGCGATGTCGGTGACCGAGCAAGCCGGCTGCGCCACCAGCATGCGCGATGCATCGGCCAGCCGCATCGCAGTGAGCGTGCGCGCGAAGGATTGCCCCGTCGGCTCGAACAGCACATGCACCTGCCGCAGCGAGATGCCCAGCTCGCGCGCCACAGCACCAGGCGACAGTCCCGGCTGCCGGAGGTCGCGCGCAAGGATGCCCCGTGCCGCATGCAGCAGGCCGCTGCGAAGCGCAGCGCGGCTCTCCGGCAGGCCCGGTGCGAGCCGGCCGCGCGACACCAGGGCCAATCGCACGATGTGCGCCACTTCGGCGTGCGGATCGGGAATGTCGGCCGGTCTCGTGGTCAGCGCGTGGAAGAGCGCCATCAACGGTCGCGCGACCGGCAGGTTTCTGTCGAGCGGCGTGGCGAACAGGTCTTCGGCCTCGGCCCCCAGCAGCAGTTCATGCGTGAGCGGGATGCGCAGGGTACGGAAATCGAAGCCGTCGGAGCGCTCCGGCACGCCGGCATAAGGCAGGTCGGAATGATTGACGAGCAGGTCGCCCTCGCGCACGCGCTGCGGCGGCGCACGGCCCACGCCGATCCACCCCGGGCCGCGCACCTGCAACCCGATGCACAGGCTGCGCCCCGCGACACGCGCGATGTCGGACGGTGTGCGGCTCACGCGGTAGGAGGACGCGCGCAGCTCCGACACGGTGGCCGTGCCGACCGCCACCGCGGCGAACCGGCCCTCGAACTTGTCGCGCCGCGCGCGGTCGAGTTCGATGGTCACGCCGAACAGATGCCGCCCTCGCACCTCGCACCAGTGGTCGAAGCGGTCCTGGGGTCGGATGTCGTCTGTGGTGAAGTTCAGCATGGCCGTCGGCGTCTGGGGCGCGATATTGCCAGATTAATTACTTCTTCGTACATCCGAATTGAGCAGTACGGACCGCGTCCGCGGGGCTTTCCAGGGGTCGTGATCGGCCAGACTGCATTCGAACGCGGTACCGCTGGAGCCGATCCACGAGCTTCGGACTCTTTGCACCGGAATGTGATCCACAGCACATCCGGGCCGATATAGCGAGTGCGCCGGAGCGAGGCGATTAATACCATCGACTTCGCTCGGTAGCGCCAAGGACAACGGTCCGGAAGCCGTCGGGCCCATACAGCCTTCCCTTCCACTTTCCATGATGCAGTCCGTTCACGCTCCAGAGGATTTCTCCATGCCCGTGCACGCCGGCCGCTCCGCTCATGCGATGGCGGTGGCCGGTGCCCTGTGCGAGTTGTTCACCCAGGCCAGCGAAGTGCAGCTCGCGTTCCTGCTGCGCTCCATCGAGACGGGCGACGCGCCGGCCGCAGCACGCGCGGCGCAGGGCATCCTCGGCGCCATCGCGTCTTCCGCTGCGGGCTGCAAGCCGGCGCCCGACGCACTCACCTCGCCGCTGTCGTCGCGAGAGCTCAAGGTGCTGTGCATGATCGCCGGCGGCTCCACCAATCGCGAGATCGCCGATGCGACCCACCGCTCGATCAACACCATCGAGGCGCAGGTGAAGAGCATGTACCGCAAGCTGGGTGTGCGCTCGCGCACGCAGGCCGTGCGGGAGGCGATGCAAAGGGGCCTGCTGATGTGGCGCGACGAGGATGCGCAGGTGGCCGTGGCTCGCGCGGAGATTCCCGCAACCTGCTGAGGCCAGGGGCTTCTCGGACAGGCAGGCTATATTGCCCGCTGGTCCAACAACGAGAGAGAAGCCAACATGGCAAAAGCCTATTGGGTCAGCGCCTATCGCGCCATCAAGGATGCGGACAAGCTCGCAGCCTACGCAAAGCTGGCAGGTCCGGCGATCACGGCAGGAGGCGGACGCTTCCTCGCGCGCGGCCTGCCTGCCAAGGTCTACGAGTCCGGCCTGTCCGAACGCACCGTGCTGATCGAGTTCGACAGCCTCGAGAAGGCCACCGCCACGCACGACAGCCCCGAATACAAGGCCGCGCTCGACGCACTGGGCGATGGCGCCGAGCGCGACCTGCGGATCATCGAAGGGGTTTGAAAGCCCATTGAAAGCATGTTGAAAGACCCGGGCCTCGCCTGCACGAGGCCCGTGCGCGCAGCGTCCATTCTTCCTTCGCATCAGCCACCATGGCCCACCTGCCAGCCTCCGCATCCGACGAGGACCTGATCCATTTCGCAGACGAATGGGCCAGCCTGCTGGAGGCGGAAGACTACGTGGCGGCCTTCGCGTTCACTGCGCACGAGCCATCGATGAGCTGGACGCCGGAACTGATACGCGAGGTCATCAAGTCGTACGGCGAATGCAGCGCCAGCCAGAAGGTCACGCTGCACGGCAAGCCCACCGACATCTCCCAGCGCAAGGAAGTGAGCCGCTGGCACGAAGACGGCAGCAGCGGCATGGGCGAGATCTGGTACGACCTGAACATCGACGGCCATGCCTCCGACCTCACCGCGACCTTCCACGTCGAACAGGGCGCCGACGGGCTCACGGTGCGGCTGAACGACATCCACGTCATGTAGCGCCACCGCCGGCTGCGGCCGCAGCGTGGATGCCTGACACACCGACACCCACCACCTCCGCCTCTCCTCAGCATGAAACTGCCGACCTACGACCGAGACGCGGCGCGCGCCCTGATCAAGGAAAAAGCCGACGCACCTTTTTCCGCCTTCGATGTCGCCAGCCGCGCGCATCAGCGCCAGGACAGGAAACTCCACGCGGAGGCCGCCCTGCTCTTCTGCCTCGCGACCGAAAGGGCCGAGGCCGAGCACCGCGCGGATCAGTCCAAGCCCAACCAGGCGATGAACCATCTGGTGCGCGCAGGCATCGCATTCAATCGCGCGGCGCAGGCCGAGACCGCGGAACCCTTGCTGCGCCAGGCCATCGCCTTCGACTGGGCCGGCCACGGGCTGGCGCAGGACAGCCACATGGTCGAATGGGGCTTCTTCCAACTGCTGCTGAACGCCCGCGGCGAACCCGAGCGCTTCGCGCAGCTCTTCGATGAAGCCGTGGCGCGGTGCGCCGAGATCGGCAGGGACTACACGGCCATCCATCCGCACCAGGAGGAACTCCTGGAGATCGCCATCGGCATCGGTCACCGCCCCATCGTCGAGCGGCTCGCCGCAAGGATCGCGGATCGACGGCCGTCCAAGAAGGCGGTCAAGGAGTTGTTGGCACGGGCAAAGGCCTTGCTCGCCGCTCCTGCCTGATCACCGGCAATCGAAAGAAGGGAGATCGAAGGACATGACGATCAAGCGAATGGACAACGTCCTCATCGTGGTCGACGACCTCGAGGCAGTGAAGGCTTTCTTCCTCGAACTCGGCCTCGAGCTCGAGGGCCAGACCACGGTCGAGGGGCCCTCCGTCGGAAGCCTCATCGGGCTCGCGGATGTGCGCGCCACCCTGGCCATGCTGCGCACGCCCGATGGTCAGGGCATCGAGCTCGACAAGTTCCACACGCCCGACGCGATCAGGTTCGGACCGGTGGATGCGCCGGTGAACACGTTTGGCCTGCGCCGCATCATGTTCGCCGTCGACGGCCTCGACGCCGTCCTCGCGCGCATGCAGGCGCATGGCGCCGAACTCATCGGCCAGATGCAGTACGGGCAGTCGTACCGGCTCGCCTACATTCGCGGTCCTGAGGGCATCATCGTCGGGCTGGCCGAGCAGTTGGGCTGATCGCAAGCGACTCGCCTGAGTCCTCGATATCCCCGCGCATCACGTGCGGCGGCGATCGAGATGAAAAAAAAGCCCCTGCCGTCCGACAAGCAGACGACAGGGGCAATAAAGGCATCAGCCTTTCAGCCGAGCACCTCGGTCACGATGCCCGCACCGACGGTCTTGCCGCCTTCGCGCATCGCGAAACGCATGCCGCTCTCGATGGCCACGGGCTTGTTCAGCTCGAAGCCGATCTGCGCCTGCGCACCCGGCTCGACCACACCGGTCTCGGTATCGACCCGGATGACACCCGTCACGTCGGTCGTCCCGAAGAAGAACTGCGGCTGATAGCCGGAGCCAAACGGGGTATGGCGACCACCTTCCTCCTTGCTGAGGACGAAGATCTGAGCACGCCCCGTCCGGTACGGCTTCAGCGCACCGGGCTTCACCACGACCTGGCCTCGCACGACATCGTCGCGCTTGACACCGCGCAGCAGCAGCCCGACGTTCATGCCGGCCCGAGCTTCGGCAACATCCTTGTGGAAGGACTGCACGCCGGTCACGACCACCTGTTCATCGCCGTCCGAAGCAAGGCCGACGATCTCCAGGCTGTCTCCGACGCGGATCACGCCGCGCTCTACGCGCCCGCTGACCACAGTGCCGCGGCCTGTGATGGTGTGCACTCCTTCGACGGGCATCATGAACGGCCCGTCGTAGTCGCGTACCGGGTCAGGGATGCGCGAGTCCAGCGCGTCCACGAGCTCGACGATGCATCGCACGTCCGGCCCTTCGAGTTCGCCGCGTTCAGCGGCGGCCAGGGCCTTCAGCGCGCTGCCGAAGACGAAGCACGCTTCGTCGTAGCCGTGGGAAGCCAACAGCGCGCCGATCTCCATTTCGATCAACTGCTCGATGTCGGCACGGTCGATCTCGGCAACGAGGTCCATCTTGTTCACGAACACCACGATGTGGCCGACGTTCACCTGGCGTGCCAGCAGCACGTGCTCGATGGTCTGCCGAGCGGCGCCTTCGGTGCCGTCCACCAGCAGGATCGCCCCGTCCATTTGCGAGGCGCCGGTGATCATGTTCTTGATGTAGTCGGCATGGCCGGGGCAGTCGATGTGCGCATAGTGACGGCTGTCCGACTCGTACTCGACGTGCGAGGCATTGATCGTGATGCCGCGTTCGCGCTCTTCCTTGGCGTTATCGATCTGCCCATAGGAAAGCGCCCTGCCGCCAATGCGAGCAGCCTGCACGAAAGTAAGAGCAGCCGTCAGCGTCGTCTTGCCATGGTCGACATGACCGATGGTTCCGACATTCACATGAACCTTGTTCATCATCGTTTTCTCCAGTTTTGAGAGTGATAGACCGATCCGCTTCGCTGGCCAGGCGAAACATTCGGCGGGTTGTCGGCGCGCGCGCCAGACTCAGGGAGCCCGCTACACGGGCAAGAAAAAAGCCTGCCGGGTGGACCACCCGACAGGCTTTTCTTTGCCTGAAGGATGGACCTCCAGGCACACATGGACCTGGAGGCTCTACACGAACCACTCCACCGAAAAAGCGCGCAGCGCTGCCGCGACAGCAAGTGCAGCGAAGGGAAGTTCTCGTTCGAAAGTCATTTCCAGATCTCCAGTTAGGCAGGCAAAAAAACAAAAAACCCGGTGGCTTTGGGCCTACCGGGTCTTTGAACTCAGGAGGCCGAGCCTCCAGGGGAAAGGCTCTACGAAAGCAACTCAGCAAAATATGCACGCAGCACATCCGCCGCGGCTGCGCGGATCGTCGATGCGTATTGCGTGGTGGGGTTCTGCTTCATGATCTTTCGTACTGTCGGCCGTTGGCCGTACTCGATGGTTGCAAATCTTTGGGGAGCGGAGGCTAACACCACCATCGAGTTCGGGCAACAGGGCCGTTGCACAACCGCTGCAACAGCGCCCTGCGAGCTGAACATCGGCGCGTGCTCGACACAGGACTTCTTCGCAGGTGAGCCCAAGCACCGCTTCCACACATCCTCAGCCCGGCCTCACCTGCAAGCCGGACTTTCCGATGCACTTCAAGGCGCCGGCGTGAGCTTGAAGATCTTGTTGCCGTGCGAGGCACCCACGTACACGGTGCCGTCGCCGGCCACCGCCACGCCGATGGGAAAGTTGAAGCTCAGTGCTGCGCCGGTGCTGTCGCGCAGCGTGCTGATCTCGCCAGAGGGCGCGACCACTCGCGCCACGCCGTCCCAGGCGTGGGTCAGGAAGACGTTGTTGCTCGCGTCCACCGTCACGCCGTAGGTGTAGCCGATCTTGGCCGGCGTGGCGGCCGTTCCGTCGGCAAGGCCGGGTGTGGTGCTGGTGCAATCGCCCAGCAGCGTGCTCACTTCGGCGGTGGCCACGTCGATCTTGCGCAGGCACAGGCTGTCGGTGTCTGTGTCGTAGAGCGTGCGTCCGTCGCGGCTGATCGCCAGGCCCTGCGGGCGGGCGAACTGTGCGGCGGTGCCGACTCCGTCGAGATAGGCCTGCGTGCCGTCACCCGCGAGCGTCGTGGTGGTGCCGTCAGCGGCCACTTTGCGCACGCGCTTGTTCTCGAGGTCCGCCACGAACAGGTTTCCTGCGCCGTCCAGCGCGATGCTGGCGGGGGTGTTGAACAACGGAGCCGAAGGACTGTCTGCATAGCCGCTGCTGCCGGAGCCCACCCAGGTCGTGAACGTGGTCGCGTTGGGAGCGATCTTGTTGATGCGATGCCGCTCGCTCACATACAGGGTTCCATCGGCCGCGAGTGCCAGGCCGAACGGCGCATTCATGCTCGAGACAGGTACCACTTCGGCACCGTTGCCGCTGGCCGTGTCGATCCTATAGACCGCACCGTTGCCGCCCATGGCCACGTAGAGATTCGCGCCGCTGGAGTCCAGCACCATCTGATAGGGACTGCTGTAGGTCACGCCCGTGGTCGCCAGCACGGTCGCGACCCAGGGCTTGACCGTAAGCGTCGCAGCCTGGCTGGTCACGCTGCTATCTGCGCCGCTCACGCGCACGCGAAGCTTCTGACCACTGTCGGCGAGCTGATTGGCTGCAGTGGTGAAGCTGTCGCTCGTAGCGCCGGAAACATCGGTCCAGCTGCTGCCGCCATCGACGCTGCGCTGCCATTGGTAGGCCGTCGCGCGCACCGCCTGCACCTTCAACGTGGCGGCCACGCCCTGGCCGATGGTGATATCCGACGGCTGCGTGGTGATGGCGACCGCAGTTTCCTCGGGTGCAGGTGCGGGTGGCAGCGTTCCCTGCGACGCAGGCGCAGGGGCCGGCGCAGGAGCGACGGCGAACCCGGGGAAGCCACCGCCGCCTCCCCCACCGCCGCCGCAGGCGGCCAGCAGGAGATTCGTCATGAGAAGTGCAACGGGTGCACGCCATGCGCGGGAAGCTGTACGTGTGGAATTCATGATGGGCCTTCCTTTTTTCAAAGTGGAGTGAACGAGAAGGCTCCACGGTATGGAAGGCAACACCCCCGATCCAGTGTCGAAGGTCATCGCAACGCAGCAAAAAATTCACGCTCACGAGCGCATGCCGGCAGGTGCCTTGTCGAGCTGTGCCATCGATGCGAGGGCCTGCAGCAGCCTGTCGGCAGCCACCGGCTTGAGCAGGACCTGCAGCCCGGAGTCGCGCATCTGCTGCTGCCGCTGCGGCGCGGTTTCGCCGGTGATCAGCATCACGTGCAGACCGGGTCCGAAGCGTGCGCGCAAACGCTGCGCCGCGGCCAATCCGTCGGCGCCTTCTGCAAGCCGCACATCGCAAAGCAGCACCTCGACGGGCGAGCTCCCTTCCGCGGCGTGCGCCAGCACGGCCTCGGCCTCTGCTTCGCCGGACACCGCGTCGATGGTCACGCCATGGGCATGCAGCAGCCCCGAGACGGCCTGCCGTATCGCGGCCTCGTCGTCGAGGAGCAGCACACGCCGAGGCAGCGGCAAGGCGGTACCCGGGCGAGCCGTCGCCTGCACGACGCCCAGGGCCGACACCGCGGGAAGCACCAGCCGAAAGCAACTGCCCCGCCCCGCGCGCGAACGCACCTGCAGCGGATGCCCCAAAAGGCGCGAGAGCCGCTGCACGATCGACAGCCCGATGCCAAGGCCTCTCGCCCGATCGCGCCCTGGGTTACCGATCTGATAGAACTCGTCGAAGATGCTGCCGAGGTGCTCATCGGCAATGCCGATGCCGGTGTCGCGCACATCGATCCACACCAGAGGCCCGCGTGCACGCGCGGCCACCACCACGCCGCCGCGCTGCGTGTACTTGAGCGCGTTGTCCACCAGGTTGGACAGCAGCCGCTGCAGCAACTGCGGATCGCTCAGCACCCAGCAAGGCGTGGCGCGCAGCCGAAGCTGCAGTTCCCTGTCGGCCGCCTGCGCCGCGAACACATTGTTGAGCGCGAGGAACAACGGGTTGAGTTCCACCGGCCGTATCTGCGGTGCCACCTCGCCGGCATCCAGCCGCGAGATGTCGAGGAGCGTGTCGAGCGAATCGCCGAGCGTTCCGACCGCATCCATCAGCCGCGCGGCGTGATCCCAGTCCTCGCTGCCGCGAAGCTTCTTCTCGATGACCGCGCCGAACAGCGCGATCGCGTGCATGGGCTGGCGCAGGTCGTGGCTCGCCGCAGCGAGAAAGCGCGTCTTCTCCTCGCTGGCGCGCTGCGTGGCGGCGATCTGGAGGCTGAGCTGCTCGGCCAGCGCCTCCTTCTCGAAGCGCATGGTCAACGAAGCGGTCAGCAGCCTGTGGTGCTGCAGCGCGAACATGATCATCACGCACATGTAGAGCAGGCAGCCGCTTGCCAGGAACAGGTGCGTGCTGTCTCCGCGCCAGGCCAGTGCCAGAGTGAGGCTTGCCATGCTCGGCACGATGAAGCGCGGAATGTTCCGCTTGAGCACGGCGAGCGACAGCGCACCGCCCGCACAGCCGCCCATCATCATCACGATCACCATGACCCACAGACCCAGGTGGCGACCCGGCGGCACGCACAGCCACGGAGCGAGTCCCCAGACGCAGGAGCGCAGCAGCACATTGCGCGCATTGAAGCGCGCCCAGTACTCGGGGTGATCGGCCGCGTCGGGACTGCGCCGATAGCGCCGGTACGCACGCCGCAGCGTCAACGCCAGGTGCAGCGCCATCCAAAGCAGCACCTGCCAGCGCCACGTGGACAGGAACAGCGCGATGCCCAGCGACTGCGCCGTGAGAAGGTCCGCCAGATAGGCCCCCGGCGCATTGGCATGGACCGAGGCCACCTGCTCGCGCAGCACGCGCTGGGCGAGTTCTGGCGATTGAGGGTCATTCATCGCCGGCATGCGGACAGCCATCCAGAGAGCCGCATCGCGCGATTCGATCGCGTCCCTTACCGCAGGCTGCTGATGAGCTGCGCGCGCGAGCGCATGCCGAACAGCAGCAACAGCGTGGACACGTGATTCTTGACCGTTCCCTCGGTCAGGTGCGAGAGCTGCGCGATCTCCTTGTTCGACTTGCCGGACAGCACCCAGTCGAGGATCTCGACCTGGCGCGCATTGAGCTGCGGCTGCGGCTCGGCCATCGCGGGCACGGCGTGAGGTGCAGCAACCGGTGAAGCGGTCGACAAGCCCGGCTGCGCGACCAGATCGTTGTCACGCACGTAGCGCAACACCTCGCCCAGGTGCCCCGTCTTGGGCAGGAAGGCCTGCGCCCCGAGCGCCGTCACTCCCTGCATCAACGCCTGGCTGTCCTTGCCAGAGAGAACCACCACACGCGATGCAGGAAACGCGCGCCTGAAACGGACGAGCGTATCGAGCCCCTGGGAGTCGGGAAGATCGAGATCGAGCAGCACCAGCAGATGCGAAGAAAGATAGAACTCGTACAGCCTCAACGCGTCCGCCAGGCTGCGCGCCTCATGCACCGGCACGCTCGCAGTCTCCGCAAGCAACAGCGCCCGCAGGCCCAGCCGCACCAGCTCATGGTCGTCGACCACCAGGATGCCCCGTGCCGGTATGGTCACGCCGGCCTCGCTGCGCGACGGCGCAACATGCAGTGGCAGTGGTGCGGCATTGACCATGGTGCGGGCATCTTAGTGCTCGTGATTGCGATCCCGAAATGACCAAAGTCATGAGGAGGCAGCTGTTTTGCAAGGCGGTGATGTGCTCGACCGAAGGTTCAAGCATCCACACGAAGCTGGATGTCGAGCGCTTTCGATGCCCTTCTACATTGCATCTTCGAATGAAGGGCCTGGCTGCGTTGTACTCGCTCCATCGAGTTCGAATGCTTCGCAAGCTGGAGGGCATAGACAGGATGGCATACGCCTTATGGACGCCTCATCGCATGGCGTATTACGTCCTTGTCTGATCGCCGCGGGGGCCAGTCTTCGTCTTCATCGGTTCCCCCATGGACTGTGCGGTGTCGAAGGCAAGCAGCCGATCGCCACATGGCAAGATTGACTCACACGCCGCCGCATCGATCCAGCAGGCGAATCAACCGGAAAGCATCAATGAAGCTCGGCTACACCATCATCTACGTCCCCAGTGTCGAAGACTCGCTGCGGTTCTTCGAGCAGGCATTCGGCTTCTCTAGGCGCTTCCTGCATGAATCGGGAACGTATGGCGAGCTGGAAAGCGGCGAGACCACGCTCGCTTTCGCGGCACACGAGCTTGCATCGATGAACTTCAATGGCGGTCACGTTGCCGCGTCGGAATCGGAGAAGCCGCTGGGGATGGAACTGGGTCTTGTCACCGACGACGTTGCAGCTGCGCATTCGCGGGCACTGGCTGCCGGCGCTGCAGAGCTGGCACCGCCTCGTGCCAAGCCTTGGGGGCAAATAGTGTCGTATGTGCGCTGTCCGGATGGGGCGCTGGTGGAGCTTTGTTCGCCGGTCGGTGCCTGAGGTCACAGGGCCTCTTCCGCGCCCGGCGCAGACATCCGCACCCATGACAAGCTCGTGGCGCGCATCAGGGCGTACTTTCAGTTGAATAAAGACGCACTCCTCGTGAACAGCTCAAATCCGTACTACGCCAAGAACTACGATGTGTATGCATTGCTTGGTGCGCCAAACTTGCTCCCCTGGCAATGGGAGGTATGGATGAAGATCGAGCCGTTGCTCGCGCCATTTGTCTCTTCCGACCGAGGAAAGCCGACAGTCCGGTCAAGCCAGACCTCAGGTGTGGGAAAGGAATCTAGATCGATCGCTTTCGGAAAGATGGGCTGGGACTCGAAGTCGCATTTGCGTTGAACGCACGGGTCACCCTCCGGTGCCCTTGAGCCAAGTCTTCGGAGGTTCCTTGGAATGGAAGCATGGACACCATCGTGGACGGTGTGCGTGAAAGAGCACGAGGCGCCGGACTTCTACTTCCATCTGCTTCGGGCGCCTCACGTACAACATGGAATTGAGCCTCTGTTCGGTTCCGTGTTGGTGGTCGCGCTGACAGCTGGCGCTCCCGTTGCGCGCAGAGACGACCTCCGGTCAGCAATGACCGCCATCGCGACGCTGCTCCAAAGTCCCCTCGCGGTTTGCAAACGTCGAGCCTGGGGTATCGCATCAGGCTCGACGGGAGGCTTTCGCGACGCGGTGCAGGACCTCGGTGTTGGCCGCGGATTGTTCAGGGAGGAGGACCCTCATGCGAAGCCGATCAGCCTCGAAACTTTTTCTGAGCAATGGAGCCTGCTTCAAGCTTGAACGAGGGTGGAGGCTTGACGACCTGAGGGCCGATCAGATGCAGGCAATCGTCCGGGGCTCCCGCAGAGGAGTTTGCATTGTCAGCGCGATTTCTTCGCGGGGCGCGTGGATGGCTAGAGTCTGGCTACAGTCGGCCAGGAGAACTGCGCCGGGCGGACAACCGACAACAGGCTGGTCACCGCCGGCACGCGGTTCACCAAGCGTGTGGACGACGCATTCATCGATCCGGACCTCTTGCACCGATCAGATCGCGCACGGCAATGGCCAGCACCACAAGCCCCAAGCCGGCGGCAGTCAGAGTTGCCGCCGTGTAGAAGCTGATCAGAGCCCAGTAGATGACGGGCTGCTCGGCTGCAAGGATGTCAGGTCCTCTGCGGTTGTCGAGCACCCCGGTTCGCAGGCTTTCCACCACTTCGCTCGCGCCCATAAGGCACCCCCAGCCGATGAATGTCGCGACGGCGAGAGCCACCATCGACTGTAGCCACGGCCGCCGGCGGCTCGGGGCATCCGGACGGCTTGTCACGTCCTTGCTGCGTTCGCAAAGGCCAAGCGATTCCCGAAGGAATGCCGCACTGTCATCTCGCGCGTGCTGCAAGTCACGAGGCTGATGGTTCGGGGTAATGTCTTAGGCATGGCAGTTCGCTGATGCTGGCGGGCGAACGACTTTACTTGAATGTCCTCTTTTGGATTTGGCGACTGGCAGCTTCGGGCCCATTCGAGACATTGCCGCTACCCCAGAGCAGCCATTCAGGATGTAGATGGGGCAGAACGCAGCAGGATTTCCTGGATGGCGGCTTTCGCAGATAGCTTCACGTCCCTCTTGCTCGATTCAAGGCCGGCTTCAAGCGCGGGAATCGATTTCAGCGTTCCGATTCGGTTCAATACGGAATGGCAATAGACCCTGTCGTAAGGGTCGGTTGATTCCGCAAGGACTGCCAGCAACCGGTCTTCGGTTTCCGGAGCCGTTGATGTCCGTAATGCCTGGATGGCACGATGCCGCACGAGCCAGCGTGTCTCGCGCAATAGTTCATAGACCGGTTCAAGGTCTGTGCCGATGGCTAGGGGGATTTTGGCAATGCCGTCCAGTAGCGTTGCGAGAGCCTGCTTGTCTGTTTCGGACGGGATATACGAAATCAGCGTGGACGCACACCTTGATTCTTCGAGGTTATTCCCGATGGCGCCGATCATGAAGTAGGCAGCGGAACGCTCCGCCTTCGACGGCCCTCCGCGAAGAAAGGCGTCCAGTTCTTGGATCGCGGAAAGTTCTTGGAGCGATTCAGCCTCCCTGTAGGCGTGCCATGAAACCGACTCTTCGGAGTTCATGACCTTCTCTCGCAACGTCATGCGCGAAATGAGGTCCTGTAGATAGGTTCGCATCTTTTCGGGGCCGTTGCCGCTACGTGCTTTAAGTGTCTATGAATCGCGATGGTCTGCTCGTGTTTCGCGAGCGCAGGCACGCTCAACTTTGCTCTTAAATGGATGAAATCGCTTAAACGACAGGCGCCGCTCGCCAAGCGGCGAGACACTTTTCGTATGCTCTTCGCTTCGTATCAAGGAGTGTGACTGCATCGTCTAAGCAAGTTACGCAGTAGTCTTCATATTCACCAGGAATAAGGCTCCTCAGCGCGCCCTCGCAGTCCGGCCCAACAACAATCACGAGAGGAAAATCGCAGTTCACCGCCCCTATTTGCCCGATTTGGAGGACCCATTCCATCTCATCACCCCACTCGTAGTGAAGGCGGCTGAAGTCGATCACTATTCCATCGGTGTACCAAGCCTTGTGAGCTGAAGCGGCGGTCGCCATGATGTAAAGAGCGTCATCTCGGCCTTGTGCACCTAGCCGATACTCGCCGATATATGCAATCACCTTGAAGCTCGGGGGCTTGAACTTGGCATGAGTCGGAAGCAGGACCTCGTGCTTCAGCGAACTGATCTGATCAAGACTTACAGGATTGAGTTGCATGCTAGATTTTCGGTTGTACAAACTCTGTCGGTTTCTTTCACGGATACGAACCCTCATCGCGATCTCACCAAATTACTAGAACAACTGGTCCTGGCCGCGTCTGTGTCGACTCGGCGAATGGCCGGTTCTGGCCGACTGTAGCCGGTTGCACTGCCGTCGCAAGGGAACCCAAGCAATCACTCGTCGGCCGAATACTCAACGACACGCCCATCCCGCAAAAGCGCCCAACCGTTAAAGTGCCGAGGCCTCACCTTAGCGTCCTCTCTATAGTCAAATTCCCAGAACTCGTCTCCAGGCAGCATACGGGTTCGCATGCCGTGAAGCTTATTTCGCGTACGCTTTCCAGAGCCAACTAACGTCTTAGCGTAGGCGTCCAGATCTTTCACGCGAACCGTCCGGCTGTACAGAATGAGCACTTCTACCGTAACGATTGAGGGGTCTAGAAAAGGCATATGAGAATTCTGCAGCTACGTCCGCTTCTGGCCGAATTGTGCCGGCGTTAGCGACCGTCTGGCGGTGGTGGACAGAACGCTCATTGAGCGCCGTCACCTCTCGTCGACCGCCACAAGCTCGCCGCGGAAGTAAACCAACTGGCCGATGGAAAGCCCATGCGGCTTCTCCACTTCGACCAAAACGGCGCCGTGCTCGCTGCCGGCATCACAACGAAAGGCCCATTCGTTCTCTACATCGGTGACGCGGGCGCGAACCTCGCACGATGGCGAGCCCACGAGTGGTTGCTGGAACGTCAGGGCGTCGTGGGCCTCAACACCGGCAACGCGCGCAACTAGTGAAATCTTGACCTCCATATTGCATGGTCCTAGCCGCCAAAAGGAAGCCTCCGAATCGTAGGAGCCGCCCTCGAATGCACTTACCCAATACCTGCGCGCATCCGTGACAACCTCCAACAGTCGGTCGTGTGTTTCTCCCTCGACTCGGTCAATTGTTCCGAACAGTTTCACCTTGCTCAACTCCTCAAAGACCTCTAGGCCTAGTGACTGGCAACTCGGCACCAAGGACCGCTCTTGGCCGAAAGCGGCTTGATTATCTATTCCACCGCATCACGCAGATCCGCCAGCAGCTCCTCAAAATCGTCTTCGCTCACACCAGATACATCTTCGGGTAGGAGCCACATAGCTGTGGCATCGAGATGCGCAATCAGGGCCTCAGAGGTACCTTCAAGAAGCTTTCGCTCCGACCACGCTCGATAACCTGGTAGTTGCACGAGCGCATAGTCCCGCGCACGAGCCTGGAGGTCGAGAGCGCGTTTCGCTACATCCAAATCTTCATTCATGGGCAATGCCTCCATTGGTGCAACGGCCGAACGACCGCTCTGCGCCGCATTCTGTCCGATGCTGCGAGTGTCTGCTGGTGGCCGAACCTCGTCGCTGAAGGACCTGTCACCACAGACACTTGCCTACCTCGTCGTAGACCACGGCGCTTGGGATTTCTTTGAGCCAGTCCGCAATCCAGATGATGTGGTTCGTGAAGAGCTGGCTCTCGTCCTGTGCAAAAACAAAGCGTATGCGATTGACGGGCGGGCCGCCAGGGAATTCGGCACCTGCCTCTTGCGCGAGCGCTGCATCTGCGGCCACTTCCGAGCCGCTCTCGCATGTCACGGAAAAACTCCATGTTGGCCAGCGATAGAGCAGCCGGGGCACGCTCCGAAACGGCAAGCTACTAGACGACACATCCGGCCGAGTGCTGCATTCCCCCTGGAAAAGTCCGGTTAGCTTGGGCTCCAGGGCCTCCAGCGGCTCGACGTCGTCGGCTGATGTGATGAATGCGTGAAGAGTAAGCATCGGTCAGGTACAGGGGATAAATTGTTGAGGATTTCGGGGGCGTCGCATTCACCACCCGGCTCCCCGCGAATTCTGACGCGCGGCCGACCGCCCGGTTCCGGCCGTTAGTTATCGGCACTGAGCTAGGAGCCATGCCTTGAGATCCGTTATCTCGCGCCAGACTTGAATCGGGTCTGCCTCGATTGCGAATGGCTCTGCGGATTCATCGAATGCCATCAGAACCTCAGCCAGCCGGTCACGATGATCCGGTTCAAGCGCGTCCCAGAATGCTCTGCGGTCATCGCTCGAGTAGAGAAGCCGGAAGGTCTGCCCGCCAACCTCGGCCCATGTGTAAAGACCCTTCTGATACCACTCCAGGAGAGATCGATAGTCGTCGATTTTGTTCATGTTCCCCCTGAACTAGACACTGCTGTGGAGCGGTCGCCCTGAACTTCCGCTGTTGGCTGACTGTAGCCGGCGGCTCTGCCTTCGCGAAGGGGCCCATGGCTGCCTGTTGGATTTCGGCAAGGCGGACATTTCTCAACAGGTGCCAGCAAACGGTACTTCCGGCTTGCCACACAAAAATTCGATTTCAACCCTTCGATGTACTTGACCGGCAGGGAGAGCAGGAACGTCAGTCCGCCGTGCTGTTACGCATATGTCGGAGCGAGCTACCCCGTGGGCAACCAACAGTGCTGCTACGGAATCTGCGCGTTTCAAAGACAGCTGGCGCCTTTTGGCTTCTAGGCCCTCGCTCGGATCAGCGATGCCCTGAAGTACCCAGTACTGGGTCATACACCATTCCTGCTTGTGTTCTAGCAACCGGGCCGGCCTCGTCATAAGGTCAAGAACCTTCTGACGTTGGTCTGCTGAAAGAGCCCACGCTTGCGCCTCGAACTTGGCGTCGCCAGCCCATTTGCCATCGAAAAACATACGACTCGCGTCTGGAGGCGGCGGCGCCGGATTTGGCTGGCCAAGCGACAGGTCTGACAACACTGTCAAAAGCAGAAAGAAACAAAGTCTACTTTTCACACGTCCCCCATTGAAAAGCGCTCTGCAAATGTCCGGTCTTGGCCGCACTCTGTCTTCGATGCCCACACAGCATCACGACTTTCGCGGGTCATTGCGGGGTCGTACTTGAAGTTCTTGTTCGGCCGGAATGCTCCGGAGACCATCCAGCAAGTCTTCATAGGCGGGGCAGTCGCCCGCGCGCACAGCGCCGCGCCGGAAGTCACATGTCAACGTAGCCCCGTTCCCCGGACGAGCATGCTCTTCGTATGTCAGCGGGGAGCCGCGCTGAAACCGAATCACCAGGACGCGCTCGCCCATCTCGTTCCACATCGTTTGACAGCCGGTGTATCCGGCACTCACCTTGCGAGGGAAGACGAAGAAATAGTTTCCATTGCTGGCGTTCACACCGGCAGCGCGAGGAGGCTTCTTCAACGCACAGGTCCTTTCGGCCCACGCTGGCGCCATCAGCGCCAGCGCTCCAAATGCGACTGCGGCCAGCCGTACGAACCTTGGGAGAGCCCCAATAGTCATAGGCAACGAAGCTGATGTGCCGAAGGCCTGCTCATGGCGGCTCGTTCATCCATGCAGAGCGTGCAGCGCGGCATGCAGCGCAGTACCAAACGCTAACAAGCGTTGGCATATCCATCCGGCCCTCTGTCGACACCGGGTCAGCGGCTGCATGCGGAAACGTGCCCCGCCTTGCATCGAGGTATGTCTGGCTGTAGTCGATGCATCCGTCGATCACCTCGACGACTTCAGACTGCAGCAAACCATCATGCAGCTCGCAGACCCTCAGCGCGTCTGCAAGCTGTGTCATGTCCAACTGCCGCTCAGGATGGAGCGCGAAGAATTTCTTGAGTTCGACTTCCTGCCAGTATCGAAGTCGCCGCGCTGTTCCGGCCGCTACGAATCGGCGATACCCGTCTTCCCCAAGCGCCGTGCGGAACTCAGATCTGAACAGAGCGTAGTCAATCGAATTCACATTGAACGAGCTGAAGCGGCCAGTGGAATCTAAGGTGTAGCCTGAAAGCCGACGGCGACCGGCTGCCTTTGTGAGAATTCTGCCTCAACACCCAGCGGCTGCTTCTGGCCGAACCTAGCCGTTTGCTACTGACTACTAGGTGAGCCAAAAACCTGCCTCGGCCAAATTTGCCCTTCCGCACGCCGGGCAGCATAGAGCAGCAGGAGGAGTGCGCAGTAAAGTTCCGAGGCAACCGCACGCCATGCAACGCATCGCCGATACGTCCGCCGGCACCGACTCTTCCGTTTCCAGCCATGGAAGCGCCACATCACCATGCTGAGGTCGAGCGTGATATGCGATACGGTCAGCTTGCGACAGGCCGAAGAGTGGGTTTCGCTCACGGCCAATGGTCTCCCGATGAGACTGGATCTCGATCTTTTCAAGATCTTCTACGATCTGAAGGGCTTGGCTAGCGGAGGTGGATTCGACCAGCGTGAATGGCACATCCCTCGCAATCGCTAGCGCTTCCGGAAGGGTCGTCTTTGGTTTGCGGAACTTTTGAACTCGCACCACGACGCGGTCAAGCGCGTCTGGAGGGAAAGAGTCAACAATGATCTTCTGGACGTCAAAGTACTCTGGACCCGAGTCGCGTATCCCATGCTTGATCGCATGTTGCGTCCCGCATGCTCCACAGGGAACGAGGCTTCTGCCGCTGAAGCCGTCTTTATGATTAGTGAAGTAGCCACCAATAGAGACCCTAAGGTCACAGCTCGGACATGTCAGATCGGTCGGCATTCTCGGAAGTGCAAATTTGCTGTTGAGCTAATTTTTCCGGGCGCTGCGACCGACCGATTTTGGGCCGGAAGGCGAGATGGGTTTTGCTCGCAAGACCGCGTCTGTAGCCGAAGTTCCCTCAATGCGTACGCGATCAAGCCCGGGCTCGGAGGATGTTCCAGTTGTGGACACAGTAGCCCGTGACCTGAGTTGAAGCGCGCTCTGGCGTCTCGGCCACCTCCGCGACAACCGCAAAGCCGGGAAGGTATTGCCCTTCGCTATCGTGGCGGTAATACATCTCGTCGCCATCATCAAATTCGAATGCCTCAGACGTTGGCAGCGCTGCCAGCATGTCACCGACCCGCACGCCTTCGTATGTGCCCAAATAGCCCTCGAAAACGTAAATGCACCCAAGTTGCTCGCGCGCCGAAAATACGAGTCGGACGACGTCTGAACCAAAGAATATCGTGACACCTCCGTGGCCACCAAAGTTTCGGAGGACAAGGGCTCCCTCGTTCGCTGCCAGTTCGGCGCTGAGGTGAAAGTCAGGAGTGTAGTCAACATGACTAACGTCTTGAAGGAACGGTTCTATGCTCGATAGTGACTGACCTATCCTGAATCCTGCGGCGGAGTTTCCTGGCTCAATGGGGGCATAGAGATCAAGCATTTTGGATGTCAGGCCATCTGTGAGCGTCCATTGCGAACGGCCGGTTCTGGCCGACTGTAGCTGTTCCCCCAATCATCGCGAAGGCCCTGAGGGAGCCTTGCAAGTGCCTTGCTATGCCCTCGGATCTAGCGTCCGGTTGACCGCGTACCAGAATGCGGCAGCCTCTGCATCGCCAGCGTCCTTGGCGTGCTGAGACAGGCGCCGTGCATATCTGTGTGCATCCCTCCCATGGCGAAGCGCCAACTCGTGCGACTCGCGACCAACTTTGACGTAGTCCACTGTTGCTGCAGGTATCGGGCAATTTTCTGGCTTCATGGCGAAGGTTTGGTTGTGGCCAGCCGCAGCCAAGCAGATCGTTGGAGCAACGGGCCTGTTGCGTTCCCTCGCGCTTCTCTGAAGCCGACGTTCGCCAACAGATGTGCGCCGACAGCCTACTGCGAAGCGGCCAGAAATTTTTCGATCAAACCGACCGTGGCGCCGGTGCTCTCCTCCATCAACCAGTGCCCTGCGCCCGGTACGACTTCTCCGTGCACATTGGTTGCCGCATTGCGCATGACGATCGCCATGTTCTCGCCGAAGGACTTCTCTCCGCCGATGGCGAGCACCGGCATGGGGAGCTTGGTCTTGGAGAACGCGATGTTGTCGGCAACGTCGCTCTTGGCGATGGTATTGAACTGAGCGAAGGCGGCGCGCATTGCGCCCGGCTGCGCGTAGAGCTTGGCGTAGTGGCGCCGCGTTGCCTCGTCGATTTTGGAGGGCGTGCCGGCGAACTCGTTCCAGAACCGGTCGAGATAGATGCGCTCCCTGCCGGCCACCAGTCGCTCGAAATCGCGGCCACCGGCATTGAAGTGCCATAGCGCCGGCCACAGGATGATCTGGTCCCATGGAGCGATGCCGGGCACCGGTGCGTCCATCACGACGAGCTTGTCGACTTTGTCGGGGTAGCTGGCCGCATACGCATACGCGACCATCGTGCCGATGTCATGGCCGACGACGGCGGTGTTGTCTTGCTTCAGCGCAGTCACGACCGCGCGGATGTCTACAGCCTGCGATTTCTTGTCGTAGCCACTGGCGGCCTTTGACGATTTCCCCATACCGCGGAGGTCTGGGACGATCACCAGGTGCGTCTTTGCCAGCTCTTGCGCCAGCGGGGCCCACATGTCGCCCGTGTCGCCGAATCCATGAATGAGCACCACGGCGGGACCAGCACCGCCGGAGCGGACGAAGATGCTTGCGCCATCCGCCGTGGTGACGGTCCGGGTCTTGAAGCTGCTCGGGAAGGTCGGTTGTGCTGCGGCATTCGCAGTGCAGAGCACGGCAGTCAACAGCGCGAGCACAAGCGCGAAGCGATTCTTCATATCGGAACTCCACTTTGAGGGACCAGACCGGCGCGGCGTATTCTGAGGCTTTATCGCAAAGGGAGCTAGCTATAGATAGTTGGCTCCTGTCGGGCCGCGATCCGCAGCCCGCAGACCGGCAATCAACCGCCAGCCCCAGGCGCCCCACGCCGCCTCTTCTCGCTCATCTGAAACAGCTCCCCAGCCTTGCGCGCCATCTCGGCCGCAAGCCAAAGCAGATTGTTCAGTTGCCGAGGCCCATCCCCGCTGCACCAGTCGATCTCTTCGCCGTGGCAGACCCACAGGAGAGCTTCGAGCTGAGTGAGGGTGTTTTCGAGAAGATCCGCCGGGTCTTGTTGGGCGGTTTCTGCGGAAGCTACCGGCGTAGTTGGCCGGGCTATAGTCTTGGTAGCCATTTTTGTGCGGTTCCTTCCAAGGTGGTTGCACGAACTTGGTTAGACGGCCGGGGTGCTAGTAACACCCTGGCCGTCGCCTTTTGATACCTCGCATCTGCATCGGTGCTTTCGCACCGACGACCTGCCGCGAGGCAAGCAGCCTTCGAACATCTCGGTGGTGGCTTGGTGTGTGGGCCTTTCTGCTCCCCTTGTTGGGGTATCGAGTGACAGGGGCATTCACTCTAGAGAAGAAGCCGGCCAAGTAGCTGCTGCAACAGCACGAAGTCGCACAGACTGCCAACAAATGCAGCTTCCGCGACACCCCGTGGCAGACCTCGCAAGCCCCGAGCCATATCAGCCCGAAGCGGCTCCAAAACGCCCACGCCGATGGGGTGCCTTGCGCAGCGAAATAAAGGAGGAGGCCAAAGGCCGGGGGACATTCGCGGAGCAAGGTACCCCATCGGCGTGAGCGTCGCCCTGAACGCCCCCGAAGCCGAGCCAGAGCTTCACGACATCCCGCGCGCCAGCAGGTGATCCACCAGCCTCCGCTGCGGAAAGCTCAACGCCTCCTGCCGCGTGCACAGGTACATCCGGCGCGAGGCCCACGCGTCGGTGAGATTGATGAAGCGCAGCTTCATCTCCTTGCGATAGGCCACTGCAGCGCCTTCGGGCAGGATGCCCACGCCCATGCCCGCTTCGATCATCCGGCACACGGCCTCGAAGCTCTTCACGCGCACGCGCAGGCGCAGCACCTTGCGTGCGCTCATCGCGGCGTCTTCCATGGTGCGGGAGATGGCGGAGTCGTCTTCCAGGCCGACGAAGTCGTAGTCGAGCAGTTCCTCGAAGGACACCTCGCGGCCGCGCCACGGATGCTTCTGCCGCACGATGGCCACGAGCCGGTCGGTGCGGTAGGGAATGAAGTGCAGCGCCGGGTCGGCCGCCTCGCTGGTGATGACGCCGACGTCGGCCTGCCGGTCGCGGATGGCCTGCACGATGTAGACGCTGCGGTGCTCTTCGACGCTCACGCGGATCTCCGGGTAGCGCTGGCGGAAGCTCGCCACGTCGTCGGGCAGGAACTGGCCCATGGCCGATGCGTTGGCATGCAGCCTTACGCGGCCGGTGGCGCCCTGCGCGTAGTCCGAGAGGTCGGCGCGCATGCGGTCGACGTCGCGCAGGATCTGCCGCGCATGCATGGCCAGCGACTCGCCGGCGCCGGTCGGCGTCACGCCCTTCGAGCTGCGGTTGAGCAGCGCCACGCCCAGTTGCTCTTCGAGGATGGCGAGGCGGCGGCTGGCGGCCGACAGCACCATGTGGCTCTCGGCTGCGGCCTTCGACAGGCTGCCGTGCTCAATGGCGCGAAGGAAGAGCGCCAGCGAATCGAGGTCGGGTCTCATGGGGTGCGGGAGAGGTCTGCAAGGCCGACATTGTCGGGCCGGCGGGAACCGCAGCCTCCTCCGAAATACTTTCGGCGGATTGCACCTGCAGAAGACAGATCTTCCGGAATGGATCGCTCTTTGCCAAAACGAAGAAGCACTTTCCGTGGACGAGGCGGAAGAATCGTTGCTGTCCCGGCGTCTACCCCGCCGGGGCGTTCCGCGAGCCGGCCCTCTACCGGGGCCATGCCCGCATTCCGACGAGTCCTACCCGGAGTCTTTTTCAGTCATGGCATCCCACGAACTGGCCAGCGTTGCGCTGGACGACAAATACACGGCCACCGAAGGCCGGATCTACCTCAGCGGCATCCAGGCACTGGTGCGCCTCATGCTCGTGCAGAAATGGCGCGACCAGAAGGCCGGGCTGACCACCGCGGGCTTCGTCTCGGGCTACCGCGGCTCGCCGCTGGGCGGCCTGGACGAAGCGCTGTGGAAGGCGCAGCCGCAGCTCGAAGCCAACGCCGTGAAGTTCTTGCCCGGCGTGAACGAGGAGCTGGCCGCCACCGCCGTCTGGGGCACGCAGCAGGTGCACCTGACGGGCGAGTCCGCCGTCGATGGCGTCTTCGCGATGTGGTACGGCAAGGCGCCGGGCGTGGACCGCTGCGGCGACGTGTTCAAGCACATGAGCCACGCGGGCACCTCGCCCCACGGGGGTGTGCTGCTGGTGGCGGGCGACGACCATGGCGCGTCTTCGTCCACGCTGCCGAACCAGAGCGACCACCTGTTCGCCGCGTCGATGATCCCGATGCTCTATCCGCAGAGCGTGGAGGAATACATCGAGCTCGGCCTGCACGGCTTCGCGATGTCGCGCTTCGCCGGGCTGCCGGTGGGCTTCAAGGCGCTGGCCGATACGGTGGAGTCTTCAGGCTCCATTCCGGCCGGCGTGCTCGACGTGCACACCCAGCTGCCTTCCGACTTCGTCTTCCCGCCCGGCGGCGTGCATGCGCGCCTGTCGACCGACACGCTCGGCGTGCAGGCGCGCAAGCAGGAAGCGCTGATGCAGGACTACAAGATCTACGCCGCCATCGCCTATGCGCGCGCCAACCGGCTCAACCGCGTGACCATCGATTCGCCGAAGGCGCGCCTCGGCATCGTGGCTTCGGGCAAGTCGTACCGCGACGTGCTCGAAGCGCTGGAAGAATTGGGCATCGACGCCGACGAGGCGGCGCGCATCGACATCAGGCTATTCAAGGTGTCGATGCCGTGGCCGCTGGAGCCCGATTCGATCCGCGAATTCGCCGACGGTCTTGAAGAGATCCTGGTGGTGGAAGAGAAGCGCCAGATCGTCGAGTACCAGCTCAAGGAGCATCTCTACAACTGGCGCGAGGACGTGCGCCCGCGCGTGATCGGCAAGTTCGACGAGCAGGGCGAATGGGGAGCGCATCCGCGCGGCAAGTGGCTGCTTCCGGCCACGGCCGATTTCTCGGTGGCGCAGATCGCGCGCGTGATCGCGGGGCGCGTGGCGCGCTTCCACACCAGCGACCGCATCCGCATGCGGCTCGCCATCCTCGACGCGAAGGACGTGGTGCTGGGCAAGGCCGTCGCCACGCCCTCGCGACCGGCCTGGTACTGCTCGGGCTGCCCGCACAACACCTCGACCAAGGTGCCCGAAGGCAGCCTCGCGCTCGCGGGCATCGGCTGCCACGTGATGGCCACCGCCATCTACCCCGAGCACAACCGCACGACCACGCACATGGGCGGCGAAGGCGCGCCGTGGCTGGGGCAGGCCTGGTTCTCCAAGCGCAGGCACGTGTTCGCGAACCTGGGCGACGGCACGTACTACCACTCGGGCTCGCTCGCCATCCGCGCGGCCGTGGCGGCGGGCGTGAACATCACCTACAAGATCCTCTACAACGACGCGGTGGCGATGACCGGCGGCCAGCCGGTGGACGGCCCCATCACCGTGCCGCGCATCGCGCACCAGATGGCGGCCGAGGGCGTGAAGCGCCTCGCGCTGGTGGCCGAAGACCCGTCGCGCTGGGCCGACCGCAGCGTGCTGCCGCCCGACCGGGATGGCTTCGTGCTCACCGTGCACCATCGCGACAGCATGGACGCGGTGCAGCGCGAGCTGCGCGAGTTCGAGGGCGTCTCGGTGCTGATCTACGACCAGGTGTGCGCCGCCGAGAAGCGCCGCCGCCGCAAGAAGGGCGAGTTCCCGCAGGCCGCGCGGCGCGTGTTCATCAACGAGGCGGTGTGCGAAGGCTGCGGCGACTGCGGCGAGCAGTCGAACTGCACCGCCTTGCTGCCCAGGCAGACCGAGCTGGGCCTGAAGCGCGCGGTGGACCAGAGCGCCTGCAATGCCGACGAGTCGTGCATCAAGGGCTTCTGCCCCAGCTTCGTGACGGTCGAAGGCGTGAAGCCGCGCAGGCAGGCGCCGGTCGCCACCAAGGCCGCGGCCGAAGAAGGCTCGCTGCCGCAGCCGAAGCAGCTTGCGCTCGACGGCATGCACAACATCCTGATCACCGGCATCGGCGGCACGGGCGTCATCACCATCGGCGCGCTGATCGGCATGGCGGCGCACCTCGAGGGCAAGGGCGTGAGCGTGCTCGACATGACGGGCATGTCGCAGAAAAACGGCTCGGTGACCTCGCACGTGCGCATCGCGCGAGATGCGGCGCAGCTGAAGGCACAGCGCATTCCCACCGGCGAGGCCAACCTGATCCTGGGCTGCGACATGCTCACGGCCGGCGCGCCCGACGCCATCGCGCGGATGCGGCCGGGCCGCACCTATGCACTGGTCAACACCTTCGAGCAGCCCACGGGCCATTTCGCGCAGCAGCCCGACTGGCAGTTCCCGGCGGCGCAGGTGCGCGCGCTCATCGAGGAATCGGTGGAAGGCCGCGCCGACTTCGTCGATGCGACTCAGCTGGCCACGCGTCTCATGGGCGACGCGATCGCGGCCAACCTGTTCCTGCTGGGCTTCGCCTTCCAGAAGGGCCATGTGCCGCTGTCGGCGGAGGCGCTGGACAAGGCCATCGAGATCAACGGCGTGGCGGTGAAGGCGAACCAGGCGGCATTCCGCTGGGGCCGCAAGGCGGCGCTCGACCTCGCGGCGGTGACGCGCGAGGCTTCGCCGCAGAAGGTGGTCGCGCTGCAGCGGCCGCAGGGCCTGGAGGCACTGGTGAAGAGCCGCAGCAAGTTCCTCGCGGCTTACCAGAACGCCGCGTATGCGCAGCGCTATGCCGAGCTGGTGGAGCGCGTGCGCGCGGTCGAGCAGCGCGAGCGCGGCAGCGACGTGCTGGCGAAGGCGGTCGCGTCGGGCCTCTTCAAGCTCATGGCCTACAAGGACGAGTACGAGGTCGCGCGCCTGTACACCGACAAGGGCTTCATGGAAAAGCTGGGCGAGCAGTTCGAGGGCAAGCCGGTGCTGCGCTTCCACCTGGCGCCGCCGGTGCTGGGCCGACGCGACGCCGAGGGCCGCGCGCTCAAGACCAGCTTCGGGCCGTGGATGATGGGCGCCTTCCGCGTGCTTGCCGGTTTGCGCGGCCTGCGCGGCACCGCCTTCGACATCTTCGGCCGCACTGCCGAGCGGCGCATGGAGCGGCAGCTCATCGAAGACTACCGCGCGATGGTCGAGGACGTGATCGCGCGCTTCGCCGCCGTCGACTTCGACACCGCCCTGTCGCTCGCGCGGCTGCCGGAGCAGATCCGCGGCTTCGGGCATGTGAAGGAAGAAAGCGTGGTGTCGGCGCGGGTGCGGTGGGCGGCGCTCGCGAAGCAGCTCGACGCGCGACCGGCACCGCGAGCCGGGCAGCACACGACTGCGCAGGTGCAGCCGGTGGCGGCCTGATCGGCCTGATCGGCCTGATCGGCCTGATCGGCCTGAGCCGCAGGAGCGCCGGAGGGGCTGCCGGGCCCGTGCGGAAGGATCAGGGCAAAATCCTCCTCCCGCCGCCGGTCGGCCCCGCCCCTCCATGCCGCCCACCTCCCTGTCCACCCCCGTTCCCGGCCCGACGCACATGGCGCCGGCGCCCTCCCCGGCCCGCCAGCGCCGCCGGCATCGCGCCGTGGCCGCGTGGGTGGCCGCATGCGCGGTGGCGCTGCTGCTGATCGGCCTGGCCGGGCAGTGGGCGGCGAAGCGCGAATCGAACTTCCTGGCCGATTCGATACGCCGCGCCATGGAAGTCCACGTGCTCGGCCTGCGCGATGCCGCCGGCAAGTACAGCTACCTGCCCTTCACCGCCGGCCTTCATCCCGACGTGCTGGCGGCGCTGGCGCGGCCCAACGACATGGCCGCCAAGCAGCGCGCCAACCTCTACATCGAGCAGGTGAACCGGCAGGCGGGCTCCGACGCGCTCTACCTGAGCGACATGCAGGGCCTCACGCTGGCGGCCAGCAACTGGAACACGCCGCAGAGCTTCGTCGGGCAGTCGTACGCCAACCGGCCCTACTTCATCGATGCGCGCTCGGGGCGCAACGGCCTGTTCTACGGCGTGGGCCAGACGACCGGCGAGCCGGGGCTCTTCATTTCATCGCCGGTGCGCGGCGAAGGCGGCGAGATAAGGGGCGTGGTGACGGTCAAGGTCAGCCTGCGCCAGGTGCAGGAGACCTGGAACTTCGCGCGCGACCCCATCCTGCTGAGCGACGCGCGCGGCGTCGTGTTCCTAAGCTCGGTGCCGGCGTGGATGTACCGCGCCTCGCGACCGCTGCAGGCCTCCGAACTCGAAGGCATGCGGCGCGAGCAGCAGTACGGCACGCACACCGCCTTCGGCGCGCTGCCGTGGAAGGTGGAGCGCGAGGAAGGCGAACTCGGCTACCTGGTGCGCACCAGCATCGGTGGACGACCGCGCCAGTACCTAGCGGTGGACGAGCGCCTGCCCGACCTCGGCTGGACGCTGACCGTGATGACCGACCACGCCGAGGTCGCCAACGCGCGCGAGCGTGCCTGGATGCTGGGGCTGCTGTGCGCCGTCGTGCTGCTGCTGGCGGGCCTCTACTGGCAGCTGCGCGAGCGCCGCTTCGCCGAGCAGCGCGACGCACGGCGCGACCTGGAGCTGCGCGTGCGCGAGCGCACCCACGAGCTCGACGAAGCCCATGCCTTCCGCAAGGCGATGGAAGACTCGCTGCTGGTGGGCATGCGCGCGCGAGATCTGGAGGGCCGCATCATCTACGTGAACCCGGCCTTCTGCGAGATGACAGGCTACGGCGCCGACGAGCTGCTGGGCAAGCTGCCGCCCTACCCCTACTGGCACCCGAACGACGTGACGCAGCACTGGCGCCACTACGACGCCATGATGAGCGGACAGCCCGCGCGCTCGGGTTTCGAGTCGCGCCTGCGTCACCGCGACGGGCACGAGGTCATCACCATGGTCTACACCGCCGCGCTGATCGATGCCGACGGCAAGCACGCCGGCTGGATGAGTTCGGTGGTGGACATCACCGAGCAGAAGCGCGCCGAGCTGCGCCAGCGCCAGAACGACGAGCAGCTGCAGCACGCCCAGCGCCTCGCTAGCCTGGGCGAGATGGCCTCGACGCTGGCACATGAACTCAACCAGCCGCTGATGGCGCTGAGCAACTTCGCGAGCGCCGCCAAGGCCTTCGCCGAGCAGGGCAACCAGCAGCTGCTGGTGAGCAGCCTCGACGAGGCGGTGACGCAGGCCCAGCGCAGCGCCGAGATCGTGCGGCGCATCCGGGGCTTCGTGCGCCAGCGCACCGTGGGCACCGAGGACTGCTCGGTGGCCGCGCTGGCCGGCAACGCCATCGCGCTGATGCAGGGTGAGATCCGCATGCGCCAGGCGCGCGCGGAGCTTCGCATTCCCGACGGCCTGCCCGAGGTGCGCGGCGACCGCGTGCTGCTGGAGCAGGTGCTGCTCAACCTGCTGTCGAACAGCCTGCACGCCATGCAGGCCGTGCCGCTCGAGCAGCGGCTGGTGGAGATCGAGGCGGAGCTGAAGGAAGGCCGCATGCACATCCATGTGGCCGACCGCGGCCCGGGCATCGATCCAGCAGTGGCCGACCAGGTGTTCTCGCCGTTCTTCACCACCAAGACCGGCGGCCTGGGGCTGGGCCTGAACATCTGCCGCACCATCGTCGAGGCGCACCGGGGCCGCCTCACCTTCGCCGACCGTCCGGGCGGTGGCACCGTCTTCACCCTCGAGCTCGAAATATCGCCTCCGACATGACCAACAACACCGCCGCTGCCGCCAACAACTTGTGCATCGTGGACGACGACGAGGCCGTGCGCCGCTCGCTCGGGCTGCTGCTGCTGTCGCGCGGCTACGCGGTGCAGACCTTCGCCTCGGGCGAGGCTTTCCTCGAAGGCACCGACCTGCAGCGCGCCGGCTGCGTGATCCTGGACCTGCGCATGGAGGGCATGAGCGGCCTGCAGGTGTTCGACGCGCTGCGCAGCCAGGACAGCCCGCTGGTGGTCATCTTCCTCTCGGGCCACGGTGACATCCCCATGGCCGTGGAGGCCGTGCAGAACGGCGCCTTCGGCTGGCTCGAGAAACCCTGCAACGACGAGCGCCTGCTCGACACCATCGCCCGCGCCCTGCAGCAGGCCGGCGAGATCGCCACCCGCCGCCAGGCCCGCCAGGCCGCGCAGGCCCTGTGGGACAAGCTCACCCCGCGCGAGATGCAGGTCGCCCGGCTCGTGGCCGAGGGCAAGCCCAACAAGCAGATCGCGCAGGAGCTGGCGCCGCTGGAACAGCGCACGGTGGAAACGCATCGCGCGCATGTGTTCGCGAAGCTGGGGCTGGCGAACAGCCACCAGCTGGATCGGTTTCTGCGGGAACACGGGCTGTAGGCTGCCGGGTGCCCCCGATCTAGGGGTTTACCCTTGCGTACCGATACGTAGCCAGCCAACGGCCAGCTACGGACGACAGCGCCGCACGAGCGGGACAGACTCGCCGCAACGGCCCGCGCGTGCCTTTTCTTCTTACGCCGCGGGCCGCAGCCAGAGACAAGGACCCCTTCCATGACCGCCATCGCAAGCGCGGCCGCCGGCGCATCGAGCCCCGACGCGGCAACCGCCTCCGCCAACAACAACACGCCCTATACCTTCGAGGAAAAGCGCAAGCGCATCTTCGCCATCTTCGCCGCCTCTTCGGGCAACCTGGTGGAGTGGTTCGACTTCTACGTCTACGCCTTCTGCGCGATCTATTTCGCGCCGGCCTTCTTCCCGAAGTCGGACCCGACCGTTCAGCTGCTGAACACCGCCGGCGTGTTCGCCGCCGGCTTCCTGATGCGCCCGATCGGCGGGTGGCTGTTCGGCCGGCTGGCCGACCGCAAGGGCCGCAAGACCTCGATGGTGACCTCGGTGGTCATGATGTGCGTGGGCTCGCTGGTCATCGCCTGCCTGCCGACCTATGCGCAGATCGGCGCGGCCGCTCCCGCGCTGCTGCTGCTGGCGCGCCTGCTGCAGGGCCTGTCGGTGGGTGGCGAATACGGCACCACCGCCACCTACATGAGCGAAGTGGCGATGCGCGGACAGCGCGGCTTCTTCTCGTCGTTCCAGTACGTCACGCTGATCGGCGGCCAGTTGCTCGCGGTGGTGGTCGTGGTGGTGCTGCAGCAGGTGCTCGACGAGGCCGAACTCAAGGCCTGGGGCTGGCGCATTCCTTTCGTGCTCGGCGCCATCGCGGCCGTGGTGGCGCTCATGCTGCGCCGCACACTGACCGAGACCGCCAGCACCAAGACCCGTGCCGCCAAGGGCGCAGGCACGATGCGCGAGCTGTTCACGCACCACAAGCGCGCCTTCTTCGTGGTGCTGGGCTACACGGCCGGCGGCTCGCTGATCTTCTACACCTTCACCACGTACATGCAGAAGTACCTGGTGAACTCGGCCGGCATGTCGATCAAGACCGCCAGCAACGTGATGACGGCCTGCCTGTTCATCTACATGTGCATGCAGCCGCTGTTCGGCGCGCTGTCTGACCGCATCGGCCGCCGCAGCAACATGCTGCTGTTCGGCGCCCTGGGCGCGCTGATGACGGTGCCGGTGCTGAGCAACCTGCAGAACGTCAGCAGCCCGCTGGTGGCCGGTGCGCTGATCACCCTCGCGCTGGCGGTGGTGAGCTTCTACACCTCGATCAGCGGCATCGTGAAGGCGGAGATGTTCCCGCCCGAGATCCGCGCGCTGGGCGTGGGCCTGTCGTACGCGGTGGGCAACGCGATCTTCGGCGGCAGCGCCGAGTACGTGGCGCTGGGCCTGAAGTCGATCGGGCACGAGTCGTACTTCTACTGGTACGTGACGGCCATGATGGTCGTCGCCTTCACCGTGAGCCTGCTGCTGCCGAAGCAGGCGAGCTACCTGCATCACGACAAGTAAGCGGTAGCGCAATGAAGTTCCGGGAGGCCCGCGCCTCCCTCACAAAAAAGCGCGGGCCCCTGGGAAAGCTTTTCGAGTCAGCGAGCCACAAGAAAGCATGAGGGTAAGAACATGGCGAGACGAATGGTCCACAACGCAACCATCACCTTGAAGCTGCCGCGCGACATGGACACAGGTGCAAGGGTCACGGCCCTGCGTGCCGCCGGTGTCCCGGTCGATGCGGAAGGCAACGCGCAGCAGGGATTTCTGTTCGTGCGCCAGGGTGACGGCTACAAGAGCCAGCTCAGCATCTTCAGATGGTTTCCCGACGAGGTGGGGCCCATCACGCGCCGCACGGAAAGCGCCGCGCAACCCTCGCCCGGCGGCCATCGCCTGGCACGGCCATCGGGCGACACGCTCGATCACTGGCTGGCGCAGATCCTCACCGCGCCCATTCCCCATACCGACACTGCGCTGCAGCGCGAGCCCGAGGCTTCTTAGCCAGCCACCGCGGCAGTGACTTCGGCCGGCTGAGGCTGGCGAAAGCGCCGACCGGCTGCTTCAACCCGCGGCCCGCTGCGCCAGCGCGACCGCGTCGGCGCCCGCCGGGAATCGCAGTTGCCCCGTGGCGTCGTTCGCCGCTCGCCAGACCGCCTCGGCGACGTCTGACTCCTGCGTCAGTTGCGTGGCCTGCGCCAGCATGCCGAAGATCGAATGCGCAAGGGGCGCGTAAGGCTCGGTGATCAGGCCCTGCATGCGCTCGCGGCCGTTGTCCGCGAAGCGTGTCGTGGGTGCATAGCCGGGCTCGACGAGTTTCACTGCGACGTCGAACGCCTGCAGTTCGTGGGCGAGCGAGGCGGTGAAGCCCTCGATCGCGGTCTTGCTGGCGGTGTAGACAGCGACCAGCGGCATGGGAGCGAGCGTTGCGCTCGATGTCACGTTGACGATCACGCCCTTGCGGCGTTCGCGGAAGCCGGGCAGCACGGCCTGGGTCATGGCCATCACGCCGAAGGTGTTGATCTCGAAGAGCTCGCGCGTCGTCGCCATGGGCGTGGCCTCGAAGGCGCCGAACAGGCCGACGCCGGCGTTGTTGACCAGCACGTCGACCGGCCCGGCCGCATCGAGCGCTGCGGCGATGCTCTCCGGCTGCGCCACGTCGAGCGCCAGCACGCGCATGCGCGGCGAGTCCTCGAACAGGCCTTCCTGCGGCTTGCGCATGGTCGCGATGACTTTCCAGCCCTGGGCATGGAAGTGGCGCGCGGTGGCAAGGCCGTAGCCGGACGAGCAGCCGGTGATCAGAACAGTCTTCATGGGGTCCTCTGTGTGGATGAGTGAATGAGCGTTGGAAGAAGCCCGTACGATAGGCGCCTTCGATCGGACTATCTACAATCATCAGTCCATCATTCATTTGCGAGAGTCCAGCCATGGCCGTCGATCCGTTGTCGCAGGTGATCTCGTTGCTCAAGCCCCGCGCGGTGTTCTCCAAGGTGATCAGCGGAGCCGGGCGCTGGGGCGTGCGCTACACGCAGTTCGGCCTTCCGAGCTTCTGCGCGCTTCTCGAAGGCAGCTGCCTGCTGTCGGTCGACGCAGAGGAAACGCTGACGCTTGCAGCTGGAGACTTCGTGCTGCTGCCCACCACGCCCGGCTTCACGATGACGAGCCTGGAGCCCGGCACACCCGTGGCCATCGATGCGCGCAAGGCCGCCATGGATACGAGCGGCAGCGAGATCCGCCACGGCACGCGCGGCGGCCGTCCCGACGTACGGATGCTGGGCGGCTATTTCGAGTTCGACTCGCCCGATTCGGCCATGCTCGTGTCGCTGCTTCCCGCCGTGCTGCATGTGCAGGGTTCGCAGAAGCTGCCGCTGCTGACCCAGCTGGTACGCGAGGAATCGCTGGAACGCAGGCCGGGCCGCGAACTGGTGCTCACACGGCTCGTGGAAGTGCTGCTCGTGGAGGCGCTGCGCAGCAGCTCGGGCGAACAGGCCTCGCCCGGGCTCCTGCGCGGCCTGGCCGACAGGCGGCTGGCTGCCGCCTTCCGCCACATGCATGGAGACCCCGCACGCAGCTGGACGGTGGAGCAGCTGGCGCGCAAGAGCGCGCTCTCGCGCTCGGCCTTCTTCGATCGCTTCAACCGCGCGGTCGGCATGCCTCCGATGGAGTACCTGCTCTCATGGCGCATGGCCCTGGCCAAGCAGCTTCTGCGCGGCGACGAGCTTGCGATCGCGGAAGTGGCGCAGCGGGTAGGCTACGGATCGGCGAGCACCTTCAGCACGGCATTCAGCCGGCACGTGGGTCAGCCGCCGGGGAAGTTCGCACGCATGCATTGACATGCATTGATTCAGGGCGAGGCGAGGCAGGCGCGCCACGCGCGACCACCACCCCGCAAAGCAATTCGCCGCGTCACCCGGATCGGGCAACGCGGCGAATGCAGTTTCGTCCGCTTGCAGGAAGGCGGCCGGGCCGCTTACTCCTGCGGCTCCAGCGCCGCGCCTGACTGCGGCGGCAACGCGGCGCCCTTGCTCTTGCGCACGTTGTTCAGGAACGAAACCACCTGCCAGACGATGAACACGCCGACCAGGCTCAGCAGCGTGGCGCTGATCGGGCGGGTGGCGAAGATGCCGAAGCTGCCGCGGCTCAGCAGCATCGCGCGGCGGAAGTTCTCCTCCAGCATCGGGCCGAGGATGAAGCCCAGCATCAGCGGCGCCGCGTCGAGCTCCAGCCGCATGAACATGTAGCCCATGAAGCCGAAGGCGGCGGTGATGAAGATGTCTTCCAGGCTGTTGTTCACGCTGTAGGTGCCGATGCAGCAGAAGAACAGGATCGACGGGAACAGCACGGCGTACGGGATCTTGAAAACCGACAGCCAGTAGCGCACCAGCGGCACGTTCAGCACCAGCAGGAACACGTTGCCGATCCACATGCTGGCCACCAGGCCCCAGAAGAGTTCGGGGTGGCTGCCGATCATGTTCGGGCCGGGCTGGATGCCCTTGATGATGAAAGCGGCCAGCATCAGCGCCATCACCGCGTTCTCGGGGATGCCGATGCTCATCAGCGGGATGAAGCTGGTGCGCGCGGCGGCCTCGTCGGCAGCGGCCTGGCCGGCCACGCCCTCGATGCAGCCGGTGCCGATCTCGTGCTTGTACTTGCTGACCTTCTTGTCGATCGCGTAGGCGGCGAACTGGGCGATGGTCGGGCCTCCGCCGGGCAGGATGCCCAGGAAGGAGCCGATCGCGCTGCCGCGCAGGGCGCTGGGGATGATCCGCTTGAACTCGGCCCAGGTCGGGATCAGGTTGATCTTGCCGTTGAAGGGCGAGCGCTCCTCGCGCGAGTCGAGGTTCTTGGTGATCTCGGCGATGCCGAAGCAGCCCAGCGCGATGCTCACGATGCCCACGCCGTCCACCAGGAACGGCAGGTCGAGCGTGAAGCGCTGCATGCCGCTGTTCACGTCGGTGCCGATGGTGCCCAGCAGCACGCCGATCATGCACATCGCCAGGCCGTTGAGCAGACTGCCGGTGGTCACGAAGCTCACGCACACGAAGCCCACGAGCATCATCGCGACGTAGTCGGCGGGGCCGAACAGGAACGCCACTTCGCCCAGCACCGGTGCAAGGAACGACAGCACGATGATGGCCACGGTGCCGCCGATGAAGCTGGAGAAGCCGGCCGTGAAGAGCGCAAGGCCCGTCTGGCCCTTGAGCGTCATCGCGTAGCCGTCGATGCAGGCCACGATGCTGCTCGCATGCGGGATCTTCATCGTGATGGCACTGACGCTGTCGCCGTACTGGGCGCCGTAGTAGATGCCGGCCAGCATGATGAGCGCGCCGGTGGTGGGAATGGAGTAGGTCAGCGGCAGCAGCAGGCTGATGGTGGCCAGCGGGCCGAGGCCGGGCAGCAGGCCGACGAGCGTGCCCACCGTGCAGCCGATGGCGCAGAACAGCAGGTTCTGCATGGTCAGGGCATGCGAGAACCCGAACGCGAGATTGTTGAGGACTTCCATGATGTCGTGTCTTTCCTCAATACAGCGGCAGGTTCAGGCCGAGCAGCTTCTGCAGGGCCAGCGCCATGATGACCAGCCCGGCGGAGATCTTCACGTTGCGCATCACCGAGTAGGACGACGCTGCGAAGCCCGAGCAGAAGACCATGAAGATGATCCCGGCGATCATGTTCACGTACATGGAGATCACGGCCAGGCCGCAGAGGCTGCCGAGAATGAGCGAGATGTTCTTGAAGTTGAACTCCAGCTTCACGCTCTCCACGAAGAACGAGCGGATCACGGTGGAAACCGCGATCACCAGCAGCATCGCGCTGATCATGGCGGGGAACAAACCGGGGCCGGCGCGGCTCAAGTCTCCGATGGGGTAGCGAAGCGAGGTCAGGCCGAAGGCCAACGCTATCGCCATGAGGAACAAGCCTCTGACAAGGGTTCTGTTTTTCATCTCTTCTTGTGCGATGGGTTTCGAAATCACCGGCACCGGCGAACCGGCACTGATCGTCTCCATCCGGGCGGAAAGCCGGACCCCTGCATGCTCTGGCGTCAAACTGATTGCAATCTGACCGGACCGTAAGGGGAATTACGTACGGGCCATGCGGCCAGTACTGCCCGGCTGCCGTCCGGAGACCGCCCGCCTATACTCGCCGCGCCCCAAACAGCACGGCTGGCGCCCTGCCCCGCCGCACGGACCATGCAGACAGTTCCTTCCCTGGCCGACCGCCTCCCCCGCTTCACCGCCGCCCTCGACCGCCACGAAGCCAGGGTCGAGGAACTCGCCAGGCAGGTCGCCCGGATCGAGGACGAAGACACGGCCGAGGATTTCGGATGCGCCTTCTCCGCGGTTCGCCAGGGCCCCGAGAGCGCTGACGCCATCGAGAGCCTGGAGGCCCGCATCGGGATGCGCCTGCCCGAGCCGCTGAAAGCGCTCTATGGATCGCTGGGCGCCTTCTCGCTGCTGCCCGAGAACCGCATGCGCCATGTCGACCTGCTCGCCATCGACAGACTGCTCTCCTGGGGCGAGAGCCCGGACGTCGACGACGCCTGGCCCAGCCTCATGGGCGCGCTGTGCACCTTCGGCAGCCGGCAGGAGTTCGGCGGTCTGAAGCCGGCCTCTCAGGAAGCGCTGACGGAGCACTACGTGGTCTTCGGCTGGGCGCATCACCGCTATGAAGACCGCACCCTTCTGGCCTTCGACCGGGACGGCGCCTTCCACAACGTCGTCTACGAGCACGACGCAGGCGAAGAAGACTGGGTGGCGCGATACAAGCCGCTCTGCCAGAAGGCCCTGACCGGCATCGACCTGGACGAGATGCTCGCCGCCCATGTCGCGAAGGCGACTCAGCGCATGGAAGAGCAGTTCAACGAGGGCGAGTTCCTGGGCTGAAGCGGCCTGCCGGCGCGCCTCAGGTTGGCTCTACCGCTGCGTCGCCTGCAGCCGCCACCACGGGTCGCGTGCAGCGCCACGCGACCAGCACGCTCACGCACAGGAACAGAGCGGCAATGAAGAACGGCGCGCCCGGCACCCGCGCCGGTGCATCCGCGCCGATGAAGTAGCCGAAGCTGCCGGCGAAGGCCGCGGGCCCAACGATGCCCGCCACCGACACCAGGCTCGTCAGCGCACCCTGGATGCGCCCCTGCTCCGCCGCGTCGACCTGCCGCGTGACCAACGCCTGCGCGGCCGGCCCCGCGAAGGCCAGCAAGGTGCAGAACGGCAGCGCGAGCATGAAGACCCAGGCGGCATCGGCTACGCCGCAGATGGCGAAGCCCAGCACGCCGCAGCCCAGCCCGAACAACAGTGCCAGCCGCTCGTCGAAGCGCTTCACGCCCGGCCCGACCAGCAATGCATTGACGATCACGCTGAGCACGCCCACCAGGCCGAGCACCCAGCCCACCGTGTCTTCCTTCCACTGGAAGCGGTAGTCGGCGAAGAGCACGAACACGCTCGGGTACACGTACTGCGCGAGGTTGACCAGGAAGATCACCGCTGCCAGCGCGAAGACCTGCGGATGGCGCCTGAGCAGCATCAGCGAGCCGACCGGGTTGGCGTGCGACCAGTCGAGCCTCGGGCTGCGCCGCTCGGGCGGCAGCGATTCGGGCAGCACGAAGCATCCGTAGCAGAAGTTGAGCATCGTGAGGCCTGCCGCGAACCAGAAAGGCAGGCGCGCATCGACGTGGCTCAGCTGCCCTCCGAGCACCGGCCCGAGCACCAGCCCGACCCCGAAGGCGGCGCCGACGATGCCGTAGCTCCTGGCGCGGTCCTGCGGCGCCGTCACGTCCGCGATGTACGCGTTGGCGGTGGTGAGGCTGGCCGAGAACACGCCCGACACCACGCGGCCGACGAAGAGCCACGGCAGGCTGTCGGCCAGCGCCATGAACGCGAAGTCGACCGCCAGCCCCAGGCACGACAGCAGGATCACCGGCCGCCGGCCGAAGCGGTCCGACAGCGCGCCAAGGAGCGGCGAGCACACGAACTGGATCGCCGCGAACGCGGTGCCGAACACCGCGATCCAGTAGGCCGCCGCCGCGGTGCTGCCGCCGGCCAGCCGCTCCACGAGATGCGGCAGCCCGGGAAGGATGAGGCCGAACGCCAGGAAGTCGATCAGCACCGTCACGAAGATGAAGGCGAGCGCTGCGCGGCGCACGCGCGGTACGTGAAGTGCCTGGGGGCCTGAACTCATCGCTGCGCCCTCACCCGCTGCGGCTCAGGTACCTGCCAACGCGCGGGCGAGCTTCGCGGATGCCGCCCAGCCTGCCGAAGAGGCCGTCGAAGCAGCCGACCAGCAGCGCGACGCTCTTCCTCAGGCGGTCGCGCTCGAAGATCAGCATGGGCAGGATCTGCTTGAGCGTGTAGACGTTGATGAACAGGATCGCCGGAAAGGCGCGCATGTGCGCCAGCGAGAGGTCGAGCGCATTGCGCGTGATGTAGTAGCGCCGCACGGCCGGGTAGTTGATGACGTAGATCTTCCAGCCGAAGAGCGACTTCGCCTCGAGCTCGCCGATCCGGTGGTGCAGCACCACCTGCGTGTTGAGATAGAGCGGCACCTCGCTGCGCAGCGCGCGCATGCAGTAGTCGGTGTCGACATGGTCGATCACATAGCGCTCGTCGAAACGGCCGAGCCTGGCCCATGCGCCGCGCGAGATCAGCGAGCCCGAGGAGATCATGAAGGCGCAGCGCGCCAGCGGCTCGGTGAAGGGCTTGCGCAGGTCGAACTGGTAGACGCGCTTGCCCTGGAGGCCGAACTGCGGGATCAGCGCATCGAGGTTGGTGTCGTGCACGAGAGGGCCGATCAGGAAGGCGGCGTCGTCTTTGCCCTCGCCTTCAGCCATGCCCTGTGCCTTCTCCGCCGCCTCGCACATGGCCTCGAAGTAGCCCGGCGGCAGCACCGAGTCCTGGTCGAGAAGGAAGAAGAGTTCCGCGCCCTGCGCTTCGAGTGCGGCGATGCCGCAGTTGAAGGCACCCGCGATGCCGCCGCGGTTGCCGTTGTGCAGCACGGTGACCCCTTCTTCGGCGATCTTGCCGTGCCAGTCGCCGGGCTGCGGTGTGTTGTCGACCACGCACAGGCGCGAGCACATACATGAAAGCGCATGGAGATTCGCCAGTTGCCCGTCGGTGGGAAAGTACGTGACGACGACGGCACCGAACGAAAAGGACATCGCGGTTTCTCCGGAGTGGCAGAGCCGGGCGGACGCCCGGACCGGCGCGATTCTAGGTATCGGAATGCGCGCCGATGTCCCATCTGGCGCGGCGAAATGCGGGTATTGCGAAAGAACAACGCAGGCGGGACTGCGAAAGTTCTAGTCCGCATCGGCAAAGCCGGTTCAGCTGCTCTCCAGGCTACCGTGCACGCGCGAGAAATCACCGAGCGCCAGGTCCTTCTCGTGGATGCTGAAGGTGAAGGTGCCGGCGTCCCAGAAGCAGAAGCCGGGCTTGTCGTCGGACCGCAGCGTCAGCAGGTTGATCCACTCCTCGGGCAGCCCGCCCTTCTCGCGCGAGGCCTGCTCCTGCGGGTTCTCGTGCTGCGTGAACACATGGGCATTCATCAGGTGCGCGCCGTTCCTGCGCTCGTCGTCGCCGGTGAGCTCGGCCTCGAGCGCCCACCAGGCCTCCTGCAGTTCATCATTCCCCTCGATCTCGAGCAGCACGGCGTCTTCGCCGATGAGGCGCCCTCCGCCTGCGTTGTAGAGATTCGGCACCGACACCGTGGAGTCGATCCAGACCTTGTAGCCCTCGTGCGCGTCGCCCACGTCGAAGCCATCGGCGAACTCCGCTCCTTCGGGCCAGGCATGGGGCCGCAGTTCGGCAACGGGCGCATCCGAATGCAGGACGCGCACACCGTCGCCATGCTCCTGCCCTTCGCAGAAGAAGTAGAGCCGGCCGGTGCGCGGCAGCCACGATTGCAGCGCGGCGATCGCGGCGAGATCGATCTGCGCGAAGAAGCGCCAAAGCTTTCCGTCGGTGCTCGGGTAGTCGACGCCGGGGGGCAGGTCCGGCGTGCCGCCGATGCGCGTGCTGCCGGGCGTCGCGTAGTCCTCGGGCTCGGTGGTGCGCAGACGCAGCGCCTGACGTGCATGGCGCCGCAGCGGCCCTGCGTAGTTCGAGAGCCCATGTCGCGCGAGGGCATCGCCCAGCAGCGCCGCCGCTCGCGGGCTGCTGCGGGCCATGAAGGCCTCGCGATCGACCGAGATCTCCAACTCCGGTCGATAGCGGATGTCGCGGAAGAGCGCCTCGTTCTTCTTCTCTATGCTGACCTTCTCGATGTTCTGCAGCGAAGCCGGCAGCGATTCGAAGGGGTTGCCGTCGATGCTCAGCAGTTCGAGCGCCGGCAGATGGCCCACCGACTCGGGAATTGTCTTGAGCTGGTTGCCGTCCAGCAGCAGCCTCTTCAGGCGCGCGAGCTTGCCGATGCCGCCGGGCAAGGCTTCGAGCCGGCAATGCTGCAGCGAAAGCACCTCCAGCGATTCGAGCGCACCCAGGTTCTCGGGAAGGCGGGTGATGCTGCTGCTTCGCAGATGCAGCTCGCGCAGGCGCGTGAGCGTGCAGAGCGATTCCGGCAAGACCCTGACGGCACTCTCCGCATCGCCGGTCCACAGGGCCTGCATCGACAGGAACTCGAGCTGCGTGAAGCGAAGCAGCTCGTCGTGCCAGCGGGCGTCCCATGCGCCGACGAGCAGCCGGCGCACGCGCTCGGGCGGCGCGGCCATCGCCTCCTCGAGGCTGCCGTAGGTGTGCTGGCGCAGCTCCACTTCTCCGGGCGTGCAGTGCCACACCACATCCACCGCGACGCCCTCCTCGTCCGTCTCGTAGTCGTGCCGCAGCAGGCCGTGCATCGCGATCCGGTCGGGCCGCAGGTCGATCTCGCCGAAGAAGCGCGTGCCGTACGCGAAGCCCTTCTCCCACATGTAGAAGCCGTGCGTCGGCTGGTCCTTCAGGTAGCGCACGCGCCGCTGTGGGGTGTCGTGGTTGTCGTAGAAGTGAAAGGTCGAGGAGCGGAACGAAGGAGCGATCTGCCCGGGCGCAGGATTGTCGGAGCCCTCCGGGTCGAAGGGCGGCGCGTGCAGCGCCTTGTCGAAGGCGACGGGCCGTGCCTTCAGCTCGAAGGACATGCCGTCGTCCTCGAAGACGACCTGGGTATCCGGTGCGAACTCGAACGCGCACTTGCCGATCTGGAACTTGTTGCTGGACATGGGTGAGAAGCTTCTCGCGGGGATGAGCACGCGAGCCTAGCAGCCGGTGGATAGCCGGGCTCAGGGCTCGCCGTAGAACAGCACCGTCCAATGCTCGCCATCGAACTCCAGTGCCCCGTGCCAACCGGCAACCAGCATCCTGCGGCCATCCGGCGACACATCCAGCCGCTGCGATACCAGCGAGTAGTCATGGGGCATCGGCTGCCGGCGCGCATCCATGGCCAGCACCATCCTGCTGCCCTGGAGCACGTAGCAGCCGCCCGTCCTGCCAGTGCACCAGAGCCGGCCGGCGAACCAGGCGCTGTCGAGAAAGCTTTCGCTGTGTGGCTTCGGAGTCAGGCAACGCCAGCTGTCGTCGCGCCCTTGCCATACGTGGCCGCGTTCGTCGGTGACATAGGCCGTGCCGTCGGGCGCGACAGCCACGGTCTTCAGATCCAGTGTCGAGGGAAAGGGCAGCTGCTTCCAGAGCCCTTCATGCCGTCGCCAGACGGCGCCACGCGACCCGACCACGTACAGGTCCTGCGCAGAAAGGCCGGCAAGATCATTGAAGTTCGAGTTCGACAAGGTGTCGTCCGCAACATCAGGCTCCGTGCTGCCAAGCCCTTCGGGCAGCGGGATCTCCATGTGCTCGCGCCACTGTTCAGGGCCCAGCCGCTCGTACACCCGGAACGGCGCACCGACCGAGAACACCGTGGTGCCGGCGCGTGCGGTGCGCAGCACGATGCTGTCGTACTGGAGCCCTGACACCGGATGCGGCTCGCCTGCGCCATGAAAAGGAATGCTTGCCTCCTGCCCCTTGTGGACCTTCGGCTTGTAGGCCAGCGTCTCCCGTCCGATGCCCACCGAGACGAACTCCGAATGGTCTGGCGCCCAGGCGCTAGACAGATCGCAGCCCAGCCCCAGCGCCTGGGTGGTCAGCGCGAAGAACCGAGTCTCGACCGGATTCGCCAGCTTGACGGCGAGCAGCCGGACCTTGAACGGCTCGTCATGGTCCTTGTCTTCCTGCTCCTCAAACAGCAGGAAGCCGAGGCGGCCGTCCTCGATGCCGATGGTGCAGTCTCGGATGAAGTAGCCGTCGAAGAAGCGGCGGTAGGTGTCGCGGTCGAAGATCATGTGCGGGAGACAACCTGGCCTTGCACCGCCTTCAACCGCACACGCTGCTGCGGCGTGGTGCTCGGCGCGAAAAGACGGCCGGTCAGGGCCTGCTGCCATTCCTCGTCGCGCTGCGGCCAGGTTTCGATCAGCTGTGTGATCGCTTCGGTGTCGCCGGCCTCGACGCACTCGCGCAGGCGCTCTGCAAAGGACGATGAAGGCGGTGGAAGCGGCGAAGGCTCCGCTGTGGCCCGCGGCGACTCGTCCATCGCCGGCTGCGTGCCATCACGGAACGGGTCGCGGCCTTCGCGCATGAAGGTGCGGATGGCGTCGGGGGAAATCATGGCGCCGGTCTCGGCCTCCTGCGGATCGTCTGCCTCGAACAGGCCCGGATGGAGGCAGTCGGACCAGTTCTGCCCGCTGTTCCAGTCGCACACCGGTGCATGGCAGCCGGCCTTGACGTGCATTGCATGGTCGGCGGAGATGAACGCGCGGCCATGTACGGCGCCATCGATGCGCAGGCTGCCGTCGTTGTACTCGCCGTAGACGATGTTGCGCACGCGCACGTCGCCGAGCACGCGCATGTGGCTGTCCCCGTGGCCGAAGCTGGCGGCACGGACGTCGCCACCCACGAGCACGTGGCGCGGATAGGTGTGGGTGAGCTGGCTGAACACGCCGTCCACGTCGACATCGCCGGCCACGATGACGCCCGCGTACAGGCCGAGTTCGGCGATGCGTTCCAAGTCGAAGTCGCCATGCCAGCGCAGGCCGTCGCGAAACAGCGCGAGCCGCCGGGGCTGGCCCTGCAGTTCGTCGGCGCCGTCGATCTGGAAGAACGGGGCCAGCAGCGGATGAGGCACGCGGCCGTCGCAATGCAGCTCTTCGGCGACGCTGCCTTCGAGGACCTGCGCCAATGGCGGACACTCCACGAAGCCGCGGGCGCGCCAGGCATCGAGCAGGCGCTGGCGATGGGCATGTGCCTTGTCTGGCGACTCGAAGCCGGCGTGCAGCACGAGACAGGGCCGGCCGATCGCGCCGGCGCGCACGCGCAGGCGATTGTCGTGTTCGTGCAGTTCGATGAATTCGCCGCTCGCTGCGGCCTCGAGGTAGACGGGCGCTTCGCCCGGCAGGGATTCGGTCATGCGGGCAATGTAGTTGAAGAAGAATGCGCCGCACGGCGAGCCGGCCGCGCTGCTCTCCCTCTCTCTCTCTCATTCCCGGCGGCTGGCCTTCTTCTTCGGCAGGGCCGATGCGGCTTCATCGATGGACGAGTCGTCGGGCCCGAAGCCCGTCACAAGCCCCAGCCGCTTCGCCAGATGCGCCGCGTCGTATGGCGCGTGCACCTTCATGTCGTTGTCGAAGTAGCAGTAGACATCGCGTTTTCCCCGCCGCGCGGCGACATCCGAGGCCAGCCGCGCGTCGCCGACCTGGTGGCCCCGACTCCATGCCTCGATGCGCTGCGCCCAGCGGTCGAGCGCCACATCGCCGTAGCCGCTGGCATAGAGCTCCTTGTCGCCGTGCAGCCGGATGTAGACGAAATCGGCCGTCAGGTCTTCGAGCAGGGGCCAGCGCCCCGCCGTGTCGGCCACCACCAGGGCCACGCCGTGGCGGCGCAGCATGGCGATGAAATCGGGGTCGGCGAAGCTGCGGTGGCGCACCTCGATCGCATGGCGGATGCGCAGGCTGCGCGGCGCCTTCAGCGACGACCGGCCCTCCATGCGCTCGTCATGCTCGCGGGCAAGCGCGACGGCGGCCTTGGCGTCGCGCGGCAGCAACGACAGGAATGCGTCGATGCGCTCCGGGTCGTAGCGCATGCTCGGCGGCAGCTGCCAGAGGATGGGACCGAGCTTGGCGCCCAACGCGAGCACGCCCGAGGCGAAGAAGTTGGCGAGAGCCGGGCGCACGTCCTTGAGCTGCAGCATGTGCGTGATGTAGCGCGAGCCCTTGACCGCGAACACGAATCCGTCGGGCGTCTGGTCGCGCCAAGCTTCGTACGACTCGGGGCGCTGCAGCGAATAGAAAGAGCCGTTGAGCTCGATGCTGGGCAGCATGCGCGAGGCGAAGGCGAGCTCGTTGCGCTGCGTCAGCCCTGCCGGATAGAAGCGCCCGCGCCAGGGCGCATAGCGCCAGCCGGAGATTCCGATGCGGATGTCGCCCCGCGCTCCGCTGGCCGCCGGCGAGCGCTTGCGGTTGCTGGTGCGGGTGGACGATGTCGGCAAGGCTGCGCTCCGGGGCGGTGGTCGATCCGGGACCCATGCTTTTGCGCTGCCATCGCAATGGATGTGGGAACGGCAGGACAGCCGATGTAGGTGCGCAGGCAAGGCCCGCCCCGAAACGCCGCGCTGCCTGGCGGCTGGCGGCGTCTGGCGTCAGCGCGCCGCGCCCTGCGGATAGCGTGCGTCGGTCAGGCAGGCACGCAGCCAGGCGGTGTCGTCGGCCTCGAGTTTGGCTTCCGCATCGAGCTTGGGCGAAGGCTTCGGCATCGATGCCGCAATGCCCGGCTGGAGGTTCCAGCGCGCGCCCGGCCTGCCGCTGCCGTCCGCCTCGGGGCACGGGCTGCCGCCCTCGGATCCGTCGCCGCATGCAGCGACGGTCTGCAGGCGGCCCTGAACGACATTGCCGACGAGCCGCGTCTGGTAGTAGCTGCCGCTGGCCCAGTCGTCACGCAGCGTGCAGACGCGCTCGTGGTGCTGGTAGCTGCGGTCGCTGAAGCAGCCGTAGCTCAGTTGCTGGCCGCCGGGCAGGAAGTCGCACGAGGTCGCGAAGCCAGCGAAGGGGCCGCCTGTGAACTGCGCAAGGAACTTGCGCTGCGCCTGCGCGGCTTCGAGCAGGCGCGGCACGGCGCGGTCGGTCTTGCCGGGCTCGCTCAACGTGCGGGTGCGGCGGCGCATTTCCTGCAGAAGGTTGCGGGGCAAGGCGGCGGCGTCGGGCGCGCCGGGGTAGTCCATGGGCGAGTCGAAACGCATGTCGCGCGCTTCGATCCAGCGCTTCTGGCTGCGCACCAGCATCGCGCGCAGTTCGGCGTCGTTGCCGGCCTGCTGCACGAGGGCTGCATAGGCCTTGCCCATTTCCGCGTCGGCGGCCTTGAGCCTGGCATCGGCGCAGATCATGTGCTCGACGCGGTTGCCGGCCTTCCTGCAATCGATGGCGTGGGCGGGGCCTGCGGCGGCAAGCAGCAGGGCGACGCACGCGACGTGCAGGGAGAAGCACCGGGTCTTGGTCATGTTCATCTTCTTCATCGTGTTCAGCGGCACTTGACGTCGTAGCCGACGGTGTGCGGAAGGCCCTCTTCGCCTGCGGTGACGAGCGACAGCGTGCCCGCCGCGCCGGTGTATCTGAAGCTGCAATAGGCCAGGCCAGTACCCGCGCAGGACTCGACCTCGACGATGCCACGCCTGATCAACCCGGCCTGCCGCGATTCGCCGTCGGGCTTGACGCGAACGGGCTTCCAGCCCTTGTCGGCCAGCGCCTTGCGGGCCTTGTCGATCGGCATGCCGTAGACGTTCGGCACGCTGGCACGGCCGCGGCAGACGGTCTCCTCGTCGGCCACCCTGCCCAGCCGTACGGTGCCGTCGGCCTCCACGCGCAGGTCGCCCGCGGGCGAGCCGACGATGCCGCCGCTCCATACGCGCACGCTGCCGCCCTCGAGCGGCGTCAGGTTGCCGATGGCGGTGTCTTCGTCCGACTTGCCGTAGGCCAGCGCAAGGAGCCTGTCGCCGTCGAACACGGCCACGTTGCCCTGGGTGATGCTGCAGGTGCCGCTCGTGCCGGCCTTCATCCGGCCGGCAAAGCTGACGGCGCGATAGGCGCCCAGCGGCACGTCCGCCATCACCGCCCAGCCCTGCGCTGCCACCAGCTTCGCCGCTGTCGACCTGGGCTCGATCACGCTCAAAGGGCAGCCGTCGCGGTCGCCGGCGCTGCCGCCGGCCCTGGGCAGGCTGGTGATCGCTTTCATTCGGATGTCTTTCAGGTCGGACTGCATACGCGGCGCCAATGCACTGATTTGAGCCATGGCGGGCAGGGTCAGCGCCAGGCCGAATGCGAGAGCTGCGGATGCCCCAAATGCAAAGTGGAAAGACATGACGAGAGAGCAAAAAAAGTAGTGAGGATCTGAAAAGGCATCGCCATTTCAGAACGGCCAGGATTATCGCGGCATGCCACGGGACCCACCAAAACCAGCCAATCTTCGATGCCCACTCGTTCTCATGACGAGCCGCTGCCCCTAGGCGAATCAGTACTTCAATGAAAAATCAATATATTCATAAATCGTTCATTTTAAAAAATATTGATTACAACTTATAGCTAATATCCGAAATAATTAAGATTGTAAAAAATAATTCATTGAGTATCTTCATACTACTATGCGCATATTCAGCTCGATTTAATTTTCGAATAACTTCGACAAAATGACTCCAAAATGAGACAGCAAAGACGGCCGCCGCCATTTCATTTCATAAGATTTGCCTGCAAAAAATAATTCAAATTACACAGGGAGCCCGAATGGCTTTTGGCTATTCATCGACCTTTAAATGGATGGGACGGGGCTCATGAACAATACTTATCGTTCGTTGTGGAACGAATCGCTCGGCGCCTGGGTAGCGGCGTCCGAGATCACTTCCGCCGGAGGAAAACGCAGCAGGGCTGGTAGAGCGGTGCCCCCCCGAGACGGGGCATCTGCCACCCTTCCGCCGCAACGCCTGGTCAGAGGGGTGGTGGCCACCCTGCTGGCGATGGGCGGTTTGGGATGGGGCTCCTGGGCGCAAGCGCAGTCGGCGATCTGCACCACGGCGCCGTACAACTACTACAGCGGCTCAGCCACATGCGCTGGCCAGCAATCTCAAGCGACCGCAGGCGGCGCCACGGCCCTGGGGTACGGCGCCAACAGTAGTGGATTGAATGCCGTGACTCTCGGTTACGGTGCCATTGCTTCCGCGGTCAATGCCCTTTACCTGGGCGCACGTACCGCTCCGGGAACCGGCGCACTGAGCGAGGGTTCGATCGCGATCGGTACGGACGTGACCACAAGCGGCAACGCTGCCGTTGCCATCGGCGTGCAATCCGCCGCGACCGCGCAAACGGCAACCGCCATCGGCTCCACGGCACGGGCGACCGACGAAGCGGCCACTGCCCTAGGGAACGCCTCCCGGGCGCTGGGGAACAGTTCGCTCGCGCTCGGAGCCCAGGCGGTGGCAACCGGCGCCAGCACGGTCGCAGTCGGCCAGGGCGCGGGTGCGGGCTCGACGGCCGCTAACACGGGTTCGGCCGCAGTGGGCATCGCTGCAGGCACGCTGGTCACCGGCGCACAGAACACCGCCGTGGGCGGCGGCATTGCGAGCGTGATGCGGGGCGCGGGCTCGGGCGTCACGGGGACGCGCAACATCGCCTTGGGCGTCGGCGACAGCACCGTTGCCTACGATGCCACCCTGAAGGCCTCGGCAGGCAACCTGGTCAGCGGCAACGACAACGTGGCCATCGGCACCAATGCTGGTATCGGTGTCGCGAGCAACGCAACGACGTCGATCGGGCTGAACGCCAAAGCGAGCGTGGACAACGCGATCGCCGTCGGTACGGCGGCAAGCGCTTCGGCGCTGGATGCCGTCGCCCAGGGCAGCAGCGCCAGCGCGGGCGGCCGCAACGCCATCGCGATCGGCTTCCAGGCGGTCGCCTCCCAGATCAACTCCATCAACCTGGGCGCGCGCACGGTGCCGGGAACGGGTGCCACGGCCGAGGCCGCCATTGCCGTCGGCACCGATGTCGAAGCGTCCCAGACGCGCGCTGTCGCGATGGGCGTAGCCACCCGGGCTGCCGGCGTCGACGCGCTCGCGCTCGGCACCCGGGCCAACGCCGGTGCCGACTACGCCACCGCGCTCGGCTCGGGCGGAGCCACCGCAGCTAACGCCGTACGCGCCTCGGGAACCGGATCGCTGGCGCTTGGCGGCAATGCGACGGCAGGCGCCAATGCGGCGGGAACCAATGCCATCGCCGTCGGCGGAGAGTCTTCCGCCACGCAGACGGAAGCGATTGCCGTCGGCCGCCAAGCCACCGCCTCGGCGCTGAACACCATCGCCGTCGGCAGCAACGCCCGGGCGGATTCGGCCCAGGCGGTTTCGATCGGCACCAACGCCACCGCCACAGGCGGCAAGGCGGTCTCGATCGGCTCCGGCAACACGGCCTACGGCAACGGCGCCGTGGCCATCGGCGACCCGAGCTTCGCGAGCGGCACGGGCGCGTACGTCGGCGGCGCGGACAACATCGCCAACAGCGACGGCACGGCCTCGGCGACTGCCGCCAACCAGGCCAACGGCGCGGTCGCCATCGGCAATGGCAACAAGGCGATCGGCCAAGGGTCGGTGGCACTGGGCAATGGCTCCACCGCTGGTGCCGTCGGCAAGGCGGGCAGCGTGGCTGTCGGCGATGCGGCGACGGCGGCGGCCAATGCGGGTGACGTCGCCCTGGGCTCCGGTTCGGTCACCGCAACAGCGGTGGGAACGCCCAGCGCGACCATCGGCGGCACGGTCTACAACTTCAAGGGCACCACGCCGGCGAGCACCGTGAGCGTGGGCAGCGTGGGTGCCGAGCGCACGATCACCAACGTGGCGGCCGGCCGGATCTCCGACACCTCGACCGATGCCATCAACGGCTCGCAGCTGAACGCCACGAACCTGCAGGTCACGAAGAACACGGCCGACATCACCAACATCAACGCCGGCGGCGGCATCAAGTACTTCCACGCCAACTCGACCCAGCCCGACTCGCAGGCGGTGGGAGCGGAATCCGTCGCCATCGGCCCGAACGCCGTGGCCAACAACGCCGGCGCCGTGGCGCTGGGCTCCGGTTCGGTGACGGACGTGGCAGTCGGCACCGCGAACACGGTGATCGGCGGCACCACGTACAAGTTCGCCGGCGCTGCTCCGGGCAGCACGGTCAGCATCGGTGCTCCCGGCGCCGAGCGCACGATCACCAACGTGGCTGCCGGCCGGCTCTCCGACACCTCGACCGATGCCGTCAACGGCTCGCAGTTGTACGCCACGAACCTTCAGGTCACGAAGAACACGACAGACATCACGAACATCAACGCCGGTGCAGGCATCAAGTACTTCCACGCGAACTCGACTCAACCCGACTCGCAGGCGCTGGGGACGGATTCCGTGGCCATCGGTCCGAACGCCGTGGCCAACAACGCCGGGGCAGTCGCGCTCGGCTCCGGTTCTGTGACGGACGTGGCGGTCGGCACCGCGAACACGGTGATCAACGGCACGACCTACAACTTCGCCGGCACCACGCCGGCAAGCACGGTCAGCGTCGGCACCGTGGGCGGCGAACGCACGATCACCAACGTGGCGGCCGGCAGGATTTCCGGTTCCTCGACCGATGCGATCAATGGCTCGCAGCTGTTCGCCACCAATCAGTCGATCGAGAATCTGAGCAGCACGGTCACCGCGAACAAGATCAGGTACTTCAGCGTCCAGTCCACCGGCGGCGGCAACGAAAACAACAACGGCGCACAGGCGCCCGACGCCGTGGCTGTGGGCAAGGATGCCAGCGCCACCATCGACAGCGCCGTCGCCATCGGCTCGGGCTCCGTCTCCGACCGCGCGATCGCCGCCGGCACCGGCAACATCCCCGCGGGCAGTTCGCTGATCCCCTTCAACACTGCAGACCGCACGCTGCTGGGCGCCCTCTCCGTGGGCAGCGCCACCACCTACCGCCAGATCACCAACGTCGCCGACGGCACGCAGGCGCAGGACGCGGTCACCTTGCGCCAGCTCAGCGGCGCGCTGCAGTCCTTCGCGGTCACGCCGATCCAGTACTTCCACGCCAACTCCACGGCGGCGGATTCGCTGGCGATCGGCGCGGAGTCGGTGGCGGTCGGTCCGCAGACGGTGGTCAACGGCAACAACGGCATCGGCATCGGCAACGGCGCGGTGGTGCAGCAGAGCGCGCCGGGCGGCATCGCGATCGGCCAGGGCTCGACCTCGCATCTGGCCGACTCGATCGCGCTGGGCACGCAGTCGTCCGCCGCCGCCGTGCAGGGCGTGGCGCTCGGTGCGGGCACCAGCGTGACGCAGGCCGGGGGCGTGGCGCTGGGCGCGGGCTCGGTGGCGTCCACCGCGGCGGGCGTGGCCGGCTACGTTCCGCCCACCGCGACCGACGCGCAGCGCATCGCCATCGGCGCGACCACCAGCACGCTGGCGGCCGTGTCGGTAGGCAATGCCGCCAGCGGCCAGTTCCGCCAGATCACCGGCGTGGCCGCGGGCACGGCCGACAGCGACGCCGTCAACGTGTCGCAGCTGCGGGGCGTGCAGGGCCAGGTGGCGGTGATCGACCAATCCACGGTCAAGTACGACACCAACCCCGACGGCTCGACCAACTACAACAGCGTGACCATGGGCGGCAGCAATGCCACCGGTCCGGTGACGGTGCACAACGTGGCGCCGGGCGTGGCGGGCACCGATGCCGTCAACGTCAACCAGCTCAACGCGACCAGCGCCGGCCTGAACAACCGCATCAACGCCCTGGGCGACCGACTTGACGGCGTGGAGAAGAACGCCTACGCCGGTGTCGCCGCCGCGATGGCGCTGCAGATGCCCGGCAGCTACGTGCCGGGCAAGACGGTCATGCGCATCGGCGCGGGCTCCTTCAAGGGCCAGAGCGCAGTGGGGGTGAGCTTCCGCCGCACCGCGGACAACAACGCCTGGAGCATCACCGGCGGCGTGGCCACCAGCCGTGCCGGCGTGGGCGCCACCGTCGGCGCGGAATGGGTCTTCAACTGAAGGGAAGGCGACACAGATGAACCGGACGAACTCCATCATGAACAAGCCTCTTCGCACCAGGGCCCTTTTCACCGCTTCCGCGATCTGCATGGCCGCGCTGCTGGCCGGCGGCTGCGCCAGCTACTCGATCACCCCTGAGATGCAGGCCCGGGCCGCCGCGGAGAACCCGGCACCGCCGAGGGACGACGACTTCCCCGCGCCGGGCTCGGCCACGTGGAAGCAAGGCACCTTCCCGAACCTCGAGGCCCTGCGCGCGATGCGCACCGGGATGGGCAAGGACCAGGTACGCGAGCTGCTGGGCTTTCCGCACTTCAGCGAGGGGCTGGGCGGCGTGCGCGAGTGGAACTACATCTTCCATTTCCGCACGGGCGCCGGCCCCGAGTACCTCACCTGCCAGTACATGGTGCGCTTCAACGCGGACGTGCTGACGAACGGCATGTACTGGAAGGGCCTCGGCTGTGCCGACCTGCTGCGGCCGCCGCGCGTGGCGGCCGCGCCCGTTGCCACCACTCCGTCGGCGGCCCCGGCCACGAGGACCACCCTCGGCGCCGACGGCCTGTTCCGCTTCGACGGCCGCTCGCTGTCCGACCTGCTGCCCGAGGGCCGGCGCAGGCTCGAAGCGCTGGCGAGCGACATCCGCAGCGCCGGCCCGGTGGAGTCGATCGGCATCACCGGACACACCGACCGGCTCGGCAGCGCCGCCTACAACCAGGCGCTCTCGCTGGCGCGTGCCGAGACCGTTCGCGACTACCTCGTGCGCTCGGGCGTCCCCGCGCAGGCCATCCACGTGCAGGGCAAGGGCGAGACGGAACCGAAGGTGCAGTGCACGCAGCCCGCGAAGCGGGCCGAACTGATCGACTGCCTCGCGCCGAACCGCCGCGTCGAGATCGAGGTGTTCGTGCGGCGCTAGCGCGCCCAGCGTGTTCCCGGCGCTCCGCATCACTTCCGTCGGCGCGAGGGGCAGTCGTCCGACATGGCGTCCCGCAACCGCGGCCCAGATTGGTTTCTTTGCGGAGGCCGCCATGGACGGACCCGACCTCAGGATATTCGCCGCCATCGCAGCGCTCTGCCTGGCTGCGGCCCAGGCTGCAGCGCAGCAGGCGCCCTTGCCCCTGCCCGCCGAAATCGACGCGAGCGGCCCGGGCAAGCCCAAGGGCGAAGGCAACGCGCGCAACGCAGCGCAGCAGGCTCGGAAAGAGTCCGACTACCGCGTGGCCCTGAAGAAGTGCGACGAGCTTCAGGCTGCGGCGGCGCGAGCGGCATGCAGCGCACAGGCCGAGAAGGACTACGCCGGCAACGACACCGTCATTCAGGATCAACGGCCCGCCCCGCCCACCAACCCCGGCGGCGCATCGCCGAACAAGCGCGTGCCCTGAGCGCCTCAGAACTTCGAAGCCACGCTCGGCCGCGGCTCCTCGGCCGCACTGCTCTCGTCGTCAGCCCTCGCGATGCGAAGCCGCGCCTGCTCGTGCCGCAGCGCAAGTTCTTCGCGGCGCTCCATCGAAGCGGCGTCGCCCGCGCCATGTCCGCCATCGTCGAAATCGATCAGGAACTGCGACTCCTCGAACGTGAGCCCTTGAAGAACCTCCTGGCTTCTCGCGTTGATGGCCAGGAGGCCGTGCGACAGCAGGCGTGCGCGCCGCTCGCTGGATAACTGCAGCATCTGCATGAAAGCTTCCTTTCCCGTGCGCAACCATGTTGCGCCGCGTATGGGTGGCTTCGGTGGGAATCGGCAGCAGCCTGGCGTGAGACCCGTCCGGCAGCGCGGCGGTGCGTCGGCGTGGACTGACGGCTGCATCGCCGCACGTCCTATCGACGCACCCCTGGCGCTTTCTAGCCTGGGTTTCGTGCGCCGCAAACTGATCGCGAACTGATCGGGCCGGGCGAATGAGGAGCCGATCTGTTCCTAGGTTCCCCCTGGGTGCAACGAGAGCCGGCGTCCCAAGAAGATCGACATGAAGAAACTCAACCACAGTAACGCTGCCGCTTCTTGCCCCAAGGCACTCTCGATACGTCGGCAGATGAATGTTCCGGCGACGCCCTCGGGCGATGCTGCAGGTTCCGAATGCAAGGCTGGTTGGAGCTCATGCGAGGCCATCGAAGAGCAAAAGGGCAAGGCCGACTTCCAGGCGACGACGAAGTGATGCGATGGAAGAACAACGAGCGAACGAGAAGGCGCCCAGCGACGTGAACGACATGCACGACATGCAGCAGGAGCGCGGCTCTGCAGGTGCCCGGCGCGAAGACCGCCGGGTGTTCGCCTGGGGCATCGTGGCGGCAGTGGTCGCGCTGCTGGCGGCGGGTGCCTACTTCCACGTGCTGCAGAAGCGATTCGAAGTGCCGGTGGAACTGCCCGCCACGCCAACGGCGCCCCTGCCACCGGGCGAGCAGGCCCCGGGTGCGCCTCGCAGCAGATAGCTTCTTCACGTCGCCCTCGACACCACCACCTTTGCCGAGCTTCTCCTACACATTCGCCGCTGCAACGGAATAGACCCGGGCTGTACGCAGTCGCAGCCTCACGCAAGCCATGACTCTCAGGAAAGGGCCCCCCAGATGCGAAAGATCCACGAAGTGATGACCCGCGAAGTCGAGGTCATCAGCCCCGATGCGACCGTCGAGGAAGCCGCACAGCGCATGCGCGACGGCGACTTCGGGATGATGCCGGTGGGCGAGAACGACCGCATGGTGGGCGCGATCTCGGACCGCGACATCGCGGTTCGCGGCATCGCGGAGGGCCGCGGCGCAAAGGCCAAGGTGCGCGACGTGATGTCCGCCGGCATCCGCTGGGCGTACGAAGACGATCGCCTCGACCACGCAGCGCAGATCATGGCTGCCCACCAGATCAGGCGCCTTCCGATCGTCAACCGCGACAAGCGGCTCGTGGGCATCCTCTCTCTCGCCGACGTGGCAGTGAAGCAGCGAAGCACCAGGCCGGTGACAGACGCACTCTGCGGCATTTCGCAGCCGGTTGCCGCCTGAGCCGGAAGCCGGAAGCCGGGAGCCAGGGTTCGTCTGGCGCCCGCTTGCTGTCCGGCGTGCCGTCGGCCCTGACCCGCCACGGCCTCGCCAAACCGCTGCCGAGGCGCTGCCATGGCACTGCGTTCCGCGGCTCCAAGCGACTCCTCAGCCCTCTTTCTGAACGAGCCGCTGCGTGCGCCCGATCTTCCGGCGAACGCGGCAGTGCGCTCCCGGCGATGCCCGGGAATACCCTCTGATCGCCTCGAAGTCTTCTTGCCTACATTTCTTGCATGCAAGAAATGGCAAGCCTTGCATGCAAAACCTCGACAAGACAGACTGACAGGAGATCTTCCTCATGCCCCGCTTCGCCAAATCGCTTTTCGGTCAGGTGGTCATCGCGCTGGTGCTCGGCGTGCTCGTGGGGCTGGTCGCTCCCGAGTTCGCCGCAAAGCTCAAGCCGCTCGGTGACGGTTTCATCAAGCTGATCAAGATGATCATCCCGGTGCTGGTGTTCTGCGTGGTGGTGCACGGCATCGCCGGCGCGGGAGACCTGAAGCGCGTGGGCCGGGTGGGCGTGAAGTCGCTCATCTACTTCGAGGTGCTGACCACCATCGCGCTGGCCATGGGGCTGGTGCTGGGCTTCGTGTTCCAGCCGGGCGCGGGCATGAACGTCGACCCGTCCAAGCTCGACCCGGCCGCGATGAGCGCCTATGCCTCGAACGCCGACAAGCTCACGAGCGGCGGCACGGTCGAGTTCCTGATGAAGCTGATCCCCACGACGGTGGTGAACGCCTTCGCGACTGGCGACGTGCTGCAGGTGCTGCTGTTCGCGGTGCTTTTCGGCTGCGCGCTCACGCTGCTGGGCGAGCGCGGCAAGCCGGTGGCCGTGGTGGTGGATGCGCTCTCGCTGGTGCTCTTCAAGATCATGGGCATCATCATCAAGCTGGCGCCGCTGGGCGTGCTGGGTGCCATCGCGTTCACGGTGGGCCAGTACGGCATCGGCTCGCTCAAGCAGTTGGGGATGCTGGTCGCCCTCTTCTACGGCGCGGTGCTGGTCTTCGTGTTCGTGGTGCTGGGCGTGGTGATGCGCATGTCGGGCTTCAGCCTCATCAAGCTGCTGCGCTACCTGCGCGAGGAGCTCACCATCGTCTTCGCCACCACCTCTTCCGACAGCGTGCTGCCGCAGGTCATGGCCAAGCTGCGCCGCATGGGCATCCGCGATTCGACGGTGGGCCTTGTCATTCCCACCGGCTACTCGTTCAACCTCGACGCGTTCTCGATCTACATCACGCTGGCGGCCGTGTTCATCGCGCAGGCCACCAACACGCCGATCTCGATGGCCGACCTGCTGACGATCCTGGCGATCGCGCTGGTCACCTCCAAGGGCGCGCACGGCGTGCCGGGCTCGGCCATCGTCGTGCTGGCGGCCACGCTGCACGCCATTCCGGCGATTCCCGCCATCGGGCTGGTGCTGGTGCTGTCGGTCGACTGGTTCATGGGCATCGCCCGCGCGCTGGGCAACCTGATCGGCAACTGCGTGGCGACCGTGGCCATCGCCGCCTGGGAGGGCGACATCGACCGCGAACGCGCCCATGCGGTGCTCGACGGCAACTACTCGCCCGACGACGAGCCGCTGGCCGAAGCCGGGGCCGTGGTAAACACCGCGAGCCACTGAAGAGACCACCACAGGAAAGACCGGACCGCCTCATGCCCGCCCCCGACGTCAGCCCCACCGTCATCGCCGAACGCGTCGTCGAGGCCATCCTCGCGCAGAAGCTCGCGCCGGGCGAACGGCTCGGCGAGCAGGCGCTTGCGGAGAACTTCTCGGTGAGCCGCACCATGGTGCGCGAGGCGCTGATGCAACTGCAGGCGCGCGGCTTCGTCGAAGTGCAGTCGCGCCGCGGCTGGTACGTGGTGGAGCCTTCCGCGGAGGAAGCGCGCGACGCGTTCTCGGCCCGGCGCATCGTCGAGGCCGGCATCCTCGAGGCCAGCGAAGGCCGGCCGCTCGCGAAGGTGATCCGCAAGCTGCGCGACCACATCGCCGACGAACAGCGCGCCATCGAGGGTGCCGACGCCGCCACCCGCGCCTTCCTGCTGGCCGACTTCCACGTCTGCCTGGCCGAGCAGATGGGGCACCAGCTGCTCGTCGACGTGCTGCGCGACCTCACCGCGCGGACCACGCTGGCGGCCACGCTCTACCAATCGAAGCACGAGGCCGGGCAGTCCTGCGCGGAGCACGGCGCGATCGTCGCGGCGCTCGAGGCCGGGGACACGGCCGGGGCGCGGCGGCTGATGCTGGAGCACATCGGCAATGTCGAGCGGGCCCTGGAGGTGGATGCGGCGGCGGAGCCGGATGCGACCAGCAGGCTGAGGGCTACGCTGGCGCCGGTGGCGTTGCCGCGGGCGCGGCGGTGAGTCGCGGGGGTTTGCGCCCCGCAACGCTGGTGCAGTTGATATAGCCGCTCGGCTTGCAGTGATCCGTGTCCCGTCAGGAAATGCGCCTTTGGTGATCCGTCGCTCTACGGCGGCAGCAGTCAGATACACGCTCGCTGAAGAGATGGGCTGCTAATGGCCTGGGCTTCCCCCACACCGAATCGAACGTCGGGTTCCCATTGCTGATGTGGGCCCCATGCGGCCCAGCGGTATCGACAAACTTCACATCCAAGTCGAGTCTCGTAGCTGGGGCTACTCGCGTATGTCGATGCCAGGCGGGTTGATGGCCGAAACCACCTCCACATCAGAGCCGAAGTCGTATCTCGGCGGCACCTGGCCCGACAGCCTCTCGTACAGAGCTCGAAGGTAAGCAGGCTTATCTTCGACTTCGTCCAAGGATACGGACTGTGGGACCACGTAGCCCCAGAACTGTTCGAATTTGCCGGACGACAAGATGAACCCGATGGCTTCCAGAACCCTCTGTTTGCTCAATGGACCAAAGCGATCAAAGTCTGCTTTCATTGCATCGAAGAGTCTGGAACGACAGTTCTCTTCGTTGATGTGAAAGTCATCCAGATCATCATCACTCATGGCCAGAAGAAAGTAATCCAGCTCACGGATGTAGCGGGGGAAGATTTTCATCAGGGAAGGGAGTCGAATTTCAAGCAGACGGGATCATTGGGAAATTCAATTTTACGAATTTAAATTGAAACTCAAACTCAGCCCAAATTAATCCGAATTTCCATCTTCGAAATGCATGTGTTCTTGCGCTGCGCTCGAGAACCTTCCTATGAACTCCGGCGTTGAATCCCTCTCCGACCTGATTTTGAAATTACCACTTTCAATCGCCCAATCATAAGCCGAAACACCCAGTGGGTATTTAGTTAAAACTCCAGTTAATTGATACTTTTTTATCCAACCCAAAGCATCCTCCTTGATCGCAAATACTGCCGAAGGAAATTTCGCATTAACCCCATTAAAAACCCAAACTTCCTTAATATCAGTCATTCACATTCCTCAGGCAAATTTCCATATCGATGCCATCGCTGGATTTTATCAACAGACGATCTTAATTTAGGTTTATTGTTTTGAATAAAATCCCGCTGTACGGCGGTCAACTCTTCGGATCGATTTATTGGCTTTCCATTTTGTCCGATCTGAATGTTCAAACCTCCCTCACCTCTCAAATGAAAATGAGCGGGCGCATGATCGCCGCTTCGAACGTAGTGCTCCAAACGTAGCGCGCCATCTTGTGCAATGACTTTTTCAGGCAACTTCGGTTCAGTAGAGTTTTTCTTGCTTTGACATGGTTTTTGTTTTTTCTGATCATTTCTGGCTAGGCCTAGCGGATCCACCCATTGACAAGGGTTTGGCGCATATTGGTAAATATTATTCCCGCCATCCAGGCCGATCGGATCTCGACTTACGTACCTACCGCAGAAGGGGTCGTAATAGCGATACCGGTTGTAATGCAGCCCCGTCTCTTCATCCCAGTACTGCCCTTGAAAGCGGATGGAGTTTCGAAAACCAGCCCGCCGTCCCGCCTCACTGATCGCCTGCCGCGCCTCCCCCCAAGCCTTGTAGCTCGCCGACCACGCCACACGCCCCTCATGATCCGTCAGCTCCTGTGGTGTGCCCAGGTGGTCGCATTGGTAGAAGGCGATTTCTTCCTTGATGAACGGTGCAGGCGTTCGACTTTGTTCGCCATTCCATAGCGGGTCGAGCTCGATGTCGTAGCGACCGCCGTTGTCGGCCATCAGCGACTTCACATCCGTCGTCTGGCTCAACACGACTGCCTGGGCCTGCCGGATCTGTACCAGCGGCACGAACGAGCCAGGTTCATGGATGTAGTGGATGCTGTCTCCTCGCCACGCATGCTCCTGCCAACCTTCCGTGCTCTGCGTGCTCTCGAACGCCAGCGTGTCGCCGTCCCAGCCGAACAAGGTGCAGGCATGCCGCGTGCGCTTGGCGATGCGCCGGCCCAGGGGGTCGTAGCTAAAGGTCGTGGTTTCGCCGAAGGTCTCGGCGCTGCGCATTCGGTTGTAGCCGTCCCAGGTGAACACGGTCTTCTCGCCTTTGCGGCTGCGCTCGACGAGGTTGCCGCGCTCGTCCCACTTGTAGCGGGTGCCGGCGTAGTCCTTCAGGAGGTTGTCCATCAGCTTGCCGACCGAGCCGCGACCGTCAGCGCCCCCGCGAACGGGGACGCGATGGGTGATGCGGCCTGCCGGCTCCGCTGTGCCTTCGGCTTCTGAAGAAGGGTTGCCGATGTTCCCCGCCGGATCGAACGCGAAGGTCTCCCGTCCCAATCGGCTGTTGGCTTCGAGCAGCCGCCCTACGGGGTCATAGCGGTAGCTCAGGTTGCCGCGCCGGCTGTCGCCGATGGAGATCAACTGGCCGGCCCTGTCGTACTGGTAGCTGCGGCGGATGCCGGTGGGCTGAAGCGCGTCGCGCCTGGTCTGGGAGATCTGCTGCTCCAGCAATCGGCCGGCCGGGTCGTAGCTCTGCTTTTGCAGGAGCCCGTTGCCCTGTTCGCGCGCAATCTCTCGGTGAAGGTCGTCGCGCTCGAAGCCCAGAATCTCCTGCCCGTCGACGAGCAATCCGTGCACGTGGCCGGAGCCATAGGTGAGCCACTGAGTCACATGACCGTCTGGGCGGATGGTCGCGACGCGCTGGTTGAGTTCGTCGTAGCCGTGCTGCCAGACCGCGGTGCGGGCGCCCTCCAGGTAGTGCTGGTGCTCGCGCGTCAGGTTGCCCGCGGGGTCGTAGAACCATTGAAGCTTCGCGTCGCTATTGCCGGCTTTGACCAATCGGCCGTTCCGGTCGTAGGCAAAGCTCTCGGCAGCACCGTCGGCGCTGCGCTCGATGAGGCGGCCGATCGGGTCGAATTGCAGATGCGTGGTTTGACCGCCGTCGACCACTTCCGTCAGCACCCCAGTGGAGTCGTCATAGATGTAGCTTGTGGTCTTGCGGTCGAAGCCCACTTCTTCGAGCAAGCGCCCCACGGGGTCGTAGCGGAAGTCGTAACGGCTGCCGTTTTCGTTGTGCAGTTCGCTCAAACGTCCCAGAAGATCCCAGCGGTACTTGAGCGTGTGCCCTGCCGCGTCGGTGCGCTGGGACACGAGGCCGGACCGCGTGTAGTCATAGCGCGTCCTGCGCCCCAGCGCATCGGTGTGCGCGAGCAGGCGCCCTTCGGCATCGTGAACGAAATGCTCGCTGCTGTTGTCCGGCAGGATGATTTCCTCGAGTCGACCCGGACGGTTGGCGTCCGCTGCGGCAGCCGCCTTCCCCTGCTCGTTCGCGCTCGTATAGCGATAGCGCGTGCTGTGGCCCATGGCATCGGTCGCCTTGACCAGGCGTCCCTGCTCGTCGTATTCCCACCGCGTGGTCTTGCCCGAGCAATCGGTGTGGCTGGCAAGTTGGCCCGCAGGGGTGTAGGTCAGCGTCTTGATGCCGCCCTTCGCATCGGTGATTCGCACGGGCCGGCCGGCCTTGTCGTAGGCGTACGCGGTCTTGTGTCCCAGCGGGTCGATCTCTTCGACGAGGTTGCCGCCGGCGTCGTAGTCGCGCGTCCAGACGCCACCCTCGGCGTCGCGCAGGCCCGTCATGCGTCCGCGACTGTCGTGCGCAAAGTGCACCTGGCTGCCGTCGGCCCGCGTATGGGCGCGCAGGTTGCCGTCGGCGTCGTAGCTGAAGTCGTCGGTGCTGCCGTCGGTACGGACATGCCGCGTGATGTTCTTCGCTTCATCGCGAAAGAACCACTCCTGGCGCTTGTCGGGATGGATGATCCGGTAGGTGTAGCCAAGGATGTCGTAGTAGTACCAGGTCTCTGCGCCGAGCGCGTCGGTCGCATAGGTCAAGCGGATGTTCCTGTCCCACTCCAGCCTGAGGGCGAAGCTCCCGTCATCGCTCCATTCGCGCACCGCCCGGGCATCGACGCCGGTGCCGTCGTATTCGAGGTTCATGCCCCGGCCCGTGCGGTCGGTGTATCGGGTCACGAGGTGATGGCTGTAGCGGTAGTTCCAGGTCTCGCCGTTTTCGTCCTGAGCCGAGACAAGGTCGCCTTCGGCGTCGTGCACATAGGCGGCGAGCTCGCGCACGACCTGGCCGCCCTTGATCTCCCACAGGCTGGTGATCAACCCGCTTCGCGCATCGGGACGAGTGCCCACATGGGCCACCGTGACATCGCCCTGCTTGCTGACGATGTCGCTCAAGACCTGTTCGCCGGTGGATGCGATCACGTGGTCGTAGCGCAGGCCGATGCTGGCTTCCTTGCCGGCATGCTGCGAGACGAGCCGGAAGTGCTGCCTGCCTTGCGTAGCGACCTTGCGAGCCGCCGTATCCACCAGCTCGTAGATCTCGCGCCAGTCGCCGGCCTCCCCCGCCGGTGCGGCCTTGCCGAAATCCACGCTCAACAGTGTCTCGCTCAGCCGCGTGAGCGTCGCTTCTTCGATGGCATCGCGGTAGCTCTGACCCACGGCCAGCAACGGGTAGGCATGGCTGCGACCGTCTGCGCCGTGGTAGATCAGGCTGAGCTCGCCGGCCCGCAGACCTTGAGCCGGCGTGGCGATGTCCACGCGAGTGCTGTAGGGCGTGAGCCATCTTGCGCCGAGGCTGCCCTCGTCGAAAGCGCCAAGATTGCTGCGGTAGGTGCGCGCCCAGGTGATCGGCAACGGCGCAACCAGCGCGAAGTCGACATGGGTGAAGCTTTCGCAGCCGGTCGCAAGGCTGATGGCGAACTTGCTTGAAGAGGGAACCTGTGCGCCGGAAAGCGGACAGTTCTTGCAACCGGGATCACCCTTGACGGGCGCCTGCACGCGGAGGTGCTCGACCTGGGTGTCGGGCCTGCTTCTTCTTGCTTCGGCACCTGCACCGGGCGGCACCATGGCCGCACGCAGGCTCTTCTTCTGCGCCATGGCCGACAGCAGCTGGCGCAGCAGCCACATGATGCTGCCCTGCAGTTCCTGGTTGGCTAGGTCCGCCAGTTGCCTGCGGAAGTCCGCCTTCAGGGCACCCAGGCTATCGATCACCTCGTTGACCCTGGCCCTGACGCTTTCGGGCAGATAGGCGGCGGCCTTCCTGGCGGCGTAGTTGGCGGCGCGCTTGGCCGTGCCTTCGGAATACTTCACCGCCCGGCGCCACATGCCGCTCCACGTGCTTTGGGCCTTGGGGTCGTAGTCGTTGGCTTCCGCCGCGCCCGGCCTGGCGACGGTGAAGAGGTCCTGGCCGCCGAGCACGCGCTGAAGGATGCCGATCAGGTTGTCCAGGACGCTGTCGGAGAGCCTCGCGCAATCTTCCAGAATGCCCGAGAGCCTTGCGATGGCCCCGTCGATGAAGGTTTCCAGCTCACCAACGATGGATGCATTCAGGTGCCCCACGAGCATGGTGACGATGGTCCCGCCGAGGTTCCTGGCCCCATGCAGGAGCTCCTGCTTGACCAGATGCAGCGTGGGTCGCAGGCTCATGCGCGCTGCGGCCATGGTGGGTGGTGCGGGAATCAGGCCGATGAGATTGATGCCCAGGCTGGCCCAGTTCAGGAACCTGGTGGCGGCATCGGTCGACTTCTTCTCGAGGATGGTGACGATGTCGAGAAAAACATCCACCAGCGCCATGATGTTGCCCACGATCGGGATGCTGCCCAGCACCGTGGTCAGCCGCTCGAGCGTGACATAACCGCCGGTGAAGGACCGCAGCCATTCGTCCACCACCTTGCTCGCGGCGGCGATATCTTCCTTGGCGATGGTGTTCAGCGGGGCGACGGCCGTCTGAGGTTCTCGCTCGGCATTCGATTTCGATGCGGGCTGGCCTTGAGGTATGCCCGATGGTGGCCGCTGGGGCGTGCCTGTTCCCATTGTCCAGTCTCCCTGACTGCGTCTGTTTGCGTGGCGAAAATCAATTGGGAAAGAAAGAGGCGTGGCAGCGCCTGCCGCACCGAACCGGCTGCGGTACCGGCGGCGAAAGTGGCTATGGCTATGTAACCGGGCTGCCGACCTGCGGAATTACGGCGCCTCTGCCGACGTGACCCGAATTCGGGTGCGTCTGATCATGTGATGTACCGATGCGTGCAAGCACCGCAAAACATCCACGGCCCGCCAAGCAATGGCCGCACACGAATAACAATTGCAAATTGAGCTCACGCCCACCTCCCTCTTTTTGTTTGTTGCAAATAATTCTAGGAAGCGAGCCGGCGCAAATACGGCCACCCTGGAATAACGAGCGGGCTTTGGTGCGATTAATCTCGATATTCGCAATGCAAGAAAGCAGCCCCCGGATCGATCGCGTGAATTGCAGCCGGCCGATGGGGCCTGCCGTCGCCGCGCTCGGCTACAGTCCGAGACACTTATGAACTCACCCCAACTCCAGCGCGGCGTGTTCCTCGCCCTTCTCGCCGCCGTGACTGCCGCCTTCCTCTGGGTGCTGATGCCGTTCTTCGGCGCGGTGCTGTGGGGCGTGGCGCTGGCGATCCTGTTCACGCCGCTCTACAAGAAGCTGCTGAGGAGGATGCGCGGCAAGCCCAATGCGGCGGCGCTGTCCACGCTGGCGATCTGCCTGTTCATCGTGATCCTGCCGCTGGCCATGGTGGGGGTTTCGCTGGTGCAGGAGGTCGCGCTGGTCACGCAGAACATCCGGTCGGGGCAGATCAACTTCGCGGCCTACTTCCAGCAGATCCTCGATGCCTCGCCGCAGTGGCTGCTGAACCTGGTCGAGCGCTTCAACCTCGGCGACATGGCGGCCTGGCAGGCGCGCATCTCGGCCGCCGCCGGGCAGGCCAGCCAGATCATCGCGAGCCAGGCGCTGACCATCGGGCAGAACACCTTCGACTTCATCGTCAGCTTCTTCGTGATGCTGTACCTGCTTTACTTCCTGGTGCGCGACGGCTCCGATCTCTCGAAGAAGGTGCGCGACGCGCTGCCGCTGGCCAAGCCGCACACCCACTACCTGCTGAACAAGTTCACCACCGTGATCCGCGCCACCGTCAAGGGCAACGTGGCCGTGGCGGTCGCGCAGGGCTCGATCGGCGGGCTCGCCTTCTGGTTCCTCGGCGTGCAGGGCGCGCTGCTGTGGGCGGTGCTGATGGCCTTCCTGTCGCTGCTGCCGGCCGTGGGCGCGGCGCTGATCTGGGGGCCTGTGGCCATCTACTTCCTCGCCACGGGGCATTTCTGGCAGGGCGGCACGCTGATCTTCGTGGGCGTGTTCGTGATCGGCCTGGTCGACAACATCCTGCGCCCCGTGCTGGTGGGCAAGGACACGCAGATGCCCGACTACATCGTGCTGATGTCGACCATCGGCGGCATGGCGATCTTCGGCATCAACGGCTTCGTGATCGGGCCGGTGATCGCGGCGCTGTTCATGGCGGCATGGAGCCTTTTTGCCGACTCCGGCCACGTGGGCCCCGGGCACGACCGGGCCGACGGCACGCAGCAAGGCAAGCACGGCGCCCCGGAAGACAAGGCCTGAGACCGACGCCATCCGCACCCCGCGCGCGCATTTCGCACGCGCAATCCTGCATTCCGTCGCATGACACTGGGCGCCGCGCCCGGGCTGCGGGATCGTCGGGCCTCCAACCACCAACGAGGCCCGTCATGCAACTCCGCCTTCTTCCGTTCCGCCCGGCCGTGCGCGCCCTGTGCGCGGCTGCGATCCTCGCGCCGCTGGGCGCCCTCGCCGCCGACCTGAGCCTGAGCGTCGCCGACGGCACGGCTGCGGACGCCACCCTCTACGTCGCTGTGTACGGCGACGCCGCCAGCTACGCCGACGGCAAGCCCGTGGCCTCGCAGACCGTGCCGATGCGCGAGGGCAAGGCCCGCCTGCTGTTCGCTGGCCTGGCACCCGGGCGCTACGCGCTGCGCGTGTTCGCCGACGAGAACGGCAACGGCAAGCTCGACACCAACCTCATGGGCATGCCCACCGAGCGCTACGGCTTCTCCAACGACGCCAAGGGCAATCGCGCGGCACCCGACTTCGAGGCCGCGGCCATCAGCCTCGAAGCCGACATACAGACCGTCATCCACTTGCGCTGAGGAGCAGGACGCCATGGAACGACGCGAACTCCTGCGCCTGCTGGCTTCGGCCGGCGCGCTGCCGCTGCTGGCACCGCTGGCGTCGCTGGCACAGACGGGCGGCACGGCTGACGACTGGCAAGCCCAGTTCGAGGCTTCGAGCGCCCCCTGGAAGATCGGCTTCGCCACGCCGCCGGGCGACTTCCCGCTGACCCGCGCCGCGGTGCGCGGACGCTTTCCCGATGCAGTGGCCGGCACTCTGTTCCGCATCGGCCCGGCCGGCCATGACCTGGGCGGCGAGCGCTACCACCACTGGTTCGACGGCGACGGCATGGTGCACCGCTTCGTGATCGAGGGCGCCGACGTGCGGCACCAGGGCCGCTACGTGGCCACCTCGAAGCGCACGGCCGAGGCCAGGGCCGGCCGCCGCCTCTTCGAGACCTTCGCGACCACGCCGCCGGGCGCCGAGCCGCCGACTTCGGCCGACAGCATCAATGTCGCCAACACCAGCGTGCTGCCGCTGCAGGGCGAGGTGCTGGCGCTGTGGGAAGGCGGCTCGGCCACGCGCATCGACGCGGGCACGCTGGACACGCTGGGCCTGAAGACCTGGCGCGCCGATCTCGCGGGCATGCCCTTCTCGGCCCACCCCAAGGTGGACCCGGACGGCACGGTGTGGAACTTCGGCGTGGGCTCCACCCAGGGGCTGCTCGCGCTGTACGAGATCGCACCCGAAGGCACGCTGCGGCGCGCGGGCGTGGTGCCGGTGGCCGACATGCCGATGGTCCACGACTTCGCAGTGACCGAGCGGCACCTGGTGTTCCTGCTGCCGCCGCTGGTCTACGACGGCAGGCGCAAGGGCACCGGAGAGAGCTTTCTCGACGCGCACGTCTGGCGGCCCGAGCTCGGCATGCGCGCGCTGGTCATCGACAAGCAGAACTGGGAGCGGCGCCAGATGCTCGCGCTGCCGGCCGGCTTCCTGTTCCACGTCGGCAACGCCTGGGAGGAAGACACGCCGCGCGGCACGCAGATCCACATCGACTACGTGCACTCGGACAACGCCGATTCGGTGTTCATCAGCAACCGCGAAGTGATGCGTGCCCGCCGCGTGAAGACCACCGAGCCGCACCTGACGGTCGCCACGCTGAACCTCGCTTCCGGCCGGGCCACGCAGACTGCGCTCGCCCAGGAGGCGGAGTTTCCGCGCATCGATCCGCGCCGCGTGGGCATGCGTCATCGGCAGGTGGTGCACGCCACGCAGATCCGGCGCGACCTGCCGGGCTTCGGCGCGGTGGCACGCACCGACGTCGAGACCGGCCGCAGCCAGCGCTTCGTCTACGGCCAGCAGACGATGGTGGAGGAGCACGTCTTCGTGCCCGACGGCGCGAAGCCCGGATGGGTGCTGGGCACTGTGCTGGACTTCGGGCGGCAGAAAACGCTGCTCTCGTGCTTCGCGGCCGACAACCTCGCGGCAGGGCCGGTCGCGCAGGCCACGCTGCCCTACGCACTGCCGCTGGGCCTTCACGGCGCCTTCGTGCCGGCCTGAGGCCGTGGCGGGGGGCCGTGTTCAGGCCTCCCACCAGCCTTCGTCGAAACGCCCCTGCAGGAAGGCCACGAAGCCCGACACCTTGCCCGGCACCAGCTTGGGCGACGGGAAGACGGCGTGGATCTCCTGCTCGGGCAGCGCGTGGTCGCCGAGCACCTCGCGCACCTTTCCGGCCGCCAGCGAGTCGCTGGCCACGTAGCGCGGCATGAGCGCGATGCCCAGGCCGTCGCGCGCCGCCGCCAGCACGGCCGAGAGGTTGTTCGAGCGGAAGCGGCCCGACACCGGCACCGTGACCGGCTCGCCGCGCGGCGTGTGCATGCGCCAGAACTCGTCGCCCACCACGCTGCTGTAGATCAGCGCCACGTGCGCGCTCAGGTCTTGCGCGCGCTTCGGCGTGCCGTGCTTCTTCAGGTAGGCGGGCGAGGCGACCATGACCCACGGGTTGGCGCCCAGGTAGCGCGCGCCCAGTGACGAATCGGCCAGCTTGCCCATGCGGATGGCCACGTCGATGCCCTGCGCGATGAGGTCGACGTAGCGGTCCTCGAAACTCAGGTCGAGCTGCACCTGCGGATGCCTGCGCATGTACTCGAGCGCCAGCGGCACCACCACGCGCCGCCCGAAGGCCACCGATGTGCCCACGCGCAGCAGCCCCTGCGCCTGGTTCTGCCGCAGCTGCACGATGCTGTCGGCCTCCTCGGCCTCGCGCACGATGGTCTTGCACTTTTCGTAGTAGAGCGCGCCCGGCTCGGTGAGGCTCACGCCGCGCGTGTTGCGGTTGAGCAGGCGCACCTTCAGCCGCTCCTCGGTGGCGGCGATCTGCTTGGTCACCGTGGGCTGCGTGGTGTTGAACTCGCGCGCGGCCTTCGAGAAGCTGCCCGTCTCGACCACGCGCACGAACATTTCCATTGCCAGCAATCTGTCCATGGGCCGGATGGTAGTCACTTATTCCAGACTGGAATAGGTTTTATGGTCCGCAGCCGTCTTCTTGGAAACAGACCCGCTTCCTACATTCAGCCTACCGATCCGAGAACACCGAGGAACCGGCCCCGCCGGGCCTCCGGTGTCGCCCCCGTCAAGGGGGTTGGCGAAGCGACACGAAGTGCGCGAAGCCTGGGGGTTTATTCATTTCTGGAGACTCAGATGGCAAAGATGACAGCGGTCCAGGCCGCGGTTCTGGTGATGGAGAAGGAAGGCGTGACGCAGGCCTTCGGCGTGCCCGGTGCGGCGATCAACCCGATGTACTCGGCGCTGCGCCAGCGCGGCAGCATCGCGCACATCCTCGCGCGGCACGTGGAAGGCGCCTCGCACATGGCCGAGGGCTACACCCGCGCGGTGGCCGGCAACATCGGCGTGTGCATCGGCACCTCGGGCCCGGCGGGCACCGACATGATCACGGGCCTGTACTCGGCCTGGGCCGATTCGATCCCGATCCTCTGCATCACCGGCCAGGCACCTCGCGCGCGGCTCTACAAGGAAGACTTCCAGGCGGTGGACATCGAGTCGATCTCCAAGCCCGTCACCAAGTGGTCGGTCACGGTGCGCGAGCCGGGCCAGGTGCCGCAGGTGTTCCAGCAGGCCTTCCACCTGATGCGCTCGGGCCGCCCGGGGCCGGTGCTGATCGACCTGCCCTTCGACGTGCAGATGGCGCAGATCGAGTTCGACATCGACAGCTACGAGCCGCTCAAGCCCTACAAGCCGGCCGCCACGCGCGCCCAGATCGAGAAGGCCATCGCCATGCTCAACGCGGCCGAGCGCCCGTTGATCGTGGCCGGCGGCGGCATCATCAACGCCGATGCCTCCGAGCTGCTGGTGCGCTTTGCCGAAGCCACCGGCGTGCCGGTGATTCCCACGCTCATGGGCTGGGGCTCCATTCCCGACAACCATCCGCTGATGGCCGGCATGTGCGGCCTGCAGACCAGCCACCGCTACGGCAACGCCACGATGCTCGCGAGCGATTTCGTGCTGGGCATCGGCAACCGCTGGGCCAACCGCCACACGGGCTCCATCGACGTCTACACCAAGGGCCGCACCTTCGTGCACGTCGACATCGAGCCCACGCAGATCGGCCGCGTGTTCACGCCCGACTTCGGCATCGTGTCGGATGCCAAGGCCGCGCTGCAGCTCTTCGTCGAGGTGGCCGAGGAGATGAAGGCCGCGGGCCGCCTGCCCGACCGCCGAGACTGGGCCAAGGCCTGCATCGAGCGCAAGAAGACGATGCTGCGCAAGACCAACTTCGACGAAGTGCCGATGAAGCCGCAGCGCGTGTACCAGTGCATGAACAACAACTTCGGCAACGACACCTGCTACGTGAGCACCATCGGCCTGTCGCAGATCGCGGCCGCGCAGTTCCTGCACGTGTACAACCCGCGCCACTGGATCAACTGCGGCCAGGCCGGCCCGCTGGGCTGGACCATTCCCGCGGCCCTGGGCGTGCGCGCCGCAGACCCTGCGCGCAAGATCGTCGCGCTCTCTGGCGACTACGACTTCCAGTTCATGATCGAGGAACTGGCCGTGGGCGCGCAGTTCAAGCTGCCGTACATCCACATCGTGGTCAACAACTCCTACCTCGGCCTGATCCGCCAGGCGCAGCGCGGCTTCGAGATGGACTACTGTGTGCAGCTCGCGTTCGACAACATCAACGCGGCGCCCGACGCAGGCATCGAGAGCAGCTACGGCGTGGACCACATGAAGGTGGTCGAGGGCCTGGGCTGCAAGGCACTGCGCGTCAACCGCCAGGAAGAGATCGCACCGGCCATCCGCCGCGCCGAGGCCCTGATGGCCGAGTTCAGCGTGCCGGTGGTGATCGAGGTGATGCTGGAGCGCGTGACCAACATCGCGATGGGCACCGAGATCGACAACATCACTGAGTTCGAGCCGCTGGCCGAGACGCCGGCCGATGCGCCCACCGCCGTGGCTGCGCTGCTCGACTGAGAAGAAGGAAGAGAAAAGACATGCCCAAGTTCGCAGCCAACCTCACGATGCTCTTCACCGAGCTGCCCTTCATGCAACGCTTCGAGGCCGCCGCCAAGGCCGGCTTCGAGGCTGTGGAATACCTCTTCCCCTACCCCTTCGAGAAGAAGGAGCTCGCTGCCGCGCTGCGCGCCAACGGCCTGCAGCAGGTGCTGCACAACCTGCCGGCCGGCGACTGGGACAAGGGCGAGCGCGGCATCGCCTGCCATCCCGACCGCACCGGCGAGTTCGCCGAAGGCATCGGCATGGCGATCGACTACGCAACGGCTCTCGGCTGCCCGCAGGTCAACTGCCTCGTGGGCAAGGTGCCCGCGGGCGTCGACAGGGATGCGGCCCAGAAGACTGTGGTCGCCAACCTGCGCCTGGCCGCGCGCGAACTGGAGGCCGCGGGCCTGCGCCTGCTGATCGAGCCCATCAACACCTTCGACATCCCGGGCTTCTTCCTCACGCGAACGGACCAGGCGCTGGCGCTGATCGACGAGGTCGGCTCGTCCAACCTGCGCGTGCAGTACGACATCTATCACGCGCAGCGCATGGAAGGCGAGCTGGGCAACACGCTAACGAAGCACTTCGCGCAGATCGGCCACATCCAGCTGGCCGACAACCCGGGGCGCGGCGAGCCGGGCACGGGCGAGATCAACTACCCCTGGCTCTTCAGGCACATCGACTCGCTGGGCTACGACGGCTGGATCGGCTGCGAGTACAAGCCCCGCGCCACGACAGCCGAAGGCCTCGGATGGAGACCATAGGCCAGCCCCCGGGCTTGCCCACTTCGTGCGGCCGATCCCCCCCTTGCAGGGGGCACTGCCTGCGGCCCGGCAAAGCCGGTTCCGCGGCGCCCGCCGGCAACGCACGGCCAACTCATCGATAACAAGGAACTTCTCATGACAACCCAACAAAAGATCGGATTCATCGGCCTCGGCATCATGGGCGCGCCCATGGCGGGCCACCTGCTCGAAGCGGGCCACCAGCTCTTCGTGAACACGCACGGCAACACGCCCGAGCCCTTCTTGTCGAAGGCCACCATCTGCGCCTCGGCGGCGGAAGTGACGCGCCAGTCCGACGTGGTCTTCATCATGGTGCCGGACACGCCCGACGTGGAGAAGGTGCTCTTCGGCGCGCCCGGTGCCGAAGGCGTGGCATCGGGCCTGAAGGGCTCCAGCGGCAAGATCGTGGTCGACTGCAGCTCCATCGACCCGATCGCCACCAAGGACTTCGCACGCCGCATCACCGCGCTGGGCGCCGGCTACATCGACGCGCCGGTCTCCGGCGGCGAGGTGGGTGCCAAGGCCGCGAGCCTCACGATCATGTGCGGCGGCGACGAAGGCACCTTCGAGCGCGTGAAGCCGCTGCTCGACAGGATGGGCAAGAACGTCACGCTCGTGGGCGGCGCCGGCGACGGCCAGGTCTGCAAGGTGGCCAACCAGATCATCGTGGCGCTGAACATCGCGGCCGTGGGCGAGGCGCTGGTGTTCGCATCGAAGGCCGGCGCCGATCCGGCCAAGGTGCGCCAGGCGCTGATGGGCGGCTTCGCGAGTTCGCGCATCCTCGAAGTGCACGGCGAGCGGATGATCAAGCGCACCTTCGCGCCGGGCTTCCGCATCGGGCTGCACCAGAAGGACCTGAACCTCGCGATGCAGAGCGCCCGCTCATTGGGCGTCTCGCTGCCGCAGACGGCCGGCGCGGCGCAGCTCATGAACGCCTGCGCGGCGCTGGGCTACGGCCAGCTCGACCACTCGGCGCTGGTCCGCGCGCTGGAGGCGCTGGCGCAGCACACCGTGACGCCTGATTGAGGTTCGTCGAAGGCGGATTCCCGGACGCTGAGGGCGCGCAGGTTCCGCGTAGGACGCGAAAGAAGGGCCAGGAGATTCCTACTGGCCGTTCTCTTGCGCTCTGCGCGAAATCTTCGCGCCTTCCGCGTACTCTGCGTCCGACTTCTCGTTCCCGCCCCTGCGCCCCCGCTTCACTGCGCAGACTCGAGCGATTCCTTCAGGTTGCGTCGGCGCCAGGCCCAGGTCTTCACGGCCTGCGGCAGGATGCCCAGGCACGAGGCGTAGTAGGTCACCTTGAAGCCCCAGAAGCGCGGGCCGATGGGCGTGTTGCGGAACAGGTCGCCGGCCAGGATGGACAGCAGCGCCTCCTGCATGCGCCAGATGTTGCGCGGCGCCATGAACAGGCGCCGGATGGCCGGCGAGGTGATGCGGTAGATGAACCACGAGAACATCTTCGGCCCGTGCTTCATCACCTTCTCGTAGTGGCGGAAGGCCTTCTCGGCTTCCTTCGCCTCGCCCTTTAGCCAGAAGTCGGCCGCGGTGGCGGCCTCGAAGCCGCTGTTCATCGCCAGGTACACGCCAGAGGAGAACATCGGGTCGACGAAGGCGTAGGCGTCGCCCACCATCATGAAGCGGTCGCCGCGGCAGAACTTGGAGTCGTAGGCGTAGTTGCCGGTGGAGGTGGCGCCCTCCATCAGCGTGGCGTTCTTCAGCCGCGCGGCCAGCTTGGGCGCGAGCGCGATGGTTTCCATCAGGAACTCCTCCAGCGAGCCCTTGCGGCGCTTGAAGTAGGCCGGAGACGCCACCGCGCCGACGCTCACCGTGCCGTCCTTCAGCGGGATGTACCAGAACCAGCCGTGGTCGAACCAGAACAGCGTGATGTTGCCCTCGAAGCGGCCCGGCTTGCGCTCGGCGTTGGCGAAGTGGCCGAACAGCGCCGCGCTGGCGTGCTTGCGGTTGCGGCGCTTGGCGTCGAACTGGTTCGACAGCAGGGTGTCGCGCCCGCTGGCGTCGATCACGAAGCGCGGACGCCAGGTGGTCTCGGTGCCGTCGTCGCCCTTGACCTTCACCGTCGGACGGTTGTCGGGCGTGCCCTTGCCGGCGTCCATGTCCACGCCGGTGACGCGCTGCCCCTCGAAGGTGCGCGCGCCGCGCTTGCCGGCATGGCGGAAGAGCAGCTCGTCGAATTCGGAGCGGCGCACGTGCACCGCGTAGGGAAAGCTCTTGTCCATCGCCTCGGCGAAGTGGAACTGGCTGGAGTGGTCGTGCCAGGGCGAGACGAACTCGGCCCCGTGCTTGCGGATGCCGATGGCCTCGACCTCGGTGCGCACGCCCAGGCGGTCGAACAGCGGCATGTTCATCGGCAGCAGCGATTCCCCGATGTGGAAGCGCGGGTGCTGCGCCTTCTCGATCAGCACCACGTCGTGCCCCTTGTCCGCGAGCAGCGCGGCCACCGTGGAGCCCGAGGGGCCGCCTCCGATGACGACGACGTCGGGTTCGTTGCTGTTGAAAGGTCCGGATGCCATGCGTGTTGCCCCTCTTTTCGCGGTGTTGTCGTTGTCGGCGCTACCCCGGCGGGATTCCGGCTGGACGGCCGGCCTGTTAACCAGTTGGTAACGAACGGCAGTTTAGCGAACCCGCCAGCCCGCTCCCATCCGCCCGAACCCCGCCATATCCGCCAGAAGCTATGGATTCAGGCGTTTTCGGCATTTCCCCAGTAAGAAGAGGCACTGCTTTTGCGGTAGCCTCATTGCCCGTCAGAAACAAGGAGACCTTCATGGCTGCACCCCTTTCCCCCGCAGAAGAAGCACTTCGCGAGGCAGCGCGCGAATACCACCGATCGCCCGTCAAGGGCAAGATCTCGATCACCCCGACCAAGCCCCTGCTGAACCAGCGCGACCTGTCGCTGGCCTACTCGCCCGGCGTGGCCTATCCCTGCCTCGACATCGCCGCCGACCCGGCGACGGCCTCCGAATACACCGCCCGCGGCAACCTCGTGGGCGTCGTCACCAACGGCACCGCCGTGCTCGGCCTGGGCGACATCGGCCCGCTGGCCGCCAAGCCGGTGATGGAAGGCAAGGGCTGCCTGTTCAAGAAATTCGCCGGCATCGACGTGTTCGACATCGAGCTGGCAGAGCGCGACCCCGACAAGCTGGTCGACATCATCGCGGCGCTGGAGCCCACGCTGGGCGGCATCAATCTCGAGGACATCAAGGCGCCCGAGTGCTTCTACATCGAGAAGAAGCTGCGCGAGCGCATGAACATCCCCGTGTTCCACGACGACCAGCACGGCACGGCCATCATCTCGGCCGCCGCGCTCATCAACGGCCTGGAGCTGGTGGGCAAGAAGATCGAGGAAGTGAAGATCGCCGTCTCGGGCGCGGGTGCCGCAGCCATCGCCTGCCTCGACGTGATGGTCGGCCTGGGCGCCAAGCCCGCCAACATCCACGCCTGCGACTCCAAGGGCCTGATCTACATGGGCCGCGCGGGCGGTTTCGACGAATCCAAGGCACGCTACGCCCAGAAAGACACCGGCGCCCGCACCCTGGCCGACGTGGTGAAGGACGCCGATGTGTTCCTGGGCTGCTCGGCCCCGGGCGTGATGACCGCCGAGATGGTCAAGACCATGGCCGCCCAGCCCATCATCCTGGCGCTGGCCAACCCCGAGCCCGAGATCCGCCCCGAGCTGGCCAAGGCCGTGCGGCCCGACTGCATCATCGCCACCGGCCGTTCGGACTACCCGAACCAGGTCAACAACGTCCTGTGCTTCCCGTACATCTTCCGCGGCGCGCTCGACTGCGGCGCGAGCAAGATCACCGAAGAAATGAAGCTGGCCTGCGTGCGCGAGATCGCCGAGCTCACCAAGGCCGACATCAGCGAGGAGGTGGCTACCGCCTACGCCGGCCAGGAGCTGGCCTTCGGCCCCGACTACATCATTCCCAAGCCCTTCGACTCGCGCCTGATCCTGCGCATCGCGCCGGCCGTGGCCAAGGCGGCCGCAGCCTCGGGCGTGGCCACGCGCCCGATCGAGGACATGGACGCCTACCGCCAGCACCTGACGCGCTTCGTCTACCAGACCGGCATGTTCATGCGCCCGGTGTTCAGCGCCGCCAAGATCGCCACCGCCAAGCGCGTGGCGTACGCCGAGGGCGAGGACGAGCGCGTGCTGCGCGCCGCCCAATGGGCCGTGGACGAAGGCCTGGCCAAGCCGATCCTGGTGGGCCGCCCCGCGGTGATCGAGGCGCGCATCAAGAAGGCCGGCCTGCACATCCGCGCAGGCGTCGACTTCGAGATCGTCAACCCCGAGGACGATCCGCGCTTCCGCACCTACTGGGAGAGCTTCCACAAGATCATGGGCCGCCGCGGCGTGACGCCGGAGGCCGCCAAGACCATGGTGCGCCGCTCGAACACCACCATCGCCGCGCTCATGATGCACCTGGGCGACGCCGACGCCATGATCTGCGGCCTGGTCGGACGCTTCGATGTGCACCTGGAGCACATCCGCAACCTGATCGGCCTGAAGCGCGGCGCGCCGGGCTTCGCGACGCTGAACGCCCTCACGCTCGACAAGCGCACGGTGTTCATCACCGACACCAACGTCAACGAAGACCCCAGCGCCGAGCTGCTCGCCAGCATCGCGATGATGGCCGCCGAGGAAGTGCGCCGCTTCGGCCTGCCGCCGAAGGTGGCCTTCCTGTCGCACTCGAACTACGGCACGTCGAGCCGCTCGTCGGCCCGCAAGATGCGGCTGGCGCGCGACCTGTTCGCGCAGATGGCACCCGACATCGAATGCGACGGCGAGATGCACGGCGACGCGGCGCTGTCGGAGGAAATCCGCCGCACCGCCCTGCCCGAGACCACGCTCAGCGGCGAGGCCAACCTGCTCGTGTGCCCCAACCTCGACTCGGCCCACATCCTCTACAACGTGCTGAAGATGACCGGCGCCAACGGCATCACGGTCGGCCCGGTGCTGCTGGGCGCCGCGAGCTCGGCCCACGTGCTCACGCCTTCGTCGACGGTGCGCCGCATCATCAACATGACGGCGCTGGCGGTGGCGAAGGTGACGGTCGACAAGTAAGACCGTTCAGGCGTGGAACGGTGACGCGACCGGCACATTAGCCGGGTCGAACACCTTCCACGCCAGCAGTTCCTCTTCCTCCGGCGGCGGCTCGCAGCCGCCGACGCGGCTGGGCTTCCAGCCAAAGCGCTGCCGCGTATCGGCCAGTGCCTCGGCGCGCTTGAAGGCGGCCAGCGCCGAATCGATGACCGGGACGCCCAGCACGTCCTGCAGCTGGCGATAGAACCCGAACTCCAGGGTGCAGCCGAGGATCAGCGCCTCGGCGCCGTCCTCCTCGATCGCGCGGCGGCCCTGCTCGACCATGCGGCGCGCGGTTTCCTCGCGGTCGCGCTGGAAGTCCTCCACCCCGAGCTGCAGCGCGCGGCACGAAGCCAGCAGGTGGCCGTGCCCGTACTCGCGCACGCGCGACTCGATGCGCGGCACCCACTTGCGGCGCCCGACGATGACCGACACCTTCTGCGCCAGGTTCGCCGCCACCTCGAACGAGGCCTGACAGGGCGCGACCACCACCGTATCGCCCGAGATCTCGCGGGCCTCCACCAGCACCGGGTCGTAGAAGCAGCCGAGCACCACCGCGTCGAACTTCTTCACCGCTGCGTCTCGCACCACGCGAACGATGTCGGCGCCCAGCAGCGCCTCGTAGCTCTGGTACTCGACGTGGTGGCGCACCGAGGCGTTGCGCAGCGAAACCACCTGCACCTCGGTGCCGGGGTTCTTCACCTCGGCGAATTCACGAGCGAAGCGCTCGTTGTAGGTGTCGTTGCCGACCGTCCGGATCCATCTCACGCGCAGCGTCATGGCGGCTCCTTGCGTGTGCTCAGGCCAGAGCTTCTTCGGCGGGCGCGAAGGCCTCGCCCAGCGACTTCTCGAGCGGGCGGTACAGCTCGGGCATGAACATCGTGCGCGACAGCAGCAGCCGCGCGCGCGGCGCGACCAGCACGCGCAGCCGCGCGCCCTGGCGCACGTGGGCCGACACCACCGGCTTGCCGTCGTCCGAGAAGGTCATCACGAGATCGGGAAAGCGCGCGATGCGCTTTCCTTCCTGCTCCAGCAGCATGTATTCGTTGATGAAGCGCAGCGTAGTGCGCGCGGCGTCGTCGAGCTCGACGATGCCCACGTCCAGCCCCTCCTGCTGTTCGCAGCGGTAGGTGCGCACCTCGCCCTCGGCCACGATGCGGCCCTCAAGCGAACGGGCGACTGCATCCACGCCGCCATCGAGGTAGGTCTGGCCCAGCGCGATGGCATGGCTGATGGCGCCCGGCGCCCCGTGCCGGCGCGCATAGCCGACGCTGACCGGATTGCGCGCCACCGCCACGAGGCCGCCCGCCTCGACGGAGGCGCGGCGCACCACGGCGGAGGTCTGCTCCAGGCGGCCCGACACGACGCCTTCGACATAGCGATGCGGCTCGCCGCCCGCGTAGGCCTGCACCGAAAGGTAGTCGGGCTCGGTATGCAGGCCCAGCGCGCCCATCACGCTCGACGGATGTGCGCGGCCGTTGCAGGCCAGGTCGATCACGGGCAATCCGCTCATGGCGGCATGGAACCAGCCGTTGACCGTGGTCTCGGCTCCGTTCTCGTTGGCATGCAGACCGACCAGCTTCTGGCCCGCCGGCAGTTCGCGGCGCAGCAATTCCAGCGTGCGCAGCAGGTGCGCCGGCTGCACATGCGGATCGGGCGCGGCCGGGGCACCGACCAGCGCCATGGTGGCGGTGAGCGCCGAGTCTTCGAACTCGTCGGCGCTCCAGAGCTGCGGCGTACCGACCTGCAGCGCGAGCTTTGCGGCACGTTCGCCGGACTCGATCAGCCCGCCGCCGCCGCCGCCGAGGATGGCGCCGCCCCAGATGGCCGCGCGGACGTCGTCGCTTGTCAGATTGCGTTTCATGGATTCGTGGTTCCTGTGTGGTGAAGGGAAGAAGGGAGGAAAGAGAGAAGGCGTGACGCAGTCGCTACCTGCGCAGGCTCTTCACCGCGCCGGAGAAGAAGCTGTAGAGCGCGTCACCCGCGATGACGCCGCCCGCGAACACTTCGAGCCGCTCGCGCGCCGAGGCACCGAGAACGCGATGCACGACCAGCCGACAGGCGATGCCGGCAGCGACCATCCAGCCCGCCATCGGGCTCGCGATGAGCAGGCCCGTGGCGAACAGCACCCCGAGCTGCTGCCGCGCGCCGCCCAGGATCTGCAGCAGCGCACCGGGCAGCGCCCACAGCGCAAGGTTGCGCGCCGTGTCGCCCGAGATGCCGGCCTTGATGGCCGCCACGTAGGCCGCGTTGATGGGTGCCGTCTGATGGTTGGCAAAGAACAGTCTGTAGCTGCAGGCCACGACCACGATGGCCACGGCGAAGCCCACCATGCCCGCGATCATCTGTTCGCGCCGGCCGGCCATCTCGAAGGGCGTGCCCGATGTCTCGCCGCGCAGCAGGTGCCCGGCCTTGAGGTCGTAGCCCATGTCGGCGAAGGCCGGCCCGGTGGCCGCCGAGAAGCCAGCCAGCACCACCAGTGCCTCGGGCGGAAAGCCGATGAGGATGCCGATCAGCAGCGAGATCAGCGCCACCGCGAAAGCCGGGAACCAGCCCGAGTGCATGGCCGCGATGCCCACGATCAGCTCGTGCACGAAAGCCGCGAAGGTGCCGTAGACGACGAAGCACACGAGCATGCCCGGCGACATGCCGGTGTACACGCCCGTGCCCGCGGCCAGCACCACCATGATGGCGAGATAGCCGGCGCCGCCCAGGCGCAGCGAGCGGCCGAGCGTGCTGGCGCCGCGCACGTCTTCTTCCTTCTGCGGGGCGGAAGCGCCGGACGGGGCCCGGCGCCTGCCGAGCACCACGCGGCCCACCTGCCCCAGCGCCACGATGCCGGCGCCGATCATCATTCCGTGGGGCACGTAAAGCGCGCCGATATCCAGCCCGAAGAGCGGCATCGAGTAGCCGCGCACCAGCAGGCCGACGCCGAAGGCGATCATCGCGCCGAGCCCGCCGATCAGCGCCACGCCGAATGCCGACATCGGCAGCTTGAACACCGCGCCCGCCACGCCGGTCGCCAGCCCGCCCAGCAGCAGCCAGGCCTGCTTGCCGCCGCCGTCGCCCGCCTTGATGGCCTCGGCGGCGGCGATGCCCAGCGGCCAGGGGTTCTTCGCCGGGAACGCGGGCGTGTCGAACATGCGATAGAGCAACCATGCATCGAGCAGCATCGCCAGGCTCACGCCGACGAGCATCGGCACCACCATGTCGGGCAGCCCGAACAGGAAAGGGATGCCGATCGGCAGGAACAGGCTGTTGGCGGCGCCGAAGGTGGCCGACGAGATGCTGGTCTGCGCGAGGTTCTGCGCATGCACCGAGCGAAAGCCCCGGAACACGGCCAGCGGCACACGCGCCAGCGTCATGGCTGCGAGCGCGCCGATCAGCGAGGTGCTCGGCGTGATGCCCAGGCTCGCCAGCATCTGGATGCCGACGATGGCGCCGAACACGCTCAGCACCACCGTGAGGATCAGGTTGGCCGGAGCCAGTGCCTTCGGGTGCAGCTGCGGTGACGAGTGGGCGGCTGCGCCCTCCTCCAGCGGCATCGCCGCGGTTGCGTCGTGGTTCATGGTCATCTCTTGAAGTTCCATTTTTTGGAACTTAGTCCAATAAAATTGAACTGAATGATAGAACCGGCCGGATCGCTGTCAAGGCTGGTTCACCCGAGCCGGCGGACGCGTTGCGCGCCGAACCTATGATTCCCACCCGCCAACCCATCTGAACTATGAGCACCCTTGCCAACGCCATGGACGTCCTGAAGCTGATCGCGCGGCTGCGCCGCGACATCACGGTGACGGATGTGGTGACGGAACTGGGACTGCCGAAGAGCTCGGCCTCGCGCACCCTCAGCATGATGGCGAGCTACGGCTTTCTGGACCGCGATGCGGCCACGCGCGCCTACCGGCCGGGCGGCGTGATCATGGAAGCCTCGTACCACTTCCGCGCCTCGCGCAACGCCGCCTCGCTGGTGGAGGATGCACTCGATTCGCTGGTGGCCGAGACCCGCTTCACCGGCTACATCAACGTGCTCGACGGCACCGACACGCTGGTGATCCAGATGCGCGCGGGCGCAGGCGCGCTGCAGATCTACACGCCGCCTGGCAGCCGCGCACCTGCCTACTCGAGCGCCATGGGCCGCGCCCTTCTGGCGCGCATGAGCGACGCCGAAGTGACGGCGCTGCTCGGCGGCCGGCTCGACCAGGGACGCGGCGACGCGCCGCGCACGCGCAAGGACCTGCTCGCGCGCCTTGCCGTCATCCGCGAAACCGGCTGGGCCCTCTCGCGCGGCGAGTACGTGACCAACGTGGCGGGCATCTCTGCCGCCGTGTTCGACCCGGCCACGCGGCAGGCCTACGCCTTCGGCATCGCGCTGCCCTCGGAGCTGCTGACGGACGCGCTGGTCGAGCGCTTCGGCACCGTCGTGCGCGACGCCGCCGCGAGTGTCGGCAAGCGTGTCGGCGATCCGTACTGGCTCGCATTCGGTGCAAGCGTCCCCTGAAAGCGAAGGGATTTCCCTCTGACGGTGCGGAATTCAGGCGCGACGCACCAGCTTGATCCACAGGAAGGGTTCGCACCAATCACGTGCGGGCACCGTTTTTGCTTGAATGCAGAAGCATTCAATCCCCTTTCATCCAACGGATCGATCTCCGCATGAACAAGCGCCAACTGCTCCAGTCCTTCCTCGCCGCCTCGGCCATCAGCTTCAGCCTCGCACCGGCCTTTGCACAGAGCCCGACGCCGATCAAGTTCCAGCTCGACTGGCGCTTCGAGGGACCGGCGGCGCTGTTCCTGCATCCAGCCGCCAAGGGCTACTTCAAGGCCGCGGGCCTCGACGTGACCATCGACGCGGGCAACGGCTCGGGCGGCACGGTCACGCGCGTGGCCTCGGGCGCCTACGACATGGGCTTCGCCGACCTCGCGGCGCTGATGGAGTTCCACGCCAACAACCCCGACAGCCCCAACAAGCCGGTCGCGGTGATGATGGTCTACAACAACACGCCGGCCTCGGTCATGACGCTCAAGAAGAGCGGCATCACCAAGCCTTCCGACCTCACCGGCAAGAAGCTCGGCGCGCCGGTGTTCGACGCGGGCCGCCGCGCCTTCCCGATCTTCGCCAAGGCCAACAACATCGGCGCCGTCAACTGGACCGCCATGGACCCGACGCTGCGCGAGACCATGCTGATGCGCGGCGACATCGACGCCATCACCGGCTTCACCTTCACCTCGCTGCTCAACCTGGAAGCACGCGGCGCCAAGACGGCCGACGTGGTGATCCTCCCCTATCCCGACTACGGCGTGAAGCTGTACGGCAACGTCATCATCGCCTCGCCCAAGCTCATCAAGGAGAACCCCGAGGCGGTGAAGAAATTCCTCTCGGCCTTCGCCAAGGGCGCGAAGGAAGTCATCGCCAACCCCGCGGTGGCCATCGAGTCGGTGAAGGCGCGCGACGGCATCATCGACAGCAAGCTCGAGACGCGCCGCCTGCAGCTGGCCATCGACACCGTCATCAACAGCGCCGACGCGCGCGCCGAGGGCTTCGGCGCGGTCAACGCGGGCCGCATGTCGCTGATGGCCTCGCAGGTGTCGGACGCCTTCAACACCAAGACGCGCGTGAGCCCCGACGCGGTGTGGACCGCCGCGCTGCTGCCGCCCGCGGCCGAACTGAACATCCTGAAGAAGTGATGGCAGCCGCATCGCAGGACGCGGCCGCAGCTCCCTTCGTCGCACCCTTCGTCGACTTCCAGGACGTCTGGCTCGCCTACAACGAGGAGCTGCTGCGCGCCAACCACTTCGCGGTCGAGGCCATCGACCTCAAGGTGAAGCGCGGCGAATTCATTGCCATCGTCGGGCCTTCGGGCTGCGGCAAGTCGACCTTCATGAAGCTCACCACCGGGCTGAAGATGCCGTCGATGGGCAAGATCCGCATCGACGGCCAGCCGGTGACGGGGCCGCTGAAGATCTCGGGCATGGCCTTCCAGGCGCCCTCGCTGCTGCCGTGGCGCACCACGGTCGACAACGTGCTGCTGCCGCTGGAGATCGTCGAGCCCTACCGTTCCAGCTTCAAGGCCAGGCGCAAGGAATACGAGGAGCGCGCCCGCCGCCTGCTGCAGAAGGTGGGCCTGGGCGGCTACGAGGACAAGTTCCCGTGGCAGCTCTCGGGCGGCATGCAGCAGCGCGCGAGCATCTGCCGCGCGCTCATCCACGAGCCCAAGATGCTGCTGCTCGACGAGCCCTTCGGCGCGCTCGACGCCTTCACGCGCGAGGAGCTGTGGTGCATCCTGCGCGACCTCTGGACCGAGCAGCAGTTCAACGTGATCCTGGTCACGCACGACCTGCGCGAATCGGTGTTCCTGGCCGACACGGTGTACGTGATGAGCAAGAGCCCGGGTCGCTTCGTTGTCAAGCGCGAGATCGACCTGCCGCGCCCGCGCGAGCTCGAACTCACCTACACGAAGGAGTTCACCGACATCGTGCTGGAGCTGCGCGGGCACATCGGCGCGATCCGGAACACCGGCGCGAGCGCCGCCCAGTCGGCCGCGGCTGTTTCCCACTGAGGGCGCACGGGACCACATGAGAAACACCAAGCAAATCGAACGCTGGTCGCCCTGGCTGCTGCTCGTGGCGGTGATCCTGCTGTGGCAGATCATCTGCTCGGCCTTCGAGGTCTCGGACTTCATCTTCCCGAGCCCGTGGCGCATCTGGAACCAGTTCTGGGAATTCAAGGAAGTCATCGCCGGCCACGCGTGGCGCACCTTCTGGGTCACCATGGCGGGCTTCGGCCTCGCGATCGTGGTGGGTGTGCTGCTGGGCTTCGTGATCGGCAGCTCGCGCATCGCGTACGCGGCGATCTACCCGCTGATGACGGCCTTCAACGCGCTGCCCAAGGCGGCCTTCGTGCCGATCCTGGTCGTCTGGTTCGGCATCGGCATCGGGCCGGCGATCCTCACGGCCTTCCTGATCAGCTTCTTCCCCATCATGGTCAACATCGCGACCGGCCTCGCCACGCTCGAGCCTGAGCTCGAAGACGTGCTGCGCGTGCTCGGCGCGAAGCGCTGGGACGTGCTCATGAAGATCGGCCTGCCGCGCTCCATGCCCTACTTCTTCGGCTCGCTGAAGGTGGCGATCACGCTGGCTTTCGTGGGCACCACCGTCAGCGAGATGACGGCGGCCAACGAAGGCATCGGCTACCTGCTGATCTCGGCCGGCTCGGCCATGCAGATGGGCCTGGCATTCGCGGGCCTGATGGTGGTGGGCGCGATGGCGATGCTGATGTATGAACTCTTCAGCGTGGTCGAGAAGCACACCACCGGCTGGGCGCACCGCGGGTCGCAGAACCAGTGAGCGGCGGGCGGCCCCGTGCCGCCGCGCCTTCAGTATGCCGGCCGCGCCGCGCGTGCCGCCTGCGCGCCGTCGCGGAAACGCGCGGCCGCCCCTTCGGCGCCGCGCGCCAGGATCTGCAGGTCCATAGCCACCGCCACGAAGAGCGCGCCCAGGTCCAGGCACTCGCGCGCCCGCGCGTCGTCGAGCATCAGGATGCCGGGCGCCTTGCCGGCGGCACGGATGCGGCGGATCGCATCGTCGATGGCGCGCTTCACCGTCGGATGGCCGGGGTCGCCTGGGTGGCCCAGGCTCGCCGACAGGTCGGCCGGCCCGATGAAGACGCCGTCGATGCCTTCGACCTCGAGGATCGCGTCCAACTGATCGAGCGCCTCGCCGGTTTCCACCTGCACCAGCACGCACAGTTCGTCCTGCGCGGTCTTCACATAGTCGCCGATGCGCCCGAAGTTCGACGCCCGCGTCGAGCCGCCCATGCCGCGCACGCCGCCCGGGGCATAGCGCGTGGCGCGCACCGCCGAGCGCGCCTGCTCCGCGTCCTGCACGAAGGGCAGCAGCAGGCTCTGCGCGCCGATGTCGAGGTAGCGCTTGATGAGCACGGTGTCGTTCCAGTCGGGCCGCACCACCGCCGACGTGCGCCGCGCGGCGTCGGCCGGCACCGCGGCGCTCACCGCCTGCAGCTGGTGCAGCATGTGGGGCACGTCGGTGGGCGTGTGCTCGGTGTCGAGCAGCACCCAGTCGAAGCCCGCGCCCGCGACGATCTCCGATACGTACGGGTCGGGCAGCGTGGACCACAGCCCGATCTGCGGCACGCCGGCCGCGAGCGCGCGCTTGAAGTGATTGGGAAGCACCGGCATGGCGTTCATCCGAAGTGGCACGACACGGTGCCGAATTCGCCATAGTCGGCCACCACCGTATCGCCCTTGCCGACCTCGATCGGCCGGATGAAAGAGCCCGCCAGGATCACCTGGCCCGCTTCCAGCGACACGCCGAAGCGATGCAGCCGATTGGCCAGCCATGCGACGCCGTGGGCTGGATGGTTGAGCACGCCGGCGGCCAGGCCGGTCTCCTCCACCTCGCCATTGCGGCTCACGATGGCGCCGATGCGCCGCATGTCGGCATCGACCAGCGCGGGCTTGAACGGCCGCCCGCCCAGCACCAGCGCGGCATTGGCGGCGTTGTCGGAAATGGTGTCGAGCACGTTGCGCGTGCGCCCGGTGTCGGGGTCGACGCGCTGGATGCGCGCGTCGAGGATCTCCAGGGCGGGCGTCACGTAGGCCGTGGCGTCGAGCACGTCGAACAGCGTGCAGTCGGGCCCCGTCAGCGGACGCGCCAGCACGAAGGCCAGCTCGGCCTCGATCTTCAGCTGCAGGAAGCGCTCGGTCGGGATCACCGCGCCGTCGCGGTAGAACATGTCGTCGAGCAGCGCGCCGTAGTCGGGCTCGGCGATGTTCACCGCGCGCTGCATGGCCTTGGAGGTGAGTCCGATCTTGTGGCCCTTGAGCGTGCGGCCATTGCGCAGCTTGAGCTGCATCCATGCGTGCTGGATGGCGTAGGCGTCGTCGATGGTCATGTCTGGGTGGTCGAGCGAGAACTGGCGGCAAGCCCGGCGCGAGAGTTGCGCCTGCTCCAGCCGCTCGGCGGCCTGAGACAGGGTGGTGGCATCGAGGCTCATTGCACCGCCTCCTCTGCGCGCACCACGTTGCGCAGCACGCCCACGCCGCTGACTTCGACCTCGACCACGTCGCCCGGCTTGAGGAACCGGGGTGGGTCGAAGCGGATGCCCGCACCGGTCGGCGTGCCGGTGGCGATGATGTCGCCGGGCTCCAGGGTGGTGAAGGTCGACAGGTAGTGCACCAGGTAGGCGAAGTCGAACATCAGGTTCTCGGTGGTGTCGTCCTGGCGCTGCTCGCCGTTGACGCGTGTGCTCACGCGCAGCGCGCCGAAGCCCTGCGGGAATTCGTCGGCGGTGACGATCCAGGGGCCGATGCTGCCGGAGGCGTTGAAGTTCTTGCCTTGCGTCACGTTGAACTTGGCGTGGTGCACCCAGTCGCGGATGGTGCCTTCGTTCATGCAGGTCACACCGGCGATGCAGGCGAGGGCCTCGTCGCCGTTCACGCGGCGCGCGCGGCGGCCGATGACGATGGCGATCTCGCCCTCGTAGTCGAGCTGCGTCGATTCGAGCGGCTGCAGCAGCGGCTCGCCGTGGCCCGCGAAGGATTCGGCCACGCGCATGAAGATGCTGGGGTACTTCGGCAAGTCGCTGCCGTCCTTGTATTCGGCGTTGCGGTGCGCGTAGTTCACGCCGATGCAGAACACGCGGCGCGGCCGGGCGATGGGCAGTTCGAAGCGCACGTCGGCCAGCGCGTGGTCGGCCATGGCTCCTTCGACCGCGGCGCGGGCCTGGGCCAGCGCGGCTTCGCCGCCGGCCAGCAGCGCGGATACCGACGCGAAGGCCGGCAGGCGCCGGCCCAGGTCGATCACGCCGTCGCCGACGACGCAGCCCCAGCGGGAAGAGCCGCCGTGCAGATAGCTGATGAGTTTCATGCGGTCTCGAATCCGAAGAAGCGGGCGGGGTTGTCGACAAGAACCTTCTGCCGCGTGGCGGCGTCGGGCGTGAAGCGGTAGAGCAGCTCGAGCAGCGCGCCCTCGTTGGGCGGCTGCTTCATCGACACGGGGTGCGGCCAGTCGCTGCCCCAGACGCAGCGATCGGGCGCGGCCTCGATCAGGCGGCGCGCCAGCGGCACCACGTCGTCCCAGGGCGCGCCGGTCTTGGAGATCTTCTCGGACAGCGACAGCATCACCCAGAAGTTGCCGCGCTCGAAAAGCTCGAGCATGCGCGCGAGGCTCGGGTCGCCGTCGCCGCGCGAAGGGTCGGCGCGGCCCATGTGGTCGAGCAGCACCGGCACGTCGAGCGCCTCGAAGGTCGCGAGCTGTGCCGCGATGCCGTCGGGCTCGGGCTGCACCTTGACATACCAGCCGAGCTCCTTGACTCGGGCGAAGGCACGCGCCTGCTCGGCCGCGCTCAGGCTGATGCCGAGGCCGCCGCGGGTGAAGCGCGCGCCGCGCACGCCGGTGTCGTGCAGCTTCTGCAGGTAGGCGTCGTCGCGCTCGGTCAGCACTGCCGCGTTGGCACAGCCCATGTAGCGGCGCGGGCCGCCGGCGTTGAGGCCCTCGAGCGCATCGAGCACCACCGTGTGGTCGGCGCCATAGGTGGTGGCCTGCACGATCACGCCACGTGCGATGCCGAGCGTGGCGTGCAGCCGCTGCGCCACCTGCCAGGTGGCGGTGGGCATTTCATAGGCGGCATTGGGCCGCACCGGATATTGCTCGCGCGAGCCGAAGACGTGGAACTGGCTGTCGCATGCCAGCGGCGGCGGCAGCGGCACGGGCGCGCGCGGATGGGGGTCGAAAGGAAGGTAGTCGGGCATGGTTCTTCGGGGCGTGGAAACAGGAGAGGCAGGCGCTCAGGCGATCCAGGCGGTGAAGCTGCATTCGATGAGCTTGCCCATGTCGAGCTCGGGCGCGACGATGGCGTGGCGCGCCGGCCGCGAGGCGGCATCGGGGAACATCTCGAGCCAGGGCACGTTGAGTGCGGGCCGCTGGCTGCGGTCCTTCATCCACACGGTGAGCTTGACGATGTCCTGCGTGCCGCCGCCGGCCGCCTCCACGATGCGGCGGACGTTGTCGAGCATGAAGCGGCACTGCGCCTCGATGGTCTCGGCGGGCTTGCCGGTGGCCGGGTCGTTGCCCTGGATGCTGCCGCTCTCGAGCAGCGGCCCCACGCGGCAGGCCGCGGGAATCGGGTTCTTGTGGCCGAAGCCGTCGACATACACGCTGGTGCGCGCGGCGGGGGCGGCGCGCCCGAGGGCGGCGGTGGGTGAGTTGGGCGTGCTCATTCGGCGGAAATGTTGGATTGCTTGATGACCGGCATCCAGCGCGCGTCTTCCTTGGCCAGGAAGCGCGCGAACTGCTCGGGCGAACTGCCGCGGGCCTCGGAGCCAAGCGTCTGGAAGCGCGCGCGCACAGCCTCGTCGGCCAGGATCTTCTGCAGCGCGGCCGACAGCCGCGCGACGATCTCCTTCGGCGTGCCCTGCGGCGCGAGAACGCCGGTAAAAGTTTCGGTGCTGAAGTCCTTGAAGCCGGCCTCCTGCAGCGTCGGCACGTCGGGCAGCTGCGGCAGCCGCTTGGGCGACGTCACCGCGAGCGCGCGCGTGCGGCCCTGCTGGATGAACGGGCCGGCCACCGAGATCTGGTCGAAGTTGAACTGCACCTGCCCGCCCAGCAGGTCGGTGGTGGCGGGCGCATTGCCCTTGTAGTGCACGGTGGTCCAGTGCGCGCCGCTTTCGCGCTGCAGGTACTCGCTCACCAGATGGTTCTGCGTGCCGGCGCCGGGCGAAGCCATGGTCAGCGTGTTGCCGGGCTTCTTCCCTTCCGCGACCAGATCGGCCACCGTCTTGTAGGGGGTCGAGGGATGCACCTGCAGCACCAGCGGCGTGAACGACACAGAGCTGACCGGCGTGAAATCCTTCTTCCAGTCGTAGGCGTTGCGCTTGAAGATGGTCGGCGAGAACAGGATCGGGCCGTTCGCGCCCATGAAGAAGGTGTAGCCGTCGGGCGCGGACTTGGCCACGTACTCGGCGGCGATCATGCCGCCCGCACCCGGTCGGTTGTCCACGATGAAAGGCTGCTTGAACGCAGCCTGCAGCTGCTCGCTGATGATGCGCGCGGCGCCATCGACGTTGCCTCCCGGCGGGTAGGGCAACACCAGCTTCACGGGTTTGTCGGGCCAGCCGGCCTGAGCCGATGCGATTGCGGGCGCGAAGGCCGCGCACACGGCCACGGCTGCGGTGGCGATGAGTTCTTTCAAGGTCTTGTCTCCTGCTTGCGTGCCGGCCCCGCAAGTGTGTTGCGCTGTGCACCGGCCACCCATGCACTCTAAGAATCCGGGTGCGGATGCTGCAACGCAATATGTCCTCGTTGTTCCATATGATGGACGTTTTCGAGAAGTCCGCGCCCGCCGGCTTCGACGCGCTGCGGACAATGCAGCCTCAGCCACCAAGGAAGGCCTCCCTCATGTTTCTCGATGCCGGCGACCTGTCGCCCGAAGCCACCTACCGCCTGATGAGCGGCATCGTCGTGCCGCGTCCCATCGCCTGGATCACCACGCTGTCGGACGCCGGCGTGGTCAACCTCGCACCGTTCTCATGCTTCACCTTCGTGTCGAACAAGCCGCCGATGCTGGGCGTGAACGTCGGCCGCAAGGCCGGCCGGCGCAAGGACACCGGCGCCAACATCCACGCGCTGGGCGAGTTCGTGGTGAACATCGGAGACGCCTCGCAGATGGTCGCCATCCACGAGAGCAGCGCGGAGCACGCGCCCGACGTGAGCGAAACCGAACTGCTCGGCCTAGGCACGCTGCCGTGCACCACGGTGCGGGTGCCGCGCCTGGCCGATGCGCCCATCAGCATGGAATGCCGGCTGGAGCAGGTGATCTCCTTCGGCCGGACCGGCGCGGAGTTCATCGTCGGCGAGGTCACGGCCTTCCACATCCGCGACGGCCTGCTGCACGACGGCAAGGTCGACACCCGCGCCCTCGACCCGGTGTGCCGCATCGGCGGCCCGAACTACGCCACGCTGGGCGAGATCGTCACGCTGCGCGGCATGCAGCAGACGCCCAAGGCGGTCATGGATGGCGGCGCCGTCTAGCTCGATCGACGGCACCGACGCCGGCACGGCCGGCGCGCAGAGCGTGCGCCGCGCGCTCGCGGTGCTGCGCGTGCTGGCTACCGGCCAGGAGCGCGGCGTGCGCCTGACCGACGTGGTGGCGCACACCGGCCTCAACCGGCCGACAGTGCACCGCATCCTGCGCGTGCTGGTGGAAGAAGGCGCTGTCGAGCAGGACCCCGCCACGCGCCGCTACCTGGTCGGCGGCGAGGTCTCGCTGCTGGGGCTGGCGCGCTCGAGCCGCTTTCCCATCCGCGCGATCGCCGAGCCGCACCTTCGCCACCTGAGCGAAAGCCTGGGCGACACGGCCTTCCTCACCATCCGCAACGGCACCGACTCGGTGTGCATCGACCGGCGGGCAGGCAGCTTTCCGGTGAAGGTGCTGTCGATCGAGATCGGCGCCCGGCGCCCGCTGGGCGTGGGTGTGAGTGGCCTCGTGCTGCTCGCGTCGCTGCCGCCCGCCGAGGCCGCCGAGGTGGTGGAACGCAACGTGCGGCGACTCGAAGCGCTGCGCATCGATCCCGCGGAACTGCTGGCGCGGGCCGTACGCGTGAGCCGCGACGGTTATGCCTATGCGCCCGTGGGCGTGGTGCCCGGCTCGCGCGCTGTGGCGGTGCCTGTCCGCCTGGCCGACGGCCGCACCGTGGCCGGTCTGGCCATCGCGACCATCACCGAGCGCCTGCCCGATGCGCGGGTCGAGACCGTCGTGGCGCAGATGCATGAAAGAGCGCGGCTGATCGGGGCTCAGGCGGCGGAGCTCGCTCACCGCAAGTCGGCGCGGCGTGCCTCGGCTTCGGGCACGCCGTCGTCGAGCATCAGGGACGCTTCGTCGCGCCAGTAGTTCACCGCCGCCAGCCACCCCTCCCACACGCAGCCATTGCAGCCGCGGCCGCAGCAGGTGGTGGGCTCGGGCGGAGGTGGGCGCAGCCTGAGGCCTTGGGCGTCGAGCAGGGCCTGCACACGCACGATCAGCGCTTGCGCGCCGGCGAGGTTGGAGGGTTCCGGGAGCTGGTCGATGGGGTTCATGGTGCAGAGGTCGTCAGGCCAGCAGGTTCAGTTCGAGCCGCATCTTCGCCCCGCCCGACTCGCTCGACCCGATGGTGAGCTGGCCGCCATGCAGGCGCGCCACTTCGGCCACCAGATGCAGGCCCAGCCCAGCGCCGCGCCCGCGCGGCACCAGCCGGTGGAACGGTGCCACCACGCGCTCGCGGTCGGCCTCGGGAATGCCGGGGCCGGAGTCGAGCACCTCGAAGCCCGAAGGCTCCCACAGCCGCACCTGGATGTCGCAGCCCTGCCCGCCGTGCTCGATGGCGTTCTGGATCAGGTTGCTCAGCGCGCGCTCCAGCGAAGGCGCATCGCCGCGCACCCACAGCGGCTTGGGCGCCTCCACCGACAGCGTGCAGCGGTTCATGATGGCCAGCGGCGCGATGTCGCCTGCCACGCGTTCGCACAGCGCCTTCAGGTCGACCTGCTGCCGGTCGTGCACCGCGACGTGGTCCAGCCGCTGCAGGTCGAGCAGCTGCTCGGCCAGCGTGGCCAGGCGCGCCGAGGCCTGCATGAGCTTGACCTTGAGCGGCCCCTCCTGCAGGCCCTCGAGATGGATCTGCAGCGTGGTGATGGGCGTGCGCAGCTCGTGCGCAGCATCGGCCAGGAAGCGCTCCTGCCGGTCGTAGCCTTCGTTGAGCCGGTCGAAGGCGCGGTTCACCGCGTTGACCAGCGGACGGATCTCGCTGGCCACGTTGGCCAGCGGCAGCCGCGTGGTGCGCTCGTGCACGTCGATGCTCTCGGCATGCTCGGCGGTGGCCACCACGCCCTTGAGGCCGCGCTTGACGACGAAAGGCGTGGCCAGGATCACGCCGAGGCAGGTCACCAGCGCCATCGGCGCCACCAGGAACAGGAAGGCGATGGCGGTGCCCTTGAGCGTGTTCTTCACGGTCAGCGGGCTGCCGGTCTGCGTCATCACGGCCACCATGCCCGCTCGCGTCTCCACGCGCTCGAAGCGGGCCTTGGGGCGCGTGTTGTCGCTCTCGGGGTCGACGGCCATGCGCTCCATGCCGTCGAGAGAATCGAAGAGCCTGGCGTAGATGGCCGGCACCTCGCCGTTGCGCACCTCGGAGCCCTTCGCGTCACGCGCGACGAACCAGAACGGCGGGTCGGCCTCGCGCAGGCGCTGCACTTCCGGCGTGGGCTCTATCGCCAGCTTGCCGTCGGGCGCATGCACCAGTGCGCGCTGGATGGCCTTGATGGTCTCCTGCCCGGTCTCGTCGACCACGCGTCCCAGCACCCAGGCGAGCCCCAGAAAACCGCCCATCACCAGCGCACCGACCACCACCTGCAGCAGGATCAGGCTCCAGATCAGCTGCCAGCGCAGCGAGAGCAGCGAGAGACGGCCCTGTTTCATGCGGTCGTCATGCCGCCGGACGCGCCGCGCAGATCAGGTAGCCCACGCCGCGGATGGCGTGGATCTCGACCTGCGCGCCGGCCTTGTCGAGCTTGGAGCGCAGCCGCGAGATGTGCGTGTCGAGCGCGTTCGACTGGATGTCGTCCGCGTGGCCGTAGACGCGGTCCTGCATGGCCTCGCGCAGCACGGTGCGGCCGCGGTGCTCGAGCAATGTCTCCAGCACCAGCAGTTCGCGGCGCGGCAGCGTGAGGCACTCGTCGCCCACGTGGACCTGCCGCGTGTGATGGTCGAAGCGCAGCTGCCCCAGCGTCATGACGAGGTTCGCGCGCACCGCGGGACGCCGTGCCAGCGCACGCACGCGTGCCATGAGCTCGTCCATGGAGAAGGGCTTGGCGAGATAGTCGTCCGCGCCGCCGTCCAGGCTCAGCACGCGCTCGGCCACGTCGGTCATCGCGGTGAGCACCAGCACCGCGGCGGGAATGTCGTTCTGGCGCAGGAAGGCCACCAGCGAAAGGCCGTCGCCGTCGGGCAGGCCACGGTCGAGCACGATCACGTCGTGCTGCGCCGACAGCGCCGCGTCCTCGGCCTCGCGCAGCGAGCCCGCCACGTCGACCACCGCCTGGTTCTGCCGCAACGCCGAGGCCAGGGCTTGCGCGAGGTCGACTTCGTCTTCGACGAGCAGGATTCTCATGGGGGTGCGGAGGAAAGCAAGGCCGGCCATTCTAGGAGAGGCCCCCTCGCGGGCGTCGCAATGTTCACGCAATGCAGTTGCATAAGCTGGGACGCCAATGAACTCCCGCACGGCGACTACCTCCCCCGCAACTTGCATTCCCTGGTATCAGGCTTTGGGCCGGCGCATCGCCACGCTCTGGGTGGTCAAGATGATCGGCACCACCGTCGGCATCTCGGGCTTCTTCGCCATCTACTTCTGGGTGATGCACAACCCGTCTTCGGAGCCGACCGTGATGCCGCTCACGATGCTCGACCACTGGGTGGGCGTGAGCGACGACGCGATGCTGCTCTATGGCTCGCTGTGGTTCTACATCTCGCTCGCGCCGGCCCTCGCGAAGGACAAGGCGCAGCTGTGGACCTGCGCTCGCGATGCCGCTCTGATTGCAGGCGCAGGCCTCGCCGTGTTCTGGCTCTTCCCGACGACGGTGCCCGCGTTCTCGGTCGACTGGAGCCAGTACCCGTCGCTGCAGTTCCTGAAGACCGCCGACGCGGGCGGCAATGCCTTCCCCTCGCTGCACGTCGCGTTCGCCGTCTTCACCGCCGTGCTGATGGAGCGCCAGTTGCGCGAGGTGCGTGCCCCGGCATGGGTGCGCATGCTCAATCTGCTGTGGGCCTTCGGCATCGTCTATTCGACGCTGGCCACGCGACAGCATGTGCTGATCGACGTGGCCGGCGGCACGCTGCTCGCGGCGCTCGTCTGCTGGGCCCGCAGCACGCGCGAACGGCTGGTGCTGGCCGGGGCCTGAGAGGCAGCGGGTCGAGTCAGGCGGCTTGCGCGCCCGCGGCAGCCACCTGGGCGTCCTGCGTCGACTGCATGCCCGACACGCCGATGGCGCCGACCAGGCGGCCCTCGTGCATCAACGGCAGGCCACCCTCGAGCGGGCATGCGCCTTCGGTGGCCAGCAGGCGCAGGTTCAGGCCGCCCGCGGCCAGCGCCTCCTCGAACACGCGCGTCGGCCGCTTGAAGCGCACGGTGCTGCGCGCCTTGGCCTGCGCGATCTCGACGCTGCCGGTCTGCGCGTCATCCATCTTGTGCAGCACCACGAGGTTGGCCGCGCTGTCCATCACCGCGATGACCATCGGCCAGCCGTGGGCCCGGGCCTCGGCCTCGGCGGCGGCCGCCACACGGCGCGCGACTTCGAGCGAGACGGGTGGCCCGTAGGCGATGACGGGGTGCTGCTGCGGGATCGACGGGGTGCTCATGGTGCGAATTCCTTGAAGTGATGAACGATGCACCGGACGATAGTGGCGGGCAGAATGCCTGCCCATTCCCCAGAAATTCGCATCCGTTGTGCATGAATCGCCAGCTCCCTGCCCCGGCGGGCACGCTTCCCTCTCCTGGGACGACGTCCGCTTCTTCGTGGCCGTCGCGCGCGGGGGCAGTCTCTCGGGTGCGGCGCGGCAGCTGCGCGTGGAGCATTCGACGGTCGCAAGACGGGTGGGCGCGCTGGAGTCGCACATCGGCGTGCGTCTTTTCGACCGCCTGCCGCGAAGCTGGACGCTGACACCCGAAGGCGAGGCGCTGCTCGTGCCCGCCGAACGGATGGAGCAGGAGGTGCTGGCCTTCGCACGCGCCGCCGCCGCGAACACCGCGAGCCAGGGAACGGTCCGCGTATCGGCGCCACCGGCCTTCGCGAGCCACTTCATCGTGCCGCTGTGGACTGCGAACGCCCATCGATGGCCGGGCATCGAGCTGGACATCGTCGGCGAACTGCGCAGCGCCAACCTGCAAAGGCGCGACGCGGACATCGCCATCCGCTTCATGCGCCCCACCGAGCCGGGCCTTGCTGCCCGCAAGCTCGGCGAACTGGCCTTTCGCCTCTATGCCGCGCCGGCGTGGCTCGCACGCCCTCAGGCCGACTGGCGGTTTCTCGGCTACAGCGATCCGCCTGGCAACGTGCCGCACCAGCAGCTGCTTGCGGACATCGCCGGCGCACGCCCCTTCGTGCTGCGCAGCAACGACCTGGCTGCCTTGCACAACGCCTGCCGTGGAGGGCTGGGCCTCGCGATGCTGCCGGACTTCATGGCGCGCGGCGACGCCGCGCTCGTCGAAGTGCCCGGCGAAGGCAGGCCCGTGATGCGAGAAGTGTGGAGCGTGGTGCACCCCGACGTGAGGCGCTCGCCGCGCGTCAGGGCCGTGGCCGACGCGCTGGCGGAGATGGTCGGCGACAGCGCCGGGCGCCTGCGCTGAAGGCAGCGGCGTGGCGCGCCGCTCTTCGGGCGGCTACCAGAAGATCCAGAGCGCCAGGCCGCCGAAGATGGCCCACTTCACGAGGTAGTACACCCGCTTGTCCCAGGCCTTGAGGCGCTTGCCGACCACGCGGATCTGGTAGATGTACTTGAAGGCGCGGTTGATGCCGCCGGTCTTGTCGCCGGCATCGTTGGGCGATGCGGCCGCGGCCAGCAGGTTCTTCGCGAACCAGCGGTTCACAGCGCTGGCCCAGCGGTACTTCAGCGGGCGTTCGATGTCACAGAACAGGATCACGCGGTCGTGGTCGGTCGTGTTCTCGGCGTAGTGGATGTAGGTTTCGTCGAACACCACGGCCTCGCCGTCGCGCCAGTGGTAGCGCTGGCCGTCCACGTCGATGTAGCAGCCCTCGACGCCCGGCGTCCACAGGCCCAGGTGGTAGCGCAGCGAGCCGGCGAAGGGGTCGCGGTGGCGCACGAGGCGGCTGCCCGGCGGCAGCTCGGCGAACATCGCGGCCTTGATGGTGCCGATGCCCTTCAGCAGCTCGGTGGTGCGCGGGCACAGCACGGCGGCCGAGGGATGCGCATCATCGTACCACTTCAGGTAGAAGCGCTTCCAGCCGCTCTTGAAGAAGGAGTTGAAGCCCACGTCGTTGAACTGGCTGGAGGCCTTGATGCTGCCGCCGTTGCGCATGGCCAGGGCTTCCTCGCGGATCACTTCCCAGTTTTCCTCGAGCACGCGCATCTCGGGGAACTCGGCAGGCGACAGGTAGGGCGTGCTCGGTACCTTCGAGAAGAGGTACATGAAGACGTTCAGCGGCGCCAGGAAGGTCGAGTGATCCGAGAGCTGCCTGAAGAAACGGTGCCGAACCTGGCCGCGGAAATGAACGTAGAGCGCGCTGAGCGCGAAGATGGCAAGAATGACCCACTTCATGGGAAAGAGTCCTGTAAACAGCGCCGGATAGTGTAATTCGTAGCCCCGATCCGGACCTGACCAGGCCATTTCGCCCTTTGGCCGTGCGTCCGACGAGGTTTCCTCAGCTGCACAGCATCGGCTGCGGCACATCGGCCGCGGCCAGCGGCAGGCGCACGGTGGCCAGCAGGCCGCCGCTCGCGGTCGCGCCGAGCCTCACCTCCCCGCCATGCCGGTCGACCACGGACTTGACGATGGCCAGCCCCAGCCCGCTGCCGCTCTGGCTCTGGTCGGGATTGCGGAAGAAGCGGTCGAACACCCGCTCGCGCAGCGCCGCCGGCACGCCGGGGCCCTGGTCCGCCACGGTCAGCACGGCGTGCGTGCCGTCGCGCGACACGTGCACGGCCACCGTGCCGCCGGGCGGGCTGTACTTGATCGCGTTGTTGATGAGGTTGTCGATCATCGAGACCAGGCTCTCGCGCTCGCCGAGCACCGGCACGCGGTCCTCGCACTCGAGTTCCAGCTCTATACCGCGGGCACTGGCCAGGCTCTCGATCATGGCCAAGCGGTCCTGCACCAGTCCGTCGAGCGACAGCATGATGGGCAGCGCGCTGTCGGACACCGCGTCGCTGCGCATCAGCTGCAGCAGCTGCCCGACCAGCCGCGCCGCGCGGTCGTTGCTGCGCAGCAGGTTGCCCATGAGCTCGCGCTGGCGCTCGTCGGTGCTCTGCTCCTTCAGCGCCTCCACGTTCACCCGCATCGCGGCCAGCGGCGTGCGCAGCTCGTGCGCGGCATCGGCGATCAGGCTGCGCTCGCGCGAGGTGCTGTCGCGCACGCGCTGCAGCAGGCTGTTGATGCTCTGCACCAGCGGCTGCAGCTCCTTGTGCGGCGGCATGTACGACAGCGGCGTGAGGTCGGCCGGCCCGCGCTCGGCGGTCTCCTGGCTCACCCGCCGCCATGGCCGCAGCGCGAGACGCACCGAAAGCCAGGCCGGAAACACCAGGAACGGCAGGCTGATGACCAACGGCAGCAGGTAGTAGCCGCGGGACACCACCGTCACAGTGAGCCGCCAGACGCTGGGCTCGGCCAGCATGACGCGGATATCGCCTTCAGGCGAGGCCAGCGTGCGTGCGCGCCATTCGCGGCCTCCTGCCTTCACGGTTTCGATGCGATTCGGCTGGGTATTGAGGATGACGGGCGTACCGGCCGTCGAGCGATAGACCAGCCTGTCGGCCTGCCAGACCTGCAGGACCGGCGAACCGTCGGAGCTCCCGTCGCCGTCGCCGATGGCCTCCAGCAGTGCGGCATCGAAGGCCGCGATGGTCTCCTGCTGCTTGTCCGGCCGATCGGCCGTGTTCTTCGCGATGGCCATCACCGTCTGGAAGATCTTGTCGAACTTCAGCAGCTCGGGGTCTTCGTAGGAGTCGTACAGCAGCAGCGCGATGGCCATGGTCCACAGCAGCGCGACCACGCCCATCTGCGCAAGCAGCAGGCGCCGCATCAGGGAAGGTTGTTTCCAGTTCTTCCAGCGCCGCGCCAGCGCCTCGATCATTTCTGCGTGCTCCGCGCTAGCGATTGCACGTCGATCACGTAGCCGATGCCGCGCACCGTGCGGATGTAGCCCTGGCCGATCTTCTTGCGCAGGTTGGAGATGTGCACCTCGAGCGAGTTGCTGCCGTTGGCCTGCCCGCCGGGCAGCACCTGCTCTTCCATCACGCGGCGCGTGACCACGCGGCCGGTGCGCTTGAGCAGGAGCGCGAGCAGGTCGAACTCGCAGCGCGAGAGCTCGACGGGCTCGCCGTCGACGATCACGCCGCGCGTGGGCTCGTGCAGCGCCAGGCCGCGCATGCGGATGGTCTCGTCGTTGAAGCCGTAGCTGCGGCGCGCGAGCGCACGCACACGCGACAGCAGCTCGGCCAGCGCGAAGGGCTTCACCAGGTAGTCGTCGGCCCCGTCGTCCAGGCTGCGCAGCCTGTCGTTGAGCGCATCGCGCGCGCTGAGCACCAGCACCGGCAGCATCTGGCGGTCGCGGCGCAGGCGGAACAGCAGGTCGAGCCCGTCGCCGTCGGGAAGGCCGAGATCGAGCAGCACCATGTCGAAGGTGCCGCCTTCGAGCGTGCGCAGAGCGTCCTCGAGCCTGCGCACCCACACCACGTCCATGCCTTGATTGGCCAGCGCGATGCGCACGCCGTTGCCGAGGTCAAGGTCGTCCTCAACAAGCAAGAGATTCATGAGCCTCCACGTGAACTGAACACTCCGTCCCCGGAATGTGGCGGAAGTATCTGCCAAGCGCCCAGGGCGCACTTCAGGAAATCTTCATGAACACCGAAGCAGGCCTTCAGGTGCGGCCGGGACACTGGCGCCATCCCTGCAAACGGAAACGGAACAACCCGGTGAATGGCCTGCCCTCGCTCGACGCACGTACTGCCCGAACAGACGACTACGGCCTGCGCCGACGCGATGTCCTCCATGCCATGGCACTGACCGGCGCCGCGGGCCTTGCAGCCTGCGGCGGCAACCGTGGCGGCGTCCGGGCCGGCGAGGTCGGTGGGGCGGGCAACGGCGGCGGCAAGCCCATCGTCATCGATCGCCGGGTCAAGGTCTCTGCCTCGCCCGAGGTCTCGCTGCAGGTGCGCGACTGGCAGCCACCCGGGAGCACCGGCCCCGTCATCGTGCTGCTGGCCGGGCTGGGCGGCAACGCACGCTACTTCGACAGCCTCGCGCCCGCACTGGCGGCGAGATCACGCGTGATCGCCATCAGCCGGCGCGGCTACGGGCTTTCGGACAAGCCCCTGCCGGTGAAGACCGCCACGCAGTACTACGAGGTAGACACGCTGGTCGCGGACCTGAAGGCGGTGCTCGATGCGCTGGGCGTGCAGCGCGCGGTGCTGGCCGGTCATTCGATCGCGGGCAACGAGCTCACCAGATTCGCGGGACTGCATCCGGAACGGACGCAGGGCCTCGTCTACCTGGACACCACCTTCGACTACACCGTCGAAGGCGACAGCGAAGGCGAGACCGTGCCGGACAACCGCCTGCTCCACGAACCCAGGCCGATGCCGGACGACGGCCGGTCCCTGCATGCCGCCATCGCCTTCTTCCGGCGCAACTCGAAGAACTGGTGGCCTGCGCTGGAAGCGAACCTGCGCGACGCCATCGACATACGCACCGACGGGAGCGTGCGCCTCAATACCCCCGATGAAGTGGAGACCGCCGTGGATACAGCTGCACATTCGTTCTCACCCGACTACAAGGCCGTGCGCGCGCCATCGCTGGTCGTGACCGCCCTTGCCGCCGACAACCGCGACATGTTCCCGTGGCTGGAGCTGCCGCTCGACGCGAAGACACAGAAAGACGCTGCCGACTACCTGCGCATGTTCCGCCGCGTGGCCATCACGAATTCGAACCAGCTCGTGGCGGCGCTCGACACGCCGAACCGCCTGACCCTGGACCACGCCAGCCACGGCGACTTCATCATGGAACGCGAAGCCGAGGTGCTTCGCGCCATCCAGTTCATGACATGGGCCTGAGCCGTGATCGATGGCGGGCGCGCGGCCACCCGCCTGCCCGAACAAAAGCATTCACCAGCGAATCGAGATGAAATCGAAGAAGACCAACGGAAGCGGCATCTGCGCCGCCTTCGACGTGATCGGCGGCAAGTGGAAAGCCGTCATCCTTTGGGAGCTGCACGTGCAGCCGCTGCGCTTCGGCGAGCTGAAGCGGGCGCTCCCCGACATCAGCGAGAAGATGCTGATCCAGCAGCTGCGCGAGATGGAGACCGACGGCATCGTCCACCGCGAGGTGTTCCACGAGGTGCCGCCGCGCGTGGAGTACTCGGAAACGAAGCTGGGCGCCACGCTCAGTGCGTCGCTCGCGCCGCTGGCCGACTGGGGCGACCGCCATGCGAAGCGCGTGGAGGCCGCGCGCACGCGGACAGGGTCCGCAAAGTAATGGGCCGGCCGAAGCCGGCTCACTCCGCCCAGCCGGTCTCGATCTCGGTCTTCACCTCGGTCATGAGCTTGTGCACCGGGCACTTGCCGGCCACGCGAAGAAGTTCGTCGCGCTGCGCCTCGCTCAGGTTGCCGCTCACGCGCAGGCCCGACTTGAGGCGGTAGACGCCCTTGCGCTCCTCGCTGTCGTCACGGTCGACCACCACCTCGATGTCTTCCACCGGGATGCCCTTGCGGCGCGCGTAGATCAGCACGGTGAGCGCCTTGCAGGCTGCGAGCGACGCGTCGTACAGGTCGTGCGGCTCGGGACCGGCGTCGCTGCCGCCGCCGGCGGGCGAGGCATCGACCGGGATCTCGTGGTTGCGGATCTTCAGGATGTGGCGGGTGCCGGTAATGCCGTCGCGGCGGATCGTGATGCTCATGCGTGTTTCCTCGCGGAGGTGGTTGCGGTGAGGGGAGAAAGCGTCTTCACGTAAAGGATGGTGGTGAAGCCGCTGTGCCATTCGAGGTCGGGGTAGCGGCCAGCCTCGCGGTAGCCGAGCGCGAGGTAGAAGCCCTGGCTCTGCATGTTGAAGGTGTCGGTCTCGAGCCGCGCGAGCTGCACGCCATCGGCGCGCATGCAGTCTTCCGCGAAGGCCATCAGCGCCCTCGCGATGCCCTTGCGCTGGTGTCTGGCCGGTACGTGCAGGGCGTGCACGAAGTCGTGCTCCCAGTGCACCATGCCGACCACCTCGCCGTCGATCTCGGCCACGAAGAAGTCCGGGCCCTTCTCGTCGATGTAGCCGACGGGGGCACCGCTCTCCCGGTAGGCCTTTGCGGCATCCGGCGTGAGCTGCGGCAGCCAGGTGCCGGCGAAGGTGTCGTCGAGGATGGCCTTCACCGCGTCGAAGTCTTCGAGGCGCCACGGCCGGATCGTGACGTCGGGAACGTCGTTGTTGGTTCTCATCGGTTCAGCGGTCCACGGCCAGCATCAGCGTTTCCTTGATTTCCTCCATCACCACGTAGCTGTGCGACTCCGCCGCCACCGGCAGCTTCTTGAGGATGTCGCCCAGCAGGTGCCGGTATTCGCTCATGCCGCTCAGCCGCGCCTTCACGAGGTAGTCGAAGCTGCCCGACACCAGATGGCATTCGAGCACCTCGGGCATGTGCAGCAGCTCCTTGCGGACCTTGTCGAACACGTCGCCAGACTTGGCCGAGAGCTTGATTTCCACGAACACCAGCAGCGTGCGGCCCAGCGCCTCGGGCGAGACGTGGGCGTGGTAGCCGGTGATGACGCCGTCGCGCTCCATGCGCTTGACGCGCTCGGCACAGGGCGAGGCCGACAGGCCGATGTGCTCGGCCAGTTCGGTCATGGACATGCGGCCCTGGCGCTGCAGGACGTCGAGGATCTTGCGGTCTATGCGGTCGAGTTCGGGCATTTCACTCCGGCGGCGGCATGGGAAGGTTTTTGGCAGTGTATTCCACTGCTGAATCGAATAAATCAGTGGAATCCACTGCCTCGAGGACTTTAGATTCCATTCATTCCATTTGAATCGGCGAATACACCATGAAAGTCATCGTTCTCGGCGGCGGCGTGATCGGCACCACCACGGCCTACTATCTCGCCCGTTCGGGCGCCGAGGTCACCCTGCTCGACCGGCAGGCGGGCCCCGCCGAGGAAACCAGCTTCGGCAACGCCGGCCAGGTGTCGCCCGGCTACTCCACGCCCTGGGCCGCACCGGGCATCCCGCTGAAGGCGATCAAGTGGATGTTCAAGAAGCACGCGCCGCTGTCGATCCGCCCTGACGGCACGCTGTTCCAGCTGCGCTGGATGGCCGCCATGCTGCGCAACTGCTCGCCCGAGGCCTATGCGGTGAACAAGGAGCGCATGATGCGCGTGGCCGAATACAGCCGCGGCTGCCTGCAACAGCTGCGCGCCGACACCGGCCTGCAGTACGAGCAGCGCACCGGCGGCACGCTGCAGCTCTTCCGTACGCAGGCCCAGCTGGACGCGGTAGAACGCGACATCGCCGTGCTCGAGGAATGCGGCGTCCCTTATGAACTGCTCGATCGCGACGGCCTCGCCCGCATCGAGCCCGCGCTGGCCGGCGCGCGCGACCGCCTCACCGGCGGCCTGCGCCTGCCCAACGACGAAACGGGCGACTGCCACCTCTTCACCCGCGGCCTCGCCGAGATCGCACGTGGCATGGGCGTCGACTTCCGCTTCGGCCAGACCATCGCCGCGCTCGAGACCGACGGCGGCCGCATCACCGGCGTGCGCACCACCTCCGGCAAGATCCTCACGGCCGACCGCTACGTGATGGCCTTCGGCAGCTACTCGCGCGCCGCCATCGCCTCGCTGGGCCTGGACATCCCGGTGTACCCGGTCAAGGGCTACTCGCTGACGGTGCCGCTCGTCGACGAATCACTCGCGCCGCAATCGACCGTGCTCGACGAGACCTACAAGGTGGCCGTCACCCGCTTCGACAACCGCATCCGCGTGGGTGGCATGGCCGAGCTCGGCGGCTTCGACCTGCGCCTGAACCCGGCACGCCGCGCCACGCTCGAGAAGGTGGTCACCGACCTCTTCCCCGGCGGCGACGTGCCCCGTGCCACCTTCTGGACCGGCCTGCGCCCGATGACGCCCGACAGCACCCCCATCGTCGGCGGCACGCGCTACCCCAACCTCTACCTGAACACCGGCCACGGCACCCTGGGCTGGACCATGGCCTGCGGCTCGGGCAAGCTCATCTCCGACATGGTGATGGGCCAGCGCCCCGAGATCCGCACCGACGGCCTGGCGATGGACCGCTACGAAGCAGGCTCCTCGCGCGCCGGAACGCCGCGCCCTGCTACCGCCGCCGCCTGAGAACGAGGGCGGGGAGCGGGCGGGCCTGCGCGAAGTCCGCCCCCGGACCCAAGCAGCCTTCAGGCAGCCTTCGCGATGGGAATCACGGCGTTCTCGTCCATCCCGCGATAGACCTCCGCCTCCCCGTGCTTCGCAAGCAGCTGCATCAGGTGCTTGCGGATCAGCATCCCCGGCCGGTCCGACTCCATCGAATACTCCACGCCGCGCCGGCGGGTATCAACCAGCGCGTCGGGGTCGGTCGATTCGAGGATGTCCTTGTCCTCGCGCGTCACGGCTTCGTCGAAGTCGATCAGCATCTGGGCGGTGCAGTCGGCCTCGGTGTCGTTGCGGAAGAGCCACTGGCACAGCTGCATGCGGCCGTCGTCGATGGGCGTGAAGCAGTTGATGATGATGTGGCGCACGCCGCTCGGGTACTCGATGTCGAGTCGGCGCGAGAACGGCAGGAAGTAGGCGTTGCGCATGTGGCGCGTGGTGATCGGGTCGGTCACGCCGCTGATCGCGTGGAACTTCACCGGGTTGGTCGCCTCGATGATCGTCTCGGCGTAGAAGCCCGTGTCGTTCTCCACCAGTTCGTACTTGCTCGGCTTCGGGCTCGCGGCCACGCCGAAGGTGGCGCGGTGCACGAAGCTGAAGTGCGAGTTGTCGAAGGAGTTCTCCAGCGCACGCATCGGGCTGGTCTGCCACTCTTCGTAGAACTGGAAGATGGTGCGGTAGCCCGGGTCGTCGAACTCCGGAATCGAGGGGATGTCGGCGATGGGCTCTTCAAGAGCCACCCACGCGTAGCCGTAGCGGGCTGCGCAGCGGTAGGCCGTGGTGCGGTACTCGGGCGAGATCTTGCGGTCGGCTTCGTACTGCGGGATGCGGATGACCTGGCCGCTGCGGTCGTAAGTCCAGCCGTGGTAGCCGCACTGGATCGCGCCGGTGCCGCAGGCCTGGCCTTCGCTGTCCACGCACCAGCCCTTGGAGAGCTTCGCGGTGCGGTGGCAGCAGCGGTCGCGCAGGGCGGCGGGCTGGCCGTCGGCATCGATGAAGAGGACGATGTCTTCGCCGAGCAGCCTGAAGGGCTTCGGGCCGTTGGCCAGTTCGGTGAGCGGCATGACGGCATGCCAGAACTTGCGGAAGACGGGTTGACGGGTGACGAGCATGCGCGGACTCCTTCTGTGGTCGTGGGGGACGAACGTGAAAGAGCAATTTCCCGCCGGGATGCGTGGGGCACCGCGCGGCTGAACGCTTCTACTCTGCGCAGACTGCCTTGCAAGTTGCGCGCCCGGATTGTGGCGCCTCGGGCCCGCCGCACCAAGCCCCATCGCCAATGCCCGACCAAAGCCCTTGGCATGCCTCGTGCATCACCGGGCGCAAGAGTAGAAGCGTTCAGCAGCGCACGCACCACGACTGTGCGCCCGCCCGGAAATTGCTCTTGAGACGCCCGCCGCCCTCTTCCCGAAGATCTTCCTCGGGGTCAGTGCGAACGGATCCAAGACACGAAGCTTCCGAGGCCCCACATGCAACGTCGATCCTTCCTTGCGGCCACTACCGCAACCATTGCAGCCATCGCCGCCCCCGCCGTGCTCGCGCAGGGCGGCAAGCTCACCCCGCTCAAGTTCACGCTCGACTTCCGCATCAACGGGCAGACCGCTCCCTTCTTCCTCGCGCTGGCCAAGGGCTACTACAGGGACGAAGGCCTGGACGTGACCATCGACACCGGCGCCGGCTCGGTGGCCTCCATCACGCGCATCGCGAGCGGCGTCTACCAGCTGGGGCTGGGCGACATCAGCTCGCTGATCGAGTTCAACGCGCAGAACCCCGGCACGCCGGTGGTGCAGGCGGTCTACCAGTACTACAACCGCGCACCGTTCGCGATCATCGGCCGCAAGGACCGCGGCGTGACCGCCGACTTCAAGAGCCTCGCGGGCAAGAAAGTCGCGGCCGCGGCCGTCGAATCGACGCGCCGCGCCTGGCCGCTGGTGGCGCGCAAGCAGGGCATGCGCCCCGACGCCTTCCAGTGGCAGACCACCGACTTCAGCGCGCGCGACAACGTCATGGTGCGCGGCGACGTCGATGCCGCCACCTACTTCCACGACTCGGCCGTCTCGCTCTTCGCGCGCATGAAGCCCGAGGAGCTGTCGGTGCTCAAGTACGCCGACGCGGGCGTGAACCTGTACGGCAACGCCATCCTCGCGGGCAGCAACCTCATCGCGCAGAACCCGAAGGTGGTGGCCGCCTTCCTGCGCGCGAGCAATCGCGCCATCGTCGAGACCTTCGCCAACCCGGCGCCGAGCATCGCGGCCATGCGGCAGCGCGAGCCCATCCTCGATGAGAAAATCGAGATCGAGCGCTGGGGCATCACCGCTCAGTACGTGGGCGCGGCAGACACGCAGGGCCATGGCCTCGGCGACATCAGGAAGCTCACGCTGGAGCAGCAGGTCGACGAAGTGGCCGATGTCTTCGGCCTGAAGGTCAAGCCTGCGTCCGACGCCATCTTCAACACCTCCATGCTTCCATCGCGCAGCGAACGCACTCTTCCCAAGTCCTCCAAGGCATGAACGACCAAATCGACAACAACAGCACCTCCTATCCGCCGGAGACCGCGCTCGACGAGCGCGACGGGCGCTACCTGCGCAAGGCCATCGTGTGGTCGCACGCGGCACGGCGCAGGGGCAACCGCCCCTTCGGCTGCGTCATCGTCTCGGCCGCCGGCGAAGTGCTCTCCGAGGCCGCCAACAGCAATGCCGAGACCGGCGACTGCACCGCCCATGCCGAGGTCAACGCGCTGCGCGCGCTGGCCGGGCGCGGGCTCTCGCGCGAGGAGCTGGCGGGCGCCACGCTCTATGCGTCGGGCGAGCCCTGCGTGATGTGCGCGGGCGCGATCTTCTGGTCGAACATCGGCCGCGTGGTGTTCGGCATCGACGCCGAGCGGCTGCGCGTCTTCCGCGGAGAGCGGCAGGACCAGCGCGACGCCGAGCTGTCGTGCCGCGACGTGTTCCGCGCATCGCCGCATCCGATCGAATGCATCGGGCCGGCGCTCATCGACGAGGCCAGCGCCGCGCACGATGGCGCCTGGAAATAGGCTCTCCCCCAGGCTTCGCGCACTTCGTGTCGCTTCGCCACCCCCTTCCAGGGGCAACACCTGCGGCCCGGCAGAGCCAGTTCCGCTGGTGTTCCACGAAAACACCCCGACTAGACTCGCCGGATGTCCTGGCACGCCCGTCTCCATCTCTCCTATCAGCACGAATCCGAACGCACCGTCGCCCGCTTCCGCCATGACGGGCCGCTGCGCATCCTGCAGAGCCTGTATCCGGAGGGCGACGCGGTCTGCCACAACGTGCTGGTGCATCCGCCGGGCGGGCTGGTGGGCGGCGACACGCTCGACATCGAGATCGAAGGGGCCGATGGCAGCCACGGCCTCATCACCACACCCGGCGCATCGCGCTTCTACCGCTCCGAAGGCGACCTCGCGCTGCAGCGCACGCGCATCCGCCTCGCTGCCGGCGCGCGGCTCGAATGGCTGCCGCTCGAAGCCATCTGCTACAGCGGCTGCCGGGCGGAGAACCGGCTCAGCATCGAGGTAGAGCCCGGCGCCGAGCTGATCGGCTGGGACGTGACCGCGCTGGGCCTGCCCAACGCCGGCCAGCCTTTCGAGCGCGGCACCTACCTGCAGCACATCGAGGTGCCCGGCGTCTGGCTGGAACGCGGACGCATCGACGCGGCCGACCACCGGCTGCTGCAGAGCCCCATCGGCCTGGGCGGCCACCGCTGCATGGCGTCGCTGTTCTTCGTCGCGGGCTCGCCGGTGGCACGCGCCCGGCGTGACGCGCTGCTCGCGCATGCACGCTCGCTGCTGGAGGCCAGCCCCCTGGCCGAGAGCGCCGGCGCCACCAGTCCGCATGCCGAAGTGGTGGTGCTGCGCGTGCTGGCGCCCGTGGTCGAGCCCGCGATGCAGCTGCTGCGCCAGGTATGGCAGGCATGGCGCGCGGAGCTCTGGCGGCTGCCGGCGGCCACGCCGCGCATCTGGTCGACCTGACCGTTTCCCTGCGCGCACCCTGCACCGGGGTGGAATCTGTAGGCCCCGTCTGACGGACAGCCGCCGCGCAAAGGCGCACTCTGCCCCTTTGCCCAGCGGATGACGAGGATCGGCCATGTCCACTGACGACACCCCGGACGCCAGCGCAGACACCAGCACACGTGCCGGCGCACAGCTGCACCGCCGCCTGGCGAGGCTCAACGCCGCGCGGCTGAGGCCGGGCATCCCTTCGCCCTGGTGGAAGGACGAGCTCGCCGAAGAGCACGCCTGCCGGCTGCTGGAAGGCGAGTTCGTCGAAGCGCTGCGCACCACGGTGCAGGCGGCGGCGTCGGCTTCAACGGGCAACGCGGCCCACTTCGTCACGTGGTTCGAGTCGCTGGAGCAGACCGGGCCCGGCCAGCACCATCGGCTCTTCGACTGGCTCGCCAGCGAGGCGACCCTGCCGCAGATGCGCTGGTTCCTCACGCAGGAGGCCGCGGGCGAGGCGGGCTTCGAGGACCTGCTGGCCTGCACCCAGGTCAAGCTGCCGCCGCAGCCCAAGCTGGAATGCGCGCGCAATTTCTGGGACGAGATGGGCCACGGCAAGCAGAACGCCATGCACGGCCAGATGCTGGAGCAGATGGTGCGCGAGCTCGACCTGCATCCGGCCGTCGACACCACAGTGTGGGAGTCGCTCGCCCTCGCCAACACCATGGTCGCGCTGGCGACCACGCGGCGCTATGCCTATCACTCGATCGGCGCGCTCGGCGTCATCGAGCTCACTGCCCCGGGGCGCGTGAAGCAGGTGGCCGCCGGCATGCGCCGCCTGGGCCTGAGCGGCCGCGCGCGCGCCTACTTCGACCTGCATGCGGCGCTCGACGTGTCGCACTCGCGCGCATGGCTGCGCGAGGTGATCCGGCCGCTGGTCGAGGCCGATCCGGCCTGCGGGCAGTTCATCGCCGAAGGCGCGCTGATGCGGCTGTCCTGCGGGGAGCGCTGCTTCGAGCGCTACACCGCCGAACTGCGCGAGGCCGAGGAGCTGGCCGCATGATGGACGCGGCCGGCGTGCTGCGCCAGGTGGCGGCCACGGGCTATCACTTCACCACCGTGACGCCGCTCACCCACCAGCGCGTGCTCGCGCGGCGCGGGCGCGAGCCGGGCACCACGCTGCGCGACATCTTCGGCTGGAACCTCCCCTTCGAACCGCGCGCGGTGCCGCCGCAGCTGCTGGCCGCGATGGAGCATGCGGGCGTCGTTCAGCGCACCGGATCGCTGCTGCGCAGCACGGTGCGCATCGCCAGCCTCGGGGACGACCTGTTCCTGCACTCGGCCTACCCCACGGTCGAGGAGAAGGCCGTGTTCTTCGGCCCCGACACCAGCCGCTTCGCGCGCTTCATCCGGCACGCATTGGATCAGCATGCGGCCCAGTCCACGCCCCTGCGCGTGCTCGACGTGGGCTGCGGCAGCGGCGCGGGCGGCATCGCGGTGGCGCGTGCGCTGGCCGCCACCGACACGCCCGCGACGCTCGTGATGAACGACATCAACCCGCTCGCATTGCAGTACACGGCCGTCAATGCGCAGGTGGCGGGCGTCGAGGTCACGCTCGCACAGGGCGATGCGCTCTCGGCCGTCGAGGGCGACTTCGACCTGATCGTGTCGAACCCGCCCTACCTCGACGACGCCGCGCAGCGCGCCTACCGCCACGGCGGCGCGCGGCTCGGGCGGGCGCTGAGCGTGCGCATCGCGGCGGAGTCGCTCAGGCGGCTCGCGCCGGGCGGGCGGCTGCTGCTCTACACCGGCGTGGCGATGGTCGACGGCGAAGACCCCTTCCTCGCCGAGATGCGCCCGCTGCTGGCGGGGCCGGGCTTCGAATGGTCGTATGCCGAGATCGACCCCGACGTTTTCGGCGAAGAGCTCGAACGGCCGGTGTACGCGCACATCGACCGCATCGCCGCCGTGGGCCTCGTCGCCACGCGCAGGCCGGAGGCCGTGTGATGGCGGCGGAACTGGAGCTCGGCGGCGCCGACGCTTCGCGGCTGGCCGTGGTGCGCGAATGCAGCCTGCTGGAGCGCATGCCCAAGTGGCTCATCTGCGTGCCGCTGGTGGTGCAGTGGCTGTGGCTGTCGCTGCGCCACGGCGGCGCCACCGTGCCCTGCGCAGCCAACCCGCACATCACCTCGGGCGGCATGGCGGGCGAAGGCAAGCTCGAATACTTCCGGGGCATGGGGCCGCTGGCGCGCTCGGTCACGGCCGACCACTGCGCGGTGTTCAACGACGGCACGGCGACCGAGGCATCGCTGCGGCAGGCCATCGCCGCGGAGGGCCTTGCCTTTCCGCTGGTCGCCAAGCCCGACCTCGGCCTGTGCGGCTACGGCGTGCGGCTGCTGGCCGACATGGCGGCGCTGCGTGACTACCTCGCCGTCTTTCCGCCAGGCGAGACGGTCGTGCTGCAGCGCTACCTGCCGCAGGAAGGCGAGGCGGGCATCTTCTACGCACGCGATCCCGCCACCGACGAAGGCCGCGTCGTCGGCCTGGCGCTGCGCTACTTTCCGCGCGTGACGGGCGACGGCCGCAGCACCGTGGCCGAGCTCGTGGCGGCCGACGTGCGGGCGCGCCGCATCGCGCGCTCGCCGCGCCACCGATGCAGCGTGCCGCCCGACAGCGTGCCGGCGGCCGGCCAGCAGGTGCGGCTGGCCACCATCGGCTCCACGCGCGTGGGCGGTCTCTACCGCAATGGCGCATCGCTCGTCACGCCGGAGCTGGTGCGCGCCATCGACGCCGTCGCGCGCGACATGCCCGACTTTCGCTTCGGGCGCTTCGACGTGCGCTACGAGAGCCTGCGCGAACTCGCCGCCGGGCGCGGCTTCACGATCATGGAAGTCAACGGCGCGGGCTCCGAAGCGATCGAGGCATGGGACCCGGACATCGGCCTGGTCCAGGGCCTGCGCATGGTCTTCGCCAAGCAGCGGCTGCTGTTCGCCATCGGCGCGGCGCAGCGCAAGGCCGGCGTGCGGCCCATCGGCCTGCTCGAACTCGCTCGGCTCAACCGGCGGCAGAACCGCCTGGTCAGCCGCTATCCACCTTCCAACTGAGTGGCTCCACGCACATGGACATCTCCTCCTCGCAAGCCCTGACCGACCGTTCGTTCGCCGCTCGCGGTGCGTCTTCCGGCACCTCTTCCGGTGCCGTGCCCGCGCTGGAGACCCGCTGGGCCGATTGCGAGGACGACGTGCGCGACGCGCAGCGACTGCGCTTTCGCGTGTTCGCGCTGGAGATGGGCGCGCACCTCACGCCCCCGGCGGGCACGCCGCCCGGCCTGGACGTGGACCGCTTCGACGGCTACTGCGACCACCTGCTGGTGCGCGCGGTCGATCCGGTGAACGGACCCGGCCCGCTCATCGGCACCTACCGCGTGCTCACGCCGGGCGCGGCGCGGCGCGCGGGTGGTTTCTACACCGACACCGAGTTCGACCTCTCCCCGATCGCTCCGCTGCGCGGCAATGCGCTGGAACTGGGCCGCTCCTGCGTGGACGCCGACTGGCGATCGGGCAGCGTCATCATGGCGCTGTGGACCGCGCTGGGCCAGTACATGGTCGACCACGCGCTCGACACCATGATCGGCTGCGCCAGCATCGGCTTGGACGACCACGGCGCGACCGCCGCGCGGCTGTGGCAGCGGCTGTGCCGCACGCACCTGGTGGAAGAGCGCTGGCGCGTGGAGCCGCGCATCGCGCTGCCGCTGGACGCCGAGGCCGACAGCGATGCGGACAGCGACACGGCGCCGCCGGCCGCGCCGCCGCTCATCAAGGGCTACCTGCGCTGCGGCGCGCGGCTGCTCGGGCCGCCCGCGATGGACCTGGCCTTCAACACGGCCGACCTGCCGCTGATGCTGCGGGTGGACGACGTTTCGCCGCGCTACCGGCAGCATTTCTTCGGGGTCGCGGGCTGAAGCCGGGCAGCGGCCGAAGGCCCGCAGAAGGGCCGTGGGAAGGCATCGGATAAAGTCCCGCACCTACCGCCTCCAGACCCGACGCCAGAGTGACCCTCAGAAAATCCGCAACAAGCCTGGTTTTCCGTCTGCTCGTCATGGGTCTGGCAATGGCGTTCGTCGGAACCGCCGCCAGCTACATCCAGCTCAGCCGGTTCCTGCGCGAGGACCTCACGCAGTCGGTGGCCGCGCAGCAGACGGCACTGGCCGCCTACGTGGCCCGCGACGTCGACAACTACCTGGACGAGCGGCTGGCTTTCCTCGAACGGCTGGCGGGCGCCGTGCCTGCCGGGCTCCTCGCGCAGCCCGGCCAGCTGCGGGCCTGGCTCGCCGAGCGGGGCGCGCTCGGCGGCCTCTTCCCACTGGGCCTGAGCGTGGCCGACACCAGTGGCAAGCGGCTCGATGACGCCGCTCAGCCGGCCGCGGACGGTCCGGAATTCGCCGCCGCGCTCGCCGGCCGCCGCGCGATCGGCCGCCCTCATGCGACGCCCTCCGGGCACTCGGCGCTGCCCATGGCGGTGCCCGTGCGCAACAGCGCGGGCCAGGTGGCCGCGGTGCTGCTGGGCACGGCCGACCTCACGGCCGACGGCCTGCTCGACCACCTGCAGGACGGCCGCGTGGGCCAGAGCGGCGGCATTCTCGTGATCTCGCCGCGCGACCGGCTCTTCGTCGCCTCCACGGATGTCTCGATGTCGCTCACGCCGACGCCGCGCGAAGGCGTGAACCTGCTGCACGACCGCGCCATGGCGGGCTATCGCGGCAGCGGAACCACGCGCAATGCCAAGGGCATCGACGAAATCTCGGCCATCGCCTCGGTGCCGACGAGCGGCTGGTTCGTGGTGGCGCGGCTGCCCGTCGCGGAGGCGCTGGCGCCGGTGGGGCGGATGCAGTCCTTCATCCTGCAGCAGCGCGGGCCCGCGGTGTCGGCGGTGCTCATCGTGCTCGGCTTGGTCATGGCCTGGCTGCTGCGGCCGCTGTTCCGCGCCGCCGACGAAGCCGACCGCATGACCCGTGGCGAACTCCCGCTCGCACCGCTGAAGGTGGTGCGCGACGACGAGATCGGCCATCTCACCCAGGCCTTCAACCGCCTGCTGGCCAAGCTGCTCGACAACCAGGAGGCGCTGCAGCGCATCGCCCATCACGACACGCTCACCGGCCTGCCCAACCGCAAGCTGCTCGACGACCGGCTGCAGCAGGCGCTGGCCCACGCCGGCCGGCAGGGGCACAAGGTGGCGGTGCTGTACCTCGACCTCGACGGATTCAAGGGCCTCAACGACACCTTCGGCCACGAGGCCGGCGACAAGGCCCTGCAGGAAATCGCGCGCCGGCTGCAGGCGCTGGTACGGCAGACGGACACGGTGGCGCGCATCGGCGGCGACGAGTTCGTGCTGCTGGCCACCGGTCTCAACGAGCCCGCCAACGAGGGCGCGCAGGTGCTGGCGCAGCGGTGCATCGACGCGATCGCCGAGCCGCTGCCGCTGGACCGGGCACGCACGGCGATCGGCGTGTCGATCGGCATCGCCCTGGGCGACGGCAGCGAGACGCCGCGCGACCTGCTCGCAGCTGCCGACAAGGCCATGTACCGGGCCAAGCAGGGCGGGCGCGGCACTCACGCGATGTCCGCGGCGAATGCGATGCCCGAGATGTCGGGCGCGGCGTCCAGGCCCTAGGCCGGCATGTCCGTGCGCGGCAGCCGCAGCTGCTTCTTGAGCGTCTCGAACACCTGCCGCGTGACCGGATTCACCACGTGGCTGCGCACGTAGAGGTAGTAGGCCAGGTCGGGCAGCCGCGGCATGCCGTCGCCCGCGCCCAGCACGCGCAGGCCTGCATCGAGCTGCTCCACGCCGCGCGCCGTCACGCCCAGCCCCGCGCGCAGCGCGGCCTTGATGCCGATCAGGCTCGACGAGGTGTAGCGCGGCGTCCAGGCCACCCCGGCCGTGTCGAGCGCCTCGTGGCCGATGCGGCGGAAGATGCTGGGTCCGTCGGCCATGATGAGCGGCACCGGCTTCGTCGGATCGTGCACGTAGCTCGCCGCGCACAGCCACACGGTGGGCGAGTTGCGCAGCACCACGCCTTCGAACTGCGACTGCGCGTCGGCGCGGTTGGAGATGATCATGTCGACCTCGCCGCTCTTGAGCGAGGTCATCAGGTAGGGGCTGCGGCCGATGTGGATGTCGAGCTGCAGCAGCGGCGAGGTGCGCGCCACCTCTGCCAGCAGCAGCGGCAGCATGGTCTCGGCCACGTCGTGCGGCGCGCCGATGCGCAGGTTGCCTTCGAGCTGCCCCTGCCGCAGGCTGCGCAGCGCCTCGTCGTTCAGCGCCAGCATGTGGTGCGCGTAGGTCAGCAGCCTCTCGCCGTGCTCCGTCAGCCGCTTCTGGCGGCCCTGCTTGGCGAAGAGCGGGTGGCCGATCTGCTCTTCGAGCCGCTGCATCTGCTGCGTGATCGCCGACTGCGTGCGCCCCAGGTGCACTGCCGCCGCCGCGAAGCTGTGATGGCTGACGACGGCCGCGAAGGAGCGCAGCAGTTCGAGATCGAGCGTGGGCATGTATTAATTTTATTGAAGTGTTTCCTGCGCGAGCTGGATTGTTGCGTCATGCCTGCGTCACTACAGTGGACGCACATCGAACAGGCAACCCCACTGGAGAAAGACCGAATGAGCAGCACCCCGTCCGAGCAACGCAGCCAGGCCGTCGAGGCGTCCATCGCCACCATGAAGAAGGCCATCGGCGGCGGCGAGCCCACCCGCGAGAAGCTCGGCGTGGTGCTCGATGCGCTGCAGGGCCTGGCCGCGCGCACCGAGTACTGGGGCGCCGCCGACTTCCCGCCGCCCGAAGCCGGCGAGCACCAGGCCCGCTACCTGATCGCCGAAGACCCGGACCAGAGCTACGCGCTCTACCTGAACGTGATGCGCCCGGGCAAGAAGATCGTTCCGCACAACCACACGACCTGGGCCTGCATCGCTGCGGTGGAAGGCACCGAGCACAACCGCGTGTACGAGCGCACCGACGACGGCAGCGTGCCGGGCGTGGGCAGGCTGAAGCAGACGGAGCTGGTCGTCGTCGCGCCGGGCAAGGGCATCGCGCTGATGCCGGAAGACATCCACTCGGTGGAGATCCAGGGCGAACAGGTCATCCGCCACCTGCACATGTACGGCCGGGCGCTGGAGACGCTGAACAGCCGCACCGCCTACGACCTGGAAGCGGGCACGTACCAGACCATGGGCATCGGCGTGCAGACGCGCCGCTAGCCGCTCTTCCTTTCACTCGTTTCCGTTCTTCATGCGGGCCGCACTGGCGGCCTCGCAGGAATTCGTTCGTCCCAACGACTCGCTCTCATGACTCTCTTCATCGACCCGAAGACCCTCAAATCCTGGCTGCACGACGGCGGCGAGATCGCGCTGCTCGACGTGCGCGAGCACGGCCAGTACGGCGAGGCGCATTTGTTCTACGGCATTCCCCTGCCCTTCAGCCGGCTGGAGATCGACGCGCCGCGCCTGGTGCCTCGCCGCGGCGTGCGCACGGTGGTCTACGACGAAGGCGACGGCAGCGAGGTCGCCGAGCGCGCCGCGGCACGGCTCGCCGCGCTGGGCTGCACCGACGTGCACGTGCTGCAGGGCGGCGCCCGCGCATGGAAGGCTGCGGGCTACGTGCTCTTCGCGGGCGTGAACCTGCCTTCGAAGACCTTCGGCGAGCTGGCCGAGGAGGCCTATCACACGCCCCGCGTCAGCGCCGACCAGCTGGCCGGCATGCTGGCGCGCAAGGACAAGGTGGTGGTGCTCGACGGCCGCCCCGCCAGCGAGTTCCGCAAGATGAACATCCCCGGCGCCACCTGCTGCCCCAACGGCGAGCTGGCCTACCGCGTGCGCCGGCTGGTGCCCGACACCACCACGCCCATCGTCATCAACTGCGCGGGCCGCACGCGCAGCATCATCGGCGCGCAGACGCTCATCAACCTCGGCCTGCCCAACCCGGTGTATGCGCTGGAGAACGGCACGCAGGGCTGGTACCTCAACGACCACACGCTGGAGCACGGCGGCACACAGCGCTATGCCGACGACAGCGGCAACACCGACCTGCGCCCCGCCGCGAAGGCGCTGGCCGCACGTTTCGACGTGCCCACCGTGAACGCGCAGACCGTGCGCCAGTGGGCCGACGACGCGAGCCGAAGCCTGTTCCTCTGCGACGTGCGCACGCCGGAGGAATTCGCGGCCGGCACCCTGCCCGGCGCGCAGCACACGCCGGGCGGCCAGCTGATGCAGGCCGGCGACCAGTATTTCGGCGTGCGCGGTGCGCGGCTGGTGCTGTTCGACAGCGACGGCGTGCGCGCACCCACCGTCGCGAGCTGGCTGCGGCAGATGGGGCACGACGCAAGCGTGCTCGAAGGCGGGCTGGAGAGCGGGCTCGCCCTTGCGCCGGCCGAAGCGCCTGCCGCACCCGCGCTCGGCGCCATCGATGCGAAGACGCTCGCCGCGCGCATCGAGCGCAACGACGTGGCGGTGGTCGACCTGCGCGGCAGCATGCAGTTTCGCGCCGGCCACATCGCGCAGGCGCGCTGGTCGATCCGGCCTCGCCTCGCCGCCGACCTGCAGGGCGAGACGCGCCAGATCGTGCTGGTGGCCGACGAAGCCGCGCTCGCCGCATGGGCCGCCGCCTCCGAACTCGCGGGCATCTCGCCCGCCCCGCTGCTGCTTGCCGGTGGCATGGCCGCCTGGAGCGCCGCCGGCCTGCCGGTGGAAGCCACGCCCGAGCTGCCCGCAGATGCGGACTGCATCGACTACCTGTTCTTCGTGCACGACCGGCACGACGGCAACAAGGAGGCCGCACGCCGCTACCTCGCCTGGGAGACCGGCCTCGTCGCCCAACTCGACGCGCAGGAGCGCGCCGCCTTCCGGCTGCCGGCGCCCCACGCCTGAGCCGTCCTTCTTCCGCCCCCGCCTTTCGTTCGTCCTTGTCAGTTCCCAGCCCCAGGAGTTCCGTCATGCCGTTCGCCAGCCGCATCCCGCACATCGCCCACATCGCCCGACTTGCCGTCGCAGCCGCCTGGCTCTCGGCGCTCGCGCTGCAGCCAGCCACCGCCGACCCGATGGCGCCGCGCAACGGCTTTCCGTCGCAGCCGGTGAAGTTCATCTCGCCCTTCCCGCCGGGCGGCGGCAACGACGCGACGGCGCGCCTGGTCACCACCAAGCTGCCGGAGATCATGGGACAGGCCGCGCTGGTCGACAACCGCGGCGGGGCGGGCGGCAACATCGGCGCCAAGGCGGTAGCCGACGCCAAGCCCGACGGCTACACCGTGCTCACCTCGCAGGTGTCGATCATGGCGGTGAACCCCACGCTGTATGGCTCGCCGGGCTTCGACCCGGTCAAGAACTTCGTGCCCATCACGCAGATCAACGCCGCCCCGCTCGCGCTGGTGGTGGAGGCCAACTCGCCCATCAAGAGCTTCGCCGACCTCGCCGCCAAGGCCAAGGCCAGCCCCGGCAAGGTGACCTACGCGACGCCGGGCAACGGCACGCTCTCGCACCTGGTGGGCGTGGTGCTCGCCAAGGACAACGGCGTGGAGATGACGCACGTGCCCTACAAGGGCGCCGGCCCGGCGCTGACCGACCTGATCGGCGGGCAGGTCGACCTGATGGTCACATCCACCGCCTCGGTGGCCGGCTTCGTGCAGAACGGCAAGCTGCGCGTGCTGGCCGTGACCAGCCCGCGGCGCATCGGCGTGTTCGCGAAGGTGCCCACGCTGGAAGAGCTGGGCTACAACGGCGCGCGCTTCGAGGACTGGTACGGCTTCTTCGCGCCGGCCGGTACTCCGCCCGAGCGCGTGACCTTCCTCAACGAAGCCATCGTGCGCACGCTGCGCCTGCCCGAGGTGAGCAAGCTGGTCACCGACGGCGGCAGCGAGGTGGTGGCGAGCACGCCCGAGGCCTTCGCGGCGCAGCTGAAGCAGGACATCGAGCGCTGGTCGCGCATCGTCAAGCTTTCGGGTGCGCGCGCCGACTGATTGAAGCAACATAGCGGCCCCTGCTTTCCCTTCCCCGCCAGAACACGATGCCCGACTCGCACCACGCTCCATCCGGCCTGACGCTGGACACCCGGCTCACCCGCACCGGCAAGGCCCCGTCCCATGCCGGCGGCGTGCCGGTCAACACGCCGCTGGTGCGCGCCAGCACCGTGCTCTTCGACAGCGTGGGCGCCATGCGCGACGCACGCACGCGCCGCGACGAGGAGCGCGTCTTCAGCTACGGCGCGCGCGGCACGCCCACCACCTTCGCGCTGGAGGACGCGGTGAGCGAGCTCGAGGGCGCCTGGCGCACGCGGCTCTTCCCGACCGGCCTCGCGGCCATCGGCATGGTGCTGCTGTCGTACCTGAAGCCGGGCGACCACGTGCTGATGTCCGACAGCGTGTACGAGCCCACGCGCAACCTCGTGCATTCCTTCCTGGAGCCCTACGGCATCCGCAGCAGCTTCTTCGCGGCGGACGGCAGCGGCATCGAGGAACTGTTCGAGCCGAACACGCGCCTCGTGTATGCCGAATGCCCCGGATCGCTGGTCTACGAGATGTGCGACCTGCCCAGGCTTGCCGAGCTGGCGCACGCGCGCGGCGCCCTGCTCGCGGCCGACAACACCTGGGGCTCGGGCGTCCAGTACCGCCCGCTCGCGCTGGGCGCCGACATCTCGACGATGGCCGCGACCAAGTACCTCTCGGGCCACTCCGACGTGATGATGGGCACCGTCGCCACCACCGAGGCCGCGTGGCGCCCGCTCAACGAGCGCTGCGACGCCTTCGGCATGACCGTGAGCCCCGACGACGCATGGCTGGTGCTGCGCGGCATGCGCACGCTGTCGGCGCGGCTGCAGGTGCACGAGAGGCATGCGCTGGAAGTGGCGCGATGGCTCCAGCAGCGCCCGGAGGTCGAGACCGTGTTCTGCCCAGCGCTGCCGCAGCATCCGGGCCACGAGATCTGGAAGCGCGACTGCAGCGGCACGAACGGACTGATCTCCATCGAGCTGAAGCCCGGCATCGCGAACCCGGCCGTGGAGCGCTTCGTCGACGCCCTCGGCCTCTTCGGACGCGGCTCGTCGTGGGGCGGCTACGAGAGCCTCGTCGCCTGGACCAACATGCGCGCCGCACGCAGCGTGACGGACTGGAGCCGGCGTGGCGCGGTGGTGCGGTTGCACATCGGCCTGGAGTCGCCGCAGGATCTCATGGCGGACCTGGCGCGCGGCTTCGAGGCGATGGCCTCGGCCTGAGCCGGAACGTAGCGGCTACTTCGATGCGCCGGCCTGTTCCTCGGGCCAGCGCTGCGGCACGCGGCGCAGGTTCTCCACCGAGTAGCCAAGCCCCTTGAGGCGCGCGACCGCCGCCTCGTAGGCCGGCTCGGGAATGCTGGGTGTGCGCGCCATGATCCAGGCGTAGTCGCGCTTGCTGCGGCCGATGATCGTCAAACCGTAGTCCTTGTCGACGTCGACGATCACGTACTCCGCCTTCACCGGCCACACGAACTGCATGCCCCACACCGCGTTGCCGGTGCCGGGCACCACGCGGCCGACAGGGTTCATCGTCTTCAGCGGGCCGTCGAAGCTGCCTTCGCGGTAGCGGAAGCGCGTGTCGATGCGGCCATCGGGCTGCAGCGTGTACGACTCCACCGCATTGAAGGCATCGCGCTCGGGCCGTGTCGGGATGTTGCCGATCACGTACCAGTCGCCCATGAAGCGCTGCAGGTCGACCTGCTTCGCCGTGGGAATGGTGGGCGGCGACACCGCGCACCCGGCGACGAGGAGCATCGTCGCCACGCCTGCCGCGATGACAAGAGCCGGGCCGGCCAGTGGATATTTCGGGTGTCTCTTCATCTTGCTCGTGCCTCCGATGGAAGAGCCCCAGCCTAGCGGCCTCCCCGGCAGGCCGACGTCAGACGGCGCCTTTGCCCGCGATCGGGCGCCCGGCCCTTCAGCCGCAGGCGCGCCGGCCGTCGGGCGAGCTGCGCAGGCGGTTCAGGAAGGTCAGCTGCACCTTCGCCGTCTCGCTGCCCTGCACTGCCGCGCGGCGCATCCACTCGCCGGCCTCGCAGCGGTCGGCCTTCACGGCACTGCCGTAGAGCGCGGGCCCGGTCATCAGCACCATGCCCAGCATCTCCTGTGCCTCGGCGTGGCCGTCGGTGGCGGCGTCGCGCAGGTGCTGGAGCATGGCGCGGTAGTCGCGCGCGGCCTGGGCCTCGAGCGCGAGCTGGAAGCGCTGCTCGGCCTGCAGGTCGATGTCCGCGCCCGAAGGACGCGCCGCGCTGATCGCGGCCGCCAGCATCAGCACGCCCGAGAGCACCACACGCAGGCGAAGCGAGAGGCCGGTCATCCGGCCGAGGTCGAGTTGTTCGGATGGCATCGATGCGCTCCACGGATGTTGTTGTCGTGGAGGCATCGTCGCGCTGCCGGGCCGATCGGAAAAGCTGGAATTGGCGCAGCCGGCCTCAGGCGCAGGCTGAGCCGGCTTCACCGCGGGCGGTCAGCGTGCCCGCGCGCGCGTCAGCAGGTAGCTCTGGTGCACCACGTTGTCGACGTAGTAGGGCTCGGCGAGCGCATCGAATTCGGCCCGCAGCGCGGCAAGCTTCGTCGGATCGGCGGCGAGGCCCTCCACGAGCTTGCGCATCGGGCCGACCGAGCGCTCCAGGAACAGGCGGAAGTGGCCGATGCTCAGGGCCGGGAAGTGCATGGTGCCGCGGTCGAAGAACGGCGCCTCGAAGTGCGGCCCCAGGCGCTCCGTGACGATGCCGGGGTTGCCCCATTGCGGCGGCGGCGACGCGCCGGCCGGAGGTGGCGGCGAGTTGCGCCCGATGAAGGCGAACATGCGGCCCACGAAGTGCTCGGGCGGCCAGGTGGCGAAGGCGATCCGCCCGCCGGGCTTGAGCACGCGGCGCATCTCGGCCACGGCGACTTCGGGCCGCGGCGCGAACATGTGGCCGAACTGGCTGAGCACCACGTCGAAGGAGGCATCGGCGTACGGGAGGTTCTCGGCATCGCCCTCGGTCCAGGCGATGTCGCCGTGCCCGGAGATGCCGGCGTTCTCGCGCGCGGCCTCGATCAGTTCAGGCGTGAGGTCGAGGCCCGTGACGCGTGCGCCGCGGCGGGCCGCGGTGACGGCCACGACGCCGGTGCCGGTGCCCACGTCCAGCACCGACTCGCCCTCGGCGATCTGCGCGAACCGGACGAGATGCCCGGCCACCGGCGTGGTGAACATGGCGGTCGGCGCGAAGGTCGACCACATCTCGCGCTGCCGGTTCTTGAAGTCTGCAAAGGGATCCTGCGACATATCGCCCTCCATGCCAGCCAGGGGCCGTGGACATGGAGGGGACTCTAGGCCCGGGGATCGGCCCCGTCCATCCCGCTGGACGGGGCTTCGATCGGAAAGAGCTGTAACGCAATCCCGCGTTCGGCTCAGCAGCAGCGCCCCTTGCCGGCCCCGTAGCGCGCCTCCAGCCGCTCGCGGAAGAAGGCCTCGTAGCTCATCGGCGGCCGCTCGGGGTGGGTGGCCGCCATGTGGGTCAGGTAGGCGTCGTAGTCGGGCAGCCCGACCATGAGCCGCAGCGACTGCTTGAGCGAGCGCGCGAAGTAGCGCCCGGCTTCCGGCAATGCGAGGCCCATGGCTTCAGTGGGCGGGCGTCGCGGCGGCGGCGCCCATGGGTTCGAACGGCGTTTCCTGCGTCGTCGGGCGGTTGGCCGCGCGCGCCGCGATGCAGGCCTTGATGCTGTAGACCAGCACGCTCAGCACCACGAAGATGAAGAGCGCGCACAGCGCGGCGTCGAGGCGGTCGTTGAAGACGATGCGCGACATCGCTTCGGGCGTCTTGGCCGGCGCCACCAGCACGCCGTTGGCGATGCCTTCGGTGTACTTGGCTGCGTGCGAGAGGAAGCCGATCTTCGGGTCGGACGAGAAGATCTTCTGCCAGCCCGCCGTGAGCGTGCACGCCAGCAGCCATGCGGCCGGCGCGATGGCCACCCACGCATAGCGCTCGCGCTTCATGCGGAACAGCACCACCACGCCCAGCATCAGCGCCACCGCGGCCAGCATCTGGTTGGAGATGCCGAAGAGCGGCCACAGCGTATTGATGCCGCCCAGCGGATCGACCACGCCCTGGTACAGGAAGTAGCCCCAGGCCGCCACGCACAGCGCGGTGGCGACGAGGTTGGCCGGCAGCGAGTCGGTGCGCTTGAGCGCGGGCACGAAGCTGCCCAGCAGGTCCTGCAGCATGAAGCGGCCCGCGCGGGTGCCGGCATCGACCGCCGTGAGGATGAACAGCGCCTCGAACAGGATCGCGAAGTGGTACCAGAAGGCCATCATGGCCTGCCCGCCGATCGCCTGGTGAAGGATGTGGGCCATGCCCACGGCCAGCGTCGGCGCGCCGCCGGTGCGCCCGAGGATGGTGGTCTCGCCCACGTCCTTGGCGGTCTGCACCAGCATCTCGGGCGTGATCACGAAGCCCCAGCCCGACACGGTGGCCGCCACCTGCTGCGCGGTGGTGCCGACCAGCGCGCCGGGACTGTTCATCGCGAAGTAGATGCCGGGCTCGATGCACGAGGCCGCCACCAGCGCCATCACCGCGACGAAGGACTCCGCCAGCATGCCGCCGTAGCCGATGAAGCGCGCGTGGCGCTCGTTGTCGAGCATCTTGGGCGTGGTGCCCGAGGAGATGAGCGCGTGGAAGCCGGAGACGGCGCCGCAGGCGATGGTGATGAACAGGAACGGGAACAGGCTGCCCGACCACACCGGGCCGTTGCCCTGCGCGAACTGCGTGACGGCGGGCATCTGCAGCGTGGGCATCACGAACACGATGCCGATGGCCAGCGCGATGATGGTGCCGATCTTCAGGAAGGTCGAGAGGTAGTCGCGCGGCGCGAGAAGCAGCCACACGGGCAGGCTCGCTGCGACGAAGCCGTAGCCCACCAGCATCCAGGTGAGCGCCTTGCCGTCGAAGGTGAAGAGCGGCGCCCATTCGGGGTTCTGGCTCACGGCCTGGCCGCCGAAGATGGCGAGCATCAGCAGCACGAAGCCGATCAGCGACACCTCGCCGATGCGCCCCGGGCGGATGTAGCGCAGGTACACGCCCATGAAGAGCGCCACGGGAATGGTCGCGGCCACCGTGAAGGTGCCCCACGGCGATTCGGCCAGCGCCTTCACCACGATCAGCGCCAGCACCGCGAGGATGATGATCATGATCATGAAGGTGCCGAACAGCGCGATCATGCCGGGCACCGGCCCCATCTCCTGCTTGACGAGGTCGCCCAGCGAGCGGCCGTCGCGCCGCGTGGAGATGAACAGCACGATGAAGTCCTGCACCGCGCCGGCGAACACCACGCCGGCCAGCACCCACAGCAGGCCGGGCAGGTAGCCCATCTGCGCCGCCAGCACCGGCCCCACCAGCGGGCCCGCGCCCGCGATGGCCGCGAAATGGTGGCCGAACAGCACGTTCTTGTCGGTCGGCACGTAGTCCAGGCCGTCGTTGTGGCGGTGCGCCGGCGTCTTGCGGCTGCCGTCCAGGCCCAGGACCTTGTCGGCGATGAAGAGGCTGTAGTAGCGGTAGGCGATGAGATAGGTGCAGATCGCGGCGGCCACCACCCAGAGGGCGTTGACGCTTTCGCCGCGGGTCAGGGCCACGGTGCCCAGCGCGAACGCGCCGACCACGGCCACGACCAGCCACACCAGATGGCGTCGGATGCTGTGCATGCGGATGTCTCCTTGGATTGAACCCGGGAGTTTTGCCGGGCGGGGGCGCCGGCGCATCCGTCGGACCGCGCGGGGCGGGCGCGTGGCTTTGCGTAATGGAAAACCCTGGATTCGGCCGTGGCAGACACCGCACAGCGGAGCCTCCTGACCCTGCATCTTGCTTAAATGTGATAAATTCACATAATTAACAATGTGAAACATTCCTTTCGAGCCACGATGAACCAGCATCCGCAGGCACGCAGACGCAGCAGCGGCTTCACATTGATCGAGGTCATGGTCACGGTGGCGATCGTGGCCATCCTGGCGGCCATCGCGCTGCCGAGCTACCAGCAGTACGTCATCCGTTCCAAGCGCTCGGCGGCCCAGGCGCAGATGATGGACATCGCCAACCGGCAGCAGCAGTTCCTCATTGCCAACCGCGGCTATGCCGACAAGGCGGCGCTCACCGCGAGCGGCTACAGCCTGCCGCCGGAGGTCTCGGCGAACTACAGCTACGACGTCACCCTCTCGACCTCCGGCGCCCCGGGCTACACGCTCACCTTCACGCCGACCGGCTCGCAGTCGGGCGACGGCAACCTCGGCCTCACCAGCGAAGGCGTGAAGACGCCGGCAGGCAAATGGTGAAGAGCAGCCCCGTCCGGCGCCAGCGCGGCGCCACGCTCCTGGAAGTGCTGGTCACACTGCTCGTGCTGGCCATCGGCCTGTTCGGACTCGTGGGGCTTCAGGCGCGCATGCAGGCCTCCGAGATGGAGTCGTACCAGCGCTCGCAGGCGCTGATCCTGCTGAACGACATGGCCAGCCGCATCGCGACCAACCGCCGCACGGCGGCCAGCTACGTCACCAGCGCGCCGCTGGGCGCCGACGCCGCCTGTCCCACCGCCACTGCGACGCGGCAGCAGGTGGACGCCAAGGAATGGTGCAACGCACTGCAGGGCGCGGCCGAGATCTCCGGCGGCAGCAAGCTCGGCACCGTGATCGGCGGGCGCGGCTGCGTGGAGGACATGGGCAACAACGAGTACCTGGTCACCGTCGCATGGCAGGGGTTGGGGCCGATCTCGGCGCCGCCTTCCGGCGTGGCCTGCGGCAAGGGCCAGTACGACAGCGGCACCACCTGCACGGGCGACAAATGCCGCCGCACCGTGACCACGCTGGTGCGCATCGGGTCGCTCTCATGAACCGCCCACGCGCTCCGCGGCACGGCCAGCGCGGCCTGACGCTGATCGAGCTGATGGTGGCCATCACCATCACGCTCATCGTGGTGGCCGCGCTGCTCGCGCTCTTTCTCAACGTGAGCAACTCCCAGCGCGAGCTGGAGCGGGTCAACCGCCAGATCGAGACCGGGCGCCTCAGCACGTTCGTGCTCGAGAACGAGATCTCCCACGCCGGCTTCTGGGAGAACTACATGCCCGAGTTCGACGACCTTACCGTCACGGGCGCTCCCACGCACGTGCCCACCGGCGCGCTGCCCGACCCGTGCCTGCCCTACTCCGCCGCGAACTGGACCGACGACTACAAGCGCCAGCTGCTGGACATCCCGGTGCAGACCTACGACAGCGTGCCCGCGAGCTGCACAGACCTGCTGAAGAACAAGAAGGCCGGCACCGACATCATCGTGGTGCGCCACGCCGAGACCTGCCTGCCCGGCACACCCAACTGCGACGCCGACACGACCGGCGCCATGTATTTCCAGTCGTCGCTGTGCGGCACGCAGAAGCCGTCGGCCTTCGACCTGTCGACCGCCGGCTTCGGCAACATGCTCCGCAAGGACTGCACCACGCCCTCGCCCAAGCGCAAGCTGGTGGCCGACATCTACTACGTGCGCGACTACGCCGACGCCGTGGGCGACGGCATTCCCACGCTGGCGCGCTCGCGCTTCGACTTCGTGGGCGGCACGCTGGCGCAGCAGCCGCCCACGCCGCTGATCGAAGGCGTCGAGGGCTTCCGCGTCGAACTCGGCCTCGACACGTTGAGCAAGACCGGCGCCGCCGTCGACTACACCACGGCCATCGCCTGGGCCGACCCGGCGAACAAGTCCACGCCGGCCAACCGCGGCGACGGCAGCCCCGACGGCAACTTCGTGCACTGCACCACGAGCCCCGCCTGTACCGCCGACCAGCTCGTCAACGTGGTGGCCGTCAAGCTCTTCGTTCTGGCACGCAGTTCCGAGGCATCGCCGGGCCACACCGACACACGCACCTACCAGCTCGGCGGTGCCACGCTGGGGCCGTTCAACGACCACTACAAGCGGCACGCGTTCTCCACCTCCGTGCGCCTGAGCAACGTCACCGGCCGAAGGGAGACGCCATGAACACACGCGCGCCGCTCGCCCGCGGTGCCGGCCAGCGCGGCGCCGCCCTGCTCATCGGGATGATCATGCTGCTGCTGATCACCCTCGTGGTCACGGCCGCCTTCAACCTGAGCAACGCCAACCTCAAGGCGGTGGGCAACCTGCAGACGCGCAACGAGGCGGTGGCTGCCGCCAACCGCGCGATCGAGGAAGCCGCCACCAGCCTGCTCGTGCCCGGCAGCGACGGCAGCCCGACGCTGGCGCCGCCGCAGCGGACGGTGAGCATGGTCGACATCGACAACGACGGCGTCACCGACTACGTCGTGAACGTCGCGCCGCCGGTGTGCGTGCGCGCCACCAAGGCGCTGGACACCGGCAGCGGCGGCAGCACTGGCCCGGGCGGCGTCACGGGCGGCGCGTCGAGCAGCGGCTCGGGCCTCTCGACGCTGCCCGACCAATACAACTCCGTGTGGGACATCAGCACCACGGTCACCGATGCCCGCAACACCAGCGGCGCCACCACCTCCGTGCGCCAGGGCGTGCGTGCCCTGCTCAACAAGGCGCAGTTCGAAGCGTTCTGCGCTTCCTAGGCATGCCCTCCCACGACAACCCGACGACGAACAGGCCCGCACCATGACCCGGAAACTTCTCGCTTCGCTGTGGACAGCCGCCGCGCTCGCTGCGTTGACGGCAATGCCGGCGGGCCCGGCCCACGCCGAGGACATCGACCTCTTCGTAGGCTACAACCCAAGCGCTGCGCAGACGCCGAACGTGCTCTTCGTGCTGGACAACACGGCCAACTGGAACCAGCCCTTCACCGCCGAGATGACCGCGCTGGCGTCGGCGTTCGAAAGCCTGAAGTCCAACAGGTTCAAGGTCGGCCTGATGATGTTCACCGAGACCGGCCAGGGCAACTCCAACTCCGACGGCGGCTACGTGCGCGCCGCGGTGCGCACGATGGACGACGGCACCAAGGTCAAGTACGGCGCGCTCATCCGCAGCCTGGACAAACTGGCGGACAAGTCCAACGGCGGCAAGGCCGGCAAGACCATGGCAGAGGTCTACCGATACCTGGCCAATGGCGCGCCCATCGCCGGCAACGGCAAGGTCAAGGCCGACTACAGCGGCAACACGAGCGGCACGGCGGCCTCCAAGGCCATCTACGCGCTGCCGCGCAACGCGCTCGGCAGCTTCTCCGCCACCACCTACGTCGGCCCCAGCACCGAGAACTGCACCGGCACCTTCGTCATCTACATCAGCAACGGCGCGGCGCAGGACAACACCAGCGACAGCCAGACCTCCAACGCCGCCCTGCGCGCTGCGGGCGGCGACGCGACGCAGATCGCCCTGAGCCCCAGCGGCTCGCAGGACAACACAGCCGACGAGTGGTCGCGCTTCCTGCAGACGAGCATGGGCGTGAAGGTCTACACCATCGAGGCCGCCAAGGCGACCGGCGGCCAGGGCCCGGGCTGGACCTCGCTGCTCAAGAGCATGGCCACGCAGAGCAAGGGCGAGTACTACGACATCTCCTCCAAGCCCGACCTGGGCAGCGCGCTCGGCGCGGCGCTGGACGACATCTTCAGCAAGATCCAGTCGGTCAACAGCGTGTTCTCCTCTGTGAGCCTGCCGGTGAGCGTGAACACCCAGGGCACCTACCTGAACCAGGTGTTCGTGGGCATGTTCCGCCCCGACCAGGATGCCTTTGCGCGCTGGAACGGCAACCTCAAGCAATACAAGCTAGGGCTCGACAGCAGCAACCAGCTGATCCTGCAGGACTCGGTGGGCGCCAACGCGGTGAACAACCAGACCGGCTTCGTCGCTCCCTGCGCCCGCAGCTTCTGGACGCCCGCGCCGAGCGACACCGACCTGTACTGGAGCTTCCGGCCCTCGGGAGACTGCATCGGCAAGGAAGCCGCCGACAGCCCCGACGGCAACGTGGTGGAGAAAGGTGCGCAGGGCTACATGCTGCGCCGCATGGCCGTCGCCAACCGGAACATGAAGACCTGCACGCCGGGCAGCTGCACGGCACTCACCGCCTTCGCCGACGGCAACGCCGCCATCACCAAGGCTGCGCTGGGCGTCACCGCCGACACCGACCGCACTTTGATCATCAACTGGGCGCGCGGCCTCGACGACAAGGGCGACGAGCGGCCCGACGCGCAGGGCAACCCCGTCACCTCCACCTCGATGCGCCCTTCGGTGCACGGCGACGTGGTGCACTCGCGGCCGGTGGCCATCAACTACGGCACCGACGCCGCGCCCCAGGTGGTGGTGTTCTACGGCGGCAACGACGGCGTGCTGCGCGCAGTCAACGGCAACCGCACCGCGGCCATCGGCTCGGCCGCGGCGGGCGACGAGCTCTGGTCGTTCATGCCGCCGGAGTTCTACGGCAGCATCAAGCGGCTGTACGACAACAGCACGCGCATCAGCTTCCCCCTGCTGCCGGTCACCTCGGGTGCGGTGGAGCCCAAGCCCTACGGCATGGACGGGCCGGTCTCGGCCTATCGCCAGGGCAGCACCGCCTGGCTCTACGCGAGCATGCGCCGCGGCGGCCGGCTGATCTACGCCTTCGACGTCTCCTCCGCCGCCTCGCCCACGCTGAAATGGCGCAAGGGCTGCCCCAACCAGGGCGACGACGTCGGCTGCGACAGCGGCTTCGAGGGCTTCGGCCAGACCTGGTCTGCCCCCAAGGTCATGCGCGCCAACGGCTACGGCGGCGGCAACAGCCCGCTGCTGATCTTCGGCGGCGGCTACGACAAGTGCGAGGACGTCGACACCAACAGCGCAGCCCAGGCCTGCGGCACGGCAGCGAAGGGCAGCGGCATCTACGTGCTCGACGCCGACACCGGCGCGCGGCTGCAGATGTTCCCCACCGCGCGGCCCGTGGTGGGCGAGGTCAGCGTGGTCACCGATTCGCTCGGCATCGCGCGCATCGCCTACGCGGCCGACCTGGGCGGCAATGTCTATCGCATCGCCCTCGGCAGCGGGGCACCCGCGGCCTGGACCATGACGCAGGTCGCCTCGCTGGGCTGCGACACGGTGACCACCTGCACCCCCAACCGCAAGTTCATGTTCGCGCCCGACGTGGTGGAGGACAACGGTGCCTTCGTCATCCTGCTGGGCTCGGGCGACCGCGAGAAGCCCCTGCGCTACTACAACGTCGCGCTGGGTGTGGCCAACCGCTTCTACATGCTGGTCGACAAGCCCACCGACAGCACCTGGCTGAGCAGCGAGACCAGCAACTGCGGCGCCGGCAACGGCCTGCTGTGCCAGGCTTCGCTGCTGCCCATCACCGACACCTCCACGCCGACCTCCTCCGACCTCGCGACGAAGAAGGGCTGGTACCTCGCCCTCGCCGCGGGCGAGCAGGTGGTGACCAGCTCGGTCACCGCCTACGGCACCACCACCTTCAACACCCACACGCCGAGCAACCCGAACGCGCAGATGTGCCGCGCCGACCTCGGCACCGCGCGCGTCTACAACGTGTCGTACGTCAACGCCGCACCCCAGGGCCCCGGCGGCCGCTTCCAGAACGTGGTGGGCGGCGGCCTCGCGCCCTCGCCGGTGGTGGGCCGCGTCCAGCTCGACGACGGCAGCATGCGCGACGTGGTGATCGGCGCCAACCCCGACTCGTTCCTGAGCCCCAAGGGCACCGCACCCAAGGCCGCGTTCAAGCAGCCCAAGGGCCGGGTCTACTGGTTCATCCAGAAGTGAGCATGCGCAGCACCGGCAACATGCGCTACCGGCCCCGCACTGCCCACGCCCCCGGCTTCACGCTGGTGGAGCTGATGGTCACGGTGGCCGTGCTGGTGGTGCTCGTCGCCATCGCCGTGCCCTCGTTCGACGGCATCCGGCTTTCCATGCGACTGAGCAGCTATGCCACCTCGCTGGTGGCGGGCAGCCAACTCGCGCGCAGCGAGGCCATCAAGCGCAACGCGCCGGTCACCCTCTGCGCCTCGGCCGACGGCACCAGCTGCAGCACCAACGGCCAGTGGGAAGCCGGCTGGATCGTGCTGAGCGGCACGCAGGTGCTGCGCGTGGAAAGTGCGGCGGCCTCCGGCTACCTGCTGCGCGAGGCGGGCGGCGCGAGCGCCATCGTGTTCCAGGCCACCGGCGTGGGCGCCAGCCAGAGCCGGATCACCATCTGCCGCAGCGCACCGAGCGCCAACCAGTCGCGCGCCGTGAACATCAGCGCCACCGGGCGCACCAACGTCACGAGGTCGAACGACGGCACCTGCACCGCCACCTAGCCTTCCCCGCGGGCACACGGCCGGGGCGGCCTTCGCGGACGAACGACAATACCCCGCTGCGAAGGGGGCTGGAATCCGCTCCGGCACGGCTGGAAGCCCGGGCCCCTTCTCCCTTCTTGTCTCGGACGCAAAGAACCAGGAGCAACGACCGCACCCATGGAACAACGGCTGGATTGGGCCCTCGCCGCCTGCGCTCGCATCCTGCGTCCGGTAGTCCGGCTGGCGCTCGCCATGGGCGTCAAGCACCCGCACCTGGAAGAACTCCTGCGCGACCTGCTCATCGAGGAGGCCCAGCGCTCCTGGCGCCAGCAGGGCGTGAAGCGGCCCAACCTCAGCCAGATCTCGGTCACCACCGGCCTGAACCGCAAGGCGGTCACCGCCAAGGTCCGCGCCACCGCCGACCCGCTGCCGCACACCGAGCTGTCGGCCGCCGCCAAGACCTTCACGCTCTGGCTGCAGATGACGGTCGAGAACGAGGACCTTCGCCGCATCCCCGTCTCCACTGAGGACGAGGCCCCCTCCTTCGAGCGCGTGGCCCGGCTGGCCAGCCGCGGCAACATCCACCATCGCACCATCCTGGATGAACTGGTGCGCCTGAACATGGTGGCCGAGGACAACGGCACCGCCGAGCTCATGGCCGACGGTTTCGTGCCGGTCGAAGACCTGCAGTCGATGCTCGCCTTCCTGGGCGACAACGGCCGCGACCACCTGCTGGCCGCCGTCTCCAACACGCTGGGCGAAACGCCCCGCATGCTGGAGCGCTCGGTGTACGCGCGCGGCCTCACGCTGGAAGACTGCGAAAAAATCCAGCGCCTCGCACGCGAGCGCTGGACCGGGCTGCACCACGAACTGGCCCGCGAGATGACCGAGGCCGTCGAGCGCGCCCCCGCCGACAGCAAGGCCCGCATCCGCGTCGGCATCTATACCTACTACGAAGACGACGAAGCCGCGCCGAAGAAGAGCGGGCCGCCCTCACGATGAACACGATCCTCACCACGGTGCACTCCCTCCGGCCCACGCGCGCCCCTCTGCGCGGGCTGCTGCGCAGCCTCCTGCTCGCCGGCGGCATCGCCATGCTTCTTTCCTGCGGCGGCGGTGGCGGCGGCACATCGGGCGCCGGCGTGGCCGGCATCTCCGGCACCTCCACCGGCACGGGGGCGAGCGGCGGCGCCGACAACAGCGGCGGCGGCACCGGCGGGGCCGACGGCTCAGGAAGCACCGGAAACGGCACCGGTGCGGGAACCGGCGGCAGCGACGGCACCACCACCGCCGGCAACACGAACGGCGACGGCTCCGGCGTGGGTTCCGGCGGCACCGGCGTGACTGCGGACGCGGCCGGCATCGGCGCGGCGGACGGCTTGGGCAGCATCATCCTCAACGGGCTGCGCTACAACACCGACAGCGCCACCTTCAGCCTCGAAGACACGACCGAGCTGCAGATCGGCATGAGTGCGCGCGTGGCCGGCAAGGTCGATGCCAACTTCACCAGCGGCTTGGCCGCGCAGGTGGTCTCGGCCGCCGAGCTGCGCGGCGCCGTCTCCGCCATCGACCTGCCGAGCGGCAGCTTCACCGTGATGGGCAGCCGCGTGACCACCGACACCGCCACCGTCTGGGGCGACGCCAACGGCCCCGCCGACCTGCGCGACGGCGCGGTGATCCAGGTCTGGGGCCTGCCCGCCGCACCGGGCACGCTGCGCGCCACGCGCGTGCAGGTCACGCCTGCCTCCACCGAACCGCTGGTGACCGGCACCGTTCAGAACCTCGACCGCGTCGGCCGGCAATTCACCCTCGGCCTGCTCACGGTCGACTTCGGCGGCGCGACCTTCGACCCCGGCGTCGACGCCGCCAGCCTGGCCGACGGCGCCATCGTCCGCGTGCGCGGCACCGCGGCGCCGGTGGCCGGCCGCTTCACCGCCACCAGGGTTCAGGGCTGGTACGCCATTCCCACCGCCGACGGCATCGCACTGCAGCTCGCGGGCGTCGTGACCGACTTCGCATCGCTCGGCGACTTCCGCGTGCTCGGCAACAGAGTCGACGCGCGCAATGCACAGATACCCGGCGGCCAAGCCGGCTCCATCGGCAACGGCGTCAAGGTCGAGGTCGACGGTTTCCTCTCTGGCCAGGTACTGGTGGCGAAGAAGCTGCGCGTGCGCTACGTGCCGGGCACGGGCGGGCCGGCTTCCTTCACGGTGATCGGCGCCATAGGCAATTACCAGTCGGCTTCCGACTTCATCGTGCGCGGCCAGCGCGTGAATGCCGGCGGCTCCGCTACCATGTTCGTCAACGGCACCGCCACGGACCTGGGCAACGGCAAGCGCGTGACAGTCGTCGGAGACCGCGTGGTCGACGGCGTGCTCATCGCCCAGAGCGTCACCTTCGCGCAACCCTGAGCCCCGGGGGCCCAGCCCCCGCATCGGGCGGTGCCGTGCAACACAGGCCACGTCGTCCGCGGCGCGACCGGATCGATCGATCGGAGCCATGGAAACGCCAACCGCCCAAGCGAGCGAATCCCCGACGCCGCGCTGCTGCATCGCAGGCGGCGGCCCTGCCGGCATGGTGCTGGGCCTGCTGCTCGCCCGTGCCGGCGTGCCGGTGGTCGTGCTGGAGAAGCATCTCGACTTCCTGCGCGACTTCCGCGGCGACACGGTGCACCCGTCCACGCTGGAGGTGCTGCACGAGCTGGGCCTGCTCGACGCCTTCCTGCAGCGCCCCCACGACCGCGTCGACGAGCTGCGCGCCAGCTACGAGGGCCGCACCGTGCCGGTGGCCGACTTCACCCACCTGCCCTCGCACAGCAGGTTCCTGGTGCTGATGCCGCAGTGGGAGTTCCTGGACTTCATGTACGACGAGGCGCGGCGCTATCCGGGCTTCGAGCTCTGGACCGATGCCGAGGCCATCGGCCTGCTGCAGGAAAAGGGCCGCGTCAACGGCGTGAAGGTGCGACGCGACCGCCGCGCCGGCCAGCCGCGCGAGGTCGAGCTGCACGCCTCGCTGGTGGTGGCCGCCGACGGACGGCACTCGGCGCTGCGCGATGCGGCGGCGCTGCCGCACATCAGCTACGGCGCGCCCATCGACGTGCTCTGGATGGCAATTCCGCGCCGCGAGGAAGACCCGGCGTCCACCGGCGGCCACATCGCGGGGGGCCGCATCCTCGTGACGCTGAACCGCGGCGACTACTGGCAGTGCGCCTTCGTCATACCCAAGGGCGGCCACGATGCGCTCAAGGCACGGGGCATCGGCGCCTTCCACCGGGAGATCGGCCGCATCGCGCCCTTCCTGGTCGACAGGCTGCCCGCGGCGCTGCCCGACTGGGACTCGGTCAAGCTGCTCGAAGTGACGGTCGACCGGCTCGAGAGCTGGTCCTGCCGCGGGCTGCTGTGCATCGGCGATGCCGCGCATGCGATGTCGCCGGTGGGCGGCGTCGGCATCAACCTCGCGGTGCAGGACGCGGTGGCCGCCGCCAACCTGCTGTGGGCCGCGCTGGCCGGCGACGCGAGCGACAAGGAGATCGACGCCCTGCTGCCCCAGCTGCAGCGCCGCCGTGAGTGGCCCGTGCAGGTCACCCAGGCCGTGCAGCGCTTCATCCAGGACAACGTGCTCATGGCCGTGCTCGACCGCGAGCCGCCGGACCGCCAGGCGCCGCTGCCCTTGCCCCTGCCCTTGCCCTTGAAGCTCTTGGCGCGCTGGCCGCTGCTGCGCAGGCTGCCGGCCCGGGCCGTGGGGCTGGGGGTGCGGCCGGAGCACGTCCGGTCGCCGGACGCCAGGCGTTGATTCCGGCAGCGGTCTCGGCGATGGAAAACAGGCATTTCGTTACACAGCCAGCGCCCCGCACAGGCGCCCGGAGAGCCTCGGACTGAGGGTGCTGTTGTAGACTGCCGGGTTTTTCGGTCAGGCGCCGTCAGACGCGTCCAGGAGGTTATGGGGCAAGTTTTCAGGCGCACAAGTTTCAACGGCTCGGCGCTCATTCGCTTGCTTTCCCGACTGGCCGAGGCTGATGTCCGCGAACCCGCAAATCCCACCGCCGACCGGCTGAGCCAATGGTTCGGCTGGACCGACGCGATCTCGCTGTCGGCCGCGCTCGACGGCGCGCCCGCGATGGCGCAGGCAGGCATCCGGGCTCCCCGCGACACCGAAGAAAACGAATGCAGCCGCGTGCGTACCGCGCTGGCCAATGCCATCGTCGAAGACAACACCTTCGGCGCCGGCAAGGACGCAGCCTCCGACTTCGCCCCCTACCGCCGCCGCTACCTCGCCCGGCAGCAGGCCATGGAAGCCGGCGTGGGCTCGCTGCGCAGCAGGCTGCGCTCCGCCATGGCCGCCAGGTCGCCCGCGATGGCGCGGCTGGCCTCGGTCGACGTGGTGATGGCGCAGGTGCTGGAAGCACGCGAGCACAGCCTGCTGTCGGCCGTTCCGGGGCTGCTGGAGCGGCATTTCGAGCGGCTGCGCAAGGCGGCCGCCGCCGAGGCGGCGAGCGAGGAAGACGAGGCGCAGCCTGCCGCCCCGCCCTCCGACGCATGGCTCGACACCTTCCGCAAGGACGCGCAGGACGTGCTGCTCGCCGAACTTGATTTTCGATTTCAACCGGTCGAAGGGCTGCTCGATGCCCTTCGCACCCAGGCCACCAGGACCCCATGACCCGATTCCTTCAATACGCTGTGTTTGCCGCCGGCCTGGCCGTCGTCGGCTGGGTGGGCGCCGGCTACATCGGCACCAACTCGCTGGCGCTGGCCGTCACCCTGATCGTCGGTGCCTTCTACATCCTCGGCGCGCTGGAGCTGCACCGCTTCCAGCAAGCCACCGGCACGCTGACGCAGGCCGTGTCCAGCCTCTCCGCGCCGCCCCAGAACCTCGGCGCGTGGCTCGACGGCCTTCACCCTTCGCTGCGCAACCCGGTGCGCCTGCGCATCGAGGGTGAGCGCGTGGGCCTGCCGGGCCCGGCGCTGACGCCCTACCTCGCCGGCTTCCTGGTGCTGCTGGGCATGCTGGGCACCTTCATCGGCATGGTGGTCACGCTACGCGGCACCGGCATCGCGCTCGAAAGCTCGACCGACCTGCAGACCATCCGCGATTCGCTCTCGGCCCCCGTCAAGGGCCTGGGCCTGGCTTTCGGCACCTCGGTGGCGGGCGTGGCCGCATCGGCCATGCTGGGCCTGGCCTCCGCGCTGAGCCGCCGCGAGAGGCTGCAGGCGGCGCAACTGCTTGACACCAGGATCGCCACCGTGCTGCGCCCCTTCTCGCAGACCCACCAGCGCGAAGAATCGTTCAGGCTGCTGCAGCAGCAGGCCCATGCCATGCCCGAACTGGTCGGCCAGCTGCAGGCCATGATGCTGGCGATGGAACGGCAGAGCCAGGCGCTGAACGAGCGTCTCGTGGCCGGGCAGGACAGCTTCCACAGCAAGGCCGAGGCCGTCTACGGCAACCTTGCCGCTTCGGTCGACCAGTCGCTCAAGCACAGCCTCACCGAAAGCGCGCGCGTCGCGGGCGCGGCGATCCAGCCCGTGGTCGAAGCCACCATGGCCGGCATCGCGCGCGAGACGGTCGCACTGCACGACACCATCTCGAAGACGGTCCAGCAGCAGCTCGACGGCCTCTCCAGCCGCTTCGAGGCCAGCACCACCCGCGTGGCGGACACCTGGAAGAGCGCGCTCGCGGAACACCAGCGCACCAGCGAAGCCCTGGCCGGCGACATGCGCGGCTCCCACGACAACTTCGCGCAGACCTTCGAGCAGCGCTCCGCCGCGCTGGTGGAGAGCGTCTCCGCCCGCCTCGAAAGCGCCGTCGGCAATGTGTCCGACAGCTGGAGCAGTGCGCTCGCACAGCACCAGCGCGTGAGCGAGAAGCTCTCGGGTGACGCGCACCAGGCCCTGTCGACCGCTGCGGCGGCCTTCGAACAGCACTCCGCATCGCTGCTCCAGTCCATCGACAAGTCGCACGCCTCGCTGCAGACCGAGCTGGCATCGCGCGACGAACAGCGCCTTGCCGCCTGGACGCAATCGATCACCGCCATGGCCGCCTCGCTGCAGCAGGAATGGCAGCAGGCCGGCGCGCACAACGCGAGCCAGCAGCAACAGCTGCTCGACACCATGGCGCAGACCGCACGCGAGATGCTGGCCCAGACCGAGGCGCACGCGAAGAACACCATCGCCGAGATCGAGAAGCTGCTGCAGGCCGCATCCGAGGCACCGCGCGCCGCGGCAGAGATCGTGTCGCAGATGGCCTCGCGCGACGAACAGCGCCTCTCGGCCTGGACGCAGTCGCTCACCGACATGGCCGCCGCGCTGCGCCAGGAATGGCAGCAGGCCGGCGAGCACACCAGCAGCCAGCAGAAGCAGCTTCTCGACGCCATGACGCAGACCGCGCACGAGATGTCGGCCCAGAACGAAGCGCATGCGAAGAACACCGTCGCCGAGATCGAGAAGCTGCTGCAGGCCGCATCCGAGGCACCGCGCGCCGCGGCCGAGATCGTGTCGCAGATGACCTCGCGCGACGAGCAGCGCCTCTCGGCCTGGACGCAGTCGCTCACCGACATGGCCGCCGCGCTGCGCCAGGAATGGCAGCAGGCCGGCGAGCACAGCGCGAGCCAGCAGAAGCAGCTCATCGACACCATGGCGCAGACTGCGCGCGATATGTCCGCGCAGACCGAGGCGCATGCCAGGAGCACCGTCGCCGAGATCGCCCAGCTGCTGCAGGCGGCGGCCGAAGCGCCGCGCGCCGCGGCCGAGGTGGTGACCGAGCTGCGCCAGAAGCTGGCCGACGGCATGGCGCGCGACAACGCGATGCTGGAGGAGCGCAGCCGCATCCTCGAGACGCTCTCCACCCTGCTCGATGCGGTGAACCACGCCTCCACCGAGCAGCGCACCGCCATCGACACGCTGGTGTCGGCGTCGGCCGAGATGCTGGAGCGCGTGGGCAGCCGCTTCACCGAGCGGGCCGATGCCGAGTCCGAGAAGATGGCCTCGGTCGCCGCTCAGATCACCGGCAGCGCCGTCGAAGTGGCCAGCCTGGGCGAGGCCTTCGGCCTCGCGGTGCAGCTCTTCAGCCAGTCGAACGACAAGCTTGCGGCCCACCTGCAGCGCATCGAAGGCGCGCTGGGCAAGTCCATCGCGCGCAGCGACGAGCAGCTGGCCTACTACGTCGCGCAGGCGCGCGAGGTGATCGACCTGAGCATCATGTCGCAGAAGCAGATCGTCGAAGACATGCAGCAGATCGCCGACCGGCAGCGCCAGCTGCCGCAGCAGGCGCCCGCGGACAGCGAAGCATGATCCGCGACGACATCGAGGCCGGCTTCGACGAACCGGGCGTGCCCGTGTGGGCCGTCTTCGGCGACCTCATGGCCGGCCTGCTCGGCGCCTTCGTGCTCATCCTCGTTTGCGCGATCGGCATGCAGCTCGAGCTCGCGTCGAAGCTGGAAACCGAAGTCAAGCAACGGCAGGCCGAGGCCAAGCGATTGCAGACGCTCGAACAGGCATTGGCTGCACCGCTGGCCGCCGGCCGCGTGACGCTGACCAACGGTCGCATCGGCATCAGCGGCAACGTGCTGTTCGCCTTCAACTCAGCGGAGCTGCAGCCCGAAGGCCGCCAGCTGCTCAGGAGCCTTGCGGCGCCGCTGACCGCCTACCTCAAGTCGCGCGACGAGATCCTGATGGTGAGCGGCTTCACCGACGACCGGCAGATGCGCGACAACGCGCGCCAGTTCGCCGACAACTGGGAGCTCTCGGCACAGCGCGCGCTCACCGTGACGCGCGCGCTGATCGAATCGGGCGTTCCGTCGTCGTCGATCTTCGCGGCGGCATTCGGCTCCGAGCAGCCCGTTGCGTCGAACGCCGATGCCGATGGCCGCTCGAAGAACCGCCGCGTGGAAATGGCGCCCACGCCGCGCCCGTCGAACGGCGGCACCAGCAACGCCAACGCCAACGCCAAGCCCCGTGACTGAAACCGAAGGCAACGAAGCCGCACGCGACATCGGCGCGCTGGTCGCCGCCGCCCTCGCGCGCGGCGACCAGCGCTTCGATCCCGTGCGCTTCCGCTTCATAGAGGCGATGGCCAGGCGCGCCGCCGCGCACGGCGGCGAGGCACGGCAGATGCTGGACGACAAGGTGGCGGCGCTTCTTGCGGCGTACGAGGAGGATCGGACGAAGTCGCAATCCGCAAGCCCGGAACCGCAAGAGCAAACGGCGACCGTGGAACAGAGTGCGCTTGCGGAACTCGTCGAGCACATCGCGCAACATGCGCCGGTGCCGGGCAATGCCCCGGTCGCACCGGCACCCGCAAAGGCCGGCGCCGCGGCTGCAGCCTTGCCCGCAGCGCCCCCGCCCGAGCTCAAGTCGATCCGCTACTTCCAGAGCACGTGGTCCCGGCTCAGTGCCGACCGGCGCCTGACGCAGTCGCTGTCGAAGGTGCCCGAGAACGCCGGCCCGCTCAACTCGCACCACCTCGTGCACCGCTCGCTCACGCTGATGCGCGACATCTCGCCGGAGTACCTCAACCGGTTCATGGCGTATGTCGATGCGCTGTCGTGGGTCGATCAGTTGAATGCGGGGGGGAATGCCGGTGCAGCAGCACCTGCAGGTGCCGCAGGCTCACCCGCGAAGAAGAGCGGCAGAAGCAGGCCGGGCTGAGCCGACGCGCTTGCGTCTATGGCCGCCGCGCCTGCACCACCTGGCGCGACCAGTACACGCCGTCGAGCCGGTCGAGCCGCACAACGCCGCCCGTCGAAGGCGCATGCACGAAGCGGCCATTGCCCACGTAGATGCCCGCATGCGAAGGCGTGGAGGCGCCGAACAGGACGAGGTCGCCGGTGCGAAGCTCCGACATCGGTACCGGGGCGCCGAAGCCCACCATGCGCGCCACCGTGCGCGGCGGAGCCTCGCCGACGCTGTTGAGATACACGTAGCCGATGAGCCCGCTGCAGTCGAAGCCGCCGTCGGGCGTGTTGCCGCCGTAGCGGTACGGCGTGCCGACGAGGCCCAGGGCGTGGATCGCGACGCTGTTCGACTGCTCGGGCGTCAGCAGGCTCGTGCCGCCGATCACGGCGCCGGGGCTGCCGCCTTGCCGGGGCCCGGGCGGGCTGCTGGCACAGCCGATGAACAGGAGGCAGGCTGCTATCGAAAGAAGCCGAAGCAGCCACTGCTGCGATGTGGTGGGGGATGAGGGTGTCGGCACAGGCGCGTCGTACATGTCGGATGGCTGGGCTCGTGAACCTGCACGAACTCTAGCGCGGAATGCGACGGTTTCCTGAAGATGGCCGCCCTCCGCGGCCTGCACTGCGGCGCGGACGCCACGGAGGGGTTGCGGGCAAGGGGCCTGTGCATGCCCCTTGCGCGTTCTTTGGGGTCTATTTTCCTGGCTGCTTACTCGGCAGCGGGCGCGTTGACCGCGTCCTTCAGCGCCTTGCCGGCGGTGAACTTCGGCGCCTTGCTGGCCTTGATGGTCATCTTCTCGCCGGTCGAGGGATTGCGCCCTTCACGCTCGGGACGGGCAGCCACGGCGAAGGTGCCGAAGCCGATCAGTTGCACCGTGTCGCCCTTTGCCAGGGCGCGCGACAGGTTGTCGATGACGGAATCGAGCGCGCGAGCGGCATCGGCCTTGCTGAGGTTGGTGTCCGTGGCGACGGCGGCGATGAGGTCGGTCTTGTTCAAAACGGATGTTCTTTCTTGCTTGAATCGATGGTGGAAAAAAACGGTGGCGCGAATGCGCACCGGGCTTGAATGTAATCGCGCTCGCGGGAAGCGGTGGAGCGCCGATGCGTTTCAAAAGTGAAACATCGTGATCGATGCACGGGGGTGCGCAGAAATCGGGCATCGGGGCGAGCAACGCGAAGGCATTGCCCGCCGCGTGCAACAGGCCCATTGCCCTTCAGCGCTCGACACCCTTCTTGATGCGCGAGCGCCGATACAGCCAGTTGCCTGTCACTCCACCGGCAACAACACAAAGGGCCTGGACCAGCAAGGCGATCATGAAGGAATCGGAGAGGTCGTACTCGCTGCGCGCCATGTTCATCTCGTACCAATGGCCAATCGCGGTCAAGACGAAATTGGAGACGAGGCCGAACAGCAATGCGCCCGCGGCGATGAAAAGAATTCGAACCCCCGCGTGCGTGGCACGCGCCTGCATGGATGTCGACATTGAGTCCTCCCTTGATTTGTTTGAGCTTCCATTCTTCCGAGGCCCCGCGCGCTGATCGGCAAGCTACCCGCCTTCCAAGACCTGTCAGTGGAGCGTTCAAGTCAAGCCAAAGACCAACAACATATTGTTCGCCGGCATCCCATGCCTCTCCCGCAACACAAGCCCCGCCCGCTGCGCCTCCGCCGCCACATCCTCCAGCCGCCGTATCCCCCACGCAGGATTGCGCCCGCGCAGGTCTTCGTCGAAGGCCAGATTGCTCGGCGCCGTCGGCACGTCGTCCTCGAAATAGGGGCCGTAGGTGACGAGCACACCGCCTGAACGCAGATGCCGCGCCGCGCCCTGCATCAGCCCGACGCAAGCGCCCCAGGGTGCGATGTGGATCATGTTGGCGCAGTAGATCGCGTCGAACTTGTCCTGCCCTTGCGGGAAAGATGAGCCTTGCGAAGGCCATTGAGGCGCCGTGACATCGAGCAGGATCGGCGGCCGAAGGTTGGGCAGTGCAGCCCGGGCGATACGCGTGGCAATGCCGGGCAAGGCGCGCTCATCCCCGTCGGTGGGCTGCAAGGTCCATCTGCCCAGCGCGGTGGCGAACCAGACGGCATGCTGGCCGGTGCCGGAGGCGATCTCCAGCATCGCGCCTTCTTCGCCGAGGATGCCGGTCAATGCGTCGAGGATGGGCTGCTTGTTGCGTTCGGCGGCGGGGCTGTGGGGAAGGTCGGGCATGGGTGCGGCACCTGAATGAGGGGTGACGAGGGATGAGTGGGAGCGGCTGCGCCACAGCAAGAATATTCGAATGGCCGGTAAAGATGCCCGGAAATTCGATGTGCATATGACAATGCACTCCATCCGCGCCGTTCCATTGCATTGAAGGGCGCCTGCCCGGCGGGCCATCCGTCGCCCCGCGCCCCTCTTTCTCAAGGACCGACAGACATGACCATCGAAACCCAGGACGACGTGGTAGCCCTCCAGCGCATCGGCCGCATCGTCTCGCTGACGCTGCAGCGCATGCTCGATGCAGCGGAGCCCGGCATGACCACGCGCGAGCTCGACCTGATCGGCCAGCGGCTGCTGGAGGAGCACGGTGCGCGGTCGGCGCCGAAGCTCACCTACAACTTTCCGGGCGCGACCTGTATCAGCATCAACGAAGAGGCCGCGCACGGCATCCCCGGTGACCGCGTCATCCGCGCCGGAGACGTGCTGAACGTCGACGTGTCGGCCGAGCTCGGCGGCTACTTCGCCGACACCGGCGGAACCACGGTGGTGCCGCCCACCAACCCGCAGAAGACCCGCCTGTGCCACGCCACCCGCACCGCGCTGGCCGAAGCGATGAAGACCGCCAGGGCCGGGCAGCCGATCAACCGCATCGGCGCCGCCATCGAGCGCACGGCCAAGGCCTATGGCTTCAAGGTCATCGAGAACCTCGCGAGCCACGGTGTCGGCCGCGCGCTGCACGAGGAGCCCGAGCACATTCCGGGCTACTTCGATCCCTCGGACACGCGCACGCTGCACGAGGGCATGGTCATCACCATCGAGCCCTTCCTGTCGACCAAGAGCCGCATCGTCACCGAGGCTTCCGACGGCTGGACGCTTGCGGGCGTGAAAGGCAACCTGTCTGCGCAGTACGAGCACACGATGATCATCACCAAGGGCGCGCCCATCGTCGTCACGACGCTTTGATCGAAGGGCCGATCGGGCGCTGAAGACAGCGCCCTCGCCTCCTGCCCTGCCCGGCTACCCCGACGCCACGATCACATGCGCCTGGATCTTGCCGGCCACCGGGCCTTCGCCGTGGCGGCTGGCGATGACCTGCGCCGCCCGGTCCGTCGCCGCCTGCAGCGCGCCGGCATCGCGCGCCTCGATCTCGTTGCGCAGCGGCGTTCCCTGGCAATAGGCGGTGGCAACGTCGCGCGCCGATGGTGAGCGGCTCGTCTTCTCGCGCGTCTCGATCTCGATGCTCGTGAAGCCCGCGCGGCTCACATCGCGGCGGATCAGCGCCACGTCGTGGTAGCCGTGCGGCGTGCGCGCCAGAAAGCGCGGAGGGTCTTGCGGAAAGATCTCCGCGACGGCGCTGGTGACCTCGTCCGCAAAGGCGTTGTCCTCGATGCGGTCCCACACGGTGAACACGAAACGCCCGCCCGGCCTCAGCACGCGGCGCGCCTCGGCATAGCCGGCGGTGCGGTCGGGGAAGAACATCGCGCCGAACTGGCAGAAGACGACGTCGAACGAGGCGTCTTCGAACGGCAGCCTGAGCGCGTCGGCCTGCCGCCATTCGATGTCGATGTTGCTGCTGCCCTGACGGGTGGCGGCGTAGTCGAGCATGGGCTGGTTGAGGTCGGTCACCACGTAGCGCGTACCCGTGCCCAGCCTTGGCGCCAGGGCCCGCGTGACAACACCGCTGCCTGCGGCCGTCTCGAGCACGGCGCCGGGGGAGAAGCCTGCGACCAGCTCGGCCGTGTCGGCAGCGTAGGCCTCGAAGATCAAGGGGACCATGAGCGTGTCGTAGAGCCGGGGGATCGAGCCTGCGAAGAGCTTGTCGCTTTCGGTCATGGGATGGCTCCTTGAAATCTGGACCTGCCTGGTACCCAGGATGCCCTGGAGCGCACTGGAGCGCCCTGGAGAGCCCTTGGGTGCCCTGTTCGAGTTACCCAGCTCGCATGCGAGCCGGGCGGCCTCTACAGGCGCGCCGCCGTATCGGGCATTGGTGACGCTGTGCGATGGTGGCCCTGTTCGCAGGCCCCGTCAACGCCGCGACCTGGAGCGCTCGCGGCGGCGCCCGGCCACGTGCGCAAGGCCCCTCATCGATCTTCGATGTTCAGGATCTTGCCCAGGCCGAGGAAGTAGTTGGCCAGGGCCAGCACAGTGGCCGTGACCGCGATGTAGACCACCGACAGCGCCGCCAGCGTCGGGTCGGCGAACTCGCGAACGTAGTTGTACATGGCCACGGGCAGTGTCTGCGTGTCCTGCGTGGTCACGAACAGCGACGCCGTGAACTCGCTGAACGACATGATGGCCGCGAACAGCCAGCCGCCGAAAAGCCCTGGCGCCAGCAGCGGCACAGTCACGGTCAGCAGCACCTTGAGCGGCGAGGCGCCGAGGCTGGCCGCGGCCTGCTCCAGGCGCTCGTCCAGGTTCTCCATCGACACGTAGACGCTGCGCATCACGAAGGGCAGCACCAGCATCACGTGGCACAGGATGGCGATGCCCCAGCCGCGCTGCACCGAGGCCTGCGACACCAGGATCAGCAGGCCCAGCCCCAGCGTAAAGTGCGGCACCACCAGCGGCGAATGCAGGATGGCCAGCAGGGTCTGCTTGCCCTTGAACTCCATCCGCTTCGCCGCGATGGCCAGGCAGGTGCCGATCACCAGCGCCAGAAACGACGACCAGCCGGTGATGACCAGGCTGGCCTTGAAGCCATGCTGGAAGTCGGGATAGCTGAACACCCGCGCGAACCATTGGAGCGAGTACGACTCGGGCGGGAAGGTGAGGATGGCCTTCTCGTTGAACGCGGCGATGGTGACCACCACCACCGGCAGCAGCACGAAGCCCAGCAGGATGGCGATCAGCAGGGGGCCGGCGATGCGCAGCGGAAGCGGCAGGGCGCTCTTGATCTTCATGATGTCAGTGGCCTCCGATGGCCTTCAGCCGCCTGGTCAACTGGCCCAGGGCGAGCAGCGCGGCAGCGGTCAGCAGCAGGCCGACCACGCTCAGGCTCGCGGCCAGCGGGAAATTCATCGACGAGAAGCCGAGCTGGTAGACCAGCGTGGACACCGTCGGCACGCGGCCGCCGCCGATCATCTGCGGCGTGGCGAAGGCGCTGAAGGTCCAGGCGAAGGCCGTGGTGATGCTGGCCAGGATGCCGGGCATGGACAGCGGCAGCGTGACCGTGAGGAAGGTCTTGACCGGACCCGCGCCCAGGCTTTGCGCGGCCTTCTCGTAGTCGCGGTCGATATGGGAGATGGCCGTGGCCAGCATCAGCACCACCACCGGAATGGTCACGTGCACCAGCGCCACGAGCACGCCCAGGTGGGTGAACATGAGCTCCAGCGGCCATTCGATGAGGCCGAGATGGCGCAGCACGCCGTTGATGAAGCCGTTGCTGCCCAGCACCGCGATCCACGAGTAGGTGCGCACGATCTCGCCCAGGAACAGCGGCGTGATCGACACCACGAGGATGAACGACTTGAGCGCACGGTTGCGCACGCGCACCAGCGCATAGGCCAGCGGATAGGCGACGAGCAGCGAGAACACCGTCGTCTCCACGCTCAGCAGCAAGGTGTTGGCGAAAGCGGCGAGATAGATCGACTTGGTCAGTCCGCTGAAGTTCTCCAGCGTGAGGCCGCCCACGTCCAGCGAGCCGGGCACGAAGGCGCGGAAGCTGAACTGCAGCACGGCCAGCAGCGACACGGCGATGCCCGCCGCAACAATGACGGCCGGGGACACCAGCCAGGCCCGTAGATCGGAACGCATTCCTGCCCTTCCCAACAACAACAACTTCTTCAGATGCTCGATCGTCGCGGGGAGACCGGCGCAGCGAGGGCCGCGCCGGTCTCCCCGGCTTGCATGCTCCAGCGCGGGATCAGTTCATGATGTTCTCGGTGAACCACTTGCGCCATTCGGCGGTCTTTTCGGCGCGCAGCTTGTTGTCGATCACGATGGCCTGGGTGTCCCACTGCTCCTTGGTGGTGAACACGCCGGGCAGCTTGGCGTCCTCGGCCGAGACCTTGGCATTGGTGACGACCGGGCTGGCCTTCTTGGAAGCGACGATCTTCGACTGCACGTCGGCCGACAGCGCGATGTTCAGGAACTTGTAGGCCAGGTCGGCCTTGGTCGTGCCCTTCATGATGGCCATCGTGTCCACGCCGAGCACGGCGCCTTCCTTGGGCATCACGACCTTGATCGGCACGCCCTGGCTGGCCATGTGGTACGCGTTCATCGACAGGATCACCTCCACGGGCGTCTCGCCGGTGGCGATCAGCTGCTGGGCGTTGGCGTCGTTGGTGTAGAAGGCCTTGAAGTTGGGCTTGAGCGCCTTGAGCTTTTCCTGGCCCTTCTCCCAGGTGGCGGCGTCGCCGCCCGAGAGCATGGCCGACACCGCGATGATGTGGCTGGGGTCGAAGTCGGGCGCGCTGAGCTTGCCCTTGAGCGCCGGGTTCCACAGGTCGTTCCAGCTCTCGAGCTTGATGCTGGCGGGCACCAGGTCGGGGCGGTAGCCGATGGAGTAGACGTACGCCCAGCTGCCGATGTGGTACGGGCTGATCTTGGCGCGGTCCACCAGGTTGGCGTAGTTCGGGATCTTGGCGGTGTCGATCTGCTCGAACAGGTTGCTGTTCACATACAGCCAGCCCACGTGCGAGGTCGTGAAGGTGATGTCGCTCTCGGGCTTGGAAGCCAGCTTGGCCTTGTTCAGGCGATCGATGGTGCCGCCGGTCACGTACTTCACGGGCACGCCGGTCTGGCGGGTGAATTCCTTGCCGATGTTGTCGTCGATGAGGTCACGGAAGCTGCCGCCCCAGGTGCTCACCACGAGCGCGTTGTCCTGTGCCCAGGCGGTGGTGCCGCCCAGAGTGACGGAGAGCGCGCACAAAGTCAGAAGCTTGCGAATCATTGATTGAACCTCGATCGTAAAAGTTGAACATCTGCCGGTACTGCGATTGCGGGGCGCCCTGCAAAACCTTCGGCACGTGCAGCACCTGCATCACGGGGCCGGATCATAGGAATGGCTTACGTCGCGGCCTAATCGCCTTTTACGTAGAGGTGGCTCAAATTTTCCGAGGGCCCCGGCGCGCCCGCCGCTCGGAAATTCCTAAACGGTCGCACGGAAAAAACAAATGGCGCCAACGGCCGGCGCCGACGACCATGCCGGTCCCGGCGCCATCGGCGTCTCATGCCCCCAGCCTCCCCTGCAGCGACCATGAAGCACACCCGCATCCGTCCTTTCAACACCAAGGTCACCTACCCGGAACAGAAGCTGGACAACGACCTCTGCCAGGCCGTCGTCGCCCGCGGCCGCACCGTGTTCCTGCGCGGGCAGATCGGCCAGAACCTGGAAACCTCCGAGAGCGTGTGCATCGGCGACGTCGCCGGACAGGCCGAACAGGCCATGTCCAACATCGCCATGCTGCTGGAGGAAGCCGGCGGCGAACTGCAGGACATCTGCAAGATCACCATCTACATCATCGACCCGCGCTACCGCGAGGCCGTCTACCTCGTGGTCGGCCGCTGGCTCAAGGGCGTGTTCCCGGTGTCCACCGGCATCGTGGTCTCGGCCCTGGCCCGCCCCGAATGGCTGGTGGAGATCGACGCCACCGCCGTCATCCCCGACTGAACGCCATGACCTTCTCCATCGTTGCGCGCTGCCCCGCCACCGGCCAGTTCGGCGCGGCCGTGGCCTCCTCGTCGCCCGCCGTGGCGTCGCGCTGCGTGCGCGGCCGCCGTGGCGTGGGCGCCGCCGCCAGCCAGAACATCACCGACCCCGACCTGGGACCGATGCTGCTCGACCTGATGGCCGCCGGCAACACGCCCGCGCAGGCCGTGGCGCAGCTGCAGCAGCAGCGCCCCTTCATCGACTACCGCCAGCTCATGGCCATCGACGCGCACAACCCGCCGGTGGTGTTCACCGGGGCCAACGCACTGGGTACCCTGGCGAGCGTGGTGGGCACGCACGCGGCCTGCGCCGGCAACATGCTGCGCAACCGCGAGGTGCCGGCGGCCATGCTGGCGGCCTTCGAGAAGGCCGAGGGCGCGCTCGCCGAGCGCCTGATGCAGGCCATGCTCGCCGGCCAGGCGGCCGGCGGTGAGGAAGGCCCCGTGCATTCAGCGGGATTGCTGGTCTACGGCACGCAGAACTGGCCCGTGGTCGACCTGCGGCTGGACTGGGTGGAAGCCGACCCGGTGCAGGCGCTGTACGCCACCTGGCAGGTCTATGCGCCGCAGCAGGAGGCCTACATCACGCGGGCGATCGACCCGCGCGCGGCACCCAGCTTCGGTGTGCCGGGCAATCCCTGACGCAGGGGTGTCGCTACACTGGTGCGGTCGCTTCCGCGCCGCGCGTGGCGCGCCTTCCTGTTCCGATATGCTCAACCGCGTCTCCCTGCGCCAGATGGAGTACTTCGTCGCGACGGCCAAGTACGGCAGCATCGCCGCGGCCTCCGCGCAGATCCACATCTCCTCCCCTTCGATCTCCGCGGCCATCGCGCACATCGAGAGCGAACTCAATGTCCAGCTGTTCGTGCGCCATCCCTCCAAGGGACTGGGGCTCACCGCCATCGGCACCCTGGTGCTGAACCAGTGCCAGGACGTGCTCGAACGCTCCTCCCGCCTCTACGAGATCGCTTCCGACTCCGGCGACGTGATGCAGGGCCCGCTGCGCGTGGGCAGCTTCCAGTCGCTGACGGCCATGATCGCGCCCGAGGTCATCTTCCGCTTCGCGCGCGCCTTCGAGCGGGTCGAGATGCAGATGGTGGAGGGCGACCAGGAAGTGCTCATGAACAAGCTGCGGTCGCTGGAGATCGACGTGGCCCTGACGTATGACCTGCGCCTGGACGACGACATCGAGTTCGAGAGCCTGGCCACGCTGCCGCCCTACGTGCTGGTGAGCGAACTGCATCCGCTGGCGCAGCAGAAGGCCGTCACCTTCGAGGAGCTCGCCCCGCAGCCCTTCGTGCTGCTCGATTTGCCCATGAGCCGCGACTACTTCACCTCGCTGTTCGCCAGCGTCGGGCTGACACCCAACATCGTGGCGCGTTCGCGTTCGGAAGAGGTGGTGCGCTCCATGGCCGCCAACGGCATCGGCTATGCGCTCTTCAACGTTCGGCCCAAGTCCAACCTGTCGCTGGACGGCAAGCGCATGGTGCGCGTGCGCCTGGCCGGCAAGCACCGCCCCATGCTCCTGGGGCTGGCCACGTACAAGCCCATGAAGCAGTCGCGACTGACCCAGGCCTTCATGGACCGCTGCCGCGCCTACATCTCCGACCAGTACATCCCCGGTATGAGCGCGGCCAGCTTCTTCGATCCCCATCCCGTGGCGCCCGAGACGCAAGAAACGCCAGACTCGCGAGACGCGCCACCCGCGCAAAAACCATGACCACTGAACGCTCCACCAGCGTCTCCAGCGTCTCCCTGCTGGAGACGCTGATCGCCTTTCCCTCCGTCTCGCTGCAACCCAACGACGGGCTCATCGCCGCGGTGCAAGACATCCTCTCGGCCGCCGGCATCGCCTCCACGCGAGCGCCGGACCCCGAGGACCCGCGCCGCACCAACCTGTTCGCCTCGGTCGGACCCGAGGGCGTGCCCGGCGTGCTGCTGTCAGGCCACACCGACGTGGTGCCCGTGGAAGGGCAGCCCTGGACATCGCCGCCTTTCGAGGCAACCCACAGGGACGGCCGCATCTACGGACGCGGCGCGGCCGACATGAAGGGCTTCGTCGCCTGCGCAGTCACCGCCATGGTGGCTGCCGCCGGACGGCCGCTGAAAAGGCCGCTGCAGCTGGCGCTGTCTTTCGACGAGGAGATCGGCTGCGTCGGCGTGCGCCATCTGCTGCGCCGGCTCGAAGGCCATCTGCCGGCGCCGTACCTGTGCATCGTCGGCGAGCCCACGCTGATGCGCATCGGCACCGGCCACAAGGGCAAGGCCGCCTACCGCGCGGTCTGCTGCGGCGAGGCCGGTCATTCGGGCCTCGCGCCGCAGTTCGTCAATGCCATCCACATGGCCAGCGACCTCGTGGCCTCGGCGCGCGAAGTGCAGCGCGAGCTGGCCGAGAGCGGCCCGCGCGAAGAAGGCTACGGCGTGCCCTACTCCACCGTGCACGTCGGCACCATCCAGGGCGGCCGCGCACTCAACATCGTGCCCAGCGAATGCACGCTGAACTTCGAGATCCGCAACGTCGCGCAGGACGAGCCGGCGCAGATCCTCGAACGCATCCTGCAGAACCTGGCCGCGCGCGTGAAGCGCGAGGCCCAGCACGCCGACGCGCCGCTGCCCGAGGTCACGCTGCAGAACAGCTACCCCAGCCTGTCGACACCGGAAGACGCGCCGGCCGTCGGCCTGCTGCGCGGGCTGCTGCCCGAGGGCACGCCCACCACCAAGGTCGACTACGGCAGCGAGGGCGGCCTGTTCCAGCAGAGCTGGCAGCAGACGCCCGTGCTGGTATGCGGCCCCGGCAGCATCACGGTGGCGCACAAGGCCGACGAATACGTGGAGCTGTCGCAGCTGCAGGCCTGCGACCGCATGCTGGCCGGGCTCGTCGACTTCCTCTGCCGCTGATCGGATAGATAGAGCAGCCGGGTCGCGGGATGCCGCAGCCCATGGCGCGCATCGAATGACGAAGGCCGCCGGATCGCAGGATCCGGCGGCCTCCGCCATTCACGCACCGTGCGCGCTCAGCTCTTCTCGTAGGACATGTAGCCCTGCTGCAAAAGGATGTGGTCGGCGATGTACTTGGCGTCATGCCACACGCCGTAGATGAACGACGAGGCACGGTTCACCAGGTTCGGCAGCCCCAGGAAGTAGATGCCGCTTTCGGCCGAGATGCCGCGCTTGTGGTACGGCTCGCCGTTCTCGTGGAAGGCGTTGACCTGCAGCCAGCTGTAGTCGAACTTGAAGCCCGTGGCCCACAGCACGGTCGTGATGCCGGCCTCGCGCAGGTCCAGGCTCAGCGTGGGCTCGGTCAGGCATGCGGGGTCGGGCAGAAGCTCCCAGGCCTCGGGCTCGGGCGGGAACGGCAGGCCGTTCTGCTCGATGTACGCGTCGGCTTCGCGCAGCACGTCGAAGTAAGCCTGGTCACCCTCGGCCACGTTGCGGGCCAGGCCTTCGGCGAAGCGCATCACGCCGCCCTCGTAGGACTCGGTCAGGCCCACCAGTTCGATGCCCGCGTGGGCAAGGCGCCGGAAGTCCACCGTGCGGCCGCCCTCGTAGCCGCTCACGGCAAAGGCCACGTGCTTCTTCTTCGGCTTGATGCGGACTTCGTCCCACAGGCCGAGCGCGCCAAGCCACCAGCAATAGTCGCGGCCGCGGTATGAGCGCGGCGGACGGTAATGCTCGCCCACCGACAGGTACACCTTGCGGCCGGCCTGGCGCAGCTCTTCGGCGATCTGCGAGCCCGAAGCGCCCGCCCCGACCACCAGCACCGCGCCGTCGGCCAGCTGGCCCGGGTTCTTGTAGGCCGATGAATGCAGCTGAGCGACCGGCGCATCGGCCGGCACGATGGCGGGATAGGCCGGGATCTGGAACGGGCCGGTGGCCGCGACCACGTTCATCGCCTCGATCACGCCTTGCGAAGTGCTCACCTTGAAGCCCGGTCGGCCGACATGGCGCTCGACGCGCTGCACCTCCACGCCGGTGCGAACGGGGGCCTTCAGCATGGCTGCGTAGTCCTCGAAGTACTGCGCCATGCGTTCCTTGGGCGGAAAGGCTTCGGGCGAGATGCCCTCGAACTTCAGCCCCGGAAAGCGGTCGTGCCAGGCCGGGCCGTTGGCGACCAGCGAATCCCAGCGCTCCGAACGCCAGCGCTCCGCGATGCGATTGCGTTCAAGCACGAGGTGTGAAACACCCATGGCCGCCAGATGCTCGCTCATCGCGATACCGGCCTGGCCCGCGCCAACCACCAGGGTATTGATTTTCTCCACAGACATTTGATGTTCCTCAGGATGATCGACGGGGCTGTTTCGGCCGGGCAGGCCGGCGCTGCCACACACCGATTGGGGGCCGAGTCTGATGAAGGGCATGGCGTTTGAAAATCATGTTTTTCAGACGCAAGGCTTAGGAAAAAGCGAAGCGCGGCCGCGACGCCCGCAAGACGTTGCGCAACGCTGGAGAAAGCGCCTGTTTCGTTTTTTCCGAGGGGCCGGCTCAATATCTGCAAATGCCCGATGGCAGCCGATTGACTTATCGTTTCGGCCATGAATCCTGTCCCTCCCGAGCTCGGCCCCAATGCGGCCGATGTGGCCGTCAGCATCGAAGGCGTGGTCAAGAAGTACCACGACCAGACCGTGCTGCGCGAGGTCTCGCTGAAGATCCGGCGCGGCGAGTTCCTCACACTGCTGGGGCCTTCGGGCTGCGGCAAGACCACGCTGCTGAACCTGATCGCAGGCTTCGCCGAGGCCGACAGCGGCGAGGTCTTCATCGACGGCCGCCCCGTCACCAGCGACCCGCCGCACCTGCGCAAGATCGGCCTCGTGTTCCAGAACTACGCGCTGTTCCCGCACATGACGGTGGAGCGCAACATCGGCTACGGCCTGCGCATGCAAGGCGTGCCCAACGACGAAGCGGCAAGGCGCATTCGCGATGCCATGGCCATGGTCAAGCTCGACGGCCTCGGCCACCGCAAGCCGCGCGAACTCTCAGGCGGCCAGCAGCAGCGCGTGGCACTGGCGCGCGCGCTCGTCATCCAGCCCAAGGTGCTGCTGCTCGACGAACCCTTCTCGGCCCTCGACAAGAGCCTGCGCGGCTCCATGCAGGTGGAGATCCGCGAAATCCAGCGCCGCCTGGGCCTGACCACCGTGTTCGTCACGCACGACCAGGGCGAGGCGCTGGCCATGTCCGACCGCATCGCGGTGATGTCGGCGGGCGTGATCCGCCAGATCGCGCCGCCGGCCGAGCTCTACCAGAGCCCGCAGGACCCCTTCGTCGCGTCCTTCCTGGGCGACGTGAACATCCTGCCGGCCTACTACCACGGCAAGGGCGCGGGCGACGTGCAGCTGCGCCTGGGCTCGGGCCTCATCAGCCTGTCGCAGGACCGGCTCGTGCACGCCTCGCATGAAGGCGAGCGGCTCGACGTCTACGTGCGGCCCGAGCACCTGCGGCTGGAAAACCTGCACCCGGCCTCGGTGCTCAGCGGCACCGTGGTCAACCACGTGTTCCAGGGTGACCACATCAACACCTTCGTCGACGTCGACCTGCCGATGACGGCACGCCAGATCGTCACCGTGCGCAGCCCGGGCCTCACGGCCATGCGGCAATGGCCGGTCGGCTCTGTGGCAGGACTGGCGCTCGCACCTGAAGGCGTGAGCGTCTTCAGCCCCCAGCCATGAACGCCATGACCGAAGCGCTGCCCTCCACCATGCAGGCCATCGTGGCCCGCGAACCGGGCGACGCCAGCGTGCTCGTTCTGGCCGAGCGGCCCGTGCCGCAACCGCGCCCCGGCGAGGTGCTGCTGCGCGTGCTGGCCGGCGGCATCAACCGGCCCGACATCATGCAGCGCCAGGGCATCGCCAAGCCTGCGCCTGGCGTCACCGACGTGCTGGGGCTTGAAGTCTGCGGCGAGGTCGTCGCCTGCGGACCGGGTGTCGACCCTGCGCTGCGCGGCACGCGGCGCATGGCGCTCGTGCCCGGCGGCGGCTATGCGCCCTGGTGCGTGGCCGCGGTGGACCATTCGTTCGCAGTGCCGGCCCGCCTGTCCGACGCAGAGGCCGCGGCCCTGCCTGAAGGGCTGTTCACCGTCTGGCACAACCTCTTCGAACTGGGCCGGCTGGCCATGGGCGAGACCGTGCTGATTCACGGCGCCACGGGCGGCATCGGCTCGCTCGCGGTGCAGATGGCGCATGCGGCCGGCTGCACCGTCGTCGCGACCGCAAGCGACGAGGCCCGCTTCGCCGATCTGAAAACCATGGGCGCGGACCTCGCTATCTGCTGGCCCACCACCGACTTCGTTCAGGCCTGCCTCGACTTCACCGGCGGGCGCGGCGTGGACGTGGTGCTGGACATCGTCGGCGGCGACTATGTGCGCCGCAACCTGCAGGCCATGGCCTTCGGCGGCCGGCACGTGAGCCTGTCTTTCATGCAGGGCTCCGCCGTTACGGTCGAACTGCTTACGCTGATGCAGCGACAGCTGAGCCTGCATTCGTCCACCATGCGCCCGCAGACGCATGCCGAGAAGGCACGCATGGCGCAGGCCATCTCGCGCCACGTGCTGCCGCTGCTCGCCAGCGGACGCATCGCGCCGCGCCTGCACGCGCGGCTGCCGCTGGCCCAGGCCGCACAGGCCCATGCACTGCTGGAGAGCGGCCAGGTGTTCGGCAAACTCGTCCTGGAGCCTTGAGCATCATGCGACTGCTGTATGCCCCCACCTCGCCCTTCGTGCGCAAGGTCATGGTCTGCGCCCACCTGAGCGGCCAGGCCGAACGCATCGAGTGGCTCGACAGCGCCGCGCATCCGGTGCGCCGCGACAACCGCATCGCGGCGCACAACCCGCTGGCCAAGGTGCCGACGCTGATACTGGACGACGGCGAGTCGCTCTACGACAGCCGCGTGATCTGCGAATACATCGACAGCCTGGGCAGCGCCGGCATCTTTCCGCCGGTCGGCCCCGCGCGCTGGAAGGCGCTCACTCGACAGTCGATGGGCGACGGCCTGCTCGACGCCGCGCTGCTTGCGCGCTACGAACTCACGGCGCGGCCTACCGAAATGCAGTGGCCCGTCTGGCGCCAGGCACTGTTGACCAAGGTCATGGCCTGCCTTGACTCCATCGAGGCCATCGCGCCGGAGCTGGCAACCGCCGGCCCCACCATTGGCGAAGTCGCCATCGGATGCGGCCTGGGCTACCTCGACTTCCGTTTTCCCGAACTGGACTGGCGCGCCAGCCATCCCGCCGCAACGCGCTGGTATGCCGGGTTCGCGCAGCTGCCCGCCATGCAGGCCACCATTCCCCACGAAGCCTGAGAGCACCCACGATGAGCAACACCACCACGCTTCCTCCCCTCACGGTCTGGTTCCTCAACGGGCCCAACGCCAACCTCTATGGCCTGGACGCCAACAAGACCTACGGCAGCGACAGCTTTCCGGTGCTGCAGTCGCGCTGCGAGCAGAAGGCCGCCTCGCTGGGCGTGGACCTGCGCTTTCTGCAGAGCAACCACGAAGGCCAGCTGATCGACTGGATCCAGGAGGCGCGCGGCGTGGCCGACGGCATCGTCATCAACGCGGCCGGCCTCACCTACACATCGATCGCCATACTCGACGCACTGCTGGCCTTCCCCGGCAAGATCATCGAGGCCCACATGAGCAACATCTGGAAGCGCGAGCCCTTCCGCCACCACTCCTTCATTTCCAAGGCGGCCCATGGCGTGATCGCAGGCCTGGGCGGCGACGGCTACGAGTTCGCGATCGAGGCCGTGACCCGCCTGGTTCGCAGTGCCAGCGAACAGCAGCAGAAGAGCGCCTGAAGATGGCACAGCAGCAGCGCCTCGGCACTCTGGTCTTCTACAGCGACTTCGACGATTTCGGTGCATGGCAGAAGGCACTGCAGGCGCAACTGCCCGACCTGCAGGTGGTCCACTCCAGCGCCCTCGAGCGGCCCGAGGACGTGCACTACGCGATGGTGTGGAAGCCGCCAGAGGGCTTCTTCCAGCAGATGCCGAACCTGCGGCTCATCGTCAACCTGGGCGCCGGCGTCGACGCGCTGGTCTCGCGCAGCGACCTGCCGGCAGGCATCCCCATCACGCGCATCACCGATCCGAACATGTCTCGCATGATGGCCGGCTACGTGCTGTTCGCTGTGCTGCGCCATGCGCGCGACATTCCCCACTTCGAGCAGGCCCAACGGCGCGGCGAATGGGCCTACCGCCACCCGCGCTCGCCCGAGGAAATCACGGTGGCCGTGCTCGGCCTGGGCCACCTCGGCGCCATGGCCGCAACCGAAGTGCAGCGCCAGGGCTTCAGAACGCTGGGCTGGTCGCGCAGCCAGCGGCTGATCGAAGGCGTGGAATGCTTCTCGGGCATGGAGACGCTGGACACCGTGCTCGGCCAGGCCGACATCGTCGTGCTGATGCTGCCGCTCACGCCGCAGACCAAGGGCCTTTTCGACCGCGCGCGGCTGGAGCGCCTGCGGCCCGGTGCCGCCTTCGTGAACGTGGCCCGGGGGGCGCTGGTCGATCAGGCGACGCTGACGGCACTGCTGCAGAGCGGGCATATCGGCAGCGCGACGCTCGATGTGTTCGAGCGCGAGCCGCTGCCGGCCAATGATCCGCTGTGGGGCATGCCGCAGGTGCTGATCACGCCGCATCTGGCTTCGGTTGCGATTCCCTCCTCGTCTGCGCGGCAGATTGCGGCGAATATCTTGCGTGTGGCGGAGGGGGAAGAGCCGATGGATGTGGTTGATCCGGGGCGGGGGTATTGAGGGTTGGGGTTGAGAGGGCCGCCAGAGCGGGCGTGCCCTGTTCAACGTCGTGATGCGGAAGGGCCTAGCGCGAAGACCCGTCGAAGAAAAAGCGCGTCGTGGCCATCATCCGCACGTTCTTCGTCGAGTTGACCGATGGGGTGTGCAGCACGCGCAAGTCCATTAGGAACACATCGCCTGCGCGGCCGGACATTTCGATGATTTCGATGCCTAGCCGATGCAGGTTGCCCCTCAGGTCGCCGGGGGTCTTCAGCGCTTCGCGCAGTTGTGAGGACGTGGGCATGCCCTGCGTGTTGACGCGATGCGAGCCGGCCAGTGCCAGCGTTGCGCCGCCTCCTGGGGCTACGTCGTCGATGAGGAAGAAGGCCTGGATTCCGGGGAGCGGGCCTTTAGGGTTTGCGGCGATGTCGACGTGCCAGTTCAGGTTTTCGAGGGTCGAAGCGCCTTGGTTGGGTGGGGACAGAAGCAATTGGGTGTCTTGAATCGCTGATGGAGGGCGGCCGGCTAGACGAGTGATGCAGGCGATCAGTTCAGGCGTGGACAGCGATTCGTGCAGGCCCGGAACTTTGATCCGCGCGGATAGCTTTCCGATCTGCTGAAAGACGGGGAGCTTTTGAAGAGAGCTCGCCGAAGCTAGTCCTCCTCGTTGTGAACTCAGTAGTTTGAACTCATCGAGCACCTTCGCCCCGATGCCAGCAACCGCCTTCTTTGAATAGAAGACTTCCAGTCGCTGGTATCCGCTGTCAATGAATAAACTTTTCTGAGATTGGTTCATAGCTATTTCTGCGAAAGCAGGCCAAAGCGAACGTTAGGCCATAGAAATCAAGCGTACTGCGTTGTCACCGGCGACGAGGGCCTAGATTTGCGATCAAGCACAAGTCACCAAGCCCTCTCTCGCATGGCAGTTCAGACTGAACTCGGTCACTCAGTCCGAGCCGAGGCAGGCAGAAGTCGGCGCGAAGCGGATATTCACCGCTTTGGAAACAGGATCCTTTCCGATCCGAACCCGAGTTGCGGGTCACAAGGGAAATCGATGGCTCGTCTGAGATGAAACATCCAGTAGCATTGGCCTTGCAGGAGGCTTCATGGCAACAACAGTACAAGAGTACGTGGCCGAACGAGGCATCAATTCTTTGATGCATTTCACTCTCGTCGCCAATCTGGACTCGATCATGGCTCGCGGCTTGGTGCTGCGAGACACGCTAGTCGCCGCGGGATACGCCAACGAACTACACAAACACCCTGACTTAGCTGAGCAAGTTTTGACATACCGGGCGTTCTCAGACATTGCCTTCAACCCCGAGCACTCTATCAACTGCCAAGCCTACGCGGCAACTCTGAATGTGGCACTTCACAACCGAGGTTTGTTGACTCGTGACGTCTTAAAGGACAGGAACACCTACCTCGATCCAATTCGTACGGGCGCAGTCAGTAACGCTCACGAAAATACGTTGATGCAGAGTCGCCTGTATGGGATTCAATGATCACGGTTGAGTGATATTCAACGAGCGACACAGGAGACAGCATGAACCGGAAGAAGACCACCATGGCCATTGCTTACGACTTCGATGGCACCTTGGCGCCAGGCAACATGCAGGAGCACCAATTCCTGCCCGACATCGGTATGACGCCCACTGCGTTCTGGAGAGAGGTGCACGAGACGGCCAAGCAATGCCAAGCTGACGAAGTGCTGGTTTATATGAATCTCATGTTACGCAAAGCTAGTGCGCATAACGTGCCGGTAAGGCGAGACGACTTCAAGAGCCGCGGTAAGTCGATTAAGCTGTTCGAGGGAGTGATCGACTGGTTTACGCGAATCAGCACCTATGCCAAGTCGAAAGGTGTGGACGTCAAGCACTATCTCATATCGTCCGGCAACGCGGAGATTTTTGCCGGCACGCCGATTGCAAAGCGCTTTGAGGCAGTGTTTGCTTCCAAATACCTCTTCGACGCGAATGGCGTCGCACAATGGCCCGCGTTGGCGATCAACTACACGACGAAAACGCAGTATCTGTTTCGCATCAACAAGGGTGTCACGGATATCAGCGACAACGCCGCAGTCAACAAGTTCATCCCCAAAGCCGAGCGCGCGGTGCCGTTCGAGAACATCGTCTTTATCGGCGATGGCGCGACCGATATACCCTGCTTTCGGCTGGTGAAGGAACAAGGCGGCCTATCTGTCGCGGTTTATACGCCGAACAAACATGGCGGAAAAACGAAGGCCGCGAAGTACTTGGACGACGGCCGGGTTCATTCTGTCGTGGCTGCGAACTATACCGATGGCTCGGCTCTCGACAAGATTATCAAAGCCCGGATCGATGAAGTCGCCGCGCGGTATGCCCTACTGAGTCTTATGAGACCGTAACTGTGCTTCAAAAGGGAATGTCGTCGTCGATGTCGTCGAAAGGGCTCTTCGGATTCGTGATTGCGGCCTCCGGCAACGGCAGCTGGTTCACGATATGTAGGTTCAGAATGTCCTCACGGTCCATGAACAGAATTTGGCTCCGCTTCGACTGATCAAGCTTACCGCCAAGCCAGTTACGGGCGGCTTTGGTGATTTCGCCGCCGGCCACAATGAGCGCATGATCGACGAGCACCCTCCTGCTGGTTTCTGGATCGAATATCTCGTGCCCCAGCATCATTAGCGCCTGATTGTGAATCTCGGCAATGTTCGCATTGGAACCGGTGGTCATGCCAGCGGCGTCGAGCTTGCCCTTCTTCGCTTGCAGTCCAAAATACAGCACGTGCTGTGTCGGCAGCACGAATCTCATCCACACGTCCTTGCCATATTCAAGAGCCTTGTCTTTGTGACCGGCTGAAGTAATGCGACGGAAGTTGAGCTGCCGGAAGAGCGGAAGCAGCACTTCATTGATGAGGTCGTCCTCTGAGCAGACGTTGAGGTACGCGCCTAGCTGATCACGGCGCTTCAACTCCTCCGGCGTAAACGGGCGGTGCGGGTTATTTTCAAGCGCGGAAATTGTTTTCGTACCGACGTGCCGAACGTACAGCAGGTCGTCCTCACCGTAGAAACCCTCAAAACCCTCGCGGCCCAACGGCTGGTTAATGAGCAATAGCGCCTTGACCCTGCCTGGGTCGTCATCCTCGGCGTCAGACTTGTGCATCAGGACGCGGAGAAGGTTCATAAAGCGATCTGGCAACACATGCGGGGCAGCCTGCGGCTCGGCAAGAAGCTCGGCGAGGCGCTCAGATGTCCAATACCACCGAGTCGAGCCGTCATGGACGAAGTCGAGATCGCACTCTTCGAAGAACTGGGTGATGCGGGAGCTGGTCCTGTATGGAAAGTGATTTGCGTCACCAATGACGCAGTCGGCCAGGGCTCTAAGATTTCGAGGCTTGAACTTCATGCGCTGATTGGCAGTTGATCGCTTAAATCCATTGGCCTGCTTCTTCGTGAGCGTTGATCGCTGCCTCCATGTACAGACGTTAGCAATGCAATCGAAGAAGAGAAGTTGAGGAATCTTAATTGCTTCCCTGTACGACATCGCTAGAGATGCCGATCTCCGAATGGCCAGTGTATGGCTGATACCCGGCATATACACTTCAACGCAACGATCTCTTACGCTGCAAAGCGGAAACCCGCGAGGGGAATCGAACAGCCATAGGGAGAGCCAAGCCGCCTTCGGAGACTTGGCGCCCAAGCCCCTTACCCAGCCGGACTAATCTCCTGATAAAGCGCCACCGCCTCCCGCGCCAAATCCGAAGCAATCCAAAGCAGATTCTCCCGATGCGCCTCCCCCGCATCCTGGAACCATCCGTCGCCGGCGCCGTAGAAGCACCAGAGCAGCGAGTTCAGCTGCTCCAGCTTGTTCTCCAGAAGACCGGCCGGGTCCCGTGTCGTGGTGGTCGTCGCGTCCGCGGATGCCGGCTTTGCTGCGCCGGCCATAATTCGTTTAGCCATTTGGTGTGCTCCTTGTCAAAGTTGTGCACGTCATGTGGTTAGACGGCTGAGGTGTTCGCGCACCTTGGCCGTCGCCTTTTGCGCCTCACGTTCGCGTCGATGCAGTCGCACCAACAGCCCGCCGCAAGGCAATGCGGTTTCACTCAAGAGAAGTCTTCGTGTGCTCTGCCCTCCATGCCCACTTGGTGGGTCGTTCAACCACAGGGGCATTCACTGTATAGAAGACCAGGCTGCGCAGAAGTGACTTTCTGCCCAGAACCTGCCGATTCCTTCGCTTGATCGCGAGGCGACGGCGCCAGTCCACAAAGCGCTGACAGTCGCGGGGTCGATCAGCGAAAAAGAGGCTGCAGAAGCGGCTGCGTCTACTCAGGAATCGCGCCGGAATTCGCGCGCATGTTCCACCGCGTACTTGATGAGCTCGGCCTGCCCCTCGATGCCCAGGCGGCGCTTGATGCTCTGCCGGTGCGCCTCCACCGTGCGCACGCTCAGGCCCAGGTCGCGCGCGATCTGCTTGCTTGATTCGCCTCGGCCCAGCGCCGAAAGAATCTCGCTCTCGCGCGGGGTGAGCAAGGGCCTGGGCTCCTGCGTGCGGAAGAGTTTTTTCGACACGGCGGGGCTCAGGAATGTGCCGCCGGCCGACACGGCCTCGATGGCCGCGACGATCTCGGCCGCGGGCGCGTCTTTCAGCACGTAGCCGCGCGCGCCCACCTGCAGGGCCTTCTGCACGTACTCCGGGTTGTCGTACATGCTGAGCATGACGATGTGCGTCGCGCTCTGGCGCTGCAGCAGCACCTGCGCGAGCTCGATGCCGTTCATGTCCTTCATGCCGACGTCCATCAGCATGAGGTCGGGCCGCACGCTGTCGACCAGCTCCAGTGCTTCGGCGGCGCTGCCGGCCTCGCCGACGATCTCCAGGTTGGGCATGGAGCCGAGCCGCGCGCGCAGGCCGTCGCGCACCAGCGGGTGGTCGTCGACAAGAAAGAGCCGGATGGTCTTGGCGGTGGTCATGCTTTGGCGCCTGCCGTGGGTGCGTGGGCCTGCTGTTTCTGTTCGGCCGCTGCGGCCCTCGCGCTGCGGGCGGGCACCTCGGCCTCGATGGAGGTGCGCCCGGCGTTGCTGCACATGGTGAGGCGCCCGCCGATGGCTTCCATGCGCTCGCGCATGTTGCGCAGACCGATGCCGCGCCGGGGGTCGAGCTGCACGGCCTGGATGTCGAAGCCGGTGCCGTCGTCGCTCACTTCGAGCCGCACGCCATCTTCTTCGTCGAAGTTCAGCGCAATGTGCACGTGCTGCGCGTTGGCGTGCTTGCGCACGTTGGTCAGCGCCTCCTGCGTGAGGCGGAAGAGCGCGGTCTTCACCTCGGGCTGCAGCTCGAAGGATTCGCCGCCGATCATGATCGAGGCATCGACGCCGCCGCCCTCTTCCCTAAACTCGTCGACCAGCCGCTCCAGCGCGGCGGGCAGGCCCAGGGTGTCGAGCAATGCGGGGCGCAGCCGGTGCGAGATGCGGCGCACTTCTATCAGCGAATCGTTGAGCCGCTGCAGCGCCTTCACCAGCGCGGGCGGCGTGGGCTGCTGCTGGCGGTCGAGCGATTCGACGGCCGATTCGATCAGCAGCTTGGCCGACACCAGCGTCTGGCTGGTGCCGTCGTGCAGCTCGCGCGCGAGGTGGCCGCGCTCTTCTTCCTGCGACTGCACCACGCGGCGCGCGAGCAGGCGCAGCTTGGCTTCGGCCGTGCGATGTTCGCTGAGGTTGAGCAGCAGGCCCGCGGCGCTGACCACGCCGAGGCACAGCGCGGCGATGCCCGCTATCCACAGCAGCGTGGCGGTGACGTTGGCGTTCACCTGCCGGTCGAGGGTGTCCATGGTCGACTGGATGTCGTCGAGGTACAGGCCGGTGCCGACCATCCAGTTCCATCGGGGCAGCGCGGTCACGTAGCCGAGCTTGGGCGCCAGCTGGGCGCTCGAGGGCTTGCGCCATTCGTACTCGACGTAGCCGCCGCCGTTCTCCTTCGCGCCCTTGATGAGTTCCTGGATGGTGTAGCGGCCGTGCGAGTCGCGCAGCTCCCAGAGGTTCTGCCCCACCAGCTCGGGCTGGCGCGAGTGCATGAGGGACTTGCCCTCCAGGTCGTACACGAAGAAGTAGCCGTCGTCGCCGTAGTTGAGCGCGGCCAGCCGGCGCAGTGCCTCGGCACGGGTGGCCTCGTCGTCCTGGCCCGATTCGTACAGCGGCAGCAGGTTGCTCACGGCCAGGTCCACGTAGCTGCGCAGCTCGCTGCGGCGCTGGGCCATGTAGCTGTTCTCGATGAGGGCGCGCTCGCGCTGGGCGAGGTCGTTCTCCTGGTGGCGCACCGCAAGGGCCACCAGCACCAGCGCCACGAGCAGCGGTGCGACGGCGAGCGCAACGATCTTGGTGCGGAGGTTCATCGGGTGGCAAGGCTACCACCCTGGCCGCGGGCCCCGGCTAGCCGCCGACCGCCGCGGGGGCCGCGCTTCGCCTGAATTCCGTCGCGTAGTACAGCAGCGCCACCAGCACATAACCGCCACCCAGCAGGCACAGCCCGCTCCACCCGTGGAAGGCATACACCGCAGCCGCGATACCCGAGGCCACGGCCGCGCAGATGAAGATGAAGGTCATGAACAGGCCGTTGAGCCGGCCGCGCAGCTCGGGGGCGAGCATGAAGAGGCTGCGAAAGTTGAGCACCTGGCACAGCTGCACCGCGCCGTCGAGCAGGATGCCCGCCGCGACCAGGCCGGCCAGCGAGCGGTAGTGCATGGCCACCGCGCCCAGCACGAAGGAGAACAGCGCCACCGCAATGGCGACGCCGGTGGCCGGCCGGGTCAGCCCGCGGTCGGCCAGCCGGCCGGCGATGGGCGCCATCAGCGCACCGGCGGCACCGGCCAGCGCAAAGGCCGCGATGCCGCCCTGGCCCATGCCGAACTCATGCGCCAGCGCCAGCGGCACGGCCGTCCAGAAGGCCTGGAAGCCCGAGAACATCATTCCCTGGTACAGCCCGCGCCGGCGCAGCACGGGCGTGGTCCACACGATGCCCGGCAGCGAGGCCATGGTGCGCGCATAGCCCATCGACGCATGCGGGTGGCGCTGCGGCAGCGCGCGCCACAGCACGGCGATGAGCGTGGCCATGAGCACGGCCGACACCCAGAACACCGCGCGCCAGCCCAGCGCCGAGGCCACCATGCTGGCGAAGGGCCGCGCCAGCATGATCCCGCCCAGCAGGCCGGCCATGATGTTGCCGACCACCTTGCCCCGCGTGGCCTCGGGCGCGAGGTGCGAGGCGAAGGGCAGCAGCACCTGGGCCGCGACCGCACAGGTGCCGACCACGAAGGAAGCGGCCAGGAAGGTGACGGCCGAGTTCGACAGCGCGATGCCCACCAGCCCGATCACCGCGCCGAAGAGCGCACCGACGATGAGCCTGCGGTTCTCGACCACGTCGGCCAGCGGCACCAGCAGCAGCAGGCCCGCGCCGTAGCCGAGCTGGGTGAGCGTCATGATGAGCCCGGCCAGTCCGGCGTGCAGCTGCAGCGTGTCGGAGATGGGGCCGATGAGCGGCTGGGCGTAGTAGATGTTGGCTACGCACAGGCCGCAGGCGACGGCGAAGACCAGCGTGAGGGCCGGGCTGAGGCCCGAGGCTGCGGATTGGGCGGAATGGCCGGGGTGGGCGGCGCGTGGCGCGGAGGAAGGAGAGGACACGGAGGGATCCCGGTTGCGAGAGGTCTGCCCTCGGGTTAACCCGAGGGCCGGGCACCATAGCACGCGGGGCAGGTTTCTGCAGGCGTGGGCCTTGTGCAGGCCCTCGGAACGATGTCGCCGCCTTCAGTCGAGCGTGGTCGGCCGGCCCGAGGCCACCCAGGCATCGAGCCCACCGGTCAGCGGCAGGGCCCGGCGCGCACCGCGCGCCAGCAGCACGCGCGCGGCCTGCGCGGCCGACACCTCGTTGGGGCAGTTGCAGTACAGCACCACGTCGCGCCCCGCCGCGTGCGACAGGTCGAGGCTGCGCTGCTGCAGCGCCTTGAGCGTGTACGACTGCGCGCCCGGAATGCGGCGCGGATCGACCTGCACGCCGGCCTTGCCGCGCACGTCGATCACCAGCGGGGGCTCTTCGCCGCTGAGCAGTTCGTGCAGCTCTTCCACCGAGATGCGGGGCATGCCCGTGAGCCGCATGAAGGCGCGACGGCGCCAGTAGCGCACCGCCAGGATCACCAGCAGCACCACGCCCAGCGCGGCGGTGGCCACGCCGCCGGCCTGCGCCATGATGGCCAGCACCTCCTGGATCTGGTTGCGGAACACCCAGCCCAGCCCGAGGAAGAGCCCGGTCCACACCAGCGCCGCGCCCACGTCGAAGCCGATGAAACGCCGCACCGACATGCCCAGCGCCCCGGCCATCGGCGGCGCCACCACCGACACGCCCGGCACGAACTTGGCGGCCACCAGCGAGAGGCCACCCCAGTCGGAAATGAGCGATTCACCGCGCCGCACGCAGGAGTCGGGCGAAAGGGAGATGCGGCACAGCAGGCGCATGAAGCGGTAGCCGAAGCGCCGCCCGGCATAGAACCAAGCCCCGTCGCCCAGCAGGTTGGCGATGACGGCCGCCACCACGACGCCGGCCACGGAGACATCGCCCGCAGCGAGCAGCGCGCCAGTGAGCACCAGCACCGCCGCGGCCGGCACCGGCAGACCGAGCCGCGCGGCGAAGCTGGCGGCAAAAACCACCAGGATCGCGTTCTGCACGAGCAGGGACATCAGCTGTGCCATGGCTGCCCCTGTCTTGGCCCGGATGCGGGCGGAAATTGCGGTGATTGCGTGCTGTTCATGCCGGCAGCGATTCTCCGGCATGGCCCAAGAACGTACCGGGCACAGGCCATTGCCTGGCGCCTTCAGCCATCGTCAGCCGGCCGTTTTCTCGGGGGAGCGCGATACGCTGAAGCCGAAGGTATTCCAACCCTCTTCGCTCGACGCGGAGACCTGCCCTCCATGCATGCTCGCCACCGCCTTCACGATGGCAAGCCCCAGCCCATGGCCATGGTGCTCGCCGCCGTCGTTGCGGGCCTCGTCGACGCGATAGAACCGGTCGAACAGGTGCTGCAGGTGCTGTGCGTCGATGGGCTCGCCGGGGTTCGACACGGTGATCCAGGTGGCAGCAGCCTCCTCGCGCAGCCTCACGGCGATCTGCGCGCCGGGCTGCGAATGCTCGATGGCGTTCTGCAGCAGGTTCGACATCGCGCGACGGAAGAGCGCGCTCTCCAGCCGGGCCTCGGCCTGCACGTCGCCCTCGATGACGACCTGGGCGCGCGTCTCGTCGAGCACGAACTCGAAGAACTCGATGGTCTTGCGCACCTCCAGCGCCACGGGCGTGAGCACCAGCCCGGTCGCCACCTCGCCGCGGTCGGCGCGCGCGAGGAAGAGCATGTCGTTGACGATGGAGCGCACCCGCTCCAGGTCTTCGAGGTTGGCCTGCAGCACCTCCTGGAACTCGACCGCGCTGCGCTGGCGCGACAGCGCCACCTGCGTGCTGCCGATGAGGTTGGCCAGCGGCGTGCGCAGCTCGTGCGCCACGTCGGCGTTGAAGGCTTCGAGCTGGCCGTAGGCCTCCTCCAGCCGGCTCAGCGCGCCGTTGAACGCTTCGGCCAGCGCCGAGAGTTCGACCGGCAGCCGCTCCACCTGCAGCCGCTGCGACAGCGTCTTGGGCCGCAGCGCCTGTGCCTCCCTCGACAGCCGCTCAAGCGGCCGCAGCCCCAGCTGCGCGATCCAGTAGCCCGCCGCGGCCACCACCAGCACCGCGCACAGCCCAAGCCCGACCAGCGCAGTCAAAAAGTTCTGGCGCGTGCGCGCATAGGGCTCGGTGTTGCGCCCGACGATGAGCCGCACGGCCGGACGCTGCTCGAAGGGGTCGATGTGCACCGACAGGGTACGGAAGGGCCGCTCCTGCCCCGGCAGCTCGATCACGCTGGTGTGGCCGTCGGCCTGGCGCGTGAGGCCGTCGATCTCGGCCAGGCCCTTGCCGTACTGGAAGCGCGGGTCGTCGCTGAGCACCCAGAAGCGCACGCTGCCGTCCTCTGGCGTGAGCGCGTCCATGCGTGCCTGCACGCGCGGCCAGCGCTCGGGGCGGCCGATGGCCTTGATCCAGAACTGCAGGCTCTTGAGGGTGGTGTCGAGCTCCTCGTACTGATGCCGCTCCAGCTCGCGCGCCAGCACGCTGTGCAGCGCGAAGCCGGCCAGCGCGAAGGTCGCGAGCGCCACCGCCGCGAACATCAGCACCAGCCGCGCGGTGATGGAGCGCTTCACGGGGCCGCGCCCTCCCCTGCTCCCTCACGCAGCTCCATCACGTAGCCCATGCCCCGGATGGTGTGCAGCAGCTTCGGGCTGAAGGGCGCGTCGATCTTGTCGCGCAGCCGCTTGATGGCCACCTCGACCACGTTGGTGTTGCTGTCGAAGTTCATGTCCCACACCAGTTCGGCGATGGCGGTCTTCGAGAGGATCTCGCCCTGGCGGCGCGCCAGCACGGCCAGCAGCGCGAACTCCTTGGCGGTGAGGTCGATGCGGGTGCTGCCCCTGAAGGCTTTTCGCGCCAGCAGGTCGATCTGCAGGTCGGCGATGCGCAGCTGCATCGGCTCCTGCTTGCGGCCGCGGCGGTTGAGCGCCTGCAGCCGCGCCAGCAGCTCGAGAAAGGAGAAGGGCTTGACGAGGTAGTCGTCTGCCCCTTCGTGCAGGCCCTTGATGCGGTCTTCGACGCGGTCGCGCGCGGTGAGCATGATGACAGGCGTCTGCTTCACGGCACGCAGCGCGCGCAGCACCGAGAAGCCGTCCTGCCCCGGCAGCATCACGTCGAGCACGATCACGTCGTACTCGTGCGTGAGCGCGAGATGCTGGCCGTCGATGCCGTTGTGTGCCATGTCGACGGTGCAGCCCTGCTCGGTCAGCCCCTTGGAGAGGTAGTCCGCGGTTCTCAGTTCGTCTTCGACTATCAGGATCTTCATGGCGCTTTCTGCCCTCTTGTCTTTGTCTCCACCCCCGCGATCTCAGCCGGTGTTCATCCGTGCACCTCGGCGGGCACGGGGGCCTTGCCTTGCTTCGCTGCCTTGCGGGCCTTGCGCGCTTCCTTGCGGCGCAGGTACCAGTAGTGGGCGCGGTCGAGGTACAGGTAGACCACCGGGGTCGTGAAGAGGGTGAGCGCCTGCGAGAGTATCAGCCCGCCGACCATCGCGTAGCCCAGCGGCCGGCGCAGCTCGGAGCCGGAGCCGTGGCCCAGCATCAGCGGCAGGCCCGATAGCAGCGCGCACATGGTGGTCATCATGATCGGGCGGAAGCGCAGCAGGCAGGCCTGGTAGATGGCGTCGTGCGGCGTCATGCCCTGCTCGCGCTCGGCCTTGAGCGCGAAGTCGATCATCATGATGCCGTTCTTCTTCACGATGCCGATGAGCAGGATGATGCCGATGAGCGCGATCACGCTCAGGTCGTAGCCTCCCGCCATCAGGATGAGCAGCGCGCCCACACCGGCCGAGGGCAGCGTCGAGAGAATCGTCAGCGGGTGGATGTAGCTCTCATACAGCAGGCCCAGCACGATGTACACCGCCACCAGAGCCGCCGCGATCAGGTAGGGCTGGGTGGCCAGCGAATCCTGGAAGGCCTGCGCCGTGCCCTGGAACGAGCCGGTGAGCGACTGCGGCAGCCCCATGTCGGCCTGCGCCTTGTTGATGGCGTTCACCGCGTCGCCCAGCGCATGGCCCGGCGCGAGGTTGAACGAGATGGTCACGGCCGGGAACTGGCCCTGGTGGCTGATCGAGAGGTAGGCGGTCTTGCTGGTGTCCACCTTCACGAAGGTCGACAGCGGCACCTGCTGGCCAGTGATGGGCGAGTTCAGGTACAGCTTGCTGAAGAGCGCCGGGTCCTGCTGCAGCGCGGGCGTGACCTCCAGCACCACGTGGTAGCTGTTGAGCTGGGTGAAGTACTGCGCCACCTGGCGCTGGCCGATGGCGTCGTACAGCGTGGCGTCGATGGTGGCCGGCGAGATGCCGAAGCTCGATGCGCGGTCGCGGTCGATGGTGAGCACGGCCGAAGCGGCGGCGTTCTGCTGGTCGGTGGCCAGGTCGGTGATCTCGGGCAGCTGCCTGAAGCGCTCCAGCAGCTTCGGCGCCCAGGTGTTGAGCTCGTCGAGGTTGGCGTCGGTCACCGTGTACTGGTACTGCGTGCGCGATGCGCGACCGCCCACGCGGATGTCCTGCCCGGCCTGCAGGAACAGGTTCACGCCCTGCACCTTGGCCAGCTGCGGGCGCAGCCGCGCGATGATCTCGTCGGCGGTGGCGGTGCGGCCCTCGTCCTTGGGCTTCAGGCTGATGTAGAAGTTGCCGGTGTTGTAGGTGGAGGAGCTTCCGTTCATGCCGAAGCCGGTCACGTCCGGGTCCTTGCGCACCACGTCGGCCAGCTCGACCATGCGGGCGTTCATCGACGCGAAGGAAGCGTCCTGCGCCGATTCGGCGAAGCCCGAGATGAAGCCCGTGTCCTGCTGCGGGAAGAAGCCCTTGGGAATGAACACGAACAGCACGCCCGTGGCCGCCACCGTGGCGATGAAGGTCATGAGCGTGATGAACTGGTGGTCGAGCACCACGTGCAGCCCGCGCTTGTAGGCGCCGAGCATGGCGTCGAAGCCGCGCTCGAACAGCTGGTAGAGCCGCCCGTGCTTGCTGCCGTGCTCGTTCTTCAGGAAGCGCGAGCACAGCATGGGCGTGAGCGTGAGCGAGATCACCACGCTCACCACGATGGTGAGCGTGACCGTCACCGCGAACTCGCGGAACAGGCGCCCCACGATGCCGCCCATGAGCAGCAGCGGAATGAACACCGCCACCAGCGACACCGAGATGGAGATGATGGTGAAGCCGATCTCGCCCGCGCCCTTGTACGCGGCCTCGACCGCCGACATGCCCTCTTCCACGTAGCGGTAGATGTTCTCCAGCATCACGATGGCGTCGTCCACCACGAAGCCGACAGCGATGGTCAGCGCCATGAGCGAGAGGTTGTCGAGGCTGTAGCCCAGCAGGTACATCACCGCCACCGTGCCCAGCAGCGCGAGCGGCACCGTCACGCTGGGGATGAGCGTGGCCGGCACGTTGCGCAGGAACACGAAGATCACGGCCACCACCAGCGCGATGGTCAGCAGCAGCGTGAACTCCACGTCCTTCACCGAGGCGCGGATGGTCTGGGTGCGGTCGATGATGGCGTTGACCTCCACCGTCGGCGGGATCGATGCCTTCAGCCTGGGCAGCGCGGCGTTGATGCGGTCCACCGTCTCGATGACGTTGGCGCCCGGCTGCTTGGTGATGGCCAGCACGATGGAGCGGCCGTTCTGCACGCTGCTGCCCTCGGGCGCGGCGGCGCCGGCATAGGCCCACCCGGCGATCTTGGCGTTCTCGGGGCCGTCCACCGCCACGCCCAGGTCGCTCACGCGGATGGGCGCGCCGTTGCGGTAGGCCAGCACCACGTCGTTCCACGGCTTGGCCTTCAGCAGCTGGTCGTTCGTGTAGACGGTGAAGCTCTGGTTGGGCCCGTCGATGGTGCCCTTGGGCGCATTGACGGTGGCCGATGCGAGCACGGTGCGCACGTCTTCCAGGCTCAGGCCCAGCGCCGCGAGCTTGGCCGGATCGACCTGCACCCGCACCGCCGGCTTCTGCACGCCGCCGATATTGACCAGGCCCACGCCCGATATCTGGGAGATCTGCTGCGCGAGGATGTTGTCGGCGTAGTCGTTCACCTCGGTCAGCGGCAGCGTCTTCGACTGCACCGAGAGGATGAGGATGGGCGAGTCGGCCGGGTTCACCTTGCGGAAGGTCGGCGGGCTCGGCAGGTTGGCCGGCAGCTGGCCGGTCGATGCATTGATGGCGGCCTGCACGTCGAGCGCGGCGGCGTCGATGTTGCGGTCGAGGTCGAACTGCAGCGTGATCTGCGTGGAGCCCAGGCCGCTGGTCGAGGTCATCTGCGACAACCCCGCGATCAGCGAGAACTGCCGCTCCAGCGGCTGCGCCACGTTGGACGCCATGGTCTCCGGACTGGCGCCCGGCAGGTTGGCCGAGACCTGGATGGTCGGAAAGTCGACCTGCGGCAGCGGCGCCACCGGCAGGAGCGGAAACACCGCCGCGCCGACCAGCAGGATGGCCAGCGCCAGCAGCGTGGTGCCGATGGGGCGCTTGATGAATGCGGCGGAGATGCTCAATTGCTGCTCCCGCTGCTGCTGGCGACCTTGGCTGCGTCCTTCACCGCATCCTTCACCGCGCTCTTGGCGGCGGGTGGCGGCTCGACGATGGTGGCACCGGGCTTGAGCTTGTACTGGCCGTCGATCACCACGCGCTGGCCGGCCTCCAGGCCCTTGTCGATCACGGCGGTGCCGTCGGCGATCTGCACCACGTGGACCGGCACATTGGCGACCTTGTTCTCTGCATCGACGGCCCAGACGTAGGTGCTGTCCTGGCCGCGCTGCACCGCTGCAGCGGGCAGCGTGAGCGAGTCGGCCCGGCGGTCGAGCTGCAGCCGCACGTTGACGAACTGGCCCGGCCACAGCGTGTGCTGCGGGTTGGCGAAGCTGCCCTTGAGCTGCACGGTGCCGCTGGTGGTGTCGATCTGGTTGTTCAGCAATATCAGCTTGCCGGTGCCCAGCATCTGCGTGCCGCTGCGGTCGTAGGCCACCACCGAGAGCGGCTGGCTGCTCTGCTGCTGCACGCGGTTGATGTCCTGCACGGCCTCTTCGGGCAGGGTGAACTGCACGGCGATCGGGTCGATCTGGTTGATGACGACCAGGCCGTTGGCATCGGTGGCGTGCACGATGTTGCCCGGGTCCACCAGCCGCGCCCCCACCCGGCCGTTCATGGGCGAGGTGATGCGCGTGAAGCTCAGCTGCACCTCGGCGTACTGCACCTGGGCCGCGTCGTTCTGCACGGCGGCTTCGAGCTGGTTGACCAGGGCCTTCTGCGTATCGACCTGCTGCTGCGTGGCGGCGTCCTGCGAGAGCAGCGTTGTGTAGCGCTTGAGGTCGGCGCGGGCGTTGGTCAGCGTGGCCTGGTCCTTCGCCCGCGTCGCCTGCGCCTGCGCGAGCTGGGCCTGCAGCGTGCGCGGGTCGAGCTGGGCGAGCAGCTGGCCGGCCTTCACGTCCTGCCCTTCGACGAAGCCGACCTTGTCGAGCTGGCCGTCGATGCGCGCCTTGACGGTCACGGTGGCCATCGAGGCGACGGTGCCGATGCCCGAGCGATAGACCTGCACGGTCTGCGGCGTGACGCGCGCGGTGGTCACCTGTACGGGCGGGCTCTTCGGCGCATCGGGCTTGGCTGCGTTGGCGGCGTGGTGGGTCAGCGCCCATGCGCCGCCGCCGAGCACGAGCACCAGGGTGGCGGTCGCGAGCCAGGTGGAGCGTCTCTGGAACAAGGAAGGCGTGGTGGTTTCTGCGTTCGTCGTCATGGCATCAATTCCCGGAAGTCTTCGGTGCGGCGTCTGCAGCGGTGTTGGCAGCGGCGGCGGCACTCCAGCCGCCGCCCGTGGCCGCGATCAGCGAGACCCTGGCGGCCAGCTGGCGGCCGAGCACCTGCGCGGCCGTGCGCTGGTTGGTGAGCGAGAGCGTCTGCGCAGTGACCACGCTGAGGTAGGTGGCGGTGCCCGCGCGGTACTGGCTCAGTGCCATGCGCTCTGCGAGCTGGGCGGCGCGCACGGCGTCGGCCTGCAGCGCGGATTCGTTGTCGAGCACGCGCAGGGTGGCGAGGTTGTCTTCCACCTGCTGGAAGCCCGCGAGCACGGTCTGCTTGTATTGCGCGACAGAGGCGTCGTAGGCGGCCACGGCCTGGTCGGTGTGGGCCTTGCGCAGGCCGCCATCGAACACCGTCTGCGCCAGTGCCGCGCCCAGCGACCACACGCGGCTGGGCGTGTTGAACAGCGTGCCCAGCGTGGCCGCGCTGAAGCCGCCGCTGGCACTGAGCACGATCTGCGGGTAGTAGGCGGCCTTGGCCACGCCGATGTTGGCGTTGGCGGCCTGCACGCGGCGCTCTGCGCCGGCGATGTCGGGGCGGCGCTCCAGCAGTTCCGAAGGCAGGCCTGCGGGCGTCACCGGCAGTTGCAGGTGCAGCGCGGCGGCCGACGAAAGCGACTCGGCGGTCGGCGGGTTCGACGAGCTTTCGAGCGGCGCCAGCGAGAACGACGCAGGCGCCTGTCCGGTCAGCACGGCGATGGCGTGTTCGAGCTGGCTGCGCTGGGCTTCGAGGTCGACGGCCTGCGCCTGCGCGGTCTTGAGCTGGCTCTCGGCCAGCGCAACGTCGGAGCGCAGCACGGTGCCTGCGGCGTACTGGTGCTGCGTGAGCTCGAGCGCCTTGGCGTAGGCGGCGGTGGTGCTGGCGTAAAGGTTGCGCTGCAGGTCGATCACGCGGATCTGCAGGTAGTCCTGCGCCAGCGTGGTCTGGATGCTGAGCCGCGCGCCGGCCAGGTCGTCGGCGCTGGCCTGCACGCCGGCATTGCCGGCCTCCACCGAGCGGCGCACCGCGCCCCAGATGTCGGGCTCCCAGCTCGCGGCGAGGCCCAGGGTGTCGGTGGTGCCGAGCTTGACGGTGCCGGTGTTGTTGGTCTGCGAGCGCGTGGCGCCGGCGTTGAGGCCCACCGTGGGGAAGAAGCCCGCCCGCGCCGCGGCGGCCAGCGCCTGCGCCTGGCGGTACTGCGCCTCGGCCACGCGGATGTTCTGGTTGGCCGCGTTGGCCTGCACGATCAGCGCGCTGAGCGTGCTGTCGCCGAAGGCGTCCCACCAGGGATGGTCAGCGTCGATGGTCTGCGGGGCGGCGGTCTTCCAGGGGCCGCCGGTTTCCTTGAAGGCGGCGGGTACGTCCAGTTGCGGGCGGACGTAGTCGGGGCCGACGGCGCAGCCCGCGAGGAGCAAGGCGGCCAGCGCGAGGGCCGCGCGCGGGAGGGGAGGTACGTCGGAGAAAACCATGATGAGGGCACTCTAGGTACCCCCGTCAAACCCCTCGCTGTCGACTAACTGACAGTTCTGAAAGAAATGGCCCTCCCCCCGGGGGAAATGGCTCTCCCCCAGGCTGCGCGCACTTCGTGTCGCTTTGCCAACCCCCTCCGGGGGCAACACCAGCGGCCCGGCAGAGCCGGTTCCGCGGTGTTCCTGGGCTTCCTCCCTCCCCCGCTGGGGGAGGGTTGGGGTGGGGGCACGACGGCGCTCATGGAACGCGGCGCCTGTTCAAGGGCCTGCCCCCATCCCGACCTTCCCCCAGAGGGGGAAGGAGGAAAACCTCTCACCGTGGCGCGTCGCCCTTGCACTACTCGGCGGTTATCTCTTCTCCCTCCCCCACTGGGGGGGGGTTGGGGTGGGGGCACGACGGAGTTCAAGGAAGCGCGGAGCCTTTTCAAAGGCCTGCCCCCATCCCGGCCTTCCCCCAGAGGGGGAAGGGGGAAAACCTCTCTGCGTGGCGCGTCACCCTTGCACTACTCGGCGGTTATCTCTTCTCCCTCCCCCGCTGGGGGAGGGTCGGGGTGGGGGCACGACGGCGCTCAAGGAAGCGCGGAGCCTTTTCAAAGGCCTGCCCCCATCCCGGCCTTCCCCCGGAGGAGGAAGGAGACAAACCGCTCAGCGAGGGGCGTCGCCCTTGCGGTACTCGGCGGTCAGCTCGTCCAGCTTCTGCTTGAGCGCCGGGTCGAGCTTGTATTCCGCCGCCGCGATGGTCGCTTCGAGCTGGTCGGGGCGGCTTGCGCCGAGCAGCGGCGCGGTGATGAGCGGGTTCGCCATCACCCAGGCCACGGCCAGGGTGGCCAGCGGTACGCCGGCTTCGTCGGCGAGCTTGTGCAGTTGCGTGACGGTGTTGAAGCTGCGCTCGTTCCAGTAGCGGTCTTGATACATGCCGCCTGCGGTGCCGAGGGTGAAGCGGGTGTTCTCCTCGGGCTTGCTGCCGGGCTTGTACTTGCCGGTGAGCAGGCCGCCGGCCAGCGGGTTGTACGGAATCACGCCCAGGCCCTCTTCCGCCGCGAGCGGCAGCAGCTCGCGCTCGATCTCGCGGAACAGCAGGCTGTAGCGCGGCTGAACCGACACGTAGCGCGTGAGCCTCAGCAGGTCTGACTTGCCCAGCGCGCGGGCCAGGCGGTATGCCAGGAAGTTCGACACGCCGATGTAGCGCGCGCGGCCCGACTTCACGATGGTGTCGAGAGCCTCCAGGCTCTCTTCGAGCGGCGTCTCGCGGTCGTCCATGTGCAGCTGGTAGAGGTCGACGTGGTCGGTCTTCAGCCGCTTGAGCGAGGCGTCGATGGCGTCCAGCAGGTGCTTGCGCGACGCGCCCTGGTCCCAGCTGTTGGGGCCGACCTTGTTGACGGCCTTGGTCGCCAGCACGAAGCGGCGGCGGCCCGCGGGGCCCTGCTTCTCCAGCCAGTTGCCGATGATCTCCTCGGTGCGGCCTGCCGTCTCGATGGTGCCGCCGAGCGGGTAGACGTCGGCCGTGTCGAGGAAGTTGATGCCGCCTTCGGCCGCCTTGTCGAGGATCTGGTGCGATACGGCCTCGTCGGTCTGCAGGCCGAAGGTCATGGTGCCGAGGGCGAGGCGGGAGACGGTGAGGCCGGTGCGGCCGAGACGGGTGGAGGGAATGCTCATGGTGTTCGGTTCTCGCTCGGGAGGGAAGGAGATGAGATGGAAGGAAGGGAGCGGCGGCCATCATAGGCACGGCCGCGCAATCCTGCAGGCGGGCGAGGTTTAGCTGCCTTCGGCGTGCACGCCAGGCGCACCGCGCTCGACCGAGAAGCGGGCCATGGTGCCGACCGGCGAATCGGCCGTCTTCTCGTCCTCCACGGCGCGGAAATCGACCGTGGCTCCGCGCGCATCGAGCGTGGCGATCGCATAGCCGCGCCTGTCGGCCCGCCCGTAGCGCAGCTGCGGATTCTTCGAGAGCATGTTCGCCACGCTGGCGGCGCTCGGTCCTTCGGAGGTGATGGCGCCGCCGACGAACTCGGTCGCGACCAGCGGCCCCTGCTGCGCATCGCCGCGCCGCAGGTCGGCGGCCCAGAAGGCGTGCACGTCGCCGCTGGCGACCAGCGCATTGCCGCCGCGCGACTTGTGTTCGGCCAGCGCGTCGAGCAGGCGCGAGCGGGCCGCGGCATAGCCGTCCCAGCCGTCCATCCAGTAGCCGTGCTCTGGTCCGCGCTTGCGGTCGGCCTCGGCCAGGAGCGTGGGCTGGGCGAGCACGGTCCATCGCGCGGGCGGCGCGGCGAGTTCGCGGGCGAGCCAGGCCTCCTGCTGCGCCCCGAAGAGGCTGCGCTCGGGCGCGAGCCGGTCGGGGCAATCGGCCAGCGGCGAGGCACTGCGGCCGGAAAGGCAGACATGGTGCGAGCGGTACTGGCGCCCGTCGGTCAGCAGCAGGTCGAGCATGCGGCCGAAGCGGTGTCGGCCGTAGATGAGCGCATCGGGGCCACGTGGACGCATGCTGGCGGGCACGGGCATGTGCTCGTACCACGCCTGATAGGCGGCTGCGCGGATCGCGAGGAACTGCGCAGGGTCGGCCGTGCGCGGCGACTCGTCGTTCGTGTAGTCGTTGGCCACCTCGTGGTCGTCCCAGGTCACGAGCCATGGGAAGGCCGCGTGAGCGGCCTGCAGCTGCGCATCGGCCTTGTAGAGCGCGTAGCGGTCGCGGAACTCGGCGAGCTGCGTCGGAATGCCGCCCTCGTGCCGGCGCACCTGGTGCGATTTGCGGGAGCTTTCGTAGATGTAGTCGCCCAGATGCACGACGAAGTCGAGCGGCTGCGCGGCCATGTCTCGGTAGGCGGCGTAGTAGCCCTGCTCGTAGTGCTGGCAGGAGGCGAAGGCGAAGCGCAGCTGTTGCAGGGCCTCGTCGTTGTCGGCTGGCGTGGTGCGCGTGCGGCCGGCGGGGCTGCGCGCGCCGCCGGCGGTGAAGCGGTACCAGTACCAGCGCGCCGGCGACAGGCCCTGCACCTCGACGTGCACCGAGTGCGCGAGCCCGGCTGTCGCGACGGCGCGGCCCTTCGCCACGATGCGCCTGAAACCCTCGTCGTCGGCCACCTCCCAGTTCACATCGACGGGCGCATCGCCCATGCCGCCGCCCTGCAGCGGATCGGGCGCGAGCCGCGTCCAGAGCACGAAGCCGTCGGCGCGCGGCACGCCAGAGGCCACGCCCAGCGTGAACGGATAGCGATCGCCCGATGTCGCCGCCGTGCCTGTCGTCGTCGCTGGCTGCGCCTTCAGCAGCAGGAACGGATGGCCCAGCGAAGCGGCCGCGAGCCCGCCGCACAGCAGGCGTCGGCGCGAGAGTCTTTCTTCCTTCATCCAGTGCAATGTCGTGCGCTTCGCTCGCTCCTGTCAATCGGGCGGCGCATGGGCCGATGGCGCGGACCCGGCTACGGCCCCACCACGGTGACCCGCGCCGTCATGTACGGATGGACCGAGCAGACGTAGTCGTACACCCCCGGCTTGTCGAAGACGCGGGCGAAGGCCTTGCCGGGCAGCAGCAGATCGATGCCGGCCGCGCCGTCCTTGAAGGCCAGGCCGTGCGGCGCGCCGTCGTCGTTCTGCCAGCTCACGCGCTGGCCGGTCTTGACGGTGATCTGCGCGGGCTCGAAGGCGAAGTTGCGGATGGTCACGTGCGCCGACCCGCCGGCGTGCGCGCCGTCCGCAGCCGCTGCAGGCGAAGCGGCAGCCGCCGTGCGCTGCAGCGCGATCTTGCGCGGCGCATTGCCCACCTGCACCGTGTGCATCGGCCCGCCCGCGAGGTCGACCACGCTGACGTCGTTGGAGCCCTCGTTGCTCACCCAGAGCTTCCTGCCGTCGGCCGACAGCTCGAGCCAGTGCGGCTGCTTGCCCACGGGAATGCTGCGCACGGCCGTGTGCGCTGCAGGGTCGAACAGCATGACTTCGCCGGGCCCCTGCACCACCACCACGCCGCTGGCCATGCCCGCGAAGTGCTGTGCGATGTGCGGGGACACGCCCGTGGGCACCGGCGCGCCCCACTGGTTGTTGGCCGGATCGAGCACCTGCACGGCCGCAACGCCGGCCAGCGTGAGGTAGAGCGACTTGCCGTCGTGGCTGAACTCGAGGTCGCGCGGCGGCTTGTCGAGCGGGATCTGCGTGACCACGGCGCGCGTCGCCATGTCGATGACCACCAGCGCGAAGTGCCCCGGCTCCTGCGATGCGACGTACGCCTGCCGCCCGTCGGGCCGGATGGCGATGGTGTGCGGCTTGGGCACCGGCACGGTGGCGCTCACGCCATGCGCCGTGGTGTCGACGAAGGCCACGCGGTCGTCGCCGTTGACGGCCGCCAGCAACCACTTGCCGTCGGCAGTCATGGCCAGCCCCTGGGGGCCCTTGCCCACGTCGATGGCGCGGGTCACGCGGTCGCTCGCGGCATCGATCTCGCTCACGGCGGCGGCGCCGGAGCCGCTGACGAACACGCTGCGCCCATCGGGCGCAACGATGATGCCGTCGGGCCCCGCCGCCACCGGCAGCGTGGCCACGACGCGCTCGGTGCCGGTGTCGATCACGCTGACGGTGCTGTCCTTGAAATTGCCGACATAGGCCTTGGGACCCGCGGCAAGCGCGGAGCCGGCCGAGGCCGCCAGGGCCGCGAAGATGACGAGGATGCGTGCGAAGCCGGGCATGGCGATCATGGTGAAGACCCTCATGGAAAGCGGAAGAGGAAGACGGAAGAAGCAGAATCCGAGAATCCGCAAAGGGCATGACGCATGGCATGCCCTGCCTATTCCAGCGGGGGCCGAAAAAAAGCTGGAATAAAACGCCGGACTGTCACGTCATGCAGGAAGAAGGAGCACTTGAGCCTGTCGACCGACCGCACACGCCAGTTCGAAGCCGCCGCGCTGCCGCATCTCGATGCGGCATGGAACCTTGCGCGCTGGCTGCTGCGCGACGACCAGCTGGCCGACGACGCGGTGCAGGAGGCCTGCCTGCGCGCATTCCGCTTCTTCGAGGGTTTGCGCGGAGAGAGCGCACGGCCGTGGCTGCTGGGCATCGTGCGCAACGCCTGCTACGACTGGATGCGGCAGAACCGGCAGCTGGCCGACCAGCTGGAGTTCGACGAGCTGCGCGACAGCGAGGCGGTGTCGGCGCCCTTCTCCTCCTCCGCCGACGGCGATCCGGCGCGGCAGTGGGAGCAGCGCGTGCAGGGCGAGCGAGTCAACGCGGCCATCGACGCGCTGCCGCCGGTGTATCGCGAGGTGATCGTGCTGCGCGAACTGGAGGAACTGCGCTACGAGGACATCGCGCGCATCGCGGGCATACCGCTGGGCACCGTCATGTCGCGGCTGTCGCGTGCGCGCTCGATGCTGCGAGAGAGCCTGCGCGACGAACGTCCCGGCGATGCGGGAGGAAGGACACGCCATGTCAATGTCTGACGAGGAACTGGGAACGCTGATCCGGCGCCACGCCGTGCGGCACATGCCGCCCGAGGGCCTGGCCGCGCGCATCGCGAACGCGGTCCGCACGGATGAAGCCGCCGCGCCGGCGCCGAAGCCCGCTCCCGCGCGACAAGGCCGCAGGCTGTGGCAGGGGCTGGCATGGTTCGGCACCGGTGCCGCCACGGCCTGGGGCCTGGCGCTCGTGCTGCTGGCGACGCCGATGCCGCCTGCCGACGCGCTCGCCGAAGGCGTCACGGCGAACCACGTGCGCTCGCTGATGGCCTCGCACCTGGCGGACGTGGCCTCGTCCGACCATCACACGGTCAAGCCCTGGTTCGCCGGCAAGCTCGACTTCTCACCGCCGGTGGTCGACCTCGCGGCGGAGGGCTTTGCGCTTGCGGGCGGACGGCTCGACTACCTGGACGGGCGCACCGTGGCGGCGCTGGTCTACCGCTCGGGGCCGCACGTGATCAACCTGTTCGTGTGGCCGGCGCCGGATGGAAAGAAGGCGCAGGCGCAAGGGCCGGTGGCTTCGGCCCGGCAGGGCTACCAGCTCGTGCACTGGACCCAGGGCGGCATGCAGGCCTGGGCGGTGTCGGATCTCAATGCGACGGAGCTGCAGAACTTCGCGGTGCTGCTGCGCGAGCGAACCGCGCCGGCACCTTCGCCGAAGTAGCAGCCCTGTTCAGCAGGCGACGGCTGCCGGCCTGCGTGCGGCGGCACGGGCGCTCGCCACCGCCCAGCCGAAGATGCCCAGGCCGGCCAGCGCCAGCAGCGCGCCGACCCAGCCGGTGGAAGTCCAGCCCAGCCCCGCGGAAATTGCCACGCCGCCGAGCCATGCGCCCAGCGCATTGGCCATGTTGAAGGCCGAGTGGTTGAGCGCGGCCGCGAGCGTCTGCGCGTCGCCGGCCACGTCCATGAGACGGATCTGCAGTGCCGGGCCGATGGCCACGGTCGAACCGATGAGGAACACGTTGACGGCGGCCGCGACCACGTTGTGGGCCGCGAAGGTGAACACCGCGAGCACCAGCGCCGCGTAGACCATCACGCCGCCGATGGTGCGCATCACCGACTTGTCGGCCAGCCGCGAGCCCACGAGGTTGCCCACCACCATGCCGAGGCCGAAGAGCGCGAGCACGATGGGCACGCCGCCCACCGGCATGCCGGCCACCTCGATCAGCGTGGGCTTGATGTAGCTGAACACCGAGAACATGCCGCCGAAGCCGATGGCGGCGATGCCCAGCGTGAACCACACCTGCTTGCGCTTGAGCGCGCCGAGTTCGCGCCAGGGGCTGGCGCCAGCGGCGGGCGCCATGTCGGGGATGTCGCGGCGAAGCAGCACGATGGCCACCAGCGCGATGAGGCCCACGAACACGAAGGCCGCGCGCCAGCCGAAGAACTGGCCCAGCCACGCCGCGATGGGCACGCCCACCAGCGTGGCGCCGGTCAGCCCCAGCATCACGAGCCCCACGGCCCGCGCGCGGCGGCCCGGCGGCGCCAGCGTGGCGGCCACCAGCGCGGCCACGCCGAAGTAGGTGCCGTGCGGCAGCCCAGCGGCGAAGCGCAGCAGGTTGAGCAGCAGGTAGTTGGGAGCGGCGGCGCTGGCGAAGTTGCCGGCCGCGAACACGGCCATGAGCGCGATCAGCAGCGCGCGTCGGCGCCAGCCGGCTGCGAGCACCGCGAGAACGGGGGCGCCGATGACCACGCCGATCGCATAGGCGCTGATGACGTGGCCGGCCTGCGGGATGCTCACGCCGATGTCGCGTGCGACCTCGGGCAGCAGGCCCATGATGACGAACTCGCCGGTGCCGATGGCGAAGCCGCCGACGCCGAGCGCGAGCACCGCGCGCAGGAAGTTGGCGGGCGCGCCCGAAGGCAGGGTGAAGGAAGAAATGTCGGTGGCCGCGCTGTCCTGCGCGGGTGGGGAGGCGTTCAAGGCCAGGCTCCTGGAGGGGGTGCCCGGCGGCAGCGGGCAAGGCACGATTTTAGGGTAAACCCTGAATCCGCACCGATACGCAGATGCCGAAGACCTTGTACTGGCAGGGCCGCGAAGGCCTCGCCCGTGGGCTCAGATGGCCACCAGCTGCCGCACGCCCTGCGCTTCCATGTCCTTGCCGAGGCCGCGCGCGATGACCTCGCCGCGCTCCATCACGAGGTAGTCGTCCGCCAGTTCCTGGGCGAAGTCGTAGTACTGCTCGCACAGCACGATGGCCATGTCGCCCCGGTCGGCCAGCATGCGGATGACGCGGCCGATGTCCTTGATGATGCTGGGCTGGATGCCTTCGGTGGGCTCGTCGAGGATCAGCAGGCGCGGCTTGGGCGCCAGCGCCCGGGCAATCGCCAGCTGCTGCTGCTGGCCGCCGGAAAGGTCGCCGCCCCTCCTGTTCATCATCTGCTTGAGCACGGGGAACAGCTCGTACAGCTCCGCCGGGATGGGCGTGCCGCCGCTCTTGTAGGCCAGCCCCATGCGCAGGTTCTCCTCGACGGTGAGCCGAGCGAAGATCTCGCGGCCCTGCGGCACGAAGCCGATGCCGGCCCTGGCCCGCTCATAGGGCGTGGCCTTGTGGATCGGCTTGCCTTCGAGCTCGATGCTGCCGCTCTTGATGGGCACCAGGCCCATCAGCGACTTCAGCAGCGTGGTCTTGCCCACGCCGTTGCGGCCCAGCAGCACGGTGACCTTGCCTAGCTTCGCCTCGAAGCTCACGTCGCGCAGGATGTGGGAGCCGCCGTAGTACTGATGGATGTTCTTGACTGTCAGCATCTTTCGTTCTTCCTCAGCGGCCCAGGTAGACCTCGATCACGCGCTCGTCGGCCTGCACTTCGTCCAGCGTGCCCTGTGCGAGCACGGAACCGTCGCACAGCACGGTGACGATCTCGGAGATGGTGCGGATGAAGCTCATGTCGTGCTCCACCACCATCAGCGAATGCTTGCCCTTGAGGGTGAGGAACAGCTCGGCGGTGCGCGCGGTCTCTTCGTCGGTCATGCCGGCCACGGGCTCGTCGAGCAGCAGCAGCTTCGGGTCCTGCATCAGCAGCATGCCGATCTCCAGCCACTGCTTCTGGCCGTGGCTCAGGTTGCCGGCCAGGCGCGAGACGCTGTCGGCGAGGTGGATGGTCTCGAGCACCTCGGCCAGGCGGTCGCTCTGCGCGGAATCGAGCCTGAAGAGCATCGAAGAGCGCACGCCCTTGTCGGTCTTCAGCGCGAGTTCGAGGTTCTCGAACACCGTGAGGTGCTCGAACACCGTCGGCTTCTGGAACTTGCGGCCGATGCCCAGCTGAGCGATCTCGGCCTCGCGGTGGCGCAGCAGGTCGATGGTGCTGCCGAAGAACACGGTGCCCTCGTCGGGCCGGGTCTTGCCGGTGATGATGTCCATCATCGTCGTCTTGCCGGCGCCGTTCGGCCCGATGATGCAGCGCAGCTCGCCCGGTGCGATGTCGAGCGACAGCTTGTTGATGGCCTTGAAGCCGTCGAAGCTCACGCTGACGTCTTCCAGGTAGAGGATGCGGCCGTGCGTGACGTCGACCTCGCCCGGCGTGACGTGGCGGCCGAAGTCGGCGGCGCGGCCACCCGATTCGGTGCTGCCGCTCACGTAGTGGATGCCGCTTGCTCGCGCGGCGCGCTCGGCGCCTGCTTCCATGAGGTCGGGTGTCATGCGCGCGCTCCCTTCGCATCCACCGGCAGCGAGGCCAGCGCATCGGGCTCGACGCCCTGCTCCGCCGCGACGGCGCGGCGTGCCTCCTGCACCGGTTCGGGCTGCGGCTTCTCTTCTTCCTTCTTCTCCCTGGAAAGCCACTTGCGAACCAGCCCCACGATGCCGTTCGGCAGGAACAGCGTGACAGCAATGAACAACGCCCCCAGGAAGTACAGCCAGTATTCCGGATAGGCCACCGTGAGCCAGCTCTTCGCGCCGTTGACGATGAAGGCGCCGATGATCGGCCCGATGAGCGTGGCGCGGCCGCCCACCGCCGCCCAGATGGCGATCTCGATGGAGTTGGCAGCGCTCATCTCGCCCGGGTTGATGATGCCGACCTGCGGCACGTACAGCGCGCCGGCCACGCCGCACATGACGGCCGAGATCACCCAGATCGTGAGCTTGTAGGGCAGCGGGTTGTAGCCCGAGAACATCACGCGCGTCTCGGCGTCGCGGATGGCCTGCAGCACGCGGCCGAACTTGCTGCCGATGAGCCACTTCGCGAACAGGAAGAAGCCCAGCAGCGTGGCGCCCGTGAGCGCGAAGAGCGTCATGCGCATCTCCTGCGTGGCGATCGGGATGCCCAGGATGCGCTTGAAGTCGGTGAAGCCGTTGTTGCCGCCGAAGCCCGTCTCGTTGCGGAAGAAGAGCAGCATGGCCGCGAAGGTCATCGCCTGCGTGATGATCGAGAAGTACACGCCCTTGATGCGCGAGCGGAAGGCGAAGAAGCCGAACACGAAAGCGATCAGCCCAGGCACCGCGACGATCAACACCAGCGTGGCGATGAAGCTGTCGCTGAAGGTCCAGTGCCAGGGCAGCGTCTTCCAGTCGAGGAACACCATGAAGTCGGGCAGGTCGCTCTTGTAGTTGCCGTCGCGGCCGATCTGGCGCATGAGGTACATGCCCATCATGTAGCCGCCCAGCGCGAAGAACAGGCCGTGGCCCAGCGAGAGGATGCCGGTGTAGCCCCAGATCAGGTCCATGGCCAGCGCGCAGATCGCGTAGCACATGATCTTGCCGACCAGCGCCACCGCGTAGTCGCTCATGTGCAGCGGGCTGTCCGCCGGCACCCACATGTTGAGCACCGGCGCCACTGCGCACACCACGATGAGCGCGACGAAGAAGGCCGTCCAGCCCTTGCCGCTCAGCAGCGGCCCCTTGGTTGGAAGTACGACCTTGCTCATGCCTCTGCGCTCCGGCCTTTCATTGCGAAGATGCCTTGGGGCCGCTTCTGGATGAAGATGATGATGAAGACAAGCACCGCGATCTTCGCGAGCACCGCGCCCGCCCAGCCCTCGATGAACTTGTTGAGAATGCCCAGCCCCAGCGCCGCGTACACGGTGCCTGCCAGCTGGCCGACGCCGCCCATCACGACCACCATGAAGCTGTCGACGATGTAGCTCTGGCCCAGGTCGGGGCCGACGTTGCCGATCTGGCTCAGCGCGCAGCCCGCCAGACCGGCGATGCCCGAGCCGAGCGCGAAGGCGTAGGTGTCGATGCGCGCGGTGTTCACGCCCATGCACGAGGCGATCGGACGGTTCTGCGTGACGCCGCGCACGAACAGCCCCAGGCGCGTCTTGCCGATGAGCCAGCCCATCGCCAGCAACACCAGGGCGGCGAAGATGATGATGCAGATGCGGTTCCACGGCAGCGTGACGTTGCTCAGCATGGTGAAGCCGCCGCTCATCCAGCCGGGGTTCTCGACGCCGACGTTCTGCGCGCCGAACAGCGAGCGCACCAGTTGCTGCAGCATCAGGCTGATGCCCCAGGTGGCGAGCAGCGTCTCGAGCGGGCGGCCGTACAGGAAGCGGATCACGCCGCGCTCCAGCACCGCGCCCACGAGTGCCGATGCGAGGAAAGACACCGGAATGGCGGCCACCAGGTACCAGCCGAACGCCGCCTCGGGCAAGTACTTCTGGAAGATGCCCTGCATCACGTAGGTGGCGTAGGCGCCGATCATCATCAGCTCGCCGTGCGCCATGTTGATCACGCCCATCAGCCCGTAGGTGATGGCCAGGCCCAGCGCGGCCAGCAGCAGCACCGAGCCCAGGCTGATGCCGCTGAACACGGCGTTGATGCGGTCGCCCCAGACCAGCGCGCCGTCGATGCTCGCGATGGACGCGACGATGGCGGCCTTGACGTCGGCCTCGGTCTCGTCGGACAGGCGCTGGTTGAGCAGCAGCTTGGTGTCGGGGTTGCGGTTGTTGCCCAGCTCCTTGGCCGCGGCAAGGCGCTTGGCCTTGTCGGCGCTGCCGAGCATGCTGGCGGCGCGCACCAGCTCGAGCTGTGACTTGATCTTCGGGTTGGTCTCGGCGGCCAGCGCCTTCTCGACCATGGGCAGGCGCGACTCGTCGGGCTCCTTGAAGAGCGCCTGCGCGGCCTCGGCGCGCACCGCGTCGTCCTTGCTCGTGAGCTTGAGCGCGGCCTGCGCGGCATCGAGCGCGCCGCGCATGAGGTTGTTGTTGACGACGTCCTCGGCGGTGTCGGGCACCTTCAGCTCGGCGCCGGTCACAGGGTCGTAGCCCTTGTCGTCCTTCATCACGAAGACCTGGTCTTCGGTGTGCTTGACCGCGTCGTCCGACATGGCCTGGATGAAGGCAGCGGTCTTCTCGTCGGCCGTGAGCACGGCCTTGTTGAGCGCGGCGATGCGGGCTTCGGAATCGCCGGAGGCGATGGCCCGGGCTTCGTCGGCGGTCAGCGCGTGGGCGGCCGATGCCATCAGCAGCATGGCGGCCAGTGCGCATTGAAGGGTTCGTCGAAGCATCATGAGATTCGTGTTGCCCCCTCTCCCCTGGGGGAGAGGGTTGGGGTGAGGGCTTGCGGCCTTCAAACAAGCGCGGCGGCCGGATCGACCGCCGTTGCCCTCACCCCTACCCTCTCCCCGGGGGGAGAGGGAGCAAGGCAAGGGGCTTGCCGATGAATTACATCGACTTGCCAGCGGGGTAGTCCGGCTTCTTGTCGTTGCCTTCGATGTACGGGCTCCACGGCTTGGCCTTGACCGGGCCCGGCGTCTTCCACACCACGTTGAACTGGCCGTCGGCCTTGATCTCGCCGATGAACACGCTCTTGTGCAGGTGGTGGTTCTTCTCGTCCATCTTCGAGACGATGCCCGAGGGAGCAGTGAAGGTCTGGCCGGCCATGGCGGCGATCACCTTGTCGGTGTCCGTGCTCTTGGCCTTCTCGACCGCCTGCTTCCACATGTGGATGCCGATCCAGGTGGCTTCCATCGGGTCGTTGGTGAGCGGCTTGTCCTTGTGGCCGGCGATGTTCTTGGCCTTGGCGTACTCGCTCCACTGCTTGATGAAGGCGGTGTTGGTCGGGTTCTTGATCGACATGAAGTAGTTCCATGCGGCCAGATGGCCCACCAGCGGCTTGGTGTCGACGCCGCGCAGTTCTTCCTCGCCCACCGAGAAGGCAACCACCGGCACGTCCTTGGCCTTCAGGCCGGCGTTGCCGAGTTCCTTGTAGAAGGGCACGTTGGAGTCGCCGTTGATGGTCGACACCACCGCGGTCTTGCCGCCGGCGGAGAACTTCTTGATGTCGGCGACGATGGTCTGGTAGTCGCTGTGGCCGAAGGGGGTGTACTTCTCGTCGATGTCCGATTCCTTCACGCCCTTGCTCTTGAGGTAGGCGCGCAGGATCTTGTTGGTGGTGCGGGGATAGACGTAGTCGGTGCCCAGCAGCACCCAGCGCTTGGCGCCGCCGCCTTCCTTGCTCATCAGGTAGTCGACGGCCGGAATGGCCTGCTGGTTGGGCGCCGCGCCCGTGTAGAACACGTTCTTCGAGAGCTCTTCACCCTCGTACTGCACGGGGTAGAACAGCAGGCCGTTCATTTCCTCGACCACCGGCAGCACCGACTTGCGCGACACCGAAGTCCAGCAGCCGAAGATGACCGAAACCTTGTCCTGGCCGAGCAGCTGCTTGGTCTTCTCGGCGAACAGCGGCCAGTTGGAGGCCGGGTCGACCACCACGGGCTCGAGCTGCTTGCCCAGCACGCCGCCCTTCTTGTTGATGTCGTCGATCGCCATCAGCACCGTGTCCTTCAACACGGTTTCCGAGATGGCCATCGTGCCCGACAGCGAGTGCAGCACGCCGACCTTGATGGTGTCGGCTGCGAATGCGGGCGCAGCAGAAATGCTGGCCAGCGCGACGGCGGCGGTGAGCGCCTTGAGGGTGAAACGACGTTGCATGTTGACTCCTGCTCCGGGGTGGTTGAACCTTTTCGACAGCCTTGGCTGGCGTGGGAGGGAGTCTGCGGAATGCACCACAAAGGGGAAATACGCCGGGTGGCGTACACGGAAGGTATTCAGGCCGGCGGGCGGCTGCCGGAAGCCGGCTTCCCCTTCGCCGGCTCGGCGGCGCGAGTGCACATTTCCTCAAGAAAGCCCGGCTCCAGCCGGTCGCGATTGGACTCGGCCTTTCGCGCCCAGGCACAGGCATTGATGAAATCGTTCTTCAGGTAGTACGTGAAGGCCAAGTTGGAACTCGCGTTGCGCGCCGCCGGCGAGATCTGGAGCGCCTTTTTCAGCTGGACCTGGCTGGCATCGAGCCGCTTCTGCGTCATGAGAAAGTGGCCGTAGTCCACGAAGACCGCGGCATCGACCGTCGACTTCGAGACAGCCAACCGGAACATGTCCTCTACCTCGGACGATGGACCGTCGCGAAGCGCCAGCACCAGTGCGAAGCCGTGATAGACGTTGCCGTTGTCCGGGTCCAGCAACCACGCCTGGTTGAAGCGCGCCATGGCCGTCGCCATGTCTCTCCTGCCCCAGGCGGCCCAGCCCTGCCTCAGCATCTGTTTCGCGCCCTCCGCTCGAGAGAGGCCCTGCGTCTCGATCGATGCGATGAAGTCGACGTCGGCGTTCTTCATCTCTTCTGTCTTCGCGCGGCCACCGTACATCGGCAGCTGGTTCATCGGAAGCGGATCGGCAAAGGCTGCGATGGCGGTGAGCAGCAGCAAAGTCACCAGAGCGCGGAGTCGTTTCATTCGGAGTTCCCTGAAGTCCTTGATGGAAGAACGTTGAGGCTAGGGAACGCCCCCTCGGCGCGGGCCGATGAATCAGGAAAGCATCGTTGCTCGATACCCGAGGAACATCCAGACGAGACGCTATAGCGGGACGGGATACTTCTTCGCGTTGAGAAGCATCTTGCTTCGCGCCGCTTCGACCATATCGATGCCGAGCTTGTCGGCGAGCTGCAGCAGGTAGAGGAAGACGTCGGCGATCTCGGTGCCGATCTCGGCGCGCTTGTCGGCTGGAAGATCGCGGCTCTGGGCCTCCGTGAGCCACTGAAAGTGTTCGAGCAGTTCGGCCGCCTCGACGGAAAGCGCGGAGGCGAGGTTCTTGGGAGAGTGGAACTGCTCCCAGTCGCGGGCCTGTGCGAAGTCGCGTAGGGCCTGGGTCAGTTGCTGCAGGTCGGTGGCCATGTCTGTCATGTCTTGCGAACAGGAGAGTTTGGCACGGCCGCCTGCAGCGCTCGGCGCTTCGATTTCAGGCCTGCCGGCTGCCGCGCCGGTGCAATACAGCCACCAGCAACGCCGACCCCGTCAGGTAAAGCAGCGCCACCCCGAAGGCACTGGCGTACGCCCCCGCATCCGGCGCATGCCCGAGCCGCCCGTAGAAGAGGATGCCGATCAGCGCCACGCCCAGCGCGTTGCTCGCCTGCTGCACCATCGATATCACGCCCGAGGCCACGCCCGCATGCTGAGGCGGCAGGCCGGCCAGAACGGTGGAGACCAGGGGCGCCATGACCATGCCGAGCCCCGCGCCCTGCACCAGCAGCAACGGCACCATCCACGCCACGACGTGCGGGTGTCCGGGCCATCCGGCCACGTTGGCGAACTGCAGTGCGTGTCCCGCGGCGAGCACAAGGGCACCGAGCGCGATGGGCGGCTTGCCGCCGAAGCGGCGTGCGAGGCGCGCTCCCGCCATCGACGTAGCGAAGAAACCGGCCGCCAGCGACGTGAAGACGACGCCAGAGCTGAGCGGATCGAGTGCGAGGCCCTGCTGTAGATACAGCGCCAGCACGAAGTACAGCGAGGCGTTGCCCACGTAGAAGGCCAGCGTCGTGAGCAGGCCCATGCCGAAGCGGGCATCGGCGAGCAGCACCGGAGCCACGAGCGGCGTGCCGCCGCGCGCGGCGAGCCGGCGCTGCTGGTACGCAAAGGCTGCGAGCAGCGGCAGCGCCGCCGCAAGGCACAGCCAGCTCCACAGCGGCCAGCCCTGCTCGCGGCCTTCCACCAGCGGCAGCACCACTGCCGCCGAGCCCGCGGCCACGAGCAGCATGCCGATGAGGTCGAGGCGGCTGTTGCCGTTGTTCGCCAGCGGCGGAATGACGCGCGGTGCGAGCATCAGCGCCAGCAGGCCGATCGGCACGTTGATGAGAAAGCAGCTGCGCCAGCCCAGGCCCGCCAGATCGGCATGGATCAGCAGGCCGCCGACCAGCTGCCCGAGCGTGGCTCCCAGCCCCAGGGTGAGTCCATAGGCCGCGAAGGCACGCGCCCGGTCTTCGCCGGTGTAGGCCAGGCCGATCATCGCCAGCACCTGCGGCTGCAGCAGCGCGCCGGCCAGCCCCTGCAGCACGCGTGCCGCCACCAGAAGTTCGGCGTTCGGCGCCAGGCCGCAGGCGGCCGAAGCGAGCGTGAACAGCAGCAGGCCCAGCATGAACATGCGGCGTCGCCCGAACAGGTCGCCGAGCCGGCCGCCGGTGATCAGCCCTGCGGCAGTGGCGAGGCCGTAGCCGGCCACCACCAGCTGCAGGGTTCCCGCGCTCGCCTGCAGCTCGCGCTGCATCGAGGGCAGCGCGACGTTGACGATGAAGAAATCCAGCACCACCAGGAAGGTGCCGCTGAGCATGACCCACAGGCCGAGCCGGCCGGGTCTTGTCGCGTGCGGACTCTGGCTGCCGGTGGAAGAGAGCGATGCTGCCGAAGCGATGTTTGACTGCGTCATGATGGATTCGAGTGTTGGAAGGAACAGGCACGGCGGCAATGACCTCGGAGGTCATCGGCCGGGCTCAGGCGGCCGGCGTCGGCAGGATGAACTGGTAGTCCGTGGCGATGCGGCCGTCTTCGGCGAGCACCAGGAACTCCAGCCCGAGCGCGGCCACCGGGCCGCCCGCGGCCGGGACCATGTGCCAATGGAACATCACCGCGTCGTGCAGGAACTGGGCGTCGCCCGCGCGGACGAAGCGAAAGCCGGCGTCGCGCACGTTCTTCTCGTGCGAGCCGGTGACGCGCTGCTGCAGCGCCTCGTGGCCCCTGGCCTGCAGCGTGCGCACGTAGTGCTCGCCGTCGGGCACCCAGAGGCTGGCGATGGCGGCGCGTCGCGCCTCGGCGTCGGGTTCGTTCCAGACGGCGACATAGCGGTCGGCGAGTTCGGTGAAATCGTTGAAAGCGGTTCTGGTGTTCATGGCCTGCTCCTGCTGCCGGTTGCATTGGGAAAGAGTAAGACCGCAGTTTCTGGCGCCATCGCTGGACAGTGAATGCTCAAGGGGCCGAAAATCTTGTCCATTCGTCCACCGCACGAGGAGCCTTCGATGGACCCGCTCGATGACATCTTTGCCGCCATGAGGGTGCAGAGCGCCCTGTATGCCCGCCTCGAGGCCGGCGCGCCCTGGGGCGTGAGCCTGGCGGGCGGCGAGAGCGCGCGCTTCGGGCTCGTGGTGCGCGGCGGCTGCCTGCTGGAGGTCCATGGCATGGCGCAGCCGGTGGCGCTGGCGGCGGGCGACTGCTATGTGCTGGCGCATGGCACGCCTTACGTCCTGCGCGACCATCCGAACACGCCGACGGTGAGCTGCGCCTCCGTCGTGCGCGACCGCATCGGCGGGCTGGTGGAGCTCGGCGGCACGGGCACGGCGGCCTCGGTGATCTGCGGCTGGTTCCACTTCGACCAGCGCGCTGCGCGGCCGCTGCTCGATCTGCTGCCGGTGCTGCTCCATGTGAAGATGGAGCAGGCCCGCGCCCTCGCGCTGCAAGGCACGCTGCAGTTGCTGGCCATGGAGACCGGCGAGCCGGGCCTGGGGTCCAGCCTGCTCGTGAGCCGGCTGGCCGACATCGTGTTCGTTCAGGCGGTGCGCGCGCACGTCGCGGCCAGCGCCGAATCGCAGACGGGCTGGCTTGCCGCGCTGGCCGATGCGCGCATCGGCCCCGCACTGCGCGCGATGCACAAGGAGATCGCGCGCGACTGGACGGTGGAGGCGCTCGCCGCCGTCGCGAACCTTTCGCGCTCCGCCTTCGCGCAGCGTTTTCGCGAGCGGGTGGGACAGGCGCCGCTGGAGTACCTCACGCAATGGCGCATGTTCAAGGCCGGCAACATGCTGGGGCAAGGCAACGCTGGCCTGGGAGCGATCGCCGCTGCGGTGGGCTACGAGTCGGAGGCGGCCTTCAGCAAGGCCTTCAAGCGCAGCAAGGGGATGGCGCCCAGTGCGTGGCGGGCGGCGGCGCGCGAAGGAGCGGTGGCCGCATAGCCGCCCTGCCCCTCGCTTTCTTCAACCCTTCTTCGCGCCTCCAGCTGCCTTGAACTGCGCAGCAGCAAAAGCCCAGGTCATGCGCGTCGCATCGGGCCCCTCGGGGTCGCTGAACAGCAGCTTCGGCGCGCCGCCGCTCCACGAATGGCCGAGCCCCGCGATCTCGCACAGCGTGACCAACGTGCGCCCCTTGCGCCTGAAGTCGGTCACCCGCATCGGGCGGCGCTTGCCGCGCTGCACCTCGCGTGTCAACCCGGGCCGCGCGCCCACGGCGGTCGCCCACACCGCGGCGCTGCTGACGGCGTTGCTCGGCGCGACCACCGCATCGGCGTCGCCATGCAGCACCAGCATCGGCGGCAGGGTGGTGAAGACGGCCGCCGCGCCCATCGCCTTGCCGACGGCCGTTGTCGGCATGGGCGGCACGTGCTCGCCGCGCATCGCGCCCAGCGCCGTGGCGGACGACTTCGCCGCGCCGGGTGCCACGCCCGAATGCATCACGACGGCGCGGAAGCGGTTCGGATAGCGCGTCGCGAGCAGCGCCGCCATGCTCGCACCGGCGGAAAGGCCGGCCAGCGCCATGCGGTCACGGTCGACGGGGTAGAGCATGCAGGCCTGATCGATGGCGGCCATCAGCGTGGCGGCCTCGGCGTCGGCCTTGCCGGAGCGGCGCTCGTACCAGTTCCAGCAGCCCTGGGGATGGGCGATCCGGTCCTGTTCAGGGTAGAGCACCAGGAAGCGCTGGCGCACGGCCAGCGCGTTCATGCGAGTGCTCGCGGCGAAGTCGCGTCCGGTCTGGCCGCAGCCGTGCAGCATGACCATGAGGGGCAGGCGCTCGCCCGGCTGCAGCTCCAGGCCTGCCGGGCGGAACAGGTGATAGCCGCGCGCACCGCCCGGGCCCATCGCGACGCCGGCGAGCCAGTCGCCCTTGCCCGGCGGCGGCTTGAGCCGCTTGGCGGTGGCGCGCTGGACCTGCCCCGCGATGCGCTTGCTGTTGCTCAGGGTGGCCTTGGTGAGCGCACGCAGGTTGCGCTCATAGGCGCGGGCAAAGACTGAAGCTGTGGAACGGCGGGCCATGGCGCGCAGTGTGACCGCAAAGCGCCGGCCGGCCTACCCTGGGCCGGCTTCGGAAACCGGGCTTTCCTCAGTAGATCTCGGGAACGATCATGTTCGCCGGCACGGGCTGGCGCAGATAGTCGGCATGGCGCACGCGCTCGGGCAGCTCGACCGGCGGATGCGGCACTTCCTGGTAGGGCAGCTGCCCCAGCAGGTGGCTGATGCAGTTCAGGCGCGCCTTCTTCTTGTCGACCGCCTGCACCACCCACCACGGCGCCTCGGGGATGTGAGTGCGCTCCAGCATGATTTCCTTCGCCTTGGTGTATTCCTCCCAGCGGCGACGGCTTTCGAGGTCCATGGGGCTCAGCTTCCACTGCTTGAGCGGATCGTGGATGCGGCCGAGGAAGCGCATGTGCTGCTCGTCGTCCGTGATGGAGAACCAGTACTTGATGAGCTTGATGCCCGAGCGCACGAGCATCTTCTCGAACTCGGGCACGGTGCGGAAGAACTCCTCGTACTCGTCGTCGGTGCAGAAGCCCATCACGCGCTCGACGCCGGCGCGGTTGTACCAGCTGCGGTCGAACAGCACCATCTCGCCGGCGGCCGGCAGGTGCGCCACGTAGCGCTGGAAGTACCACTGGGTGCGTTCGCGGTCGTTGGGTGCCGGCAGCGCGGCCACGCGGGCCACGCGCGGGTTCAGCCGCTGGGTGATGCGCTTGATGACGCCGCCCTTGCCCGCCGCGTCGCGGCCTTCGAACAGGATGACGACCTTCTGCTTGCTGTGCTGTACCCAGTCCTGCAGCTTGACCAGCTCGCCCTGCAGGCGGAACAGCTCCTTGAAGTAGGCCTGGCGCGCGGCCTTGTCGGTGGAGGATGCCGCGCTCACCGAGGCGGGGTCGAGGCCGTCGATGTTGCGGTCCTCGATCTCCAGCTCGAGCTCCTCGTCGTAGCTGTCGATCAGGTCGCGGGCGATGCGTTGCATCAGGTCTTCGTGGTCGGGAAGTGCGCTCGTCAGCATGATGGGGCGGCAGGAGAGAAAAGTTTGAAAAGGGAAGCGGAAAAAGCATGCTGCTCGCCCTCCATGACGGCCACGTGACGGATTTGACGCCGTTGACATGTAGTTGTCACACGCGGCGAACACCATCTGGAGCCATTCCAACACCCCAGAATCCCCCATGAACACGCTCGCTGCCCCGCATGCAGAGGTGCCGTCCGCGTCCGCCTCGCAGCGGCCGAAGCTCGACGCCAAGCCCGGTCCGCTCACGCTGATCACCTTCGTGGGACTGCTGGCCGCCGGCCTGCTCTTCACCGCATGGAGCCTGGTCGGCGACGTCACCGCCTCGGGAGCGCCCGTCACCACCTGGGTGCCCTACATACTTCTCGGCGTGGCGCTGCTGATCGCACTGGGCTTCGAGTTCGTCAACGGCTTCCACGACACGGCCAATGCGGTCGCGACCGTGATCTACACCCACTCGCTGCCGCCCAACTTTGCGGTGGTGTGGTCGGGGGTCTTCAACTTCCTGGGCGTGATGGTGTCCAGCGGCGCGGTGGCCTTCGGCATCATCGCGCTGCTGCCGGTGGAGCTGATCCTGCAGGTGGGCTCCGGCGCAGGCTTCGCGATGGTTTTCGCGCTGCTGATCGCCGCCATCATCTGGAACCTGGGCACCTGGTGGCTGGGGCTGCCGGCCTCGTCGTCGCACACGCTGATCGGCTCGATCATCGGCGTGGGCGTGGCCAACGCGCTGATGCACGGGCGCGACGGCACCAGCGGCGTCGACTGGGCTCAGGCCACCAAGGTGGGCTATTCGCTGCTGCTGTCACCGATGGTCGGCTTCGGCTGCGCCGCCCTGCTGCTGCTGGCGCTGCGCGCCTTCGTGAAGAACCGCGCGCTCTATGAAGAGCCCAAGGGCAGCGAGCCGCCGCCGTGGTGGATCCGCGGCCTGCTGATCCTCACCTGCACGGGCGTGTCGTTCGCGCATGGCTCCAACGACGGCCAGAAGGGCATGGGGCTGATCATGCTGATCCTGGTGGGCACGGTGCCGATGGCCTACGCGCTGAACCGCGCGATGCCCGCCGACGAGAACGTCAAGTTCGTGGCCGTCGCCGAGATGGCGCAGAACGCGCTGAACCGCAGCGCGCCGACTTCGCTGCCAGCCATGGCGCCGGCGGCTGCGCGCGACACGCTCTCGACCTACGTGCGCACCCGCGAGTTCACCCCGGCCGTGGTGCCGGCACTTGCCGCGACGGCCGGCAGCATCGGCACGCAGGTGCGCCAGCACGGCTCGCTGGCCGGCGTTCCGGCGGAGGCCGTCGCCAACGTGCGCAACGACATGTACCTGGCCTCCGAGGCCATCCGTCACCTCGACAAGAGCGGCGCGGCCAGGTTCGACGACGAGACGAAGCTGCGCGTGAACACCTTCCGCCAGGAGCTCGACAGCGCGACGCGCTTCATCCCGCTGTGGGTCAAGGTGGCGGTGGCCATCGCGCTGGGCCTGGGCACCATGATCGGCTGGAAGCGCATCGTGGTCACGGTGGGCGAGAAGATCGGCAAGACGCACCTGAGCTACGCACAGGGCGCCTCGGCCGAGGTGGTGGCCATGGTCACCATCGGCGCGGCCGACATGTACGGGCTGCCGGTATCGACCACGCACGTGCTGTCTTCGGGCGTGGCCGGCACGATGACGGCCAGCGGCTCGGGCCTGCAGCTGTCGACGCTGCGCAACCTCGCGCTGGCCTGGGTGCTGACGCTGCCGGTGGCGATGCTGCTGTCGGGCTCGCTCTACTGGCTCTTCACCCGCCTCTTCTGAACTCGCGCACCCAGCATCTTGTCGGCATTCCATGATCTCGCAGCCCAGTCGTACGGGGGCGACGAAGCCGGGCTGATCTGCGGCTACCTCTTCGACGCCCGTGCGGCCGAGCCTGCACGGGCCATCGACTCGGCGCAGGCCGCGGCCTGGCTGGCCGAACGGCGCGACGTCGAAACCCATGAAGCCCTGGCAGGCTGCGAAGGCGAGGACGCGCAGGAAAACCCGCCCTACGTCTGGCTGCACTTCAACCTGAGCCACGCGCACGCCGAGCGCTGGCTGGTGCGGCACGCGAGTCTCTCGGACACCTTCTACGAGACGCTGCACGAGGGCCTGCCCTCCACGCGCATCGAGCGCGACGACGATTCGCTGATCGCCGTCATCAACGACGTGCACTTCGAATTCAGCTTCGAGCCCTCCGACATCTCCACGCTGTGGATCAGCGTCGGCCCGCGCCTGGTCGTCACGGCCCGCACCAAGCCGCTGCGTTCGGTCGATGCGCTGCGCACCGCGGTGAAGGCGGGCGACGCGCCGCGTTCCAGCACGGAACTGCTCGAGCACCTGCTGCGCGCGCAGGCGGACGTGCTGGTGAAGATCGTGCGCGGCGTCACCTCCCGCATCGACCGCATCGAGGACGAACTGCTCGCCGGCCGCCTCGACCACAAGCGCGCGCGCCTGGGCGTGCTGCGCCGGCTGCTGGTGCGGCTGCAGCGGCTGCTGGCACCGGAGCCGGCGGCGCTGTTCCGGCTGCTGCAGGGGCCGCCGGGATGGATGTCGGAGCCCGACTCGCAGGCGCTGCGCGGCTCGACCGAGGAGTTCTCGGTCGTGCTGCGCGACATGCAGGCGCTGCAGGAACGCATCAAGCTGCTGCAGGAAGAGATCGCCGCCAACGTCAACGAGGACAACAACCGCAGCCTGTTCGTGCTGACGGTCGTCACGGTGCTGGCGCTGCCGATCAACATCCTGGCCGGCCTGTTCGGCATGAACGTGGGCGGCATTCCGCTAGCGGACCACAAGCACGGTTTCTGGATCGTGGTGGCGATCGTGGCCACGTTCACCGCGGTGGCGGCCTGGGCGGCTTTCCGCAAGCAGCGCTGAGGCGCATGCAATGGCGCATTAATGCTATTTATTTAATAGCATCTTCCACAGTATCCATGCGCCCGCATCGCCGTTCCAGACCCCATAGAATGCGGGGGTGTCCTCCATTCTCAATGCCGATCTCCACTGCCACTCCGTGGTCTCCGACGGCACGCTGACGCCCGAAGAACTGGCAGCGCGCGCCGCCGCCAACGGAGTGGAACTCTGGGCGCTCACCGACCACGACGAGATCGGCGGCCAGCACCGCGCCGCCGCGGCGGCACGTGCCAACGGCATGCGCTACCTCACCGGCACCGAGATTTCCGTGACCTTCGCTGGCGAGACGGTGCACATCGTCGGCCTGGGCTTCGACCCTGACGACGCCGCCATTTCGCAGGGCCTCTACGACACGCGCGGCGGCCGCGGCAAGCGGGCGCAGGAAATGTCCGAGGGGCTGGCCAAGGTCGGCATCCACGGCGCCTATGAAGGCGCGCTCAAGTTCGTCGGCAATCCCGAACTCATCTCGCGCACGCACTTCGCTCGCTTCCTCGTCGAGCAGGGCCACTGCCGCGACACGCCCGAGGTGTTCCGCAAGTTCCTCACCGAGGGCAAGCCGGGCTACGTGCCGCACCGCTGGGCCACGCTGAAGGATGCCGTGCACTGGATCACCGCCGCCAAGGGCCTGGCGGTGATCGCGCACCCCGGTCGCTACAAGTTCACCGCCAACGAGGAATACGCGCTGTTCCTCGAATTCAAGGCGCATGGCGGCAAGGCGATCGAGGTCGTCACAGGCAGCCACACGCCGGCCGAGTTCGTCGAATACGCCGACAAGGCGCTCGAGTTCGACTTCGCCGCCTCGCGCGGCAGCGATTTCCACAGCCCCGACGAGAGCCACTGCGATCTCGGCAAGCTGCCGCCACTGCCCGGCGCGCTCACTCCCGTGTGGGAACTGCTCGGCGATCGCATCCAGCAGTGAGCCCAAGCCCCGGGACCAGCACCGACAGCGCAGCGACCGTTGCGCTGGCCGCCGCACGCTTGGCGCAGCAGCGAAGCCGCGCCAAGGAATCCGAACGCATCCTCGCCGGCATCGGCCTCGTGATACTGGCCGTGGCCTGCTTCGCGACGCTCGACACCGCCACCAAGTACTCCACGCTGGGCGTGCCGATCCTCATGGGCGTGTGGTTCCGCTATGCGTTCCAGGCAGTGGCGACCACGCTGGTGCTGCTGCCGCTGCGCGGCACGGCGCTGCTGCACACGAAGCATCCCCGCTACCAGGCGCTGCGCGGGGCGCTGCTGCTGGCATCGAGCATCTTCGCCTTCCTGAGCCTGCGCTACATGCCGCTGGCGGAGTTCACCTCGATCGTGCTGATCGCGCCGCTGGTCATCACGCTGCTGGCGGCCACCACGCTCAAGGAACACGTGTCGCCGCTGCGCTGGGCGCTGGTGGCGGGCGGCTTCATCGGCACGCTGGTCATCCTGCGCCCGGGCGGCAGCGCGTTCAGCTGGGCCATCTTCCTGCCGCTGGGGCTGGTGCTGAGCAACGCCTGGTTCCAGGTGCTCACGAGCAAGCTTGCGCAGACCGAGAACCCGCTGACCATGCACTTCTACACCGGCTGGGTGGGCACGCTGATCGTCTCGCTCGCGGTGCCCTTCGTGTGGACCTCGCTGCCTTCGTGGGAGTGGTGGGCGCTGCTGTGCCTCATGGGCTTCATGGGCACGGTGGGGCACTTCATGCTGATCCTGGCCTACCAGCGCGCGCCGGCTTCCACGCTCACGCCCTACCTGTACGCGCAGATCGCGTTCGCCATGCTCGGCGGCTGGGTCGTCTTCTCCCATGTGCCGGACCGCTTCTCGCTCGTCGGCATGGCGATGATCGCGGTCTGCGGCGCGGCCGGCGCGTGGCTCACGGTGCGCGAGCGCCGGGTGCCCATCGAGCCTGCCGAATCCTGAACGGAGAACTCTTCACCATGGCCCAGTATTTCGAAGTCCATCCAGAGAACCCGCAGCAGCGTCTGCTGAAGCAGGCCGTCACGCTGCTGGAGCGCGGCGAGATCGTGGCCGTGCCCACCGACTCCAGCTACGCGCTGGCCTGCCACCTCGACGACAAGGACGCGGTCGACCAGCTGCGCCGCATCCGCCAGGTCGACGAGAAGCACCACCTCACGCTGCTGTGCCGCGACCTGAGCGAGCTGGCCAACTACGCGCGCGTCGACAACAAGCAGTACCGCCTGCTCAAGGCAGCCACGCCCGGCCCCTACACCTTCCTGCTCGAAGCCACCAAGGAAGTGCCGCGGCGCGTGAGCCATCCGCAGCGCAAGACCATCGGCCTGCGCGTGCCCGACCACAAGGTGCTGCTGGAGCTGCTGTCGCTGCACGGCGCGCCGCTGCTGGCCACCACGCTGATCGCCCCCGGCGAGACCGAGGCGCTGAACGACGCGCAGACCATCCGCGAGCGCTTCGAGAAGCAGATCGCCGCGGTCATCGACGCCGGCGCATGCCCATCGCAGCCGACCACGGTGGTCGACCTGACGCCCATGGGCACCGGCGACGACCCCGTCGTGGTGCGTCAGGGACGCGGCGCGCTGGCCGTGCTGGGCCTCTGAAATCGGGGCTGAGAACCACTCCCGTCTGACACAATCGCCCAGTGGATATCTCCAACCTCATACAGACAGTACTGATCTACGCGCTGCCCGTGATCTTCGCGATCACCGTGCACGAAGCGGCGCACGGCTACGTGGCTCGCCACTTCGGCGACAACACGGCCGAGGTCATGGGGCGCGTCACGCTCAATCCCGTCAAGCACATCGATCCCATCGGGACCATCCTGATGCCGCTGATGCTGTACTTCGCGACCTCGGGCGCCTTCCTCTTCGGCTATGCCAAACCGGTGCCGGTCAACTTCGGGCGGCTGCGCCATCCGAAGCGCGACATGATCTGGGTGGCTCTGGCAGGCCCTGTTTCCAACTTCGTCCAGGCGATCCTGTGGGCGCCCCTGCTGGTGGCGATGGTCGGGGCAGGCGTCACTGAAACCTTTTTCATCAAGATGGCGCAAGGCGGCATCCTGGTCAACCTCGTGATGTGGGCCTTCAACCTGTTCCCGCTGCCGCCGCTCGACGGCGGGCGCGTGCTGGCCGGGCTCCTTCCGAGCGGCCAGGCGCAGATGTTCCTCGCACGCATCGAGCCATACGGCTTTTTCGTCGTGATGGGCCTCGTCCTCGCGGGCATCGTCAGCACATACTGGCTGCGGCCGCTGATGGACGTGGGCTACTTCGTCATCAACCTGCTGATCACTCCGCTCAAGGCACTCCTGCTCTAGATCGCTTCAAGAAATTCTTCGTCTGTCCGTCCCATGGCTTCGTCTTCCAAAGCTCCCCTGCGCGTCCTGACCGGCATCACGCCTTCGGGCACGCCGCACCTCGGCAACTATGTCGGCTCGATCCGCCACTCGGTGCGGCAAAGCGTCGCGCCCGGCGTGCAGAGCTTCTTCTTCCTGGCCGACTACCACGCGCTCATCAAGGTGCAGGATCCGGCGCTGATCCAGCGCTCCACGCTCGAGATCGCCGCCAGCTGGCTGGCCTGCGGGCTTGACCCCGAGCGCGTCACCTTCTATCGCCAGTCGGACATCGTCGAGATTCCCGAGCTGACCTGGTTCCTCACCTGCGTGACCGGCAAGGGCGTGCTCAACCGCGCGCACGCCTACAAGGCGCAGCTCGACAAGAACGTCGCCAAGGGCGAGGACCCCGACGCCGACGTGACCGCCGGCCTCTTCATGTACCCGGTGCTCATGGGTGCCGACATCCTGATGTTCAACGCCCACAAGGTGCCCGTGGGCCGCGACCAGGTGCAGCACATCGAGATGGCGCGCGACATGGCGCAGCGCTTCAACCACCTCTACGGCGATCACTTCACGCTGCCCGAGGCCGAGATCGACGACGCGGTCGCCACCCTGCCCGGCCTCGACGGCCGCAAGATGAGCAAGAGCTACGGCAACACGATCCCGCTGTTCGCGCCGCGCGCCCAGCTGCACAAGCAGATCTCCAGCATCGTGACCGATTCGCGCGCGCCCGGCGAACCCAAGGACACCGAGGGCTCCGCGCTCTTCCAGATCTACCAGGCCTTCGCGAGCGCCGAGGAAACCGAGACGCTGCGCAAGGCATATGCCGACGGCATCGGCTGGGGCGACGCCAAGCAGATGCTGTTCGAGCGCATCGACCTCGAGGTGGCTCCGCTGCGCGAGCGCTACGAGGCGCTCATGAACGACCCGGCCCAGATCGAGCGCACGCTGTTGTTGGGCGCCGAGAAGGCTCAGGCGCTTTCGAAGCCCTTCATGACCTGCCTCCGCCACGCGGTCGGCCTGCGCAACCTCGCGGCGGGCAAGGACAAGGTGCAAGCCAAGACGGCCAAGGTCGCCAAGCCCAGCTTCAAGCAATACCGCGAGAAGGCGGACGGGCTTTTCTATTTCAAGCTGTTGGATGCGCGCGGCGAAACCCTGCTGCAAAGCCGTGGATTCGCCTCGCCGCAGGAGGCGGGCCGTACCATCGCAATCCTGCAGGCGCAGCGCGGCGAAGCATTGGCCGCGCTGGCTGGCCAGATGGAGCCCATCGGTACGGAAAAAATACGCGCCGTCGAAGAGGCGCTGGAGGCACTGACGGAAACGACGCCCGGCACAACCAGCGGGAGTTGATCCGGCAACGCCCATCGGCTTATCGGCCGGTGAGCACGACGAGAGAAGACGGTGCGATCACAAAGGAAGAAAACATGAGCATTTATGTCATCGACGACCACCCCCTGATGCGCGACGCGATCGTGATGGTCTTGCGGCGCTTGCGCCCGGCCGAGAACATCGTCGAGCTCGAACGCCTCGACAAGCTCGCAAGCTCCGTGCAGCAGCGTGGCGCGCCCACGCTCTTCTGCCTGGACCTGAAGCTGCCGGACACCAACGGCGTCTCGGGCGTGATCGCGGTCAAGCAGGTCTATCCGAACGTGCCCATTGCCGTGTACTCGGCGGCGCCGTCCGCCGACATGGAAGACGCCTGCATCGAGGCTGGGGCCGACACCTATATCGAGAAGTCGGCCAGCTCCAACGAGCTGGCAGCCGCCCTGCGCGGCCTGCTGATGGCCGGCTCGGAGGACGAGGCCGACGAGCTGCCCGCCGCCAATAGCGGCAAGCTCTCCAAGCGCCAGACGCAGCTGATCGCCATGCTCGACAAGGGCATGAGCAACCGCGACATCGCGACCGACCTGGAGATCAGCGAACACACGGTGAAGGTCCACCTGTGGCGCCTGTTCCGCAGGCTGGGCGTGAAGAGCCGGACGCAGGCGCTGCATTACGCGCGGACGAACGGGTTGTTGTCCGGTTGAATTGGGCTAACCCCCAGGCTTCGCGCACTTCGTGTCGCTGCGCCAACCCCCTTGCAGGGGGCAACACCTGAGGACCGGCACAGCCGGATCCTCGGTGTTCCCGAATTGAAAAAAACCGCGCTCAGGCGCGGTTTTTTTTGGAGCGGGTCGGTGTGGGTTTTCAGCCGCCAGAGGCCGTCACCCTCGCCTGCGCCACCGCCTCGTCGGCATCGTGCAGCGCGACGCGGAACACGCTGCCGCTGCCCAGGCGCGAGCGCACGCTGACCGGGTGACCCAGCACGTGCGAAAGGCGCGCGACGATGGCCAGGCCGAGGCCGAAGCCGTCGGAGGTGCCGGCGTGGTCGGCCACCTTGTAGAACTCCAGGAACACGTCGCGCAGGTGCTCGGGGGCGATGCCGATGCCGGTGTCCCACACTTCCACGCGCAGGCCGTCGCGGGTCTGGCGGGCGGCGAGCAGCACGCCGCCTTCGGTCGTGTACTTGATCGCGTTGGCCAGCAGGTTGCCGATCATGCGGCGCACGCGGATGGGATCGGTGAGGAACGAGCCCTCGCACATGCGCACGCGGAAATCCAGCCCGCGGCTCTCGGCCACGGGGCGGTACTGCAGTTCGAGGTCGTGCAGCAGTTCGGGCACGTCGACCCGCTCGACGTGCAGGCGCACCTGGCCCGAGTCGATGCGCGCCAGGTCGAACATGGAGTCGAAGAGCGCATTCACCGCATGGGTGGCCCGCACGATCTTCGGTGCGAGCTCCAGCACCAGTTCGGGCTCGTTGCGCAGCCAGTCGGCGTACAACGAAAGTGCCAGCACTGGCTGGCGCATGTCGTGCGCGGCGCTGGCCAGGAAGCGGTTCTTCATGGCCACGGCCGACACCGCCGCCTGGCGTTGCTGGGTCAGCGACTTGATGAGGATGTGGTTGTGGAACAGCAGCTCCAGGCTGTTGCGCGCCGTCTCGTAGATGTGCCGCCCGGCCCGCAGCAGCAGGAACCAGTGGAGGATCGGCAGGATGGGCATCAGGTAGCCGTACTGGAACTGCGGATGATGCAGCGTGATGGACACCAGCCGCAGCAGCACCGCCGCCAGCATCGTGATGAACAGCGTGTTGACGTAGCGCTTGAGCAGCGGCGGATGCAGCGCGAGCCCGTTGAGAGGAAAGGTGCCCACGCCGGCCACGATGAGCCAGCTCATGAACTGGTTGACCTGCGGCGTGCGCTCGAAGAAGAGCAGCACCGACAGGCCCCACACCACCGCGCTGGTGCTCCAGACGAAGCCGTAGCGCTCGGTGAACTGCTGCTGTGCGGCGGCGCTGCGCCCTGCATAGCGCACCGCATAGACCCGCGCACCCCACGCGCGGCAGGCTGTGGCGATGACGCCGGCCAAGAGCCAGAGGAGCAGCTCCCAGCGCGGCACATAGCCCCAGTTGAGGCCGACCATCGCCGGCATCAGTGCCGCCGAAACCAGGTAGGAGCCGCGCGCGGAGCGCATCAGGCTGCGGATGAGTTCGCCGCGTACCCACGATTCGGCCTCGTCGGCCGAAGCGGGTGCGGGGGTCATGCTGGCGATCGACGCATTGGCCATAAGCCGACGATCTTAACGGTGCCCCCGGCAATGTTTCATCGGGTAACAGTCGATCGTTGCATCCACAATGACGGCGATAACCCGGAAGAATTAATCGCATGTTGTCCCACGTCTACATCGGTGTGAACGACTTCGAGCGCACCTTCTCCTTCTATTCCGCGCTGATGCGCGAACTCGGGCTGAAGCTGAGGTTCAGGGACGACGCCAGGCCCTGGGCCGGCTGGCAGAGCCCAGACGCGCCGCGCCCCCTGTTCCTGGTGGGCACGCCCTACGACGAGCGAGCGGCCTCGCCCGGCAACGGCCAGATGGTGGCCCTGCTGGCCGCGGATCGCGCTGCGGTGGACCGCGCCCATGCCACGGCGCTGGCGCAGGGCGGCGCCTGCGAAGGCCCGCCCGGCCTCAGGCCGCACTACCACGCGGACTACTATGGAGCCTATTTCCGCGACCCCGAAGGCAACAAGCTCTGCGTCTGCTGCCACACGCCACCGAATCCATGCTGAACAACCTGACTCCCTTCCTCGTCCACTGGGCCATCACCGCCGTCTCTCTGTGGGTGGCGAGCCATCTCTTTCGCGGACTCAAGTTCGACAGCACCGGTGCGCTGGTGGTCTCGGCGCTGCTGCTGGGCCTGGCCAACGCCATCGTCAAGCCGCTGCTGATCGTGCTGACGCTGCCGCTGACGCTGGTGACCTTCGGGCTGTTCCTGCTGGTCATCAACGCACTGATGATCCTGCTGGTGGCTGCGCTGGTGAAGGGCTTCAGGGTGTCGGGCTTCTGGACCGCGCTCTTCGCGAGCATCTTCATCTCGCTGCTGAGCGTGGTCATCGGCTCCTTCGTGACCGGCAGCGACCCTGCCGAGAAGGTGCAGATGCCGCAGACCGGCAACTGGCTCTGACCAGCCGGGGCCTGCTCGCAGGCCCTAGGCGAGCACGGCGCCGCCGCGCAGCAGCGCCTCGCGCAGGGCAGGCACCGCGACGGAACGCACCTGCGCGCCCATGCCCTCGCCGGCAGAGCGCGCCGCCATGGCCGCCGCTATGCCCGCGGCATGCCCCACCGCCATCGATATCGTCATGACCCGGATCGCCGCCAGCGCCTCGTGGCTGGCCGAGATGCCCCGCCCCACGCCCAGCGCGTTGTCGAGCGTGGTCGGGATCAGGCTGCGGTACGGGATCTGGTAGGCGTGGTCGTCGCCCATCGGCACGTAGTGCAGCGAGCCGCCCTTGGCCGGATGGATGTCGATCGGATAGGCGCCCGCCGCGACCGCGTCGGCGAACTCGACAGGCTGCAGCAGTTCGGCGGCGGTGAGCACATGGTCGCCCTCCACTCGGCGCGTCTCGCGCACGCCCACCTGCGTGGCGAAGGCGCGCAGCCGACCGTTGCCGCAGCCGGGCACATGGGCCGCGATGAACCCGGCCGCCTTCCACGCCTGGCGCCGGCCTTCGATCTCCGCGCCGCCGAGCGCCATCGGGTCGGTGGCATCGATCGCCAGGCGGCTGATGTTGAACCAGGCATCGTCCGAATGAGGAACGCGGCTCGAATGCAGCGCGGCCCGCGCGAGCCCGCCCTGCGCGTAGCCCCTTGCGGCCATTTCGGCGAGCTCGGCCTTCGAGAGTGCGCCGAAGCGCTCGAAGTCGATGGGGCCGAAGCGGAACATCATCGTCGCCGGCTGCAGCGCCTCGCCGCCGCCGAGTTCGAGGAAGCGCGCGCCCGCCTGCTTCAGCGCGTCCATGTCGCCCGATGCATCGACGAGCACGCCCAGCCGCAAGGACAGCACGCCGCCCTTGGTCAGCACGCGCAGGCCGGTGATGCGCCGGCCTTCGCACTGCACGTCGAGCAGGCTCGCGTGCAGCAGCGGCCGCACGCCGGCCTCGGCCACCATGTCGTCGAGCACCAGCTTGAGCACCTCGGGCTCGTACTCGACGCGGTCCATGTGATGGCCGGTGGACATCACGAAGCGGTCGTGCTCGCGGGCGCCGCCGTAGGCGCGCAGCCGCCGGACCACCTCGTCGGCCAGCCCCGCCACCACCGTGCGACCGTTGCCGGTCTGCCAGCTGTTGAACTGCGCGACCGCGCCGGCCGTGGCGTTGCCGCCGAGGAAGCCGTAGCGCTCGACCAGCACGACCGAGGCGCCCTGCCGCGCCGCAGCCACTGCGGCCATGGTGCCCGCGACGCCGCCGCCGCACACCACCACGTCGGCCTCGACCGCGTGGCTTGTTCCGATGTTCTCGCTGCCCATGCTAGTTCTCGACCTGGATGCCACGGCTCTTCACCACCTGTCCCCAGCGGGCGCCTTCGGCCTTGAGGTATTGCGCGGTGGCCTCGCGGCCACGGATGAAGGTCTCGAGGCTCAGCGCGTCGAAGCGCTTCTTCACCACTTCCGATTGCTGCGCCGAGGCCAGCAGCTTCTCGAGCCGCGCCAGTCCTTCGGCCGGAATGCTGCCCTTGGGCGCCACCAGCGTGGCCCAGCCCTCGACCTCCAGGCTCTGCAGCCTCAGGCTGCGCAGCGTGGGCACATCGTTCAGTTCGGCCACCGGCTGCGCCGACGACACCGCCAGCGCGCGCAGCCGGCCCGAGCGGATGTGCACGATCACGCTCGGCAGGTTCAGGAAGCCCATCGACACCAGCCCCGAGATCAGGTCGGGCATCAGCGCGCTCTCGCCCTTGTAGGGCACGCTGACCAGCGAGGTGCCGGTCTCCTGCGCGAAGAGTTCCGCCGTCAGGTGCGCCAGCGTGCCGGTGCCGCTGTTGCCCGCGCTGAGCTTGCCCGGCTGCGCCTTGGCCAGCGCGACGAGTTCGGCCAGCGTCTTCGCCTTCGAGTCGGCCGGCACCACCAGCACCAGCGGCTGCTGCGAGACCATGCCGATGGCGTCGAAGTCGCGCGCCACGTCGTAGCTCAGCCTGGGGTTGAGCGAGGGGTTGATCACCATGCTGTTGCTGCCCATCAGCAGCGTGTGCCCGTCCCGGCTCTGCAGCGCCGCCATCACGCCGATGGCGCTGCCCGCGCCGGGCTTGTTCTCCACGATCACCGGCTGCCCGAGCTGCGGCGCCAGCACCTCGGCCAGCACGCGCGCCGAGCCGTCGGCACCGCCGCCGGGTGCGAAGGGCACGATGATGCGCACCGGCTTCGTGGGCCAGGCGTCGGCGGCATGCACGCTGCGGCCGAGGGCCAGGGAGAGCGTCGCTGCCGAGAGCGCGGAGATCGCATGCCTGCGGGTGATGCCGCGCGCGGCGGCTGTGGCTTTGGCCATGTCCTGTTTGCCTCTTGATCTGGTTGTTCTGGAAAAGAAGGTCCGATGCTAGGAAGCGGCCGTGCTCCCGGCAAATACCAACACGTGGCAACGCCATAACATCGCGTTATCGAATCACGCCGATGGGATGGGCGATGTCATGAACCTCCGACAGATCGAAGTCTTCCGCGCCGTCATGCTGGCCGGCTCCGTCACCGATGCCGCACGCTCGCTGCATGTCTCGCAGCCGGGCATCAGCCGCATGCTCTCGCACATCGAACTGCAGCTGGGGCTGCGCCTCTTCGAGCGGCGCAAGGGCAGGCTGCTGGCCACGCCGGAAGCGCAGGCGCTCTTCGCCGAAGTCGAGCAGGTGTATCGCGGCGTGGCCCGCATCGACGACTGCGCGCAGGCCTTGAAGGACGGCAAGATGCTCACGCTGCGCGTGCTGTGCAGCCCCAGCACGGGCCTGGACATGGTGCCGCGCGCGCTCACCGCGCTGGGCGAGGAGTTCCCGTCGGCGCGCATCTACTTCGAGGTGCTGCTCGCGAGGGAGATGGTGAAGCGCCTCGCCGCGCACGAGGCCGACGTGGCGATCTCCACGCTGGCCATCGACGATCCGCTGCTCAGCTCCCGCCCCATAGGCCAGTGGACGCTGGCCGGCGTGTTCCCGCGCGGCCATGCGCTGGAGACGCGGCGCACGCTGTCACCGGCAGACATCCTGAAGGAACGCATGATCTCCTTCAGCCCCGACACGCCGCAGGGCCGCATCATTGCCGACTGGTGCTTGCGGCACCGGCTGCAGCCCGATGCCCGCATCGAGGTGCGCGCTGGCCAGAGCGCATGCGCCCTGGCCGCGGCAGGCGCGGGCGTGGCCATCGTGGACGACCTCACCGCGCGCGGCTGCATGACCGACAGGCTCAGCTTCCGGCCGATCCGCAACGCGCCTTCCTTCGACATCTTCGCGGTGACCAACGAGAACTTCGCGGCTTCGCAGCTGGCGAACCGCTTCGTCGCCCACGCCCAGTCGGCGCTGCGCCAGCTCAAGAAAGAGCGCGCCTGAGGGCGCGGCGCCATCCCATATTCTGCGGAGGGACAGCGCGCGGCCGCTGCCTATGATCCGCCTCACCCCGGCGCCCAGACCGGCGGAAGAGGAGCCCCCCATGAAGATCGCCTTCACGTCGTGCATGAACTTCAAGCCCGGCCCCGACGGCTACCAGCACGTCTGGGACCGCATCGCGCAGGAGCAGCCCGACTACCTGTTCCTCCTGGGCGACCAGATCTACATGGACTACTTTCCCAGACTGGGCGAGCCATCGAAGTGGGACGCGGCGAAGTTCGCCGACGTAATGCAGGGCAAGTACGAAGCGCAGTGGAACGTCGCGAACTTCAAGGCCCTGCGCGACGCGCTGCGCCAGAAGCAGGACAACGGCGGCGGCGTGTACGGCACCTGGGACGACCACGACTTCGCCTGGAACAACGCCCACGGCTCGGACGTCAGCGCAGCGGTGAAGCAGCAGACCAGGCGGCTCTTCACGCAGTACATGCAGATCGGGCAGCTGAACAACCCGGCGCACCTCGACCCGGCCGTCGACGGCATCTACTACTCCATTCCGCTGATTCACGAGCAGCAGCGTATCGGCAAGGCCATCTTCCTCGACACCCGCTGGTACAGCACCGTCCCCGGCGACGCCAAGCCCCTGCTCGGCCAGAAGCAGCTCGACTACCTGAAGCAGGAGCTGGCCGGCGAGCAGGGCTACGTGCTGATCTGCGCCGGCACCCCGATCCGCGCGACCGGCAACGGCTGGATGCGCTACCGCGACGACTACGCCAGGTTCCGCGCGATCATCCAGGGTCGCAAGTCGATCTTCCTGACCGGCGACATCCACGAGAACGCCTTCCTGCCGCCGGCCGGCGAGACGAAGATGTTCGAGGTGGTGTCCTCGGGCGCCTTCGTCACCAAGTACTACCTCACGGGCGAGCGCGAGAACTTCGGCATCCTCGAATACACGCCTGCGAGCACCGACATCAAGCTGTTCGACAAGCGCGGGCTGGAGATGCACAACGTCATCGACAACGCGACCTTCATGCACCGGGAGATCCGCTGAAGGCCCTCATGGCCTCCCCGCGGCCCCGCCCTACTTGCCCCAGATCGCCTTGTACTGGTTGCGGTAGCCGTTGTCCGGGTCGAACACGTTCCTCGGCCCGCCGTCCTTGCCGACGTTGCCCACGGTCACCAGGTGCACCTTGGGCACGTAGCCCGACCATTTCTCCTTGGCGAAGGCGCGGTTGAGTTCGTCGACGATCTGCCAGCCCTGCATGTTCAGCGGCTCGGGCACGGTACCGGCCTGGAAGCGCTGCGTGCGGATGCGCTGGTAGGCCGCCTCCGAGCCGTCGCCGGCCGACACCGCCTTGGGCGCGCCGTCGCCCTTCTTGCCGGCCGCCGTGAGCGAGGGGCCCATGAAGTCGAAGTACAGGTCGTTGATGGCCAGCGAGTGCGTCCACTTGTCGCCGAAGCGCTGCAGCAGCGCGGTGGTGAGCTGCGGCATGCGGGTGGAGCTCTCGGCGATGGGGCTGTCCTCGAAGCTCAGCACGGTGCAGCCGCCGCACTTCTTGATGACGGCTTCCATCGCGCGCGCCTTGTAGAGAGCGATGGCGTACTGCGAGTCGGTGAAGATCACCACGCCGGCCTTGCCGTTGGAATCGGCCACCACCCACGAGGCGGCGACATCGGCCACGTCGTCGGTCACGGTGGTCACGTTGGCGAAGAGGCCCGCCTTCTCGTTCGGGCCGGGCTGCTCGCCCGAGTGCCAGCCGACCAGCGGAATGCCCGACTTGGCCGCGCCCGCGAACGCGGCCTTCTGCTCGGTGGTGTCGAAGCCGCCGACCACGATGCCCGCGGGCTTGACGGCCAGCGCCTGGTTGAGCGCGGCCGTGCGCCCGCTCACCGTGCCCTGCCCGTCGATCACGCGCACCGTCCAGCCGATGGCGCGGGCAGCCTCTTCCACGCCCTTGCTGACGCCGACGATGCCGCCGTTCTTCATGTCGCCCGCGACGAAGACGATGGTCTTGCCGGCCGCGGCCTTCGGGCCGGCGGTGGGACCGTCCCACTTCTCCTTGGTCATGGTCGCGACCTCGACCTTCTTCTTCGCGGCATCGAGAAAGTCGTCGGCCATGGCCTTCGGCGCCAGTGCGGCTGCGCACAGCGCCAGCACCGCGGCAGCGACGGTGCGCGCGGGAACACTCTTCTTCATGCTTGTCTCCAGTCGTCGTAGTGGGCCGTCATTCCGACGGCGTTGGGGTAACCGGTTGCGCTTGATCGAGCTGCCGCTCGGCGATGCGCCGCTTGATCGAGCGGTTGCGCCGCTGCTGCGCCCAGCCCGCGATGCCGATGGACACCAGCAGCGTCAGGCCGTTGAAGAGCGGCTCCACGTAGAAGGCACCGCCGAACTGCTGGATGCCCGAGATGCCGATGGCGAGGATGGCCACGCCCACCAGCGTGCCCCACACGTTCACGCGGCCGGGCCGGATGGTGGTGGAGCCGAGGAACGCGCCCACCAGCGCCGGCAGCAGGAATTCGAGCCCCACGCTCGCCTGCCCGATCTGCAGGCGCGAGGCCAGCAGCACGCCCGCGAAGCCCGACAGCAGCCCCGAGGCGACGAAGGCGCCCATCACGTGCCTGCGCACCGAGATGCCGTTGAGCTGCGCCGCCTTCGGGTTGGCGCCGATCACGTACAGCGCGCGGCCCAGCGGCGTGAACTCGGTCACCACCCACAGCGTGAGGCTCACCGCGAGCACGTAGAACGCGCCCACCGGCAGCCCCAGCAGGCTGCCGCCCGCGATGCCCACGAAGCCATCGGGCAGCTCGCCCACCACCTGCCGCCCACCGCTGTGCCACATGGCCATGGCGTAGATCACCGTGCCCGTGCCCAGCGTGGCGATGAAGGAGTCGATCTGCGCGAGCTCGACCAGCAGCCCGTTGAGCACGCCGAACAGCGCCGCGCACAGCAGCACCACCAGCACCGCCGCCGGCCACGGCAGGCCCAGCTGCGTCTGCAGGCTGATCGCGAGGATGTGCCACAGCACGATGCCGTAGCCCACGGTGAGGTCGATCTTGCCGGTGATCATCGGGATCGTTGCGGCCAGCGCCAACAGTGCGATCACCGACTTGTCGGCCAGGATCGCGCGCAGGTTGAAGAGCGTCGGAAAGGTCTCGGGCAGCAGCACCGAGAACAGCAGCGCGAGCGCAACCGTGAGCACGACGAGGCCGTAGACCGGCATCGCGCGCCCGAGGCTCTGCGCGAGCGAGACGGCCTCGCCGTCGAGGGACTTGTCGGGCTCCAGCGCCGTGGACTTGATCGAGCTGCTCATGCGGGAACTTCCTCGCGCGTCGCCGCGCCTGCTGCCAATGCCAGGAGTCTTTCGACGGTGATCGCCTCGCCCGTGAGCTCGGCCGCGATCAGCCCGTCGCGGAAGACGAGCACGCGCGTGCACACGGTCGCGATCTCCTCGAAGTCGGTGGAGACGACGACCAGCGCCGTGCCGGCCTCGGCGCGCTCGCGCAGCACGCTGTAGATCTGCCGCTTGGCGCCCACGTCGACGCCCGCGGTCGGCTCCTCGAGCACTACCAGCGGCTTGTCGAGGTGGAACCAGCGCGCCAGCACCACCTTCTGCTGATTGCCGCCCGAGAGCTGCTGCACTTCGGCCGAGGGCGCGGGCGGGTTGATGTCGAAGCGGCGGATGAGCGCGAGCGCGCCCTCGTTCTCGCGGCGCGGCCGGTCGAAGGCCAGGCCGCGGTCGCCATGCAGCGTCGAATTGGGAAAGAGGTTCTCCAGCACGCTCATCGAGCCGGCCAGGTTCTCCTCGAGGCGCTCGCCGGCCACGTAGGCCACGCCCGCGCGGATCGCATCGGCCGGGCAACTGAAGCCGCAGCCCTTGCCCAGCAGTTGCATGCGCCCGGCCGACAGCGGCTCGCGCCCGAAGATCGCGCGGCTGATGGCCTCGTGTCCCGCGCCGCGCAGGCCCACGAGCCCGAGCACCTCGCCGCGGTGCACGGACAGGCTCAGCGGGCCGGCGTTGCCGCTGGCGGCGCCCTCGAGCTCGAGCACGGGTTCGCTGCGCGCAGGCGCCCTCGCCTTCTGCACCGAGGCCGAGAGCGCTTTGCCCACGATCAGCCCCACCAGTTCGCCCTCGCTGGTCTGCGCCGTGGTCTTCACCGCGACCAGCCTGCCGTCGCGCATCACGGCCGCGCGGTCCGAAATGGCCATCACCTCGTCGAGCCGGTGCGACACGTACATCATCGCCATGCCCTGCCGGCGCAGCTCGCGCAGCACGGCGAACATGCGTTCCACGTCGCTCATCGGCAGGCTGGCCGAGGGCTCGTCGAGCACCAGCAGCCGCGCCTTCACTTCGAGCGCACGGCCGATGGCGAGCAGCGATTTCTCGGCGCGCGTGAGCGAGAACACGCGGCGTCCGGGGTCGATGTCGCAGCCCACGCGCGCCATCACGCGGCGCGCCGCGTCGTTCGCCGACTTCCAGTCGATGAGGCCGAAGCGGCGCGGGTAGCCGGTGCCCAGGCCCACGTTCTCGGCCACGGTCATCCACTCGACGAGGCCCAGGTCCTGGTGGATGAAGGCCACCGGCTGCTCGCGCCGGTCGCCGCGCCGCCACTCGGCCTGCGGCCGGCCGTCGAAAAGAATCTCTCCGTCGTCCACCGCGTGGATGCCCGCGAGCAGCTTGATGAGCGTGGACTTGCCCGCGCCGTTCTCGCCCAGCAGCGCGAGGATCTCTCCGGAACGCACGTCCAGCGTGACCTTGTCGACCGCCTGCGTGCCGCCGAAGCGCTTGCTCACGGCCCGGAACTGCAGCAGCGGCGTGTTCATGCGCGCACCGCCCCGCTCGTGTTCAGCCGGATGCGGTAGAGCGAGGCCGAGGCGCATACGAACAACTCGTCGCCGTCGGACCCGCCGAAGGTGAGGTTGCCCACCTTCTCCGGCACCGCGATGCGCCCAAGGCGCGTGCCGTCGGGGTGGTAGACCTGCACGCTGTCGGCGCTGCTGGTGTAGACGAAGCCGTGCACGTCGACGCGGAAGCCGTCGGCCAGCCCCGGGTCTACCACCGCGAACACACGCGGGTTCGCGAGGTCCTGCCCGCCGATCACGTCGAACGCGACGATGTGGTGGTGCCCCGAGCCGTCGGTGCGCAGCGCGGCCGAGGTATCGCTCACATAGAGGATGCGCTCGTCGGGCGAGAAGGCCAGGCCGTTGGGCTCCTCCACGAAGTCGCTCACCGAGCGCAGCGCGCCGCTTGCGGGGTCGAAGCGGAACACGTGGTTGCGGCCCAGCTCGCTCTGCGCCTTGTGCCCCTCGCGGTCGGAGACGATGCCGTAGGGCGGATCGGTGAACCAGATGCTGCCGTCGCGCTTCACGACGATGTCGTTGGGCGAGTTGAGGCGGCGGCCCTGGTAGCGGTCGACCACCACTTCGTCGGGCAGCGGCTGCAGGCCCTCACCGGAACCCGCGAAGCGCGTGCGCACGATGGCACGCAGCCCGTGCGAGCAATGCAGCAGCGCCCCGTCGGCCTCGCGCGTGTGGCCGTTGGTGAACTCCACGCCCTCGCGCCACACGCTCATGCCGTCTTCGGCGTGCCAACGCAGCATGCGGTTGTTGGGAATGTCGCTCCACAGCACCGAGCCGTCCTCGCGCATCCACACCGGCCCTTCGCTCCAGACGGCGCCGGTGCACAGGCGTTCGAGCGGGCCTGCGCCCTGGGCGACGGGAGCGAAACGGGAGTCGAAGACTTCGATGGTCATGGCCACGGCGCTGGTTTCCCTGAACTTGGGCTCGCAGTGTGGCATCAAAAAGATACCGGTAACTCAGGCTTTACCCGTATGCGGCGAGGTCACCATTTCATTCTTCTTTCAACGCCATTGGCGGTATTCTTCGCTCGTCGATGCCGGCTTCGATATGGTTATCGGTATCTCACGTCGTCCGCTCCTCGTCGCATATCCTCGAACCCGCCTTTCCCGCCTTCCGAGAGAGAAAGAAATAAGCGCCTTGCCACCGACCAAAGCCCCTGCCCCAGCCCTCACCCGCCCCGCGACGATGGCCGACGTGGCCGCGCGCGTCGGCGTGTCGAAGATGACCGTGTCGCGCGCGCTCAACCGCAGCGCGAGCAGCGACCGCGTGACCTCCGAGGCGCTGCGCCAGCGCATCCTGCAGGCCTGCGAGGAGATGGGCTACGTCATCGACCAGACGGCGCGCACCTTCTCCAGCAAGCGGTCGGGCTTCGTCGCGGTGCTGATCCCCTCGCTCAACAACTCCAACTTCTCGGAGACCGCGCAGGGCATCACCGCCGCCGTGGAGGCGCGCGGGCTGCAGGTGCTGCTGGGCTACACCGACTACCGCGTGGAGACCGAGGAGCGCCTGCTGCGCGCCATGCTCGCGCGCCGGCCCGAGGGCGTGATCCTCACCGGCGGCTCGCACACGCCGGCCGCGCGCGCCATGCTGCAGGCAGCGGGCGTGCCGGTGGTCGAGACCTGGGACCTGCCGGCCGCGCCCATCGGGCACACCGTGGGCTTCTCGAACGCCGAGGCCGCCGCCGCGATGGTGCGCCACCTGCACGCCAAGGGCTACCGGCGCATCGCCTTCATCGGCGGCACCTCGAACCGCGACACGCGCGGCGCCGACCGCCAGCGCGGCTATGCCGATGCGATCCGCGAACTGGGCCTGCCCGACGGCCGCGTCATCAGCTTCGGCCAGCCGCCGATCTCGATGGCGCAGGGCGGCGAGGCCGTGGCGCAACTGATCCGCCAGTGGCCGGACGTGGATGCGGTGATCTGCGTCTCCGACCTCTCGGCCTTCGGCGCGCTGATGGAATGCCAGCGTCGCGGCTGGGAAGTGCCCGGGCGCATCGCGATCGCCGGCTTCGGCGACTTCGAGGTCGCACGCGCCTGCCATCCGCGCATCACCACGGTCGCGGTGGATTGCGTGGGCATCGGCAAGGCGGCGGGAGAACTGCTGCTGCGCGTGATGGACGGCACGCGCGAAGGGCACCGGCCGCCTGCGGAGACGGTGCTGATTCCGTTCCACATCGAGCAGCGCGAGAGTTCCTGAGCCCTCCCTTCAGGGATGCCAGGTCGACACCACCGCGGGCGTCTGCGCCGTGGGCCGGCCCGCGAGCGCGTAGGAGAGTTCGTTCGCAGCCTTCATGATGGTCTTGGCATGGCCGATCAGCTTGGGCTTGGGCAGCCGGTCTGCCGGTCCCGAGATGCACACCGAGCCCAGCAGCGCCCAGCGCAGCCCGAAGACCGGCGCCGACACCGTGGCCACGTTCTTCTCGCGCTCGCCGATGGAGTAGTGGTAGCCCTTCTTGCGGATGTCCTCGTAGAGCTTTCCGGGCTCGCCCGAGAACGCGAGGATCACGCGTCCCGGTGAGCCGAGGTCCAGCGGGAGCATCGCGCCCATGCGCGCGTGGTGTCTGATGGGCTGCGGCCCTTCGACGCGCGCAAGGCAGGTCCTGGAATTTCCTTCGCGCACGTAGAAGGCGGCGCTCTCGCCCGTTGCCTGCGACAGCGCGAGCAGCATCGGCTCGACCACGCCGTTGGCATCGAAGCTGGCCTGGTAGCGGGCGCCGAGCCAGCCGGCCGCGGGGCCGAGCCGCCAGCCGCCGTCCTCGCGCTGAACCACGTAGCCGGCGAGCGCCAGCGTGCGCAGCAGGCGCAGCGCGGTCGTCTTGTGCATCTGGCTGCGACGCGTGAGTTCCGCGAGCGAGAGGTGCTCGTCCTGCATGCCGAAGGTGTCGAGCAACTGCAGCGCACGGATGACGGCGGTGACTCCGCCCGAGGCCTCGGCATCCGCCTCGCGGGGCATCTCGATCACTTCCTTGCGCACGGATGCGGCTTTCGAATTCTGTTTCACACAGTGGTTCAAGGTCCGTTCAGTGGACCACCATTGTATGGAATGGAACGCAAACCTAAAGTCGCTCCACGCCTCGCAGCACGGCCTGCAGGTGGGCAACGAACGATAAGGAGACACACCCATGCGTACCTCGAGCCTCGGCTCCATTCCCCGCAGCGCGGCCCTCGGCCTCGCCCTTCTTCTCGCCTCGGGCATTGCGGCGGCGCAGGCCTATCCGGCGCGCCCGATCAAGCTCATCGTGCCGTTCCCGCCGGGCGGCGGCACGGACATCATCGCCCGCGAGGTGGCGAACAAGGTCGCGACCTCCGAAGGCTGGACCATCGTGATCGACAACAAGCCCGGCTCGGGCGGGAACATCGGCGTCGACGCGGCAGCCAAGGCCAGCCCCGACGGCTACACGCTGGTGCTGGGCCAGACCAGCAACCTCGCGATCAATCCGTCGCTCTACACCAAGCTGCCCTACGACCCGGTGAAGGATCTCGCGGCAGTCGGCCTGGTCGCATCGGCGCCGCTGGTGGTGGTCGTGTCCTCCGCCTCACCCTACAAGAAGCTGGCCGACGTGGTCGCCGCAGCGAAGGCCAAGCCCACCGCGCTCAACTACGCGAGCTCGGGCAACGGCACCGTGGCCCATCTCGCGACCGAGCAGTTCCAGAAGATCGCAGGCATCCAGCTCACGCACGTGCCGTACAAGGGCGCGTCGCAGGGCATGACCGACCTGGTCGGCGGGCAGATCCAGCTGTACGTGTCGTCGGTGCCGACGCTCATCGCGCAGATCAAGAGCGGACAGCTGCGCGCGCTGGCCGTGACCTCGCTGCAGCGCAACCGCGACCTGCCCGACGTGCCCACCATGGTCGAGGCCGGCTACAAGGACTTCGAGGCCGTCACCTGGTTCGGCGTGGCGGGCCCCGCGGCCATGCCGAAGGACGCGATCGCGAAGCTCAACGCGGCCTTCAACAAGGCCCTCGCCACGCCCGACGTGCAGAAGAAGCTCGCGGCGCAGGGCGCGGAGGTGCTGTCTGGCCCGCCGGAGAAGTTCGCCTCGCTGATCCGCACCGACGGCGTGCGCTGGGGCGCGATCGTGAAGGCCTCGGGCGTCCGACTGGACTGATTCCGATGTCCGGCTCCGTCGTCGCGGGCACCGGTTCGCCCGCCATGCCCACCGCGCCCTTCTCTGCCGGGCACGGACGCGCGCCGGTCGAGGTTCCGCCGGGCGCCTGCGACTGCCATGTTCACCTGTACGACTCGCGCTATCCGCCGGCACCGGGCGCGAAGCTGACGCCGCCGGACGCCACCGCGCACGACTACCGCCAACTGCAGCAGCGCACCGGCACCGAGCGCGTGGTGTTCGTGACGCCCTCCACCTACGGCACCGACAACCGCCCCCTGCGCGATGCGCTCGCCGCCTTCGGCGCACGGGCGCGCGGCGTGGCGGTCATCGACGAGAACATCGGCGACGACGAACTGCGCTCGCTGCACGACTGCGGCGTGCGCGGCATCCGGCTCAATCTCTCGCTCGGCGTCGCGAATACCGCCGCGCAGATCGCACCGCTGGCAAGGCGCATCGCGCCGCTGGGCTGGCACCTGCAGCTGCTCGCGCCAGCACCCCTGCTGGCGCAGCTCGCCGATGTGCTGGAGGACCTGCCCGTGCCCATCGTGTTCGACCACTTCGGGCGGCTCGCACCGTCGATGGCCGGCAGGCACGCGGCGCATGCGCTGGTGCTGCGCCTGCTCGCATCGGGCCGCGCGTGGATCAAGCTCTCGGGCGGTTACATCGTGAGCGAGGAAGGCCCGCCGCACTTCGCGGACGTGGCACCGCTGGCAAGGAGCTTCCTGCAGGCCGCGCCGCAGCGCGTGCTGTGGGGCAGCGACTGGCCGCACGCCAGCGCCAGTGCCGGCCACCAGGCCATGCCCGACGACGCGCAGCAGATGGCATTGCTCGCCGGCTGGACCGCAACAGCGGACGCCCTGCACCGCGTGCTGGTCGACAACCCGGCCGCGCTCTACGGCTTCGACGAACAGAACGATTCTTCCACGGAGACGACATGACCCGCATGCACAGGCGCCGCTTCGGCGCATTGGGCCTGGCCGCGCTCGCCGCGGCGTCGATGCCCGCACTCGCACAGGGCCAGTGGCCCACAGGCAGGCCCATCACCTGGGTCGTGCCCTACCCGCCGGGCGGCACCACCGACATCCTGGGCCGCGCCATCGCGCAGCGCCTGGGCGCATCGCTGGGCACGACGGTGATCGTCGACAACAAGGCCGGCGCCACCGGCACCATCGGCTCCGGGTTCGTCGCACGGTCGGCACCCGACGGCTACACGCTGCTGGGCACCTCGATCGGCCCGCAGGCCATCGTGCCGAACCTGCTGCAGAAGATGCAGTACGACCCCGTCGGCGCCTTCGCACCTGTGACCCTGATCGGGACCATTCCGCACGTGCTGGTCGTCGGCGCCGCGCAGCCGATGCGCACCGTGGCAGACCTCGTCGCTCAGGCGAAGGCGAGGCCCGAGGAACTGTCGTTCGCGTCCGGCGGCAGCGGCACCATCCTGCAGATGCAGGGCGAATTGCTGCGCCTGCAGACCGGCACGCGCATGACGCACGTACCGTACAAGGGCGACACGCCGGCCATCCAGGACGTGCTGGCCGGCCACACCAGCTTCATGTTCGCGCCGGTGGCCGCGGCGCTGCCGCACATCCAGGGCGGCCAGCTGAGGGCGCTGGCCGTCACCTCGGCCGCGCGCCTGAAGGCACTGCCGGATGTGCCCACCATGGGCCAGGCCGGCTTCAAGGATTTCGTGGTCGAGCAGTGGCAGGCGCTCTACGCGCCGGCGGGCACGCCCGCCGCCGTGGTCCAGAAGCTCAACGCCGAGGTGGTGCGCCATCTGAAGGACCCCGAGATCGCCGCGATGGCCGACAAGCTCGGCGTCACCCTCGTGGGCAGCACGCCGCAGCAGCTCGCCGACACCCAGAAAGCGGACCTGGCCAAGTGGGCCAAGGTCATCAAGGACGCGGGCATCAAGCCCGAATGAGCCCCGCCTTTTCCATCTACTCCCAATCCACCACCCAAGAAGGTTTCCCCATGTCATCTCCTCTTCCCGACGTCATTCGCGACTTCGAGCGCGTGCCCGCGAACATCGTGGCGCAGGCGGCCGAGTTCCAGCCCGCCATCCTGGCCGACGTGGCCGGCCGCCGCGGCGCGCTGGACGGCCGCATCAAGGCGCTGCGCCCCCGCATGAAGCTCGCGGGCACCGCGATCACCGTGGAAGTGCGCCCTGGCGACAACCTGATGATCCATGCCGCCATCGCCATGGCGAAGCCCGGCGACGTGCTCGTCATCGACGGCAAGGGCGACCTCAGCTCCGCGCTCATGGGCACGATCATGATGACCGCCTGCCGCCAGCTCGGCATCGCCGGCGTGGTGATGGACGGCGCCTGCCGCGACAGCATCGAGATCGACGAGATGGACTTCCCGGTCTTCTGCACGGGCACCAATCCGAACGGCCCGACCAAGAGCGTCGGCGGGCGCATCGGGCATCCGGTGTCGCTCGGCGGCGTGACGGTGCGTCCGGGCGACTTCGTCATCGGCGACGCCGACGGCGTGGTGGTGGTGGAGCGCGAGAAGATCGAATCGCTGCTGCCGCTGGCCGCGAAGAAGGTGAAGGACGAAGCCGCACGCATCGCCGCCATCAAGCAAGGCGACACGGCCGCCAAGTGGCTCGATTCCGCACTGCGTGCGGCCGGCGTCCTGAAGGAAGGTGAAACGCTGTGACGGCCATTCTGGTGACGGGCGCCGACCTCGCGCCCCAGGCGGTGAAGCTGCTCGAAGGCCACGAGCTCGTCTATGCGGGCAAGACGCCGACCGAGGACGACCTCGTCGCGCTGTGCCGCGCGCACGACCCGGTGGCCATCATCGTGCGCTACGGCAAGGTGGGCGCGGCCGTCATGGACGCCGCGCCTTCCCTGAAGGTGATCTCCAAGCACGGCAGCGGCACGGACACCATCGACAAGGTGGCGGCGCGGGCGCGCGGCATCGAGGTGGTGGCGGCCGTGGGCGCGAACGCGGCGGCGGTGGCCGAGCAGGCGCTCGCGCTGCTGCTGGCCTGCGCGAAGTCGGTGGTGCCGCTGGATGCACGCATGCACGCGGGCCACTGGGACAAGGCGACGCACAAGAGCCTCGAACTCGGCGGCCGTACCATCGGCCTGATCGGGCTCGGCGCCATCGGGCTGCGCTTCGCGCGCATGGTCGATGCGCTGGGCATGCGCGTGCTCGGCTTCGATCCGTACGCGAAGAACCTGCCGGCCCACGTACAGGCCGCGGACCTCGCGACCATCTGGGCCGAGTCCGACGTCGTCTCGCTGCACTGCCCGTTGACCGACGAGAACCGGGGATTGCTGAATGCGGACACGCTGGCGCGCTGCAAGCGCGGCGTGATCGTGGTCAACACCGCGCGCGGCGGGCTGATCGACGAAGAGGCCCTGCTGGCGGCCGTGCGCTCGGGCCAGGTCTTCATGGCCGGGCTGGACAGCTTCGCGGTGGAGCCGATGACCGCGGGCCACCCCTTCCAGGGCGAGAAGAACATCGTGCTGAGCCCGCACATCGGCGGCGTGACCAGCGACGCCTACGTCAACATGGGCGTGGGCGCCGCGAAGAACCTGCTGCAGGTGCTCGAGCGACAGACGGCGGCGAGCAGCTGAAGGCATCGCCGCCATCCAGACCCATAACAAGGAGACAAGACAATGAAGAGCGGCAAGAAGGCCCGCCGGGCCGCGCTCACGCTCGCGCTCGGCCTGCCGGTCGCACTGGCGGTCCACATGCAGGCGCATGCCCAGGCCTGGCCGGCCAGGCCGGTGCGCGTGCTCGTCGGCTTCTCCGCGGGCGGCCCCACCGACGTGGTGGCGCGCGCATTCGCAGACCACGCATCGCGTGCGCTGGGCCAGCCATTCGTCGTGGACAACAAGCCCGGCGCCAACACGATCCTCGCGGCCGAGGCGGTCGCCGCGGCGCCGGCTGACGGCTACACGCTGCTGCTGGGCGCGACGAACCACACGATGATCCCGGCGCTCTACAGCCAGCGCGTGAAGTTCGATGCGGTGCGCTCCTTCGCGCCGGTGTGCTCGCTGGCCGTGAGCCCCACGGTGCTGGTGGTGGGGCCGTCGATGCCGGTGAAGACCTTCGGCGCCTTCCTGCAGGCCGTGAAGGCCGATCCGGGCAAGCGCACCTATGCCACGCCGGGAGCCGGCAGCTCGGGCCACTTCGCGAGCGCGCAGTTCACGCAGCTCACGGGCACCTCGATGAACCACATCCCCTACAAGGGCGCGGCGCAGGCCGTGACCGATCTCATCGGCGGGCAGGTCGACAGCTCCTTCGCCACGCTGGGCTCGGTGCTCGCGCAGGTACACAGCGGCAAGCTGACCGCACTGGCGGTGGCCGCGCCGAAGCGCTCGGCGCTGCTGCCAGGCGTGCCAACCTTCGAGGAGGCCGGCGTCAAGGGCTACACGGCCGACGCCTGGTACGGCCTGCTCGCGCCGGCGAAGACACCGCCCGATGTGCTGGCCACGCTGCGCCGCGTGGCGACCGAGTTCTCCCAGGCGCCGGCCACGCAGGAAAAGCTGCGCTCGCTCGGCATGGAGTCCCGCAACAGCTGCGGCGACGCATTCGGTGCGCAGCTCGCGGGCGAGGTCAGGCTGTACGGCGATCTGGCCCGATCGCTCGACCTCAAGACGGAATGAACGCATACAGAAGGAACATCATGAAATCCATCCGACGCATGCTCGCCGCATGCATCCTCATCGCTGCAGCAGCGACTTCCGCGCAGGCCGCCTATCCGGAGCGCCCCATCACGCTGGTCGTGCCCTATGCACCCGGCGGCTCGGCGGATGCGCTCGCGCGCGTGCTGGCCGTGCGCGTGGGGGTGAAGCTGGGCACCAGCGTGATCGTCGACAACCGGCCCGGCGCCAGCGGCACCATCGGCGCGGGCTTCGTGGCCAAGGCCGCGCCCGACGGCTACACCGTGCTCTACGACGCCACGCCCTACTCGATCAACCCGCATCTCTTCGCGCGCATGCCCTATGCCGCCAATGCGCTGCAGCCGCTCGCGCTCGTCGCGCTGGCGCCCAACATCGTGATCGTGCGCGCCGAATCGCCATTGAAGAGCATCAAGGATCTCGCGGACAAGGCGAAGGCCGAGCCGGGAAAGATCAACTTCGCATCGGGCGGCAGCGGCACCGTGCAGCGGCTCGCGGCGGAACTGCTGCGCCAGCGGCTCGGGCTCGACATGGTGCATGTGGGCTACAAGAGCGGCGGCCCCGCCATCACCGACGTGATGGGCGGGCAGGTCGACTTCATGTTCAGCACCATCGCGGCCTCGTATCCGCTCGTGTCCTCCGGCAAGCTGCGCGCGCTGGCGGTGTCGTCCCCGCAGCGTTCGCCGCGCCTGCCCGAGGTGCCGACCATCGCCGAGACCGTGGTGCCCGGCTACGAGGCCTACGAATGGAACGGCGTCTTCCTGCCGGCCGGCACGCCGGCACCCATCGCGGAGAAGCTGCACAAGGCCATGGTCGAGGCGCTGAAGGAAGAGGAAGTGAAGAAGCGATTCGTCGACGTCGGCGTGCAGCCGGTCGGCTCCACCCCTGCGGAGTTCGCCGATTTCCTGAAGAAGGAAGATGCGAAGTGGGCGGACGTGATTCGCAAGGGCAACATCAAGCTCGACTGAAGACATCGCACGAATGAACGCCACCTCCATCGCGCAGCCGGTTCCCCACTCGGTGGGCCTGGACCGCCCCGCGCCCGCACTGCCCGCGGGCTCGTGCGACAGCCACATGCACATCTTCAACCCGCGCTTCCCCGCCTCGCCGCACTGGAAGCGCCAGCCGCCGCGCGCCGAGGTGGCGGCCTATCGGCTGCTGCAGCAAAGGCTGGGCACCTCGCGCACGGTGGTCGTCAACCCTTCGACCTACGGCACCGACAACGCCTGCACCCTCGATGCGCTCGCGCAGCTGGGCGAACAGGCGCGCGGCGTCGCGGTCGTCGCCGAGGACGTGGCCGACGATGAACTCGACCGCCTCGCGGCGCAGCGCGTGTGCGGCCTGCGCGTGAACTTCGTGACGCCGCAATCCTGGGGCACCACCACGCCGCGGATGCTGACGACGCTGGCGCGCAAGGTGGCGCGGCTGGGCTGGCACATCCAGATATTCGTGCATCCGGAGCAGCTGGTGGAACTCGAGCCGGTGCTCGCCGCGCTGCCGGTGCCGCTGGTCATCGACCACATGGCGCGCATCGATCCGGCCGAAGGTGCAGACGCGGCGGCATTCGCCGTGGCGCGTCGGCTGCTCGACGGCGGCAACACATGGATGAAGCTCTCCGGCGTCTACATGCGCTCGCGCGACGGCGCGCCCGCCTACCGCGATGCCTTCGCGCTGGGCAGGGCACTGGTCGAGGCCGCGCCCGAGCGGCTGGTGTGGGGCAGCGACTGGCCGCACACGACCGAGGCGCCGGGAACGGTGGACGACGCCGCGCTCGCCGACGTGCTCGCAGCCTGGTGCGGCGACGAGGCCGTGCGCAGGCGCATCCTCGTCGACAACCCGGCGAAACTCTATGGATTCGCGGCCGCCTGATCCGCGCCGACCAGGGTCTGTCCACACCATTTCCGGGGTCGCGAAGGGCAGCCAGTGCGGGCCAATCAAGGCGCGCGACGACGCGTGTGCATGCGCACACGCTAGAAGTGCAACGCCGAGTGGCCCGCCCTGGCTGCCCTTCCCGCAGGGTTGGTGCTCCAAGGGGCTGGATGCAAGGCGCCCGCGCGCAGCAAGGCTTTCGCCTTGCAAGTGCGGGCAACGCCGCAGACGGCCCCTTGGAGCACCAACGCGACCCCGAAAATAGTGTGAACAGACCCTAGGACCCCTATATGTACTTCCTGCAAGCGCCCCAGGTGCTGGAGCTCCAGACCTTCACCAGCATGCCCGAGCATTTCCGGCGCCGCGAGCCGAGCGTGTGGGCCGAGGCCAACCGCGGCGGCCAGCCGACCGACTCCTTCCTCGAAGGGCCGGTGTTCGACGACGCCGGCAACCTCTATGTCTCGGACATTCCCTTCGGCCGCATCTTCCGCATCGACGCCTCGGGCGAATGGACGCTGGTCGCCGAGTACGACGGCGAACCGAACGGCATGAAGTTCATCGACGCGAACACGCTGCTCGTCACCGACTACAAGAACGGCCTGATGCGCGTGGACGTGCGCACCGGCAGCGTCGCGCCGCATCTGCGGCGGCGCAACACCGAGAGCTTCAAGGGCGTGAACGACCTGGTGCTGGATGCGCGGGGCAACGTCTACTTCACCGACCAGGGCCAGAGCGGGCTGCACGACCCGTCGGGACGCCTGTATCGCCTGCGGCCCGACGGACAGCTCGAACTGCTGCTGTCGAACGTGCCCAGCCCCAACGGCGTGGCGCTCTCGCCCGACGGCAAGGTGCTCTACCTCGCCGTGACCCGCGGCAACTGCATCTGGCGCGTGCCGCTGCTCGCGGACGGCAGCGTCGCCAAGGTGGGCCAGTTCTTCACCTCCTACGGCCCGAGCGGCCCCGACGGCCTCGCGGTCGACGCGCTGGGGCGTCTGCTGATCGCCAACCCGGGCCTCGGCGTCGTCTGGGTGCTCAATGCGCGCGCGGAACCGGTCGTGGTGCTGCGCGGCCCGGTCGGAGCCTCGACAACCAACATCGCCTTCGGCGGGCCGGACCGCTCCACGCTGTTCGTCACCGATTCGACGCACGGCAACGTGCTGAAGGCCGAGCTCGACGCGCCGGGCGTGGAGCTGCATCGATTGAACGACGAGAGTGCATGAGCTTTGCTTGGCGGCTCGAGCATGGCACGAGTACTCGCGAATGCAGTTGCCGAGTCAGTTCCTCATCGCTTACCACAGGTCATTGCCGTTGGCCTGTCGCAGGTGACGCAGTCTGGGTATGGAACTGGAGCAATACCTCCACAGGATGCCGGAGATGCCGGCCCTCCATTCGCTTGGCTTGGCTGCGGCAGGAGTAGCCCGTCGCGAGGAACTCCGTCTTCTGCGTCTCCCCGTCCTTCAGTATCGGCGCCCAAGACAGCGAATAGATATGGCGGGAAGTCTCGACGTTCACGCTCTCATGGCCATAGGTCCCCGACATGCCGCAACAGCCGCTGGCTTGCTGCTGGAGCTTCAATCCGGCGCGGGCGAATACATCGGGCCACAGGGCTGCGGCCGCAGGCGCGTTCGTCCTTTCGGTGCAGTGGCCCAGAAGCCGGAAGTCCCCCGCTGCGGGTTGCGGCTTTATCGGAGGCAGAGCATCCAGCAGCCACTCCTGCGGAAGCTGCACGGCGGGAGGCATTTCCAGCGAGGCAAGCTTCGCGTATTCCTGGCGATACACGAGTGTCATGGCGGGGTCGAGGCCGACGAGGGGAACGCCGCATGACCCCAGTTCGTCGAGCATTGCCACGTTCTTGAGCGCCGCACGGCCGAACCCCTGCAGAAAGCCGAGGACATGAAGCGGCTTGCCGTTGGGCATGAAAGGCGCCAGCCACACCGTGTAGCCGAGTCGTGAGGCAAGTTCGATGAATGCGGAGAAAACGTGCGTATCGAAATAGCGCGTAAAGGCATCTTGAACGAGAACGACGGACCGGGCCCGCTGCGCATCCGTCAGAGCCATCAGTGAGCGCGTAGTGGCAGTGCGTACGCCCCAGCGACGCAGCGTGGCCTGGAAGTCGAAGCGGCTGAGCAACGGACTATCGACCATGCCCGCATGTCGCTCAAGCATGCGGCGCAAGAGGTTGGAGGACATTGCGGCGTTGTAGAGCCACGGAACTCGCGCGAAGAACGGCACGCTGTATTCGAGCGAGCCGATCAGATAGTCCTTGATGGGCCGCGGGTAGCGGGAGTGATACAGCTCCAGGAAGCGCGAGCGAAAATCCGGGACATTGACCTTGACAGGGCACTGCCCCGCGCACGACTTGCAGGCGAGGCAACCGCTCATCGCTTCGTAGACTTCATGGGAAAAGTCATCGGAACCACCGTTGCCGGCCGCCACGCGACGACGGCCGGTCTTCCAGCGCCTGACGAATCCGACGACGAACGAAGGCTGCTGCGCCGCCACCCCGAGTACGTCGACCCCAGCGTTGCCCTGCAGGCGCAGCCACTCTCGCATCAGAGCGGCGCGGCCCTTAGGGGAATGCCTGCGTTCACGCGTGGCCTTCCATGAGGGGCACATCGCATCGTCAGGGTCGAAGTTGTAGCAGGCGCCGTTGCCGTTGCAGCGAACCGCACTTGCATGGCTTTGCCAGACACGCTCGTCGATCTGGCGATCGGCGTCGGCGCGCAAAGGGACTTCGTCGATACGCAGCAACTCTGCAGGCTGGCCCGCGGGAGTGGCGATCTTTCCCGGATTCAGCTGGTTGTATGGGTCGAACGCAGCCTTGAGTTCCTGCAGTGCCGGAAACAACGGACCGAAGAACTTGGGCGCGTACTCGGATCGAACGCCCTTCCCGTGCTCGCCCCACAGCACGCCGCCGTACTTCAGCGTCAAGCTGGCGACCTCATCGGAGATCGTGCGGATCAAAGCCGCGTGGCCTGCGTTTCTCAGATCCAGCGCCGGCCGGACATGAAGCACGCCCGCATCCACATGGCCGAACATGCCATAGCGCAGCCCGTGGCCATCGAGCAGCGCCCTGAATTCCTCGATGTACTCGGCGAGCTTCTCGGGCGGCACTGCAGTGTCTTCGACGAAAGGCTGGGGCCGGGCCTCGCCCGGCACGTTGCCCAGCAATCCGACAGCGCGCTTGCGCATGGCGTAGACCTTGTCCACGCAAGCCTTCCCCCAGGCGACCGTGTGGCCGATGCGAGCCGCAGTTGCATCGTCATCGAGATGACCGACGAAGGCCGCCAAACGCTCGCGCAGCTCCTCCTGCGAGTCTGCGCAGAATTCGATCAGGTTGATGCCGCGAGTCGGCAGCCTGTCGGCATCGACGGGGAAATACTCGGCCACGTCTTGCCAGACGATGTCGCCCATCGCCAGGTTCAATACCTGCGAATCGACCGTCTCGATCGACAGCGGGCGATGCTGCATCAGGAATCGTGCGTCCCGCAGAGCATCCATGAAGCTGGCGTACCGAACATTGACCAGCACCGAATATCGGGGAATGGGCAGCAGCCCGATCTCGGCCTCGACCACGAATCCCAGCGAACCCTCGGCACCGCACAGGACGCTGTTGAGATTGAAGCGATCGCCGGGTTCCCTGAGGTGCGCCAGGTCGTAGCCGGTGAGGCAGCGATTCAGCGGAGGAAAACGCGCGGCGATCAGGTCGGCGTGCTGGGTGGCGATCCGGTGTGCGCAGCGCCACACGGCGCCCACCGGCCCGTCTTCCTGCAGCAGCACCCGTAGTTCATCGGCATCGACAGACCTGCTCGAGAAGCGATTGCCGCCCAGCATGACCATGTCCAGTTCCAGCACATGGTCGCGCGTCTTGCCGTAGGTGCAGCTTCCCTGGCCGCTCGCGTCCGTGTTGATCATCCCGCCGATCGTGGCGCGGTTGGAGGTCGACAGCTCCGGGGCGAAGAAGAGTCCGTGCTCTTGCAGCGCAGTGTTCAGTTGGTCCTTGACCACGCCCGCCTGCACCCTGGCCACCCGCCGGATCGGATCGATCCAGAGGATCCGATTGAGATGCCGGGACAGGTCGACCGCGATGCCGTCCGTCAGCGACTGCCCGTTGGTGCCCGTCCCCCCGCCTCGCGCAGAGACAACCACTTGCCGATGCTCCGGCGCCCCGAGCAGCCTTGCGAGTATCTCGACGTCGGCCGCATCCAGCGGAAAGACCACGGCCTGGGGCAGGCGCTGATAGATCGAATTGTCCGTGGAGAGGACGGTGCGGTCGGCGTATCGCGGCGAGATCTCGCCCCGAAAGCCGGCGGCGGCCAATGCATGTAGAAAACGCCGGTAGCCGCTTTGCAGCGCGACAGGGGCTGGAATGATCTCGATCAATTTCGGGGTTCCACTATTGCAAGGAGCAGTCGACCTGCCTGCCGTGGCTGCAAGCGCGTGGGCGGGAGAGCCTGTAGCGCTTCCCCCAACAGACAGCGCCTGCACAGCCGCGCCTTCAGAGAAGCCACGCGCATCGCGATCCTCTCGCCACGCGTTTCGAATCCGATCAATCGGACTTCAGACGCCCCTGCTTGACCATCTGCGCAGCCAACGCTGCCTCGGCGGTGACCAGCTTCTGGAGCGCGGCGCCGGAGCCTCCCACGGGCTCGCTGCCCAAATCTCTTATCACGTTGGAAAACTCCGGCTGGGCCACGGCCTTGGTGGCCCAATCCTGCAGGCTGGCAACGCTGGCAGCAGGCGCGCCCCGGGGCACGAACAATCCGACGAAGGTGGTTGCATCGAACGAAGGCAAGCCCAGTTGAGCAAGTGTCGGCACGTTCGCAAGAAGCCCGCCGGCCTGAGGGCCCAGCACGACGAGAGCACGCAACGCGCCAATCTTGATGTGCGGGGTGGAGCTCGTGATCTGGTCGACCACGGCGTCGATCTGGCCGCCCATCAGATCGACCAGAGCGGGACCCGATCCCTTGTAGGGCACGGCATTGACCTGGGCCTTGGCGGAGTCCTCAAACTGGAGCAGCGCCAGGTGGTTGGGAGACCCGGGTCCTGCATGGCCGACCGTCACGCTCTGGCTGGCAGCCTTGGCGGCCTTGAGGAAGTCCGCCGCGGTCTTGAATCGCGCGTCGTTGGCGCGCACGACCACGACGACCGGCGTACGGCTGAGCACTGCAACGGGCGTCAGGCTGTCGGCCTTGTAGGGCAGCTTGATGATCTCCGGGAGGGTTCCCAATTGTCCGGGGGTCGCTACCAACAAGGTATGCCCGTCGGGCTCGGCCCTCGCAACCGTGCCTGTTCCTACGGCGCCGCCGCCGCCAGCTCGGTTGTCGATGACCACGGACTGCCCCACCAGCTTGGCCAGCGGCACGCTCAGCGAGCGCGCGACGATGTCCACGTTCCCTCCCGGTGCGAAAGGAACCACCAAGGTGATCGGCTTCGAAGGAAAGCGGCCCTGCGCATTGGCGGGCTGAAATGCGGCGCAGGCAGCGAGCGATGCGGCACCTTGCAGGAAAATCCTGCGGCTGCTTTTATGAGTGAACATGAACGTCCCTTTTTGAAAAATTCAGTCGTTCCAATAAAGCCGGGTCGGGTTGTCTACCAGGGCCTTGCGCCTGATTTCCTCGGGAAACCAGTGAGTGATCAGGTTTGCCAACTCGATGCTGGCGGTCGACGTCGCGTCGATGCCGGGATGGGGCCAGTCCGAGCCCCAGACGACGCGATCAGGATTCGCTCGCGCCAGGCTGTGCGCGAGCGGCAGCACGGAGGGATCGACGCCCGAGCCAGTCGCGGATATCCGGTACGCGCCCGAGAACTTGACCCAGGCGCATCCCTCTTGAAGCAGGCTTCGAAGGCCTCCGACGCCCCTGCTGTCGAGGTCACCGCAGTTCGATGGATGGCCGAAGTGGTCCACCACGACGCTCATGCCCTTTTCGGTCATGCGCTGGACGAGGTCGAAATCAGAATCGATGTTCACGAGCAGTTGGATATGCCATCCAAGGCCCTTCACTCGATCCGCAATGGATTGCAGGCCGGCGGCGGAAACACCTCCGCTGAACAGCGCATTGCATCTGGCGCCCCTGACTCCGATTCGATGGAGTTCCTCTATCTCAGCATCCGGCGTGTCTTCGAAGATCACGGCCACGCCGCGCATGCTGCCGGGAACAGCCTCGACCAGTGTGCGTTTCAGCAGCGAGTGATCGCGGCCATACACGCTCGGCTGGACGAGAACGCAGCGATCCATGCCCAAGGGCGCATAGGCAGACCAATACTGTTCGATGGTGGCCGGCGGCGGGGTATACGAGCGCTCCGCGATGAACGGGAATTCCTCCGAAGATCCGAAAACATGCAGGTGCGTGTCGCATGCGCCCTCGGGAAAGATTCTTTGCTTTTCACCAGGAAGCGCTTGGGGGGCTGCGCCTTGGCGGCCTGTGATTGCCATGGATTCCGTACTGTCTGGTTGAGATGCAGGCCGGATTGTTTTGGCTCGACCCGCTGTCAGTCAAATTCATTACAATCATCATTGAGATGAATGAAATTCAGCCATCCGCCAACCAGGATCGCGCAGCAATCAACCTCCGCCGAGTCGACCTCAACCTTCTGGTGATGTTCGAAGCGCTCGTCGAAGAGCGAAGCGTCAGCAAGGCGGCAGCCAGGCTTAACCTGACTTCTTCGGCAGTGAGCCACGCGTTGCGCCGTCTGAGGGAGCAATTCAAGGATCCCCTGATGCTGCGAACCGCGGAAGGCATGGTTCCGACCCCAGAGGCCGTTCGCCTGGCGAAGAGTTTCCGAAAGGCCTTCAGCGAAATCGAGAACGCCATAGGGGTTGCAGGTGAGTTCGACCCTGCCACCGCGAGAAGAACTTTTCTTCTGCGCGTGTCCGACTATGTCGGCATCCTCTTGCTGCCGCGCCTTTGCGTCGAACTTCGGACCGTGGCGCCGGGTGTCAGCCTCCTGGTCCAGTCTTTCGAGATGCGCCAGCCCTCAGACCGCGTCGAATACGAAGGAGTGGAGATCAGGCTCTCCGTCTCCAGGGGGCACTCCGTTCTTTCCGCCTCCAGGCGCATACTGGACGACCGATGGATGGTGTTGATGAGAAGGGGCCACCCTGCGGCATCCTCTCCACTAACCCTGGACAGGTACCTCGAACTCGGTCACCTGAAGGTCTCGGGCGTGGGCAGCAGCATCCTCGATGAACTGCTGGCCGAGCGTGGGCTGGCCCGCCAGGTCATGATCCAGGTGCCTACCTGGCAAGGCATGATGCCGGTGATCGAATCCACGGATCTGGTTGCCGCCATGCCGGCTCACTGGATGGGAAGCGTGCTCTCAGGCTCGAACTGCGTCGCCTTTCCGCTCCCGCTGCCCGAGCTGGCTCTATCCATCGATGCCGTCTGGCATCCTCGCAACGACCACGACCCCGGCCACAAATGGTTCAGGGAGCTGATCCATCAGATCTTCGAGGAAGCGCACAACCGGTCGCACGTGCAAGGCTGAGGGCGATTCGATGAACCGGGCGGGGTCGCTTTGCCCAGCATGATCGAGGCCTTTTTCTCGACGAATCAGGCAACGGCTTCCGCCTGCGCCGCATCTCCCGCGAAGTCGATCAGCACCTTCATCGCCTTGCGCCTGTCGCTCGCCAACTCGAAGGCCTGGCGCGCCTGCAGCATCGGGAATGTGTGCGACACCACCGGGGAAAGGTCGACGCGCCCTTCGTTGATGAGCTTCACCGCCAGCGCGAACTCGGCATGGAAGCGGAACGAGCCGCAGATGCTGAGCTCCTTCGCCACCACCATGTTCTGCGGAATGCTCACGTCGCCGCCCAGGCCGAGCTGCACGACCACGCCGCGCGGGCGCATCACCTCCAGGCCGTCGCGCAGCGCGCGCTCGTTGCCGGAGCATTCGAGCATCACGTCGAAGGTTCCCTTGTCGGCCGAGTAGCGCGAGACCCAGCCCTTGTCCTGCGCGACATTGATCGCGTTGTCGGCGCCCATCGCGCGGGCGATGGCCAACGGCTCGTCGACCACGTCGGTGGCCGTGATCTCGGCCGCGCCGTGCGCGCGCGCCGCCGCGATGGCAAGCACGCCGATCGGCCCGCAGCCCGACACCAGAACGCGCCTGCCCAGCAGCGGCCCCGCGCGAGACACGCCATGCAGCCCCACCGAGAACGGCTCGGCCAGCGCGGCCAGCCGCAGCGGCACGTGGTCGGCCACCTTCACGCATTGCGTGGCCTCGCACAGCAGCATGTTGCGGAACGCGCCCTGCACGTGCGGCGTGCGCATCGCGCTGCCGTAGAAGCGCATGTCCAGGCACTGGTTGGGCAGGCCCTCCAGGCAGAACTTGCAGGCGCCGCAGGGTCGGCTCGGGTTGACGGCCACCTTGTCGCCGATGCGCACGCTCTCCACGCCGGGCGCCACCGCCACCACGGTGCCGGCCACCTCGTGGCCCAGCACCATCGGCTCCTTGATGCGCACGGTGCCGAAGCCGCCGTTGTGGAAGTAGTGCAGGTCTGAGCCGCAGATGCCGCCCATTGCGACCTTCACCAGCACCTGGCCGGGGCCGATCTCGCCGGCGTCCTGCTCGTCCAGGCGCAGGTCGTCGGGGGCGTGGATCACGAGGCACATGCAACGCAGGCGCATGGTTCTTCTTCCTTCTCTCTCTGTCAGTGTCAGGTGTCAGGCGACGGGGGTGATCAGGGGACGGCCCGCGAAGTGGGCCTCTAGGTTGCGGCGCACCAGTTCGCCCATGGCGCGGCGCGTCTGCTCGGTGCCGCTGCCATGGTGCGGCGTGAGCACCACGTTGTCGAGCGCCGCAAAGCGCGGGTCGATGCGCGGCTCGTTGAGGAACACGTCGAGCCCGGCGCCAGCGATGGTGCGCGTCTGCAGCGCCTGCAGCAGCGCGCCTTCGTCGACAGTGGTGCCGCGCGACACGTTCACCAGCCAGCCCCTGGGCCCCAGCGCATGCAGCACCCCGGCATCGACGATGCCTCGCGTGGCCTCGCCGCCGGGCAGGATGACGACGAGCACGTCGCACCATTCGGCCATCGCGGCCAGGCTGGCGAAGTGGCGGTGCGGGCTATCCGCCTTCGGCGTGCGGCTGAAGTAGCCCACTTCGACGTCGAAGCCCGAGAGCCGCCGCGCGATGGTGCTGCCGATGCGGCCGAAACCCGCGATGCCGATGCGCTGGCCGAAGACGCGCGTGGCCAGGGGCATGGCGGCATCGGCCCATGCGCCGCTTCGCACGAAGCGGTCGCCTTCCGATATGCGCCGCTGCACCGCGAGCATCAGGCCCACCGCGAGATCGGCCACGTCGCCGTTGAGCACGTCGGGCGTGTTGGTCACGCGGATGCCGCGCGCGCGGCAGGCGGCGAGGTCGATGGCGTCTGTGCCCACGCCGTAGCAGGCGACCAGCTCCAGCTTCGGCAGCGCCGCGATGAGCTCGGCGCCCGCGCCCAGTTCGCCGCGTGTGGCGATCGCGCGGATGTCGGCCGCGTGTTCGGCGATGAAGGCCTGCCGGTCGGCCGCCTCCCAGAGCCGATGGATCGTGTAGGCCTCGCGCATGGGCGCCATGTCCCATTCAGGATAGGTGCCCGGCATCAGGACGTGCGGGGATGCGGGGGTGGTGGTCAATCGCGGTCCTTCATGGTCTTCGAAGATACCGGTAACTTTAACCATGACAGAGAGCTGGGAGAACTCAGGTTTTACCCGTTGACGCAAGCAAAAGATACCGGTAACTTATCCTCAAAGTCTGTCACGCACCAGGAAATTGCCTTGAAACTGTTCGACCTCTCCGGGCGCACCGCCCTCGTCACCGGCTCCAGCAAGGGCATCGGCTTCGCGCTGGCCGGCGCGCTCGGCAATGCGGGCGCCCGCGTCGTGCTCAATGCGCGTGACGCCGCCTCGCTCGCCGCAGCGCGGGATGCGCTGCGCGCCAGGGGCATCGCGGCCGAGGCCAGGGCCTTCGACGTGACCGACGCCGAGGCCGTGGAAGCCGGCGTGGCCGGCATCGAAGCCGAGGTCGGGCCGATCGACATCCTCGTCAACAACGCCGGCATGCAGCATCGCGGGCCCTTCGCCGAGTTTCCGGTGGATGCATGGCACAAGATCACCACCACCAACATCGACAGCGTGTTCCTGGTGGGACGCGCGGTCGCGCAGCGCATGATCGAACGCAGGCGCGGCAAGATCATCAACGTGTGCTCGGTGCAGAGCGAGTTGGGCCGCCCGGGCATCGCGCCCTACGCCGCCACCAAGGGCGCGGTGAAGATGCTCACCAAGGGCATGGCGATCGACCTCGGCAAGCACGGCATCCAGGTCAACGGCCTGGGACCGGGCTACTTCAAGACCGAACTCACGCAGGCGCTGGTGGCCGACGAGGCCTTCACCGCATGGCTCTCGGGCCGCACGCCCGCAGGCAGATGGGGCGACGTGGAAGAGCTGGGCGGCGCGGCCATCTTCCTCGCCTCCGACGCATCGAGCTTCGTCAACGGCCACATCCTGTACGTGGATGGCGGCATCACCGCGAGCCTGTAGCACCGTGCCGCGCACCCGCACCGCCCAGCCATGAAAGCCTTCGCATGACGAAGACCTCCGCCCCGGCGACGCGCGTGGCCGTGATCGGCGTCGGCATCATGGGCTCGGCCATCTCGCGCCGGCTGCTCGAATGCGGCCATCGCGTGAGCGTGTTCGACCTCGACGCCGCCAAGGTCGCGGCGCTCGCCGAGCACGGCGCGGCGGCGGCCGCCACGGCACGCGAGGCAGCGGCCGCGAGCGACTTCGTCATCACCAGCCTCAACTCGGCCGCGGTGGTGGAGCGCGCCATCTTCGGCGAGGACGGCATCGCTGCCGCCACGCCTGCGGACCCGCAGCGGCTGCTGATCGACATGTCGTCCATCGACCCGCCTTCCACCCGCCGGCTCGCGCAGTCGCTGCGCGAGCGCACGGGCATGGGCTTCGTCGATGCGCCGCTTTCCGGCGGCGCGCCCAAGGCGCTGCTCGGCCAGCTCACGGTGATGGCCGGCGGCAGCGCCGAAGACGTGCAGCGCGCACGCGCGGTGATGGACAGCCTGTGCGCCAACTACACGCACATGGGCGCGAGCGGCGCAGGCCAGACGACCAAGCTGGTCAACCAGCTGCTGTGCGCCATCGGCTTCCAGGCCGTGGCGGAAGCGGTGCGGCTGGCCGAGGCTGGCGGCGTCGATGCGTCGAAGCTGCCCGCCGCGCTGGCCGGCGGGCGCGCCGACAGCCAGATCCTGCGCGAGTTCGGCCCCAGGATGGCCGCGCGCGACTACACGCCCACCGGCCGCATCGACAACATGCTCAAGGATCTGGAGGCGGTGCAGGCCTTCTCGCAGGACCAGCGCCTGCCGCTGCCGCTGGCGGGCGCCGTCTCGGAACTGCACCGCACCTTCGTCGCGGCCGGACTCGGCGCGCGGGACACGGCCGAGATGATGCGGCAGTTCAGCGGCTACGAGCGCGGCTGAATTGCCCTCGCCTCGCCATCACAAGGACACGACACAGGAAGGAAGAGAAGCCATGTTCATCCGCTGCGCGTTCTTCAGGGGCCGGGTCAAGGCCGGCATGGAAGAAGCCTTCGACCGCCACGTGCACGACAAGCTGGTGCCGCTGTGGACCCGCTTTCCCGGCGCGCTCGAAGTGCGCGTGCTTCGTCAGCTCGAAAGCGACGTGAGCGACCCCGAGCTCGCAATGGTGCTGTCGATCCGCTATGCAAGCCGCGGGGACATCGCCCGCGCGCTCGAATCGCCGGTGCGCCACGAAAGCCGCGAGGTCTCGAAGAAGCTCTTCGAGATGTTCGACGGCACGGTCTTCCACACCGTGTTCAGCGCGCAGGAGTTCGCGCTCGCGAACGCTTCCTGACGGGGGCCTTCTCCTCGGGCTCAGGTCCGGGCCTGCCTTCGGCCTTCCCTGCGCGCTTCGGCGCTGTCTTCCTCTTCTTCTTCACCACTGACGCCTTGCCGTCGAGGTCCGCCAGCTCCCACACGCCGCCGGCGGCCGACGCCAGCGCGTGCGCGCTGTTGATCAGCCCGATGTGCGAGAAGGCCTGCGGAAAGTTGCCCAGCTGCCGCTGCGCGACCGGGTCGTATTCCTCGGCGAAGAGGCCCAGGTCGTTGCCCAGCGCGAGCAGGCGCCGAAAGAGCGCGCGCGCCTTGCGCACCTTGCCCATGGCCACGTAGACGTTCGCCAGCCAGAAGCTGCACGCCAGGAACGCGCCCTCGCCGCCGCCGAGGCCATCGACGCCCGTCTCGGTGCGATAGCGGTACACCAGCCCGTGGAAGACAAGCTCCTTCTCCACGCGCGCGACCGTACCCTGCACGCGCTTGTCGTGGATCGGCAGGAAGCCGATCAGCGGCATCCACAGCAGCGCAGCGTCGACGGTGTCGGCGCCGTAGAACTGCACGAAGGAATTGCTCGCCGCGTCGTAGCCGCGCGCGCAGACCTCGGCATGGATCTCGTCGCGCGCCGCGCGCCAGAGGTCGATGGGGCCTTCGAGCCCGAACTCGGTCGCGCTCGCGATCACGCGGTCGAAAGCCAGCCAGCACATGATCTTGGAATGCACGAAGTGCCGCGGCTCGCCGCGCACCTCCCACAGGCTGCAGTCGGGCTCGCGCCAGAGCTCCAGCAGCTGCTTCGCGATCGCGCGCTCCAGCGGCCACAGCTTGTCCATGTCGGCCAGCCCCGCCTTGCGCGCCGCGTGGAAGGCCGCGATGACCGATCCGTAGACGTCGAGCTGGCGCTGGTCGTGCGCGCCGTTGCCGATGCGCACCGGGCGGCTGTCCTCGTAGCCGCGCAGCCAGCCCAGCTCCAGCTCTGTGAGCGAGCGTTCGCCGTGCAGGCCGTACATCACCTGCAGTTCCTCGGGCGAGCCGCCCACCGCGCGCATCAGCCACCAGCGCCATGCGCTGGCCTCCTCCACGTAGCCGGAGCCGATAAGCGCATACAGCGTGAGCGCCGCATCGCGCAGCCAGCAGAAGCGGTAGTCCCAGTTGCGCTCGCCGCCGGGCAGCTCGGGCAGCGACGTGGTCGGCGCCGCGACGATGCCGCCGGTGGGTTCGTAGGTCAGCGCCTTGAGGGTGAGCAGCGAGCGCATCACCGGTTCGCGGAACTCGCCGAAGTAGCCGCAGCGCTCGGTCCAGGCGCTCCATTCGGCGACCGTGCGCGCCAGCAGCGCATTGGCGTCGCGCGTCACCGGCGGCTTCAGGTGCGAGGGAAACCAGTCGAGGCTGAACGCGATGGACTGTCCCGCCGACACATCGAAGTCGGCGAAGCTCGCGAAGTTCTCGTTGACCAGCGGCACGCCGGAGCTGATGCGCACCGAGTCCGGGCCGGCGGTGGCGAACACCGCGCCGTCGCGCCGCTCCATCCACGGACACCATTCGCCGTAGTTGAAACGGATGCGGAACTCGGTGTGCATGCCGACCGTGCCGCGCAGGCCGCGCACGATGCGCACCACCTCGTGGGTGCCGTCGATCGCAGGCCTAGGCATGAAGTCGGTGACGAGCGCAACGCCGGTGGCGGTGCGTATCGTCGTCTCCAGCACCACGGTGCCGGGCAGGTAGCGCCGCGAGATCCGCGCCTTGCGGTCGCGTGCGCGCATGCTCCAGTGGCCGTTGCGCTCGTCGCCCAGCAGGCTGGCGAACATCGCTGCCGAGTCGAAGCGCGGCAGGCACAGCCATTCGATGTCGCCGCCGCGGTGCACCAGCGCGGAACTGTGGGTCGAGCCGATGAGCGCGTACTCGCCGATGGGGCGGCTCGCCTGCAGCCTGGAGGTGGATCGAGAGTGTTGCTTTCGGTTCTTTGCCAAGCCTGCGAGAGTGCCCACCCGCGCGAGCGGCTTTCGCCAGATGATGGCGCGCCTTGCTGACGGACAAAACCTGATCGCGGGCGCCGACGCCCCCGCACGGGGTGGGTGCGGCAGGCCCTAGAGCACGTCCTTGAGCTTCGCGCGCAGCCTGCTGATCGCCTGGCTGTGCAGCTGGCACACGCGGGACTGGCTCACCTCGAGAATGGCGCCGATCTCGCGCAGGTTCAGCTCCTCCTCGTAGTAGAGGTTCAGCAGCAGCTGGTCGCGCTCGGGCAGCGCCGCGATGGCGTCCACCAGCTGGTGGCGAAAGCCGCTTTCGAGCAGCTGCTCCAGCGGGTCGTCGCTGCTGCGGCGGTCCTTGCGAGCGTCCTGCGAGTGGCTGTCGAGGAAGCCGTTGTCGGCGTCGTCCTTGGAGAAGTCCTCGACGTACAGCAGCTGGCAGCCCTGGATCTCCTGCAGCAGCGACTGGTAGGCCTCGATGTCCATCTTCAGCTCCTTGGCGATCTCCCCCTCGGTGGGAGCTCGCCCGAGCTTGTGGCCCAGCGCCTGCATCGCCTTCTCGATGCCGCGCGCCGACTGGCGCAGGCCGCGCGAGCCCCAGTCGGCGGCGCGCAGCTCGTCGAGCATGGCGCCGCGTATGCGCTGGCTGACGAAAGTCTCGAACTGCGCGCCCCGGTTGTCCTGGTAGCGCGCCGATGCGTCCAGCAGGCCGAGCATGCCGGCCTGGATCAGGTCGTCCAGCTCCACGCTGGCCGGCAGCTTCGCCATCATCTGCAGCGCGATGCGGCGCACCAGCGGCTGGTGCTGCGCGAGCAGGTGCGATTTCTCGATGGTTCCTTGTGCGGTGTACATGGCCGTGCGTGCGTCCTTCATTCCTCGGTGGGGCGCGGGCGGCTCATGCCGCGGCCTGCAGCGGTGCCGGCTCGGGCCACGGCCACCGGTCCATCTCGCCGGCGGCGCGGCGGAAGTCGACCGCCGCGTCGCTCGCGGGAAAGGCCTCGGCGATGGTCTTCTTCAGCCGCCATGCGTCCGCCACGAGCGGGTCGAAACGCACCGAGCCCGCAGGCTGCAGCGACAACGCCAGGTAACGGCTGCCCGCCTGGGCGAGGTTGTTCATGATCTGGCGAGCGGCCTGCGCGTCCACCACGTTGTTGAGCAGGAAGCGCATCTGTTGCAGGCCGTGGGTGTGGTGCAGGCGCTTGATGCCTGCGTAGGCCGAGGTGACCGAGGCGGGGTGCGGCTGCAGCACCAGCAGCAGGTCGTCGGCGCCGAGCGCGAGCGGCGACAGCCGGCCTTCGGCATCGAAGGCGGCGTCGATGACGACCACGCCGTCGTGCCAGAACCTGCGCGGATCGATCGCGCTGCCGCCGGCCTCATTCGCCGCTTCATGCGACGCGCTGCGCACCGCCGTCAGCACGTGCACGCCGCAGGCCACGCGCACCTCGGCGCCGTCCAGCGCCAGACGCCCGCGCGCCACGTCGGCCAGGCTGCCGGGCGGATCGATGTCCCACACCTCGCACGCCGAACCGTCGGCACGGCGATGCTCGTCCAGCAGCAGGACGTTGCGGCCCTGCCCCGCGAGCGCTACCGCGAAGTTCATCGCGGCGGTGGTGCCGCCGGCACCGGGGCCCATGCCGGCCACCGCGACCACGCGCGCCTGCGTCGGCGCGAGCAGGCGCCGGAGGCCGTCCGCCTGATCCGCAACCAGCTTGTTCATCGCTGCACCCTCAATCCTGCCGCTCCAGCTTCTGCGGCTGCTCCAGCGCGCGGGGCGGCTGCACCGGCGCGGTCGATTCGGTGCCGAGCGCGTCCAGCAGCAGGAAGAGCTTGCCCATGCCCGCGCTGAGCGCACTGCCGCTCATGGCGCGGCCGTTGCGCGCCGGGCGGCCGGTGAGCTGGCCCATGAGCGCGCGCGCACGGTCGGCCCATTCGCCTTCGGCCTGCAGCAGGCGCCACACGGTGGTGGTCATCTGGCCGGCGATCAGCAGCCGCTTCATGATGTCGGGGTCGCCGAGCTCGCCGATGCCGCCCACCAGCTGCACGCCGTCGCGCAACAGGCGGAAGCAGGGCTCGGCGTCCAGCGCCCAGCCCATCCATCGGGCCAGCTGCTGCGCGGGGACCTCCGTGCCGATGTTCGAGAGCGCATGGCTCAGCGCCAGCAGGTTGCCGCTGCGCGCATCGACGATCCGCGTGGCGATGCAGCGCAGCGCAGGCATCTCGTCGCGCGCGATGCCCGCGGCCATGGCCGCGGCGTTGAAGCGCAGCACCACGTCGACCTGCGCTTCTGCGAGCAGTGCGGCCTTCCCGCGGAAGTGCACGGGCCGGCCCTCGCCGAACTCGAAGTCCATGCGCGCGAGCGTGTCGGGCGAGCCGGTGCGCGAGTCGATCACGGCCGTGGAGCCCGGCGCGCGCGCCAGCCAGCGCTGGCCCGCGGCCTGCCACTGCACCATGGCCTCGATGCCGGGCAGCCGCGTCAGCAGGTGGACCATCGGGCGATGGCCCAGGTCCTGCTGGCGCAGCCAGGGCACCTGGCGTGCGCCGGGCTTGCGCGCCGCATCCTTCGCGCCGCGCGTGGCCGCCGTCGAGAGCCACTGGTTGGGCGCCGCCATCGGCAGGCCGGTGCGGTCCGACAGCAGCAGGCTGCCGTGGCATTCGTAGGCATCGCCGCCTTCGTTCGAGCGCAGGCCCACCTGCCCGCACAGCGCGAGCACGTAGTTCTCGCAGCCGGCGGCCACCTCGCTGCGCGCGTGCACCAGCAGGTCTTGCAGCACCACCTTCTGGCCCGCCTCCTCGTCGGTGGCCTGGCGCCACAACGAACGCGCCCGCTCGAAGCCGATCTGTGCGTCGGCCAGGGCGCTCGCGGTGGTGGCGAGCTCCTGCGCGTCGTGCGCCATCGCGCGGATCAGGTTCTGGTACTTCAGGCGCAGCAGGTCGGTCTCGCCCTGGGCCTTCTGCACCGCGTGCTGCGAGGCGGCGCCCGAAGCGGCTTCTTCCTGCAGGTCGCTCTCGGCGGGCACGAAAAGCGGGCTGTGCTGGCGCGGCTGGAAGACGCTGTCCACCAGCTGCGCGCGGTCGGCCTGCATCAGGTTCTCGGGCACCTTCTGGCCGCTGGAGATGTAGTGCACCGGCAGGCGGTGGCGGATCACGGTGTCGATCAGCGCGCCCGGGTGCGTGGCCTCGTCCACCTTGGTGAAGATGCAGCCGGCGAGTTCGTTGCCGTGGCGGTAGGCGTGCACCACCTCGTTGAGCGTGTCGCCGTGGCTGGTGGCATTGAGCAGCAGCAGCTTCTTCACCGGCCGCGGGCTCTGGCCCAGCATGGCGATCTGCTCGGGCACGGCGCGGTCGCGCTGGCTCATGCCGACGGTGTCGATCAGCACCATGTGCTTCTCGCGCAGGTCGCGCAGCACGAGGTGCAGGTCCGCGGCGTCCTTCACCGCGTACACCGGCACATTGAGGATCTGGCCGTAGATGCGCAGCTGCTCGTAGGCGCCGATCCGGTAGCTGTCGGTGGTCACCAGCGCGAGCTTGTCGGCACCGAAGCGCATCACGCAGCGCGCGGCCAGCTTGGCGGTGGTGGTGGTCTTGCCCACGCCGGTGGGGCCCATCAGCGCATAGACGCCGCCCTCGGCGAACAGGGCGTCCTCGTCCTCATGCACGGGCACCGCGCGGATGAGTTCCGATCGCACGTAGGCCATGCCTTCGGCATAGGTGCGGCCGGTGGGCAGCTTCTCGAGCATGGCCTTCGACAGGCGCGCGCTGAAGCCCGCACCCAGCAGCGTGCGCAGCAGGCGGCCGCGCACCGGGTCGCGGCGCTGCCTGTCGTTCCACACCACGCTGGCGAGTTGCTCCTCGATCATGCCGCGCATGGAGTGCAGCTCTTCGAGCACCGTGTCGGCAGGTGCCGCAGCGGGTGCTGCGACTGCCGTGATGGGAGGGACCGGTGCGACCGGAACCGCGGACGCGACGGGTGCCGGCGCCGAAGGCATCGGCATCGCACGCGCGACCGGTGCCTGTACCGGGACGGGTGCCGGGACTGGTGCAGCAACCGCTGCCACAGGCGCCGCCACGGGCTGCGCAGGCGCACTGCCCTGCTGCACCACGCCCTGCACCTCGCCCTCGACCATCGCGACGATCTCCACGCCTTGCGCCGTGACGCGGTGCGAGAGCACGATGGCGTCGGCGCCCAGCGCCTCCCTCACCAGTCGCAGGGTTTCGCGGCTGGTGGCCGCGACGAATTTGCGCGCAGTGGTGCGCACGTCTGTCTGTTGGTGGGAATTCAACCTCGTCCTCCGATGGCGGTGGTGACCTTGATGGTTCGGGAATCAGGAATCTCTGCGTGCGAAAGCACCTTGAGCTGCGGCAGGCTGCGCCGCAGGAAGCGCGACAGCAGCACCCGCAGCGAGTGCTGCACGACCAGCACGGGCGCGAGGCCCATCTGCTCCTGGCGGGTGATGGCGGCCTGTGCCTGGCGCAGCAGGTTGTCGGCGATGCCGGGCTCGATGCCGCTGCTGTTGGTCAGCGCCTGCTGGAGCACGGCGTCGAGCGAGCCGTCCAGGCCGATGACCTGCATCTCGCTGTCGCCGGGGAAGAGCTGCTGCGTGATCGCACGGCCCAGGGCCAGGCGCGTGAGTGTGGTGAGTTCGGTGGGGTCCTTGACGGTCGGCGCGTGCTCGGCCATCACGTCGAGGATGGTGCGCATGTCGCGGATCGGCACTTCCTCGTCGAGCAGGTTCTGCAGCACCTTGTGCAGCGTGCTGAGCGACAGCACCTTCGGCACCAGGTCTTCGGTGAGCTTGGGCGCGGTCTTGGCGATCTGGTCGAGCAGCTGCTGCACCTCCTGGCGGCCCAGCAGCTCCGCGGCGTGGGTCTGGATGAGGTGGTTCAGGTGCGTGGCCATCACGGTGCAGGCATCGACCACCGTGTAGCCGTAAACCTGCGCCTGCTGCCGCAGGCTCGCGTCGATCCAGGTCGCGGGAAGGCCGAAGGCCGGATCGCGCGTGGGCGTGCCGGGCAGCGTGCCGCTGACCTGCCCCGGGTTGATGGCCATCCACTGGTTGGGGTAGGCCTCGCCGCGGCCGATCTCCACGTCCTTCAGCGTGATGACGTAGGTGTTGGGCTTGATCTCCAGGTTGTCGCGGATGTGCACCACCGGCACCAGGAAGCCCACTTCCTGCGCGATCTTCTTGCGGATGCTCTTGATGCGGCCCAGCAGCTCACCCTGCTGCGACTGGTCCACCAGCGGAATGAGCCGGTAGCCGACCTGCATGCCCAGCGGGTCGACCATGGCCACGTCGTCCCACGTCGCCTCGGCCGTCTCGGCGGAAGACGCGGCGATGTTCGCGGCCTGCGCGGCTGCGGCTTCCTGCGCGGCCTGCTGCTTCGGCTTGCGCTGCAGCAGCCCGCGGCCCAGCCACACCAGGCCGCCCGCGATCAGCAGGAAGGCCAGGTTCGGCATGCCCGGGATCATGCCCAGCAGGCCGACGATGCCGGCCGTGAGGAACAGCACCTGCGGGTTGGAGAAGAGCTGGCCTGTGAGCTGGCTGCCCACGTCCTCGTCGGTGGTCACGCGCGAGACGATCACGCCGGCGGCGGTGGAGATCACCAGCGCCGGGATCTGCGCGACCAGGCCGTCGCCGATGGCCAGCAGCGTGTAGGTCTTGCCCGCGGTGGAGAAGTCCAGCCCGTGCTGCACCATGCCCACCACCAGGCCGCCGATGATGTTGATCACCATGATCAGCAGGCCCGCGATGGCGTCGCCGCGCACGAACTTGCTGGCACCGTCCATCGAGCCGTAGAAGTCGGCCTCCTGCGCCACTTCCTGGCGGCGCTTGCGGGCGACGTCCTCGCCGATCAGGCCTGCGTTGAGGTCGGCGTCGATGGCCATCTGCTTGCCCGGCATCGCGTCGAGCATGAAGCGCGCGCCCACCTCGGCGATGCGCCCCGCGCCCTTGGTGATCACCATGAAGTTGATGAGCACGAGGATGATGAACACCATCACGCCCACCGCGAAGTTGCCGCCCACGAGGAAGTGCCCGAAGGCCTCGATCACCTTGCCCGCAGCGTCGGCGCCGGTGTGGCCGTTCATCAGCACCACGCGCGTGGAGGCCACGTTCAGCGACAGGCGCAGCAGCGTGGAGAACAGCAGCACCGCCGGGAAGGCCGCGAAGTCCAGCGCCTTCATCGTGTACATGCTCACCAGCAGAACCATCACCGACATGGCGATGTTGAAGGTGAACAGCAGGTCGAGCAGGAATGGCGGCAGCGGCAGCACCATCATGCTCAGGATCATGATGATGAGGATCGGCCCCGCCAGCCCCTTGAGCTGCGAGCCCGGGAAGAAGCGCGCGGGCAAGCGCATCAGGTTTGTCATCGCGTTCATGCGGCTTGCTCAGCCGCATCGGCGGCGCTGTATTGAAGGTCTGCGGGAACCGGGAGATCGGTGGGCGTGCGCGGCGCTTCGCCGCCTTCGGCCTTCCAGCGCCGAAGCTGGTAGACCCAGGCCAGCACTTCGGCCACGGCGGTGTAGAGGCCGGCGGGAATCTCGTCGCCCAGCTTCGTGTGCCTGTAGAGCGAGCGCGCGAGCGGCGGCGCCTCGAGGATCACCACCTTGTGCTCCTTGGCCAGCTCGCGGATGCGCGCGGCCACGAGTTCGGTGCCCTTGGCCACCACGCGCGGCGCGCGCATGCCGCCTTCCTGGTACTTGAGCGCGACGGCGAAGTGCGTCGGGTTGGTCAGCACGATGTCCGCCTTGGGCACCTCGGACATCATCCGGCGGCGCGCCATCTGCTGCTGCTGGCGGCGGATCGCGGCCTTGATGTGCGGATCGCCTTCGCTTTCCTTGTGCTCCTGGCGCACGTCCTCGCGCGACATCCGCAGCTTGCGGTAGTAGCTCCAGAGCTGGAAGGGCACGTCGATCAGCGCCACCAGGAAGAGCGTGGCCGCGATCAGCACGCAGTGCTTGGCCACCAGCACCAGCGCATGCGGCAGCGCGTACTCGGCGGGCTGCGCCATCAGGGCCATCAGCGTGCCGATGTCGCGCGACACCACCCACCAGGCCACGCCGCCGATGAGCGTCGACTTGGCCAGCGCCTTGAGCAGCTCGGCGAGCGACTGTGAGGAGAACATGCGGCCGATGCCGGCCAGCGGATTGAGCTTGCCGAAGTTCGGCGCCACCGACTTGGTGGAGAAGAGCCATCCGCCGAGCATCATCGGCGCGACCACGGCGGCGACGATCATCATCGCGAACATCGGGCCGATGGCGCCCAGCGCCTGCATGGACATCAGCCCGGTGCGGGCCAGCATGTAGTGGGGATCGAAGGCGCTGGCGCGATCGAACTGCAGGCCCATTCGCAGCGCGCCGTTCATGCTCGTGCCGAGCGACTCCGACGCGAGCCACAGGCCGGCGCAGGCCGTGCCCAGCATCACGAAGGTGGTGAGTTCGCGCGAACGGGCTACGTTGCCTTCCTCGCGGGCCTTTTCGAGGCGCCGCTCGGAGGCGGGTTCCGTTTTTTCGAGATCGCTTTCCTCAGCCATTCATGCTCCGAACCAGCACTGGCGAAGTACGCCTTGCTCATGGCCAAATTATTGGATTCGGCCCCTCGGAACAATCTGTCGATCAGGACCCTGATAGCCCTGCAGTTCGGACAATAGAACTAAGGAGGAAAGGAGGAAGGGAGAGGGATGAGAACGAGGCAGAGGGCCCGACGGGCCCTCCCCGGTCGCGGGATCAGAAGCCGAGGCTCTCCAGCAGGTCGTCGACCTGTGCCTGGTTGGTCACGGCATCGGGGTTGCCGGGCTTGATCTGCGGGCCGTTCTGCAGGCTCTGCGTGGCCTCGTGGCGCTTCTCGGGAGCGGAGTTGTCGATCAGCACCTGCAGCAGCTGCGTCTCGACGTCGTTGACCACTTCCATCATCTTCTTGATGACCTGGCCGGTGAGGTCCTGGAAGTCCTGCGCCATCAGGATCTCCATGAGCTGCGTGTTGATCGCACTCGCGCGCTCGGGCACGCCGTCGAGATAGCCGCGGGTGTCGAGCACGAGCTCACGCGCATGGTCGAGCTCGATGGGGTTCTTGAACCACTCGTCCCAGCGCTTGCTCAGGCCCTTGGCGTCGGTGGCCAGCGCCTCCTGCAGCGGCTGCGCCACGTCGATCGCGTTGAGCGCGCGGTGCGCCGCGCGCTCGGTGGTCTCGGCCACGTAGCTCAGGCGGTCGCGCGCATCCGGAATGGCCTGCGCCGCCCTGGCCACCTGCTTGTCGAGGCCCAGCTCGCGCAGGCCTTCGCGCAGCTGGCGCGTGAGCTGGCCGATGCGGCCCAGGATCTCTTCGGTGGTGTTGTTGACCGGCTCTGCGGCCAAAGAAGTGTTCTGGCTCATGTCACGCCGCTTCCTTTGCGAGCTTTTCGAAGATCTTGGTGATCTTTTCCTCGAGCGTGGCGGCGGTGAAGGGCTTGACCACGTAGCCGTTCGCGCCGGCCTGCGCCGCCGCGACGATGTTCTCCTTCTTGGCCTCGGCCGTGACCATCAGCACCGGCAGCTTCTTGAGCTCGGGGTCGGCGCGGATGGTCTGCAGCATGGTCAGGCCGTCCATGTTGGGCATGTTCCAGTCCGAAACCACGAAGCCGAAGTTGCCTCCGCGCAGCTTCTCGATGCCGGCGGCGCCGTCCTCGGCCTCGTCCACGTTGTGGAACTCCAGCTCCTTCAGCAGGTTGCGCACGATGCGGCGCATGGTCGGGAAGTCGTCCACAACCAGGATTTTGATGCTCTTGTCGATCACGATATTTCCAACTCCAAGGTCGTTTTCTTTTCTCTCAAACTCGGTTCGTACGTTCACCGAACGTGCGAAGGTGCGCCAGCACGCGGCGGCTGACTTCCGACAGGGGCGACACGTCGTCCACCGCGCCCAGCGCGATGGCCTCGCGCGGCATGCCGAAGACCACGCAGCTGGCTTCGTCCTGCGCCAGCGTGTGGGCGCCGGCGCGACGCATGCGAAGCAGGCCCTCGGCACCGTCCTTGCCCATGCCGGTGAGGATGATCCCGATGGCGTTCTTGCCCGCGTGCTTCGCGGCCGAATCGAACAGCACGTCGATGGACGGACGGTGGCGGTTCACCGGCGGCTCCTGGTCGAGGTGCGCCACGTAGTTGGCACCGCTGCGCGCGAGCGAAAGGTGGAAGCCGCCCGGCGCGATGTAGGCATAGCCCGGCAGCACGCGTTCGCCGTGCTCGGCTTCCTTCACGTTGATGCGGCACAGGCCGTCCAGGCGCTGCGCGAACGAGCGCGTGAAGCCCGCGGGCATGTGCTGCGCGATCATCACGGCGGGCGAATCGGGCGGCAGCGGCTGCAGCACCTCGCGGATGGCCTCGGTGCCGCCGGTGGAGGCGCCGATGATGATGAGCTTCTCGGTACTCAGCAGCGGGCTGCGCAGCAGCGACTCCTGCGGCGCCTCGCCGCCCGGCCGCGCCGCGGCGGCGCTCCTCGCGGGCAGCAGGCGCGCGCTGGCGGCGGTGCGGATCTTGCCGGTGATCAGCTCGGTGTAGTTGAGCAGGCCGTCGCGCACGCCCAGGCGCGGCTTGGTCACGAAGTCGATGGCGCCCAGCTCGAGCGCGCGCAGCGCGATCTCGGAGCCGCGCTCGGTCAGCGACGACACCATGACCACCGGCATGGGCCGAAGCCGCATGAGTTTTTCGAGGAACTCCAGCCCGTCCATGCGCGGCATTTCCACGTCGAGCGTGAGCACGTCGGGGTTGGTGACCTTGATGAGGTCGCGCGCCACCAGCGGATCGGCGGCCGTGCCCACCACCGTCATGTCGGACTGGCTGTTGATGATCTCCGTCATCACGCTGCGGATGAGCGCCGAGTCGTCGACGCACAGCACCTTGATTTTCTTGCTGCTCACTGTTTGCCCTTGTTGTTGTATTCGGGGGCGTGCACGGTGCGCTGGCCGGAGAGCCTGCGCAGCAGCTCGCCCTCCTCGCGCTGCACCTGACTCACCTCGGTCTGCGCGCGCAGCTTGCGCACGATGGCCTTTCCTGTCGCCGGCACGAAGCACACGCGGCGCGCATGCGGCCCGCGCAGGTCCTGCGCGGCGACCTCGATGCGCTCGTTGCCCAGGTAGCGCAGCACGAAGTCGGCATTGCGGTCGCCGATGTTGAGCGTGGTCATGTTGGCCAGCACCGCGCCGCCGCCGAACACCTTGGCCTTGAGCCGGTCGCGGCGCGCGCCGGCGCGCACCAGCTCCCGGATCAGCACGTCCATGGCGTAGGTGCCGTAGCGCATCGACTCGGTCGCATCGCGCGTGCCGGCGGCAGCGCCCGCCTCGCCATCGTCAGGCAGCATGAAGTGGTTCATGCCGGCCACGCCGGCCTCGCGGTCGTGCAGGCATGCCGCCACGCACGAGCCAAGCACCGTGCTGAGCGCGGTGTTGCTCGAAGTCACGTAGTACTCCGAGGGCAGCAGCTTCACGGCCATCATGCCGACGTCGCGGTCGAAGTAGTGATGGCTGGCCACCGAACCCGGGGCCGCCGCGCTGGAGGCCGTGCTCATGAGGAAGCACCCGCCGCACGCGGGCGCGCCAGTTCGTACACGGTCTGCCCCAGCGGCCGGAAGGCCTGGTTGACGAGCGAGGCGTTCTCCGAATGTCCGGCGAACAGCAGCCCGTCGGGCTTGAGCAGCGGCGCGAAGCGGTCGAGCACCTTCTTCTGCGTCGGCTTGTCGAAATAGATCATCACGTTGCGGCAGAAGATCGCGTCCACAGGCTCCTTCACCGACCAGGCGCTGTCGAGCAGGTTCAGCCGCGAGAACTTCACGATCGCCGCCACTTCGGGACGCACGCGCACCTTGCCCGCGTTCGAGCCGGTGCCCTTGTTGAAGAAGCGCCGCAGCCGCTCGGGCGCAAGCCTTCGCACCTGCTCGGTAGTGAAGACGCCGGTGGCGGCCTTGGCCAGTACCGCGGTGTCGATGTCGGTGGCGATCACGCGCGAGGCGGCCGCCTTGTCGCCCAGGGCCTCCATCAGCGTGATGGCGATCGAATAGGGCTCCTCGCCGGTCGATGCCGCCGCGCACCACACGGTGACGGGCTGCTTCGCCTTGCGCACGTGCTCGGCCAGCGTCGGGAAGTGGTGCGCCTCGCGAAAGAACGAGGTGAGGTTGGTAGTCAGCGAATTGATGAAGAGCTGCCACTCGTCGCCGTCCTGGCGCTGTTCGAGCCAGTCGAGGTATGAGGCGAAGTCGGGCACCTGCAGCTCCCTCAGCCGGCGCGAGAGCCGGCTGTAGACCATCTGCCGCTTCTGTTCGCCCAGCGCGATGCCCGCGCGACGGTGGATCAGCGTCCGTATGCGCGAGAAATCGTGGTCGGTGAAATGGAACTCGGTCGTCACGGCCAGCCTGGAAGCTTGGCTTTCAATGTACATAGCGCCCACCGTTTCCAATGGGTCGATCAGACGCGCGAATGCCCCGCACTTCGGGCTGCCTTTGCGTCATGGTCCAGCCGCAGCCGGGCTCGCCTCCTGCGCCCACACGAGCGCGGAGAGCTGGGCGGCATTGACCTGCGCCGGGCTCAGGAACAACGCCTCCGACAGGCGCGCGGCCTGTCCGTCGTCGAGCTCGCAGCTCTCGGCCAGCGCCACGAAGGGGCCGTACAGCCCCCCGCGCGACAGAATGGCCTGCTGCACCGCCTCGGTGAGCTGCACCTTGCGCAGCACGCCTTCCATCGAGACGCCCAGCAACTGGTCGAGCAGCGAGAACATGCCGGCCACGAACAGGTTGTCGGCCTCGCTGGCCGGCAGCATGCCCTGCCCCACCAGTTCGACGAAGCGGCCGCGCAGGATCGCCTTCTTCATCATGTAGGGCGAACCCGCCTTATTGCTGGTGGCCAGTAGCAGCGATAGCCAGCGGTACAGCGGCGAGTAGCCCAGCATGGCCACCGCGTGGCGCAGGGAATGGATCTCCACCGCCATGCCCACAGCGGGCGAGTTGATGTAGCGCAGCAGCCGGTAGGTGAGCGCGGCGTCGTGCTTGAGGGCGGCCTCGATGACTCGCAGGTCTTCGTTGCGCTGGAGCATCTGCATCAGCTGCACGATCAGCAGCGATTCGGGCTGCAGCGCGTCTTCGGTCTCGAGCACCGGCGGGTTGCGGAAGGCGCCGTCGACGAACACGTTCACGCGCAGCGCGGCGCAGGCGTCGAACTGCTTCCAGTCCTCGACGCGCGAGGCGACGAGCTCGACCGGCCGATGGCCCAGCTGCTCGTCGCGACGCAGCCGCGCGACGGTGTCGGCGGCGTTGGCGCCGACCTCGAGGTGCGTGACGATGGAGCGCAGCTCCGGGTCCTCGGGCAGCTCGGTGCCGCCGCACTGCATGAATCCGAAGCCCTGCTCGCGCAGGAACAGCAGGATGGAGCGCAGATCGGCATCCATCAGCTCTTCGGCGCGCATGCACAGCACGACCTGCTGCGGCGGCAGCGACTGCAGCTCGCTCTGGAAGAGCGCATCGACCGTCACGTCGACGAAGAGCAGCTGCGAACCCAGCAGCCAGCCTTCTCCCTCGGGATTGAGGTGCATGGCGAGCGTGTCCATGAGCGCCTTGACGCCCGCGGCACCGGACGCGCCGGACACAGCCGATTCGGCAGGCGCAGCGCCCGCGGCGCGCCAGGCCATGCGATAGCCGATCACGCGACGCTGCGCGTCGAGCAGCATCGAATAGGTCAGGTGGCCTTCGCAGCCGGCTTCCGGCTGCGCGGAAGCGCCCGCATCGGCGCCGGCTCCTTCCCCTTCGGAAGAACGACGGAAGAAATCAAAGCGCATTCAGCTGTCTCCGTCGGGTGTCACAGCGCAATGGCGTCCGTCCTTCGGGCCGCGCCCGCGAGCGCGGCCGCGCTCGCGGCCTGCGCGCGCTGGATGCGCGGCATGGCGCCCACGTCGATGATGAAGGCCACGCTGCCGTCGCCGAGGATGGTCGCGGCGGAGATGCCGGGTACCTTGCGATAGTTGGTCTCGAGGTTCTTCACCACCACCTGGTGCTGGCCGAGCAGCTCGTCCACCAGCAGCGCGAAGCGGCTGTCGTCGGCCTGCACGATCACCAGGATGCCCTGCGTGGGATGCGTCTGCGCACCCGCCACGTCGAACACGCGGTGCAGCTCGATCAGCGGCAGGTATTCACCGCGCACGCGGATCACGTGGCCGTCGGCGGTGATGGAATGCAGGTGCTCGGGCAGCGGCTGCAGCGACTCGATGACATAGCTCAGCGGCAGGATGTAGGCCTCGCTGCCCACCTTGACCGACATGCCGTTCAGGATGGCCAGCGTCAGCGGCAGCACGATGCGGGTGGTGGTGCCCTGTCCGCCGCGCGAGTGGATCTCCACGTGGCCGCCCATCTCCTGGATGTTGCGCTTGACCACGTCCATGCCCACGCCGCGGCCCGAGATGTCGGTGACCTGCTCTGCGGTGGAGAAACCCGGCGCGAAGATGAGCTGCCACACCTCCTCGTCGGGCATCGATTCGCTCACCGGCAGCCCCTGCTGCATGGCCTTGGCCAGGATGCGCTCGCGGTTGAGGCCCGCGCCGTCATCGCTCACCTCGATCACGATGTTGCCGCCGTGGTGCTGCGCCGACAGCAGCAGCTGGCCGGTGGCGTCCTTGCCCTTGGCGGTGCGCACGTCCGGCGTCTCGATGCCATGGTCCAGGCTGTTGCGCACCAGGTGCGTGAGCGGATCGACGATGCGCTCGATCAAGCCCTTGTCGAGTTCGGTTTCCTTGCCGTAGGTGTCCAGGCGCACCTGCTTGCCCAGCTTGGCGCTCACGTCGCGGATAACGCGCGGGAAGCGGCTGAACACGTAGTCCATCGGCATCATGCGGATGGACATGACCGACTCCTGCAGGTCGCGCGCATTGCGTTCCAAGTGGCCCAGGCCGCTGAGGAAGCGCTCGTAGGCCACCGGGTCGAGCATGGTCGCGGCCTGCGTGAGCATCGACTGGGTGATGACGAGCTCGCCCACGAGGTTGATGAGCTGGTCGACCTTCTCGACGTCGACGCGGATGGAGCTCGATTCCTTGCCCGCGGCAGAGGAAGCGGCGGCCGCGGAAGGTGCAGCGGGCGCGGCGGGTGCCGCGGCAGGAGAAGGCGCGGCCTGCGGCCTGGAGGCTTCGGCGGTGGGGGCGGCAACGGCTGCGGGTGCAGCGGCCGGCGCCGGAGCGTCGACGGCAGCCGCGGAAACGGCTTCCTGCGTGATGTCGATCTGCGATTCGTCGATGACGAAGCAGCAGACCGCCACGATGTCGTCGGGCGCGCATGTGGTTTCGAGCAGCACGGTGAGCTGGTCGTTGCTGCGGGTGCGCGACAGCACCTTGCCGAGGTTGGCCAGCTCGCCTGTCAGGAGTTCGCATTCGCTCTCCGACAGCCGGGCGAAGCGTACGCGCAGCGCACCGCTGCCGGCTGCGGCATCGGCCGGGGCCGCTGCAGGCTCGGGAGCGGCCACCGGTGCGGGAGCAGGGGCCACGGCAACAGGGGCCGGGGCCGGCGCAGGGGTCGGGGCCACGGCGCTTGCGTCACCGCTTTCGAGCGCGAGTTGCTGAAGCACGCCGCAGATGTGCGCGACCATGTCGGGATCAGGCTCATTGCCGGCCTGGTAGGCGGTGAGTTGTTCTTGCAAGGCGTCCTTCGTTTCCAGGAATGCATCGATCATCCGGCCCGTCAGACGCAGCTGCCCATGGCGGGCGCGGTCCAGCAGCGACTCGAGTACGTGCGTGGTGTTGGTCAGGGCGGTGAAACCGAAAGTCGCTGCGCCGCCCTTGATGGAATGCGCCGCGCGGAATATGGCGTTGAGCTGCTCGCTGTCGGGTGCGTCGACGTCGAGCTCGAGCAGCAGCTGCTCCATCTCGGCAAGCAGTTCGATGGCTTCGACGAAGAAGGCTTGGGTGAATTGACTGAGGTCCATCGCTTGTCTTGAGGGTGTTTCTTGTTGTTTTGCGGTCCGCCGCCGTGCGCGCGCTCAGCCCGCCTTCGCGGTCGGCTTGCCGATGCGCAGCCCGCCGACGGGCTCCGCGCTGTTCTCGCGCTCGATGCGTTCCTGGGTGCGGTGGTTCAGCAGGATGATGCTGATGCGCCGGTTGATCGGGTTGCGCGGATCGGCCTTGTCCAGGTGCATGCTGTCGGCCAGGCCGATCACGCGCAGCACCTTGCCCTCGGTCATGCCGCCGGCCACGAGCTCGCGCCGCGATGCGTTGGCGCGGTCGGAAGACAGCTCCCAGTTGCCGTAGGAGCGGTCGTTGGTGTAGACGATCGCGTCGGTGTGGCCAGACAGCGTGATCTTGTTGGGCAGGCCGTTCAGCGCGGGAGCGAGCTCGCGCAGGATGGCGCGCATGTGCGGCACCACGCGCGCGCTGGCCAGCTCGAACATGGGGCGGTTCTCGGTGTCGACGATCTGCAGCCGCAGGCCCTCGGTGGTGATGTCGATGAGGATCTGCGAGCGGAACTGCTGGAAGACCGGACTCTTCTCGAGCAGCGCATCGAGCTTCTTCTTCATCTCGACCAGGCGGCTCGCATCGGCCTCGTCCTCGCTCGATGTCTCTGTGAGCCTGACCTCGCCCTCGGCGTGGACCGGGTCGGCGCCCCCGCCGGGGATCATGCTGGTGCTGAGGCTGGACTTGTCGCCGCCGGTCAGCGCCACGCGCAGCGGCATGCGGAAGTGCTCGGCGATGCCTTCGCGCTGCTTGGTGCTGGAGATGGAGAGCAGCCACATCACGAGGAAGAAAGCCATCATGGCCGTCATGAAGTCGGCGTAGGCGATCTTCCAGCCGCCGCCATGGGCACCGCCGTGCTTGCCCTTGTGGACGTGCTTGAAGATGACCCTGGGCTTGTCGTCGCTCATGATGATCGATCGCTGCTTCCTGAGGCGCCCGCCTCAGCGGGCCTTGACCTCGCGGACGTGGTCGTCCAGCTCGGTGAAGGAGGGGCGCTCGGTCGAGAACAGCACCTTGCGGCCGAACTCGACCGCGAGCTGCGGCGCGTAGCCGTTGAGGTTGGCCAGCAGCGTGACCTTGGCGCACTGGTAGATCTTCATGCCCTCTTCCACCTTCTGCTCGATCAGCGAGGCCAGCGGCGAGACGAAGCCGTAGGCCAGCAGCACGCCGAGGAAGGTGCCCACCATCGCGTGCGCGATCAGCGCGCCCATCTCCGAAGGCGGCAGGTCGGCAGAGCCGAGGGCGTGCACCACGCCCATCACGGCGGCGACGATGCCCAGCGCGGGCAGTGCATCGCTCACGCGCGAGAGGCTGTGGCCGGGCACTTCGGCCTCGTGGCGGATGGTCTCGATCTCGTGGTCCATCAGCGCCTCGATCTCGTGGGCGTCGGTGTTGCCGCTGATGACCAGGCGCAGGTAGTCGCAAAGGAAGACGGTGATGCCCTCGTGCGCCAGGATGCCCGGATAGCGCATGAAGACCTCGCTCTGGGACGGGTCCTCGACGTCGGTCTCCAGCTTCATCATGCCTTCCTTGCGGGCCTTGGCGAGCAGCTCGTAAAGCAGCGCGAGCAGGTCCATGTAGAGCTGGCGGTTGTGCTTGGAGGTGCGCAGCAGCAGGGGCAGTTCCTTGATGGTGGCCCGGATGGTCTTGCCGTTGTTGCCGGCGATGAAGGCGCCCAGGGCGGAGCCGCCGATCATGAGCAGTTCGACCGGCTGGAACAGGACGCCGAAGTGCCCGCCCATGAGGCCGTAGCCACCGAAGACGGCACCGATCACCACGATGTATCCAACCAGAACCAGCACGCGCTTCCCCTCTCGCCCTCGGGCGTCGAATCAACAAAGCCCCGGCGGCCGTGGCCGCGCGCGGGCACTTTTCCTAGACGGCGCCGCCGATGTCCATCACGGGCCCCACCGCGACCAGGCCGCCGCGCCGGCGCTCCGTCGCCTTGGGCTTGCGTGCCTTGCCCGCCCGCGAAGGCGGCCTGCACAGCACGCACACGTACCCGTTCTTGTTGTCGTGCGCATGGGCCACGAAATGCCCGCCGCAGCGGCAGCAGGTGCTCAGCTGCAGCATGTCGCTGTCGAAGAAGCGCACCATGGTCTCGGCGCGGGTGAAGTCGAGCACCACCTCGCCGCCGTTGGCCTCGACCTGCTGCGCATAGAGGCGATACGCCTTGATGAGCGCGGGCAGTTCGTTCTCGTCCGCCTCGTCGAGCATGAAGCGGTAGATGTTGTAGAACATCGACGAGTGGATGTTGGCCAGCCACGTCATGTACCAGTCGGTGGAGAACGGCAGAAGGCCCTTGGGCGGAGACACGCCCTTGAGCTCCTTGTAGAGGCGGATCAGCCGCTCGCGGCTGAGCGTGACTGCGGCCTCCAGGAACTGCAGGCGCGCACCGAGGCCGATCAGCTCGATCGCGAGCTGGACCTGCCGGACCTCGCCGAGGACGCTCTTGCTGGTCACGCTGCGCCCGCTCCGCGCATCGGCGCTTCGGACTGGCCCTGCGCCTGGCGCGCGGCCATCAGTATCGACATGTGTGCCTGCTGCAGCGCGGGCTCCTTGCCCTCGCCGACCACCGCGAACATCGGGCGGTCGTCCAGCCGGAAGCTGCACAGCAGGAAGTTGGACGCGGCCAGCTTCACGATCTGGCTGAGCGACATGTTCGCCAGCAGATCGGCCAGCTCACGGCCCACGCCGAGGCGGAACATGGCCTCGGCCCGGTCCTGCTTCACCAGCTTCTGCGCCAGCAGCATGTAGGCCAGATTTATCTCGCCGATTTCCCTCGAAATCACGCCGTTGGCGGTGATGTTGACGTTTTCCATGTCTGATCCCATTTCCGATTCAAAGCTCACTTCGTGCTCCTAACAATCGTGTATACATTATATACACAAAGTTTTACATGTTGAAGTGTTTTGTATGACAGCAGGACAAAAAAGGTAGGAAGGGTCTGACAAGAACGCCCTCACTCTCCAATGGAGGTGCCAGGTTTACAAGTGTCAAACCTTTCGGTAACAAATGTTGCAAGAAGAACGAAAAAATGCCCGAAGTTATTCTTGAACAAGGATGAATTGATAAATCCTATGGATTTATTTCGAGACGACGGAAGGGTTTTTTCCTGAATTCCGAGGCTCATGATTTCACATTGGTCCATCTGGTCAATTAGTCGCCTGCGCGACCCTCCAGCTGGTGGATCCAGGCCATCACCTCGGCCACCGCGAGGTACAGCTGCGGCGGGATCTGCCGGTCCAGGTCGACCTGCATCAGCAGCTTCACCAGGTCGGCAGACGAGTGCACGTAGAGGCCGTGCTCGCGCGCCTCGCGCATGATCGATTCGGCGACCACGCCGTAACCCTTGGCGACGACCACCGGCGCACGCGTCTTGTCGGCGTAAGACAGCGCGACCGCGCTGCTGCGGTTGTCGAGCACTTCGCTCATGCGGCCTCCTTCTCGGAGACCAGCACCTGCTGCAGCTGCAGCCCCGCAGCGTCGAAGCGCTTCGCGAGCCGGGCGGTGTCTCCGCGCAGGCGCGCCACGGTGGACGCCTCGCGCGCGAAAAGTTGCGCCTGCACCGCCGGGCCGTCGAGGCTCAGCCGCAGGTCGACTTCGCCGAGCTTCGGAAATGCGAGCGACACGGTTGTCGACCAGCGGCGCGCGCCCTCTTCTTCTGCCGCCGAGCCCTCGCGTGCGTCGGACCGTGCCTGCTGTTCTTCCTCGACGCTCCAGCTCATCGGCACGTCGGGCCAGGCATGGCCATTCCAGCGGAAGACGGAACTGGCCAGCAGGTCGAGCTGCTGGTGCACCAGCGAGACGGCCTGCGGATGGATCACTTCGGCTGCGCGCGATGCGGGCTGCACCGCGGCGGCGTCGGCATGCCGTGCGGATTCGCTCGCGCGGTGCGCGGGCATCGAATCGAGCACGCCGCGGGTCGTGGCGCTCTCGGGTTGGCGGTACGCCGCCTGCACCCGCGCCGCGTCGCTCGCGGCGGGCTGCCATTCCAGAGCCTGCGGTTTGCCTTGAGGGCTGGCGCCATCGGCGTGCTGTTGCTGCGCTTCGGCGGACGACGCCTGAGGCGCGGTCACCTGCGCCGTGGGAGCTTCGTCGCCCTGCGGCACAGGCACCTGCACCTGCGCAACGAGGGAAGGCAGCGCGTCAGGCAGATCCGCGATCGCCGCCGGCAGCGACACCGCCGCATTCGCCGGCGCCTTCACCGCAACGGGCGCCGCCCACTGTGCCTGCGGCTCCTGCTTCATCTGCGCGAGCGTGCGCGTTCCCGCCGCGAACGAAGCCAGGTGCGATTCATAGAAGAGGCCGCTGTCCGACACCGTCTGCGCCAGTGTGCCTGCCAGCGCGGCGGCGTTCACCGGCTGCGCGCGCGCGGGCAGCAGGGGCACGGCACCGCGCACCGGTCCCGGCTGCGCCTGCAGATCGGCCAACACGGCGCCGATGACCCGCGCGGCCACCGACAGCCGCGTCGCCATCGAGGGCTGCGCACCCGTTCCTGCGTGCAGGGTGCCGCCGGCAGCCGCACCCGGGATCTGCCTGTCGAGCGCCGCATTGGATGGCAGCCGGACGTCGTTCTCGACCTTGCCCACCGCCACCGCCGGCCCGGGCGCGCCGATGGTGGCCTCGGGCTTGATGCCGAGCACGTCCAGCCGCGGCGCGAGCCTTGCGGCGAGCAGCGCGTCGAGCAGTCCGGCGAGTGCAGTCATGGTCGGGCTTGTTCAGCGGGTGGAGTTCGATCGATCGGTCGGTGGCCGGCGACGCGCTCAGTGCGGCGGTCCGTAGGCCCTGCCGAGGTTCTTCTGCTGCGTGAGGTGCCCCATTCGGCTCATCAGCTCTTCGAGCTGCGGCTTGATGAGGCCCGACACCTCCGCCTGGTCGCTGCGGATGCGCTCCAGCAGGCGCAGAACATGCTCCACCTGCGTCGCGTCGAGCAGTTCGTGCGGCTCGATAGCCCGCAGGCGCTCCACCATCGCCGAGCAGCGCTCTTCGAGCGCCGGGAGCTGGCCCCACTCCTTGGCTCGCGCCAGCACCAGCATCGAGGCGATGCCGTTGGCCAGCTCTTCGTAGCAATGAACGACCTCACTCCGGAATGCCATGTTGTCCTGTTTCTCTTGTGGTTGCATTTCAGCCACGAGCCCGGTCGTCGATCTCCCGCCAGGCGGAAGCGATGTTCTCGAGGAGCCGGTCGGCCTCGTCCAGGGCCCGCACGTCGTTGTGCAGGTTGGCGCGGAACAGCTGCTGCACGACGTAGTCGTACAGCGCCGACAGGTTGCCCACCAGCTCGGCCCCGGCCTCGCCGGCCGCATCGGCGTCGAGCGCGGCCTTCAGGCCGTTGTCCACGATGCCGATGGCCTTGGAGATCGCATTGCCCTTGGCTTGCGTCTCGCCGGCTGCCATGTGGTGGCGCGCCATGCCGATCGCCGTCTTCGCGCCGTCGAACAGCATCGTGATGAGCTGGTGCGGCGACGCGCTCATCACGCTGGTTTCCACGCCGAGGCGTGCATAGGCGCCGGCACCGGTGCGCATGTTGTGAGGGGTGTACATCGGCTGCTACTCCAGGTTCTGCGTGTCGTGCGTCCTACTTGGACTGCTTCGACATCGCGTCGAACTGCTGCGTGAGGTATGTCTTGGTGTTGTTCAGTGTGTTGATCAGCACGTCGAGCTGGTTGAACTGCTTGCGATAGCGGTCGACCGTGGCGTCCACGCGCACCTGCATCGCGTCGTACTGCGTATCGAGTTCCTTGATGGTGGCGGTCACGCCGTCGCTGGCCACCTTCAGGGCGCCCTTGGTCACGTCGTCCACCAGCGCGTCGATCTGCTTGCCGTAGCCGGCCGTGCTGCCGGTGGCGCTGGAGAAGAGGTTCGCCACGCCCTTCAGATTGTTGGCGAGCGCCTTGTCGAGCTTGTCGGAATCCACGGCCAGGGTGCCGTCCCTCTGGAAGGACACCCCGATCTCGGTGAGCACCTTCATGTCGTTCGCTCCGCCGGCCTGCGGCGTGATGATCGCCTGGCGGATGCGCGTCTGCAGGGTACGCAGCGTGTTGTCCCCCACCAGCGCGGCGGCGGTCTTGGTGTCGGCGTCGTAGGCAGTCAGCGTCTTGGCGGTGCTCTGCAGGCTGTTGTAGGCCTTCACGAAATCGTTGATCGCCGTCTTCGCGCTGGCCGTGTTCTCCTTCATCGACAGGCCCGTCTTGCCGGTGCTCACCAGCGTCAGCGTGGCGCCCTGGATGGCTTCCTTCACGGTGTTGGTGGCGCTCGTGATGTCGATGCCGTTCACGTTGAGCTTCGCGTTCTGCGCCGCCGCCGTCTGCTTCAGGTTCTGCGTGCCCGCCGGATCGTTGTTCAACAGGTTCTGCAGCGACGCGTCGCCATCGACCGAGATCCGCATGCTCGACTTCTCGCCGGTCTGCGTGGAAGTCAGCACCAGGCGATTGGGCGTGCCGCTGCCGTCGTTCACGATGCTGGCCGTGACGCCCGCGTTCGCTCCATTGATCGCGTTGCGGATGCCTTCCAGCGTATTGTTGGTCGGGTCGATGGTGATCGACTTGGTGGGCTGGCTCGCATCCGCGGTGAAGGTGGAGCCGCTGTACTTGCCCGTCGCGGCGTCGAAGGTTCCGCCCGTGACGGCGCCGAAGTCGATGGTGATCTTGCCGTTGCCGATAGCCGTCTTTGAATCGACCTGGCCTGCGCTGACAACCGTCTGCGCCTGCGCGAGCTGCGACACGTCGATGGTGTAGTTGCCGGCCGCGCTGGCGTCGGTGGCGGACGCGGAAAGTATGCCGCTGACCGTGGGCGTGCCGGTCACGCTCTGGAACAGCGTCGGGTCTCCCAGCTTCTTGGCGGCAGCCTGCAGCGTCGCGAGCGCGCTCTGGATCGTGCCGTACGCCGACAGTTTGCTCGTGTAGCTCTTGGCCTTGTTCTGCAGCGCCACCAGGGGCTGGCTCTCGGCGTCCTGGAGCTTCGAGAGCAGGTCCGCGAGGTTCAGGTTGGAGCCGACGCCCAGGCTGCTGATCGTTGCCATTTCTATGCCTTCTTGAATTCGTATCGATGTGGTTGCTGGATTCGAGCCCGATGCGGCCTCAGGCCGCGTGGTCCACGAGCAGTCCGTGGCCGCCGTTCATCAGCTTCGCGATGCGAACGACTTCCTCGTTGGGAATCTGGCGGATGACCTCGCCGCTGGCGCGGTCCACCACCTTGACGATGACCATGTCGGTCTCCTTGTCGACCTCGAACTGCAGGCCCACCTCGCGCAGCGCGAGCGACTCGTTCACCTGGCGCACCGCCTGCTCGACCTGAACCGGCGTCGCGGCCTCCTTCGCGTCGTCCTTCTCGGCCGTGGCGGCGACGGCAGAGGCCGCGCCCGCGGCGCCGCCGACGAGAAGCTGCGTCCACTGGTTGTCCTTCACGGGGTTCGCCGACACGGGGTTCAACATCATTTCCACCTTGCTGTGCTGGTTTCGCTGTTCTCTGCGGCCTCGCCCGCACGGGCATGGCCGCAGGGAGCAGCGCAGGCTCCCGGCTCGCGCCGGGGCCTGCGTTGGCCGGACCCCACCCCAGGGGAGGGGCCCGGCTTTTCTCCGTCTGCTCAGTTCCTTTCGATCAACGCAGGAGCGACAGAACGCCTTGCGTGGTCTGGTTGGCCTGCGACAGCACCGAGGTACCGGCTTGCTGCAGGATCTGGGCGCGCGTCATGTTCGACACTTCGACCGCGTAGTCGGCGTCCTGGATGCGCGAGCGCGACGAGGACAGGTTGGTCACCGTGGTGCCGAGGTTGGCGATCACCGAGTCGAAACGGTTCTGCACCGCACCCAGCGAGCTGCGCAGCTTGTCGACCTTCGACAGTGCGGCGTCCAGCGCCTTCAGGGGATCGACCGTCGACTTGGCGTCGCTCACGGCGTTGGTCGTCAGCTTGCCGGGCTTGGTGGAGTCGGCGTAGACGGTGCTGCCTTGCGAATCGGTCACGACGCCGTTGGAGTTCAGTCGCACCGTTTCCAGAGCCGTGGTCGTCAGGCCGCTCGCACCCATGTATGCGCCGGTCACGGCACCGCCGGCGGCTGCCACTGCGTAGGCAACGGTCGCGCCAGCGCCGTCGATGTCGATGGAACCCGCACCCGCGTTGATCTTGGCGGCAACGGCGTCGGCCGAAGCTGCTTCGTTGGCCACCGTGAAGGCGTTGGCACCAGCAGCAGCGCCGGTGGCGTTGACGGTGTACTTGGCACCGGTCGAGGCGATCGTGATCGAGTCGCCGGCGGTCGTCATGCCGTTCGTCGAGTCGAGCAGGTTCGTCAGCGTGGCGGCGACCGTCGTGCCCGAGCCGGTCTTGGTCAGGTTGTTGCTGCTGTCCAGGAACAGCGCCGAGCCGTCAGCAGCGTCGGTCAGGGTGCCGTTGCTGTCGATCTTGACGGTCGTCGAACGCGAACCCAGCTGAACCGTGGCGGTCACGCTGGTGCCGGCGGCCGGGGTCAGCGAGGCGAGCGTGTTGGCTTGCGTGCGGGCGGCTTCGGCAGCGGTGTAGCTCTTCGTCGCGGCGCTGTACGTGTAGGTCGCGGCGCCGGTGATGGAGACGGTGCCGCCATCCTGCATCTTGGCCAGCACGTCGTTGGCCGTTGCGCCGTTGGCGGCAGCGGTCAGCGTGCGGGTGTAGGTCGTGCTGCCGTTGGTGGTCGCGCCTGCGGCGAAACCGGCGATCAGCAGGTCGGAAGCCGTGGCGGTCTTGTTCTTGGAGCCGGCGTTGTTGATGTTGAAGCCGTCCAGACCCAGGGTCTTGGCGCTGATTTCCTGCAGGTCGATGTCGATGGTTTCGCCATCGTTCGCGCCGACTTGCACGGTCAGCTTGCCGGCATCGGCCGACAGGACCTTCACGCCGTTGAACTGGGTCTGCTCCGACACGCGGTTGATTTCGTCCAGGCGCTGGCCGATTTCAGCCTGGATCGAGTCCAGGTCGCTGGCCGAGTTCGTGCCCGTGGCGGCCTGCACCGACAGTTCGCGGATGCGCTGCAGGTTGTTGTTGACTTCGGTCAGGGCGCCTTCCGTCGTCTGGGCGATCGAGATGCCGTCGTTGGCGTTGCGGGTGGCTTGCGTCAGGCCCTTGATGTTGGCCGTGAAGCGGTTGGCGATGGCCTGGCCGGCGGCATCGTCCTTGGCGCTGTTGATGCGCATGCCCGAAGACAGTCGCTCGATGGCGCTGTTCAGCGCCGACTGCGACTTGTTCAGGTTGTTCTGCGTGAGCAGGGAGAGGCTGTTCGTATTGATGACTTGCGCCATGTTCGACTCCTGATTGATGAAAAAAGGTTGTGGACTCCGGCTTTCGGCCGTAACGCTGGACCCGCTTCCACTTAGAGACTCAAGCCATCGTTGACTTGGTTATCGGCGGACCCCCGAGAACCTTTAGGGGCATGCACGAAAAAGTTGCATGGCCCCCGCCACATCACCCTTTCATCGATCAAGCCTGCAGGTTCATCACTTCCTGGTAGGCGGTCACGAGCCGGTTGCGCACCTGCAGACCGGTCTGGAAAGCGACGTTGGCCTTCTGCATGTCGACCATCACGTCGTTCAGCGCGACGCCGGGCTTGCCGAGCTCGAACGACTCGGCCTGGGCATAGGCCTGCTGCTGGGCGCCGCTGATGTTCGCGAGCGAGCGCTTGAGTTCGGCGGCGAAGCCGCCGGCCTCGGCGGGGGCGCTCGCGGCCGGCGCGATGCCGGTCTGGATCGCGGTCGCGCGCATCTGCTGCAGGACGGACTCGATGGCACTGATAGACATGGGATTCCCTCTTCCTGGATCTGTCTCTGCCCGGGCTTGGCCCGAACACTTACGGGTGACTTGACATGGAGGGTGCAAGGCCCTCCGGCTGGCTCGCAGCGTATCAAGGGAAGACCCCGATTCAAGCGCGCAACTGAGGGCAAAAACCCCGGCTGTTCGGCCATTCGAATTCCGGGTGACTGCTGACAATCGTCCGCGAAACGAACAGGCCGCGGACGACATCACCGGCCACCCGGAATGAAATCTCTAAACCGAAATTCCTCTCTCACCATGGCGATGGCCGCGACGAGGGTGCATCCATGAGCACGGCTGCGCCCGCGGGTGCGCTGCCCCAGGCCGGCGACGGCCAGCCGCCCCTGCTCGAACGCCTTCGCGCACAGCCGAGGCTGCCGCTGATCATCGGCGGCGCGGCCCTGGTGGCCGCCGCGGCGGCCTTCATGCTGTGGAGCCGCGGCCCCGAATACAAGGTGCTCTACACCAACGTGTCGGACCGCGACGGCGGCGCGATCATCGCGTCGCTGCAGCAGATGAACGTGCCCTACAAGTTCGCAGACGGCGGCGGCGCGATCCTGATCGCGGGGGACAAGGTGGCCGAGACGCGCCTGAAGCTCGCGGCCCAGGGCCTGCCCAAGGCCGGCGGCGTGGGCTTCGAACTGATGGACAACCAGAAGTTCGGCACCAGCCAGTTCGCCGAGCAGGTCAACTACCAGCGCGGGCTCGAGGGCGAGCTGGCGCGCTCTATCGAATCCATCGGCGCCATCGAGTCGGCCCGGGTCCACCTGGCGCTGCCCAAGCCCTCTCTCTTCGTGCGCGACCAGAAGAAGCCCTCGGCCTCGGTGGTGCTCGCGCTGGCGCGCGGGCGCAGCATCGACGAAGGCCAGGTCAGCGCCATCGTCCACATGGTCTCCAGCAGCGTGCCCGACCTCGACGCCAAGAGCGTGACCGTGGTCGACCAGCGCGGCAACCTGCTTTCCTCCGCGCGCGGCACCGACCGCGGGCTGGACGTGAGCCAGCTCAAGTACGCGCAGGAGATCGAACAGGGCTACATCCGCCGCATCGAGGCGATCCTGCAGCCGATCGTGGGCGCGAACAACGTGCGCGCGCAGGTGGCGGCGGACATCGACTTCTCGGTGGTCGAGCACACCGACGAGAAATTCAAGCCCAACCAGGACCCCTCGCAGGCCGCCGTGCGCAGCCAGCAGAGCAGCGAGTCGGCACAGAACGGCGGCGGGCAGCCCGGCGGCGTGCCCGGCGCGCTGTCGAACCAGCCGCCGGTGAACCCGACCGCGCCGATCACCGGCCCCAGGGCGCCCAACGCCCCCGGCACGCCGCCGGCGCCGGGAACGCCCGGCGCACCGGGAGCCCCAGGTACGTCCACCGCCTCGACCGCCTCGACGGCCTCCACCGGCCCGAGCAGCACGCGCAAGGACACCACCACCAACTACGAGCTCGACCGCACCATCCGCCACGTGCAGCAGGCTGCCGGCGGCGTGAAGCGGCTGTCGGTCGCCGTCGTGGTGAACAACCGCGACGCCGTCGACGCGGGCGGCAAGGCGACGAGCCGCGCATTGACGCCGGCCGAGCTGGAGCAGATCCGCAACCTCGCGAAGGAAGCGATGGGCTTCAGCCAGGACCGCGGCGACTCGCTCAACGTGGTGAACAGCGCCTTCGCCCGCGACGCCGACAGCGCCCCCGCGCCCGAGGTGCCGTACTGGCGCGACCGCGAGAACATCGAGCTCGCCAAGACCGCCGGCCAGTACCTGCTGTACGCGCTGCTCGCACTCTTCGCCTGGTTCGCGGTGCTGCGTCCGCTGATGCGCAAGCACCTGGCGCCTGCGCCGGCACCCGTCCCCGTCGCGCCGCTGGCCGATGCCCCGGTGGCCGCGGCAGAGCCGAACGAGAGCGCCGCGGCCGCCGAGGAGAGCCTGCGCGAACGCGAGGCCAACCGCCGCAAGGCCGACATGGAATACGCCCACCAGATCGCCGACAAGGACCCGAAGGTGGTCGCGGCGCTGATCCAGCACTGGATGAACAACGATGAGTAGCGAACAGGGAATCCGCAAGAGCGCCATCCTGCTGATGGCGCTGGGCGAGGACCGCGCCGCGGCCGCGCTGCACCAGCTGCCCACCTCCGAGGTGCAGGCGCTCGGCCTCGCGATGTCGAAGCTCACCTCCGTCTCCAAGGAGGAGCTGGCCGAGGTGCTGTCCGAGTTCCGCCAGGAGACCGAGCAGCTCTCGGCGCTGCACCTGGGCTCGACCAGCTACATCCGCGCGGTGCTGCGCAAGGCGCTGGGCGAGGACCGCGCAAGCAACCTGCTCGAAGACATCCTGCAGCCCGACGAGCCGCGCGGCGGCATCGAGCGCCTCAACGAGCTCGAGGCAGGCGAGGTGGCCGAGCTCATCCGCGACGAGCACCCGCAGATCCTCGCGACGCTGCTGGTGCACCTGGACCGCATGAAGGCCTCCGAGGTGCTCGAGAAGCTGCCCGCGCGCCTGCGCCACGACGTGATCATGCGCGTGGCCACCTTCGGCGGCGTGCAGCCTTCGGCGCTCAACGAACTGACTGACGTGCTCACCGAGATGCTCGCCGGCCAGGGCCTGCGCCGCAGCCGCCTGGGCGGCGTGCGCACCGCGGCCGAGATCGTCAACCTCATGAGCACCAGCGTGGAGGAAGAAGCCATCGCCCACGTGCGAGAGCAGGACGAGGCGCTGGCGCAGCGCATCGTCGACGAGATGTTCGTGTTCGAGAACCTGCTGGGCCTGGAAGACCGCAGCATCCAGCGCCTGCTCAAGGACATCGAGAGCGATTCGCTCATCATCGCGCTCAAGGGCGCGCCGATGGAGCTGCGCGACAAGTTCCTCAACAACATGTCGCAGCGCGCCGCCGAGACGCTGCGCGAGGACATGGAGCTGCGCGGACCTGTGCGCGTGTCGCAGGTCGAGACCGAGCAGAAGGCCATCCTGCAGGTCGCCCGCCGCCTGGCTGAGGCCGGCGAAATCGTGATAGCGACGCCTGGCACCGATGAGTTCGTCTGATTCCAACGGCAATTTCGGCGGCTCCGCCGAGTTCGGCGACTCGCGCGAGCGGCTCGCCGCCATCCACGCCGCCGCGCGCCAGGCAGCCGGCGGGCCGCGCACCGGGCGCACACCTCCGGCTCCACCCGCGCTGTCGGCGTGGGAGCGCTGGGAGATGGGCACCATCGACGGCAGCCCGCGTGCCTCCATGTCGACGCCCGCGGCCCGCAGGAACGCCGAGCGCCGCAACACCGCGCCGCCACCGTCGCCGCCGCCCGCCCCCAAGGTCGACCTGGCCGACCTCGCGCGCATCCGCAGGGAAGCGCGCATGGACGGCGAGGCCGAGGGCCGCGCCGCTGGTCTTGCCGAAGGCCGCAAGGTTGGCCACACCGAAGGCCTGGCCACGGGTCTCGCGGCTGCGACTGCACATGCCGAGCGCCTGCGCGCGCTGGCCCGCTCGCTGCCCGATGCGCTGCGCCGCGCGGAAGAGGAGCTTTCGCAGACGGTGCTCGCGCTTGCGCTCGACGTGGCGCGCCAGGTGGTGCATCGCACCCTCAAGGCCGAGCCCGAATGGGTGCTGCCCGTGGTGCGCGACCTGCTCAACACCGAGCCGGCCCTGCGCGGCGAGCCGCGCCTTCTGCTGCACCCCGACGACGTGGCGCTGGTCAGAAGCAGCCTCGGCGAAGAGATCGAGGCCGCCGGCTGGCAGGTGCGCGCGGACGACACCATCACCCGCGGCGGCTGCCGTGTGCAATCGGCCACCGGCGAGCTCGACGGCACGCTCGAGACGCGCTGGAAGCGCGTAGCGGCCGCCCTCGACGGCGAAGCCGACGGCAGGCCCGAAGTCCGGTGAACGCCGCCATGCAGGCCGCCGCCCCCAACCCCCACCTGCAGTCGGTGCGCGCCGCGCTCGAGAAGGCGCGCGCCAAGGTCGCCGGCTGCGAGACCACCATCGCCTCGGGCCGGCTCACGCGCGCCGTGGGCCTGGTGCTCGAGGCCGTGGGCCTGCAGCTGCCCGTGGGCAGCGACTGCCTGATCGAGCTGCCGCCGGGCCATCCGCAGCGCCATGCCGAAGCCGAAGTGGTCGGCTTCGCGGGCGACCGGCTCTTCCTCATGTCGCAGACCGAAGTAGCGGGCCTGCTGCCCGGTGCGCGCGTCTACGCGCGGCCCGGCGCGCCGGAGCCCGATGCGGCCGGAACCGTCGGCGGCGGCAACGTCCACACCAAGCGCCTGCCCGTCGGCGAGGGCATGCTCGGCCGCGTGGTCGATGCGGCCGGCCGGCCGCTCGACGGGCTGGGCCCGCTCGACATGGCCCGCAAGGTGCCGCTGAGCTCGCCGCCCGTGAACCCGCTGACGCGCGCGCCCATCGACTCGGTGCTCGACGTGGGCGTGCGCGCCATCAACGGCATGCTCACCGTGGGCCGCGGCCAGCGCATGGGCCTGTTCGCCGGATCGGGCGTGGGCAAGAGCGTGCTGCTGGGCATGATGGCGCGCTACACGAGCGCGGAGGTCATCGTGGTCGGCCTGATCGGCGAACGCGGCCGCGAGGTGAAGGACTTCATCGAGAACACGCTGGGCGAAGAGGGCCTGGCCCGTGCGGTGGTGGTGGCGGCGCCGGCCGACAACTCGCCGCTGCTGCGCCTGCAGGGCGCGGCCTACGCGACCTGCCTGGCCGAGTACTTCCGCGACCGCGGCAAGGACGTGCTGCTCATCATGGACTCGCTCACCCGCTATGCGATGGCGCAGCGCGAGATCGCGCTGGCCGTGGGCGAGCCGCCCGCCACCAAGGGCTATCCGCCCTCGGTGTTCGCCAAGCTGCCGGCGCTGGTGGAGCGCGCGGGCAACGGCGCGCGCGACGCGAACGGGCGCGGCGGCTCCATCACCGCCTTCTACACCGTGCTCTCCGAGGGCGACGACCAGCAGGACCCGATCGCCGACTCGGCGCGCGCGATCCTCGATGGCCACGTGGTGCTCTCGCGCACGCTGGCCGAGGCCGGGCACTACCCCGCCATCGACATCGAGGCCTCGATCAGCCGCGCGATGACGGCGCTGATCCCCTCGTCGCAGTTCGACACGGTGCGCCGCTTCAAGCAGATGCTCTCCCGCTACCAGCGCAACCGCGACCTCATCAGCGTGGGCGCCTACGCGCCGGGCCACGACCTGCAGCTGGACCAGGCGATCGCGATGTACCCGCGCATCGAAGGCTTCCTGCAGCAGTCGATGGACGAGCGCACGGACTACGCCGAATCCATCGCCCGCCTGGAAAGCCTCTTCGAGGGCGAGCCGCGCACAACCACTCCGCAAAGAAGCACAAGATGACACGCAAGCTCCCCCTCGGCATGCTGATCGACCTGGCGCACACGCAGACCGACGACGCCGCGCGGCGCCTCGGCGCGCTGCAGAACGCGCACCTCGACGCCAGCCAGAAGCTCGACCTGCTGCTGCAGTACCGGCAGGACTACCACGAGCAGCTCGACGCCCTGATGCGCGACGGCCTGCCCTCCTCGCAGTGGCGCAACTACCGCAACTTCCTCGGCACGCTGGACAACGCCATCGAGCAGCAGCGCGCCATCGCCGCCCAGACCGGCACCCGGCTGGACCACGGCCGCGACGACTGGCAGCAGCAGCGCCGCCGCCTGAGCTCCTTCGACACGCTGGCCGAGCGCGTGCGCATGCAGGAAATGATGGCGGAGGCCAAGCGCGAGCAACGCGACAGCGACGAACGCGCGGCGCGCAAGTTCTTCGACCGCGCCTCGCACCCGACCCTTTGAGAAAAACAGCCCGCACGCAGGAACCGACATGCCTTCCATGATCATGCCCCCCGTCACGACGAATGCCGCCGCACAGCCGGCAGCCGCGCCGACCGCCTCGCGCGGTCGCGGCACCGACGATGCGCAGGGACTCAGCTTCGGCGCGGCGCTGGAGCGCTCGCGCTCGAACGGCGAAACCCGTGCCGACGCGGCCGCGAAGGACGGCTCCACGGCCGTGGCCGCCGCAGACCGCAAGGCGGGGCGCAAACCCGGCGCGGACGACGACACGAAGAAGGAAGACGCCACGCTCGCCGACCCGAACCTCGCCTTCCTCGGCCAGCCGAATTCGCCGCTGCACGCGCTGACGCTGGCGGGCCGCTCGGCGGCGCAGGCTGCAGGCGACGGTACGGCGGACGGGCTCGCGAAGACAGCTGCAGCCGACGCCGCCGCGGTCGATGTCGCGCTGGACCCGGCCTTGCAGGCGCTTTCGGCCAAGGCCGGAGCGACCACGGCCGCCACCGCCACTGCCGCCGATGCAAAGGACCCCACCGAAGCAGCTGCAGCCGCGGCAGCCAAGGCCGCGAAGGAAGCCGCGGCGCAGAAGCCTTCCGCGGCTGCCGCGCAGGCTGCTGCGCCGATGCCGGCGGACGCCGAGCCCGCCGCATCCCTGCACGAGACCGCCCGCGCCGCCATCGCCGTGCAGACGATGTCGGTCGGGTTCGCGAAGCCGGTTTCCGCTCCTGCGGGACCGCCGGTGGGCACCGCCGCGGCCGGCCGCGGCGCCGCATCGCGCGCCCCGGCGGGTTCCGCCACCGCCGAGCAGTTGGCCGCAGCGGCCCAGCCCGCGGCAGCAGCCGGTGCGCAGGCCGCCCAGTCCGCCGTCGCCGCAAGCCCGTCGGCCGCGCCGGTCGATGGCGTGGACACCCAGGCTGCCGTCGATCCGGTCGCGTTGCAGCAGCCGGTCGCGCTGGCAGCCGCCTACTCATCGGAGCGCGCGGACGACGCCGCGGCAGCCGCACGCCCCCCGACCCACACCATCGCACCCGAAGTCGGCAGCGACAAATGGGCGCCGGCCCTGGGCCAGCAGCTGCTGCACATGAGCGCCAGCGGGCATCACACGGCCGAGCTCAACCTGAACCCGGCCGGCCTCGGCCCGCTGAAGGTCACGCTGTCGATGGGCGATAACCAGGCGCAGGCGATGTTCGTCTCGGCGCATGAAAGCGTGCGCAAGGCCGTGGAGGCCGCGCTGCCGCAGCTGCGCAATTCGCTATCGGAGCAGGGCATCACGCTCGGCCAGGCTTCGGTGGGTGCGGAAGCGCGCCAGCCCAACGGCAACGACGCCGCCTTCGCGCAGCAGCAAGGCCAGCAGCAGAACGCGGCGCGGCAGCAGGCCGGCTCCACCTACCCCGGCGCCGGCCGCCCTGCAGCCGATGCGCAGGCCGCCCCCATCGCCGCCGCGCGCGCCACCGCCGCTGCCGCCTCACGCTCCGGCGTGGACACCTTCGCCTGAGGCAGCAAGGCACGCAGCAACACATCTACGCCCCGCCCGGCGATGCCGCCGCCTCGAACGGCGCATCGCAATGAACGGATATGAAACGCCTTTGTGCGCTTGTTCGGCCGTTCGTCAGCGAGGGACTTCGAAAAGAATAGACCGGACAAGAAAAACCGTTTCACCATGGCTCCCCCAACATCTGTCGCAAATGCCGCACCGGCCACCGCCACGCTGCCGGCCCCGCGCCGCTCGTCGAAGCTGCTGATCGGACTCGTGCTGGCCGTCGGCGTTCTCGCAGCGGCCGGCGCCGCCGCGTATTTCCTGCTGCCACGCTTCACCGGCGCCGCCGCCACGGAAACGGCCAAGCCGCCGGTTCCCGAGAAACCCATCTTCGTCATGCTGGACCCGCTGACGGTGAACCTGCAGTCCGAGGGCCGCAGCCGCTTCCTGCAGATCGGCATGGCGCTGCGCGTGCGCGACGAGCAGGCGAAGGCGCGGATCGTCGAGTTCATGCCCGAGCTGCGCAGCCGGCTGCTGGTGCAGCTGTCGAACCGCGCGCCCGAGTCGCTGGTCACCCCGGAGCAGAAAGCCAAGCTGGCGGAGGAGATCCGCAGCGCGCTGAACGCCCCGCTGACGCCCCAGACGCCCGAGCTGGGCGTCTCCAGCGTCTCGTTCAACATCTTCGTCGTGCAGTGAGCACCACGACACCATCCTCCGGACGGCAAGCGATCCATGGCGTATGAACAGGTGCTCTCGCAGGACGAGGTCGATGCGCTTCTGCAAGGCGTCACCGGCGACGTCGACCAGGCGCCCCCTCCTCCACCGCCGAAGGACGGGCTGCCCGCCTACGACCTCGGCGCGCCCGACCGCGTGGTGCGCAACCGCATGCACACGCTGGAGGTCATCAACGACCGCTTCGCGCGCGGCCTGCGCAGCGCGCTGCTGAACTTCATGCGGCGCAGCCCCGATATCTCGGTGGGGCCGGTGCAGATCCAGCAGTTCGGCGAGTTCGTGCGGCACCTGCCGGTGCCGGCGAACATCAACATGATCCACATGAAGCCGCTGCGCGGCACGGCCCTCTTCGTGTTCGACCCGAAGCTGGTGTTCCTCGTGGTGGACAACCTCTTCGGCAGCGACGGACGCTACCACGTGCGCGTGGAAGGCCGCGACTTCACCCGCACCGAGCAGCGCATCATCAAGCGGCTGCTCGACCTGTCGCTGCAGTGCTACGGCGACGCCTGGCAGCCGGTGTTCCCGCTGAACTTCGACTACGTGCGCGCCGAGATGCACGGTAAGCTCGCCAACATCGTGGCGCCCAACGAGGTAGTGATCAACACCACGCTGCAGATCGAGTTCGGCCCCGTGGGCGGATTCCTGCACGTGTGCCTGCCCTACTCGATGATCGAGCCGATCCGCGACCTGCTGTCCAACCCGATCCAGGACGAAGTCGAGGTCGACAAGCGCTGGGTCACGCAGATGTCGCGCCAGATGCAGGCCGCCGACGTGGAGCTGGTGGCCGACTTCGTGAGCATGCCCTCGACCATCGGCGAGGTGATGAAGCTGCGCGCCGGCGACGTGATCCCCATCGAGCTGCCGGAGACGGTCGTCGCCAAGGTGGGCGGCGTGCCGGTGATGGAGTGCGGCTACGGCATCTCCAACGAACGCTATGCACTGCGCGTGCAGAACATGATCACCCATCAAGACAGCGACCTGAAGAACGAACATGACTGACAACACCTCCTCCGCCGGCAGCGACGCGGACGACTGGGCCAGCGCGCTGGCCGAGCAGACGGCCGCCACCGCAGCAGCAGCCCCTGCCGTGGCCCCCGCCGCCGCGCAGGTCTTCCAGCCGATCCAGGACGCGCCCGCCGCGGCGCCTCTCGCGGCCGGCAGCGGCGCCAACGCGGTGGACATCGCGCGCGTGCTCGACGTGCCGGTGCAGCTCACCGCCGAGATCGGCCGCACGCGCATCACCATCAAGAACCTGCTGCAGCTCTCGCAGGGCTCGGTGGTGGAGCTCGACGGGCTGGCCGGACAGCCGCTGGACGTGCTGATCAACGGCTATCTCATCGCGCAGGGCGAGGTGGTGGTGGTGAACGAGAAGTACGGCATCCGCCTGACCGACATCGTCACCCCCTCCGAGCGCATGCAGAAGCTCGCACGCGCATGAGCCTTCCCACCGTGTCCACGCCGGTCCACGAGGTGGCGCCGGCCGCCGTCGGCGCCTCGGGCCTGCTGCAGGCGGGCTTCGGCATGGCGATGGTGGTGGGCCTGATCTTCCTGTGCGCCTGGCTCGCGCGCCGCTTCGGCCTGCAGCGGCTGGGCGGCGGCCACCTCGTGAAGGTGGTGTCGAGCGCGGCCGTGGGCCAGCGCGAGCGCGTGGTGGTGGTCGAGGTGGCCGACACCTGGCTGGTGCTGGGCGTCACGCCGCACCAGGTCAACACCCTGCACACGCTGCCGGCCCAGGCACAGGCGCAGCCCCAAGGCAGCGCGACGGCCTCGTTGCCCGCGGGCATCGCGACGCCCGTCGAACTCTTCGCCCGCAAGCTGCGCGAATCGCTCACCGGCAAGGCGCAGCCGCCGCGCCAGCAGCAGCAACATCCCGCCCCATGACCCGACCCGCATTGCGCCGCGGCCTGCGCGCCGCGCTGCTGCTGTTCGCCGCCGCCCTGGTGCCCGCAGCCGCATGGACCCAGGGCCTGCCCGGCATCACCAGCACGCCCGGCCCCGGCGGCAGCCAGACCTGGTCGCTGAGCGTGCAGACCATGGTGCTGCTGACCTCGCTCACCTTCCTGCCCGCGCTGCTGCTGTCGATGACCAGCTTCACGCGCATCCTCATCGTGCTGGGCCTGCTGCGCACCGCCATCGGCACGCAGACCTCGCCGCCCAACCAGATCCTGGTGGGCCTGTCGCTCTTCCTCACCTTCTTCGTGATGGCCCCGGTGCTCGACAAGGCCTACAGCGACGCCTACAAGCCCTTCTCTGAGAACAAGATCAGCGCCGAGGCGGCGATGGAGCGCGGCATCGCGCCCTTCAAGACCTTCATGCTCAAGCAGACCCGCGAGAGCGACCTCGCACTCTTCGCGCGGCTGGCCAAGGTGCCCGAGATGCAGGGCCCCGAAGATGTGCCGCTGCGCATCCTGCTGCCCTCCTTCGTCATCAGCGAGCTGAAGACCGCGTTCCAGATCGGCTTCACCATCTTCATCCCCTTCCTCATCATCGACCTGGTGGTGGCGAGCGTGCTGATGTCCATGGGCATGATGATGGTGCCGCCGGCTTCCATCGCGCTGCCCTTCAAGCTGATGCTCTTCGTGCTGGCCGACGGCTGGCAGCTGCTGATCGGCGCGCTGGCGCAGAGCTTCTATCTATAGGGCCCATGCAGAGATGACCCCCGAATCCGTCATGACCATGGGCCACCGGGCCATGGAGATCTCGCTGCTGATCGGCGCGCCGCTGCTGCTGGTGGCGCTGATCATCGGCCTCATCGTGAGCATCTTCCAGGCCGCCACGCAGATCAACGAGGCCACGCTCTCCTTCATCCCGAAGCTGCTCGCGGTGTTCGCGACCTTCGTGATCGCGGGGCCGTGGATGCTCGACCGCATGCTGGACTACATGCGCGCCCTGTTCGCCAGCATTCCGCAGCTGCTGGCCTGACGGCACGCTCGCGACGTGACGCCGTCGATCATCTCGGTCACCTCGGCGCAGCTCGAGGGCTGGATCGTCGCCTTCCTCTGGCCCTTCGTGCGCATGCTGGCGCTGGTGAGCACCGCGCCGGTGTTCGGAGAGCCCTGGGTGCCACGCCAGGTGAAGGTGGCCGTGGCGGCGATGCTCGCGCTCGTCGTCTCTCCCGCCATCGGCCCGATGCCCGCCGTGCCGGTGGTGTCCGCGGGCGGCGTCTGGATCATCGTGCAGCAGGTGCTGGTCGGCGCGGCCATGGGCTTCAGCATGCGGCTGGTGTTTGCAGCGGTGCTGGCGGCCGGCGAATACATCGGGCTGCAGATGGGCCTGTCCTTCGCCTCCTTCTTCGACCCCATGAGCCATGGCAGCACCATGGTGGTGGCGCGGCTGCTGAACATGCTCGCGATGCTGATCTTCCTGGCGCTCGACGGACACCTGCTGATGGTGAACGCGCTGTCCGAGAGCTTCCAGACCCTGCCCGTGGCCGATGCGCCGCTGGCTTCCGGCGGATGGATGTACCTGGTGCTCGGCGGCACCGAGATCTTCGCGAGCGGGTTGATGCTGTCGCTGCCGCTCATCACCGCGCTGCTTACCCTGAACTTGGCCATGGGCATCCTGAACCGCGCATCGCCGCAATTCAGCATCTTCGCGGTAGGCTTTCCGCTGACGCTGCTGGCGGGCATCTTCATGCTGCAGCTGCTGATGCCGAACCTCGGCGCCTTCCTGGAGCCGCGGTTCGCGCAGGGCATCGCGGGCATGCTGCGCTTCACGCAGGGCCTGCGGCCCTGAGGGGGTCAGCGCAGGAGCCCGGGCACATCCCCGGCTCAGGCCGATGCAGCCGGCTGGTCCGGCCAGTCGACCTTGGAGCGGATCTCGCCCCGGCCCCATTGGGCCAGCCTTTGCGCATAGCGCGGCGCGATGCGGTCGTAGTTCTCCCAGGTGTCCTGGGTCATCGCTTCGCCCGGCTTGCGCCAGTTGTTGCTGTCGCCGAATATCTCTTCCGTGTCGGGAAGAGCGGATGCATTCCCGGGCTGCATCAGACGGTTCATGTAGGCATGGCAGAACGCCGCATGCTGCGGGCGCACATCGTTTTCCCAGAGCAGTCCGTCGAGGCCGGAAGACAGGAAGCCCAGGGGTGACAGCTCCCGCTGGCGCAGCGCATCGAGTCGTCCGGCAGCAACGCGGTCTTCCCGCAGGATGCCGTTCAATGCGCACCAGCTTGCGAAGAAGGCATCCTCCACGGAATGCTCCGGCTTGCTGTCGGGGTACATGGTCGCGTAGGTCTCCTCCTCCGCGACGCCCAGCAGCATGACTTCCGGCAGTCCGTCCGAATCGACCGTGACCTTGGCCCGAAGGCCTTCGCGCGGCGGCGGCAGCGTGAAGCGCACTTCCTCGACCATGCCTTCGACGCGCCGGATGAAGCGCGAGCTGAGCGCCGCGTCATCCATCTTCCAGTCGAACCCGCCGGGCAGCGAGCCGCGGAAGTTGGGATAGACGAAGGCATGGGAGACCCAGGTCACCCAGGTGCGCCCCTCCTTGCGCGGCGGGAAATGCGAGCGAGTGCTGAGATTCATGCTGGTGCCGACCTCGATGCCGAGCTTGCGATTGACGATGTCGGGGCTGTTGCTCGGCGTCGCGTTCTTGAACGGCTTCTTGCCGAGGGCTTCGGCCAGACGGACGGCAGCCGGATCGTCGATGCGCTTGCCGAGGGCGTCGAGGAGCAGAGGGGTCAGGTCTTGGGAAGTTGTCATGCGGGATGAGGTTTCAGCTTCGGGTTCCGTTGGAGGCGACGCATTATGGAGTTGACGGCATGCCCGCCCGCACCGCCGGCGGGTCAAGCCGCGCCGTGCAGCGCGAACCTGTTCTTGCCCATGCGCTTCGCCTCGTACAGCGCCACGTCGGCTTCGCGCATCAGCTCGGACGCAGCACGATGGCGGCCCACGCCGGAGATGCCCACGCTGACCGTGACGAGGCGGCCCTCGATGCGGATGCCGCGCACCTGGCCGATGATGCGCTCCGCCATCGACTGCGCATGCGCCGTGCCGCCACCCTTAAGCAAGATGCCGAATTCCTCGCCGCCGAGCCTGCCGGAGACATTGTCGAGCGCGACCTCCCTGAGCACCGCCGCGACGCGCTGCAGCGCCAGGTCGCCGGCCGCATGCCCGAAGTCGTCGTTGATCTTCTTGAAGTCGTCGACGTCGATCATCAGGAAGCATCCCTCCCCGATCTGCCCTTGCTCGTGGAGTTGCCGGGCGTCGGCCAGCAGCTTGCGGCGGTTGGCCATGCCCGTGAGCATGTCCTTGTAGGCAAGCTGTTCGAGCTCCTGCCGCAACCGCAGGCTCTCGCGATGCAGGGTCGTGAAGATGATGTTCATCAGCAGACCCATCATGATGGTCCCGCAGGGCATCAGCAAGGTCCAGCCGGCGTCCAGGCCATGGGGAGTGCCTACCCATTCGCCTCGTCCCATGATCAGCCACGCCCCCGAACTCGCGAGCGCCAGCAGGCTCAACCGGGAAAAGAGCGGCGCGCTCACCACCGAGACCATCACGCTCATGGAGATTGCCCACACTGCGCGATCGGGGCTCTTTTCCATGAGCATCGAAAAACCCAGGCACAACAGCCAGACGGAAACGATCGAGAAGAGCGACAGGAACCGTGTCGCACAGCTTCCGGCGATGCAGAGCGCAACGCAGCATGCGAGCAGCACCAGGTGCCAGGCCACGTATCGATAGCCCGGGTCAGCGAGCCACCATGCCACGCCCCAAGACAGCAACCCGAGCGCCTGGACACCCACGGAGATCGGCTTGATGAGCCGAAGAAAGTCTTCAAGCCGGGCCCGCTCTTCGACGGATGGGTAGCAAATGATCATGATCGGAGACCTGCAACATTTTGGTTCTCGCCGTTCGAGCGGTCCGGAGGCCGTGCGAAAGAGCCTGCACTTAGCCTCAGAGTCCTGCCGGCTTGGGGCTCCGGAGCGTTCCATCCGCACAGAACGCACCTTTGCGACGGGTCATGTGGATCAGCTTGTCCATCGAAATCGCCTTCGAGAAGAGATAGCCCTGGCCATAGAGCACGCCCATCTCCAACAGAAGCGCCGACTGGGCTTCGGTTTCCACACCCTCCGCGACGAGCGTGGCGTTGTAGCGTGTCGCACTCTCCAGTGCGAGCGCGACGGCCTCTCGCATACGCGGCTGATCGATACGCGCAATCATGCTGTGGTCGATCTTCACCTCCGTGAACGGGATGGTCGCCAGCGTAGTCAAGGCCGAATAGCCGGTGCCGAAATCGTCGAGCGAGAGGCCCACACCCGCGCGCTGCAGCACGACGATGTTGGCGCGCACCGTTTCCACGTCGGGCACGTGCCCGCTTTCGGTGATCTCGATGAACAGAAGCCGCGGCGGCACGCTCAGCAGGTCGAGGAAGGCCAGCACGCGATCGCCGAAGCGCGGCAGCGTCAACGTGGTCGCGGAGATGTTGACGGCCAGCGGTATCGGGTAGCCGGCAGCGAGGCAGCGCTTGATGTCGCGCGCGACCACCTCCAGGGTGCACCACTCGAACTGCGACAGCAGCTGGTGGCGGGTCGCGATCTCGATCACGTAGGGCGGCGCCAGCGGCTGCTGCTTCACCGACTGCGCCCGCAGCAGCGCCTCGGCCCCGCACACGTGGCGCGTCATCAGGTGGAACTTGGGCTGGTACTGCATCGGCGGGTTCGCCGTATGGATCCAGTCGATCAGCTGGCGGCGCACGTCTTCGTCCTTTTCGGACTGGTCCGCGAACGACGAATGGAAGTAGCGCACCATCTGCTCGTTGCTGTGCAGCGCGAGGCTCAGATCGCGCAGGATCGAGGCGACATTGACGTGCGTCTCCATCCGCACGTTCGAGACGCCGATGCGCAGCTGCAGCTGCATGTAGGCGACGTGGGTGTTGCGCAGCGTCGCCACCACTTCCGCCTGCACCCTCGGCGCCATCTGCTCCTGCTCCATCCATTCCAGCGACGCGCCCTGCAGCACCACGGTCAGCGAAAGATCGCTGAGCTGGTAGCTGCGCGGGTTGAAGGCTTCGAGCGTCCGTCCCGCCTGGCCCCGGGTGAGGTTGGAGGAAAGCTGCCCCCAGAAATGGTCCGTCCAGTCGTGGCCGAGCGCGCGGACCATCTCCTTGAGGTTCGCGACCTGGAAGGTCATCAGCACATGCTGCCTGGCGTCGATCACCAGCAGCTCCTCGAGGAATTCACCGAGCGCAAGCCGGTTCGGCAGCCCCGTCAGCAGGTTGGTGCGCGACATGGCCAGCGCGCGGGCGTGCGACTCGCGTTCCCTCGCGTCCCTGCGCAGCAGGGCAAGCATGCAGCCGATGATCAGCATCGACAGTGTGCAGCCGAGGATGCGAAGCGCGAAGACGCGTGCGTTGACGTGCGCAGGTACCAGCGCGAAGACATGGATCAGCCCGGTGGCGAGCATCGAGAACGCCACCCGCACCAGCCATGCGTTGCGCACGTCGCGCCAGTCGAAGGAGGTGATCGGCTTGTGGCCGATGCGGTAGTGCATGACGATGCCGCCGAGGACCAGCATGGACATGTCGAGCAAGAACGCGGGTGCCTGGTGCGCTCCTCCGAAGAGGAACCTACCGCCCACGAGAAGCGCCCAGCAGATGCCCCCGCCGCGCCAGCCGCCCAGCAGGCCGGCCATGAAGAGCAGGTCGGAGCCGATGTACGGCTTGGACGGCAGATTCATCAGCTGGAACGCCATCGCAAGCAGCACGAAGCCGGTCAGGCCCATCGTCCAGCCGTAGAAGCTGGCGCGCGTGTGCAGCACCGCTTCCGACGTCTTCGACAGCATCAGCACCAGGCTGAAGACGCCCAGCATCGCCGCCGACTGCATCAGCAGAATGGGATAGTTGACCAGCTCGGCCTTCCACGCGGAAAGAACGAATTCCCACACGCTCGTGCTCCCAGGTTTTCGCGTCATGCTGTCCGCGCCGTCGCGGACATCCATCTAATCCTCGTGCCTGCGCCTGTACCGCGCGCGGCACACGTTCACGCCGCCGGCCGCGGCTTTCCGGGAGCTCTCCTTGTTTGCTCGAAGGCCGCCAGGCCGGGTCAGCGGCGGCCCTCCCGATGCGCTACAGGTAGTTGAACAGCGAGATGCTGTTGAGCTTGGCGAAGGTCATCTGCGTCGCCTGCAGCGACGTCTGCCGCTGGTAGAACTCGGCGATCGCGCTGTACGGGTCGAGGTCCTCGATGGACGACCGGTACGCGTCCTCCTGCAGCTTGCGCGCCGCGCCGCCCGAGTCCAGCGCGTCGATCTCGCTCTGGCGCGAACCGACCGACGACAGCACGGTGAGCACGTTGTCGTGCGCGTTCGTCACCTTGGCGTTGGCGGTGCTCAACGCGTTCTGCAGCTTGGCCTGCGCGGCCGCGCCGCCGCCGGCCAGCGGCGTGCGCAGTGCGGTCACCAGCTCGCCGATGGCCGCGAACACGTCGGTGCCGGCGTTCTTCGCGGTGGAAACGTCGTAGCTGTCGCCCGCGGCCGGCGTGCCGGTGAACTTGATCTGCACGCCGCCGAAGGAGATCGGCGTGTTCGGCGAGATCGGGCCCGTGGCCGCGACCACGGGGGGCGTGTCCTTCGTCGTCACCGTGTAGTCGGTGGCGGTGAAGGTGATGGTGAAGTCCTTGCCGTAGTTGGGGTCGGTGGTGTTGGTCACGCTCACGGGGCTGAACACACCCGTGCCGGTGTTGCCGGCGGCGGCCGAGGCTACGTAGCCCGCGCTGCCCTGCACCGACTGGAAGATGGTGCGGCCGTCGTCCGAGGTGGGCATCTGGCGCGCCACGTCGACCTGCATCAGCCGCTGGCCCTGGTCGCCCACGTACTGCACGCCGCCGCCGGCCGTCGCCACGAACGGCGGCGAGCCGCTCTTGAAGCCGGCGAACAGGTACTGCCCGTTGCCGTCGTCGGTGTTGGCCACGCCGACGAGCTGGTCGTAGGCGCTCTGGATGGTGGTGGCGAGCGAGGCGCGGTCGGCATCCGAAATCGTGCCGTTGCCTGCGGCCACCGTCAGCGTCTTGATGTTCTGCAGGATCGAGGTCACCGAGTTGAGCGCGTTCTCCTCGGTGGACAGCGACAGCGCCGCGCGCTGGCGGCTGGTGGCGTACTGCGAGATCTCCGACAGCGACTGGCTGACTCCCAGCGAGCGGGCCGCGGCCACCGGGTCGTCGCCAGCGGTGAGGAACTTGGAGTTCGTCGACAACTGCTGTTGCACCCTGAAGAGCCGCTGCTGCTGCTGGCCCATGGCCATGACGTTCTGTTCGTAGAAGGATTGGGAGCTGATGCGCATCGCTGTGCCTGCCTTGCCTTGAATCTTTGTCTTTGAAGAGCCTGGATAAGCTGCCTGCGGGCTCAGCCCCGGATGCCCAGGATGGTGTCGAAGATGGTCGATGCCGTCTGGATCACCTTCGCGTTGGCCTGGTACATCTGCTGGAACATCAGCAGGTTGGCGGTTTCCTCGTCCTGCACCACGCCCGAGATGGCCTGCTGGCTCGCCTTGATCTGGCTGGTGACGCTGTCCTGCGTGGTGGCCGCCACCTTGACCGCCATGGCCCGGTTGCCCACGTCGCTCACGATCTGCGAGTACGCGCCGTTGAAGGTCGCGGTGCCGTTGGCCATGGTGGTCTTGCGCTGCAGCGCGCCCAGCAGCAGCGCGTTGCTGCCGTCGGAAACGCCCGCCGTGTTGTTGCCGATGGTGAAGGTGTCGCCCTGCGCGGGAGCGCCGGTCATGCTGACGGTGATGCCGTCGAAGCTCATCTTCGCGCCGGCGGTGTAGGGCACGGGCGCACCGGCCGCATAGGTGGTGCTGGTACCGTCGGCCAGCGTGACCGTCACCGGCGAGGTCGCGGGAAAGCCCGAGAGGTTGCCGGAGGCCGCATCGAAGCTCAGCGTGACCGTGCCGGCCAGCGGCGTCGAGGGATAGCTCGCGTCCACGGTGGCCGCGCCCAGCGCGGCGGAGCCCTTGTTGCCTGCGGCCTTGCCGGTGATGACGGGCGATGCGGCCGCCACCTTGGCAGCGTCGCGCGTCAGCACGTCGAGGTCGCGTGCGCCGGTGCGCGTGGGCTGGATCAGGAAAGAGTCGCCCGCCTGCGCGGTGCCGCTGCCCGCCGAGAGGCTCACGCCGTCGAAGGTGATGGGGAAGGTCGTGAAGCTGCCCATCGAGGTCTTGTCCGAAAGACGGGTGACCGTGTAGGTGAGCGTGCCGGCCACGTCGGTGACGTTCACGCTGTAGTCGCTGGTCGTGAGCTTCGACGCATCGGACAGCGTCGCGTCGAGCTGCAGGTTGCCCGTGTTCCTGCTGTTGGAGATCGCGCCCGGCACCGACTGCGTGAAGAAGTCCTTGCCCAGGGCGCCGTTCAGGTCCACGCCCAGCTTGTGCTGCGCGTTCACCGTGTCGGACACCGACATGGCGAGGCGGCCGATGGCGTTCTGCGTGGGGATGAGCGTTTCGTTGCGGAAGGACAGCAGGCCGCCGAGCACGCCGCCGGTGATGGCGCCGTCGGGCAGCTCGGCCGTGTTGCCGGCAAAGCCCTGCAGGGCCACGGCCTTGCGCGTCGGGTCGGCGGCGGAGTTCACCGCGGCCATCGTGGAGGCGTAGTCGCCCACCACCAGCGACTGGCCGGTGGCGATGAACACGTTGTACTTGCCGTTGTCCTGCTGCAGCACCTTCACGTCGACCACCTGGCTCAGCTGGCTCACGAGCTGGTCGCGCTGGTCGAGCAGGTCGTTGGGCGGCTGGCCGCCGGCCATGGCGCTGATCTGGCTGATCTGCTGGTTGAGGCTGGCGATCTTGCTCGCGTAGGTGTTGATCTGGTCGACGCTGCCGACGATCTGCTCGTTGACCGAGGAGTTCAGGTCCGACAGGTACTGGTCGGTCGCGCGGAACTTGTTGGCCAGCGCCTGCGCCGAGCTGATCATCTGCTGGCGCGCGGCCGGGTCGGCCGGCGTGTTGGCCACGCCCTGGATGCTGGTGAAGAAGCTCTGCATCAGCGGTGCGATGCCCGAGGTCTTGTCGGCCAGCAGCGTGTCGATGCGGTTGATCTGCGTGCTGTTGGTGGCCAGCGCGGCCGAGGCCGATTGCGCCGAGGAGAGCTGCGCCGTCAGGTAGCGGTCATAGCTGCGCGAGATGGTCGAGACGTTGGCGCCCGACCCGATGAAGCCGGAGCCGCTGGCGATGGCACTGCCCGTGGCGATCTCGGACACCTGGCGGCTGTAGCCGGCGGTGTAGGCGTTGGCCGTGTTGTGGGCCGTGGTCATCAGCGCCGAGCGGGCGACGCCGAGGCCGCTGAGACCCGTGTAGAACAAACTTCCGGACATATGGCTCTGCCTGTCGATGAGAGGTGTAAGTCGATTGGCACCGGCCGCGCCGGCGCCTCTTTGTCTATATCGGCGGCTGCCACCGAAAGTTGAGGGCCCTGCGCGTCAGAACTCGGTCCAGTCGCCCTTGTCGTCGCCGGCCATGGCGAGCTGCGGGGCGGCCGCGGGCTGCTTGCGCGTGGGCAGCGCCTTGGCGGGCGGCTTCGGTGCAGGCTTGGCCGGCTTGGGGATCGGCGTGATGCGCGTGAACCCGGGGCGCACGGTGGCGACGGCATTCGCGTCGAGCTTGAAGATGCTGACCGCGCGCACCAGGCTGCCGGCCTGCTCCTGCAGCGACTGGGCCGCTGCGGAAGCCTCTTCGACCAGCGCCGCGTTCTGCTGCGTCACCTGGTCCATCTGCGTGATCGCCTGGTTGATCTGCTCGATGCCCGACGTTTGTTCCTGGCTGGCAGCGGTGATCTCGCCCATGATGTCGGTCACCCGCTTCACGCTGCCGACGATTTCGTCCATCGTGCGGCCGGCTTCCTCGACCTGCTTGCTGCCTTCCTCGACCTTCTCGACCGAGTCGCCGATCAGCGTCTTGATTTCCTTGGCTGCTGCAGCAGAGCGTTGGGCCAGGCTGCGGACTTCGGAGGCGACGACTGCAAAGCCGCGGCCCTGCTCGCCTGCTCGGGCTGCTTCGACGGCGGCGTTCAGCGCGAGGATGTTCGTCTGGAAGGCGATGCCATCGATCACGCCGATGATGTCGACGATCTTCTTGGACGACGCATTGATCGAGCCCATGGTGTCAACCACCTGGGACACGACGCTGCCGCCCTTGACCGCGACTTCGGAGGCCGATACGGCCAGCTGGTTGGCTTGACGCGCGTTGTCCGCGTTCTGCTTGACGGTCGAGGTTAGTTCTTCCATCGAGGCCGCCGTCTGCTCCAGCGAGCTCGCCTGCTGTTCGGTGCGAGAAGACAGGTCCTGGTTGCCCGATGCAATCTGCGCCGACGCCGTCGCGATGGTCTCGGTGCCGGTGCGCACTTCGCCCACCACCTTCGCAAGGCTCGCATTCATCTCGCGCAGCGCGTGCATCAGCTTGCCGGTCTCGTCACGGCTGTCGACCGTGATGTTGGCGCTCAGGTCGCCCGCCGCCACCGTTTCGGCCACTTCAACCGCATGGCCCAGCGGGCGGACGATGCCCACGGTCAGGCGCCAGGAGAGCAAGGCGCCCAGCACCAGTGCAACGATCGAAAGCGCCAGCAGGAGCTTCTCGCCGCTCTGGTGGTCCCGGTCGATGCCCTTGGCCAGCTCGTCGATGCGCTCGCGCTGGAAGGCGGCGAGCTTGGCGACGGCTTCCTCATAGACGGCAAGCGCAGAGGCGAACTGCGTATCGGCCATCACCGCGGCTTCCTCGTCCTTGCCTTCGGCCTTGAGCTTGTTGATGTTGCCGATGACGGTCAGCACCACGCTGCGCGGTTCGGCGATGGCGGAATACAGCTTCTTCTCCTCGGGCGAGGTCAGCATCTCCTCGAGCTTCTTCTGCACCGGATTGATCTGCGCGGACTTGTCGGCACGCGCCTTCTCGAAGTAGGCCACCGCCTTGGGATCCGTCGCCTTGACCATCGCGAAGGAATTGGCGACCGCCGGCCCCAGCAGCACGGACCACTGGGCGGCCAGGCGCTCCTTGACCAGCGCGCGCTGCATCATGTCCTCGGTCGCCGCGCCCACGCTGGCCAGCCGCAGCATGCCGGTGGCCGCGATGGCCGCCATCAGGAGCAGCACGGCCGCGAAGCCGAGGCCCAGGCGGGTTCCGATTTTCAGGTTCTTCAGACTCATCGACTCCTCCTACGTGGTTTCAGAATTCGGTCCAGTCGCCCTTGGCGTCACCGGCCATGGCGAGCTGCGGGGAAGCAGCGGGCTCCTTGCGGGTCGGCAGGGCCTTGGCTGGCCGCTTCGCCGCGGGCTTGGCCGGCTTGGGGATCGGCGTGATGCGCGTGAACCCGGGGCGCACGGTGGCGACGGCATTCGCGTCGAGCTTGAAGATGCTCACGGACTTGACGAGACTGCCGGCCTGCTCCTGCAGCGACTGGGCCGCTGCGGAAGCCTCTTCGACCAGAGCGGCGTTCTGCTGCGTGACCTGGTCCATCTGCGTGATCGCCTGGTTGATCTGCTCGATGCCGGAGGTCTGCTCCTGGCTCGCAGCAGTGATCTCGCCCATGATGTCGGTCACGCGCTTCACGCTGCCGACGATTTCGTCCATCGTGCGGCCGGCCTCTTCGACCTGCTTGCTGCCCTCTTCGACCTTCTCCACCGAGTCGCCGATCAGGGTCTTGATTTCCTTGGCTGCTGCAGCAGAGCGTTGGGCCAGGCTGCGGACTTCGGAGGCGACAACTGCAAAGCCGCGGCCCTGCTCGCCTGCTCGGGCTGCTTCGACGGCAGCGTTCAGTGCGAGGATGTTGGTCTGGAATGCGATGCCGTCGATCACGCCGATGATGTCGACGATCTTCTTGGACGAGGCATTGATCGAGCCCATGGTGTCGACCACCTGGGAAACCACGCTGCCGCCCTTGACCGCGACTTCGGAGGCCGAAACCGCCAGCTGGTTGGCTTGACGAGCGTTGTCCGCGTTCTGCTTGACCGTCGAGGTCAGTTCTTCCATCGACGCAGCCGTCTGCTCCAGCGAACTCGCCTGCTCTTCCGTACGCGATGAAAGATCCTGGTTGCCCGATGCGATCTGGCTTGACGCCGTCGCGATCGTGTCCGTGCCGGTACGAACCTCGCTGACGATCTTCACGAGGCTGTCGTTCATGCCCTTCAGCGCCTCGAGCAGTTGCCCGGTCTCGTCCGTCGTGCGGGCCTCGATGCGGCTGGTGAGGTCGCCACCGGCCACCGATTGCGCCACCTTCACCGCCTCCTCCAGGGGACGGGAGACGATGCGAGCGATCCACAGCGCCAGGCCCAGGCCCAGCGCGATGCTGCCCACGAGCAGGCCCAGCACCCAGAGCCTGGCCTCCTGGTGGACGGCGTCGGCAGTCTCGCCCGCGCGGACGGCGCCCCCCAGGTTCACCTTCGTCAGCTTGTCGAGCGCCGCATTCATCTCGTTGCTGAGCTGCTGCGACTTGCCGCGGATCATGTTGCTGGCCTGGTCGGTGTCCTGGGTGTGGGACACGGCGACGATCTTCCTGTGCTCCAGTTCGTATTGCGCGAGAAGTTTCTCGAATACCGGGAAGACCTCGCGCTCCTCGGGTTCCGAGATGAGCCCCGCGTACTCGGTGCGCTTCTTCTGCAGCGCCGCCCACGATTCGTCCATCGCCTTCTCGTAGGCGGCCATTTCGTTGAACGAGCCCGAGAGTGCGTGCGCCATCTCCTGGGAGCGGAAGTTCGAGACCATGCCCTTGAGCTCCAGCAGCGAACGCGTGGCGGGCAGCCAGTTGGTCGAGAGGTCCGTCGATGTCTGATGGACCTTGGAGAGCTGCAGCATCGAGATCACGCCCAGGCATGCCGTGAGCAGGAGAACCGCGACGAAGGCCACGAGCAGCTTGGTCGCGATCCTGAGGTTGTAGAAGGCTTTGATGATCTTTCCTTGGGGGCCGCGAGGGCCGAGACGCTATGTGTGTGTTATCAGGTGCGTGCGAGTCAGAACTCTCGCCACTCACCGCCGCCGGCCACGGCCAGCTGTTGCGGTCTGGGCAGCGACGGTTCTTCGGCATAGGCCGCAGGTAAACTTTCAGCCTGCGTGCGGGACGCGACGTGCTTGCCGCTTGCATCGAGCTTGAAGATGCTGACCGCGCGCACCAGGCTGCCGGCCTGCTCCTGCAGGGACTGGGCCGCGGCGGAAGCCTCCTCGACCAGCGCGGCGTTCTGCTGCGTCACCTGGTCCATCTGCGTGATCGCCTGGTTGATCTGCTCGATGCCGGAGGTCTGCTCCTGGCTGGCCGCGGTGATCTCGCCCATGATGTCGGTCACGCGCTTCACGCTGCCGACGATTTCGTCCATGGTGCGGCCGGCCTCCTCGACCTGCTTGCTGCCTTCTTCGACCTTCTCGACGGAGTCGCCGATCAGGGTCTTGATCTCCTTGGCGGCTGCAGCGGAGCGTTGGGCCAGGCTGCGCACTTCGGAGGCGACGACTGCAAAGCCGCGGCCCTGCTCACCTGCGCGAGCTGCTTCAACTGCAGCATTGAGCGCAAGGATGTTCGTCTGGAAGGCGATGCCATCGATCACGCCGATGATGTCGACGATCTTCTTGGACGAGGCATTGATAGAGCCCATGGTGTCGACCACCTGGGAAACCACGCTGCCGCCCTTGACAGCGACTTCGGAGGCCGACACTGCCAGCTGGTTGGCTTGGCGGGCGTTGTCAGCGTTCTGCTTGACGGTCGAGGTCAGTTCTTCCATCGAGGCCGCCGTCTGCTCGAGGGAGCTCGCCTGCTGTTCGGTGCGAGAAGAGAGATCCTGGTTGCCCGATGCGATCTGCGCCGACGCCGTCGCGATCGTGTCGCTCGAATCCTTGATCTCCAGCACGATCGACGTCAGTTGCGACTGCATCTTCTGGATGGAGTGCAACAGGCTGCCGTCACGCACTGTGTCGGCCTCGATCGTCAGCGACAGGTCGCCGTCGGCGATGCGGCCCACCACGTCGGCTGCGTACTGCGGCTCGCCGCCGAGTTGGCGGCCCATCAGGCGCGCCACCAGCAGGCCCAGGCCGACGCTGACCACGATGCCGGCCAACGCCAGCCCGAGCATCGTCACGCGCGAGGTCTTGTAGGTTGCGTCGGCCAGTTCGGCACGCTCGCGCGCGTGGTCCTTGCTGTAGGCGACCATGCGCTGCAGCACTTCCTCGAGCCCGCGCGACTCCTTCAGCAGGCGCGCGGTCTCCTCGCTCACCTGGCTGTCGAACTGGGTGCTGTCCAGCGGCTGCTTCTTCAGCAGGGTCACAAAGTCGTTCATGTGCGCCGTCAGCGGCCCGACCAGCCCCTCGAACTGGCCGAACAGCTTTGCGCCCTCCTCGGTTTCACCGAAGAAAGACTTGACCTCGGCGGCACGCGCAGCGAGCCCGTCCATCGACGCCTTGACCTCGTTCGCGCCCGTATTGCGCTCTCCCAGCGTGCCGGCCGACAGCAGCGTCACCTGGGCGCGGCTGGCGTACAGCAGGCGGATGTTGGCCTCCTGCACGGCCTGCACCGCGCGCAGCTCGTTCGCATAGAGCGCCTCGGTCGACGCGCTGATGCGCCCCATGTGGAAGATGCCGAGCGCGCTCACTGCTGCGCCGATTGCCGCGACCACCAGGAAGCTGAGGATCAGCCGGACGGTGACGCGAAGATTCTGGAACCACTGCATTGTCTTGCCTTCCAAGTTTTCTCAAGCTGCCGATGCAGCGAAGTCCAGCCGATGGGCCTCGTCGACGGCCTGCCTGCCACCAAGTCGGAACACACCGACCACCTGCGAAAGGCTTCCTGCCTGCTCCCTCAGCGACTGAGCCGCTGCGGAAGCCTCTTCGACCAGCGCGGCGTTCTGCTGCGTCACTTGGTCCATCTGGGTAATGGCCTGGTTGATCTGCTCGATGCCCGAGGTCTGCTCCTGGCTCGCAGCAGTGATCTCGCCCATGATGTCGGTCACGCGCTTCACACTTCCCACGATTTCGTCCATGGTGCGGCCGGCCTCCTCGACCTGCTTGCTGCCCTCTTCGACCTTCTCCACCGAGTCGCCGATCAGGGTCTTGATCTCCTTGGCGGCTGCTGCGGAGCGTTGGGCCAGGCTGCGCACTTCGGAGGCGACAACTGCAAAGCCGCGACCTTGTTCGCCTGCGCGGGCTGCTTCAACTGCAGCATTGAGCGCAAGGATGTTCGTCTGGAAGGCGATGCCATCGATCACGCCGATGATGTCGACGATCTTCTTGGACGACGCATTGATCGAGCCCATGGTGTCGACCACCTGGGAAACCACGCTGCCGCCCTTGACCGCGACTTCGGAGGCTGAAACCGCCAGTTGGTTCGCCTGACGCGCGTTGTCCGCGTTCTGCTTCACCGTCGAGGTCAGTTCTTCCATCGACGCAGCCGTTTGTTCGAGCGAGCTCGCCTGCTGCTCGGTGCGAGAAGACAGGTCCTGGTTGCCCGATGCGATCTGGCTCGACGCCGTCGCGATGGTTTCGGTTCCTTCACGCACCTCGCCCACCACCTTGGCAAGGCTTTCGTTCATGTTCCGCAGCGCCAGCATGAGCTGGCCGGTCTCGTCCCGGCCCTGCACCTCGATGTTGGCGCTCAGGTCGCCCGAGGCGACGGTCTCGGCGACTTCCACCGCGCGCGCCAGGGGCCGCACGATGCTGCGCGAGATGAAATACGCGAAGACACCGCCGCTGACCACGATCAGCACGGTCAGCAGCAACTGCAGGTCGAAGCTGCGGGTGTTCGCTGCGTCGATGGCCTCGCTCATGTCGTCGATGGCCTTGCGCTCCAGCGACAGCAGGTCCAGCACGCGGCTTTCATAGGCCTTGGCCGCCGGCTGGAAGACTTCCTTGAAGACGCGTGCGGTCGCCACCGTGTCGCCGCCGGCCTTGGCCTTGCCCACGTCGTCCTTCGCGGCCTGGTACTTCGCGCGCAGCTCGATGATGGACTTGAGGATGGCCTTCTCCTCATCCGTCACCAGCAGCTTCTCGACCTTGGCGATGGTCTCGCTGCCCTTCTTCACGCTGTCGGAGATGACGTCGGCGAAGACCACGGGCAGGCTCTCGTCGGTGGTGCGGGCGATCATCGAGGTGCGGGCGATGGCCGAATAGGTCAGCACGTACCAGTCGGAGATGAGCCGTTCCTTCGCGAGCGGGCTGCGCATCATGACCCGCGTCGCCTCCGCGCTGTTGCGCGCCGATACCAGGGCGATGGCGGTGGAAACCACGGTCAGGCCGAGGACGATGGCGAAAGCCAGTGCCAGCCGTTTGCCGATGCGGAGGTTGGAGAGCAGGTTCATGGTGCAGGAGTTGGAGGTGAAGGGTGGGGCGGCTGCGCCGCGTTCAGGCCACGGCGGCGGCTTCGACCAGCCCCATCTCCTCGCTGGACATGAGCCGGTCGATGTCCACCAGGATCAGCATCCGCTCGTCCAGCGTGCCCAGCCCGATCAGGTAGTCCGCGTCCAGCACCGAGCCCATCTCCGGCGCCGGCTTGATCTGCTCGCCCGTCAGCGTGATCACGTCCGACACGCTGTCCACCACCATCCCCACCACGCGCCCGCCGATGTTCAGCACGATCACCACCGTGAACTGGTCGTACGTCGGCTCCCCAAGCTTGAACTTGATGCGCATGTCGATGATCGGAACGATGATCCCCCGCAGGTTCACCACCCCCTTGATGTATTCAGGCGCGTTCGCGATCCGCGTCACCGCGTCGTACCCGCGCAGCTCCTGCACCTTCTGGATGTCTATCCCGTACTCTTCATCGCCCAGCTTGAAGGTCACCACCTCCAGGCGGCTCACGCCGGCGGCGGAAGAGCCCGAGGCGGCTTGTTGCATGGGATCTCTTGCCTTGTTCAGCATCTTTTCTTCTCCGGTTTGAATGGGGTTGCGTGGTTTCTTCAGGCGGGTTCCGCCACGGCCTCGGCGGCCTCGGCCCTGAAGACGCGCACGGCTTTCACCAGGCCATCGGCCTGTTCCTGCAATGACTGGGCTGCGGCGGAAGCCTCTTCGACCAGCGCAGCGTTCTGCTGCGTGACCTGGTCCATCTGCGTGATCGCCTGGTTGATCTGCTCGATGCCCGACGTTTGTTCCTGGCTGGCCGCGGTGATCTCGCCCATGATGTCGGTCACGCGCTTCACGCTGCCCACGATCTCTTCCATCGTGCGGCCGGCCTCTTCGACCTGTTTGCTGCCCTCTTCGACCTTCTCCACCGAGTCGCCGATCAGGGTCTTGATCTCTTTAGCGGCTGAAGCGGAGCGTTGGGCCAGGCTGCGGACTTCCGAAGCGACGACTGCAAAGCCGCGACCCTGCTCGCCTGCTCGGGCTGCTTCGACGGCAGCGTTCAGCGCGAGGATGTTGGTCTGGAACGCGATGCCATCGATCACGCCGATGATGTCGACGATCTTCTTGGACGAGGCATTGATCGAGCCCATGGTGTCGACAACCTGCGAGACGACGCTGCCGCCCTTGACTGCGACTTCAGAAGCCGACACCGCCAGCTGATTGGCTTGACGCGCGTTGTCCGCGTTCTGCTTGACTGTCGAGGTCAGCTCTTCCATCGAAGCCGCCGTCTGCTCCAGCGAGCTCGCCTGCTGTTCGGTGCGAGAAGACAGGTCCTGGTTGCCCGATGCGATCTGGCTCGACGCCGACATCACGCCTGTGACATTGGCGCCCACGTCCGCGACGATGGCGAACAGGTTCGCGCTCATCTGGTTCAGCGCGCGCAGCAGCCCGGTGATCTCGTCGCCGCGCCGCACGTCGAAGCGCACGAGGTCGCCGCCCGCGATGGCACGCGCCACGTGCACCGCTTCGTCGAGCGGCCGGAACACGGTGCGGACCAGGAACTGGCCCAGGCCCAGCCAGGCCAGCGCGAAGCCCGCGCCTCCGGCGGCCATGGCACCCGGCAGCCAGCTCTGCGCGCCGGCCGATGCGACCAGCCGCGACGCCTCCATCCAACCGAGGACACCCAGGCCCAGCGACAACAGCGCCCCCAGGCCGGTGACGCCGAAGACGCGCTGGCGTACGGGAATGCGGCGCAACCGGGCCAGCGGGTCCTTCCAGCCGCGCGAGATCACTTCGCCCTGCAGCAGCTCGATGTCCTTGGCGCGGCCTTCACGGATGCGGGCGTAAAGCGCCTCGGCTTCGGCCACTTCGGCGCGCCCGGGCTTGCTGCGCACTGACATGTAGCCCTGCGTGCGGCCGTCTCGGCGGATGGGCGTGACGTTGGCCAGCACCCAGTAGAAGTCGCCGTTCTTGCGGCGATTCTTGATGAGGCCGGTCCAGGGAAGCCCTTGCCCCAGCGTCTGCCACAGGTCGGCGAAGGCCTCGGGCGGCACGTCGGGGTGGCGCACGATGTTGTGCGCCTTGCCCATGAGCTCTGCCGCGGTGAAGCCGCTGGCCTCGACGAAAGCCGGGTTGACGTAGGTGATGCGACCCTTCAGGTCGGTGCGGGACACCAGGGCGGCGTCCGGCGACAGTTCGTACTCGATGCCGGTGACGGGAAGATTGACGCGCATGGTCCGTTCGTCCTTCTTCAGGCCAGGGCCGGGCGTTGTTGCGCGACCAGGTCCATCTGCGCGATCGCCTGATTGATCCGCTCGATGCCCGGGATCAGGGCCATCGGCGGCAGTGCCGCCGCGATGCCCGCGCCCGGACGAATGCCGTTTGTCAGATCCTTCAAGCTCATACCTCTTTCTTCCTTCTCTAGCGTGAGACCGTGCCGCCGCATTCGATGGATGCGCCAGCACCGTCGTTCTGATATCGGCAGGTACGCGCCAGAGTTGAGCCCTTTGTCATCAGAAAGTGGTCCATTCGTTACCATCGGCGCCGCTCATGACCAACTGGTGCATGGGATTGCCCCGCTTCTCGCCGCGCGGGGAGATCGCCTTTGCCGGCTTCGTGGGCTTCGCAATGGGAGTGATCGGGCTGAAGCCGGGGCGCCGCATGGCGCCGGCATCGGGGTCCAGCTTGAAAATGCCCACGGTCTGCACGAGGCTGCCGGCCTGCTCCTGCAGCGACTGGGCTGCGGCGGAAGCCTCTTCGACCAGCGCGGCGTTCTGCTGCGTGACCTGGTCCATCTGCGTGATTGCCTGGTTGATCTGTTCGATGCCGGAGGTCTGCTCCTGGCTGGCCGCAGTGATCTCGCCCATGATGTCGGTCACACGCTTCACGCTGCCCACGATTTCGTCCATGGTGCGGCCGGCTTCCTCGACCTGCTTGCTGCCTTCCTCGACCTTCTCCACCGAGTCGCCGATCAGGGTCTTGATCTCCTTGGCTGCTGCAGCGGAGCGTTGGGCCAGGCTGCGCACTTCCGAGGCGACGACTGCAAAGCCGCGGCCCTGCTCGCCTGCTCGGGCTGCTTCCACGGCAGCATTAAGAGCGAGGATGTTCGTCTGGAAGGCGATGCCATCGATCACGCCGATGATGTCGACGATCTTCCTGGACGACGCATTGATCGAGCCCATGGTGTCCACCACTTGCGACACCACCATGCCGCCCTTCGTGGCGACTTCGGAGGCGAAGACGGCGAGCTGGTTGGCCTGCCGGGCGCTGTCGGCGTTCTGCTTGACTGTCGAGGTCAGTTCCTCCATCGAGGCGGCGGTCTGCTCAAGCGAGCTCGCCTGCTCTTCGGTGCGCGACGACAGGTCCTGGGTGCCGGACGCGATCTGGCTCGAAGCCGTCGCGATCGTGTCCGTGCCGAGGCGGACTTCGCCGACCACCTTGGCGAGGCTCGTGTTCATGTCCTTCAGCGCCTGCATGAGCTGGCCGGCCTCGTCGCGGCTTTCAACGCGGATGTCCACGCGCAGGTCGCCGGAGGCCACGGTCTCTGCCGCTTCGACTGCATGGCGCAGGGGCCGCACGATGCCCGCACTCAGTCGCCAGGCGAAGAGCGCGCCCAGCACGACGGCAACCACAGCCAGCGACAGAAGCATGATCCGGCCTGAAAAATAGTCTTCGGCGATGTCGCGGGCAGCCGCGTCGATCTCGTCGTGCTGGTGCTGGTCCAGCTTGTCGACTGCGCTGCCATAGGCGGCCAGCGCCTCGGAGAAAGTGGTGTCGACCATCTTCTGCGCTTCTTCGATCTGGCCCCGGTCCTTGAGCATGGTCAGGTTCGTCACGATCTCGCGCACCTTGGTTCGCGCGACCATGACCTGTTCGTAGAGCGCTTTCTCCTCGGGCGTGCTCAGCTTCGACTGGAACTCCTTCTGAACCGACGAGATGCGCTCCATGCCGGTCGACTGGAGCTTGGCGAAATAGGCTTCGAGCCTGGTATCCGGCGCCTTGATCATGGCGATGGTGGCGACCGAGGTCGACCTGAGAGTGCTCTGCCATTCGCCGGCCAGGCGCTCCTTCGTCAACGCCTGCGTCATCATCGTCTCGGTGGCCTGGCTCACGTGGGCGAGCCTCCACAGCCCGATGCCGGCCATGCAGGCCACAAGCAACAGCATCACCGCAAAGCCCAGGCCCAGGCGGGTGCTGATTCTCAGGTCCTTGAATTTCATACTTCCTCTTCTGATGACAGGGGACGGCACCCATGCCTGCGCGATGCGCAACACCGTCACACCGTTATCGGCCTCGGAATCTCGGACCTTCAATTTGTTAACTCAGAACTCCGTCCAGTCACCTTTGTCGTCGCCGGCCATGGCGAGTTGTGGCGCGGCAGAGGGCTGCTTGCGCGTCGGCAGGGCCTGGGCAGGCCGCCTCGGCGCGGGCCTGGCGGGCTTGGGGATCGGCGTGATGCGCGTGAACCCGGGGCGCACGGTGGCGACGGCATTCGCGTCGAGCTTGAAGATGCTCACGGACCTGACGAGGCTGCCGGCCTGCTCCTGCAGCGACTGGGCCGCTGCGGAAGCCTCTTCGACCAGCGCGGCGTTCTGCTGCGTGACTTGGTCCATCTGGGTAATGGCCTGGTTGATCTGCTCGATGCCCGACGTTTGTTCCTGGCTGGCCGCAGTGATCTCGCCCATGATGTCGGTCACGCGCTTCACGCTTCCCACAATCTCTTCCATCGTGCGGCCGGCCTCTTCGACCTGCTTGCTGCCTTCCTCGACCTTCTCCACCGAGTCGCCGATCAGGGTCTTGATTTCCTTGGCTGCTGCAGCAGAGCGTTGGGCCAGGCTGCGGACTTCGGAGGCGACGACTGCGAAGCCGCGGCCCTGCTCGCCTGCTCGGGCTGCTTCGACGGCAGCATTGAGAGCGAGGATGTTCGTCTGGAAGGCGATGCCATCGATCACCCCGATGATGTCGACGATCTTCTTGGACGACGCATTGATCGAGCCCATGGTGTCGACAACCTGGGAAACCACGCTGCCGCCCTTGACTGCGACTTCAGAAGCCGACACCGCCAGCTGATTGGCTTGACGCGCGTTGTCCGCGTTCTGCTTGACGGTCGAGGTCAGTTCCTCCATCGAGGCCGCCGTCTGTTCGAGTGAACTGGCCTGCTCTTCCGTACGCGACGAAAGATCCTGGTTGCCCGATGCGATCTGCGCCGACGCCGTCGCGATCGTGTCCGTGCCGGTGCGCACCTCGCTGACGATCTTCACGAGGCTTTCGTTCATCTCCTTGAGGGCATGCATCAGCCGGCCCGTCTCGTCCTTGGACGCCACCTCGATGCGCGAACTGATGTCGCCCGCCGCGACCTTCTCGGCCACCTGCACGGCCTGGCCGATGGGGCGGGTGATGGAGCGCGTGATGAGCCATGCGATGGCTGCCCCGATGAGAACTGCAAGGCAGCCCAGCGCCAGCATGAGGTTGCGCGACCATGCGTAGCCGGCGGCGGCTTCGTCGTTGGCTTCCTGCGAACGCTTTTCCTGATGTTCGGCCATCGCATCGAGTTCTGCGAGCACAGACCTCACCGCGGGTTGGAACTTCGAGATGAAGAGCGACGTCGCCTCTTCGTTGTTGTTCTGCAGGCCCAGCTCGCTGAGGCGCGCGTTCAAGGGCACCAGCACGGCCACCTTCTCGTCGATACGTGCAAGGAGCGTCTTGCCTTCGGCGGTCGTCAGCAGCTTCTCCAGCACGGCGCGGCTCGTGGTGAAGCGATCGCGCGCAGCGGCGATCTTCTTCATCTCCTCGCGCATCGCGCCATCTTCGGTCAGGAGGATCATGTTGCCGTCGAGGATGGCGATGTCGCGGATCGCGTCCACCATCTTGTTGACCGAGGCCACCTTGACGTTGTTGCCGGTGACGATGCCGTTCAGCCGCGTCTGGATGTCGGTCATCGCATTGAGACCAAGGACCGCGATGCCGGCCAGGAGAAGAAGCACTGCTGCAAAGCCCGCGCCGAGGCGCGTGCCGATCTTGAGATTGAGAAACGAGTTCATGGGGAGAGGTTTTTTTCGGAAATCTTCGTGTTGACGTGCTCGAGCAGCCGGTCGAGCCGGTCCGACACCTTGGCCGCGTCATGGGTCGAACGGGTGACCGAACGCATGACGAGCCAGACGATGGCGATAGCGGTAAGCAGGGCCGCCACGCCGAGCACGAACACTGTCTGTTGCGCCCACTCGTAGCCGGCACCCGCCTGGAAGCCGAGGCTCAGCGCGATGACCAGGAGGAGCAACAGGATGGCGAAGCGCGCGCCGATGCGCAGGGCTCGCCTGGGACTGATACGCGTACGCATGGATCTTCAGGCCGGCAGGGCTTCCTCTTGTGCGTCGAGCTTGAATGTGCTGACTGCGCGCACGAGGCTGTCGGCCTGTTCCTGAAGCGACTGGGCTGCGGCGGAAGCCTCTTCGACCAGCGCAGCGTTCTGCTGCGTCACCTGGTCCATCTGGGTAATGGCCTGGTTGATCTGCTCGATGCCGGAGGTCTGTTCCTGGCTCGCAGCAGTGATCTCGCCCATGATGTCGGTCACCCGCTTCACGCTGCCCACGATCTCTTCCATCGTGCGGCCGGCCTCTTCGACCTGTTTGCTGCCCTCTTCGACCTTCTCGACGGAGTCGCCGATCAGGGTCTTGATCTCCTTGGCTGCTGCAGCGGAGCGTTGAGCCAAGCTGCGGACTTCCGAAGCGACGACCGCGAAGCCACGCCCTTGCTCACCTGCGCGGGCTGCTTCAACTGCAGCATTGAGCGCAAGGATGTTCGTCTGGAACGCGATGCCGTCGATCACGCCGATGATGTCGACGATCTTCTTGGACGAGGCATTGATCGAGCCCATGGTGTCGACCACCTGGGAGACGACGCTGCCGCCCTTGATCGCGACTTCGGAGGCCGACACCGCCAGCTGGTTCGCCTGACGCGCGTTGTCCGCGTTCTGCTTGACCGTCGAGGTCAGCTCCTCCATCGAGGCCGCCGTTTGTTCGAGCGAACTCGCCTGCTCCTCCGTCCGCGAAGAAAGATCCTGATTCCCCGCCGCGATCTGCCGCGAGGCGACTGCGATCGAGTCCGTGGATGCCTTGATGCGCGTCACCAGGTCGGTCAGCGTGTCCTCCATCTCACCCATGCCGCGCAGCAGCCGGCCGAAGTCGCCGCCGCGTTCGGTCTCGAATTCCTGGCTCAGGTCACCGGATGCCACGGTCTCGGCGATCAGCAGCGCTTCGCCGATGGGCTGCACGATGCTGCGCGTCAGCAGCCATGCGGTCGCAGTGCCGGCAGCCAGCGCGAGGCAGGCGAGCACCACGATCCAGGTGCGACCCGTGCGGTATTGCGCGTCGATGGCGGCGGCGGTCCTGTCGATCTCCCGCTGCTGGAAGTCCACCATGGCGCGGATGCTCGCGTCGTAGGCATCGAGCGCAGGCATCAGCTGCGCGTCGGTCAGCGTCGTCGCCTCGTCCTTGCGGCCATCGGCCTTGAGCTTGAGGACCTGGTTGCGCAGCTCGACATAGTCGCCGCGCTTCTTCTTGATGTCGGCGCTCAGCGCCAGTTCCTCGGGCGACGCCAGCGCCGCCTCGAGCTTCTTCTGCGTCTCGGTGATGACGGCGCTGGTGGCCGAGATGTTCTTCTGCAGGTAGGCCTGCACGGTCGGGTCTTCGCTCTTGAGCAGCGAGAAGGTGCGCACGCTGTTGGTGTTGGTGGCCAGCTGCCATGCGGCCGCGAGCCGCTCCTTGGCCAGCGATGCACCGGCCATCGCCTGCGTGGCCTCGCCCACGGCCTGCAGCCGCAGAACGCCGATGCCGGCGATGAGCGCCACTAGCGCCAGCACGCATGCGAAGACGGCGCCCATGCGCCGCCCCACGGTCCAGTTCTTCATCATGTACCTGTCTCCTCTCGGAACCTCTGTTGTAGTCGTCGTGCGGGTTCGGGGATGAATCGGACGCTCAGGCGGCGATCTTCTCGACCAGGCCCATCTCCTGGCTGGACATGAGCCGGTCGATGTCCACCAGGATCAGCATCCGCTCGTCCAGCGTGCCCAGCCCGATCAGGTAGTCTGCGTCCAGCACCGAGCCCATCTCCGGCGCCGGCTTGATCTGCTCGCCCGTCAGCGTGATCACGTCCGACACGCTGTCCACCACCATCCCCACCACGCGCCCGCCGATGTTCAGCACGATCACCACCGTGAACTGGTCGTACGTCGGCTCCCCAAGCTTGAACTTGATGCGCATGTCGATGATCGGAACGATGATCCCCCGCAGGTTCACCACCCCCTTGATGTATTCCGGCGCGTTCGCGATCCGCGTCACCGCGTCGTACCCGCGCAGCTCCTGCACCTTCTGGATGTCTATCCCGTACTCTTCATCGCCCAGCTTGAAGGTCACCACCTCCAGGGGCGCGACAGCGCCCTGGAGCTGCGGCGCCTGTGCCTGCCGGATTGCGGTTGCTGATGCGGTCTGTGCCATTGGCTTTTCCTTGGTGCGGTGAGCGCTCGGGCGCCTCAGCCGAATTTCTGCATGATGCGGACCAGCTTCTCGCCGTAGCGGGGGTCGGTCGCGTAGCCCGCGCGCTGCAGGCCATGGGCCGCCTCGTTCGGGTCGTCGGTGGCCAGCACGTTCGCGTAGCGCGGGTTGCGGGTGATGAAGCGTGCGTAGTCGGTGAAGGCTTCCTCGTAGGAGGCGTAGGCGCGGAACTTCGCGCGCACCTTCTGCGGCTCGCCGTCGACGTACTCGGTGGTGGTGGTCTCCACCGTCGCGCCTTTCCAGCTGCGGTCGGCCTTGATGCCGAAGAGGTTGAAGCTCTGCGTGCCGTCGTCGGCGCGGATCTCTCGCTTGCCCCAGCCCGATTCGAGCGCGGCCTGCGCGAGGATCAGCGGCGCGGGCACGCCGCTGGCCGTGCTTGCGGCCTGCGCCGATGCGCCCATGCGGCCCACGAATTCGTCGACCTGGCCCTGCAGCGATCCGGCATTCGCGCCTTGCGCGCGTCGGTCGCCGTTGAACTGGTAGATGCCGAGGTCCGCCGTGCGTGCGGTCGAGGCGACGGGTGCCGAACCGATCGGAATGCCCGCACGCGCCCCCAGCGGAAAACCGGGCAGGGGCGGATCCAGCTGCATCGGCTTGACGCCGATCTCGGCGTCGGCCTGCGCGTCGGGCGGACCCGAGGGCATGCTGCGGCGCAGCTGGGCGAGCATCGCCTCGGCGAGCCCCACGCCGCGCCCCGAAAGGTTCTGCGTGAGCTGCTGATCGAACATCGACAGGTACACCTTCTGGTCCTGGCTGTCGAAGAGGCCGCTCGATGGCGTCGCCTCGCGCATGCTCTTGAGCACCATGTTCATGAACATCGCCTCGAACTGCCGCGAGACCTGCTGCAGGCCCTCTTCGGGCGAGCTGCGCACGGTGCGCCGCAGTGCGTCGACGCCCTGCACGTCGAGCGCGAAACGCTGGTCGAGCGCACCACTGCGGTCATTGACCGGTAACGTCATCGCCGCGGCCCCGTCAGATGATCTCGAGCTCGGCGCTCAGGGCGCCGGCCGACTTCATGGCCTGGAGAATGGAAACCAGGTCCTGCGGATTCGCGCCCAGGCTGTTGAGCCCCTTGACGACGTCCGACAGAGAGGCACCGCCGCGCACCATCTGGATCGCGCCGCCGCCCTGGTTGACCGAGATCTGCGAGGTCTGGGCCGCCACCGTGCTGCCGCCGGAGAATGCGCCCGGCTGGCTGATGACCGGCTCGGTGTTGATGACCACCGACAGGTTGCCGTGCGCGATGGCGCAGTCCTTCACGCGAACCGCCTGGTTCATCACCACCGACCCCGTGCGCGCATTCACGACGACGCGGGCACCCGCCTGCGTCGGCGTCACCTCGAGATCTTCCAGCCGCGCGAGGAAGCCCACGCGCTGCTGCGGCTCGGGCGCACGCACACGGATCGATCGCGCATCGATGGCCTCGGCCGTGCCGGAACCGAACTGCCTGTTGATCGCATCCACCGCGCGCTGCGTGGTGCCGAAGTCGGAGCGGTTGAGCTCGATCGAGAACGTGCCCTCGGCACCCACGGGCGATTCCACCGTGCGCTCCACCAGCGCACCGCCGGGAATGCGGCCCGAGCTGAGCTGGTTGACCTGCACCTTGCTGCCGTTGGCCGAGGCACCTGCGCCGCCGACCACCATGTTTCCCTGCGCCACCGCATACGTCTGTCCGTCCACACCCTTGAGCGGCGTCATCAGCAGCGTGCCGCCGCGCAGGCTCTTCGCGTTGCCCATCGAGGACACCGTCACGTCGATGTTCTGCCCCGGCCGCGCGAACGAAGGCAGCGTGGCCGTCACCATCACCGCCGCCACGTTCTTCAGCTGCATGTTCACGCCCTGCGGGATCGTGATGCCCAGCTGCTGCAGCATGTTGTTCAGGCTCTGCGTGGTGAACGGCGTCTGCATCGTCTGATCGCCCGTGCCATCCAGCCCCACCATCAGCCCATAGCCGATCAGCGGGTTGTCCCGCACGCCCTGGATGCTCGCCAGCTCCTTGAGCCGCTCCGCATGCGCAGGAACAAACAACAAGGAACCGAGCGCCGCCAGCGCCGCCAGCGCCGCGATGCGCAAGCGAGCCCGAAAATTCGCGGGATGCCACGGAACCGGCTTTGCCGGGCCGCAGGCATCGCCCCCTGCAAGGGGGGTGGAGTAGCGACACGAAGTGCGCGAAGCCTGGGGGTTTTCCATGTTCAGAACGGCATGACGTTGAGGAAGAAGCGCTGCATCCAGCCCATGTGCTGCGCCTCGTCGATGTAGCCCTTGGCCGAGTACTCGATGCGCGCATCGGCCACCAATGTGGAGGGCACGGTGTTGTTGCCCGAGACGGTGCGCGGGTTCACCACGCCCGAGAAGCGGATGTATTCCGTGCCCTGGTTGATGCCCATCTGCTTCTCGCCGCTGACCAGCAGGTTGCCGTTGCTCATCACGTCCGTCACCGTGACCGTGATCACGCCGTTGAAGGTGTTGTTGGCATTGGCGCCGCCCTTGGCGTCGAGCTTGTTGGTGCCAGAGAGATTCGTGCCCTGCCCGTCGAGCAGGCCGCCGATGAGCTTCGGAATGGCCGAGAACACGCCGGTGGTGCTGCCCGTGCGGCTCGCGTTGGCGCCGGAATTCTTGGTCGCGTTGACCTTCTCGCTGATGACGATGGTGAGGATGTCGCCCACGTTGCGCGGCCGGCGGTCCTCGAAGAGCGCGTTCGCGCCGGGGCCGTCCTGGAAGATCGCGCCGGGCGAGCGCCGCGTCTGCACCGCCGCGTAGTTGTCGGAGCGCGCCGTCATCGGCTGGTGCACCAGCGGCTCGCGCGGCACCTGCGCGCAGCCGGTGGCGAGCACCGCGCCCGCAACCACGAGCAGCGTCAGCAGCCGGGCCTTCGCCTCGGCGGCGCCGCGGCGGAGACGGTGGAACACCTGCAGCATCGTCACCGTCACGCTCACAGCTGGGCCAGGCGCTGCAGCATCTGGTCCGAGGTCTGGACCGCCTTGCTGTTGATCTCGTACGAGCGCTGGGTGGCGATCATGTTGACCAGCTCTTCCACGACGTTCACGTTGGAGGCTTCCACGTACCCCTGGCTCAGCGTGCCCGCGCCGTCGACGCCGGGGTTCACCTGGTTGGGCGCGCCCGATGCGTCGGTCTCGGCGTAGAGGTTCTCTCCCTTGCTCTGCAGGCCCGTCGGGTTGACGAAGGTGGCGAGCTGCAGCTGGCCGATCTGCACGGTGTTGGTGCTGCCCGCCTGCACCACCGAGACGATGCCGTCGCGGCCCACGGTGATGCTGGTGGCGTTGGCCGGCACGGTGATGGCCGGCTGCACGGGGAATCCGCTGGCCGTGACCAGCTGGCCTTCGCGGTCGGTCTGGAACGAGCCGTCGCGGGTGTACGAGGTGGTGCCGTCGGGCATCAGCACCTGGAAGAAGCCGCTGCCGTTGATGGCCACGTCGGTGGGCTTGTCGGTCTTGGTGAGGTTGCCCTGCGAGTGGATACGCTCGGTGGCGACCACGTGCACGCCGGTGCCGACCTGCAGGCCCGAGGGCAGGCGCGTCTGGTCCGACGACTGGCCGCCGACCTGGCGCAGGTTCTGGTAGACGAGGTCCTCGAACACGGCGCGGCTGCGCTTGAAGCCGGTCGTGCCGACGTTGGCGAGGTTGTTGGAGACCACGTCGAGCTGCGTCTGCTGCGCGTCGAGGCCGGTCTTGGCGATGTAGAGGGAGCGGATCATTTGTACGAAGGTCCTGCGGAGGAAGTTGCGAGAAGGAGAGCGCGCGTCAGCCGTAGGCCAGCAGCTTGTTGGCGGACTGCGCGTTGGTGTCGGCCGTCTGCAGCGACTTCATCTGCATCTCGAAGCTGCGTGCGTTGGCGATCATGGCCACCATGGTCTCGACCGGATTGACGTTGCTGCCCTCGACCACGCCGCTGACAAGCGTGACGGCCTCGTCGGCCTCGGCCGGCGGCTGGCCGGCGCGCATGCGGAACAGGCCGTCCTCCCCGCGTTCGAGGTCGGCGACCGGCGGGTTCACCAGCTTCAGGCGGCCGACCTCGGCGATGCCCGTGAGCGTGGTGGAGGACGCATCGCGCGCACCCACGAGGCCGTTGGCCGCGATGCTCACCGCGGAGCCGGGCGGCACGGTCAGTGCGCCGTTGTCGCCCACCACCGGGCGACCGCCCATCGTGGTGAGCTGCCCGTCGGCGCCGACCTGCAGGTTGCCCACGCGGGTGTAGGCCTCGCCGCCGTCAGGCGTCTGCACGACGAGCCAGCCCTGGCCGCTCACGGCCACGTCGAGCGCGCGGCCGGTCTCGGTGAGCGGGCCGTGGGTGAAGTCGGCGCCTGGCGTGGTGGCCGCCACGAAGGCGCGCGTAGGCGCCTCCTGGCCGACCACGGGCACCGCGCGGAAGTTGGCGATCTGTGCGCGGAAGCCCGGCGTCGAGACGTTCGCCATGTTGTTGGCGACGGCGGCCTGCTGTTCCATGACCTGTTTGGCGCCGCTCATGGCGACGTACAACATGCGATCCACTGGGTGCTCCTGGTGTCGGTCTCGGTGCAGCGCCGCCTCAGCGGATGTTCATCAGCGTCTGCATGACCTGGTCCTGCGTCTTCACGGTCTGCGCATTCGCCTGGTAGTTGCGCTGCGCGACGATGAGGTTGACCAGCTCGGAGGTGAGGTCGACGTTGGATGCCTCCAGCGCGCCCGACTGCAGCGAGCCGAGCTTGGTGCCTTCGCCCGGCGTGCCGGTCAGCGGGTTGCCCGAGGCCTGCGTCTCGGCCCACACGTTGTTGCCCTTGGGCTCCAGGCCGTTGGGGTTGGCGAACGAAGACAGCACCACCTGGCCCAGCAGCTTGGTCTGCTCGTTGGAGAACTTGCCGGTGATGGTGCCGTCGGCGTTGATCGAGAACGAGGTGAGCTCGCCCGAGCGGTAGCCGTCCTGGCCGAGCTTGCTCATCGCGTTGGCGGCGCCGAACTGGGTGGTGCCCGAGATGTCGATCGTGGGCGTGAGCGCGGCGGCGCCGTTGGTCAGGTTGATGGTGCCGAGGCTGAACTGGCCGCTGGCCGGCGCGGTCATCTTGCCGGCGGCGTCGAAGGTCATCGTGCCGAGCGCGCCGGCGCCGATGGCGGCGCCGTCGATCGTGCCGTACATGCTCCAGGTGTTGGCGGGCGTGGCGCTCTTGACGAAGTACACGGACACGTCGTGCGGGTTGCCCAGCGAGTCGTAGATGGGGCCGACGGCGTTCGAGTAGTTGAAGGTGTCGGAGTCGGCGGGGTTGAACGGCGTCTTGGTGGGCGCCGCCTTGCGCGCGTCGAGGTTGAACTCGGCGTCGATGCTGGTGGTCGCCTTGGGCGTCATCGGCGTGGTCGGGATCTGGATGGCCGCCGGCGTGCCGCCGCTGACGCCGCCGTTGGCGTTCACGCCGAAGCCGGTGAGGCGCAGGCCCGATGCGTTGACGATGTAGCCGTCCTTGTCGCGCGTGAACTGGCCGTTGCGCGAGTACATGACTTCACCGGTGGCGCTGGTGAGGCGGAAGAAGCCGTCGCCGTTGAGGATGGCCACGTCCAGCGGGCGGCTGCTCGACTGGGTCACGCCCTGCGAGAAGTTCTGCGTCACGCCCGACACCGATGCGCCCAGGCCCACGCGCGAGCCTGCGTACACGTCCTGGAAGGTGGCCGCCGCGGACTTGAAGCCGACAGTGCCCGAGTTGGCGATGTTGTTGCCGATGACGTCGAGGTTGGCCGCGGCCACGCCGAGTCCGCTGATGCCCTGGGAAAAAGCCATGATGGTTCCTTGTCTGCCGTTGGATGCGGCGCGTTTGCGATGAATGCGGTGGGGAAGGGAAAGAAGCTCAGAGGAACAGGCGCACGTCCGACAGCCCGATGCTCGCGCCCGACGACAGCTCCAGCGTCACGCCGCTGGCGCCCTGCTTGACGGCGGCGACCTGCGAGAAGGTGAGCGCGGTCGACTTCACGGAGGTGCCCCCGTTGGTGGCCTCGACCGTGAAGCGGTAGGCGCCAGCGGGCACCACGGCGCCCACGTCGTCCTTGCCGTCCCATGTCACGGCATTGACGCCTTCGTTCATCGAGCCCGCGTCGATGGTGCGCACCACCTTGCCGCTGGCGTCGAGGATCTTGATCTGCACGTCGGAGGCGGTGCCCGGCAGCTGCACGGCGAAGGCCTGCATGGCCGGATCCTTGCCCTCCTCCGGCGCCCTGGTGGCGAGGACGTCGCCGGGAGACAGCACGTTCTGCCCGATCAGCGAAGTGGCCTGCAGCAGCTGGTTGGAGCCGGTCTGGTTCACCAGGCCCGAGAGCGTGCTGTTGAGCTTCTCGATGCCGCTGACCGTGCTCATCTGCGCGAGCTGCGAGGTGAGCTCGGCGTTCTGCATCGGATTGAGCGGGTCCTGGTTGTTCAGCTGCGTGACCAGCAGCTTGAGGAAGCGCTGCTCGCTGTCGACGTTCGAGGTGCTGCTGTTGCCGCCGACCGCGGAGGCGGCGTTCTGTCCGGTGATGGACGAGGTATCGGAGATGGCCATGGCGCGTTCGTGCCTGTTCTTTCTTGGGTTCTTGTCTTGCCGGGGAATTACTGGCCGAGGGTCAGCGTCTTGACCATCAGCGTCTTGGCGGTGTTGAGCACTTCCACGTTGGCCTGGTAGCTGCGCGAGGCGGAGATCATGTTGGTCATCTCCTCCACCACGTTGACGTTGGGCATCGCCACGTAGCCTTCGGCGTTGGCATGCGGGCTCTTGGGGTCGAACACGAGCTTCGGCGGAGAAGGGTCTTCCACCACGCCGGCCACCTTGACGCCGCCGATGTCGCCCGCGCCGTACGCCGAGGGCGCGACCTGGAACACCACCTGCTTCGCGCGGTAGGGCATGCCGTCGGGCCCGGCCACGCTCTCGGCGTTGGCCATGTTGCTCGCGGTCACGTTCATGCGCTGCGACTGCGCGGTCATGGCCGATCCGGCCACGTTGAAGATGTTCATGGAGGTGCTGTTGAAGGGCATGGAAGGGGCTGCTGCTGCTTGCTGCGCTGCTTAGGGCTGCACCGCAGAGAGCAGCGACTTGATCTTGGCGTTGATGACCGTGAGGTTCGACTCGTAGCGCAGCGCGTTGTCGGCGAAGGCGACGCGCTCGACGTCCATCTCGACCGTGTTGCCGTCGAGGCTGGACTGGTTGGGCACGCGGTAGAGCAGGTCCTTGTCGGGCATGGCCTGCGCCTGTCCCGCGAGGTGGCGCGACGAGGTGGTGGCCAGCGACATCGACTGCGACGCGCGGCCGCGCTCCACGGCTTCGCTCAGGCGTGCGCTGAAGTCGAAGTCGCGCGCCTTGTAGTTGGGCGTGTCCGCATGGGCGATGTTGGCCGCGAGAACCTCCTGGCGTTCCGCGCGGAGGTTGAGGGCTTCGCGGTTGAAGCGAAGCGCCGCATCCAGCTTGTCGAGCATGTTTGTTCCATCCGTTGAGGCGTCGCGAATGCGCAGGGCGCAGCGACAGATGGAAAGCGAGTCTATGCACGAGCCGCTTTTGCAATCGCCCGAACAAAGGGGGTTTTCGCCTGCTGCTCGCAACTTCGATCGGCGCGCGGATTTCTAGAATTTCCGTGCGGCGGCATGCGTTGCTCCTGTGTGACGCATCGCCGCCGAAGCCACCATCCACACATATCCGATGACCCTTCCAACGCTTGCCGAGCTTCGCGATCACGCACTGCGCACCGTGCTGCCGGCAGCGGCATTCGCGCTGGCGTGCTGCTTCACGGCCGGCGCAGCCGAAAGCGCTCCTTCCGTCGACACGGTCATCGAGAAATACCTGCAGGCGCAATCGGCGGGGCTGCCGGGCAAGGTGACGATCAGCCTCGAAGGCCGCGGCACCTCCGCCCTGCCCGCCTGCGACGCACCCGAGGCCTTCCTGCCGCCGGGGGCGAAGCCGTGGGGCCGCGTCTCGGTGGGCGTGCGCTGCCAGGCGGAGCGGCCGTGGACGCGCTTCGTGCAGGCGCACGTGGCGGTGGAAGGAAGCTATTTCGTGGCCGTGCGCGCGATCGACGCGGGCCGGCCGCTGGGCGCGGGCGACGTCGAGGAGCGCACCGGCGACCTCACGCGACTGCCGCGCTCCATCGTCACCAGCGCGGCCGAGCTGAACGGCGTGGTGACGGCCAATCGCGTGGCGCCCGGCGCGCCGCTGCGCAAGGAGCTGCTGCGCGGCGTCACCGTCATCCAGCAGGGGCAGGCGGTGAAGGTGGTGGCGCAGGGCCAGGGCTTCGTCGTCAGCACCGAGGGCAAGGCCATGACCGGCGCGGCGGTAGGCGCCGTGGTGCAGGCCCGCACGCGCGACGGCCGGCTGGTCAGCGGCGTGGCGGACGAAGAGGGGCAGATCCAGCTGGCGCAATGACGCGCCGCACAAAATCCGCCATGCACGCCATTCCTAAAGTTCTTGCGCGGGCTGCCGATATACGGGTCAGCCCCTGAGGAATCACCTTGAAAATCGATCAACCCGCCCCCTCGGCCACGCCCCTTCCCCGACCGACGCCCGCCCCGGCAGGCACGGCAGGTGCGGCCGCCGCGACCGGTGCCGATGCCGCCCAGCGCGCTGCCAAGGCGCCGGCACCCGCTCCTTCGGCGCACATCCGCTCGCTGCCCAGCGCGGCGGGTACCGCGACCGATTTCGACGCGGCCCGCGTGGCGGCGATCCGCGAGGACATCCGCGCGGGGCGCTACCAGATCCGCCCCGAACGCATCGCCGACGGCCTGCTGGCCAGCGTGCGCGACCTGCTCACGCCCGGCGCATCCGACGCGCCCGCCGGCAGCGGGCAGGACGTGAAGAAAGGCGAAGGCGAATGAGAAGGCAGCCGTCCGACCTGCTGGCCCACCTGCGCACCGAGGCCGCCTGCATCGAGGAATTCCTGTCGGTGCTCGACCGCGAGGCCGAGGCGATGTCGGGCGGCAGCTTCACCGACCTGGCGGCCATCGCCGCGGAAAAGACCGTGCTGCTGGACCGCATGGCCGAACTCGACGCCCAGCGCGAGGCGCTGCAGACGGCACTGGGCTTCCAGCCCGGCCGCGAGGGCGCCGATGCCGCCGCTGCGGCAGCGGGCCCGCAGGTTCAGAAGGCCTGGGAAGAGCTGCTGGAGCTCGCCGGACAGGCGCGGGGCCACAACCTGCGCAACGGCTCGATGGTCTACGCGCATCTCGATTTCACCCAACAGGCGCTGCATTTCCTGCAGGCCAGCGCGCAACTGTTCTACGGACCGGACGGCGTGCGCAGGACGCAGGCGGGCTCGGGCAACCGCCTCGCGGCGGGCTGAGCCGCGTGCGAGCGGGGCTGCTGGTCGCACTGTGGCTCGGCGCCGCAGCCGCGCATGGTGCGGCAGGCGCTGCGGAGAGCGTGCTGATCTCCAACGTGGCGCCCGGCGCGCAGCCCGGCGACGCAATCAACCTCGGCCAGCTGAACCAGGCGGGCGCCGCGCTGCGCGACGTGGAGCGCATCGCGTATTCGGGCACCGCGATGGCCGTGGCCATGACTGCGGCCTACGTGCCCGCCCTGCAGCCCGGCGAGAAGACCGTGGGCCTGGCCCTCGGCAGCTACAGGGGCTACACGGCAGCCAGCCTGGGCTTCAGGACTCTTTCGGACGACGGGCAGACAGCCTGGGGCATGACCGTTGCCAACGCGGGGCGGGCATGGGGATTCAACGCCGGCATCGGCTGGAAGCTGCCGCGCGCCGACAGCCGCTGAGACGACCATCCCCCTCCCCTCGCCACCACACATGAAGGCTTTCCACATGAGCAACGATGCTGACGGCGGCGCGCGACAGGTCGCCATGGTGGGCTGCGACGAAGCCCAGACACGCGCCTGGGGACAGAGGCTGCGCCTGATGGGCTGCACGCCCGTCTCCTTCGACTGCAGCGCCGACTTCCTGCATGCGGCCACGCACGGCACCACCCACTTCGACCTGCTGCTGGTGGTGCTGAAGGACGAAGGCGCATGGCCGCTGCTGACCTCGATGTGCCAGGCGCTGCGCGTGCCGATCTTCCTGGTCGCCAATGCGCTGCAGCGCGAATTGCTGGCCGAGGTGCTGTCGGCGGCGGAGCCCGAGTCGAAGGGACCGGGCATCGACTTCGCGGTGCTGCCGGTCGACGACTTCGAGGTGGAACTGCGCGTGCGCGAGGCGCTGCGGCGCAACGAGACGCTGCTGCATCCGCAGGCAACGAGCGCGCTGTTCGGCGACTACCGCTTCATCGGCAACCGCAAGGTGGTGGTGCACAAGGGCGAGGAGATCCGGCTGAAGCCGCGCGAGTTCGAACTGGCGCTGCTGCTGTTTCGCAACGCCGGCCAGCTGCTGGAGCGCGAATGGCTGCTCGGCTCGCTGTGGCCCGAGTCGCGCGTCGAACGCAAGAGCCGGGTGCTCGACTGCTGCGTGGCGAACGTCCGCCGCAAGCTGTCGCTGCACAAGGCGAACGAGTTCGTGCTGCATTCGGTGTACGGCCGGGGCTACGAGCTGCGGCATGCAGCCGTCGAACCGGCGACCGGCGGCGGCACCGTGGACGATTCGGGCTTTCCGGAAACATCGAACGAGCCGAGCTGGCTCGCACAAGCCGCCCGCGCCTAGGGCCAGGGAAATGCGACGATCGCCGGCTTCGAGGAACCGCCCGCATCGAGCGGCGCGGGTGCCAGGGGCTACCTCTACCAGCGCCAGCCGACCGTCCATTGCAGTATCGGCCGCCAAACTTAAGCAGGGCTGAATCGGCCGGTCGGGTCGAGCGTCGACGAGGCAGGCCAGAATCCTGCGCATGCAACTTCAGATCGATGCGCACCAGGTCCACCTCTGGCACCTGTACGTTCCTGAACAAGACGACCCGGCCGATCACCATGCCGGCAACCACGCCCTGATGGCCCTGCTGACGCCGGAGGAGCGCGAGAAGCACGGGCGGTTCCACTTCGCCCGCGACCGACGCCGCTACCTGATGACGCGGGGGCTGATCCGCTCGCTGCTGTCGCGCTACGTGCCGCAGGTCGCGCCCGCCGACTGGCGCTTCGAGAACAACGAATACGGCCGCCCGCGGATCGCCGACGCGCCGGCACAGGCCCGGCACATCCGCTTCAACATCTCGCACAGCGCCTCGCTGGTGGTGACGGCCGTGGCGGCGGAGCGCGAGGTGGGCGTGGACGTCGAGCACACGGCGAGGAATGCGCCGCTGGAGATCGCCGGCCATTTCTTCTCGCCGAAGGAGGCGCAGGCGCTGCAGCAGCTGCCGGCCTTCCAGCAGCCCTCGCGCTTCTGGGACCTCTGGACGCTCAAGGAAAGCTACATCAAGGCGCGCGGCATGGGCCTTTCGATTCCGCTGGACCGCTTTTCTTTCGACCTGGACGGAAGCGGCAGCGAGGCCATCGGCTTCGAGCACGGCCTGGAGAACGACAGCGCCGACCGCTGGCAGTTCTGGCGGATGCAGCCCGACGACGCGCATGCCGTCGCGCTCTGCCTGGAGCGGGCGCGCGACGGACACGAGCCGCGGATCGTGTGCCTGCGGGCGACGCCGCTGCTCGCATCGGTCGAGGAATTCCAGGGCACGGTGACGCGTCGATCGGCGGGAGACTGAAGCCCGGCATCGGCTCGCTGATGCAGGAACGGCCGCAAAGGCCGTAAAGGCCGTAAAGGCCGGAAAGGCCGAACGGAAGCCTCGTGGCGACATCCCAGGCAGGTGGCCAGAGGTCGAGAAAATCGCTCACCCAACCTTTTTGATCTGGATCGAATCCCGCCGCGCCGACGAAAATTAGTTCTTAAGAATTAAATACTTAGGCCCTCGTTCCCCAACATTACAGAAATACGAGCGAATTGTTCCCAAATGCAAACAAGGGGCTTGCCGCCGTGCCACACTGTGGCGCACACGAAGCCACCCGGCTTGCACAGCGACAGGATCGAACCATGTCTTTGTCCATCTGGGCCAGGATTCGCCTGCCGGTTGCGATCCTGATCCTCGGCACGGCGCTGTCGATCGCCCTCGGAATCTATGCCCATCAGGAGATCGGGCGCAGCGCACGAGCGCGCTTCGACGCCACCGCCCTCGACCTGGCGCGCAAGGTCGAGGGCCGCTTCGACGACTACATCGCCGTGCTGATCGGGCTGCGCGCGCGGTTCAACACCTCGGACGCGGTGACGCGCAGCGATTTCCGCGACTACGTCGCGGGGCTGAACCTGCCGAGCGCCTATCCAGGCTTCCAGGCTGTCAACTACGCGCCGCGCGTGATGCAGGCCGACAGACAGCGCTTCGAGGAGCAGGCACGCGGCGATGCCGACCTCGACGCCGCCGTCGCCTCCGGCTTCTCCATCAAGCCGCCCGGCGAGCGCGAGGTCTACTACCCGCTGGCCTTCATCGAGCCGCTGGCCGGCAACGAGAAGCTCCTGGGCAATGACCTGGGCGCGATGCCAGACCGCGGCGATGCGCTCGAACAGGGGCGCGACACCGGCGGGCTGGTCACCTCCGGACGCAAGATCCGGATCGCGGGCCGCGAATCCGAAGTCGGGCTGGCGATGCGGCTGCCGGTGTACCGTCCGAAGATGCCCGTCGATACCCTGGAGCAGCGGCGGCGGGCCTACATGGGTTCGGTGGGCGCGGGCTTCAGCATCACCGGCATGCTGCGCGACGTGATCAGCATCGAGGCGGCGAAGACGCTCCAGCTGCGGCTGGCCGACGCCGGACCGGGCAAGGGGCCGATCGGCACGCGCATCGAGACCCGCTTCGTGGCGCCGGTCGCGTTCGGCGATCGCGAGCTGCTGTTCGACAGCTCCACGCCCGGCAAGCCGGCTCCGGAACCTGCAGGCAGCCTGCAGCGCACGCTCGGCTTCGAGCTGGGAGGCCATTCTTGGCTGGTGGAGGTGAGGCAGGACGAGAGCCAGGTGCTCGGTCCGCTGGACCGGGCCATTCCCTGGCTCGTGGTGCTCGGCGGCCTGGCCACCAGTGCGCTGCTCGGCGGCATCGTCCTGTCGCTGGCCACGACCACCAGCCGGGCCCAGGTCCTGGCCGAAGAGATGACCAGCCACCTTCGCGCCAGCGAACGCCAGCTGGAGGACGCCCAGCACCTGGCCAGCCTGGGCAGCTGGACCCTCGACCCGGAGACCGGCACGCTGCAGTGCTCCGAGGAGGCGCGGCGCATCCTGGGCTTCGGCGACGATCCGCTGCCGCCGGACCTGCACGCCCTGCTCTCGCGCGTGCCGAACATGGAACGCGGCACGGTCGAGCGGCAGATCGCACTGGCCTCCCAGTCCACGGAGCGCAGCGAGTTCGAGCACCGCCTGTGCCTGCCCGACGGCACCGAGCGCTGGCTCCACGTCATCGCGCAGTCGGGCGAGGACGCGGGCAGGAGGCTGGTGCGCGGCACGGTGCGCGACGCCACGCGGCCGCGCAAGGACGCGCTGCGCCAGAAGCTCGAATACAAGATCGCGCGGCTGCTGGCCGGCGACGGCAGGACCGAGACGGTGATCGCGCTGGCGCTGGAGGCGATATGCACCGACCTGCGCTGGGACTGCGGCGCGCTCTGGAGCGTGGGCGAGGACGGCCTGGCCCACTGCACCGTGGCCTGGCATGCCGACAACGACGCGGCGGTGCGCCGCTTCGTCGAGGCCAGCAGCTCGCTCACCTACCGCTCCGGCGAAGGCTCGCTCGGACGCGCCTGGGGAATCGGCAGCGTCGTGCGCATCGACACCCAGTCGTCGCCGAGCCATTTCGCGCGCGACGCGATGGCCCGCGAGGCTGGGCTGACCACCGGCCTTGTCGTGCCGATGGTCGCGCCAGAGGCGACCACGGCGCTGGAGCTTTTCGGCGCCAACCCCTACGCGGCCGACGCGGAGACGCTGGAGTCGCTGCGCGTCATCGCGCTGCAGATCACGCAGTACCGCCAGCGCAAGCAGGCAGAGAAGACCCTGCGCTTCATGGCCAGCCACGACGAGCTGACGGGGTTGCTCAACCGGGCGGCGCTGCAGCAGGAGCTCGCCCGCGCCATCCGGCGCAGCGCCCGCCAGCAGAAGCAGTTCGCCGTGCTGTTCGTGGACCTGGACCGCTTCAAGCAGATCAACGACACGCTGGGCCACGGCGTGGGCGACGAGATGATCAAGACCTGCGCCGAGCGCCTCACCACCCTGCTGGGCAACACCGACGTGGTCGCGCGCTTCGGGGGCGACGAGTTCGTGCTGCTGCAGGAGAACCTCGACAGCTCCGGCGATGCCGCGGTGCTCGCCGAGAAGGTGCTCGACTGCTGCGCCGAGCCCTTCGTGCTCGACGGGCGCGAGCTGCACGTCAGCGCCAGCGTGGGCGTGAGCATCCACCCCGAGAACGGCGCCGACGCCGAGACGCTGCTGAAGAACGCCGACACGGCGATGTATCACGCCAAGGAAAAGGGCCGCAACACCTACCGCTTCTACGCGGCGAAGATGAATGCGCAGAGCACCGAGCAGCTCATGCTGGAAAGCGCGCTGCGCCACGCCCTGGAGCGCGGCGAGCTGGAGATGCACTACCAGCCGAAGTTGAACATGCAGACGCGGCGCATCGTCGGCGTGGAGGCGCTGATGCGCTGGCGCCATCCGGTCCTGGGACCGATCCCGCCGGCCCAGTTCATCCCCATCGCCGAGGAGCTCGGCCTGATCGTGTCCATGGGCAAGTGGGCGCTGGAGCAGGCATGCGCCGACGCGCTGGTCTGGCAGAAGCAGGGCCTGCCGCCGGTGATGATCAGCGTCAACCTCTCGCCGCGGCAGTTCGGCAGCCGCACGCTGGTGGCCGACGTGGCGGCCATCCTGGAATCGTCGGGCCTCGATCCGTCGCTGCTGGAGCTGGAGATCACCGAGAGCGCGATGATGGCCAATCCCGAGCACGCGGCGAAGCTGCTGCGCACGATCCGGGACATGGGCGTGGGCCTGGCCATCGACGACTTCGGGACGGGGTATTCGTCGCTGTCGTACCTCAAGCACTTTCCGCTCTCGACGGTCAAGATCGACCGCTCCTTCATCAACGACCTCTCGCAGGACACCGACGCCCGAGCGCTCATCGACGCGATCATCACGCTCGCCCACGGGCTGCGCATGAAGGTGGTGGCCGAGGGCGTGGAGACCGACGTGCAGTTCAACTACCTGCACAGCCGCGGATGCGACGAAGCCCAGGGCTACTGGCTGTGCAAGCCAGTGTCCGCCGACGAGGCACGCGACTTCATGGCGCGTCACCTGCGCACCCAATTTGCTCCGTCGGCGCTGGCCTGAGAGCCGGCCCTTCGCGGCAATCGTTACCGGGCACGTTCGCTCGGGCTTCCCCGAAACTTCACAGGAGCATTCATGACCGATTCAATCCAGAGCAAGTCGCTGGAACAGACGATCGCGGCGATCCACGCGCTCGACCTGACGCCGATCAAGTTCAAGGCCACGCGCAAGGAAGATGGCTACGGCTGGTCGGCAGGCTACGCGGACCAGATGGAAGTGGCCTACAAGCGCTACCTCATCCTGCATGCGAAGCACCCCGAGCTGACGCTCGCGCCCGAGCAGGACGTCGACCGCTTCTGGCACATGCACATCCTCGACACGCGCAAGTACGCCGCCGATTGCGAAGCCACCTTCGGATACTTCCTGCACCACTTCCCCTACCTCGGCCTGCGCGGCGAGGACGACGCGAAGGCGCTGGAGGCGGCCTTCCAGCAGATGCAGCGCCTGCTCGCCGAGGAGTTCGGCGAGCCGACGCCCGCGCTGCGGCATGGGGCGGCGAAGGACTCGGCTGCGTGGTGCTCGGCCGAGGCCGGCACGGGCTCGGCAGCCTGGTGCTCCGCCGAAGCTGCGAAGGGCTCCGCTGCATGGTGTTCGGCAGAGGCTGCCAAGAGTTCCGCAGCATGGTGCTCGGCGGAAGCTGCCAAGGGCTCGCCGGCCTGGTGCTCGCTGGAAGCGGGCAAGGCGTCGGCCGCATGGTGTTCGGCGGAGGCTGGCCAGGGCTCGGCGGCCTGGTGCTCGGCGGAGGCCGGCAAGGGCTCGGCAGCCGCTGCCTGGTGTTCGCTGGAAGCGGATAAGGCTTCGGCGGCCTGGTGCTCGCTCGAAGCAGGCAAGCCCCAGGCTCAGGCCGCGTGGTGTTCGCTCGACAAGGAAGGTGCTGTCGCCACCGCCGTCACCGCACGTCCTTCGGCTCAGGCCGCAGCGGGTACCGCGGCGAACGGCTGATCGGAGAAAGCCCGGCCTATCCGCAGAAGGCGCGGACGATCTTGCCGCTGGCCGCATCCGTCTCGATCGTCACGCGCTCGCGGCGGTAGTCCATCGTCACCGGCTGGCCGGGCTGGATCTGGCGCACGATGGATGCGCCCGTCGCCTGCCGCGCCTCGGCATCGCTCATGCGGGCCTTGCCGGTCAGTGTGGCTGCGGCGTCCGGGCGGCACGCGGCGGGTGCCGCGGCGGCATCCGCCGTTGCCTGCGGCTGCGCTGTCGAGCACGCGGCGATCGACAGGATCGCCAACATCGAAGCGGCGCAAGGAATCAGTTTGGGATGGAGCTTCATGGCAAATCCTTTTCCGGGATACGAAGAGTCTTGCAGCCCATCGGGGCAAAAGAAAACGGCCTGATCCACGTTTTACATGGATCAGACCGTCATTTTTTGGAGGAGAGGGAGGGAGGCAAACATTCAGTATCCAAGCGCCTTCCCAGACGTTTTCTCCAACGATACCTACAAAAATACCTACTACACGATTCGAATCCTCGTCGCACATTCACAACATGCAGCGCCTCACGGACCCGATCACCGTTACAGGGAAGCAAGCCAACGATCCAATTCCATGATGCAAAGGCACTCATCGTTTCCGCTTGACTGAGATGCTCCCTGCTGTGCTACACCGGCCAACTTATACGAAGCGTCGACAAGAGGTCCGCCCGAGTTGCCTTGTCGAATCATGCTCCCCCCAATTTCAATCCTCTGCAACCCAGCTCTAGGAAATCGCTGCTGCACTGACACTACCGAATTGTTTGCAGTTCGCCCTTGCGTCCAATTAGGAAAGCCTATTAATCGAGCCCGAGCATCACGCTCCAGTGGTTCAGTGCGACCGTCGAAATATCTTTTCGCCCGAGCGGCGGGGTCAACTAGCTCCAAAACCGCCAAGTCTAGATGCGCGTCCCTATGCAACACCCGCGCTTGAAAATCGATCCTTGTTACCGGATTTCGCAAATTCATTGTCAAATTTCTTACACGCGGATTAGCGACATCTACCTCGCCATCAGCAGATTGCCCTTTAAGCACGTGATCGCAGGTTATAAATCGACGGCCATCTCCATAAGCGAAAGCGCTCCCTTGAGAAACTAACGGCTCTGATTCATGAGCATCAGACGCAGCGTAGTCAGCACTCCATTCGAAAACAAAAGTTGCAAAGTCAGCGTCTAAAGAGTTCTTAACTTGCAGCGCAATCGGCAGCGAAGCTGCCCGAAATTCTGGGTCGATTGCTTTATGTGTTCGGCAAAGATGGTTGTATTTCTCTGCCAAGCGTGTGTATAAAAGGTCATCATCTCCCCTGATCATTCGAACAAAAAGGAGACGTCCCCATAGAACATTCTGAAGAGAAGGAATGTTGCCGGTGCGAGTCTGACGTGCCCATTGCTTTCCAGCTCTCGGCTCTTTTAAGGTTTCAGCGACACGAGCGTTCCAATTAGCTAGAGCTGCAACGTACCCATACCTATCCCACGCATGCAGCGCCCCCCTGATTTTATCGATAAATTTTCTAGTGACATTGGGATCTTCATTGACGACAACGCCAGTGATTTCCATCCGCCGCATACGTGTTGAGACGCGAGTCTTGTCATTATTGATCCCAAAAGAATTGGATTCAATTATTGATCTTAGCTCACTACCTATGCTAACCGTTCCTCCATCGAAATTTACTATATTAGCGGGAAGTCGATTCGCATGACGGTGTGAAAAGCTAAATGTCAAATCGTCTGCATAGCGCGTATAAGTGGCTCTGTGGCGCTTTGACAATAAAGTCAACTGAGAGTCAAGCGACCTGCAAATCAAATTGGCAAGAAATGGAGAGGTTGGAGCCCCCTGCGGCAGGGTTCCTTCATGCGTGCACAAGTGCGCAAGCATAGTTGCCACCCCAAATGAGAATTTCATCGGAGGCGCCATGAGAGCGCCTCTTACTCGAAAGAAGGTGATCGAAGGGAAAAAATCGGTCAAATCCAAATTTAGAATATGGTATGGCCGACGCTCCAAATGCTTTCTAGCATTCGTAAGAATGCTTCTTCCTTCCACAAAGCCATGAACGCATGCCTTGGGTTGCGGCACCGTTTTCTCCAGATATCTGAGAGCCCTATATTGAAGCTCTTTTATTTTTTTGCTTGGCTCGGCGATAAAGCGATTTTTACCGTTCGCCTTAGCCAGCACAAAGCTGGTATACCTAGGATGTGGATAGAGATAACCTTCGACGCTCGAATATTCAGCTCGAAAGATATGCCTAGAGAAATAAGGCACATCCGACCTGAGCATGTAGTCGTGAAACTCTTTTACGCCGAGAAATGCCATTTCAATAAGGTGCCGCCTCGGAATCTTTCACCTTTACGACCAGCGGTAATGTAGCGTACACGTTACGATCGACCAGCATCGGGGTTACCATGCTGCAATGCCTGCGTTAACGCGGGCAAGATTAAGTATCTGCCGAGGCGGCTTTTAAAGTGTAACCGCATATTTACTTGGCATCTACTGGAACTGCAGGAGTTCAACAAGGGAATACCCGGACTCCATTCCTGTCGAAGACACCAGCAAGCCGTTGATATTCAACGGAATTTTTTCGACCGGAACAGACAGCAGTTTCCAGACGACGAATTCGGCTGATTTCAGTCGTTTCTCAGGCATAGACTCCCCGCTAGGGCACTGTATGCTTGTACAGTGCTTTCCCATGTCATCCTTCTTCGTCGCCACGGCTGCTGGTTGTCACGTTCTCAGGTCGAAGGGCAGCCCGGTGTCTTGGGCTGGCTCGACTTCAGGAGGGCCGATCCTGCGCACTATGGCCGGTCGTGGGATGCTCGACTATTGAGCGTGAAGGATCGAGAGAAGGACTGGCTAGAGCCGTTGCACTATGCGCGAATCCTTGCAATCAAAGACGGCGGCATCATGCTCACGGGGGTCGAAATTACATTCCGCGCCGTCAAAAGTAAGCCGAATCACACTCAACAAACTTGGTGGTGCGTGATACACCACGAGGAAGCCTACGCTGCCCTCGCTCGCCACAACCCGAAGTCATCCACAGGGTTCGACGTGAACGACAACGACATGACCGATTAACGCCGTCCACCATCTACGGTGTGCAGCTCACTGGCCGCCGGTAACGCTCCTTAGAACGGCAGATCTTCAGAATCAGTGCTCGATACCGCCGCCGCTGTTTCTTCTCTTGGCTCCTGTGCGGTCGCGGGCCCTGCATCTATCAAGCCTACCGGGATCAGCTGCACCATCTCTCGCGCTTCCTCGGGCGTGCACGTCAGCCACCGATCGAAGTCGTGCTCCTCGATCGCGACCACCGAGCGCTTGTCCTGCACTTCGAGCGGCTTCTTCGTCGTCCGGTCGATCTCGGGCCTATGCATGCGCGACATGATCGGGTGCAGGTTGGCATTTATCGTGAGCATGGTGTAGCTCTCCCACACCTTCTCCGTCTCCAGATCCTTCCAGGTACTCCATAGGCCGGCCAGGCCCCAAGGGCGACCGTCCGCGCGGCGGAACCGCCACCATTGGTTCTTGCCCGACTCCCAGTTCGGCTCGTCGAAGCTCCAGGCCGGGATGATGCAGCGCCTGCTGAACTTCCATGCGTCCTTGAAGGCCGGCTTCTTCTCGATGCCGGCGAAGCGGGCATTGTGCGTGGCCAGCTCCTTGCCCTTCGTCTCGCCCTTGCGCGGGGGCGCCGTCGGGACATGGCTGCTCGACCACGCTGGAATCAGCGACCACTGCCCCACCGCGATCTCGCGCTCGTACTCCGTCTTGTCGACGGCGCGGCGCATGAACGCCCCCGTGTACATCGGCCGCATGCTGCGCAGCCAGCGCTCTGCGCTGCGGGCGCCGATGTACCAGGCGGCCTCTATCTCGCGATCCTCGGGCGATATGTAACGAGTACACATGACTGACATTCTGCGTCGGGAAATCGGTTGACGGTCATAAACCCTGGGAAGATACTGTAAATACATACAGTACTTTTAGGAGCTTGAAATGCCTGAAATCACCCCGCAGCCGGACTCCGTCGCCTGGGCCTCCCTCTTCGCCTCTGAGTGGCTGCTCCTGGCCAAAGGCCATGGCGACTACGAAGACCTGTTCTCCCAAGGCCTCGCGTTGTATCGGGTCGTCGGCGGCCAGCCTGCCCAAGAGATTGCCGCCGCCCACTTCAAGAGCTGCAGCTCCGATCACGAAGACCTCGTTCGCGACCCTGCGGGAGAGTTCGAGAAGCTGGCGACGCGCGCCGAGATCATCATGAATGGCGACAAGCTGGATCCTGCCTTGCAGGAATTCGCTTTCAATGTCGTCGAGCTGTGCGCGGCGACGGCCGACGGGTTCGGGCACCCGAAAAAGGGCAACGCTGGCGACCGCATCAGAGCGCTCTATGGACGCCTGCCCTTCTAGCCCTGCCCCAGTGAGCACCTGATGGAAATAGAGGTTGAGCTGGTGGAAATGGCGCGTAGGGCCGGCGAACTCGGCCCGGACGATCCGATGCGTCCCACCCTGCGTGATTTCGCCGATGAGGTCGCCGGGCGCTGCGCGCGCATCGGCGACCTGTACGGCGACTGGGACCGCAACGCCGGTGACCACATTCGCGCGGTGATGCATGAGCTGCCGGGTCTTCTACCGAAGCCACAGAGCAAAGATGAGCCGCTGGTGCCTTAGATGTTCTTAGCGGATGTGACATTCCTCATGCGCCACGGCTTACGCCTGAGATCCAGCCAGAGAGAAGCGCCGATGCGTGTGTCCGTGCAGATTCGTGAGTCCGACCGCGACAAGAACAATTCAGGGCGCAATCTCACAGAAGTAATGTTGTTCGAGAACTGGGGACTGCCTCAAGCTCGTTCAGCCGGACGGATTACGGATCCGACCTTACTGCCGTACAAGGGCAATGGCTTCTTGCTCTCCGGCATCGAGCTCGATACCGGAAACGAGGGCACTGTAGAGTATCGGCAGGTCTGGCTGGTGATTCCTGTCGAGCAAGGCGGTCCGTAGCGAAAGAGACAATCCGGCCATGAGCCAAGCTGAAATCTTCCCCTCCGAGTCCACCGTCCTCTACACGCCGGCCTGGTACAGCAGCACCGCGCGCGAGGAGCGCGCCCTGCCGCTGGCGCCGGGCGACTACAAGGTCACGCCTGGCCACGGCGCCGAGCGCTGGACGGTCACTTCGCTGAAGGACAACACCACGGTCTACAGTGGCATCGGTCCGGTCGAGGTCCGGCGCGCACCTGCAGCAGACTGAGTCGCCCTATGCTTCCTCGGCTTCGGAGGAATGACTCAGGTCGCGACCCTCGGCCTCTTCTTTATTGATCCAATCGATGCACTTTTGCTTTAGCTTCTCTTGACCGGCTTGCGCTGACAGTTCGGGAGCGGCCAGAACCAGCTTGCATCGACATTGCCCCTTGAGGTTGATTTCTGCCGATGCTGAATAGCCACCGTGAGCGACCTTCTCTTGAAGGATCGAAATAGTCCAAACGCCGGTCTTGCCGGTGTGGATGTGCATACCGCCATCCATGCGCGTCTCCAATACTCGGCACAAGCGTGGCACCGAGATTGATGATTGGCGCAAGCAGCAAGCGCTTTCACCATACGCGCATCTGCGGCGGTATTTGTGAAATATGTCACGCACGGGGTTTTTTGACGCCTGTCACGCCCTCGACGAGTGAACCAAAGATTGAACGATGACGACCCTGTACTTACAAATGACCGACAAGCTCTCCGCGCACTGGAGAGCCCACAACAACGCTTACCCGCGGAAGTTCGTTCTGAGCCCAGCTCTGCGCGACGAGTATCTGAAGTGCCTCAGCTGGGTGACCGACGCGCGCGTGAGAGTGACCACCATCCCCGAGAAGCACATGGGCGTGCCAATCGAGATCGACGAGGCGTCGCCGGGCGTCATGGTGGCCGCCGACGGCACCGAAGTGGCACTGCAATGATTTGACGCTACCGGCCACGCACCACATCAAGTGCGGCCGTGCACACATCGAGCGCCGCATTCAGCTTCAGCTCGTAGCCCTCGCGCAACTCAATCTCGGCCATGGCCGCCGCCGCGAAGCGATCAAGATCGACGCCAGGCGCAAGCGCCTCGGTCGGCATGACCGGCCGCGTCGGCCGCTGCACGCGGCACTCGACGGGAATCGGCGTCTTCACCGGCTGAAGCGGCGCCAACCCGCAACCGGCGAGCAATGCGCAAAGGCCCATAGCGGCCCACAGACGCGCACAAAACCTCATTGCCCTGCCCTCCCCTTCAACCATCCGTCAATTCGCGCCTGCGCGCTCGCGCAGGCATCGCCGGGCACGGCCGCCGGCGTTGCGAGAATCGTCTGCGCCCGGGCCTCATGGCCGAGCGCCACCGAACGCGCTGCAGCTTGCGCCTTCTTCGCCTCGGCCGCGCGCTTGTCGGCCAAGTCGCGAAGGTCTTCCGTCGCATCACTGCAGGCAGATGCCGCCGCCCGTGCATCGTCGCGCTGCAGCACCGAGGTAGCCGCTTTCTCACGCGCTCCGATCCACGCCCAGCCGAGCGCGGCATTGCCGGCCACGCTCAGCCCGAGCGCCAGCAACAGCGCTTGCACCGCGCTCACTTGCTCAGCACCTTGTAGGCCCGGGCCGTGGCCGTCTTGCGCTCGGCCAGCTTCAGCCGCTTCGGCCCGTTGACGCGCCCGGTGATGTCGTAGACATCGCCACGCTCGGCCGCCGGCAGGCAGTCTTTGAAGACCGCGAAGAACCAGCACGCCGAGAGCGCCGCATGCTCGGGCTGCAGCAGCAGACCGGGGTTGCCGCGATAGTCCGCACCGAGCGCCCGCCCTGCGGCGATGTAGGCATCCTCCCAGGTGAGCTGGATGAGGCCGCGCCCATGGAAGCCCTTGTAGCGCAGCATGCTCAACGCACGCGGGTTGCGCACGTAGTCCTCCGCGCGGTAGCTGCCCTGCACGAACAGACTCGGGAAGATCTCGCGCAGCCGCGCCGGCGTCGTGTAGTACAGGTCTTCTTCGACCTTCGAGAGGTTTTCGGACTCGATGGAGAGCTGCCCGAGAAAGCACGCCATCGCGTTGTCCGAGTGGATGCGGAAGCGGTTCATGCCGTCCGCCAGGTGCACGACGAAGCGTTCGGCGTTGGCGCGCGTGGCGCCGGTGCAGTCGATGAGGGTTTGAGTGTCGATCATGGTTTCTTCATTTCCTTTGCTGCCGACTTGGCGGCTTGGTTGGCGGTCTGTGCGGCGGTCTGCGCGGTGCTCGCGGCCTCGCCTGCTGTAAGGGCGGCATTCGCCGCGGTGCCGGCTGCTTGGTCCACGCGGACGGCAAGCGCCTTGAGGCTCGTATCGAAGGTTTCGCGAAGGCGCGCGATCTCGGCCAAGTGGTCTTCGCGCTGGCGCAGGGCCTGCGCCTCGGCATTGCGGGCCGCCCAGAAATAGCCCGTGCCGAGGCCACCGAGGAACAGGCTTCCGACGACGCCCACGGTTTCCAGCAGCCGGCGCCACTGGCGAGGCACGCGCACGCGCGGCTGTTCGTCGAGCGGCGCGCGATCCGAATCGATGTGCGAGCTGTTGAGGTGCGAGTTATTGAGGTGCATGGATTTGTTCCTTCAACTGGCGAACCTGATCGCGCAGCAGGCCAAGCTCCGTCGTCTGCGCGGCAAGGGTTTCGCTCATGACCTTGAGCTGCCCTTTCATCTCCCATACCTGCTGCAGCGCCTCGTTGCGCTCGGCCGCGAACTTGTCGGCGCGCTCTTCGGCCTTCACGCGCGCGGCGCGCTCGCCTTCGAGGAGCTGCTGCCACGTCGCAAGCGCAGCAATCTGCCCCTCGCTGTCTGCGCGCTCCTTCGCCTCGGTCGGCTGCTGTGCGCGCCAGACCTTGTATCCACCGGCGGCCGACAGAATCAGAAACGCAAGTTGCGCAATCGGATTGCCGGCGATGTCGCCCACGTCCATGAAGTGCCCTCTTTCTCTCTTTAGATTTCGACTTGAACGAAGGGCATCGAGGGCGCTTGCCCTTCAATGACGCCATCGCGCACAAAGACCTGATCGCCCACCGCGCCGGCGCCGCGCGCCGTGAGCACGCCGCCGCCAGGCAGCACGAGGCGGGCGACATCGCCCTCCATCGCGGTAATCGTTGCGATCTGAAGCGGGTAGCTCGGCAGCAGGGCCAGGAGCGCGGTATAGGGATTCGTCGAGGCCATGCTCATGCCTCCATGTGGGTTTCGAGGGTGATTGACTGGCGCAACACCGGGCGCTGCCAGTTCACGGCCACGCTGCGCACGAGGCCGAGGAATGTCTCGGCGCCTTCCTCGTACTGCACGAGCGCACCGGGCTGGATGACACCGGTATCCGGGCGCACCTGAAGACTCAGCGTCACGTCGGCCTGCGCGCCCGTGTCCGAGAGGATGGGAAGGCCGCGCTGCGCGACGCCGACGACATCCGTCATGAGCGCGTGCGTCACCATGTCGGCCACGCTGTCGCCGGCGGTGCCGGCGCGCGTGACCTGCCCCAGCACGCCGTCGCCCGTCGTGCCGGCAACAAACACCCGGTTGTAGTCGGGCCGCGTCTTCTGCGCGATGCCCTCGACGGCCACGGCCGCCGCCGGCAGCACGAAGTCGGGCGCCAGCGTCGCCCACTGCCAGGGCGCAGCCGGGTAGCGCGGCAACACCCGCAGCGTTGCGTCCGTGGCGTGGGGCTGTACGATGGCGCCGGCCGCGCTCGCGATGTCGAGCACGGCGCCAATGTGGCTCCCCTGAAAAGCCCAGGTCCCCCCGGGCACGGTCCAATCCATCAGGCCGAAATCGATGCCCCAGCCGATGCCGACGCCGTTGTACGTCAGCGCCAGGTCGAGCAATTGCGCCACGCTGCGCGCGTCCGCCGCCGCATGGTTGAGGATTTGCGAGTAGGGGCTATCGAGCAGGGCCGCACGCCCCCTGCCCTGCACTTGCACCTTGTTATCGGCAAAGCGGCGGTCCCTGCTGCAGTCGGTCGCGGTCAGGCGATACGGCACGCCGTTGATGGTGGCGAGGATGTCCACCGGGGCCACATGAATGCCGCGCCGGATGACGGGCCACGCCGCGCCCGGCAGCGTGGCCGACCAGCGCCACGTCCACGAATCGGCGTCGAGGCTCATCGAGAAAGCCAACGCCTCCAACGCCTCGCCACTGTCGAGGCGCACGAGGCTGATGCTGTTCTGCACGGTGTAGACCTCCAGAATCGGCACGACGACGGTTTCGCCGGTGCCAGGCGGCGGACGATGCCGCTCGCAAACAAAGATGAGCGTGGTCGCGTACTGCTGCCGCTCGCGGAAGACGAGGGTTGTCGAGGGCTCGTAGCACGGGGATTCGGTGGGCGGCACGATGACCGAGCGGCCCGGCAGCGGATACATGGCGGCTTGCCAGCGCGACACGCTGCCGACATCGAGCTGCAAGGCCGCGTCGAAGCGGTCCGCATGGCGGGCCTGCATGCGCTGCGCCTCCTGCCAGGTCGCGGGCACTGCGCGGCGCAGGCGCTCGGCCTCCTGATAGCGCACTCTGACGGGCGCCGGCGCCAGTCGCTGCGCCTCCTGCCAGCGCGCCGCAGCGGCCGTGCGCGCACGCACCGCCTCCTGATGGCGAATGCCGGAGCCGGCTTCGAGCTGGCGAGCCGCCTGATACCTCGCGGTGGCCGCTGCACGCGCGCGACTCGAGTCCTGCCAAACGGTCGCGGTGCTCGACGACGCCGGCGCGGCGGTCTGCCATGCGGACACGCGCCCGACGCGCGCACGCTGCGCGCTCTGATGCCTTGCGACGGCGCCGCCCTCGATCTGTCGCGCGACTTGCCAGCCGCTCGACACCTTCCCCATTAGCGGACGGCGCGCCGCGCTCGCGTACTTCGCCACGCCGCCCAACATGAAGACGGGCAGCGGGATGCGGCCGGCCGCTGTCGCGAGCGGCGGCATGGTCGCCGTGACGCCGCCAGACACGAAGAAGCCCGGCAGCGGGATGCGCCCGAACGCATAGGCCGCACCGCTGCTCGGTTCCTCGGGCTCGCCGAACACGAGAACGTTCGGCGGGCCATCGAGCGGCGGCTTGCGAAAGATGAGGTCGTCAACCGCCAATTGCGACCTCGCCGAGGAAGAAGGTTCCGCCCTGATAGAGCTTCGCCTCGGGGTCGCCCTCGGGCGGGTTCTGCACCACGAGCTTGACCTGCCCCGAGCCCGAGGGACCGCTCATGGTGAAGTCGGCCACCCAGGTGCCATCGGCCTTTTCAAGGCGGCCCCAGGTGGCGATGCCGGTCGCTACGGCCAGGTCGCCGGCGGTGTCGGCCTGCACGAGCGAGAGCGCGCCGTCAGTCACAGCGCCAACGGGCACCGCGAGGACCGCCGCAGCCAGCAGCGTGCCGACAGCACTTCCCTCGGGCGGCTGCACGCCGCCGCACACGAGAAAGCGCGCGCCCTCGCCAAGGTACGCCACGAGGCCCGGCCCGCCCAACATGGCGTTGATGGCGAGCACGTTCATGGCATCAGCTCCACCTTGCCATTCGCAAGGGTCAGGCCGTCCGTGACGACGGCGCGCTTTCCGTGTGCCAGGTAGTAGGCGATCACGGTGTAGCTCTGCAGCTCATCGACGAACTGGAAGTCGTAACCACCGTCCGCGCCGCTCCATAGCTCGCGAACCACAAGGCCATCCGCCTCACGCACGAGCCGCACGCGGCACGGATAGGGCTTGTTCAGCGGGTTCACGTAGTCGAGCGTGAACCCGCGCACACGGCCGACGCCATTACCGAGCACGCCCGTGGAGTAGTCATTGCGACCCTTGGCGAGCTCCATGAGTTGGGTCTGCCCGTAGGGCAGCGCAATGCTGGCGGCAGAGGAGATCGCGACCGGCGAAATCACCAATGGCGCGCAGGTCGCCGCGTCGATCAACCACTCAGGCTGTGGAACGACGGAAGCAGGCGGGGTGAAGTCGTTGAAGTAGAGCGCCTTCTGGTCGATGCCCACCTCGTCGAGCACTCCCAAGAACGTATTGGACGCGCTGCCGCTGTAGTTCCCTATCGCGATGTCGGGACTTGCGTTGCCGGGCAGACCATTGGCCCCGCTCGACGAGGCCACCATGACGCCATCGATGAACAGTCTCAGCATCCCGTTCTCACTGGAAGCCGCGACGTGGCGATTGACGTTCAACGCGCCAAAGGCACCGGCGGGGCTGGAGACGAACCGGGTCGGCGTGCCCTGCACGCTCAACGTGAGTACGCCGGTGCTCGGGTCGAGGGCCAGATACACAACGCCGATAGCCGAGGTTATGCCGCCAAACACCGCGATCATGCGGTTGCCAGCAGTGTTTGCCGTTGCTCTCACCCACGCCTGGATCGTGAAGTCCGAACCTGCGGCATAGGGAAACAAGTTGCTGGTGGCGACTCTCAGCATGCCGCTGCCGGAAAAGTCGACGGAACGCGCGCCTTTGATCGGGTTGAATGTGAGCGCATTGGCCCCCGCGCTAACTGCAAAATTGATTGCCGGGCCGAATTCGTTTATCCACCACGAGGCCGACTCGAACGACATGCGAATCGTGGTGTGCGCAATGGGCGGAATGCGCAAGACATTTGCCGTCAGAGCTCGCGCACCGGGCCACCGGATACCCATCCAATTCCGGACGAGTTGAAACTCCCGCCATGTCACACCATCGTCGGAACGCTCGATAGCGCACCCCAAGAGGAAACGCGCTGCGCTGTCGGCAGCCCCTACTTGGATATTGGTGATCTCGGTCGCCGCGCCGAGGTCCCAGGTGATCGTTGAATTAGCAGCAAGCGCAGCCCCGGTCGCCGGGTTCCCGTCTTGAAGATTGCTCAAGGTCCCGCTCAACGGGGGCACGCTGGAGGTCAACACCGCGCCCGAGTCTGCACGGGTCGCACCGTTGAGCAACCATAGTTCCGTCAGCTCGACAACGCCCCCGCCGTCGTATGGCTTGAGCCCTACGGCTCGCCAGTAACGATGCTTCGCCATCTCAGCGCCACGGGCCCGTGATGTCGAAGAAGGTCGCGCCAGTGTTGCTGGCAGTCGGCACACTGGTGGTATTGGTGTTCGTCGTATTCACGACGATGAGATTCCTCCCGGCGAGAGGCCCACTTCCCGGCACCCGGTCATTGAACTTGAAGCTATCGAAGGCCAACGTATGGGGCGTCGAGTAGAGGCCCGGCGCATCCCCACGAGGTGGCGATGAGGTATTCACCGCGAAGTAGCGCTTCGACAGACGCAATGCCCCATCGATGGGACTCGGAAAGGACCCGAAAAGGCCGTCAATGCCAGAGGTCGATGAGCTTACCCCGGTGTAGGGTAGACACATGTTGAGCAGAGCCGAGCCCAGTCCCGCAGGCGCCCGCGGAAAGGCGTGCTGCGTAGCGTTGTTGTACTCGGGCTGGCCATCCGACTGCGAACTCGAATTGTTGGTGATCGAATAGCCCAGCACACAAGCGTAGGCATCACCGCCGGGCCTGAAGGCCACCGCATCCCCGAAGAACTTGGTGAAACCCTGCGTGAAACTTGAACTCGACGCATACCCCGGGCAGACATGAATATAGAAGGCCCGCGCGTCGCCGATGAGCATCCACTGCACTGCCGTGGCATTCGCCGTGTTGCTCTTGGTCCAGTAGCCGCCCCCGGACATCTGCAGCGCCGTGGGAAACAGGCCTGCATAGGTGTTGATGTCGCTCATGGACTCGCAACCGACCACACGCGCGCTCGTGGCGCCCGTGTCGTCGAGCCGAAGAATCATCTTCGTGCTGGCTGGATCGGTCGATTGAAACGCCGCGACATTCGTACCGCTGAAGATCTCGGCGAACCCCAACGGCGCCATCTTCATCGTGATGGTGCCGGTGTAAGTCCCATCGGGAAGATTAGTCGCAAAGGTCACAGATGCAGCGCCAGGCCTGCCGGTGACCTTCTGTTCGCCGTTCATGCCCGCCCAACCGGTCGGGCCGCCGGTCACGCCCGCAATAAGCACCACAGAATCGATCTGCGCCGAATGCGAGCCGGTGAATGCCGCTGTAGCGACGCCACCGGCCACCGTCAACGAACTGAGCGTCTTGAGGTCAAAGCCATCCTTCAGACAAGCGCGGATGACGCCCAGGAGCGAGCCGACAGTGCCCGACAGCGCGGGCGCGCCGGACATCAGGTTCGAGAAGTATTTGACGGTTGTATCGACAACAGAGGCCATGGGTTCTTTCTCTACTTAGGGACGGTCCACGCCAATGAGGACGAGGATTTCGAAGGAGTCGTCGAGCACCGTTTCGGCACCCATCTGCACGGTGCGAATCGGCACAAAGGGGAAGGTCGCGGCCACCGTGTTGAAGCGGATGAGCTGGCCGGCGGCCCAGCCCGAGCCAAAGCCGGCGGCAGGGATCGTCATGTAGGGCACGCCCGAGGGGCCGAGCGGCGAACAGTCCGCAGTCATCGGTTGACCGGTGACGATCTGCCCGACGTGCTCGCCGATCAGGTTGTAGGTCGTACCGCCGGCGTTGATCTGGATGCGCCACCGCTCGGTGACGGCGCCTTTGTTCGTGACCGTGATCGGGAAATCGATGTCGTTGAACGTCGGGTCCGCCGGGTTGCCGATGAGCGCGTCAGACCAGACACCGGTCCATGCCTGCTGATCGAACAGCAGCGATACGCGCGCCTTCACGTCGCCCATGGGAAGCGCGCTGCTCACGTAGCTGTCGCCCGAGCTGTAGTCGTGCGTGACGCGGCCGGCGAAGGCCAGGCGGCCATCGATGCCGACATCCGAGACGGTCAGCAGGTCTTCAATGCGGTGCTCGACCACGACCGGCTGCGCATAGCTCGACACGTCGGTGAAGGTCACCGTGCCGGCATCGAGGTTGCGCGTGTAGCCCGTCTCGATGGTGGCGCCGTCCGCACCGACGATGCGCACGCGCGAGAGGCGCACGCGCCCGACATCGAGGGTCTGGCCGTTGGACACCACGGCCGCCGGCATGCGCTTGGTGTTGTGGATGACGACGAGCTCACCCTTGCGGAAGATCGGCACGCGGCCATCCGAGGGCAGGCGCACCGGGTCGAGGCCGAGAAGCGTCGCATCGACGGGCAACGTCGTGTAGGCGACGGCGTTGTATCGGATGGTGCTCGCGAAGACTGGGACCGGCTTCCAAATCTTGCCGTCGCTGCCGACCGCATCGGCCGAGTACCAGATGGCGCCCTCGTTGCCGGCGGCCGTCACCCAGTCGCCGAAACGCACCTTGCCGACGCCCGTCGATGCGTCGAAGGTGCCATGCACGTTCGTGCCGTTGATGAAGCCCGAGGCGTCGGCCGTGACGTTGATCGTGCCGCCGTTGAGCTTCGTCGCCAGGAGCTGCAGGGTGTTCGGGCTGACCGGCGCCACCGGCGTGCGGAAGACGACGTATTCGACCGGCTGGCTGTCCAACGAGGTGAGCAGGCTGTTCACCACGACCGAGGTCGAGGCCGAGGCCGGCCAAGTCGTGAGTGCGGCGGTGTTGGTCGCGTAGTCGTAGGTGCCCGCCAGCGAGGCGGCGCCGGTGGCCGCGTCGAGGTCGGTGTAGAGCGAACCGGCCCGGTCGAAGTAGGTCTTGCCGCCGAACGTGAAGTTGACAGCACCGGGCACGCCCTTCTCGCTAGCGTTGGGCAGCAGCTTGATGAAGAGCTTAGGCGCGTTGAAAGTCTGGCTCTTCGTGGTGCCAGCGCCGGCCACACGGAAACGCACTGACACGAGCGCCGTCGAGTCGGTCGGCAGCGAGGCGTTGAGCACCGCGTAGGTGTAGCCCGTGAGGGTGTTGCGGTAGAAGCCCGGCAGGTTCGGCGAAAGGACCGTGCCGAGCACGCCCTGAGGGCTGACCGCCCACTGCGGCACGGGCACGCTCACGACGGCCTCGGGGTAGAGCTTGGCGATGCCGGTCGAATAGACGATGGCTCCGAACTCGACGCCCAGGCCATCCACCAGCTTGCCCGCGCCGTTGTCCGTCACGGTCTTGGTGGCCGCGAAATTCTGCGGCACCCACTGATCGGCCGGCACGCCGTTGGTGGACTGCAGGATGAGATTCCAGTCGAGGGCGACGGACCACGGTGCGACGTTGGTCTTTCCGAGGTTGAGCGTGATGGCGCCATCCACATCGCGCGCCGGCGCCGGGAAGGTCTTCGTCTCCGGGTCGCCGTGGCTGTAGTTGACCGTGAAGGCCACCGCCGAGGCCGGCAGCACGTTCGGCCGCAGCTCGATGGTGCTCGACGCATAGGACACCGGGCCGGTGGCGTCGCCTGTGAGCACGCCGCTGCCGTTGTCGCTGGCATGGCGCGCGGCGCCGTCGTTCCAGTCCACCGACACGGTGCCGGCCTGCGCCGCCTGGTTGTCGAGCGCGAGCATGATCGACACGGCGGCCGTGAGGGTGCCGCTACGGTCCTTGTAGTTCGCCTTTGCCGCCCAGGTGAAGATGACTTCGCTGCCCACGTCCGGCAGGCTTCCCAGCGTCGGCAAGGCCGTGCCCGTCACGAAATCCACCGTGCCGCTGCCGATGCTCGAATCCGTGCCCGACAGACGCCCGCCGCCATCGTCGGCCAGCTCGTACCAGTTGCCGCCGGCGCGGTAGGCCACGCGCAGCGAGCCAGGCGCCGGCGGAGGCAGGATGGTCAACGGGTAATTGATGCGGCGGCTTTCCAGCGCCACCGCGATGGAGGTCGAATCGGCCAGCTCGATAGGCGCGCCCGCCGGGCGGAAGGTGATCGTCTTGTTTCCGGTGATCGTGGGCGCATCGCTGGCGAGCGTCATGGCGCCGCCGGCATAGTTCACGCTGCCCACCGTGAGCGCACCGAGCTTCAGGCGCCCGCCGTCGTCGGTCAGCGTGCCCGCCGAGGTCGCCACCGAGAGCGAGCCCGGGTAGGCGGGATTGCCGAAGGTGATGATCGAATTCGGGCCGAACACCACCCCGGTATTCAGCGTCACGGTGCCAGAACCCGAGGCGACAAGCGAGGTCGAGGAGCCGGCGGCCGACATGTCCACGAGCGGGATTTCGGTCGTGGCGCTCGGCACGAGCTGCGTGCTGATGGTGTTCACCTTGGCGGACAGGTCGCCGGTGCTCACGGGCGCGGCTAGCTTCGCGATGCCGTAGAACTTCGCGGCATTCGCCACGAGCATGCGGTTCACCGCTGCGGCCGTCGCCGAGCGCTCGAAGAGGCGGCTTGCGGGCGAGCCGGTGTAGTCGTTTTTGAGGCCATCCAGCAGCTCGCAGACGCAGACCTGTGCGGCGTAGTCCACGAAGGTGCCGCCGGTGCTGTAGCTGTAGGTGCGCTGTTCCACCGAAACATCGGACACGCGCACGTACTCCGTCTTGCCGCCGCCGCTGATCTGCAGCGTGCCGTTGATGGCGGGCGGCGTCGCGCCGGGGCGCTGGAAGATTTGAAGCGAGCGCTGCCCCTGAACGTGGTTCGACAGCATGTAGCCGTTGAACTCTTCGCCCGGGGCGGTGTACGCCTCGATGCGGTTCTGGATGCTCGCGCGGCGGTCGAAGAAGTCGCCGGTATAGAAGAGCGCCGCGCTCACGTTCGGATCGAGCGGCGGACGCGCGATGATGACCAGTCCACCGAGCGCGGTATCGGTGTTCAGCGTCTGCACCGTCGCCGCGATCTTCATGATGGACGCATCGCCGCGTGCGCGGTCCACCGCCGAGATGTCTTTGAAGATGGCATTGCTCTTGCCGTCTTCGATGACCTTCGAAGTCGGAGCGCCGCCGCCCTCAGGAACGTCATCCATCACCTGCGTGGTGACGAGCTTGATATCGGATTCGAGAATGGTCATTGGTCAGACGGTGTGACGGTGATGAGACGCACGGTGGCGATGTAGGGGTAGTCCTCGGCCGGCAGCTCGGGGCGCGCCAGCGGCTTGCCTTCGACGGCCACACCGGGCGCAAACTGCACGGTGAAGGCGCGGCCATCGGCCAGCACGAGCGCGTGTTCGCCGACCGCGTTCGCCTCGTTGAGCGCCTTCAGGGCCTTGAGCGCGCCGCGCTTGATCCATCCGGCCTCGACCTCGCCCTGCAGGGTGATCGGCTGGCCCGCCAGGCGCACAGCGGCATCAATGAGCGCAGCGCCGGTGACGGAGTAGCCGAGGCTCTTCTCGACGGCGTTCCAAGCGAACTCATCGACCCAGACCATGCCGCGCGGAATTTGCAGCCCGCCGAGGATGTGAAACTTCGGTGCTGCCATGTCAGGCTCCCGGGCGCAGGGAAGACGTGCCACGCGCGGCGCCGAGCTGCGCGAGCAGGCCCTCGATGGCGTCGGCGCCGGCGGCGTCGGTGTTCACTCGGCCGTAGTCGCGTCCGTTGAGCTGCAACTGCAGATTGACAGTGCGATTCGATTCAGGCTTGGGGATGCTGGTCGGGGTCTGGCCGTCGCCGAAGAACGTCACCTTCTCGGCCGCCCTCAGGAGCGCGTAGCTCAACGTGTCGCCGCCGTACTTCTTCTGCCCCGGGTTGTTGAAGAACTGAACGTTGCCCTTCTCATCGGCGAACTCGCGGGCGATGCGACGCGCGGTTTCATCGTCCTTGATGCCGGCGTTTTTCAGGAAGGCGGCGATGCCGGTCAGCGTGCCCAGGTCGCTACCCGCGTTCACGGTCTTGCCGGTCTTGTCGGTGGAGAAGCCGTTCGCGTCGCGGCCGAGTCGTTGGTTCTCGAGTGCGATCTCGCGCTGCTTGAGCTGAATCTCTTTCTCGCGCGCCTCGATGTCGCGCTCGCGTGCATTGGTGACCTCGCGCAGGGCGCCGGCCAGGCCGATGGCGGCTTGCGTGGCGTCGGTCTGCGTGTCCTTGAGCTTCAGGGTCGAGCGGCCGGCACTGTCGAGCACGACTTCGAAGCCGCGCATCGCGGCCTGCGCCTGCACCCATCCGGGCGCCACTCCATTGCTCGCCGCAATGGCGGCCTCGGCTGCACGCTTCCATGCATCGCCCAGGCCGCTCGCGGTCGCCTGCCCGCTGTCGCGGATCAGCTCGTAGTCGCGCAGCGCGACCTTCGCCATGGTTTCAAGCTCGGCCTTCGTCTGCACGCCGGCACGCTGGAAGGCCGCCGCGACCTCGGCCGCCGCGTCCGCCTGCGCCTTCTTGTTGGCGCCGGCAGCATCGGCCGCCGCGTTGTTGGCCTTCTTCAGCTCATCGAGCTTCTGCACCGCCAGCTCAAAATTCTTCGTCTCGATGGCCTGCGCGTATTCGGCCCGCAGGCGCTCGACGGTGGCCCGGGCTTCCTCCGTCTTGACCTTCTGCGCTTCGGCCGCGCTGGCGGCCTTCTGGCCGGCTTCCTGCGCACCGTCGCCGGCGGCCTTCATCTCGGCGGCCATGTTCGTGAAGGCGGCCGCGCCGCTGGCAGCTGCGGCCGTGGTCTTCTCCGCGTCGCCGGTCAGTGCTGCCCAGCCGGTACGGGCCTGCTCCGCGCCCTCGGCCGCGCGGTCGAAGGCTTCGCCCGCCTTCTCTCCGAAAGCATCCGCCACCGCACCGGTGGCCTCGGCGGATGCGCGCACCTCTTCCGCAGCCTGCTTGAACGCCGCCGACAGGTCGCCGAACGTCACCTTCGCCAGCCCGGCGATGATCGTGGCGATACCCTCCTGCACCGCTACGACCACCGTCGCCATGCCCTCGGCAATCTTGTAGATGGCCGCCAAGACGACATTGGCCCCGGTGGACATGACGCCCCACACGGTCTGCACGATGTTGCCGGCGTTCTGCGCCTTGCGGCCGAAGTCGTCGAGCAGCGCGCCGGCGCGGTCGGCCATGACCTGCGCCTTCGCCACCAGCGCCGGCACGTCCACGCTCGCGATGAACGCCTGCACCCACTTGATGCCGTTCTGGAAGGCCGTCGCAAGAGCATTGCCGAAGCGGCCCACGGTGCCATCGGCCACGGCCGCGCGCAGGGCGCCCGACAGTTGCTCGACGCCTTGCTTCAGCACCGGCAGGATGGGCGTGGTCAGCGCGTTGAGGGTGGAGTCCCACGCGGTGCGCAGAGCGTTGAGCGCGCCGTTGAGATTGGCCTGCATCACGCCGGCCGTATCGGCTGCGCTGCCCTTCGCGTTCTGCAGCGACTTGGTGAGCTCATCGAGCTTGTCCACGCCCTGATTCAGCAGCGCGCGCAGCGCCGGGCCGGCCTCCTGCCCCACCGCCGCAATCGCGCGCTGTCCGGCCGGGCCGGCAGCGGCCAGCTCGTGCAGCATCTTCTCGAAGTTGTTCGTCGTGATGCCGGCCGCTGCCAGCTCCGTTCGGAATTTGCTGGCCGGGTCGGAGAACTGGGCGAGGATGCTGTTCAACGCCGTACCGGCGCGGCTCGCGTCGATGCCGGCGTCAGCGAACTTACCGATGATCGCCACGGTGGATTCAAGGCTCAGGCCGAGCGTGTTCGCCAGCGGTGCTGCATAGCTCAGTGCCTGCGCCAGACCCGACACGCTCGTATTCGTGGCATTGGCGCCCTTGGCGAGCACGTCGGCCACTCGGCCGGAGTCGGTGAAGGACAGGCCGAGGCCATTCACGATCTTCGTCAGGTACTCGGCTGAGGTTGCCAGCTCGACATCGCCGGCACGCGCAAGCTGCATGGCCGCCGGCAGCGTGCCGATGGCATCCTTGACGCTGAGACCGGCCTTTGCCAGGTTCTCCAGCGCGCCTGCCGCCTCCAGCTCGGTGAAACCATAGCGGGCATCTGCCGCGGCTTCCTGCGCCGCTTTGCGCAGGGCGCGCATCTCGGACGCCGTGGCGCCCGTGGCGGCCTGTACGCGGCTGAGCGCCTGTTCGAGGTCCGCTCCGCCCTTCACCCAGCCCACGAACGCCTGAATGCCGAAGTAGCCCAGCACGGCCGCAGCAAAGACGGCGAGACGCGCCTGCAGGCGGTCGAACACCTTGGACGCATCGTCCTTGGCGTTGATGAGGATCTGAATCGGCTTGAAGGCCAATGGGTAACCTTTGGAGAAGTGGGAAGCGAAACGGAAGCCAATGCGGCGACGTATGGCGCCTCAGGCGAAGCGCCAGGCGTCGCCGCCGCCGGGAGGCCGGCGACGGCGAAGGGAGGCGTCAGGCGGCCACCGGGCGGCCGTCCACGAAGATCGCCACACCGTTGGGCGGGGTCAGCACCTCGACATCGAACTCCATCGAGGTGTAGGCGTCATCGCTGGTGATGAGCGACAGGTCACCGGTCGGCGTGAGCGTCACGAGCGGCATGTAGGTGTCGCTCTGCTCGCCGTCTGCAATGTTGGAGATGACGCGTAGCGCACCGCGACGCAGCGTCTTCTCGCTCGACTTGATCGTCTGCCAGGTCGCGGAGGGCTTCGTGTACGCGACCTTGATCGGGCCTGCAGGGATGTTGCCGCCCGCCAGGATCTGCAGGCGACCGAGCGCCGCGTCAATGGTGTAGTCCGCGCCCAGCTCGAACGGATCGCCGCCTGCATCCGGCGTGACGACCACAGCCGAGACATTGCGCGCACCGGCCGGATTCGCGTCCGTGCGGCCGAGCTGGTAGAAGCGGCCCGGAATCACCTTCAGTGCCTCTGCCGCGACCGAGCCGGCCTCTTGCGTGGTCGTGGACTTGTCGCCCGAAATGAACATCGCGCGGTTGTCGATGCTCATGTTGTCGCAGGTGATCTTGCCGGTGCGGTCGATGCGAACGACGCGATCCGCATCCTTTACACCCGGGCCGACCTCGGCGCTGTAGTGCGGCGCCTTCTCGGTCGAAATGCTCACCGTGACCGTGGGGCAGTTGCCGAAATGGCGCTCGCCCGTGATCTGGTCGGCGTCGTCGATGGGGTCGAAGAACACGCGGCCGCGCGGGATGACGTATTCACTCTTTTCGAATTTGTTTGCCATGGTGGCTCCGTTGAAAGGGTTCACTCCTGACCGAGAAACCGGCCAGTCGTGGAGAAAAGAAGCTCGACGCCGACGAAGCCTTCGAGCGGGTATTGCGGCGGGGCGAAGCGCACGAGCGCCAAGGCGCCCCACCGGCGGCCCCCGGCTGCGCCGGGCTCCCAGTTGTGAAGCGAGGCAATGACCGCCGAGAAGGCGGCATCGAGCAGCAGCGCGGCGTCCGGCCCGTGCTTGGCGCAGAGCAGGACCTGCCAGCCCGGCTGCAGCGCTACGGCACCCGCCTTCACGTCCGATACCGCGCCGGCAGCGAACATGACGGATGCGAGCGCATGTCCGGGGCGTTCGCCCATGTCGGTCGTGTAGCCCTTGACGGTCCACGCGGCCGACAGCGACTCGCGCAGCCGCTCCACGATGACGGGTTCGAGTGCGAGCATGGTCACGCGCTCCCGAGGGTCAGGCGGACGAAACCAGCGCCGTCCGCGTCCGTGCGCATCACTTCGTAGACGGTCCCGCGCACGGTGATCGTGTCGCCCCGTGCCAAGCCGCCCAGGTCCGCGACGGCGCCGGAGCATTCCGGCGCACGCGCATCGACCTGCCCTTCGAAGAGATGCGCGGCGGGTTCGTCGAAGATGACGGGCACGTCTCGGCCGGCCACGTTCGCAATGGCGTTGGCGAGATGCCCGAGCACACCGGCATCCACCATGCGCTCGATCTGGGCGAAGGGAGCTTCCATCACCACTGCGCCGCCTCGCTCAGCGCACCTTCGCCGCGAAAGACGCGTTGATGCGGTACGGCACGGGCAGCGGCGCCGACTGCAGCAGCAGGATGCGCACTGCCGGGTCCTTCTCGATCCACGACTTGGAGAAGTACGGCACCGCCTGGAAACCGGCCTCTTCGTCGCGGATCGCACCGTAGGCACGGGCGCCTTCGAGGTCAGGGCTGGTGATGATGACGGTGTAGTCGGGCAGGTAGGGCACCAGCTCTTCCGTCTCTGGGTCTTCGTACCAGCCGGCATAGACCCAGATGTCGAAGTCGCCGATGTTCCCCATGTAGCGACCGCCCTCGCCCACCACAGTGGGGTTGAGCTTGTCGTTGCCGCGGAAGCGGTCGAGCAGCTTCTGCACCGAGGGCGCCGCGCTGAAGAGCTGCCAGGCCTTCACGTCCATGACGAGGGTGTTCGCAGCGGCACCCGAGTGCTGCGTGACCAGCATCGACCACTCGTTGACATCTTCGAGCGGATCGACGCCGGTTTCGCCCCAGCGGTTGCCGGCGGAAAGCGCCTTGGTCAGATCGGCGTGGCGACCGAAGTCCACGACCACGGCCGGGTACTCCTCGCCCACCACCGTGACCTTGCCGGTGCGCAGGGCCTCGACCGCCATGACCTCTTGCCGGCGCGACAACATCTCGAGTTGGTCCTGCAGGTCGCCCGCGAGCAATGCCTGCTGGCGCTGCGCCGGAGACAGTTCGCCGCCGATGCGCTCGCCGATGGCGCGCTTGAAGGGACGCGAGCTGTCGAAGACGCGCTTGTCCTTCACATAGGCCGGCTTGAAGGTGCCGGTCTTGAAGCCCTTCGACTGCACGACCTTGCCGGCCACGATGGGCGCGACGAACGGAGCCAGGCGGCGGCGGCCGTTGGCGACATCGAAATGGATGTCCTCGCTCGTTTCGGTCTGCAGGTCGCGGAAGAACGAGTTGAGGATGAACGGTGCCGGAGCGGGCAGCTCGGCGATGACGCGCGCGAGCACGCCGGTGGAAAAGATGTCCATGAAAAGTTTCTCCTGTGGGATGAGGGGTGCGGGTGCGGCTGGTGTGCCTGTGGCCTCGCTCAGGCCATGTCGGGCAGCAAGGTGATGCCCTTGGTGCGCAAGCCTTCGGTGAGGCTGTCCACCGTGTGGCCGGCGCCGATCACCAGCGCGCTCACGTTGAAGTCGCCCCGGGCGTAGCCCAGCGCTTCGCGGTCACCGCCGGTGGCATCGACGGTTTCAGCCAGGATGAGATCCGGCTCTTCGCTGCCATCGGTGGCAGCAGCGGCGCTCACGGTGTGCTTCTTAGAGGCGGTGATGACGCCGAGCACGGTGCCGGCGGCGTAGACGCGACCAGCCAGCAGCGTGACCTTGCGGCCGACGAGCAGGTGCGCATTGCCCGCGATGAGCACCTTGGATGCCGAGACGCCCTCGGTCTTGAATTCAGCGCGATAGTCCATGTCTGGAACTCCTGAGTTGCTGTGTGGGATGAGCTGCGAATCAGCGCGAGCCGCGGAAGCTCGACACGATCTGGCTCGCGAGTGCGGCCTCTTCGGAGGCCGGGCCGGTGGCGGCCTCGACGCCCGACACGTCGGGGTTGCCCAGCGTGGACATCGCGGTGGCGAAGGCGTTGGCGCCCGCTGCCGGGGCCGCGGCGGGTGCGGCGGCGAGAACTGCGCCGGCCTGCTCGACCGTGAGGCCGCTGGTGACGCACTGAATCGCGAGCTGAGTGCGGCCGGCTGCGGCCTCGTGCGCGAAGATGCCGCTAACCCGCGTGCGCTCGGCCTTGGCGCCTTCTTCGCGACCCTCGGCACGCGCACTGTCGATGTGGGACTGCGTGAACGCGCCCGGGTTGGCCGGCGGGGTGCCTGCGTTGGCTGCTGCGGCTTGTTGACCGCCCGCCTCGTTGGTGGTGGTGCCAGACATTGAAACTCCTTTGTCGTTGGCGTTGGATCGGGCGGTCGGCCCGACAGGAAAGGACCGGCTGCGCTGGGCGGCCAGTTCGGAAATGAGTTGGTCCGTGGTGGCGATGCGGTCCGCCAGGCCGGAAGCGACAGCGGCGACACCCGAGTAGCTGGCCGCCTGCGTCTTGCGCACGACGGCGGCGTCCATACCGCGATGACGCGCCACGGCATCCACGAACATCGTGTAAAGGCCGTCGATCTCGGTCTGCCAGGCGCTGCGCACGTCCTCGGGCAACGGCTCGTAGGGATTGCCGTCCACCTTGTGCGCACCCGCGAAGATGTGCGTCACCGTGATGCCGTCTTGGTCGAGCGCGCGCGAGAAATCGACGTGTCGCGAGACGACGCCAACAGAGCCGGCGTACCCCGTGGTTGTCACGGCCACTTCATCCGCCGCGCTGGCGCCGAGGTAGGCCGCCGACAGGGCCATGCCGTCCGCGATGGCATGCATGGGCTTGCGCCCGCGCAGATCGAAGATGCGCTGCGCGTACTCGAAGGCACCCTGTGCCTCGCCGCCGGGGCTGTCGTAGACCTGCAGCACAGCATGCACGTCCGGCTGGCTCATCGCATCTTCGAGGTCGGCCGCCAAGTCGTTGTAGCCGACGAGGTAGGTGCTCTCGGCCATGTCGAGCCTGCTGCGATGCAGGAGTGCGCCACTGACGTTGAGGACGGCGACGCCTTCAACCACGCGATAGCCACGGTCGCTCGCCTCGCCCCGGCGCGTCGAGAACAGCTCCGGCGCGAGCAGGCGGGAGCCGTCTGCCGCAGCGACAGCCAGCGGAGCGGCGCCGAGCAGGCGTTCGCTCAGGCCGGCAATGATGGCGTCGAGCTTCTGCGGGTGGATGAGCAGCGGCGTGTTGAAGATGCGCGCGGCGATGTGGGGGTATCTCATGCGGTGGTTTCCTCGGTCTGGTCGTTGCCATCGCCGTCACTGCTGCCGCCGCTACCGCTACGGCCGGAAGCGTCGGGCTGTTCGTCATCGCGCGTGGTCTGTCCGCTGGCAGCAAGTGCTACGGCGATGGGTTGCGCGGTGGTCAGGCCGCGCTCGGCGGCCATGCGCAGTTCGATGGCGCGCTGGTCCATGACCTCTTCGAAGTCGTCGCCCTGCTCCGCGCACTCCTTCTCCAGCGTCGAGATGCCCGTCTCGATGCGCAGCGCGGCGGCCTGCGCTTCCTTGACTGGATCGACCCAGCCGCGACCGCCGAAGATGAAGCGCGCACGCAGGTAGGCGTAGCGGTTCTCGTAGAAGCCGGGCGCCTCGATCTCGCCGGCGTTGATCGCCTCTTCAAGCCACAGCTCATAGATGGCGCGAAGCCAGTAGTCCGACAGCCAGCGACGGCGCCCGTGGAAGTAGCGCCAGGCTTCGAGCAGTGCCGCGCGTGCGCTGCTGTAGTTCGACTTGCTGAAGTCCTTCAGCAGCAGCTCATAGGGCAGATTCATGCCCGCCGCGATGTGCCGCAGCGAAGCCAGCATGAACGCCTCGAAGGCCTGGTTCGGGCGCCCGGGCGTGAAGCTGGAGAGGCGTGCGCCGGCGGGCAGCGGAATGACCGCAGCACCCTTGAGCTGGCGGATGTTGCGGGTCTGCGCGACCGAGGCATTCCACGCATCGCGCGGGTTCTCTCCGAACAGCTCGGCAGCGGATGCCGGATCGAGATCCGATTCGAGGAACGCGGCGACCAGTGAGTTGGCGAGACTCGCCTGCAGCTCGTTGGCCGCGTACTTGCCGGCCATGTGGAATTCGCGCATGACGGCCGACACGACCGGCTTACCGCGCGACTGGCCGGTGCGTTCCTTGTCGTGCAGATGGATGACGCGACGACGGCCCCAGGGAGTGAAGGCGGGCACGCGGTCCCACTCTATGAACTGCGCCTCTCGCGTCATGCCGTAGAAGCCGAACGCGAAGGCGTCACCCGGATGGCGCTTGAGGATGTGGTACGCGACGGGGGCGCCCCACTTGTCGAACTCGATGCCCTTGCGGATGTCCTCTCGATGCTCCATGCCGACAGGGGTTGCGAGTCGGTCGGACTCCACCATCATGAGCCGCGTGTTCCAGCGAGCGCCTGGACGGGGCAGCCACAGCGGCAATGCCAGTGCGTCTCCGTTGAGCATCGCCCCGCCGAGCGCCTGCAGGGTCATGCCGAGCAGGTTCTGCGTGCGCGCGGCATCGCACTCGGGCGTTTCGGCCCAAGAGCGGAATTTGGCTTCGGTGACGTTGCCCCACTCGCGAGCCCGCTCGCGCGTCCAGCCGAGCAGGCGGTAATCCGGCGTAGCACTCAAACGCAGCACCGAGCCGACGATGTTGTCGCGCAGGGTCTGCATGCCGCCGGCCATCAGGCCGTTGTTGCGGCCGAGGTCGCGTGAGCGCGCGGTCAGCGTGTCGAGATCTGGCAGAAGATCGGCATCAGCACTGCCGGCGACAGGGTTCCAGTCGCGCATCGCCAGGTCGGTGCCCGAGGCGGCATCGTGTGCGGCCATCGCCGCACCAGGACGCGCCGACACACTGGCGCTTGCGGACGGATGGCGGAGACGGGTGCGGCGCGCCATCTCAGACCATGTAGATGGGGCCACGCGAGCTACCGCCCGAGCGGCGGTCAAGCTCTTCGCCCACGGCGGCGATTTCCTTGCGGATCTCGGCGACGTTCTGCTGGTACTGGACAGACCGCCCGTTGTGGGCGGCGCTAGTAGGAGCGGTTAGCCGGTCCTGCAGCGACGCCATGAGGCGCGCGCGGGTAGCTTGAAGTTCAGAAACTGAGAGGTGGCGGTAAATGCCCATGCATGCGATGACAACAGTTCATCGCGGACATTTCCGCTGGACATTTTCACAAAAACAGGTCCGCCAAGCAGAACCCTGGCCCGCCCATCGCCGCAAAGGCAAGTGGCTCAATCGAGCCCAACGCCCTATTCTGAGGAACGAATCAGCCGATGCAGCCAGAACTCGAATACTCGTCCTTGGACGTAACGCTCGACGGTGATATCAAACATCCCAGCAGGCATATGGGCAGCGACACCAGTCGATTCGTTCACTGAATCTGCCGCCGCATCAAAAAGCCACAACTCAGGTTCATCAAGCCGAAGCCTCACTGGGGACTGTAGGGACGGCAGGTCAGCGGGAATCTTTTCGAGCGCCGACCGGGCCGTATCAGCTGATTCACAGTGGATCCATCGCGCGATCACTAAACCAGTTGAAGTACTCAGAAACGCCGACTGCGCCGGTTCATCGCCCAAGACAAGGACTTGGGAAGCTCCGCAAGCAACAATGCCCAGATAGTCACCCTCGGCACATGCTCGCTCATAGTCCGTCTCCACTGCACCGATAGAGGTGCCGCAAACCCCTCGCCACAGCTTTCCAACTTGCGGGGACGCACAGATAAATGGACCACCATCTGTACGGGTCCAGTTGATGGTCATCAGCTCTGCTCCTTAACGTTGTTGCTGTCCGCGAACTTGTCCACCTTGAATCCTGCTGCACTTCAAGCAATGAGGATACAGCCGTTGGGGTCGTCCTTCCGGATTCAGACCATTTGCGGGCTGATGATCGGGAACCCAGTCGCCGCTCTTTGTTCCCGGGTCGCCGGCGCTACAGGTGTGGCATCCATCCCGATCTCCGATTTCGTTGATGGCATCTCGCTCTTCACGCGTGAAATCGCGCTCAGGACCACGTGCCGGGATAGAGTCACCTGCATTGGGGCCCGGCTCTAGTGTGTTCTTCTTTCCACCATCGCTCCCGTCTGAGAACATCCGATCACCAAGCCGCTTGCAGGCATCAACGACTCCTTGCGCGGCTTCTTGCAATTTCCGGCGACAGTTCGGATCGGCTTGGCAGAGTCCCAGGCCAAGTCCTCCCAACCCAAGTCCTTGAGCGATCTGCAGTCCGCTTGGGTCGGAGTATCGAAGCGGATTCGCATCCACGTAGCCGAATCGATTCCATCCGCCCGCCAGTCCAATCGGATCCGGTTGGCTGTACCTTCCTGTTCTCGCGTCGTAACTGCGGAAGTAGTTGTAGTAAAGACCCGACTCCTCATCCGCATACTGCCCCGGATATCGCAGGTTGAACTTGACCTGGGAGATGTTCGTGGTGCCAGGGTTGGGCGTGGTCTCCGTGTTGGCGAATCTGTTCTTTGCCGTGGTGGGCTTGTCTTCGCCAAAGGCGCTGTAGCCCCATTGCCAGACGGCCTGACCGTCTGCATTGGCGAGCTTTCGGGGGGTGTTCAAGTGATCGCTGTGGATGGCATAGGTAGTGCCATCGATGACGGCAGCGACGGGCATCGGTCCATTAGCCGTCGGCAAGTAGATGTACTGGCTCTGCCCCGCACTGTTGGTGCCGCCGCTGCCCACCTCCGCAATCAGCGTACCCTGCTCGTCATAGGTGTAGGCGTAGCCCAGTTGCTCCGCTTGTGTCGTACTCGGACTCCACAGCTTCGTGAAGAAGGTGATCAGGCTGGCCATAAAGCCAGGGTCGGCCTCATCGCCCTGTGTGGGCGGGTACAGCGGCTCCGTCTTAAACACCCGCTGACCCAGCGCGTTGTGCGCATAACGCGTGGTCGGGCTGACATCGGTAGCACCGGTGGTTGCCGCGGCCAAACGGCCTTCGGCATCGTAAGTGTAGCTGCGCAGGCCGTCGGTCAAGAGGTCGGCGTTGGCGTTGTAGCCGTAGGCAACGCTGGTACTGCTCGATCCGTTGATAGTTTGAGTGAAGCCCGTGAGCCGGTTGCTAGATGAGCCGACCGTGTATACGCGGTTAGTCTCCTGGCCGTTCAAGACTCGGGTGCTGCTGGATCGGTTGCCATTGGCGTCGTAGCCGAAGCTAGCGGTGTTGCCTGTGGCATTAAAGCTGGTGATGCGCCCCACGCTGTTGTAGCCCACGCTCCAGGTGACGTTCGCATTGGCGATGGTGCTATGGGTCGGGTCACTGTCGCCGGGCAGGTACAGGTTCTGCGTGAGGCTGGTGATGCGACCTGCGGCGTCATAGCCGTAGCTGCTGAACTCGGTGCTCGTGAGCCGGCCTGCGGTATCGTAGCTGCGGATGGCTGCAAGCTTCGGGTTACTGGACGTGAAGGCCCAAGTCCATGCGGTGGGCTGGCCCAGCGGGTTCCAGGCGATGCCACTGACCAGCGGGTTGCCGTTCCAGTTCAGGCCCGTGAGGCGGCCCGTGGCGTCGTAGACGTGGCTGAGGGTGCCACCGTTGGGATAGCCGATACTCGCCAGGGTGCCGTTGGGGTTGTAGGCGTAGCTGACCTGCTGGACGCTTCCATTGGCCAAGGTCTGCTTCTTGAGCGTGACCCGGCCGAAGGCATCCCGGGTGTACTCGGTGGTACCACTGCGGTCGATGATCTCCGAGAGATACCCCTTGCTGTTGGCCGTGAGGTCGTAGCGCAGGGTAGTGGTCTTGCCATCGCCGAAGACTACGCTGGTGGGTCGGCCCAACGCGTCGCGAACGATTGACGTGGCTTGGCCAAGAGCATCGGTAAACCGAACAGGCAAGCCAAGACCATCATATTCAGTAGATGAAGAACCAGAATCAGGACTTAGCTCGGTGACCGCGCCGCCCCAGGCATCGCGGTTGTACCAAGTGGTCAAGCCATTGAAGTCGGTGGCCTGCTTGATTGCATCGAAACGGTCGCGGTAAAAAGTAGCTGCGGCGTTTGAGGCGTCGGTAATGGTTTCCACCCGACGAAGGCCATCCAATTCATACTGGGTACTTTGGTTCAGTCCATTGGTCTTTGTCGTGAGATCGCCATTTGCATCGTAGGCAAATGAAGTCGCTTCGTTCGGACCTTTGACCTCTAAGGCAAGGCGGTTGAGGTTCGTGATGGTTCGCACGACGCTCCAAGCCACAGCACCACTCGAATCTTTGACTTGCTCAGAAGTGCGGTTGCCCATTGCATCGAGCGCAAAGATGCCACTTTCCCCTCGATTGTTACTCCAGCCGGTAAGGCGGTGAGCGGCATCGTATGTGTATGTGACCGTCATTCCTGTAGGCAACGTCGCCGTTTCGACGGCACCATAGGGTTTATAGGAAAAAGTGGTGGTTAAACCCCCAACAGTTTGAGTAAGGAGACGGTCACGTTCATCGTAGGTATAGGTGGTAATAAGGCCGTTCGGAGCCGTGTAGCCAATCAGACGATTAGCACCGTCGTAGCTATAGCTCTGAACAAGACCCAAAGCGTTCGTAATAGTTATCGCATTGCCGCGCGTGTCATACGAGTACTGCGTAACCGCGCCGTTGGGGGCCGTAGCAGTATCAACGAGACCCTGGCTGTTGTAGGTCCAGCTCGACAGTCGGGTCACACCAGACGAAGTGTCTTGTACCGCTCGGCTCAGAACATTGCCGAGTCCGTTGTATTGATAGGTGGTGAAGCGCGCCTCTTCATTGACGTATTCGGGAAGACTGAAAGAGGGGTGCAAATAGATTCGCGTTGTGCGAAATCCCGAGGCTTGTTCTGCCTCGAATTTCTGGGTGAGCACTCCGCGTGTCCAAGCGTACGTAGAACGCACCCCCTTGAAATCGGTCGCTGAAATTACATCGCCGAAGGTATTGAGAGTGCGTGTGGCTGCATCGGGTTCGCTGAGAGCCGAAGGTAACGAGCTTGTACCGACGCCGAATCGACCATTTGCGATCCGATACTGATAGGTCCGGCTCGTGCCAAGTGGGTCGACGATGGTTGCCGTATTCTGGCTAGGGTAAGTAACTTGGTAGCGGTCTACCAGTCCGGCAAGCGACGAATCGATTGCGCGCCCTCGGGTGTCGTACGAGAAAGTGGCGAATCGCGCTCCTGTCTCGTCGATCAGTCCAGTAAGCGCCTGAGGAAAGTTTGCGTCCTCGTAAAGGAATGCGCGGGACTTTCCGTCAGGATAGACAACAGCCGAGAGCCTGCCAGCAGCGTCATAAGCATATGAGACGCTACGAGCGTCAGCGCTGGTGACGCTAACCAGCTGTGAAGCGCTGTTGTACGAGAGATTGAGGCTTCGGCCGAAGTTATTGCTGATGGTCGCAAGCTGCCCCGCGCCGTTATAGGTGTAGTTTGTAGGCCAGCCGTTTCGAGTTGACGAAGTCTGCAGCCGTCCACTCGCGTCAAACACTAGGACGGCATCTTCGGGCGTCCGACGGTAGGTCCAGCTGCCATCGGCATTTTGCGCAAGCGTGTCATCGCTATTAATGGCCGTCCAAATCGCTGCATTGGTAGCCTTCGCGAACGTACGCCGAAAGCCTTCAGCGGTGAGAACCGTGACCTTTGTGGGGCCCGTTTGAGGCCAGGCCTTCAAGGTCGTAGCATGACTGTGATTCCAGGGTTTCCCCAAGGGTCCCTTCTCAACAGTGTCACTTGTGCCCCAGGTACTGCGATAGATCCGCGCAAACTCCAGCGGTGCAGGGCCACCGTCGGAGAAGTCCAGTTCGTACCGATACTTTTCTCCGGAAGCAGGAAGAATGGGGTTCGGCGTACACATCCCGGCTGCTCCACCGCCGCCCGGCGCAGGCTCCACCACCGGGACCACACATGCCCCTAGAGCAAAATCTTCCTCACGGCCACTTTCGCATATACAGCCTCCTCCATCTTCCATGCTGCCTGCGGGGCAAAATTCGACGCGCGTGGCAACAACGTACTCCACGATGACGCCGCCCCCGAATCCAACGAGGTCACAACGCACCCGATTCAAGCCTTGCGGGTCGTCAGGGTAGAAGTAGTAGCCCCGCAATGTGATTGGCAAAGTCGGGTATTTTTCTTGGTACAGCTTTACAGCTTTGGCGCATGCGTCCTGATAGGTCTTGTTAGGTGTGCGCGGGAATCCTTCCAAGCCATCGTCGGTAAACCACTGGCTTTGCTTGGGAAGTGCATTCGCAACCGTTGAGAAGAGCAAGAAGAATCCAACACAAAAGGCAAGAGCCACGCTGCCCAGCGAGCCAGCCGCACGCTTTCTTCTCATATTCCCTCCAAGGAATTAGTACTTTGAATTGCTTCAGCGCTCCTCGGTTGGCGGGAGGCACTGGCATGTACTTGGTACAAGTTGTTTCAGCCTAGCGGACATTCCGCTCGTTTCAAACAACTTTCGGATCTTTCCTTGGACTCCCCTTGAAGTTGAATATGAAAGTACGTCTAGGAGATAGACCGTATGTTGTCCATCAGCAACCATCGCTTCCTAAAGCCGCTGCCTTGCACTCATGGCTTCTTGTTAGCCGCAAGGATGCGGCGCAGGTGACGGGGAGTAATTTCGTAGTCACGTGCTAACTCGTGGAGATTGCGGCCGTTGAATCTCGCAAAGATCTCAGTGCGAATGCGATCTCTCTCTCGCGGGGTCTTCTTGGGAAGATAGACATGGGCGCCCCCCAGTCGCAAGACAATCCGATCAACTAGCGACGCTGCGGCGGCTTCGGGCATTGGAATACCAAAGCACCTCGCGACTGCACAGGCTTCCTCCTCAATGATTGCTAGTGGTTCGTCGGCGGGTGGGACAACGTCAGACATGGTCAATTCAGTTCAATGGGAGAGAAGATGTCGATGTCCTCTCTGGACAACGCAGCCGCCGGGCCGTGTGCAACGGTCGCCGACGTCACCTCAAATTCCAGTGCAGCGCCTGATGAATTCGGTGAAAGAGGCATAGTCGAGAAGAGATCGCGCGGAGGCTGCACCGACGCTTCAAGATCGGTCCACCGCTTATCCGCGTAGTTGTGCAGCCCCAGGCCGAAGGCCGCGTGCAATGCATAGTTCCTGTTGTCGAGCACCTCGTTGCGCGGCCTGCGCTTCACCCAGCGAAAAACTTCCTTGCCATTTACCTTTACGAGAATGCGCTGCTCAGCCGTGAGCTGCTCAAACCACTCGCGCGGCAACTCCGAACTAAAGTGGATGAAGCCCGGGCCAGGCTGCTCGATGGCGAGCTGCCCGAGCAGCAGATCCTTCGCCGTATCAACGCCGACGTTCCAAAGCTTGATGCCGTTGGGAATCTTCTTCCCGTTAAACCGTACCTCTTGCGGACTGCTCGGCCCGAGCACTGGCACGTTCTCTTCGCCGCGCCCCTTCACTGCGCGTAGCTTGGGCAACAGGTGCTGCGTCTTGCGCACCCAGTTGTAGACCGCCTGCGTCTGGTCGCTCGAATCGATGGAGATAGCACTCAGACCCAGCGAGCCACCGTGCCAGGCTTGCACATAGCGACTCGAGAGGTAGGCCGTCACCGGCGCCCAGTCGTCTTCAGACGCGGGATTGCCGTAGATGACATGGTGCTCGACGTGCCATGACTCGAGTCCGCGGCCCCATGCCCATACGTCGATCTCCCAACGGTCACGCTGCACGTCCACGCCAGCCGTGAGCACGAGGCCGCCGGCGGGTACGGTCCTGAGCGCATAGGGCTCGGCACGCAACTGCAGGGCGTGCTCATCGGTGCGCTCGCCGACGACCTCCCATGTCTCGCCGAGCGTCTCATTGACGAAGAGCTGCATCGGACCGGCATCGCCACGCGCGAGAGCGTCGCACGCTTCTTCGAATTCCTTGACGATGCTTTCCCAGGTGCGCTGCGGGCTGTACGCCGCCCACACATGCAGGCCGAGGCTTTGCGGCGGGCGCGTCGGCATGCCGGTGGCATCGCGCCAGATGCGATCAGGCCCGAAGGTCTTGCCGGTCTTCTCGCACACCCAGCGGCCGGGCATGGGCAGGCCGCCTTGCAGGAAGTCGCTCTGTCGAATCGGCTTGCGGCAGTGCGGGCAGACATGCCGCACGCTGGCCGGATTGCCGCGCTCCCATTTGAAGCCGTGGAGCTTTTCCTTGCCACCCCACGAGAGCGGGTGCTCGACGCCGCAGTGCTTGCAGTCGATGTAGAAGCGAACGAAGCCAGCCGCATTCAGCGCAGCGCGCTCGACGTGACACAGGCCCTTCACGCCAGGAGTGGAGCCGCCGACGAACTTCGGATAAGGCGCGCCCTCAAGACGGCCTTTCGCAAGACCGCCCGGGTCGCCGGACTTCTCGATGGTCTGATCGAAGGCCGACCACTCGTCGAGGATCGAGATGGCCACGGTGATGCGGCGATATGCGCGCTTGGCCTTGCCGCCCAGCAGGTGAAGCACGCTGTCGCGAAACTTCTTCATCTTGATGGTGTCGTCGTTGCCGCCGCCCTTGCGGCGAGCCGCCTGCACGGACGGCACACCGTCGCGCGCATCGAGGATTGGGTCGATCTCGCTCTTGACGTAGCTATCTCGGTCGTCGTCTGTCGGTTGCCAGAGCGCCTGTTTGCGGCGGCGGTGCGCGATGTTGTAGGCGACGAAGGCGGTAATCATCTTTGTGTAGCCGACACGCTTCGACTTCATCACATCGAGTTCTTCGATGCGGTCGTCACTCATGAAGTCGAGGATGCCGACTTGAAACGACCATGCGATCCATCCGCCCTTCTGGTGCGAGCTTTCGCCGGCGAGCTTGAAGTGATCGGCGGCCCATTCGCTCAGCGTCTGGAAGACCTCGGCGCGCAGGCTGCCGAGGCCGAGAGTCACGGCGTGAAGCACTGCCGTGAATGTTTCACGCGAAACGTGTGCGGCCATCAGGTCGATGCCTCCGAATGCTCTTCGAGTGCGGCGACGCCGCCGTCTGCGCTCTCGTCTTCGTCCGCCTCACGGCTCATCCTGTCCAGCTCCGACGCGACGAGTTTCTCCGTGGACCGAATCCATTCGTTGCGCGCATTGGCGATCACCTGCTGCAGCGTGGCCTTCGCTTCATCGGGCAAATCCGGACATGCTTTGCGCAGCGCGCCCTCCAGTTGCTCGAAGCGATCAACGACTGCGCTCGACGCCATGCCGAGCACGTCCGCAAGCAGGCCGATAGGCGCGAACTCGCCACGGGCCACAGCGTTCTTGATCTCCTGCGCCTCGCGCTGACTGCGAGCGAGCGCGGCGCGCTCCTGCACGAGGTCGAGTCCGCCCAGCTCTCCCGATGCGCGGCCGGCAGCGACCTCGCGCAGCCGCTCGCAGTAGGCGAGCAGCCATGCGTGAGCCGACTGGCCGCGCTCGATCACGCCTTCGGCAACCAACTGGCTGACCTTTGCCTCGCTCACGCCGATGAGGGCCGCGAACTCGGCCTGCGTGATGCCGACTCCCATAGCCTCAACCACCTTCACTTAACCCCCTTAGCAAGCTCGGTGAACAGCCCGAGCACGCGGTTCGAATTACCCGTATCGCGCACCTCCCAGAAGGACCCGGCCGGCGCCCCAAGGCGCCCCACGATGGTGCGGGGGCGAGGGTGCGCGCGACGGGGAGACATGACGTGGCCTCCCCTCATTCGCCCACCATCTGCCGGATGCGGAAGCGGATGCGCCGCTCGATGTACGGCTGCAGGTCGGCACGCTCTGCTACGCGCTCGCGGCTAATGCGCGCCTCGTACGTTGCGTTGCGTACGAACATGAGCACCGGCCGCACGATGACGCCCTGCGTGCCCGTCGCAGCCCAGATGCCAGGCGCAAGATGCCGCGTGGGACCACCGCGAAGGCGACCGTACGCAACGAAGAAGCGGACGCCCTCTCGGCCTTTCGTCCCCTTGTGCAGACGGGCCTTGCTCCTGTCCGTCATGTTGGCCCGATAGCCCTGCTCGCCCAGCGCCTGGAAGTACGACAGCAACCGCACGAGAAAGCTGCCGCGCACATTGCCCCGCCCGTCATCGCTGCCCGGGAAAGGCGCTGCGGGCATGGCCGTCTGATACCCGGCCGGGAGGATGCCGATGCGGCGCAGGGCCAGTTCGCTGCGCTTGTCGCGCCGTGGTCCGCCGAACTCCTGCGCCTGAAGAATCTTTTGCGGGTCCACGCCCTTGCCGCCGAAGTACGTCGGCTCGATGTCCACGCTCAAGCGGTCGGGCGTTGCCTTGCGCACGTACACGCTCTTGAGGATGTAGGCGGTGGGCCGGTCGAACTGGTCGCTCATCTCGCGCTGCCACTCGCGCCGCACGCGAAAGCCGCCGTCGTTCAAGCCCTCGGCGTATGCCTGCTTAGCCTGTTGACTGGACAGCTTGGCGAGCTGACGCTGCACGCTGGCGAGGCCGCTATCGAATGTCATCGTTAGGCGCATCCGGCCTCCCTTCCTTCTGCTGCGCGTCGCACGCGCTCCGTGAATGCCGGGTAGCTCGGCCCCCTGCCCAGCGAGAACGCTGCCTCGTCCCATGCGGGGATGCCTAGCTCGCGGGCCTTCGCATCGATGCCTGCGCGTGTCTCGTCCCATCCTCGGCCCGTCGCGCCAGCAGTAGCCGGCTCATCGCGCCAACGCTCATTGCGAAGCCAGGTCGCGAACTCGGGCACGAACTCGCCGCCGTCCTTCGTCCACCTCTTGCCAAGCCTTTGTGCCTCGATGGCCGAGCGCATGGCCTGCTGCAGCGCGGTGCTCGGCGCGAGCCGGCGGTATCGCCGCTCTGCCTTTGCCCGGTTGTCGTGGTTCGGGTAGATCGCCCAAAGGGCTTCGAACCCGTCCGCCCCCCCATCGGGGGGTAGGGGGGTATGGTTCTTGATGGTTCCTGAAGATTCGGGTGACATAGCTGTGTCACCCGTCGCGTCACCGGTGACACCCCTCGCGTCACGGGTGACACCCCTCTCCCCTTCGCCAACGGGTGTCACTTTGTCACCCGTGTGGACAACCTCATGCGGCGCGAGGGGTGTCAATGTGTCACCCGTCCCCGGTTCAGGCGAATCCTCGACGGGTGTCACTTTGACACCCGTCTTCGGAAGCTCTGCGCCGGCAACCCAGGCGGGGCAAACGCGGTATTCGTTCGTCGCGCCAGGACGGCCCGTGGCCGTACGAACCTGCTCCAGCCAGCCCGAGGCCAGCATCTTTGCGATCTGCCGCTGCACGGTGCGCCGGCTCTGCCGCGTCTTGCGCGCCAGCTCGTCGAGCGAGGGCCAGATGCGCGCGCCATCGTCGTTCGCGTGGTCAGCCATCGCGAGCGCGAGCAGCATCTCGCTACCGCCCTCGGGGTAGCGCTCGAAAATCATCGACATCAGGCGGATGCTCATGGGATCGCGCACCCTCCTCGTCTGGCAAACCGATGTCTCACGTCGTCGGCGCCTTCCGCACACGCGAGCGAAGCATCGAGAGGGTGTGCCCCACCGATGCGACGGCTTCCTGCCCGTGGTAGTCCGCACGCCGCATCTCGTTGCCCGTCACGAACCGCGTGCCGTCGCCTACGGCGTCTGCAACCGCGCGCGTGAAGTCGGCGAACTCGCAGTGCATGCGCATGATGGTCTCGACGGGATTGCCTTCGGCCTGCGGCGGCGTGGCGAGCGTGGCGGTGTGGCCCAGCTCGTCCGCCATCGCATGCAGCAGCGCAAAGTTGCCCGTCGCGCGCTGCAGCTCGATGGCTTCGCGCAGCGAAAGGTGATGCGTCTTGTTCTTCAGATTGACCTTGTGCGCGAGCGTGTTCGCGCTCATGTTCATGCGCTTCGCAAGGACTTCGATACCCGGCTCGAAGCCGTACACCGTGTTGTAGGCAACCTCGGCAACGCTCTGCCCCTGCACTCTGGCGGGCAAGGCTTCGTCTGCGCCATAGGCAATGCCATCGGGAATTGAGACAGTCACTCCCATGCAAACCTCAGATGAAACAGGCCATCGCGCCGCCAGCGCAACAACCCAGGCGCCCACGCTCGAAGAGCGAATGGGAGCTGTTGAAAACTTCCTGCAGCAGCTCGTATTGCTGCTGGAGGTCGAGCCAGAACTGACGCGCGAGAACATCTCGGCGTGGATTGAGCTAACCAACAAGTGCGCCACCGCTCACGGTCTGCAGTCGTCGCGCGAGCGTGCGGCGATGGATTGGCTTTGCGGGCGCGTGTTTTCGTCCGCCGTAGACGTGTTGCGGCCGGCGCCCGGGCGGCCATCCTGAGCCCATCAGCTTTATGCACGCGCCGCGCCCTCTTCCTGCGCATCGCCGACAGGAGGCCAGCCGCGAACATGACGCCATGGCACATCGGGCCGGATGGCCTCGCAATGCACGACGCTACCCTTCGCCCTTGTCGCCCCCTCTAGCGCGGGGCAATGCTCTGCCGGCACCAAACCCACCTTGAGCCAATGCGAGAAGTGCCCCTGGGTCTTGCCGCATGCAGCTCCCGCTGCCGCCTGGCTGCCCATCACGGCAGCGATGCGCAGCAGCACCTCGCGCGTCCGTTCGCGGGAGGCTTCATCTTCCGGGCTTGGTTGTTTTGGCTTGCTCATACAAGCCTGTTTGTAACTGACTACAAATGAATTTGCAACCCCAGCGACAAACCCGTTTGTACCATTCGACGGTGAACGACCGTGCGCCCCCCACTTCTCCGAGCGATCCCTCCGACCTCTCAACCTATGCGGGGCGGTTGCGTTTTGCCATGGAGAAAAGAGGCCAGAGCAACCAAAGCACGCTGGCGCGGGCAGTTGGGGTTAAGCCACAAGCCATTCAGTACCTGCTCGATCCACGCAACAGCGCTACTGGAAGCAAACACACGGTTGCGCTCGCGGGCGCGCTTTCGATTAGTTCGCGGTGGCTCGCTACTGGCGAGGGCTTGATGGACGAAACGCTGCCAACCAACGACAGCACGTTTGCGCCAGCCATCCCCGACGACGCGATTACTGTAGCTGCAACCAAGTTTCGTCCGATTTGGGTCCTTGGCAAGGGTGCCGGAGGTCTACCCGAGCGCATATGGACAGACGGCGACTATCCTGTGGGCATGACGGATGAATACGGATTGGTGGCGAGCGCGGACCCTCACGCATTCCTCGTTCGCGTATCCGGCCGCAGCATGATTCCGGTCTACAACCCCGGGCACTTCGCTCTCGTGGAGCCAGGCACCGAACCGGAACTTGAGGACGACGTGCTTGTTCGCCTACAAAGTGGCGAAACCATGATTAAGCGGCTGGTGTCGCGCCGCGATGGGTATCGCTTCAGCAGCTACAACGATCCAGAAGTGATGTTCTATGAGCCCTCCGAGGTGACTTGGATTTACTACATCGCCCACCCCGTACCTCGGCGACGAATCAAACGGCTAGATAGCAGCGCGTGAAGACCTGGGCCTTCATCGGAATGCTCACTGCGAGCCTGAACGCAGGCGCGCAGGTCGCCTGCACGATGCCTAATGGCCGCACCATCACTCTGAGCCTTACCCACACATGCCCCGCCGGGGCCATCGGAGCGAAGTCGCTTGACGGCCAACCGGTTCAGATAGCGCAGCCGATACCAAGCGCTCCACAAAGCCCGCCCGCAAAGCCCTCACCCGCAGTCGCCGCACCGGCGGCCAGCGCTAAACCAACGGTGCGCGCTGATGGGTCGCACATCGTCAGTCGCGGATCGTCGGCGGGCTGCGCGAGTAAGGAGGCTTACGAGCAACTCACGAAGATTGCTGTCCAAGGCGACAAGGAGGCATTCACAAAGGCACTCGCCGCCGGCGTTCTGTCGGGACAGTGCGTGATCTTCAAACGCGGCCAGGTCGTGTTTATCGACGACACATCCATCTTTTCCGGTCTCGTTCGGCTGCGTCCGCAAGGTCAAGTGCAGGCCTATTGGACCGCCATGGAAACGATTTCTACAAACTGACATGTAGAACTACAAAGCAGCTTGTTGACACGCACTACAAACTGATTTGTAATCCGTCCATCTCAACTCGGAGATGGACATGGCAACTCGCCGCTATCGCTGCTACTACACCCCTCGGGATGCCCACGGGCACCTGAACCCCTCGGACACCGGCGCCGCGCCGTTCGTCCAATTCCACGCCACCAGCGCCACACGGGCCGCCGACATCGCGCACCGCATCACCGGGTGTCCGGTGCTCGATACCGTGCGCATAGAGGGCTGACGCCGTGGCCCGCGCACAAACCAACCACGCGACCGCCGGCCGCCCGTCGCCGTTCGTCGCCACCCGCGCCGCGCGCGTCGAAATCTGGATGCGCACCACCGGCCGCCGGCGCCAGGCGTTCTATCGCTGCAAGCTCGCTGGCGTCACGACGTGGCAGGCCATGGGCGTGCCGCTGGCACTGAAGGCCCTCAAGGCTGGAAGCATCGACCTCCCCGGCCTCGCTGATGCAGCCGTCGAGAGCTACGAGGAAGAGGAAGCGCCGGTGCATCCGATGGCCGCCGACTTCGCGGAGCGTGCTCGCGCTCTCAACAGCGACATCGACGCCCTGAACCCGTCCGCGCGAGGTGACGCATGAACGCCCCGCGAAAGATCAACGTCGAGAGCGTCGCCGAGCTGAAGGCGCAGCTTGCAGCAGCCCTCGCAGCGAAGGCCATCGCGGAGGCGATCGCCTGCTATCAGGAAGCCGGCTATGGCTCGCTCGTGACCGAGCCGCTTCACGACGCGCTGGCGAACGTCAACTTCTCGCTGCGGCAGGTGAAGTCGTGAGCGGCGCACACCCCACACCCGGCCCGGCTGCCCGCAGCAATCGCGCCGACGTGCGCAATCCGATGCTGAAGCTGCCAGAGGTGCGCAATGAATTCGATGCGCTCCCACCCGAAGCGCGTGCCGCGCTCGTGACGATGCTTCGCGTGGTCAGCCGTCTGTGCCGCGAGAACGCCGTGCATGCGTACAAGACGCGCAAGCCTCCAATGTTCACGTACTGGCAAGGCCTTGCCGTCAACACGCGGCACCTCGCGCTCGCCGGCCGCACCACGGCCAAGAAGACTCGCGGGAGCTAAGCGCGTGGCTTTCCTATTCCGCTGCCCCGAGTGCCGCACGCGCCGCCGCGACCATGGGCTGTTCACGCAGCACCTGCGCGCGACCGGCCATCGCCTGTGCCGGTGCGGCGGATACCACTACGAGCACCGCCCGGGTTCGCCGTACTGCGAGCGCAACCCGATGAGCGCGGCCCTGCTCGCGAGCCGGTACGGCGCCTCTGACGAAGAGGTGTTCGACATCGCGCTCGAAATCGCCCTCACCGCCCCGGGCCGCGCACTCGCGGCCTGCCCTTTCTGAAAGGCCGGCCATGCGCTCGACCTCTCTCCACGAAACCGGCAATGGCCTCATGAGGACATCGCCAGTCGCGCCCATTCCGGGCTTCCTCGCGACCGCTGCAGCGCTGGCGGTCTTCATCGTCCTGCCCATCGTGATCGCCGCGATGTGCGTCTACGGCTGGAGCACTCCATGATCGTGATTACCCACCCTCGCCCGCGCCGGCCCAAGCAGCCGCAGCGCACCGGTCCGATCGGCGGCCTCGCCGATGACCGCTTCCACTACACGCCGGCCGTCGCCACCGACATCCGCAAGACCTTCAAGCGCATCCGCGCTGAGATGCAGCGAGGTGCGCAGCGATGACGACGACCACGACAGGGCTCTTCTTCGTGGGCAAGGACCACCCCACGCGGCCCGCCGTCAGCGAGCACACGAACAACGACGGCGCCTTCGTCCTGAAGATGCGCGTCGTAGACAACCAAGGCCCCCGCGCGGTCGAGGTCTACGTGGTGCGCTGGGTCGGCCCCGAGGCCGCCGCATGGCGCGCGAAGCATCGCAGCCTAAAGGCCGGCGATGCGCTGCGCTTGGTGCTCACGAACCCGCGCTCGATGCCAGGCGCGCACGCGCCCGAAATCCACGCCGCCATCACCTCGTGCGAGCTGCTGCCCGCACGCGCTCCCGCGCCGGCCCACGCCGCCTAGCCACTCATTTACCGGAGACTCCATGGACTTTCCCATCGTGTCGCTCGACAAGATCGAGCGCGAAGCGAAGGAAGCGGCCGAGGCCGGCCACTCGCTCAACTTCGCTTGCAGCTATCCCTTCGACGAACGCTCGGGGCAGCACTTCAAGAAGGTGTTCAACGATCACCGCGCCGCCCTGCTCGCACGCAGCCCGCAACAACAGCCGGAGGGCGCGCAATGACGTGGATGCTTACCGCCAGCGGCGCCGAGTACCACCTCGCCGGCCCCACCGCCTACGGCGCATGCGGCCGCCCCGTGGACATCAACGACGTGGCGCACCACCTCGCCATCGTCGCCCAGTTCAACGGCGCCACGTCGCGCCCCTACAGCGTGGCCGAGCACAGCCTCCTGTGTTGCGACATCGCCCAGCGCGCTGGCGCATCGGTGTTCGTGCAGATGGCAGCGCTGCTGCACGACGCGCACGAGGCATACACCAACGACCTCATCAGCCCGGCTAAGCAAGCTGTCAATAGCTACAGCATGGCCTTCGGCGTTGGCGCATGGCACGCCTTCGAGGCCGAGCATGCGAAGGGCGTGCGCGAGCACTTCAAGCTCCTGTCAGTGTTCGCCGGCCATCGCGAGTTTCTGCGCTCCATCGACCTGCAGGCGCTCGCCACGGCTCGCCGCGACCTTACGCCCTACAACCCATCGCGGCACATGCCGTGGCCCGTGCTCAGCGACAACACGCTGCAGCCGGTCGCGCCCGCCGACTGGGTTCGCCTCGACACGCCCGAGCGCGAGGCCGCGACGTGGAAGGAATGGCGCGAGCGCTTTCTCACGCGCTTCGCCGAGCTGCAGGTTGCTCGCACCCTCGCTGGACTGGGGGCGAAGAAATGCTGACCCCTCAATTCGTCCTCAACCTCTCGGCAAAGCTCGTGATCGTGCTTTTCGCTGGCGCGGGCGGTAGCTGCACGGGCATCGAGCAAGCCATCGGCCGCCACGTTGACATCGCGGCCAACCACAACGAAGACGCCATCTCCAGCCACGCGAAGAACCACCCGCAGACGAAGCACTACCGCGCGGACGTGCGCGAACTGTGCCCACGCGAACTGACGGGCGGCAGGCCGGCGGGCTATCTGCACCTCTCACCGGACTGCACTCACTTCAGCCAGGCGCTCGGCGGCCAGCCGCGCGACACGGAAATCCGCTCCCTCTCTTGGGTCGGGCTGCGTTGGGCCGGCCAGGCAAAGCCCGATGTCATCACGCTGGAGAACGTCGAGCAGATTCGTAAATGGGGGCGTCTGATCGCCAAACGCGACAAGGCAACCGGCCGTGTCGTAAAGGTCGATGGCAGCGTGGCGGAGCCCGGCGAAGTGGTGCCGCGCCGCCTGCAGCACCTCATCCCCGACCCGAAGCACGTCGGCAAGACGTGGGAGCGCTTCCTGCGGCTACTGCGCAGCTTGGGCTACATGGTCGAGCATCGTCTGCTGTGCGCCGCCGACTTCGGCGCGCCCACCACGCGCACGCGCCTCTTCATGATCGCCCGGCGCGACGGCCTTCCGATCTGCTGGCCCACCCCGACGCACTTCCGCAACCCGCAGCCCGGGCAGACGAAGTGGCGAAGCGCAGCCGAGTGCATCGACTTCTCGCTGCCGACCACGAGCATCTTCGACCGAAAGAAGCCGCTCGCAGATGCAACGTGCAAGCGCGTTGCCCATGGCTTGAAGCGCTACGTCCTCGACAACGCAGACCCGTTCATCGTGCCGGTGACCCATTCGGGCAGCGTGCGCGTGCACGACATCCGCGAGCCACTGCGCACCATCACCACGGCGCAGCGTGGCGAATTCATGGTCGCCACGCCGGTTCTCGTGCAAACGGGTTATGGGGAGCGGGAGGGCCAAGCACCACGCGCGCTCGACCTCGGCCGACCGCTCGGCACCGTGGTGGCCGGAGGCGCAAAGCATGCACTCGTAACGGCGTTCGTGGAACAGGCGAACGGCGGTCATAACACCATGCCAGCTCGCGCGGCCACGGCGCCGCTCTCTACCGTCACCACAAGCGGCAGTCAGCAGCGTCTCGTTACCGACCAGCTTGCCAGCGCCGAAGCCGCCTACGACCTCTCGCCAGAGACAGAGGCAGGCGCCCTTCGCTGCGCTGCGTTCCTCATTCGCTACTACGGCGAAGGCGGCCAGCTCGGCGACCTCAATGAGCCCATGCACACCATCACCACAAAGGCCCGGCTCGCGCTCGTGACGGTGTGGATCAAGGGCGAGCCTTGGGTAATCGTGGATATCTGTCTGCGGATGCTGACGCCGCGCGAACTGGCGAACGCGACCAGCTTCCCGCCGCAGCACATCATCGAGCGCGGCCACGACGGGCGCATGTTCTCGAAGTCGAAACAGGTCGCCATGATCGGCAACGCTGTGCCGCCGCTGCTGCAGCGCGCAGTGACCGCAGCGAACTTTTTCGACTACGACATGCGGAGGGCCGCATGAAAACGCCCGTCACACGACCCGCCCTGCGATATCACGGCGGCAAATGGAAGCTCGCGCCGTGGCTTCAGCTTTTCTTCCCACCCCACCGCGTCTACGTCGAGGCCTTCGGCGGCGGAGCATCTGTGCTGCTCAGAAAAGAGCGGAGCTACGGCGAGGTGTACAACGACCTCGACGGCGAGGTAGTTAACGTCTTTCGCGTCTTGCGCGACCGTGGCGACGAGCTGCTGCGAGTGCTGACGATGACACCGTTCGCGCGAGCCGAGTTCGACCTCTCATATGTGCGCGCAGAGGATCCGGTCGAACAAGCGCGCCGCACCATCGTGCGTTCTTTTCAGGGATTCGGATCTGCCGCCGCCACCGGTGAGCGCAGCGGCTTCCGCGCGAATTCAAATCGCAGTGGAACGACGCCCGCGCACGACTGGGCGAACCTTGCCGGCGCTCTTCCCGCGCTTGTCGAGAGGCTACGCGGGGTCGTCATCGAGAACCGCGATGCGCTGGCCGTCGCTGCCCATCACGACGCGCCGACGACCCTCCACTATTTCGACCCGCCCTATGTCCATAGCACGCGGTCGAGCAAGGTTAGAGGCACGACCACCGAGGGCCGATCCAGCGGCAAGGCGTACCGCTACGAAATGGACGACGACGCACATCGCGACTTTGCGCTATTCGCACACGGCCTCGAGGGTATGGTGATCGTGTCGGGCTATCCGAGCGGCCTCTACGAGCAGCTGTTCGAAGGATGGGAGCGCTTCGAGCGGCCATGCTTCGCAGATGGCGCCCGATCCCGCACCGAGGTGGTTTGGCTCAACGCAGCATGCAGCGAGGCACTTTCCCGCGCTCGTGGCGGCTTATTCGCGGAGGCCGCATGAAGCGCGTCAGCCGCCGCATCCGGCCTGCAATGGTCGCTATCGCTGTCGCCGCACGCCAAGTGCACAACATCCCGGCAGGCGACGACATCATGACGAAGGTTTACAGCGCCTTTGCCGACCTCAAGGCAGGTAGCAGAGACGACGAGCTCTTCGACAGGCTTAGCACGCACCTGAATACCGTCATGGTGCGCGCCGAAGCTATCGACGAGCTTTGCCTCGCGCCCCTCCACGCCGCAGCGGATGCACTGCGCCGCTGCGACGCAATTCGGGGCCGTCATGGCCGCTACGGCTTCGACGGACCCGGCCTGCAAGCGATGGCGGCCGGCCTTCAGGTCTGCGAAGAAATCACCCGCAACAGCTCGCCGAGGCAGATGTTCGATGCATTCATCGAATCGCTCGCGCGCATTCGCCGCCAGGTCGCGGCAGAGGAAGGAATCGCCCAATGAACACCATCGCAATGCAAACCATCGATACGGGCGACACCGTGCACCACGCACTGACCGGCGAGGATTGGCTCGTTGCCTACGTCGCCAACGAGCTGCTGTGTGCTTGTGGCTGGCCGTGTACGCTCGTGCCCGCCAACGAATGCACCCTGAAGGTCAAGGCGACACCCGAGCAGCGCCAAGAGTTGCTGCAGCGGCTCGCCGATGGACAGGGAGACGATCCACGCCGGAGCTACGCCCGGCGCATCCTTGCAACGCAGGTAACCGCAAACGACGCAAACACAACGCTATGCCCGAACGGTGAGGCGTGGGACGACAACCCGGACGGCATCTTTCCCGGCCAAGAGCTCGGCGTGCGAATGAACCGCGACACCGGGCTTTACGAAGGAGGCGAAGCCGACGACGACGGCTCGGGCACGCCCAGCGTCACCCCGGTAGCGCCGATGTTCTACGCGAGCCCGGAACAGGTGGCCGCACTGCAAGACCGCCCCGGCGCCAGCGAAGGCGGCATCTACCTCCCTCTGCGCAAAACACCTGCAGGCAAGTTCACCATGCCGCTCTACTCAGCCCCCGAGGCTGCCCCGACGGTGGAAGCAGAGGCGGCGGTGATCGCTGCCGCGCACGAATGGGCGTCCGAGCGAACCATCAACGATTGGGCCGAAGCCGATTTGATGAAGGCCATTGCTTTGCTTGATGGTGACTGGGGCGGCTGCCCAGACTGCAACCATGAGGAATGCGATGAACCATGCGTTCCGCACACCGTTGCCGAAGTGCATGCCGCCATTGATTCGCGCATCGCGCAACTCGTGCACGAAGGCAAGCTGCTGGCGTATGTCGGCTACGCACCACCCGCAGGCTGGAAGCCCGTTGCGATGCCAGAGCCGCGCCGTCGTCGCCCGAACACCGTGAACGACGAATTGACGGCGAGCTTCTGCGACACCCTCGACGGCACGCGGTGGCGCCGGCTGATCGCCTTCCGGGACATCAGCGCGGAGCGCAATCGTCAGGACGAGCAATGGGGCGGCCCCGCCAACGACGACGCGCATAGCGTCATCGATTGGCAGAACTGTATCCACAAGCAGATTCGCCAGCTCGCGAACGAGGCCGAGCGGCGCGAACGCCTCGTGAAGATTGCCGCCCTCGCTATCGCGGCCGTCGAGAGCCACGACCGGATCAGAGATTCGTCGAAAGGCGGTGCAGCATGAGCCGCAGCGGATACATCGACGACGAGTGCGAGGACGTGCTCGCGCATGGTCGGTGGCGCGGACGTATTGCGTCCGCTATTCGCGGCAAGCGCGGGCAAGCCTTGCTGCGCAAGTTGGCCGACGCCCTCGACGCCATGCCGCAGAAGCAGCTCGTCGCCGGCTCCCTCGCCACGGCCGAGGGTGAGTTCTGCACCCTCGGCACGATTGCAGCAAAGCACGGCATTGATGCTCGCAACGTGCCCGACGAGGATTGGCATCACGAGGAGTGGGAAGCCGTCGGCAAAGCGCTCAACGTCGCACCCGTCCTCGTTCAGGAAATCGTGTTCGAGAACGACGAGCAGACCTGCACTGACGAGTGGGTAAACGTTGAAATCTGCGGCCCCATGCGTCGCGGGTTTCCCGACTGGAATCGGCACGAGCGCAGCGTGCGCATCGCCCGGCCCGCCGCTGAAGTGGGCACCGAGCGGTGGGCACACATGCGCGCATGGATCGCAAAACACCTCGTCGAGGGCGCCGCGCCTTCGACTCAAGGCAAGACGAGATGAGTCACACAACAAGCACTACCGGACAACCCCAAGCAGCGGGCGCGGCGCTGAATGCCGACCGCATCATCTATCGTCGAGAGCTGTGCACCCTGACAGGCGTCGGGTCTGAGGCGATTCGCCGCTGGATCAAGGCAAACAAGCTCCCGCCGCCAGACGTAGCCATCAGTCAGAAAACCATGGGCTGGCGACTCTCAACCCTCCAAGCTGCCGGCATCGGGTTGATCTAACCAATCTGCCCATTCCTGCATCATGGGCCGCCGCACGCGCATGTACTCCGCCCGGTTGTAGGTCGCTCGCACCTTGTCTTCAGGCGTATGCGCGAGCTGCCGCTCGATGGCGTCAGGCGGATAGCCATGCTCGTTTGCCCAGGTGGATGCCACTGTGCGCCAGCCGTGGCCCGTCATCTCACCCTTGTAGCCCATCCTCGCGATCAGCGCGAGCACCGTGTTCTCGCTGATCGGTCGGTCAATGCGATGGTCTGAGGGAAACACGTAGTCGCACCCTTCCCGCCGGCGCGCCCGCATCACATCGAGGATTTCGATTGCCTGCCGCGACAACGGCACGATGTGATCCTTGTCGCGTTTCATGCGCTCCCCGCCAATTAGCCAGGCGTCGCCCTCCACCTCGTCGAAACGCATCATCCGCATTTCGTTGGTACGCACCCAGGTGTATGCGATGAAGCGGCAGGCGAGCACCGAGTTGAGGTCCTTCTCGAAGCTCAGCCGTCGCACGAACTCGTGAATTTCGGTCAGCTCAAGCGACGCATGATGCTTGACCTTGCGGCGGCCGAATGCCTTCTGTGGGTTGATGAGTTCGGCCGGATTGATCGTCGCCTTGCCTTGCTCGACGGCCCAATCAAAAACCTGTGAGGCCCACATCCGCACTTTGCGCACAAACACATGCTTGCCGGCCGCATCCATCCGATTGAGTTCGGCGAGAAGCTTGGCGCGGTCAATCTCCGCGGACGCCAGGTCGCCGAGCGCCGGTTTCAGGTGCAGTTCAAGTCCGCGCAGCGCGTTCTCCCTGTACCCGTCCGCCACGTCCTTTCGCCCGTTCCAGTAGGCCTGACAGTCCTCCCAAAAACTCGAGTCCGGTCGCTTCGTCTTGGTGACGGGCGCAACCCCCTCAAGCAAGCCTTTGCGCAGCACTGCGCATTGCTGCCGCGCCTCGGCCAGCGTGACCAGCGGATACGCCCCCAGCGACTTTGTTTTGGGTTTGCCATCGACGCGGTACGCCATCCGCCAGACCTTCGCGCCGGTCGGCGAAATAAACAGGTGCAGGCCGTGGCCGTCGAACAGCTTGCGCGCCTTCTCTGACGGCTTAGCCGTCTTGCAAATGGTGTCGGTGAGGGTGTTTGTAGGCATCGTGAATCGGATGCCGTTCAGTGCCCACAACGATGCCCACCGAGGACCGGTGTGGAACGGTGTTTGACGGTGGGAAATCCACGGAAAAGCAGGCAGCGGAATCGGCTAAGACCTTGATTTTGCTGGGTTTTCGGTGGGGAATAGGCAAAAAAATAGCCCCTTGCGGGGCCATTCTTGGAGGAGAGGGAGGGATTCGAACCCTCGGTACTATCGCTAGTACGCCTGATTTCGAGTCAGGTACATTCGACCACTCTGCCACCTCTCCGGTGCTGTCGAGCCTGCTATTCTAGCAGACAAAAACGGGGCTTTTGAAGCCCCCTGCGATCAGGCCCTCAAAACTTCGAGTCCGCCGAGGTACGGACGCAGCGCGGCGGGCACGTTGATCGAGCCGTCTTCGTTCTGATGGTTCTCGAGCACGGCCACGAGCGTGCGGCCCACTGCCAGGCCGGAGCCGTTGAGGGTGTGCACGAGTTCGTTCTTGCCCTGTGCGTTCTTGAAACGGGCCTGCAGGCGGCGCGCCTGGAAGGCTTCGCAGTTCGAGACCGAGCTGATCTCGCGGTAGGTGTCCTGCGCGGGCAGCCAGACTTCGAGGTCATAGGTCTTGCTGGAGCCGAAGCCCATGTCGCCCGTGCACAGCAGCACCACGCGGTAAGGCAGCTCCAGCGCCTGCAGCACGGCCTCGGCATGGCCGGTCATCTGCTCGAGTGCGTCGTAGCTCTTCTCGGGGTGCACGATCTGCACCATCTCGACCTTGTCGAACTGGTGCTGGCGAATCATGCCGCGCGTGTCGCGGCCCGCGCTGCCGGCTTCGGAACGGAAGCACGGCGTGTGGGCGGTGAGCTTGATCGGCAGCTGCGACTCGGGCACCACCTCGTCGCGCACGAAGTTGGTCAGCGGCACTTCGCTGGTCGGGATGAGGTACAGCGCCGAATGGTCGGGCGCGGGTTCGCCGTCCTGGCCGCCTTTCTTCGCGGCGAACAGGTCGCCCTCGAACTTGGGCAGCTGGCCGGTGCCGCTCAGGGTGGCGGCGTTGACGATGTAGGGCACGTAGCACTCGCTGTAGCCGTGCTTCTCGGTCTGGATGTCGAGCATGAACTGCGCGAGCGCGCGGTGCAGGCGGGCGATCGGGCCCTTCATCACGGTGAAGCGCGAGCCCGCGAGCTTGGCGCCCGTCTCGAAGTCGAGGCCCAGTGGCGCGCCGAGGTCGACGTGGTCCTTGGGCGCGAAGCCTAGCGGCGTGGCGTTGGCGCCGGCGCCGCCCTTCGGGGCCCAGCGGCGCATCTCGACGTTGCCCGTCTCGTCCTCGCCGACCGGCACGCTGGCGTGCGGCAGGTTGGGCACCGCCAGCAGCAGCGCGTGCAGCTCCGGCTGGATCTCGTCGAGACGCTTCGATTGCGATTCCTGCTCGGCCTTCAGTGCATTCACTTCGGCCATCAGCGCGTCGGTCGACTCGCCCTTGGCCTTGAGGGGGCCGATCTGCTTGTTCAGCACATTGCGGCGGGCCTGGATTTCCTCGGTGCGGGTCTGCAGGGTCTTGCGTTCGGCTTCGAGCGCGGTGAATGCCGACACGTCGAGGTACGGCTGGTTCTTCTTGCGTTTTTCGAGGCCGGCCACTGCGGAGGCCAGATCTTTGCGGAGCAGGGTGATGTCGAGCATGGAGGGATTTTAGGTGGGCGTGCGCGAGCCGAAGGCGGCAGGCTGGCGATGCCCTGCGGCCCGCGGTTGCGGGCCACGGGCTTCGGCATGCCTGCCGACAGGCTCTGCCAGCCTGGAAGATGAACTGCGTGAAGCAGGAAGCCGTCAGGCAACCGTCGCGGGATCGACGTTCGCCCCGCAGACGATCAGGCAGACCTTCTCGCCCGCGCGCGGCTTGTAGGCACCGGTCTGCAGCGCCGCCAGCGGCAGCGCGGCGGCCGGTTCCACGGCCAGCTTCAGCTCCTTCCAGAGCCACTGCTGGGCTGCGCGGATGGATTCGTCGGACAACAGCAGCGCGTCCTGCACGTGCTGTCGGGTGATCTCCCAGGCGATGGCGCCGATACGGCGCGCGCCCAGGGAATCGGCGGCGATGCCGCCCACCTCCACGTCGACCGGCTCGCCAGCCTCGCGGGCGCGGAACAGCGTCGGCGCCTTCTCGGGCTCGAGCGCGACCACGCGGGAGCGCTTCTCGAACCAGCCGGCCAGGCCGCCGATGAGGCCGCCGCCGCCCACGCTCACGAGCACAGCGTCGGGCAGGCCGCCCTGCTGCTCGATCTCGCGGCCCAGCGTGCCGGCACCGGCCACCACTTCGGGCTGGTCGTAGGCGTGGGTGAGCAAGGCGCCCGATTCCTTCTGGCGCGTCAGGCAGGCGGCCAGCGCATCGGGGTACAGCTCGCCGACCACGACCACTTCGGCGCCCAGCGCACGCAGCCGCGCGCGCTTGGCTTCGGGCGACACTCCCGGCAGGAAGACCTGGCAGGGCACGCCCAGCGCGCGCGCCGCGGCCGCCGTGGCGATGCCCGCATTGCCGCCCGAGGCGACGATCACCCCGCTTTGCGGAATGTCGTTGGCCAGGAGCCGGTTCATCATGCCGCGCGCCTTGAAGCTGCCGCTGACCTGCATGTGCTCCAGCTTGAGCCAGATTTCCGCGCCGCTCGCGTCGATGCCGAAGGCCGACGCCGGCAGCTTCCACAGCGGCGTCTGGCGCAGGAAGTGGCCGGCGCGATCGGCCAGCCGTTGCGATGCGCTATCTATTTGGGAGCGCCAGCCGGCGGTCTGCGTGGTGTTCAAGAGATGTGTCCAGGGGGAGGAATGTCGTCGAGCTTGAGGCCCTTGGGCAGCGGGAACTTGATGGTTTCCTCGATGCCGTCCATCTTGCGCACCGACACCGCGCCGAATGCGCGCACGCGGTCGATCACCTCGCGCACCAGCACTTCGGGCGCCGAGGCGCCGGCGGTGATGCCGACGCGCGCCTTGCCCTCGAACCACCTGGGCTCGAGCTCGGCGGCCGAATCGACCATGTAGCTCTCGGTACCCAGGCGCTGCGCCAGTTCGCGCAGGCGATTGCTGTTGGAGCTGGTGGGGCTGCCGACCACGATCACGAGGTCGACCTGCGGGCTCATGATCTTCACCGCGTCCTGGCGGTTCTGCGTGGCGTAGCAGATGTCCTGCTGCTTGGGCTCTCGTACCTTGGGAAAACGCGCGCGCACCGCGGCGGCGATGTCGGCGGCGTCGTCCACGCTCAGCGTGGTCTGCGTGACCACGGCGAGCTTGTCGGTCTGCCCCGGGGCGACCCTGGCCACGTCTTCCACGTCCTCCACCAGGTGGATGCCGCTGGAGAGCTGGCCCATCGTGCCCTCGACCTCGGGGTGCCCCTTGTGGCCGATCATGATGAACTCGTAGCCTTCCTTCGCGAGCTTGGCGACCTCGACGTGCACCTTGGTCACCAGCGGGCAGGTCGCGTCGAAGATCGAGAAGCCGCGGTCTCGCGCCTCCTGCTCCACGGCCTTGCTCACGCCGTGCGCGCTGAACACCAGAGTGGCGCCGGGCGGCACGTCGGAGAGTTCCTCGATGAAGATCGCGCCCTTGGCCTTGAGCTCGTTCACCACGTAGGTGTTGTGCACGATCTCGTGGCGCACGTAGATCGGCGCGCCGAACTTCGCGATGGCGCGCTCGACGATCTCGATGGCGCGGTCCACGCCCGCGCAGAAACCGCGCGGCTCGGCCAGGATGACTTCGGAGATTCCGGGGTTCATAGCACGCCGATGAGCTTCACTTCGAAGGTCACGGGCTGGCCTGCGAGCGGATGGTTGAAGTCGAAGCGCACCGCGGTGTCGTTCGACTCGATGACCGCGCCGGCATAGCTGCCCGTGCCGTCGGGCGTGGGGAACTGCACCACGTCGCCCACGGCATATTGCTCGTCGGGGTCGCCCATCTGCGCGAGCAGCTTCCTGGCCACCCACTGCTGCATGTCGGGATTGCGCTCGCCGAAGGCCTCGCCCGCGGGCAGCTCGAAGGTGGCGTGCGTGCCCTCTTCCAGGCCCATCAGGCGCTGCTCCATGGCGGGCGAGAGCTCGCCGGTGCCCAGCGAAAGCGTGGCGGGCTTGTCGGCGAAGGTGTTGATGATGTCGCCCGCCGGACCGGCCAGCCGGTAGTGCAGGGTGAGAAAAGAGCCGGAATTCACGACTTGGGACATGGTGCAGCGAAGGTGTGCGGAGACAGGGATGTGTCCCGATAAACTGGCCTCATTTTAAGGACCGGGGCTTCACCCGGCTCCGCCAAGGTTTCACCCCAGGGTTTCATGTCTTTCAAGGATCTCCCTCTGGACGCACGTCCGCGCGAAAAGCTCATCGCGCGCGGCGCGGCCGCGCTGGCCGATGCCGAGCTGCTCGCCCTGCTGCTGCGCACCGGCGTGGCGGGCAAGAACGTGCTGCAGCTTGCGCAGCAGCTGCTCGAACGCTTCGGCGGGCTCTCCGGGCTGCTGCACACCGGCGCCGACGACCTCAAGTCGGTCAAGGGGCTGGGCGGCAGCGCCAAGCGCTCCGAACTGATCGCGGTGCTCGAGCTGGCGCGCCGCGCCATGGGCGAGAAGCTGCGCGAGCGCCCCGTCTTCGATTCGCCCGACGCGGTCAAGCAGTACCTGCAGCTGCACATCGGCCCCCGCCCCCATGAGGTGTTCGCGGTGGTCTTCCTCGACGTGCAGCACCGCATGCTCGCGCTGGAGGAAATGTTCCGCGGCACGCTCACGCAGACCAGCGTCTACCCGCGCGAGGTGGTCACGCGCGCCATCCACCACCATGCGGCAGCGGTGGTGCTGGCGCACAACCACCCCAGCGGCAGCATCGAGCCCTCGCGCGCCGACGAGTCGCTCACGCAGACGCTGCGCGCCGCGCTGGCGCTGGTGGATGTGCGCGTGCTCGACCACATCATCGTGAGCCCCGGGCAGAGCTTCTCGATGGCCGAGAAAGGATTGCTCTGATGGCCGCACGCGCCCCTTCGATCAAGAACCTCGCCGATCTCAAGCAGGTGCAGCGCGTGCTCGCCGAGACCCGCGAGCGCGAAGCCGCCGAGGCCGCGGCCAAGGCGCTGGCCGAGCGCAAGCGCGCGGCCGAGAAAGACCTGTTCACCCGTGCCATCGGCGCCACCGAGCCGCTGCGCCGCAAGGCCGTGGTGCCGCTCGCGCCGGAGCCGCCCGCGCCCATCCCGGTGCAGCACCAGCTCGACGAGCAGCGCGTGCTGCGCGAATCGCTCTCCGACGAGTTCGACGTGACCACGCTGCTCGACGTGGACGACGCCATGAGCTTCCGCCGCCCGGGCATCGGCACCGACGTGACCGCGCGGCTGCGCAAGGGCGACTGGGCCATCCAGGCGCAGGTCGACCTGCACGGGCTGCGCAGCGACGAGGCGCGCGAGACCTTGGGCGGCTTCATCCGCAATGCGTACAAGCAGGGCCTGCGCTGCGTGCGCGTGGTGCACGGCAAGGGCCTGGGCTCGCCGGGCAAGCAGCCGGTGCTCAAGACCAAGACGCAGCGCTGGCTGATCCAGAAGAACGAGGTGATCGCCTTCGTGCAGGCCAAGCCGGCCGAAGGCGGAGCCGGGGCGCTGGTGGTGCTGCTGGCCCCCGCGCGGCGCTGAGCACCTTCTTCGGCTCAGGCCAGCAGGTTCTTCAGCGGCACCGAGGCATCCGCCACCGACGCCGCATCGGGATTGCGGCCCGCCTCGAGCAGCTTGCGGCTCATCATGTGGTCGACCGGCGCGTTCACCGACTCCACGCACACGAGCTTTCCATCGACATAGTGGAACAGCGAGAAGGCGTCGGGCTTCGGGCCCGCGCGGCGCACGCTGCTCAGGCCCGGCGTGCCTTCGGCGGGCATCAGGCCCACCATCTGCAGGCGCATGCCGCCCTGGTCTGACCAGAACCACGCGACCGCATCGTGCGCGCGTGCCTCGCCGGTGAGCGTGGCGACCGCGGTGCGCGCCTGGTCGTTCGCGTTCTGCACCGACTCGAGCCGCAGCGCACGGCCCGCGCGGCGATCGGGAAAGCGCGTGCAGTCGCCCACCGCGAGCACGTCGGCCGCGCTGGTGCGCATGTGCTCGTCCACCACGATGCCGTCCGCGCACTCGATGCCGGCCGCCTGCGCGAGCGCGGTCTCGGGCACTGCGCCGATGCCCAGCAGCAGCAGGTCGACCGGCTGCTTCGCGCCGTTGACCTGCAGCGACACCAGCCGGTCGCCCTCGACCTCGAAGGCGCCGGTCTGCGCGCCGAGCACGATGTCGATGCCCGACGCGCGATGCGTGGCCAGCACGTGCGCCGACAGCTCGGGCGACACGGCGCGGCCCAGCAGGCGCGGCGCGCTCTCGATGACCTGCACCGTCTTGCCGAGCGCCTTGGCGGTCGCCGCCACTTCGAGCCCGATGAAGCCGCCGCCGAGCACCGTCACCTTCTCTGCCGCAGCGAGCCGCGTGCGCAGGCGATGCGCCTCGTCGGCCGCGCGCAGGCTGGCGACGTTCTCCAGGCCCGGCTTCAGGTCGGGCATCTGGCGCGCGCGCGTACCGGTGGCGATCACCAGCTGCTGCCACGGCAGGATCGCGCCCGAACGCAGCGTGACGGTGTGCGCCTCGCGGTCGATGGCCACGGCCGCGTCGCCCAGGTGCAGCGTGATGCCGGCTTCGCGGTACCAGTCGGCGGCCTTGTGCGGCTGCGTGGTCTCTTCGGCGCTCTTCAAGAAGGCCTTGGACAGCGGAGGCCGGTGATAAGGCTCGCAGGCCTCCTCGCAGACCAGGTGGACGCGCGCGCCCTGCCCGGCTTCGGCAAGCCCCGCACAGAGCTGGGCCGCGGCGTGGCCGCCGCCGATGATGACGATGGAATTCATGATGGAAGAAGCGTCTTTCGGAAATCGTTGCTCGTGTGTCTGGCCGGCGATCATTCGCCTCTATTGCGCATCCAGTCAGCGGTCTTGAAGAAGGAGTCGCGCAGCCTCGCACGCAAATCCTCGGGCACGCCCGTCTCGCCCATCGCCTGGTCCATGCAGGCGAGCCACTGGTCACGCTCCTTGATGCCGATGGTGTGGCCGCCGATGCTCTGCGGCAGGTGGCGCGCGCGCAGCATCGGGTGGCCGAAGCGGTCGGTGTAGTACTGGGGGCCGCCGAGCCAGCCGCAGAGGAACCAGAACAGGCGCTGGCGCGCGTTGTCGAGGCTGGTGCCGTGCACTGCACGCAGCTGCGCATAGGCAGGCTCGAGGTCCATCAGGTCGTAGAAGCGCTCGACCAGCGCCTCCACCTTGGCCTCGCCGCCGATCCAGTCGAAGGGCGTGCCGGCGGGTGGCTTTTCTTGAATCTGCATGGGCGGGAGTATCCCCTCAAGGGCCTGCTAGAGCTGCACGATGCCCGGAATGCCCACGTCGGGGTTCACGTCGGCGTCGTAGTCCACACCCTCCACCGCGAAGCCGAAGAGCCGCAGGAACTCCGTCTTGTAGCCGGCGAAATCGGTGAGCTCGCCGAGGTTGGCGTCGTTCACCTGGGGCCATAGCGCGAGCACGCGCGACTGCACCTGCGGTGCCAGCTCCTTGTAGTCGGCGCGCAGGCGACCTTCCTCGTCGATGTGCGGCGTGGCGCCGTAGAGGCTGTCGGCATAGAGACCGTGCACCTGCTCGATGCAGCCCTCGTGCGTGCCCTCTTCCTTCATCACCTTGAACAGCAGCGACAGGTACAGCGGCATCATCGGAATGGCCGAGCTGGCCTGCGTGACCACCGCCTTCAGCACCGACACGCGTGCGTCGCCGCCCTTGGCCGCGAGCTGCGCGCGGATGCCCAACACCTTCTGGTCGAGGTCCTTCTTGGCCGCGCCGATGGAGCCGTTCCAGTAGATGTCGTGCGTGATCTTCTCGCCCAGGTAGGTGAAGGCCGTGGTCTTGGCGCCGTCGGCCAGCACGCCGGCCTGCTGCAGCGCGTCGATCCACATCTGCCAGTCCTCGCCGCCCATCACGGCCACGGTGTTGTCGATCTCCTCCTGCGTGGCGGGCTCGAGCACCGATTCCTTCACCGTCCCGCTGTCGGTATCGAGGCCGCGCAAGGTCACCGCCTTGCCCACGGGCTTGAGCACCGAGTTGAAGACCTGGCCGGTCTTCGGATGCGTGCGCCGCGGTGCGGCCAGGCTGTAGACGACGAGGTCGACCTGCCCCAGGTCGGCGCGGATGGTGTCGATGACCTGCTGCTTCATCGCGTCGGAAAAACCGTCGCCGTTGATGCTCTTCGCATAGAGGCCCTCGGCATGCGCGGCGCGCTCGAAGGCGGCGGTGTTGTACCAGCCGGGCGAGCCGGGCCTGGTCTCGCTGCCCGGGCGTTCGAAGAAGACGCCCAGCGTGCCGGCGCCGCAGCCGAAGGCGGCGGTGATGCGCGCGGCGAGGCCGTAGCCGGTCGATGCGCCGATCACCAGCACCTTCTTCGGGCCGCCTTCGATGGCGGGCTTCGCCTTGACGTATTCGATCTGCTGGCGGACGTTGGCTTCGCAGCCGGCGGGATGGGTGGTGACGCAGATGAAGCCGCGCACGCGGGGTTTGATGATCATGAGGATCTCGCTCGAAGAGATGCTGAGGGAGGCGAAACAAAGGCGCCGGAAGCGCGTTTTTGCGCCGCGAATTTAACCCAGCCCGGAAAAGCGGCCTTCGGGCTGCCCTATATGCATATGTCGATTGACGATTTAATAATCAGAGGTTTTATTGATATGGTCCTGCCCCTTCCGTTTCCACCAAGGAGAAGAACATGCGCATGAAACTGATTGCAGCCGCGGCCCTCGCCGCTTCGACCTTCCTGCTCGGGACCACCGCCCATGCGGACCAGCTGGCCGACATCAAGAAGAAGGGCGAGCTGGTCGTCGGCGTGCTCGGCACGGACGAGCCCGCGACCTTCGTCGACCCCAAGACGCGCCAGATCGTCGGCTACGAGGTGGACCTGGTGAACGCCATCGCCAAGAAGATCGGCGTGAAGCCGGTGCTCAAGCAGATCGCGGTGGCCGCGCGCATTCCCGAGCTGCAGCAGGGCCACGTCGACCTGGTGGCCGCCGGCCTCACGCACAACAAGGAGCGCGAGGCGCAGATCGACTTCTCGCTCACCACCTTCGTCACCGGCCAGAAGGCCCTCGTGAAGAAGGACAGCGGCATCACCGAGGTGCCGCAGCTCGCCGGCAAGAAGGTGCTGACCATCCGCGGCGGCACGCAGGAGCCGAACATCCGCAAGGCCGTGCCCAACGTCGAGGTCGTGACCTTCGACACGAGCCAGCAGGCCTTCCAGGCCCTGCAGCAGGGCAAGGGCGTGGGCTACGTGGACGACGAGGCAGCGCTGCTGCGCAGCTACGCCAAGCTGGGCCCGCAGAAGGCGCAGTACGTGGTGCTCAAGCAGAACCTGAGCACCGAGGCGCTGGCCATCGGCATCAAGAAGGGCGAGAGCGGCCTGAAGGCCGTGGTGGACGACACGCTGCGCGAACTCGAGAAGTCGGGCGACGCAGAGAAGATCTTCGTCAAGTGGTATGGCCCGAACACGGCATCGGGCTTCCAGTCGCGCGACTTCAAGCTCGAGAGCGACAAGATCGACTGAGCCCGGCCTCAGGTCTTTCTCCTTCCCCCGCTGGGGGAAGGCCGGGATGGGGGCAAGCGGCCTGCACATGACCGCCGCGTCTTTCCAGACGCCGCCGTGCCCCCCACCCCAACCCTCCCCCAGCGGGGGAGGGAGCCACATCCCTCCGCGACGGTGATACTGTCGCCCCCCATGCCCCTGTTCGACTATTCCTTGCTGCTGACCGGCAAGTACCACGACATGCTCGTCGCGGGCCTGCTGCTGTCGCTGCAGCTGCTCGCGGCCTCGCTGGTGCTGGCGCTGCCCATCGCGGTGGTGGTGGCGCTGCTGCGGCTGTCGCCCTTCGCGCCGCTGCGCTGGCTCGGCTTCGCGTACGTGGAATCGATCCGCAACATTCCGCTGCTCGCGCACATGCTCTTCTGGTACTTCGGCGCGCCCGAGCTGCTGCCGGAGGACATCAAGCAATGGCTCTACGCGGGGCACATCGAGGCCTACAGCGCCATCATCGCGCTGGCGCTCTACACGGCCGCCTTCATGGCGGAAGACATCCGAAGCGGCATCCGCGCGATCCCCGCCGTGCAGTTCGAGGCCGGCCGGGCAATGGGCTTCAGCTACCTTGCCACCATGCGCCGCGTGGTGCTGCCGCAGGCGCTGCGCGTGACCATCCCGCCGCTCATCTCGCAGACGCTGAGCCTGTGGAAGAACACTTCCATCGCCACCGTGATCGGCGTGGCCGAGCTGATGTACCAGGCCGGCCAGGTCGAGAGCGCGACCTTCCGCAGCTTCGAGTCCTTCGCGTTCGCGAGCGCGGCCTACCTCACTGTTTCGCTGGCCATCACGGGCCTGGCGAGCTGGTACCACCACCGTTACCCGGTGCGGACGATATGACGCGCTCCCCCAGGCTGCGCGCACTGCGTGTCGCTTCTCCTCCCCCCTCGCCGGGGGCAACACCGGCGGCCCGGCAAAGCCGGTTCCGCGGTGTTTCCGGCCTTGGCCGTGCCGGTGCCGTGCATCGCGAGCCACGTGAAGCGGGAGCTGAGCGCTGATGCTTCAGATCATCAACGACTACTGGGTCTACTTCCTCATCGGCCAGTACCCGAACGGGCCGCTCGGCGGGCTGGTGCTCACGCTGATCCTCGCCTCCTGCGGCCTGGTGCTGGCGCTGCCTCTGGGCATCGTGCTCGGGCTGGCGCGGGTGAGCCCTTGGCGCTGGCTGCGCTGGCCGGTCACTGGCTTCGTGTACGTGGTGCGCGGGCTGCCTCTGCTGATGGTGATCTTCTGGGCCTACTTCTTCCTGCCCAGCGTCACGGGCGTGAAGACCGACCAGTTCACCACCATGCTGATCGCGCTGGTGGTGTTCGACGCCGCCTACCTGGCGGAGATCGTGCGCGCCGGCATCCAGGGACTGCCGCGCGGACAGATGGAAACAGCCCGTGCGCTGGGCCTGGGCTACGGCGCCGCGATGCGCCTCGTGGTGCTGCCGCAGGCGCTGCGCAGCATGCTGCCCTCGCTGGTGAACCAGTTCGTCTCGACCATCAAGGAAACCTCGCTGGGCTACATCATCGGGCTGGCCGAGGTGTCGTTCATCGCGACGCAGATCAACACGCAGGTGTTCACCAAGCCCGCTCAGATCTACCTGATTCTGGGCGGGACGTACTTCATCCTGTGCTTCGGCCTCTCGCGCTTCGCCTACTGGCTCGAACACCGGCTCGCACGCCGCGGCATCTCCACCGCCGCCACCAAGGTGTCCGCATGATCGAACTCGAAAAAGTCAACAAGTGGTACGGCAGCTACCACGCGCTGGTCGACGTGACCGAAACCATCCACAAGGGCGAGGTCGTCGTGGTGTGCGGGCCCTCCGGCTCGGGCAAGTCGACGCTGATCCGCACCTTCAACCGGCTGGAGCCGATCCAGTCGGGCCGCATCGTGGTGAACGGCCAGGACATTCATGCGCCGGGGCTGGACGTGAACGAATTCCGCTCGCGCATCGGCTTCGTGTTCCAGCAGTTCAACCTGTTCCCTCACCTCACGGTGCTGCAGAACTGCACGATGGCGCCGATGCAGCTGCGCGGCCTCACCCGCAAGCAGGCCGACGAGCGTGCGATGGCGCTGCTGCACCGCGTGGGCCTGTCGAACAAGGCCAACGCATGGCCCAGCGAGCTCTCGGGCGGCCAGCAGCAGCGCGTGGCGATCGCCCGCGCGCTCGCGATGCAGCCGCCGCTGATGCTGTTCGACGAGCCCACCAGCGCGCTCGACCCCGAGATGGTCGGCGAGGTGCTGCTGGTGATGCGCGACCTCACGCGCGACGGCATGACCATGGTCTGCGTCACGCACGAGATGGGCTTCGCGCGCGAGGTGGCCGACCGCGTGCTCTTCATGGACGAAGGCAAGGTGCTGGAGCGCGCCACGCCCGACGACTTCTTCAACCGGCCGCAGCATCCGCGCGCGCAGCAGTTCCTGGCCGACATCCGCTCCCCCTTCGCGAGAGACGCATGACCGATTCAGCCCTCCCCCTCATCGACGTTTCCGCGCTCGTCGCCGGCACCGCCGCACGCGATGCCGTGGCCGCGCAGATCGGCGCCGCCTGCCGCGCCCACGGTTTCTTCTACGTGACCGGCCATGGCGTCGACCCGGCGCTGGTGAAGCGGCTCGAAGACCTGAGCCACCGCTTCTTCGACCTGCCCGAGGAAACCAAGATGCAGTGGCGCATGGCCCTGGGCGGCCGCGCATGGCGCGGCTACTTTCCGCTCGGCGGCGAGCTGACCTCCGGCCGGCCCGACTGGAAGGAAGGCCTCTACCTCGGCACGGAGCTGCCCGCCACGCATCCGCTGGTGCAGGCGAAGACGCCGGTGCACGGGCCCAACCTTTTCCCTGACGTGCCGGGCTTTCGCGAGACCATCCTCGAATACATGGCCGCCGTCACGCAGCTGGGCCACCGGCTGATGGAAGGCATCGCGCTGAGCCTGGGCCTCGATGCGGACTACTTCGCGAAGCGCTATACGGCCGATCCGCTGATCCTGTTCCGCCTCTTCAACTACCCCTCGCAGCCGGTGCCCGAAGGCCTCGACGTGCAATGGGGCGTGGGCGAGCACACCGACTACGGGCTGCTGACGATCCTGCACCAGGACCACATCGGCGGCCTCGCGGTGCACACGCCGGGCGGCTGGATCGACGCGCCGCCGGTGGCGGGCTCCTTCGTCTGCAACATCGGCGACATGCTCGACCGCATGACCGGCGGGCTCTACAAGTCGACGCCGCACCGCGTGAAGCGCAACACCTCGGGGCATGACCGGCTGTCGTTTCCGCTCTTCTTCGACCCGAACTTCGAGGCGCGCGTGCAGCGCATCGAGGGCCTCGCGGGCGCGGAGGCCCGCGACGACAGTGCCGAACGCTGGGACCGCGCCAACGTGCACGCCTTCAACGGGCGCTACGGCGACTACCTGCTCGCGAAGGTGTCGAAGGTGTTTCCGCAGCTGCGCGACGAAGTGCTCTGAGGGGCAGGAGCCGGCGCCGGCAGGAGGCCGGGCTCTTCGAGGAAGGCGTCCTCCCAGTGCTCGATGCGGGCGTCGGGGTCGGAGATGGGCACGAGCTTGTCGCTGCGGCAGTAGAAGGTCCAGCCCTCGAACAGCACGTCGTAGTAAGTGCCGGGCAGGTAGCGCTCGCTCGGCGCTTCATAGGGCGCGGACACCACCTCCACGATCCGGCCCACGGCCCGCTCCGTGAAGGGCGACGCCAGGCAGCTGTCGACCACATGGCAGAGCGTGCCGATCTTGATCATGCCGTTACACCTTTTGCATGGCCTGTTGCGGGAACCAGCGCGGCAGGTGCGCCAGCGCGTCGTGCAGCGAATCGAGCACGTGAAAGGCCCGTTCGACGACCGATGCAGGCGGATGCTTGAGGTCGGGCACGACCACCACCCGAAGGCCCGCCGCCAGTGCCGCCTTGGCGCCGTTCTCGCTGTCCTCGAACGCGATGCATTCGGCCGGGTCCACGCCCAGGCGCCCGGCCGCGAGCAGGTAGAGGGCCGGATCGGGCTTGGCGCGCGCGACCTCGTCGCCGCCCGCGAAGGCCGAGAAATGCTCCAGCACGCCCAGGCTGCCGAGACAGGCCTGGATCTGCGCGCTCGTGGATGACGACGCCACGGCGCAACGCGTGCCGCGCTCGCGCAACGCCGACAGGATCTCGGCCGCGCCGGACTTGATCGGAAAGAGCGGCGTCCCGTCGGAGCGCTCCAGTTGCAGGCGCTGGCGCACGAGGCCCACGGCGTGGGTGTAGGCCGCCGATCCGCCCAGCAGCGAGGCAAGCACGACTTCGGACTCCACCGTGGACAGCCCCACCACCTGCATGTACTGGCTGTGCGAAAGCTCGATGCCGAGCGTGCGGGCGACCTCGATCCAGGCGGCCATGATGGGGCGCTCGGAGTCGATCAGCAGCCCGTCCATGTCGAAGATTGCAGCGGCGAACATCGGGGCATCGTAATGAAAAACGAAAAAAGGGCCATGGAGGCCCCTTTTTCGTTGGTTGCGCGAAAGACTCAGTCCCGCGCCAGCGCCCGGTTCAGGCCGAGGGCCGCCAGCGTGGCAACTGCACCCGACAGCAGGTAGACGCTCACGTAGGCCAGGCCGAAGTGGGCCGAGAGACCCAGGGCCACCAGCGGGGCGAAGGCCGCGCCGATCAGCCAGGCCACGTCGGCCGTGAGCGCCGCACCGACGTAGCGGTACTTGGGCGCGAAGTTGGAGGTCACGGCGCCGGCCGCCTGGCCGTACGACAGGCCGAGGATCACGAAGCCCAGCAGGATGAAGATGTCCTGGCCGATACGGCCGCCGTCGAGCAGCGTGGGGGCGAAGCCGCTGAAGGCGGCGATCACCGCGGCCAGGCCGCCCAGCGTGAAGCGGCGGCCGATGCGGTCGGCCAGCAGGCCCGAGGCCACGATGCCGGCGGCGCCGAACACCGCGCCCACCATCTGGATCACCAGGAATTCGGTGACCGACTGGTCGGAATACAGCGTGATCCACGACAGCGGGAACACCGTGATCAGGTGGAACAGCGCATAGCTGGCCAGCGCGGCGAACGCGCCGATCAGGATGTTGCTGCCCTGCGAGCTGACCAGCTCGGTGACGCTGGTGGGTTCGAGTTCACGCTCTTCGAGCAGGCGCGAGTATTCGTCGGTGGCCACCAGGCGCAGGCGGGCGAAGAGCGCCACCACGTTGATCGCGAAGGCCACGTAGAAGGAATAGCGCCAGCCCCAGTCGAGGAAGTCTTCGGACGGCAGGCTGGAATACAGGTAGGCGAAAAGCGCGCTGGCGATGAAGAAGCCGATGGGCGCGCCCAGCTGGCCCAGCATGGCGTACCAGCCGCGGCGGTTGGCCGGCGCGTTCAGCGCCAGCAGCGACGGCAGGCCGTCCCACGAGCCGCCCAGCGCCAGGCCCTGGCCGAAGCGGAACACCGACAGCAGCACGATGGCCGTGAAGCCCAGGCTCGAATAGCCCGGCAGGAAGGCAATGCCGGCGGTGGAGGTGCCGAGCACGAAGAGCGCCAGCGTGAGCTTGGCTTCCCGCCCGAAACGTCGCTGGATCATCATCGAGATGACAGTTCCGAACGGACGCGCGATGAAGGCGAAGGAGAAGATCAGGAACGAATAGAGAACGCCCTCGAGATGCTGCTCGAACGGGAAGAAGACCGCCGGAAACACCAGCACCGAGGCGATGCCGTAGACGAAGAAGTCGAAATATTCGGAGGCGCGGCCGATGACCACACCGACCGCGATCTCGCCGGGGGAGATGTGCGAGTGGTCGTCGCCCTGCCGGGCGCCGCCGTGATCGGCCGGGTTCGGCATCGGCTGTGCGCCTTGCGAAATGATGCTGGACGTCGTCATTGCTTGCTGTAATTCAGATGTAACGCCGCGGCGAGACACCATAGGACCATGGGAGACCCCAGAGCGTCGCACCGAATCACGTTTACCGCCATAGGACAAAACGTCCAATAGGCGAAACCCGTCTTCAGGCGTAGATTGTGGGGTCTTTTTGCGTCGCCCCCTGCGTCCCTGCATCTCTTTTCCCCGGCATGCACATCCTCAAGAACCTTCGCCGAGCACTCCTGCTGCTCTCCGCCATGCTCCTGGCGGGCTGCAACACGGTGCTGATGAACCCCTCCGGCGACATCGCCCATCAGCAGGGACGCCTGATCGTCGTCTCCACCGTGCTGATGCTGATCATCATCATTCCGGTGATCGCCCTGACCATCTTCTTTGCCTGGCGCTATCGCCAGTCCAACAAGGAGGCCACCTACAGCCCCGACTGGGACCACTCCACCCAGCTCGAGCTGGCGATCTGGGCGGCGCCGCTGCTCATCATCATCGCGCTGGGCGCCATCACCTGGATCAGCACCCACACGCTCGACCCCTACCAGCCGCTGCGCCGCCTCGACGCCCAGCGCGCCATTCCGCCCGAGACCAAGCCGCTGACGGTGGAAGTGGTCGCCCTCGACTGGAAGTGGCTGTTCATCTACCCCGAGCAGGGCATCGCCACGGTGAACGAGCTGGCCGCCCCGGTGGACCGTCCGATCAGCTTCAAGATCACGGCCTCCTCGGTCATGAACTCCTTCTTCATCCCCGCGCTGGCCGGCCAGATCTACGCCATGCCGGGCATGGAAACCAAGCTGCACGCGGTCATCAACAAGCCGGGCGAGTTCGAAGGCTTCTCCGCCAACTACAGCGGCGCGGGCTTCTCGGGCATGCGCTTCAAGTTCCACGGCCTGAGCAACGAAGACTTCGACCAGTGGGTGCAGAAGGTCAAGTCCGGCAAGGACGGCGAACTCTCCCGCGATATCTACAAGAAGCTCGAAGTGCCGAGCGAGCGCGAGCCCGTGCGCCACTACCCCACCGTTGCATCCGACCTGTACGACGCGATCCTCAACCAGTGCGTGGACCGCAACAAGATGTGCATGAAGGAAATGATGGCCATCGACGCCAGCGGCGGCATGGGCAAGCCCGGCGCCTTCAACGTTGCCACCAAGCTGGCATGGGACATCGAATCCCTCGATACGCCCAAGCGCAAGTACGTCACCGCGATGTGCACCACTGAAGAATAAGATGTTGCAGAACCTAGACCTGACGAAGCTCGTCTTCGGCCGCCTCTCCTGGGAGGCAATTCCCTTGCACGAGCCGATCCTGCTCGTGACCTTTGCCGGCGTGGTGCTGGGCGGCCTGGCCGTCCTGGGCGCACTGACCTACTTCAAGCTGTGGGGCACCCTGTGGCGCGACTGGATCACCAGCATCGACCACAAGAAGATCGGCATCATGTACATCATCCTGGGCCTGGTGATGCTGCTTCGCGGCTTCGCCGACGCGCTCATGATGCGCGCCCAGCAGGCCATCGCCTTCGGCGACAACGCGGGCTTCCTGCCGCCGCACCACTACGACCAGATCTTCACCGCCCACGGCGTGATCATGATCTTCTTCGTGGCGATGCCACTGGTCACGGGCCTCATGAACTTCGTGGTGCCGCTGCAGATCGGCGCGCGCGACGTGGCCTTCCCGTTCCTGAACAACTTCAGCTTCTGGATGACCACCTTCGGCGCCGGCCTGGTGATGGCGTCGCTGTTCGTCGGCGAGTTCGCCAAGACGGGCTGGCTGGCCTATCCGCCGCTGTCGGGCATCCTCTTCAGCCCCGACGTGGGGGTCGACTACTACATATGGTCGTTGCAGATAGCGGGGGTGGGCACATTACTGTCCGGCGTGAACCTGCTGGCCACCATCGTGAAGATGCGCGCGCCCGGCATGACCATGATGAAGATGCCCGTCTTCACCTGGACCGCCCTGTGCACCAACGTGCTGATCGTCGCCGCCTTCCCGGTGCTGACCGCCGTGCTGGCCCTGCTGTCTCTCGACCGCTACGCAGGCACCAACTTCTTCACGAACGACCTCGGCGGCAACGCCATGATGTACGTGAACCTGATCTGGATCTGGGGCCACCCCGAGGTGTACATCCTGATCCTGCCGGCCTTCGGCATCTTCTCGGAAGTGGTCTCCACCTTCTCGGGCAAGCGCCTCTTCGGCTACGCCTCGATGGTGTACGCCACGGTCGTGATCACCATCCTGTCGTACCTCGTCTGGCTGCACCACTTCTTCACCATGGGCTCCGGCGCCAGCGTGAACTCGTTCTTCGGCATCACGACGATGATCATCTCGATCCCGACGGGCGCGAAAATCTTCAACTGGCTGTTCACCATGTACCGCGGCCGCATCCGCTTCGAGCTGCCGATGATGTGGACCATCGGCTTCATGATCACCTTCGTGATCGGCGGCATGACCGGCGTGCTGCTGGCCGTTCCCCCGGCCGACTTCGTGCTGCACAACAGCCTGTTCCTGATCGCCCACTTCCACAACGTGATCATCGGCGGCGTGCTGTTCGGCATGCTGGCGGGCATCACCTACTGGTTCCCGAAGGCCTTCGGCTACAAGCTCGACCCGTTCTGGGGCAAGTGCTCGTTCTGGTTCTGGATCGTCGGCTTCTGGTTCGCCTTCATGCCGCTGTACATCCTGGGCCTGATGGGCGTCACCCGCCGCATGAACCACTTCCAGGACATGTCGCTGCAGATCTGGTTCCAGATCGCCGCCTTCGGCGCCGTGCTGATCGCCCTGGGCATCGCCTCGTTCCTGATCCAGCTGGTGGTGAGCTTCATCCGCCGCGACCAGCTGCGCGACACCACCGGTGACCCGTGGAACGGCCGCACGCTGGAATGGGCGACCTCGTCGCCGCCGCCGGCCTACAACTTCGCGTTCACGCCGCGCGTGCACGACAACGACGCCTGGTCCGACATGAAGGCCCGCGGCTACCAGCGTCCGCTGGAAGGCTTCAGCCCGATCCACATGCCCAAGAACACGGCCGCCGGCTTCATCATCGCGGGCCTGAGCGCGGTGTGCGGCTTCGCGCTGATCTGGCAGATGTGGCTGCTGGCCGGCATCGGCTTCGTCGCCATGCTCGCCGCCACGATCATCCACACCTTCAACTACAAGCGCGACTACTACATCCCCGCGGAAGAAGTCGTCCGTACCGAAGAAGCGCGCACGCGCCTGCTGGCTGCCAATGTCTAACAGTACCGCCCTCCACTCCAGCCACACGAACACCGTGGGCAACGCCGCGAGCGTGCCCACCTTCGAGGTGTTCAACGTCCGCAACGAAGACCACCACCCCGAGAACGGCACGCTGCTGGGCTTCTGGCTCTACCTGATGAGCGACTGCCTCATCTTCGCCTGCCTGTTCGCGGTGTACGGCGTGCTGGGCCGCAGCTATGCGGCCGGCCCCTCGGGCGCCGACCTGTTCGACCTGCCGCTGGTGGCGATCAACACCTCGCTGCTGCTGCTGTCTTCCATCACCTATGGCTTCGCCATGCTGCAGATGCAGCAGCGCCGCATGGGCGGCGTGCTGCTCTGGCTGGCCATCACCGGCCTGCTGGGCGCGGGCTTCATCGGCCTGGAGCTGTATGAATTCGCGCACCTGATCCACGAAGGCGCGGGCCCGCAGCGCAGCGCCTTCCTGTCGTCGTTCTTCGCGCTGGTGGGCACCCACGGCCTGCACGTGACCTTCGGCATCATCTGGCTCATCGTGCTGATGATCCAGCTGCCCAAGCACGGCTTCACCGCCGCCAACCGCCGCCGCCTGATGTGCCTGTCGATGTTCTGGCACTTCCTGGACGTGGTCTGGATCGGCGTCTTCACCTTCGTGTATCTGATGGGATCGCTGCAATGAGCGCGCACACCGAAACCGCCGGCCACGGCGCACATGGCCACGACGATCACGGGCACGGTCACGATGACGGCCCGGTGAGCCACAGCACCTTCAAGGGCTACATGACCGGCTTCGTGCTGGCCGTGATCCTCACCGCCATTCCGTTCTGGCTCGTGATGGGCAAGGTCTTCGACAAGCCCGGCACCACCGCCCTCGTCATCCTGGCCTTCGCCGTGGTGCAGATCGTGGTGCACATGGTTTACTTCCTGCACATGGACGCGAAGTCCGAAGGCGGCTGGAACATGCTGGCGCTGATCTTCACGCTCGTGCTCGTGGTCATCACGCTGGCCGGTTCGCTGTGGGTCATGTACCACATGAACACCAACATGATGCCGCACTCGGTGCACGACATGAAGAACATGCCCTGATGGCGGAGCAGGCCGTCCGCCAGCGCTCCACCGCCGCACGGGTGGCGCTGGCGGTCTGCGCCGCCCTCGCCTTCGCCGGCTTCGTCGCGCTCGGCACCTGGCAGGTCGAGCGCAGGGCCTGGAAGCTGGATCTCATCGCACGCGTCGAACAGCGCGTGCACGCCCCGGCCAGCGCGGCCCCCGGGCGGACCGAATGGCCCACGGTCAACGCGGCCAACGACGAATACCGGCATGTCCGCCTTGCCGGCACCTTCCTCCACGACAAAGAGACGCTGGTGCAGGCCAGCACCAAGCTCGGCGCCGGCTTCTGGGTGCTGACCCCGCTGCGCAGCAGCGCCGACGGCAGCATCGTGCTGGTCAACCGCGGCTTCGTGCCTCCCGAGGCGCAGAAACGCGCGGCGCGTACCGCGACCGAGCCGCAGGGCGAGACCACCGTAGACGGCCTGCTGCGCCTGACCGAGCCCAAGGGCGGCTTCCTGCGCAAGAACGATCCGGCCGGCGACCGCTGGTTCTCGCGCGACGTGCAGGCCATCGCCGCCGCGCGCGGCCTGGCCGACGTGGCGCCCTACTTCGTCGATGCCGAAGCCGCACCTGCAAAGTCCGGCGCCCCGGGCGCCGACACACCCGCCTGGCCCGCCGGCGGCCTGACGGTCATTTCCTTTCCCAACAGCCACCTCGTCTATGCCCTGACCTGGTATGGCCTGGCCCTGATGGTGCTGATCGCGGCCTGGTTCGTGCGGCGCAGCGAAAATGCGGCCCATGCCGACGCCCGCCCCGCCGACCAAGATGCCCGCCGCGACGGCTGAAGCCGCCGCGGTCGCGGGCGAACTGCACCCGCCCCGCGCCGGCGTCGCGAGCCTCGACAACGCCATCGGCCACCAGAACATGCAGCAGCTGATCCAGCTGCGCTGGTTCGCCGTGGTCGGGCAGGTCGCCACCATCCTGGTGGTGCACTACGGCTTCGAGATCCGGCTTCCGCTGGACCACATGCTGCAGGTGCTGGCCTGCCTCGCCCTCTTCAACATGGTGAGCCTGCTGCGCTCGCGCAGCCATCGGCGCGTGACCAACGGCGAGCTGTTCGTCGCGCTGCTGGTGGACGTGGCCACGCTCACTGCACAGCTCTACCTGAGCGGCGGCGCGACCAACCCCTTCGTGTTCCTCTTCCTGCTGCAGGTGACGCTCGGCGCGGTGCTGCTGAAGGCCTGGTCGACCTGGACCATGGTGGTCATCACCAGCATCTGCTTCGCCGGGCTGGCGCTGTTCTCGCGCCCGCTCGCGCTGCCGCTGGACCATGACCGGGGCCTGTGGAGCCCGTACATCCAGGGCATGCTGGTGTGCTTCGCGCTCAATGCGGCGCTGCTGGTCATCTTCATCACCCGCATCAGCCGCAACCTGCGCGCGCGAGACGCGCGTCTGGCCGACCTGCGGCAGCGCGCCTCGGAGGAAGAGCACATCGTGCGCATGGGCCTGCTGGCCTCGGGCGCGGCGCACGAGCTGGGCACGCCGCTTGCCACGCTCGCGGTGATCCTCGGCGACTGGCGCCGGCTGCCGCATTTCAGTTCCGACCCCGAGCTGCTGACCGAAGTGGCCGAGATGGAACTGCAGATCCAGCGCTGCAAGAGCATCGTGAGCGGCATCCTGCTGTCGGCCGGCGAGGCGCGCGGCGAGTCTTCGGAGGAAACCACCGTCAGCACCTTCCTCGACGACCTGGTCGAGGAATGGCGCACCACCCGCCCGGTGGAGGATTTCGAGTACGACAACCGCTTCGGCCGCGACCTGCCCATGGTTTCCGACTCGGCCCTCAAGCAGATGATCTGCAACGTGCTCGACAATGCGCTGGAGGCGTCGCCCCACTGGCTGCGCCTCGAGGCGGCGCACGACGCCGACGCGCTGACGATCACCGTCACCGACGCAGGCCCCGGCTTCCTGCCGGCCATCCTCAAGGAGTTCGGCAAGCCCTACCAGTCGAGCAAGGGCCGCGCTGGCGGCGGGCTGGGGTTGTTCCTGGTGGTGAACGTGGCGCGCACCGTGGGCGGCCGCGTCGCGGCGGCCAACCGGCCCGAGGGCGGCGCCGTCGTGAAGATCACGCTGCCGCTCGCGGCCATCGTGCTCGAGGAAGAAGAGACGGAAGTGGACGACGACGCGGACGACGAGGAAGCCCTCGCGGCCGCCGGCAGGACCATCGGAATGGAAGGCAATGAGCGAAACCGGAGCTGAAGCGCAGCGCCAGCTGCTGATCGTCGAGGACGACGGCGCCTTCGCGCGCGCGCTCGGGCGCTCGTTCGAGCGCCGCGGCTATGCGGTGGCGCACGCGAGCAACCTGGCCGAGGTCGAGGCGCTGCTGGCCACCGCCACTCCTGGCTACGCGGTGGTCGACCTCAAGCTCAACGGCGAGGCCTCGGGCCTGGCCTGCGTGCAGATGCTGCACCGGCACAACCCGAAGATGCTGATCGTGGTGCTCACGGGCTTCGCGAGCATCGCCACCGCGGTGGAAGCCATCAAGCTCGGCGCCTGCCACTACCTGGCCAAGCCCTCGAACACCGACGACATCGAGGCCGCCTTCGGCCGCGCCGTCGGCACCACCGAGGTGGAGCTGACCAACCGCTCCACCTCGATCAAGACGCTCGAATGGGAGCGCATCCACGAGACGCTGGCCGAGACCGGCTTCAACATCTCGGAGACCGCGCGCAGGCTCGGCATGCACCGGCGCACGCTGGCGCGCAAGCTGGGCAAGCAGCAGGTCAAGTAGGCAGGCACTCTGGGCTCCCGCCCCGACACACTCATTGCGCACGGACAGACGATGACCTTTTCGACACCCTCTCCCCCGCCCCCGCAACGCAGCAAGACCGCCGTCCTCGCCGCACGCGACCAGACGGCGATGGAGGAGCTCTTCAACGCCCTGAGCCATGGCCTGGGCCTTGCGCTCGCGATCGCCTCGCTGCCGATCCTGGTCTACAGCGCCGCACAGAAGGGCCAGGCCGCGGCCGTGGTCGGTGCCAGCCTCTTCGCGGGCACGGCCATCGTGCTGTACCTGATCTCAACGCTCTACCACGCGCTGCCGATCGGCCGTGCCAAGGCCTGGTTCAACCGGCTGGACCACGCGGCCATCTACCTCTTCATCGCGGGCAGCTACATGCCCTTCCTGTTCGGCGTGCTGCGCGGCCCGCTGGGCTGGACGCTGTTCGGCGCGATCTGCGCGGCGGCGGCGCTGGGCGTGGGCGCCAAGCTGTTCAACCGGCTGAAGCATCCGCTGTGGTCCACCGGCCTGTACGTGGCGATGGGCTGGATGGCTCTGATGGCCGCCGTGCCGCTGTACGAGCGCATGTCGGCCGCAGGCCTGGGCTGGCTGGTGGCCGGCGGGCTCTTCTACACGGCCGGTGCGGTGGTGTTCCTGTTCGACAACAAGGTGCGCTTTGCCCATTCGGTGTGGCACCTGTTCGTGCTTGCCGGCAGCACCTGCCACTTCTTCGCCGTGCTCTGGCATGCGCATGGCTGACCGCTGATTCCAGGAACACCATGGAACCGGCTTTGCCGGGCCATCGGTGTTGCCCCCGGCGAGGGGGTTGGCGCAGCGACACGAAGTGGGCGAAGCCTGGGGGAGTGTCAATAGTGCGGTGGGAGTTCGTCCCGCGGGTTGCGCGCGGCGCCGTCCTGGCCTGAGCTCTGCATCTGCTCCTTCAGTTGAGTGACCTGCAGGATCAGCCGGTCGATCTGCTGCTGTTGGCGGTAGATCGTCATGTTGAGCTGGTCGAGCAGGTCTTCGGCGTAGCTCGACTTGATCTCGAGTTCGGTCACGCGTTCGGCAATGAGGTCGTGGGACGGGTTTTCCATGCCGCTATTGGACAGGAAGACCGCCCTGCTCTTCGTTACGCCTTTTTCAGCGGCGCACCTTGGCCTCCAGCAGGTCCGCCATGCCGATGCGCTTGGCGAACTCGATGCGCACGCGCTCCGACACCTCGAAGACCTCCGCCGCACCGTCGCCGACGAAGTCGACCACCGACCGCATCGGCCGCGTGCCGACGGGCATGCCCACGATGCGCACGATCTCGTCGGCCACGGCCTGCGGGTCGGCGCCGTCGGGCGTCAGCGCCGAGAGGCGCGCGCCGATCTGGTCCATGAGTCCGTCGTAGCGGGCATAGGCTGCGGCGATGGCGGCATCTGCTGGCCTGCCCGCGCTCGGGAAGTGGTCGGTGCCCTTGGTGAAAGCGCCCGGCACGACGATGGAAGTCTCGATGCCGAAGCGTGCGATCTCGTAGGCCAGCGTGACGGCCAGCGAATCCATCGCAGCCTTCGCCGCGCCGTACGGCCCCATGAACGGCGGAAAGCCGCCCTTGGTGGTCGTGCTGCTGATCCACAGCATCAGGCCCGATTCCTGCGCCCGCAGATACGGCAGCACCGCACGGTTCACGCGCTGCGCGCCGAGCACGTTGGTGTCGAACACCTTCGCGATCTCTTGCGGCGTGAAGGCCTCCGTGGGCCCGACCACGAGATGGCCGGCGTTCTGCATCACCACGTCGAGATGGCCCTGCTCGCGCACGATGGTCGCTGCGGCGGCATCGGCCGACTCCTGCGAGAGCACGTCGAGTTCGAGCGGGTGCAGCTGCAGCTTCTTCTGCGCGGCCAGCGCGCGCAGTTCGGCGGCGCGGGCGTTGTTGCGTCCGGCGATGTCGCGCATCGATGCGTAGACGACGTGGCCCGCCTCCGCGAGCGACAGTGCTGTGAGCTTTCCGATCCCGCTGCCGGCACCGGTGACGAGGACGATCTGCTTCTTCATGGCGTGTTTCTCCTTCGGCTTGTTTCGCTTGGAGCCCGCCGCTCAGGCGAGTCCGCCGTTGGCGCGCAGGATCTGTCCGTTGACCCAGCCCGCGTCGGGCCCGGCAAGGAAGGACACCACCGATGCGATGTCCTCGGGCTGGCCCAGGCGCTGCAGCGGCGGCATCTTTGCGAAGGCCTGGACCTGCTCCTCGGTCTTGCCGTCGAGGAAGAGCGAGGTGGCGATCGGGCCCGGCGCCACGGCGTTCACCGTGATGCTGCGGCCGCGCAGTTCCTTGGCGAACACGTGCGTGAAGGCCTCGACCGCCGCCTTGGTGGCGTTGTAGATCGCGTAGCCGGGCATGTTCAGCGCGAGCGTGGTGCTGGAGAAGTTGACGATGCGCCCGCCCTCGTTCAGGCGGGCGGCGGCCTCGCGCAGCGTGTTGAAGGTGCCGCGCACGTTGATGTCGAAGGTCTGGTCGTACTGCGCGTCGCTGTGCTCGGCCAGCGGCAGGGTCTTGAGCACGCCGGCGTTGTTGACCAGCACGTCGACCTTGCCGAGTTGCGCCTCGACCGCGTCGAACATGGCGCGCACTTCGTCGGCGCGGGCCACGTCGGCCTTGACGGCAATGGCTCTGCCGCCAGCGGCCGTCAGCTCGGCGACGAGGGCGTCGGCCTGCGCAGGGCTCGATGCGTAGTTGACGGCGACGGCGAAGCCGTCCCTGGCGAGGCGCTGCGCGACAGCGGCGCCGATGCCGCGCGATGCGCCGGTGACGATGGCGACCTTGGGGGTGGAAGAGCGGGCCATGGCTGGTGTCCTTTGCGGTGGAGGTTGGTTGGTGAGGCGAATCTTCGATCGTTCCAACCAAAAGATAATCAGCACCTGATTGCCATTAATATTCCATCTACTTCAACAATAGACCGGCAAGCCGCCCATGGACCGCTTCCAGGAAATGCAGGCCTTCGTGCGCATCGCCGAGCGCCAGAGCTTCACGCAGGCGTCCGAAGACCTGCGGATTCCCCGTGCGACCGTCACCAACCTGATCAAGCGCGTGGAGCAGCGCATCGGCACCCGGCTGCTGGAGCGCACCACCCGCACCGTGCGCCTCACGCAGGACGGCGAGGCCTACTACCGCCGCTGCGTGCGGCTGCTGGCCGACGTGGAGGAAGCCGAGGGCCTGTTCCGCGACGCCGCGCCCAAGGGGCTGCTGCGCGTGAACCTGCAGGGCACGCTGGCGCGGCATTTCGTGGTGCCGGCGCTGCCGGGCTTCCTGGCGCGCTACCCCGAGCTCGAGCTGCACATCGGCGAGGACGACCGCCTCGTCGACCTGGTGCGCGAAGGCGTCGATTGCGTGCTGCGCGCCGGCACGCTGCAGGACTCCTCGATGATCGGGCGGCGCGTGGCGCTGCTGCCGCAGGTCACGGTCGCGAGCCCCGCCTATCTGGAGGCGCATGGCGAGCCCCGCAGCCTGGAGGAGCTGGCCTCGCACCGCGCCATCCACTACGTTTCCAGCGCCACGGGCAAGGCCCTCCCGCTCGAATTCACCGTCGACGGGCGGGTGACGAGCGTGCAGCTCGGCGGTATCGTCTCGGTGACCGGTGCCGACCTGTACACCGGCTCGGCCGTCGCGGGGCTGGGCCTGGTGCAGGTGCCGCGCTACCGCGTGGCGGGCGAACTGGCGCAGGGGCGGCTGAAGGTGCTGTTGCCCGAGTTCGCGCCGCCGCCGATGCCCGTCTCGGTGCTCTACGCGCAGAACCGGCAGCTGTCCTCGCGCGTGCGCGTGTTCACGCAGTGGCTGCGCGACATCTTCGAGGCCGCCGAAGCAGCCTGATTCAGCAGGCCGTCGACTCCAGCGCCACGGCGCCGGCCTCGGCGTGCGTCTCGCCGCGCAGGAAAGCGAACACGACGAGCGCCGTCAGCACCGTCACCCCCGCCAGCACGCACAGCAGCGTGCCGAACGCCGCGCCATACGCGTGCAGCAAGGCCGCGCGGTCCATGCCGGGCAGCAGCGCCAGCGCCTGCGCGAGGTTGCCGGTGGTCACGCGCTGCGCCGCCTGCGATGCGCCGGCGACTTGCCCCAGATGCGCCGTCACCAGCGCGGTCAGGCCCGCTCCGACGAGTGCCAGCGCGATGCCCTCCCCCGCCACCCGCACCGTGTTGAAGATGCCCGAGGCCATGCCTGCGCGCTCGCGCGGCACCACGCTCACGGCCAGCCCGTCCATCAGGCCCCAGGGCAGCCCGATGCCGGCGCCGATCAGCAGCAGCGGCCACGCCATCCCGGCGAGCGGCGTGCCCGGCGCGCAGCGGCTGAGCCAGAAGAGGCCTGCAGCGCACACCAGCAGGCCCACGGCAGAGATCGCGCCGGCCGAGAATCGGTGCGCCAGCGACGCCGCCAGCGTCGGAACCACGAGGATCGGCCCCGAGAGCGCGAACATGAAGGCGCCCGCCTCGATCGCGCTGCGCCCTTCGAGTCCCACGAAGCGGATCGGCAGCAGCACCAGCAGCACGACGAAGCCGTAGGCCGGCGCGGCCGCCAGCAGCTGCACCCCGACGAAGCGCGGAAAGCGGAACAGCGACAAGTCGAGCATCGGATGCGGCACGCGCCTTTCGATGGCGACGAAGACCGCGCCCATCGCCGCAGCGCCCGCCAGTGCACCGAGCACCCAGGGGCTGCCCCAGCCGCTGTCGGGCGCCTGCAGCACGCCCAGCGTCAGCAGACTCAGCGCGGCGGTGAAGCTCAGCGTGCCCGGCACGTCGAGCCCCATCGCCTGCGGGTTGCGCGATTCGCGCATCGCCAGCGAAGCAATGCACAGCGCCGCGAGGCTCACCGCGCCGGGGCTCAGCATCACCGCCTGCCACCCGAAGTGCTCCGCGAGCCAGCCCGACACGATGGAGCCGCAGGACAGCCCCACGCCGAACGAGGTGCCGATCAGGCTGAAGGCCCGCGTGCGCGCCGCGCCGTCGAACACCTGTGCCAGCGCGGCCGTGCCTGCCGCGAAGGCTGCGGCCGAGCCCAGCCCCTGCAGCGCGCGCGCCAGGTCGAAGGCCACGATGCCCGGCGCCAGGGTCAGCAGCGAGGCGCTGAGCGCCACCACCGCGAGCCCCAGCAGGAAGACGCGCTTGCGCCCGTATGCATCGGCCAGCGCCCCGGCAGCCATCAGCGTGGCGCCGAAGCTCAGCATGAAGGCGTTGGTCACCCAGTTGAGCTGCACCGGGCTGCCGCCCAGCGCATCGCGCACGGCGGGCAGCACCACCGCCGGGCCTGTGAAGCTCAGCGGCATGCCCAGCGCCGCGAGGCAGACGGCGGCCAGGAGCCAGTTCCTGGAGGAAGAAGAAGCGGACATCGGAACGTGCTTTCGCGGAAGGTGAAAAGGAAGGCACGAAGATAGAAAGGAATCAATGCACTGAGAATCGCCTCATTGCTCCACACACTCCCAACCAAAGGTTGCCAATCCATGGACAGCTTCAGCGGACTCGAATCCTTCGTGCGGGCGGCCGACCTGTCGAGCTTTGCCAGGGCCGGCCGGCTCCTGGGCATCTCGGCCTCGGCCGTGGGCAAGAACGTCGCGCGGCTCGAGGAGCAGCTCGGCGTGCGCCTTTTCAACCGCACCACGCGCCACATGCGGCTGACGCAGGAAGGCGCCCTCTTCCACGAGCGCTGCCGCCGCATCCTCGACGAACTGGACGACGCGCGGTCCATGATGCAGGACGCCGTGGCCGCGCCGCGCGGCCGCCTGCGCGTGAGCCTGCCGACCATCGGCTACCGCTTCCTGCTGCCGATGCTGCCTGCCTTCAGGCTGCGCTACCCCGAGATCGAGCTCGACCTCGACTTCAACGACCGGCTGGTCGACGTGATCGCCGAGGGCGTCGACGTGGCGATCCGCAGCGGCGAGCTGGTCGACTCGCAACTGGTGGCGCGCCGGCTCGGCCCGTTCCGCTTCGTGCTCGTCGCCTCGCCGGCCTACCTCGAGCGCCACGGCGTGCCGCAGACGCCGGCCGACCTCGCGCGGCACGCCTGCCTTCGCTACAAGTTCGCCACCGGCGGAAAGATCGAGGACTGGGACCTGCCCGGCCTGCCCGCGCAGCTGCCGCCCGGCCTGCTGTGCAACAACATGGAAGCCATGCTCGGCGCGGCAGTCGCCGGCCTCGGCGTGGCCTACATGCCCGACTTCCTCGCGCGCGACTCGCTGTGCCGCGGCGAACTGCAGCGCGTGCTGGCCACGCACCTCGTGCGCCAGGGCCAGTTCACGGCGCTGTGGCCGTCGAGCCGTCAGCTGTCGCCGAAGGTGCGGGCGTTCGTGGACTTCGCGGGGGAGCACATGTTCAGGGAGGAAGCGATGGCGCCATGAACCGAGGAAAAGCCTGCACATGCGGCGCATGGTTGGCGCCGCATTAGTTGAAAGGCCTGCCCGTCAGGCGACTTCTGCCGGCTGCTCCGCTTGCTGACCGATGGCGGCGACCGGCTCCTCGACGCTTTGCGCCACGGGGGTCTCCGCGGACATGGCAGCCACGGCGACCGGCGCCGCCGCGACGGGCTCGACTGGCTTGGTGCTCTCGACGACCGGCGGCTTCGTCGATTCGGGCGTCGCAGGCGTAACGGCCGGCGCAGCGACTGCGACAGGTGCTGCTTGTGCCGGCTTGGCGCTTTCCACGACGACCGGCTCTACCGCTTCGGGCTTGGCTGCATCGATCTTCGCGGGAGCGGCAGCCTTCGCCGCCTCAGCCATCGCGGGCGTAGGCGCGGCCACCGCGACAAGTGCCGCTTCCACCGGCTTCGCGCTTTCCACGACAACGGGCTTGGCGAGTTCTGACTTCACAGGCTCCGGCTTGGCCGTCTCGGCGGACTTTGCCGACTTCGCAGGCCTGGCGGGCGCGGGCTTCACCGGTTCCTGCACCGCCGCCAGCGGCTTCGCAGCGTCCTGCGTCACCGGCTCGCTCGCCATCCGGCTCAGCGCCAGCGCGGCCTTCAGCGGGAACAGCGTGCGCTCGTCGCCCTCCGCGGTGTTGCTCACCGTGGTGCCCGCCGTTTCGCTCAGGCTCGCGGTGCGCACGGCGTCGAGGCGGTGGGCGGGCACCATGAACGGCGAATGCGTGGTGTAGATGACCTGGTTGCCGGCGAAGTCCTTTTCGAGGTGCGCCAGCAGGTCGGCCTGCGAATGGGGGTGCAGGTGCAGCCCGGGTTCGTCCAGCAGCAGCACGGCGTCCTCGGCCCGGCCGCCGCGGGTGTCGGCGAAGAAGGCGACGTAGAACGAGAAGAACCACTGGAAGCCGCGGCTGCGCTCCTGCAGGTTCACCTCGACTTCGTAGGCGGCGTTCGGGTCGGACACCAGCGTGTCGAGGTACTGGCCGTCGAGGTTGAAGCGCACCTTCAGCGCACGGTCCTTCCAGAGGCGGCGGATCTCGGCGGTCACCACCGAGCCGGCGCGGTTGACGAGCTGGTTGCGCGTGGCCTGGTCGTTCTTCTCGAGCAGGGCCTGCAGCTGCCGCAGGTCGAGCCCCGCGACCTTGCACAGCCTGCCGAAGCTCTGCTGCTCGGGCGTGAGCTGGCCCCAGCCCTCGCGCCCCAGGTATTCGGCGATGTTCTGGCGCCCGGGCAGCGCCGGGTATTCGTCGACGTAGACGAAGCGCGGCAGCTTGCCGACGACCCATTCCCGCGCGCGCTCCAGCGCGGGCGCGTCGTTGGCGATCGCCAGCGCCATGTCTTCCAGCTCGCCGAGCATCTGCTCCTGCTTGTCGCTGAGCTCGGCGCCGGCCACGGCCAGCGCCTTGCGCAGGGCCTGCGCCGCCTTGACCGCGCCGGCCGACCACCTGATGTAGTCGGGGCTCATGATCATCGCGGCGTCGAAGAGGTCGGCTTCCTGGTCCAGCGCGGCCTTCGCCTCGTCTGCGACCTTCTCGGCCGCGGCCTTGACTGCCGGCACGATCTTGCGGACCTTGCCCTTGATCTCGCTCACGTCCAGCGACAGGGCACCGAGTCCTTCGAACCCGGCCGTGCGGACGGCGGCATAGCCGCGGCTCGCGGTGACGTGGCGCACGCCGGCCGCGCGCGGCAGGATCGCGGCCAGCTCGGCCTGCTCGCTCTCGTCGAGGCTCCAGCGCGTGAACACGACGGGCGTGTCGCCCGTGCACTCTTCCAGGCGGCGATGGCGCGGGAAGTCCTTGATGGGGCTGAGTTCGGCGATGCCTTCGGCAGGGTTCAGGCTGTGCAGCGCGCGCAGCAGGTTCGATTTGCCGCTGTCATTCCGGCCGAGGATCGTGGTGATCTGCGTGGAGTCGATGAGGCCGCTGTCGTTGATCGAGCGAAAGTTGGTGATCTGGAATGACGCCAGGCGCATGCGGGAATTTCTCTCTTCTTGAAATGGATACGGGGCCGGGGAATGTATTGCATCCCCGGCCCTGTCTTGCTTCGCATCGCCACGAAGAAAAGAAAAAAATTACTCGGCCGCGCGCCGCAAGGTGTCGACCACCGGCCGGCGCAGCACCTCGCGCAGGCCCCACCATCCGGCGCCGAGCGCCAGCACCGCCCCGGCCAGCGCGCCGGCGACCGGCACCAGCGGCGAGGCGGTCCAGGTGAACTCGAACACGAAGCGCGCGAGCCCCCAGCCGATGAGCGCGGCCACGATGCTCGCGAGGAAACCCGCGAGCAGGCCCACGCCCGCGAGCTCGGCGCGCTGAACCTGCCGCAGCAGGCTGGCACGCGCGCCCACCGCGCGCATCACCGCGAACTCGCGCGCGCGTTCCTCGCGGGTGGCCGTCACCGCGGCAAAGAGCACCACGAGACCGGCCGCGAGCGTGAAGCCGAACAGGAACTCGACCGCGCGGATCACCTGGTCGAGCACGCGCTGCACCTGGTTGATGGTGGCGCTCATGTCGACGTTGGTCACGTTCGGATAGCTGCGCACCAGCGCGTTGTCGAAGCCGCGCGTCTCGGGCGCGCGGAAGGCGCCCATGTAGGTGGTGGGCACGTCGGCGAGCGAGGCCACCGTGTACATCACGAAGAAGTTGGCGTGCATCGAGCCCCAGTCGACCTTGCGCAGCGAGGTGATGCGCGCATCGTTCTGCATGCCGCCGATGTCGAAGCGCAGCACGTCGCCCATCTTCAGGCCCAGCGTCTCGGCCAGGCCCTCTTCCACGCTCACCTCGCCGGACGCGCCGGGTGTCCACTTGCCGGAGGTGATGCTGTTGTGCGGCGGCGCCTTCAGGCTGTTGCTGAGGTTGAATTCGCGGTCGACCAGTCGCTTGGCACGGTCCTCGGTGTAGTCGTCGGGCGAGACCGGCTTGTCGTTGATGGCCACGAGCCGGCCGCGGATCATCGGGTACCAGTCGAACTTGCTCACGCCTGCATCGCGCAGCGACTTCTGGAAAGCCTCGCTCTGGTCGGGCATGACGTTGATGACGAAGCGGTTCGGCGCGTCGGGCGGCGTGGCCTGGCGCCAGCTCGCGACGAGGTCGGTGCGAAGCAGCACCAGCAGCACCAGCGCCAGCAGCCCCACCGAGAGCGCGCTGACCTGTACCACCGCATAGGCCGGCCGCGCCGAGATCTGCCGCGTCGCCAGCACCAGCCAGCGCGGCGCGGTCGTTTCGTTGACGCTGCGGCGCAGCACCTTCACTGCCAGCCAGCTCAAGAGCGCGAACACCGCCACTGCCCCCGCGAAGCCGCCGACGGCGATGAGCCCCAGCTTGATGTCGCTGCTGGCCGCCATCAGCAGGGCCGCGAAGCCCGCGACGCCGACGCCCAGCACCGCGAGCGACGCGGGCTTGAGCCCGCCCACGTCGCGCCGGATCACGCGAAGCGGCGGGACGCGCGCCAGCTGCAACACCGGCGGCAGGCCGAAGGCGAAGAGCAGCGTGAGCCCCATGCCGAGCCCGAAGGCCACGGGCCACAGGGTGGCCGCGGGCAGCGCGGTCTCGACCAGCCCCGCCAGCAGCAGCACGAACACGTAGTGCACCGCGAAGCCGATGGCCACGCCCAGTGCGCTGGCCACGATGCCGATCACCGCGAACTCGAAGGCATAGGCCACCGCGATGGTGCGCTGGCTCTGGCCGAGCACGCGCAGCATCGCGCAGTCGTCGAGGTGGCTGGCCGCGAAGCCGCGCGCGGCCAGCGCCACCGCCACCGCCGACAGCAGCGCAGCCAGCAGCGCGACGAGGCTCAGGAATTTCTCGGCGCGATCGAGCGTCTGGCGCATCTCGGGCCGGCCGCTTTCGAAGGAATCGAGCCGAACGCCGCGAAGTTCGCCCTTCTTGATGGTGGCGTCGGCCCAGTCGGTGAAGCGCTTGACCGCGGCGTCGCTGCCGGCCACGGCATATCGGTAGCCCACGCGGCTGGCCGGCTGCACGAGCCCGGTGCGGGCCACGTCGGCCTGGTTGAGCATCACGCGCGGCGAGAAGCTCATGAAGCCGGCGCCGCGATCGGGCTCCAGCGTGATGACGCGGCCCACGCGCAGGCCGGTGTCGCCCAGCAGCAACGTGTCGCCGACCTTCAGGCCCAGCGAGTCGAGCAGCGAGGCATCGACCCAGGTCTCGCCCGGCGGCGGGATGTCGCGCGTGACGGCACCCGCGCCATCGATGGTGGTGGAGGTCTGCAGGCTGCCGCGCAGCGGGTAGCCCGTGGTCACCGCCTTCAGCGCCACCAGCTTGCTGGCGCCGCCCTGCGCGTCCTCGGCGCGGGCCATGGTCGGGAAGCCGTAGGTGGAGGAGCCCTGCAGCCCCAGCGACTTGGCCTGCGCCACGAAGGCCTCGGGCGTCGGGTTGTCGCTGACGATCACCGCGTCGCCGCCCAGCAGCTGCCGCGCGTCGCGCTTGAGCCCGCCCTGCAGCCGGTCGGCGAAGAAGCCGACGGCCGTGAGCGCGGCCACGGCCAGGAGCACGGCGACGATCAACAGGCGCAGCTCGCCGGCACGCAGGTCGCGCCAGAGCGTGCGCCAACCCAGGCGAAGGGAGGCATTCATGGCCGCGACGATAGCCGAGAGGCTCGCTCGCAGCCGGATTCGAGGGTTATTGCCGGTTTTGGCCTACTTGCCCGCACACCGGCCCTGCCGCATGATGCGACTCAAACACCCCTTCGCTCCGATCAGACATTCTTTGGCGGCGGCGGCGGGGCAAATAAAAACATTCCACTATCTGGCGATCCTTTCCCCGAAGGAGTGTCGATGTTGCAATCTCAGCGCCTGCGAACCCTGGGTCTGTGCCTGGCCCTCGGCGTGCTCTTGAGCGCCTGCGATCCCAAACCCCCCGCACCCAAGGCCAGCGCCGGCACGACCGGCGCCAGCCCCACCGGCATCACGCCTGCCGAGTCCGGCGACAAGGTCGAGTCCACCACGTCCCACAACGGGCCGTCCGAAGGCGGCGCAGCCGTCGGCGGCATGAGCGGCCCGGGCGGCGCCGGCTCGTCCGGCGGCGCGGCGCCCGCGCCCAGCGCTGGCGACGGTTCGGCGCCGAAGTAGCGCGGCTTGCCAGCTTTCGTTCGAGTTACCCGTAAGAAGAAGAGAAGACCACGATGAAACGCCCCCCCACTTCACCGCCGCAGGAGGTTCCGTCATGGACATGAACCGCCGGCAATTCTTCCGCGTCAGCAGCGCGGGGCTGGTCGGCTCCAGCATCGCCGCGCTCGGCTTCTCGCCGACCGCCGCGCTGGCCGAGGCCCGCAACTTCAAGCTCGCGCGCACCACCGAGACACGCAACACCTGCCCGTACTGCTCGGTGGGCTGCGGCCTCATCATGTACAGCCTGGGCGACAAGGCAAAGAACGTGGTGTCCGACATCCTCCACATCGAGGGCGATGCCGACCACCCCGTCAACCGCGGCACGCTGTGCCCCAAGGGCGCCGGCCTGCTCGACTTCGTGCACAGCCCCATGCGCCTGAAGTACCCCGAGGTGCGCGAACCCGGCGCCACGGAGTGGAAGCGCATCGGCTGGGACGAGGCGCTCGACCGCATCGCCAAGCTGCTGAAGGCCGACCGCGACGCCAACTTCCAGACCACCAACGCCGACGGCAAGACCGTGAACCGCTGGACCAGCTCCGGCATGCTCTGCGCCTCGGCCTCGTCCAACGAAACCGGATACATCACGCACAAGGCATTCCGCTCGACCGGAATGCTGGTGTTCGACAACCAGGCACGCGTCTGACACGGACCTACGGTGGCCAGTCTGGCCCCGACGTTCGGCAGAGGCGCGATGACCAACCACTGGCAGGACATCCAGAACGCGGATGTCGTGCTGATCATGGGCGGCAACGCCGCGGAGGCGCATCCGTGCGGCTTCAAGTGGGTCATCGAAGCCAAGAAACAGAACAAGGCTCGCCTGGTGGTGGTCGACCCGCGCTTCACGCGCTCGGCCGCCATGGCCGACTACTACGCGCCGATCCGCGCGGGGTCGGACATCGCCTTCCTGGCGGGGGTCATCAACTACCTGCTGAGCAACGACAGGATCCAGACCGAGTACGTCCGCAACTACACCAACGCGACCTTCATCGTCGGCCCCGACTACAAGTTCGAGGACGGCCTGTTCAGCGGCTACAACGCCGAGAAGCGCAACTACGACCCCAAGTCGTGGGGCTACGCACTCGACGAGCAGGGCATGGCCAAGGTCGACATGAGCATGCAGGACCCGAACTGCGTGCTTCAGGTGATGAAGCGGCACTATTCGCGCTACACGCCCGACATGGTGAGCCGCATCACCGGCACGCCGAAGGACAAGTTCCTGAAGGTGTGCGAGTACATCGCGAGCACCAGCACCTCCCAGCGCACCATGACCATCATGTACGCGCTGGGCTGGACGCAGCACAGCCAGGGCTCGCAGATGATCCGCACCGGCGCCATCGTGCAGCTGCTGCTGGGCAACATCGGCGTGCCGGGCGGCGGCATGAACGCGCTGCGCGGCCACAGCAACATCCAGGGCCTGACCGACCTGGGGCTGCTGTCGAACTCCCTGCCGGGCTACATGTCGCTGGCGCGTGACAGCGAGCAGACGCTGGAGGACTACTACAAGACCCGCGCGCTCAAGCCCCTGCGGCCCAACCAGATGAGCTACTGGCAGAACTACCCGAAGTTCTTCGTCAGCATGCAGAAGTCGTGGTGGGGCGACGCGGCCACGGCGGAGAACGAGTGGGCCTTCCACTACCTGCCTAAGATCGACAGGCTCTACGACGTGCTGCAGGCCTTCGAGCTCATGAACCAGGGCAAGCTCAACGGCTACATCTGCCAGGGCTTCAACCCGGTGGGCTCCTTCCCCGACAAGAAGAAGATCGTCGACGGGCTCTCGAAGCTCAAGTTCCTGGTCACCATCGATCCGTTGCAGACCGAGACCAGCGAGTTCTGGCGCAACTTCGGCGAGTTCAACGACGTCAAGACCGCCGACATCCAGACCACGGTGTTCCGACTGCCTTCCACCTGCTTCGCGGAGGAGGACGGCTCGCTCACCAACTCCAGCCGCTGGCTGCAGTGGCACTGGAAGGGCGCGGAGCCGCCGGGCGAGGCCAAGGGCGACATCGAGATCGTCGCCGGCATCTTCAACCGGCTGCGCGCCGCCTACGCGAAGGACGGCGGCGCCTTCCCCGATCCGATCGTCAAGCTCACCTGGCCCTACAAGATTCCGCACTCGCCCTCCGCGCAGGAACTGGCGATGGAATACAACGGCCGCGCGCTCGCCGACCTGACCGATCCGAAGGACCCGACCAAGCCGCCGCTGGCCAAGGCCGGCGAACAGCTCTCGGGCTTCGGCCTGCTGCGCGACGACGGCAGCACCGCCAGCGGCTGCTGGATCTACTCGGGCGCATGGACGCAGGCCGGCAACCAGATGGCGCGGCGCGACAACGCCGACCCGTACGGCATCGGCATGGTGCAGAACTGGGCGTGGGCCTGGCCGGCGAACCGGCGCATCCTCTACAACGGCGCGTCCACCGACCCCGCCACCGGCAAGCCATGGATCGCCAGGCGCGGCCTGATCGCGTGGAACGGCAAGCAGTGGGCAGGTTCGGACATTCCCGACATCCGGCCCGACGCCAACCCGACGGAAGCCGACGCGGTGCGCCCCTTCATCATGACCGCCGAGGGCGTGGCGCGCCTGTTCGCGCCCACCGGCATGGCCGAAGGACCGCTGCCCGAGCACTACGAGCCGTTCGAGTCGCCGCTGGTCAACAACCTGATGCACCCGAACAACGAGAAGGCGCGCGCCAACCCCGCGGCACGCATCTTCAAGGGCGACCTCGAGAGGCTCGGCGTGCCGAAGGACTTCCCGTACGTGGCGACCAGCTACCGGCTCACCGAGCACTTCCACTACTGGACCAAGAACGTGCGTACCTCGGCCATCATCCAGCCGCAGCAGTTCGTCGAGATCGGCGAAGAGCTCGCGAAGGAGAAAGGCATCGGCCACGGCGACATGGTCAAGGTGTCGAGCAAGCGCGGCTACATCAAGGCCGTGGCCGTGGTCACCAAGCGCATCGTGGGACTGCAGGTGGACGGGCGCACGGTCCATACCGTGGGGCTGCCGAACCACTGGGGCTTCGTGGGCATCGCCAAGCCCGGCTATCTGGTGAACACGCTGACGCCGTTCGTGGGCGACGCGAACACGCAGACGCCGGAGTACAAGTCCTTCACCGTAAACATCGAGAAGGCCTGAACGATGTCATCTCTTCAAACCCTAGACATCGCCGCCCGCTCGGCCACGACCACGCCGTCGCCCGAGATCCGCCATCGGCCGCAGATCCAGCCGGTCGCGAAGCTGATCGACGTGTCGGCCTGCATCGGCTGCAAGGCCTGCCAGGTCGCATGCATGCAGTGGAACGACCTGCGCGACGAAGTCGGCACCACGCACGGCACCTACGACAACCCGGTCGACCTCACGCCCGCCTCCTGGACGGTGATGAAGTTCTCCGAGGTCGAGCCCGAAGCCGGTAAGCTCGAATGGCTGATCCGCAAGGACGGCTGCATGCACTGCGAAGACCCCGGCTGCCTGAAGTCGTGCCCCTCGCCGGGTGCCATCGTCAAGTACGCCAACGGCATCGTCGACTTCATCAGCGAGCATTGCGTGGGCTGCGGCAACTGCGTCACCGGCTGTCCCTTCGACGTGCCGCGCATCAGCAAGGTCGACAACAAGGCCTACAAGTGCTCGCTGTGCTCCGACCGCGTGGGCGTGGGCCTGGAGCCGGCCTGCGTGAAGGCCTGCCCCACCGGCGCGCTGCACTTCGGCACCAAGGAGGACATGCACGAGTACGCCTCGGAGCGCATCGTCGACCTGAAGGAGCGCGGCTTTGCCAACGCCGGCGTCTACGACCCGGCGGGCGTGGGCGGCACTCACGTGATGTACGTGCTGCAGCACGCCGACCGGCCGCAGCTGTACGCCGACCTTCCGAAGGACCCGCACATCAGCCCGCTGGTGTCGCTGTGGAAGGGCGTCGCCAAGCCGCTCGCCGTGGTCGCCATGATCGGCGCCGTGGTGGGCAGCTTCTTCCACTACATGAAGACCGGCCCCATCGAGCCCAAGGACGACCATCCCGACGCCGACCGCGACGGCAGGCCCGACGACGTGGTGGTGATCGAGCAGCCGCCGGCCTCGGCCTCTTCGACGCCGCCCACCGCACCCCGCGCCTGAGGAGAAGAACGCGATGACACGCTACTACCTTCGCCGCTACCGCGACGCCACGCGCATGAACCACTGGTTCGTCGCGATCATGTTCTTCGCCGCGGCGCTCTCGGGCCTGGCCTTCTTCCATCCGAGCCTGTTCTTCCTGAGCGCGCTCTTCGGCGGCGGGCCCTGGACGCGCATCCTGCATCCCTTCATGGGGCTGCTGATGGTGCTGGGCTTCGTGTTCCTGTTCTTCACGATGTGGCGCGAGAACATCCTCGACAAGGGCGACCGCGATTGGATCGCCAATGCGCCGAAGATGCTCAAGGGCGACAAGTCGAGCATGCCGCCGGTGGGCAAGTACAACGCCGGCCAGAAGCTGGTGTTCTGGGCCTTCGGCATCAGCCTGCTGCTGTTGCTGGTGACGGGCTTCATGTTCTGGAGTCCGTGGTTCGTGGGCTTCTTCCCGATCCTCCTGCGGCGCATCGCGGTGGTGGTGCACGCGGCCTCGGCCGTGGTGCTGATCCTCTCGGTCATCACGCACATCTACGCGGCCATCTGGGTCAAGGGCACGCTGCGCGCGATGACGCGCGGCACGGTCACCGAAGGCTGGGCCAAGCTCAACCATCCGCTGTGGCACCGCAAGATGACCCGGGGGGAATGAACTGGTTCTCTCCAGGCTGCGCGCACTTCGTGTGGCGCCCGCCTTCCCCCCTTCCGGGGGCGATACCTCCGGCTCGGCAACGGCGGTTCCGCGGCATCCTGCGAACAAACCCGGGCCGCCCTGCGGGGACTCGGGGCGATCGCGTATCGCAAATCGTGCGAATGGCTGTAGAGTCGTCCGGATGAGCAGTTCCAACGGCAATCCACCGCCGATCCGGACCACCCGCGTCCTCGAGCCGGAGCAGATCGCCATGCAGGCCGGGCGGCAGATGCCGTTCCTGCGCCTGCCGGTGCGCTCCCTCGCCTTCTCCGACCGCCAGCTCAGGCTGCGGCAGCTCGCGGCATCGCATCCGATGCGCGAGTACCTGATCTTCATCGCCGACCTCGCCCAGGCGCAGCACCAGGTGCTGCAGGGCTACGCGCCTGTCGAGCTGCCCGGATCCGAAGCGCTCGAGGCCGCCGCGAAGGTGCTCAAGCCGCCGATGCCCGCCTTCGGCTGGACGCGCGATCCGGTCTGGCTGAATGAACTGCGCCGGCTGCTCGCACTCTTTCGCGCAAGGCTGCCCGAAGGCCCCGCACGCGACACGCTCGACCGCGTGGCGGCCGCCGACGACGCATGGATCGACGCGCAGGCCGACCGGCTCTCGCGCCGCATCATGTTCGGACTCGACCTCGCCGCGGCGCCGCTGATCGCCGCCGGGCTGCAGGCCTACTGGACGCACCTGGTGCTGCAGGTGGCCGAGAGCGCAGGCGAGAACATCTACGGCCGCACCGACCCCGGCAACGAATGCCCCTGCTGCGGCAGCGCACCCACAGCGAGCATCACGCGCATCGGCGCCGACGAGGCGGGCTTTCGCTACCTGCACTGCTCGCTGTGCGGCACCGAGTGGCACTACGTGCGCATCAAGTGCACGCACTGCGAGAGCACCAAGGGCATCCACTTCGAGTCGCTGGCGCCGCAGCCCGGCGTGGAACTTCCCGCCACCGGCGCGCGCGAAGGCGCGGTGAAGGCCGAGTGCTGCGACAGCTGCGGCCACTACCTCAAGCAGGTCGTGATGGAGAAGGACCCCGAGGTCGAACCCGTCGCAGACGACCTGGCGAGCGTCACGCTGGATCTGCTCGTGTCCGAAGGCGGCCACCAGCGCAGCGGCCACAACCTGATGCTGCTGTTCAGCGACCCCGAAATACCAGACGACGGCGGAGGCGGCTGATGGCGATGCCCGAAGAGTCCGTGGTCCACGGCTCGACGGCAAGGCCCCAGGATCTGCCTTCTGTCGATCAATTGCTGCGCCTCGCCGTGCCGGGCGCATTGCTGGCCGAGCACGGCCACACGCTCGTGGTGAAAGAGGCGCGCGCGCTGCTCGAAGGGCTTCGCGCACAAGCCGTCGCAGGCAAGCTCGCCGCTGCCGACGTGCGGCCCGATGCGCTCGGCGACTCGCTCGCCGCGCGCATCCAGTCGCGCCTCGCGCCGCGCATGAAGGCGGTGCTGAACCTCACGGGCACCGTCATCCACACCAACCTGGGCCGCGCCTTGCTGGCCGATGCGGCGCTGCAGCGGCTGCTGGCGGTGATGACGTCGCCCAACAACCTCGAGTACGACCTCGCCACCGGCAGCCGAGGCGACCGCGACTCGCTGGTCGAAGAGCTGCTGTGCACCATCACCGGCGCCGAGGCCGCCACGGTGGTCAACAACAACGCCGCCGCGGTGCTGCTCACCATCGCGGCGCTGGCGCGCGAACGCGAGGTGATCGTCTCGCGCGGGGAACTGGTGGAGATCGGCGGCGCCTTCCGCATGCCCGACGTGATGGCCAGCGCGGGCGCTCGCATGGTCGAGGTCGGCACCACCAACCGCACGCATCCGCAGGACTACGAGCGCGCCATCAACGAGCGCACCGCGCTCGTGATGAAGGTGCACACCAGCAACTACGCGGTGCAGGGCTTCACCTCGGCCGTCGACGAGGCCACGCTCGCCGGCATCGCGCATGCGCGCGGCGTGCCGCTGGCCACCGACCTGGGCAGCGGCTCGCTGGTCGACCTCGCGCGCTACGGCCTGCCGCGCGAGCCGCTGCCGCAGGAGATGCTCGCGGCCGGCTGCGACGTGGTCACCTTCTCGGGCGACAAGCTGCTGGGCGGACCGCAGGCCGGCCTCATCGTGGGCAGCAAGGAAGCCGTGGGCCGCATCCGCAAGTTCCCGATGAAGCGCGCGCTGCGCATGAGCAAGCTGCCGCTGGCCGCGCTCGAGGCGACGCTGTCGCTCTACCTGCGGCCCGAGCGCCTCGCGCAGGACCTGCCGACGCTGCGGCTGCTCACCCGGCCCGCCGATGCGATCCGCGAGATGGCCGAGGCGTTGCGCGAGCCTGTGCAGGCGGCCGTGGCACCGCGCTTCACGGTCGAGGTGGTGCCGCTGCTCGGGCAGATCGGCTCCGGCTCGCTGCCGGTGGAGCGCCTGCCCTCGGCGGGCCTCGCGCTCGCGCCGGCCGGCACCTCGAAGAAGGGCATCGGCACCGCGCTGGACGCCCTCGCCACCGCGCTGCGCGGCCTGCCGCTGCCGGTGATCGGACGCATCGCCGAAGACCGCCTGCTGCTCGATCTGCGCTGCCTGGAAGACAGCATGCCCTTCACCGGCCAGCTCGCCACCCTGCGCGAGCGGCTGCTGTAGCGCCCCCTTTCCCTCAACCACCTGTCTGGAGAAAGCGATGAGTCCCCTCGAAGTGCTCGCCGGAATCGAAACGCAAACGCTGAAGCCCCTGGCCCAGCGCACCGACGCCGAGGGACGCTTTCCACGAGAGACGATCTCGGCGCTGGGCGAGTCCGGCCTGCTCGGGCTGGTCTCGGCCGCGTCGGTCGGCGGACAGGGCCTGGGCCTGAAGGAGGCCGCGCAGGTGGTCTCGCGCATCGCGCAGACCTGCCCCTCCACCGCGATGATCGTGTGCATGCACTACTGCGCCACGGCCGTGCTCGAACAGTTCGGCCCCGAGGACACGCGCCGCGCCGTCGCCAGGGGCACGCACCTGAGCACGCTGGCCTTTTCCGAGGCCGATTCGCGCAGCCACTTCTGGGCGCCCACCGGCACCGCGCGCGCGGACGGCAGCGGCGTGGTGCTCGACGCCCGCAAGAGCTGGGTCACCTCCGCCTTCGAGGCCGACAGCTACGTGTGGTCGAGCAAGCCGCTCGCGGCCGAGGGCGCCAGCACGCTGTGGCTGGTCGACGCGAAATCCGACGGGCTGAGCCAGCCCGGCCGCTTCGACGGGCTGGGGCTGCGCGGCAACGCCTCCACGCCGATCACCGCGAGCAACGTGCGCGTTCCCGCGAGCGCCAGGCTCGGCGAGGACGGCAAGGGCTTCGACACCATGATGGGCGTGGTGCTGCCGTGGTTCTCGGTGCTCAGCGCGGCCTGCTCGACCGGCCTGATGGAAGGTGCGCTGCAAGGCGCCATCGGCCACGTGGGCCAGACGCGTCACGTGCACCTCGGCTCATCGCTGGCCGACCTGCCCACCATCCGCGCCTACCTTGCGAAGGGGCGCATCAAGGCCGACATGGCACAGGCGCTGCTGGCCGACACCATCGAAGCCATCGGCGCGGGCCGCGCCGACACCATGCTGCGCGTGCTCGAAGTGAAGGCGGCCGCCGCCGAGACCGCACTCGAAGTCACCGACATCGCGATGCGCGTGTGCGGCGGCGCGGCCTTCCGCAAGGAGGCGGGCATCGAGCGGCTGTTCCGCGACGCCCGCGCGTCGAGCGTGATGGCGCCGACCTCCGACGTGCTCTACGACTTCATCGGCAAGGCCGTCATCGGCCTGCCGCTGTTCTGAGGAAGGATCGATTCCATGCCTGAACCCAAACTGATCATGGGCGCGGTGGCTTACGCGCCCAAGGTCGTCACCATCTGGGAGGGCTTCAAGGCCTTCTTCGCGAAGAACGGCTTGGCCTTCGACTACGTGCTGTATTCGAACTACGAAAGCCAGGTCGAGGCGCAGTTCGACGGCACGCTGCACCTCGCCTGGAACTCGCCGCTGGCCTGGGTACGTGCCGAGCGCATCGCGCGCAGCCGGGGCCTGAAGGTGCAAGCCGTGGCCATGCGCGACACCGATTGCGACCTGCGCTCCGCCATCGTCGTGCGCGCCGACAGCCAGGTGCAGTCGCTGGTCGACCTGCGCGGCAGGACCATCGGGTTCGGCGCGCTCGATTCGCCGCAGGCCACGCTGATTCCGCTCGACCACCTGCGCAGCGAAGGCCTGGTGAAGCAGCGCGACTTCCAGGCGCGCTACTTCGACGTGCTCGGCGGCAAGCACGGCGACCACATCGGCGGCGAGCGCGATGCGGCGCTCGCGCTGATGGCCGGCGAGATCGACGCCTGCTGCCTGATCGACGGCAACCACCTGGCCTTCGGCCTCGACGGCACGCTGCCGCCGGGCGCCACGCGCGTGTTGGCGCGCACCGGCGCCTACGACCACTGCAACTTCACCACCAGCCCCGGCGCACCGGCCGGGCTGGTCGACCGCTTCGTCTCGCTGCTGATGGCGATGCGCTGGGACGACCCGCAGGTGCGCCCGCTGCTCGAACTCGAAGGATTGCGCGAATGGCGCGCCGGCCGCACCAGCGGCTATGCGCTGCTCGAACGCGCGGTGGACGACGAAGCCTTCTACGACGGCGATGGCCGCATCACCAACCCCGACTATCGATATTGAGTCGCTGGGCCTCGACCAGGGCGCCCTGCTGCTCATTCGCCGCGCGCTGGCCGAACGGCCAGTGGGCGGCGAGCTGCGCGTGCGCGGGCGCTCGCCGGACTGGCGCATGCACCTGGAGGCCTGGTGCCGCAGCCAGGGTCATGCGCTGCGCTTCGATGCCGGGCAGGATGAAGCGGCCATCACGCGCGGCCCGCATGCCGAGGGCCGCTGGCTGGGCGCTCAATCGACAGGCGACGCCGGCGATGCCCCGGCCCCGGACGCCCCGCCCGGCTGGGGCCTGGCCGCGCGCGGCGCCACGGTGGAAGCCGGCAGCCCGCCCTTCTTCTTCGCGCTGCACCGCCGCGACGAGCTCTGGGCCGCCACGGCCGGCGAGCTCTATCGGCAGGCGGCCGCGGCCCAGTGGGACCCGGCCACCGCCATCGACTGGGACGCACCCTTCGAGCTGCCGGACGCCGTCGAAGCCGCCGTGGTGCAGGTGATGACCTACCTGATCGAGAACGAGAACGCCGCGCTGCTGGTGCCGGCGCGCCACCTCGGGCAGATCCACCCGCACTTCCGCGAGGTGCTGCAGCTGCTGGCGCTGCAGTGCGCGGACGAGGCGCGGCACGTGGAGGTGTTCACGCGCCGCGCCACGCTGCGCGGCCACCGGCCTGCGCTGTCGACGGCGGGCGGGCAGGCCTCGCTGCGCACGCTGTTCGATGCGCCCGATTTCTCCATTGCCACCTTCCTGCTGGCGGTGCTCGGCGAAGGCAGCTTCGTGAACCTGCTCAATTTCCTGCATGCGCACGCGCCCGACCCGGTGACCCGGCAGATCGCGCGGCTCGCGGCGCGCGACGAGGCGCGCCATGTCGCCTTCGGCATGGCGCACCTGGAATACCGGCTCTCGGTGCAGCCCGACTACCAGGTGCGGCTGCGCAACGCCATCGAGCTGCGCTACGACACGCTGGCCGGCACGGCGGGCCTCAACGAGGAGGTGTTCGACTCACTGGTGCTGCTGGCGGCCGGCGAACTCTCGCCCGCTTCCATTGCGCGCGGGCACGCGGCCGTGCAGCAGCTGCAGCGCGACATGGCGGCCGGGCGCCGGGCGCGGCTCTCGCGGCTGGGCTTCGGGCACGACGAGGCGCAGCGCCTCGCCGAGCTGCATACCCGCAACTTCATGTGACGGCATACCCACGATGATCATCGGCACCGCAGGCCACATCGACCACGGCAAGACCACGCTGGTTCGCGCGCTCACCGGCGTCGACACCGACCGGCTGCCCGAGGAAAAACGGCGCGGCATTTCCATCGAGCTCGGCTATGCGTACCTGCACTCGCCCGACGGGGTGTCGCTGGGCTTCGTCGACGTGCCGGGCCACGAGCGGCTGCTGCATACCATGCTCGCCGGCGCGACCGGCATCGACCACGCGCTGCTGGTGGTGGCGGCCGATGACGGCGTGATGCCGCAGACACGCGAGCACTTCGCGGTGGTGGCGCTGCTCGGCGTGCGCGAGGCGACGGTGGCCATCACCAAGATCGACCGCATCGACGAGTCCGTTCGCGAATCGCGTCTGGCCGAGGTGCGGGCCGGCATCTCCGCCCTGCTCGCGCCCACTCCGCTGGCCGGGGCGCCCATGCTGGCGGTGTCGGCCACCACGGGCGAAGGCATCGACGCGCTGCGCGAGCGGTTGCTGGAGGTCGCCCGTCAGGAACATTCACGCGAGGAAGGCCTGGCCTTCCGCCTCGCGGTGGACCGGTCGTTCAGCCTCTCCGGCGTGGGCACCGTCGTCACCGGCACGGTCTTCAGCGGCACGGTGCGCATCGGCGACGAGCTGCGCATCGCGCCGGGCAGCCGCACGGTGCGCGTGCGCGGCATCCATGCGCAGAACCAGCAGGCCGAGTCGGCGCACGCGGGGCAGCGCTGTGCGCTCGCACTGGCCGGCGTCGGCAAGGACGAGGTGCATCGCGGCGAGTGGGTCTGCACGCCGTCGGTTGCGCTCGCCTCCGCGCGCATCGACATCCTGCTCACGCTGTGGCCCGACGAGGCGAAGCCGCTGCGCTCGGGCGCGACGGTGCATGCGCACCTGGGTGCGAGCGACGTGATGGCGTCGGTCGCGCTGCTCGACCGCGATGCCCTCGCGCCCGGAGAGACCGCCCTTGCCCAGTTGGTGCTGCGCGAGCCTGCAGGCGCATGGCATGGCGACCGCGGCGTGCTGCGCGATGCCTCGGCTACGCGCACGGTGGCGGGCGTGCGCGTGCTAGATCCGTTCGCGCCGGTGCGCTATCGCCGCACGCCCGAGCGGCTGCGCACGCTGGCGGCGTGGGCCATCGACGAACGGGCTGCCCGCGTGGCCGCGCTGCTGCACAACGCGCCGCTGGGCATCGACACCGCACAGGCGGCGCGTGCGCTCTCACTGGCCGACGAAGAGGCTCTTCCGCTGCCGGCCGACGCGGTGCGCATCGGCCACACGGCCATCGCTCGGTCGCACCTGGGCGTGCTCGAGGAACAGATCGCCGAGCGCCTCGCGGATTTCCATCGCACCGCGCCGGACGAAGTCGGCCCCGATGCGCGCCGCCTCAAGCGCCTTGCCGGCCCGCGCACGGACGACGCGCTCTGGCGCCATGCGCTCGACGAGCTGGTCGCGCACGGCACGCTGGTGCGCAGCGGCACCTGGCTGCATCTGCCCGACCATGCCGCGCGCCTCAACGAGGCCGAGCAGAAGCTCGCGCAGAAGCTGCTGCCCAGGCTGGCCGACGGCGGCTTCGACCCGCCGTGGGTGCGCGACCTGGCCAAGGACTGCGCGGCGAGCGAAGCGATGGTGCGGCAGACGCTCGCGAGCCTCGCGCGCCGCGGCGAGACCTTCCAGGTGGTGAAGGACCTGTACTATCCATTGGCGACCGTGGAGCGCCTTGCGGCGATCGCGCGCGATTGCCTCGACGGGCCCGCGGGCCTTGAGGCCGCGAGCTTCAGGGACGCAACCGGGCTGGGGCGCAAGCGCGCGATCCAGCTGCTGGAATTCTTCGATCGTGTGGGCTACACGCGGCGCGTGAAAGACACGCATCTGCTGCGGCCGGATACGTCGTTGTTCGGGGCAAGGCCTTGAACGACGAACCGGATCATGGAGGGAGATCGCCCCTGGTGGGGCGGCCGGGCTTCAAACCCGGTTGGTGGCGCCAGCCGTCGCCGGGAAGGTTCGACTCCTTCCTCCCTCCGCCGTCGAGCGGGCATTCGCCTGCTGCGCGATCCGATCTTGCACCTGCGATGCTCGACGTACCCATGTACGTCTGCGCTTCTCGGCGCAAGCTCGGACCGCTCGCGACGGCGACTGCCCACTCGACGAGTCGGCGTAGAACTGCTTCTTCAGGGCACCACGTGCAGCGACGGCTCGCCGGCTTCCACGCGGCCGATGACGGCGGCGCGCGCGAAGCCCTCGTCGCGGAACACCTTCAGCACCGCATCGACCGCATCGGGCGCGCAGCTCACGAGCAGGCCGCCCGAGGTCTGCGGATCGCTCAGCAGGTTCTGCGTGGTGGCGTGCAGGCCGGGGACGAGTTTCACGTCGGCGCCGTATCCGGCCCAGTTGCGGCCGGATGCGCCGGTGACCATGCCTTCGGCGGCCATCACCACCACGTTCTCGAGCAGCGGCACCCTCGACCACTCGATGACGGCCCTGAGCTTTGCGCCGCGCGCCAGCTCGAGCGCGTGGCCGGCCAGGCCGAAGCCGGTGACGTCCGTGAGCGCATGCACGCCGTCGAGAGCCGACAGCGCGATGCCGGGGGTGTTGAGCTTCGTCGTGTTCTCGATGAGCTGGCGGTAGCCGGTCTCGGAGAGCTGTTCCTTCTTGAGCGCGGCGGAGAGCACGCCCACGCCCAGCGGCTTGCCCAGCACGAGCACGTCGCCGGCCTTCGCGTCGGCGTTGCGGCGTACGCGCTCGGGGTGCACCAGGCCCATGGCGACGAGGCCGTAGATGGGCTCGACCGAATCGATGGTATGGCCGCCCGCAATGGGGATGCCGGCCGCGCGGCACACGTCCTGTCCGCCGCGCACGATCTCGGCGACGACTTCCACGGGCAGCTGATTTATGGGCATGGCGACGAGCGCCAGCGCCATGATCGGGCGCCCGCCCATCGCGTACACGTCGCTGATCGCGTTGGTCGCGGCGATGCGGCCGAACTCGTACGGGTCGTCGACGATGGGCATGAAGAAGTCGGTGGTCGCGATCAGCGCCTGCTGGTCGTTGAGCCGGTAGACGGCTGCGTCGTCGGCGGTCTCGATGCCCACCATGAGCTCGGGCGGGATCAGCCCGCCGGCCTGGTTCTTCAGGATCTGCGACAGCACGCCGGGCGCGATCTTGCAGCCGCAGCCGCCTCCATGCGAAAAACTCGTGAGGCGCAGCGGCGCGAGCGGGTTCATGAGAGTCGGGTTCATGTCGCGATTATCGAATCGGGCCCGCTTTCTACAATCCCGTCCCTTCCTATCCCGCACGTCCCAGAGGCGCATCCATGAAAAAGACTCTCACCCGACTGGCCCTTGGCCTGACCTTCTCCGCCGCGAGCCTCGGCGCCTTCGCGCAGGGCGTGCTGCGCGTGTCGGCCATTCCCGACGAGGCGCCCACCGAGCTGCAGCGCAAGTTCACGCCGCTGGGCGACTACCTCAAGAAGGAAACCGGCATGGACGTGCAGTTCACGCCCGTGACCGACTACGCCGCCGTGGTCGAGGGCCTGGCCACCAACAAGATCGACCTGGCCTGGCTCGGCGGCTTCACCTACGTGCAGGCGCGCATCCGCACCAACGGCGGCGCGGTGCCCATCGTGCAGCGCGCGGAGGACGAGGTGTTCACCAGCAAGTTCATCGTGCCGGTGGACAGCACCGCCAAGACGCTGGCCGACCTGAAGGGCAAGACCTTCGCGTTCGGCGCGCCCTCCTCCACCTCGGGCAGCCTGATGCCGCGCTACTTCCTGCTGCAGGCGGGCATCAACCCCGAGAAGGACTTCAAGACCGTCGCGTTCTCGGGCGCGCACGACGCCACCGTGGCCTTCGTGGCCGCCTCGCGCGCCGAGGCCGGCGTGCTCAACGCCTCGGTGTGGGACAAGCTGGTCGAGGCCAAGAACCCCAACGCCGCCAAGGTGCGCGTGCTGGCCACCACGCCGACCTACTACGACTACAACTGGACCGTGCGCCCCGGCCTCGATCCCGCGGTCACGAAGAAGCTGACCGACGCCTTCCTCAAGCTCGACCCGGCCAATCCGGCGCACAAGGAAATCATGGCGCTGCAGCGCGCGAGCAAGTTCATCCCGACCAAGTCGTCGAACTACGACGGGATCGAGACGGCGGGCAAGTCGGCTGGCCTGATCAAGTGAGCCTGCGCGGATGAGTTTTTCGCTGGAAGGCGCGGGCGTCGTCCATCCCAACGGCCAGCGTGCGCTGGCCGGCGTGACGCTGTCTGCGCGCGATGGCGAACGCATCGCCGTCATCGGCCCTTCGGGGGCAGGCAAGACCACGCTGCTGCGCGTGCTCGGCGCGTCGCTGCGGCCCGGCGAAGGCGAGGTGCAGGCGCTCGGCGCCAGGCCGTGGCAGCTGCCCGCGGCGGCGCTGAAGAAGCTGCGCGCCCGCATCGGCACCGTGCACCAGTCGCCGCCCATCGCGCCGAGGCTGCGCGTGGTCACTGCCGTGCTCGCAGGGCGGCTCGGCGAATGGTCGATGCTGCGCGCGCTGGGCTCGCTGCTGCATCCCTCGGACATCGCCGGTGCGCACGAGGTGCTCTCGCGCCTTGCGCTGGAAGACCGCCTGTTCGAGCGCTGCGACCGGCTCTCCGGCGGCCAGCTGCAGCGCGTGGGCATCGCACGCGTGCTCTACCAGCGCCCAGCCCTGCTGCTGGCCGACGAGCCGGTGTCCGCACTCGACCCCACGCTGGCCGACGCGGCCATCGGCCAGCTCGTCGCGCAGAGCGAATCGACCGGCGCGACGCTGATGGCATCGCTGCATGCGGTGGACCTCGCGCTGCGCTGGTTTCCGCGCATCGTCGGCATGCGCGCCGGGACGGTGATGTTCGACCTGCCGGCATCGCAGGTCACGCCAGAGATGCTCGATGCGCTCTACGCGAGCGAAGGCGGCATCGCGACGCAACGGCCGCTGCCGGCGGGTGCGACGACAGCGGCGGCGGTGGAGGCGGCCTTCCATCGGCCCGACTGCCCTTGAGCACGAACATCGCTTCCCCGTCCATGCGCGACCCGCACGCCGCGCGGCGGCTGGCCGCCTGCGCCGCCGCGCTCGTCATCGCGTGGCCGATGCTGGCGCTGTCCGAATTCAAGCCATGGGCGCTCTTCACCGACGGCAATCTGGCGGTCATCGGCGGCTTCCTGGCGGGTTTCTTCCCGCCCGACGGCTCGCCGGCCTTTCTCGCGCTGCTGCTCAAGGCCACGCTGGAGACGCTGGCCATGGCCACGGCCGGCACCGCGCTCGCGTTGCTGATCGGCGCTCCGCTGGGCTTCGTGACGACCCGCGCGCTGTCCATCTCGCGCATCGGGCCGGGGCCGGGCCGGGTGCAGGCCGGCATCGTGCGGCAGGCGGCGCGCTGGCTGCTGATGGTGCTGCGGGCGATTCCGGAGATCGTCTGGGCGCTGCTGTTCGTGCGCGCACTGGGGCTCGGCCCGGCCTCGGGCGTGCTGGCGCTGGCCATCACCTACGGCGGCATGCTGGGCAAGGTCTACGCGGAGATCCTCGAATCGGCCGACACGCGCCCGGCCCGCGCGCTGCTCGAAGGCGGCAGCGGGCGGCTGGCTGCGCTGTGCTACGGCCTGCTGCCGAACACGGCGCAGGAGCTGGCCTCCTACACCGTCTACCGCTGGGAATGCGCGGTGCGCGCGTCGGTAGTGATGGGCTTCGTCGGCGCGGGCGGACTGGGGCAGTTGATGGACCAGTCGATGAAGATGCTCAATGGCGGCGAGGCCAGCAGCATCCTGCTGGTGTTCCTGGCGCTGGTGCTGCTGGCCGATCTGCTGAGCAGCGCGCTGCGGAGGCTGCTGGCATGACGACGAAGACGCTGCCTCCGCGCCCGCCGCCGTGCTGGCGATGCCGCATCGCGCTGCTGCTGATCGGCGCGGCCGTGGTGGCGAGCTTCGTCTACCTCGGCATCGACTACCGGGCGCTGGGCTCGGCGGAATCGCTCAAGCTCATGGGCAGGTTCGTCGCCGAGTTCTTCCCGCCCGACATGTCGCCGGACTTTCTCGCCAAGGTCGGGCATGGGGCATTGCAGACGCTGGCGGTGTCGGCCCTCGGTACCGTGCTGGCGGCGCTTGCGGGCGCGGTGCTGGCCTTGCCTGCCTCCGGTCGCGCCGGCTGGATGCCTCGCCATGTGGCGCGATTTGCCCTCAACTTCCTGCGCAGCGTGCCCGAACTGGTCTGGGCCGCGCTGATGGTGCTGGCCGCCGGCATCGGGCCGTTCGCGGGCGCGCTGGCGCTGTCGCTGCACACCACGGGCGTGCTGGGGCGCCTGTTCGCCGAGGCGCTCGAGAACGCCCCGCGGGAGCCCGAGCACGCGCTGACGCTCTCGGGCGCCGGCCCCGTCGCCGCCTTCAGCTACGCCAGCCTGCCCATCGTGCTGCCGCAGTGGGTGGCCTACACGCTCTACCGCTGGGAAATGAACATCCGAATGGCGGCCGTGCTGGGCTTCGTGGGCGGCGGCGGACTGGGGCAACTGCTGTACTTCCACCTGTCGATCTTCCAGCAGCAGCAGGCGATGACGGTGCTGATCGCGATGTTCGTGCTGGTCACGCTCGTCGACTTTGCGAGCGCTCGCTTGCGCAAGGGACTCGGGCCGGCCTACGCCTGAGCGCCCCGGTCGCCGACAATCGGGGGCATGAGGTTCCTTCTGCCATGAGTCATCGCCAGCCCGTGCGGGTGGCCGACCGCCACGCCTTCGACACGCTGATCGACGCCCGCTCGCCGGCCGAGTTCGCGCTCGACCACATTCCCGGCGCCATCAACTGCCCGGTGCTGAACGACGAGGAGCGCCACATCGTCGGCACCGTCTACGTGCAGACGGGAGCATTCGAGGCGCGGCGCATCGGCGGTGCGATGGTGGCCGCCAACATCGCGCGGCACCTGCGCGAGACGCTGGCCGACCGGCCCGAGAACTGGAAGCCGCTGGTCTACTGCTGGCGCGGCGGCATGCGCAGCGGCTCGATGGTCACCTGGCTGCGCCTGGTCGGCTGGGACGCGCAGCAGCTCGCGGGCGGCTACAAGAGCTTCCGCCGGCACGTGATCTCGCAGATCGACATGCTGACGCCCAGGCTCGACCTGCGCGTGATCTGCGGCGCCACCGGCAGCGCCAAGACGCGCGTGCTGCACGCGCTGGCCGCGCGCGGTGCTCAGGTGCTCGACCTGGAAGATTTCGCCTGCCACAAGGGATCGCTGCTCGGTTCGCTGCCGGGCGTGGCGCAGCCCTCGCAGAAGCACTTCGAGACGCGCATCGCGGCGGTGCTCGAAACCCTCGACCTCTCGCGTCCGCTGTACGTGGAGGGCGAGAGCATCCGCATCGGCCGCCTGTCGCTGCCATTGCCGCTGGTGGCACGGATGCGCGCCGCGCCGTGCATCGAGGTGTCGGCTACGCCCGAGGCACGGCTGGCCTATCTGCTGCGCGACTACGCCTACCTTGGCGACGACCGCGACGCGCTGGCCGACAGGCTCGGCGCGCTCAAGGAATTGCAGGGCAAGGAGACCGTCTCTCGCTGGCAGCAGTGGGCGCACGAGGCCGACCTGCCGCATCTGTTCTCGGAGCTGATGTCGCTGCACTACGACCCGCATTACCAGAAGTCGCAGGAGCTGCATTTCCGCGCCTGGGCGCAACGTCAGAGCGTGACGGCGGGCGATCTCTCGGATCAGGGCATCGAGGCCGTGGCCGATGCGGTGCTGGCGCTCGAAAGAGCCGCGCCGCCGAGCCCGTCGGCATAGAGCACGCCCCGCGGCGCGCGGCACAGCCCCCAGAACCGCAGGCCGCACAACTCGGCCATGCGCACGCCCATGGCAGTGGGCGCGGAGATGGTCGCCATCGCCGCGATGCCCACGCGCGCGCACTTGCGCACGAGTTCGTGGCTGCCGCGGCTGGACATCAGCACGAAGCCCGGCTCCTGCAGGCGGCCCGCCTGCGCGAGGCTGCCGATGAGCTTGTCGAGCGCGTTGTGACGGCCGACGTCTTCCATGAGATCGGTGAGTTCGCCGTCGACGGTGGCCCATGCGGCTGCATGGATCGCACCGGCCTCGGCGTTGAAGACCTGGCGCGGCGGCATGGCGGCGAAGGCGCGCAGCACGGTCGCGAGGTCGATGCGTTCGATCCAGTCGCGCCGGGGCACGGGCTGCGGAGAGAGGTCGAGCCCCGCGAAGCTCTCGACGCCGCACACGCCGCAGCCGGTGCGGCCCGCGAGGCTGCGGCGGCGGTCCTTCAGGCGCTCGAAGCTGCGCGTGGAGATCTCGAGCTGCACCTCGATGCCGGGCATGCCTTCGGGCAGGCCGGCTTCGGTCGCATCGACGGTGCGCACGTCGATGCCGCGGCAGTCGGCGGCGGTGTCGAGGATGCCCTCGCTCAGCGCGAAGCCGAGCGCGAAGGCTTCCATGTCCTGCGGGGTGGCCATCATCACCGCGTGCGAGACACCGTTGAACACGAGCGCCACCGGCACCTCGGCCGCGAGCGTGTCGTCGCGCAGTTCGCCTTCCGGCGCGACGCCGCGTTCGCCGAACACGCGCACGGCGTGCCGCGACAGCGGCGGCAGGGTGTCTTCGGAATCGTCGTGATCTGGCTTCGACATGTGGGCTCCGGCTGGGCGAGCCATTGTCGGCTCAGTCGCGGTTTTCGTCTTCGGGAGGCAGTGTTCTCACCTGCGCCCGCCCGGCTTCGAGCAGGTGCGCGACCCAGCGGTCGTCGTGCTGCACCACCCGCACCCAGCCCGGGCCGCGCACGCCGCCGATGGCGGCATCGCCCATCATCGTGAGCCGGCGCATCAGCACGCTGGCACCCTGGCCGAGCCGCTTGCCCAGCCGCGGCAGCGAGACGCCGGTGCCTTCGGGCTCCTGCGCGAGCATGCGCAGGATGGCGACCGACAGGCTGTCCTGCAGCAGGGCGCTCACGGCGTGCCTCCGCCCCGGCGTGCTGCGATGCGAGCCCTCTTCGAAGCGGCCGTGCAGGGGCTCACGCGGCCACCACGCCGCCGGCCTCGTCCTCCGCCAGCTTCTGGATCGGCAGCTCGTGCGGCACCAGCACCACGGGAATGGACTTGGAAGTCGGCGTGCCAGCGTTTTCCGCCACGGCAGACAACGGCACCAGCGGATTGGTCTCGGGGTAGTAGGCCGCGAGGTTGCCGCGCGGGATGTCGTAAGCCACCAGCTTGAAGCGGTCGGCACGGCGCTCCTGGCCGTCGTTCCACACGGTCTGGATGTCGACCCAGTCGCCGTCCTTCATGCCCAGGGCGCGGATGTCTTCCTTGTGGATGAAGACCACGCGGCGCTGGCCGAAGACGCCGCGGTAGCGGTCGTCCATGCCGTAGATGGTGGTGTTGTACTGGTCGTGCGAACGCGTGGTCAGCAGCGTGAAGACGATGGTGTCGCCCTTCTTGGCGCCGTTCTTGGCGAAGCGGGCGCGGGCGCGGTGCGAAGGCGTGTCCAGCGGCACAGCGTGCGTGAAGAACACGGCCTTCCTCGAGGCGGTGTTCCACACCCGCTCGCTCGCGGTGTTGCGCAGGCGGAAGCCGCCGGGGTGCGCCACGCGGACGTTGAAGTCCTTGAAGTCGTCGAACACGGCTTCGATCTTGTCGCGGATGCGCGAATAGTCCTCGATGAGCCAGAGCCACGGCGTCTTGCTGCGCGCGCCCAGCGTGGCCGCCGCGAGCCGCGCCACGATGGCCGGCTCGGACAGCAGGTGCTCCGACGCGGGCGGGTTGATGCCCATCGAGATGTGCACCATGCTCATCGAGTCTTCCACCGTCACGCCCTGCTGGCCGCCGGCCTGCATGTCGATCTCGGTGCGGCCCAGGCACGGCAGGATCAGCGCCTCGCGCCCGTGGATCACATGGCTGCGGTTGAGCTTGGTGGTCACGTGCACCGTGAGCTCGCACTGCTTCAGCGCCTTCCAGGTCTGGTAGGTGTCGGGCGTGGCGGCAGCGAAGTTGCCGCCGAGCGCGAAGAACACCTTGCCCTTGCCGTCGAGCATCGACTGGATGGCCTCGACCGTGTCGACGCCGTTGCGTCGCGGCGGCTCGAATCCGAACACCTGCTGCAGGCGGTCGAGCAGCGCGGCGGGCGGCTTCTCCCAGATGCCCATGGTGCGGTCGCCCTGCACGTTGCTGTGGCCGCGCACCGGGCAGGCGCCCGCGCCTTCGCGGCCCATGTTGCCGCGCATCATCAGCAGGTTGCCGATCATCTGGATCGTGGCCACCGAATGCTGGTGCTGGGTGATGCCCATGCCCCAGCAGGCGATGACGCTCTTCGCGCCCAGGTACACGTCGGCCGCGGCGCGGATCTGTTCCTCGCTCAGGCCCGATTCGCGCACCAGCACGTCCCACTGCTCGGCGCGCAGGTCGGCCGCCAGCGCCTCGAAGCCGGTGGTGTGCTCGGCGATGAATGCATGGTCGAGCACCGAGGGCTCGCCGCGCGCCACGGCCTCGTCCTCGCGCTCGAGGACGTGCTTCATCATCCCCTTGAGGGCGGCGAAGTCGCCGCCCACGCGCAGCTGGAAGTAGTGCGTGCTGATGGGCGTGGAGCCCAGGGTCGCCATCTCCAGCTTGTCCTGCGGGTCGGCGAAGCGCTCCAGGCCGCGCTCGCGCAGCGGGTTGAAGCTCACGATGCGCGCACCGCGCTTCGATGCCGCGCGCAGCTCGCCGAGCATGCGCGGGTGGTTGGTGCCGGGGTTCTGGCCGAAGATGAAGATCGCATCGGCCTTCTCGAAGTCGTCGAGGGTGACCGTGCCCTTGCCCACGCCGAGCTGCGGGCGCATGCCGCTGCCGCTGGGCTCGTGGCACATGTTGGAGCAGTCGGGAAAATTGTTGGTGCCGTACTCGCGCACGAAGAGCTGGTACAGGAAGGCTGCTTCGTTGCTGGCCCGGCCCGAGGTGTAGAAGATGGCCCGGTCGGGGTCGGGCAGCGCGTTCAGGTGGCGGGCGATGCGCGCGAAGGCGTCGTCCCACTCGATCGGCACGTACTTGTCGCTCGCCGCGTCGTAGGCCATGGGGTGGGTGAGCCGGCCCTGGTCCTCGAGCCAGAAGTCGCTCTGCTCGGCCAGCTCGGCCACCGTGTGCTTCGCGAACAGCTCCGGGCCGGCGCGGCGCGCAGTGGCCTCGGCGGCCACGGCCTTCACGCCGTTCTCGCAGAACTCGAAGGTGGAGGCATGGTTGCGGTCGGGCCAGGCGCAGCCCGGGCAGTCGAAACCGTCAGGCTGGTTGGCCGACAGCAGCGTCTTCGCGCCCTTGATCGGAATGTCCTGCCGCAGCAGCGCGTTCGTCACGCTGCGCAATGCGCCCCAGCCGCCCGCCGGGCCCTTGTAAAACTCGATCTTCTGCTCGCTGCTCATGCGAGCGAGTGTTCGCCGCGGGCCGGCGGAGCGTCAAATTGAATCGGGACATGCGGCGATTCAAAAAGGAAATGAACGGGCCGCCTCAGGCTCCCCGCGTGTCCCGCATCAGCAGCCCCCTCAACTTGCGCCGCAGCGGCGTGTCTTCCACGAGGCGGGCACCGGCCGCCTCGTGCAGCGCGAAATCGCGGCTCTCGGCGTTGTGCAGGTCGATCTCGCGCACCACCCGGCCTTCGCTGTAGACGAAGGCCACGTCGGCCAGCGCGAGGACGTCCTCGATGTCGTGCGTGATCATCAGCACCGGAATGCCCCACTGCCTGCGCACCTGGGCGAGTTCCTCGCGCAGTTCGGCGCGCAGCATGGGGTTGAGGGCGGCGAAGGGCTCGTCGAGCAGCAGCACCTGGGGTTCGCAGGCCAGGGCGCGGGCGAGCGCCACGCGCTGCCGCTGGCCGCCCGAGAGGGTCTGCGGACGGCTCTCGGCCAGGGCGGCGAGGCCGAAGTTCTCGAGCAGTGCGTGGACGCGCTCGGCATCCTTCGCGGCGGGCTTGGGGCGGTGCCATGCGGTCAGGCCGAAAGCCACGTTCTCGCGCACGCTCAGGTGCGGGAACAGCGCGTAGTCCTGGAAGAGGTAGCCGATGCGCCGCGCCGGCGCGGGCACGTCGATGCCCTGCGCCGAGTCGTACAGCGTGCGGCCGTCGAGCCTCACGTGGCCCGAACTGGGATGCAGCAGGCCGGCGATGGCCTGCAGGGTGAGCGACTTGCCCGCGCCCGACGGGCCGTAGAGCGCGGCGAAGGGCACGTCCGTCGCGAAACGCACCGCGAGATCGAAGCGCCGGCGGCCGTCGGCCACCGTGAGCTTCAGATCGACGTCGATCATGGCTTGCCGAATCCGTAGCGCGCGAGCACTTCCTGCGCGGCGGGCGTCGCCAGGAAGGCGATGAAGTCGCCGGCCAGCGCCTTCTGCCTGCTCTCGGCGACCACGGCGATCGGATAGGTCACGGGCGTGTGGCCGGTGGGCGTGAAAGCGATCCTGACCTTGTCGCCGGCGATGGCCGCGTCAGTGCGATAGACGAAGCCGGCCTCGGCCTCGCCGCGGCTCACGTAGTCGAGCACCTGACGCACGCTGTCGGCCTGCACGAACTTGGGCTCGAGCGTGGTCCAGAGGTTGGCGCCGTCGAGCACCTGCCTGGTGTAGCGGCCGACCGGCACGGTCGCGACCTTGCCGACGGCGATCTTCTTGACATTGGCACCGCTCAGGTCCTGCAGCGATTTCAGGCCCACGCCTTCCCTGGCGGGCTCGATGAGCACCAGGCTGTTGGTCACGAAGTCCTTGCGCGTGGCGGCATCGATGGCCTTCTGCTCGACGCCGCGGTTCATCGTTTCCTGGTCGGCGCTGGCGAACACGTCCACCGGCGCGCCCTGCCCGATCTGCTGCAGCAGCACGCCCGAGGCCGCGAAGTTGAAGCGCACCGACGCGCCCGCCTTGGCGGCCTCGAACTTCGGTCCGATCTCCTTGAACGCGTCGGTCAGGCTCGCGGCGGCGGACACGGTGATCTGCTGCGCGGCGACAGCCAGCGGCAAGCCCAAGGCAACGACGAAGGACAAAAGACGCAACGGACGCATGATGATCTCCAGGAATTGATAGAGAGCCGAGGATTGAAAAGAGACCCCTTCCCCTTCGGGCAACACCGCGGAACCGGCTCTGCCAGGCCGCAGGTGTTGCCCCCTGCAAGGGGGTTGGCGTAGCGACACGAAGTGCGCGAAGCCTGGGGGTGTGCTCATTTCAGCGAAAAGAAGCGGTTCGACAGCACCAGCACGGTGATCGACAGCAACGAGGTCACGACGACCAGCAGCAGCGCGAGGTCGTCGTGCCCGGCCTGCACCGCGTCGTAGATGGCCATCGACAGCGTCTGGGTCTGCTTCGGAATGGAGCCGGCCACCATCAGCGAGGCGCCGAACTCGCCCATGGCGCGTGCGAAGGCGAGCAGCGTGCCGGCCAGGATGCCGGGCCATGCTAGCGGCAGCGTGACGCGCAGGAACACCGAGAACGGCGACTGCCGCAGCGTGCTGGCCGCGGCTTCGAGCGAGCGGTCCACGCCCGCGAAGGCCGCGCTGGCCGACTTGAGCACCAGCGGCAGCGCCACCACGGCCGAGGCGACCACGGCGCCATGCCAGCTGAAGATGATGGTGTAGTCGAAGTGCTCGCGCAGCCAGGCGCCCAGCGGGCTGCGGCGGCCGGCCGCAACGAGGATGGCGTAGCCGATCACCGTGGGCGGCAGCACCAGCGGCAGCATGAATACGGCTTCGAGGACGTTGCTGCCGAAGAATTTCTTGCGCGCGAACACCCAGCCCAGCGCCACGCCCACGATCAGCGCCAGCACGGTCGCCACGGCGGCGACCTTGAGCGACAGCACCAGCGGGAACCAGTCGGTCGAGGCGATGAGCGAATTCGTCGTGTTCATGGAAATACGGCGCGATTGTTACACGGAGACGCCTCAGGTTACCACGAGGATGCGTAATCCGATGAGTCTTCATATACTGCGGGATACAGCGTAGGAGACCACAGCCCATGCGCACTTCCGCCCACGACGCCGTCGTCCGTTCGATCTCGGGCCGGCTGGAGCTTCGCCATCGCGTGACACAGGTACGGGAATGGCGCATCGAACGCACCATGGACGCCGCCGGCTTCGTGCTGTCCATCACGGGCGCGGACGGCGCGAGCCAGTCGTTCTTCGTGGGCGCCACCGATGCGGGCGACATCGGCGAGGTGCTGCGCCGCGAAGCGGCATGGGCCGACGCCGGCGCACCGGCCATCAAGGAGCAATGACACCATGTGGCGGCACATGACAGGCGCGGAGCGCATTCTCGAGGTCCTGCTGACGCGCAGGTCTGTATCGCCGCGCCGGCTGGAGCAGCCCGGCCCGAATCCGGACGAACTCGACGCGATCATCCAGGCCGGCCTGCGTGCGCCCGACCACGGCGGCCTGCATCCGTGGCGCGTCATCGAGTTCCGCCACCAGAACCGGGAGGCTCTGGCATGGTGCTTCGAGCAGGAAAAGCTCCGGCGCGATCCGCTGGCCAGCCCAGCCGACCTCCGGCGCGCGCGCGAGCACGCCACGCGACCACCGTTGTTGCTGGGCTTCGTCGTGTCGCCGCAAGAGCGCAGCAAGATCCCGGCGCGCGAGCAATGGCTGGGTGCAGGCGCCGCACTGGGAAACCTGCTGAGCGCCGCGCACCAGCTGGGTTACGGCGCCATCGTCCTGAGCGGTGAGCGCTGCTTCGACGAGACGCTGGCGCGTCAGGTGGGCGTGCTGCCGGGCGAGTACCTGGCAGGCTTCATCAGCGTGGGCAGCATCCGAGAGGCGCCGCCAGAGGCGCGCGAGGTGCTGTCGCAGAGCGTGTGGTCATGCTGGCAAGGCTGGCACGAGCGGCCACCGGGCCCGGACAACGACGAAGATCCGGGCGCTCAGCCCATCCTGCCGTCGGAGCGGGTGCGCGGCAGCTGATCGAGCCTGTCGCCGAACCAGCCGACGCGCGTGGTCTCCCTCGCGTCGAACTTCGGCACGTAGGGCTTGATGTCGAGCACGGGCGTACCGTCCATCATGTCGTTGCCGCTGAAGTGCAGCGTCGTGCCTTGCACCGACGTGAGCCGAACGATCGACAGGCCCAGCCGGTTCGGCCGGGCCGGCGCGCGGGTGGCGAAGACGCCGTGCGACGCATTGCCCTGCTCCAGGAAGGGCACCACCTCGAGCCGCTCGTGCACGCACTGGTGCAGGTGCGTGACCAGGATCAGGTAGTCGAAGCCCTCGATGTCGCGCAGGCCCGGCGCGAATTCGGCAAAGACCTCGACGCGCCCCGTTTCATCGGGCGCACCGGCAGTCTGGATCGGCATGCCGGTGGCTTCGGTGAAGCGGCTTCGCACGATGCCGACCGGGCGGCAGACCACGTCGGCATGGGCTTCGGAGTTCATGGCGCCAACAGCCGCGTCAGCGCCCGGATGTCGGCCGCGGCGGCAAGGCGCGCGGCGTTCTCGATGGCCCGGTAGTGCTTGACGATCTCTTCGCCGACTGGCGTGAGCGCCGTGCCGCCACCGCGCGAGCCGCCTGCCGCCGTGTTCACGGCCGGCGATGCCAGCGACTGGTTCATCTCGTCGATCAGCATCCAGGCCCGGCGGTACGACATGCCCAGCAGCCGGGCGGCCGCCGAGATCGAGCCGGTCTCGGCCACGGCTTCGAGCACCGCGATCTTGCCGGGGCCGATGGCGATGGCGTCGTCCCGGTAGACGCGCAGGCGGAACTGGACTTTGGATTTCATGTGGGCGCCAAGCGTAAACCAATGCTGGGCGCCATTGTCCGCCTGCAGCGGCTTGCAGTCGGGGCGCACCGCTGGCGCCGCCGCCTGCCGCCGCCGGCCGTCAGTTGAAGAACTTGGCGGCGCTCACCAGCGTCTTGTAGACGCCCCAGGCCAGCGGAATGCCCACCGCCAGCCAGGCCAGCGCGATGACCGCCGGGCTCACTGTGTCGGCGCGGCCCGAGCCGCTGCCCACTTCGGCGGCCGAGGCCTTCTCGTGCGCCAGCTTCTTCTCGACGGCCAGCTCCTCGTCGCTCATGAAGTGCTTGTCGGCCACCGGGCGCACCAGCAGGTTCGCGATGAAGCCGATCACCAGCATGCCCACGAGGATGTACATGGTCTGGTTGTAGACCTGCTCGCGCGGCAGGCCCAGGCCCAGCTGGTACTCGCGCATGTAGTTCACCACCACCGGGCCGAGGATGCCGGCCGTGGCCCACGCCGTCAGCAGGCGGCCATGGATGGCGCCCACGAACTGCGTGCCGAACAGATCGGCCAGATAGGCCGGCACGGTGGCGAAGCCGCCGCCGTACATCGACACGATCACGCAGCACGCGCCCACGAAGAGCAGCTTGCTGCCCGCGCCGGCCGAAGAGGGAATGCTCGCGTACAGGATGCCGCCGAGCACGAAGAACACCGTGTAGGTGAGCTTGCGGCCCAGCTTGTCCGACATGCTCGCCCACACGAAGCGCCCGCCGATGTTGAAGAGCGACAGCAGCGCGGTGAAGCCGCCCGCCACCGCCGCGATGGCTGCGAGCTGGGTCTTGTCGAGCTCGCCGTACCTGGCCGGCAGGTCGATCAGCGCGCCACCGAACACTTCCTGCAGCATGGGCGAGGCCATGCCGATCACGCCGATGCCCGCGCTCACGTTCATGCACAGCACCAGCCACACGAGCCAGAACTGCGGAATGCCCCATACCTTCTTCACGTGCACGTGGCGCTGCGTGATCATGGCGTTGCTCGTCTGCGCCGGCGGCGGCGTCCAGCCTTCGGGCTTCCAGCCCGATGGCGGCACGCGGTAGCCCAGCGCGCCGGCCATCATGAAGACGAAGTAGCCGATGGCCATGACCACGAAGGTCTGCATCACGCCCACGTCGGTGGCGGTGGAGAAGCGCTTCATCAGGTCGACCGCCAGCGGCGAGCCGATCATCGCGCCGCCGCCGAAGCCCATGATGGCCATGCCGGTGGCCATGCCGCGGCGGTCCGGGAACCACTTGATCAGCGTGCTCACCGGCGAGATGTAGCCCAGGCCCAGGCCGATGCCGCCGATCACGCCCGAGCCGAGGATCATCAGCCAGAACTGGTGCAGGTGGATGCCCAGTGCCGACAGCAGCATGCCGCCGCACCAGCACAGCGCCGACACCACGCCGGCCTTGCGCGGGCCCGCGCGTTCGAGCCAGCCGCCCCACAGGGCCGCCGAGCAGCCGAGGAAGACGAAGAACAGGGTGTACATCCAGCCGAGGGTGGCCACGCGCCAGTCGCAGGTGGTGGCGAAGAGCTCGGCGAAGAAGCTCATGTCCTTGGCGCAGGCCTGGGCGCCGGTGCCGGCGGTGCCCAGCGCCTTCGACAGCGGCAGCCAGAACACCGAGAAGCCGTAGGCCATGCCGATGCACAGGTGGATGGCCAGTGCGGCCGGTGGAACGAGCCAGCGGTTGAAGCCGGGGCCCGCGATGATGCGTTCTTTTTCGAGGAAGCCGGGTTGCGTCTGCGCCCCTCCTCCGACCACGCGTTCTCCATCGAGAACGCCTGCAGATGAACCTGCCATATTTCTCCTTGTTCGCCGGATGTGTAAGTTTTTGCTAATCCGGGGCGCGGAGTGTCTGCGAACGGTTTAAGCGCCGTCAAATTCGATCAGGGCATGGCCTGATTCAATAACTAAATGAGAAGGGCCCTGGCTGGCCCTCGGGGCCCTGCCGTGATCAATCGCCCAGCGCGCCCTCGTGCGCCTGCAGATGCGCTTGCCACTCGGTCGCCTGCATGAACGCCAGCGCAGCTTCGAGAGCCCGCGAGGCACGAACGCCGTCCTGCGTCATGAAGCCGATGGGCGTGCGCACGTCCGGCCCCACAAGCGGCAGCGCCTCCAATTCGCGGTGGGTGCGCACGGCATCCACCATGCCGCCGGGCAGCACGCTGCAGACCTTGCCCGCGCTCACTGCGAGTGCGAGTGCGAGCACCGAGTTGGTCTCGATGGCCGGATTCACCGGCGCGCCCGCCTCGCGCAGCGCCTGGTCGACGATGGCGCGGTTGTGCATGTCGGAGGTCAGCAGGCACAGCGGCAGCTTGCCCGCTTCGGCCCACGACAGCGGCTGGCCGATGCGCAGCTGGTCGGACGAAGGCTTCTTCGCGCGGCGCAGCAGGAAGTAATGCTCCACGCTCTGCGGCCACGCGGCGAGCTTGATGCCCGGAAGATGCATGCGCTCGGTGTAGCCCAGCGCGAGGTCGATGGAGAGGTTCTCCAGGCCCGTCTCCAGGTCCTGCGAGCTCATCGAGAGCACGGCCGGCACGATGCCCGGGTGCCGCTCCTGCAGCATGGCCGCGAAGCGCGAGAGCATCGGGATCGCGGTGGGCACGGCCGCCATGCGCAGGCTGCCGTGCGGGTTGTCCGCGTCGCTGCGCAGCTCCTGCAGCAGCACCTCGTTGTCGCGCAGCATGCGCTGCGCCGTGGCCAGCACGCGCTCTCCCTCGTGCGTGAGGCCCACGTACACGCGGGCCCGCTTGACGATGACGACGCCGAACTCGGTCTCCAGCGCGCGCAGCGCATTCGACAGCGCCGGCTGCGTGATGTGGCAGGCCTGGGCCGCGCGGCCGAAGTGCTTGTGCTCGTTCAGCGCCACCAGGTAGCGCATCGAGGCGAGCAGGTTCATCGGGAAAGGCCGTTCTTCAGGTGTTCTTGCTGATCGAGATCGTCGGGAACTTCGCGGAGAAGTCCTTCGCCTTCTCGGCGATGCCCACCGCCACGCGGCGTGCGACCGCCTTGTAGATGCCGGCGGCCTCGCTGTCAGGGGAGGACACCACGGTGGGCGCGCCGCTGTCGGCCTGCAGGCGGATGTTGATGTCCAGCGGCAGCGCGCCCAGGTAGTCCATCTGGTATTCGGCCGCCATCTTCTTGCCGCCATCGGCGCCGAAGATGTGCTCGGCATGGCCGCAGTTCGAGCACACGTGCACAGCCATGTTCTCGACGATGCCAAGGATCGGCACGCCGACCTTCTCGAACATCTTGATGCCCTTCTTCGCGTCGAGCAGCGCGATGTCCTGCGGCGTGGTGACGATCACCGCGCCCGTCATCGGCACGCGCTGGCTCAGCGTGAGCTGGATGTCGCCGGTGCCCGGGGGCATGTCGACGACGAGGTAGTCGAGGTCCTTCCAGTTGGTCTGGCGCAGCAGCTGCTCCAGCGCCTGCGTGGCCATGGGGCCGCGCCAGATCATGGCCTGGTCCTGGTCGACCAGGAAGCCGATCGACATGACCTGCACGCCGTGGCGTTCCATGGGCTCCATGGTCTTGCCGTCGGCGCTGTCGGGGCGACCTTCGATGCCCATCATCATGGGCTGACTGGGACCGTAGATGTCGGCGTCGAGCAGGCCGACGGTGGCGCCCTCGGAGGCCAGCGCCAGCGCCAGGTTGGCGGCAGTGGTGCTCTTGCCCACGCCGCCCTTGCCCGAGGCCACCGCGATGATGTTCCTGACGTTGGGCATCAGCTGCACGCCGCGCTGCACGGCATGGCTGATGACCTTGGTGACGATGTTCACCGACACGTTCTCCACGCCCGGCAGCGCCTTGGCGGCTGCCACCAGCTCCCTGCGGATGGCCGCGTGCTGGCTCTTGGCCGGGTAGCCGAGTTCGAGGTCGAACGAGACGTCGCCCTCCGAGACCTGGAGGTTCTTGAGCGAGCGGGTCGCCGCGAAAGGCTTGCCGGTGTTAGGGTCCTGGACGGCCTTGAGCGCCTCCATGAGCCCTTCTGGGGTGAGTGCCATTGATCAAACTCCTGAATGGCCGGTAGTCTAAGGCGCTCGCCAAGCCGGCACCCCGAGCCCTTCCAATAGCCCGACAACGAACAAAATGCCCGACACCAGCCCCGTCACCGGCCTTCTGCTCACCGGGGGCGGCGCCCGGGCCGCCTACCAGGTCGGCGTGCTGGAAGCCATCGCCGCGATCCGCCGAGCGGCCGGCACGGCAATCACCGGCACCGCCAACCCCTTTCAGGTCATCACCGGCACCTCGGCCGGTGCCATCAACGCGGCGGCGCTGGCTTGCGGCTGCGACGACTTCGACTACGTGGTCGGCCACATCGCCGACGTCTGGAGCCGGTTTCGCGCCGAGCAGGTGTACCGCGCCGATTCGCTCTCGGTGATCGGCAGCGGCACGCGCTGGCGCATGCTGCTGGGCTTCGGGCGCTTCGCGGCCAACTGGATGCGCATCAAGCCGAAGTCGCTGCTCGACAACACGCCGCTTTCCGAACTGCTGCAGCGCATGGTGCTGCTCGAGCGCCTGCCGCAGCTCATGCAGGAAGGTCACCTGCAGGCCCTGGCCGTGACCGCGTCGAGCTACAGCTCGGGCGAGCACGTCACCTTCTTCGAGGCGGCGGTTCCCATGGAGCCGTGGGTGCGTTCGCAGCGCCTGTCGGTGCGCGACCGCATCACGCATGCGCACCTGCTGGCTTCGTCGGCCATTCCCTTCGTGTTCCCGGCCACGGCCCTGCCGATGCAGGGCCACACCGAGTACTTCGGCGACGGCTCGATGCGGCAGTCGGCGCCGATCGCGGCGGCCATCCACCTCGGCGCACAGCGCATCGTGGTGATCGGCGCGGGCCGCATGCACGAGCCGCGCGACGCCACCGCGCCCAACACCCACAGCGGCTATCCGACCATGGCGCAGATCGCGGGCCATGCGCTGTCCAGCATCTTCCTCGACGCGCTGGCGGTGGACATCGAACGCCTGCGCCGCATCAACCACACGCTCGGGCTCATTCCAGAGGAGGCGCGCGCGGCGAGTACGCTGCGCCCGCTCGACCTGCTGGTGATCTCGCCCTCGGAGCGCCTCGACGTGATCGCGGCGCGCCACGTGGACGCCCTGCCCGGCGCGGTGCGGCACCTGCTCGGCGGTTCGAAGGTCGCCGCCGACGTGAAGGGCGGCGCGCTCGCGAGCTACCTGCTGTTCGAATCGGGCTACACGAGCGAACTGATGGCGCTGGGGCGCGCCGACACGATGAAGCAGCGCGACGAGGTGCTGCGCTTCTTCGGCTGGAACGCGGCGTAGCCGCAGGTGCGACGCCCGGCGCTTGCGCACGCCGGTCGCGATGGACCCGCCGAAGATCAGTCTGGACGTGCCGATGTCCGGGAGCCGAGCTCTGCCCCCGCGGATGGCACCGGCATCATCGAGCGCAACAGCAGAGCCACCGCGCAGACGATCGGCGCCAGCGCGAGCAGGCGCCCGGGCTCGAAGGCCAGCCCTGCCGCCACGCCGACGGCGCAGCCGATACTGATCCAGGGTGCGACAGCCTCCCAGCCGCGCCGATGCGTGAAGGCAAAGCCGACGAGCGCTATCCAGCCGTAGAGGCCGCCCAGAACGGAGAAGACCCAGCTCAGCAGGTAGTAGACGGTATCGAGGTCACGGAAGACGATCGCCGTGCCCAGGCTCTGCCAGGTGTGGCGCCAGCCGTCGAAGAGGAAGAAGCCGGTGGCCGAAGCGGACCACCAGAAGAAGGCATACAGGCTCGCAATGCCGGCCAGCGCGGCGAGCCATGCGAGCGCACGGCGCGTGATGTCGTCGAAGGGCGTGTGGTCGCGCCAGGCGATGGTGTGTCCGTTGTCCATTCGGGGCTCCAGTGATTTTCGCAATGGAGGCCGAAGTTAGGCACCGGATGTGCGGGCTGCGTGAAGCCCGTGTGAAATGAGGTGAGCAGAGGATGCTGGTGCGCGAACGCCGCCTTGCCATCTCTCCCGACGTCAGTGCTAACGGAAAAGCGCGATGAACGCGCAGGCGCCGGCAACGAACCAGCCAGCCCTTGCCGCATTGCCCGCGCTTTCCCGGGAGATCGGATACAGCTTCGCGCGCCTCCAGGCCAGCACGTTGAAGGCCGCCACGAGCACCACCCCGCTCGCGAACAGAAGCCCCGAATGCAGCACCAGCGCGCCGATCAACGAGCCCATGAAGATCACGATACCGGCTATCCAGATGCCGCCGTTGGTGCTTGCCAGCACATGCGAAAGACCGCCGCAGACCGAGCATTCGGCCGGGGTCGCACGGCCGGACCAGCGCTTGGCGAGACTTTTGATGCCGGGAGCCTTGCAGTGCGGGCAGACGTGTTTCACGCGTGGAGCAGCGCGATGGCGAGGCCGACGACGATGACGACCATGGCCAGAAGTATTTGGAAGTGGGCGATGCAGAACATCACCGCTACGGGCACGTAGCTGGAAAACAACCGAAGGCGATCTGCCACGCGATTGCCTCGCGGAAGCACTGCGGCGATGAACAGAGGCACCACGGTGAACACGAGACCCAGCGCGACCAATAGCGCCGCGGCCTTGAGCAGAAAGGGCAGCGGGATTTTCATCGACGCAAGACGTCAGCCGAATGGTGAATGCACTGGACGCTCACCCCGCCTCCGAAATCCCCAGCTCCGCGCACACCCGCCCCAGCAGCGCCTTCAGCGACGCCACCTCCGCCTCGAGACGCGCCACGTTGGCCTTGAGCGCCGCGACCTCGCCCAGCGACACGTCGTGCGCCGCCTGGGCTGCATCCGGCGCCGCACCGGCGCCTCGCACGCTTTCCTCGGGCGGCGGGCCGCTCAGCAGATGCGCCCAGCGGCTCTCGCGCGCGCCGGGCAGGCGCGGCAGCTTCACCACCAGCGCGCCGGCCGGGCGCTCGGCGAGTTCGTCGAGGAAGCCCTCGACCGAGGAGATGTCGGCGAAGTTGTGCATGCGGTCGCAGGCGATGCGCAGTTCGCCTGCGGTCTGCGGGCCGCGCAGCATCAGCACGGTGAGCAGGATCACCGACTGCGACGGAATGCGCAGCACGCGGTCGATGTTGTGCTCGTAGCGGAAGGCGCGCCCGCCGCTGGTCTCGGCCACGAGGCTGTAACCGCGCAGGCTGTCGATGGCGGCCTGCACCTGCGACTCGGTGAGTTCGAGCACCGGGTTGCGGCTGGTCTTCTGGTTGCAGCCCGACACCAGCGAGTTGAGCGTGAGCGGATAGCTGTCGGGCACGGTGCGCTGCTTTTCGGCGAGCACGCCGAGCACGCGGGTTTCGACCAGGGAAAGGACTGGAAGTGCTGTCGATGACATGGAAGCTCGGAAAGAACGACGAGGACGGCGCGGCTCAGGCGCCCTTGATGCGGCTGACCAGCGCCTTGGTGAACGCCTCGGTGCCCGCCGTGCCGCCCAGGTCGCCGGTGCGCACCTTGTCGATGTTCAGGGTCTCGTCGATGGCGGTGCGCAGGCGTGTGGCCAGTTCGGGCAGCTTCACGTGGTCGAGCATCAGCGCGGCGGCCAGCAGCAAGGCGGTCGGGTTGGCGATGCCCTTGCCGGCGATGTCGGGCGCGGAGCCGTGCACGGCCTCGAAGATCGCCGCGTCGGTGCCGATGTTGGCGCCGGGCGCCATGCCCAGGCCGCCGACCAGGCCGGCCACCAGGTCGGACAGGATGTCGCCGAACAGGTTGGTCGTGACCAGCATGTCGAACTGCCAGGGGTTGAGCACCAGCTTCATCGCGCAGGCGTCGATGATGACCGTGTCGAGCTCGAATCTGCCCTTGTATTTCTTCTCGTAGAGGTCCAGGCCGGTCTCCAGGAAGATGCCCGTGAGCGCCTTCATGATGTTGGCCTTGTGCACCAGCGTGACCTTTTTGCGGCCGGTGGCGATGGCGGTCTCGAAGGCGTAATCGAGCAGCCGGCGGCTGCCCTGGCGGGTGTTGATGCCGGTGGCCATGGCCACGGCATGCGGGTCGCCGTCGATGGGCACGTAGTGCTCGTGGCCGATGTAGAGGCCCTCGAGGTTCTCGCGCACCACCGTCAGGTCGATCTTGTCGAAGCGGCCGCCCGGGATGATGGTGCGCGCGGGTCGCAAGTTCGCGTACAGCTGGAATTCCTCGCGCAGCCGCACGTTCGACGAGCGGTAGCCGCCGCCCGAGGGCGTCTCCAGCGGCCCCTTAAGGGCCAGCCGGGTCTTGCGGATGCTGTCGAGCGTGGCCTGCGGCAGCGGATCGCCCGAAGCCTTGACGCCGCCCAGGCCGGCGATCTGCGTGTCCCAGGCGAAGGGCGCCTTCAATGCGTCGAGCGCGGCCAGCGTGGCTTCGACGATCTCGGGGCCGATGCCGTCGCCGGGGATCAGGGTTGCGGGAATGGGAGTGGTCATGGTTGGGCGCTCAGGTCGATTGCAGGAATGCTTGCGGAAACCGCCGCCCGGCCACGTGCACATCGCTTGCCATCGGATGCGGCACGCCCGCCGGGCGATCTCCGGCGGGAATCATCCCACGGCGGGGCGCCGCGGCGTAACCAAGGCCTTATTCCCGGTCGGCCTCCCGCCGGCGGCTCAACGCTCTTCCAGGCCGTCGAGTTCGTAGCTGAAGAGCGGCTCGCCCTTGGAGGTCTTCACCTGCATCTTGATGACGCCGTACTCCGGCGCATACCAGGAGTCGACCGAGTTGTCCGATCCGCGCGAGCTCAGGTGGCAGACGTTCTCGAAGGTGCGGGGGTTGTAGTTCGGCTTCAGTTCCAGGTTCTCGAAGCCGACGAAGACATGCTCGGACTGGTACCTCCTGCCGAAGTCGAAGGCCTCGCTGCCCTCCTTCGTCGTCCTGGTGCCCTTGCCCGTCAGCTTGAAGGTGCCGCCCGGCCTGGCATCGGCCGGGACCTCGGGGAACGGCCCGGCGAAGACTTCCTTGATGACGACCTTGCTGGCGTCGCCGCCCAGGCCCGCGATGCCGTACTGCTCTGAACCCAGCCGCTGGCGGCCGGTCTCGTCGAAGTACTTCACGCTCTTGACGCCCTCGTCGATGCTCACCACGCCGATCGCGGCCTTGCCCGCGAACTGGCCCTTGACGATCCGGACCTTCGAGCGGTCGCTCAGCGTGTAGGCCACGCCGGGCTTGAGCCTGAAGCAATCGGCGAAAGACGGTGCTGCGGCCAAGGCACTGCCGCTTGCTGCGGCAGCGAATGCCGCGCCCACGATCGCCTTGAAAACGAATGACTTGCTGCTGTGCATGGGTTCCTCCCTGTTTTTGGAGGGCGGATGATGCCACGCACGCCGGGCGGGTTCGTCTGCTCAGCGCGCGGCGTCCGGCGCCTCCTGGTCGAGCAGCGAAGCGCGACCGACCACGGTGGCGGGGCGCAGCAGCGCCCCGGGCGCGATCACCGCATTGGCCCCGATGCGCGCCCCATCCCCGATCAGCGCACCGAACTTCTCGCAGCCCGTGCCCTGCAGCGCCCCGCCCTCGCCGCTGCGAGCGAGGAACTGCTTGTCCGCCCGCTCGTTGCGGTGGTTGCAGACGATGCTGCCGGCTTCCAGGTTCACGCCCGCGCCCACCACCGAGTCGCCGACGAAGTTGAAGTGCGCGAGCGCGGTGCCGGCGAAGACGAAGGACGACTTCAGCTCCACGCCAGGCCCGATGCTGCAGCGGGCGTCGATCCAGTTGCCGCCGCGCAGGTAGGCGCCCGCCGCCACGAAGCAGCCCGCGCCGAGGATCAGCGGCCCCTTGAGCACCGCGCCCGGCTCGACCCGGGCGTCGCGGTGGATGGCGATCTCGCCCTCGATGGCGTAGTCGCCGGCGGGCAGCCCGGCCAGCAGCCGCCGCACGATCTCGGGGGCGCGCGGCGGCAGTTCCCAGGGCAGCGAGGCGCGCCATGGCGCCAGGGGCGAGCCGGCGAATCCGGCGATGTAGTCGGCAAGGTCGATGGCGTGGGGCATGGGGTCGATGCTGCCACCGAAGGCACCCGGAAGCCGCGCGACCTAAAATGCCCGGTTCCCCCCGTCAGCCACTCCCGAAAGCGCCCTCCCCGATGTCCGCCCCGCGCAAGCTCTTCGTCACCACCGCCCTGCCGTACGCCAACGGCAAGTTCCACATCGGCCACATGATGGAGTACATCCAGGCCGACATCTGGGTGCGGAACCAGCGAATGAACGGTGCCGACGTCAACTTCGTGTGCGCCGACGACGCCCACGGCGCGGCCATCACCATCGCGGCCGACAAGGCCGGCGTGACGCCGCAGGCCTTCGTGGCGGAGATCGCGGCGGGCCGCAAGCCCTACCTCGACGGCTACTACATCTCCTTCGACAACTGGCACTCGACCGACGCGCCCGAGAACCACCAGCTCGCGCAGGACATCTACCGCGACCTGCGCGCCAACGGCCTCATCAGCACCAAGAGCGTCGAGCAGTTCTACGACCCTGAAAAGGGCATGTTCCTGGCCGACCGCTTCATCAAGGGCGAGTGCCCCAACTGCCATTCGAAGGACCAGTACGGCGACAACTGCGAGGTGTGCGGCGCCGTGTACGCGCCCACCGAGCTGATCAACCCCTACTCGGCCCTCTCGGGCGCCAAGCCAGAGCTGCGCAGCTCCGAGCACTTCTTCTTCAAGCTGTCGGACCCGCGCTGCGAGGCCTACCTGAAGGAATGGACCGCCGCCCCCGGCCACGTGCAGCCCGAGGTGCAGAACAAGATCCGCGAGTGGCTCTACAAGGACGACGAGGGCAAGGGCGGCCTCGGCGACTGGGACATCAGCCGCGACGCGCCCTACTTCGGCATCGAGATCCCCGATGCGCCGGGCAAGTACTTCTACGTGTGGCTCGACGCCCCCGTGGGCTACCTGGCCTCGCTGAAGAACCTGCTGGACAAGCGCTGCATCGAGCTGGGCGGCGACGGCATCTCGTACACCGAGTACATGGCCGACCCCGACCTGGAGCAGGTGCATTTCATCGGCAAGGACATCATCACCTTCCACACGCTGTTCTGGCCCGCGATGCTGCACTTCAGCGGCCGCAAGGCGCCCGACGCGGTGTACGTGCACGGCCACCTCACGGTGAGCGGCGAGAAGATGAGCAAGAGCCGCGGCACCGGCATCGACCCGCTCAAGTACCTGTCGATCGGGCTCGATCCCGAATGGCTGCGCTACTACATCGCCGCCAAGCTCAACGGCCGCAATGAAGACATCGACTTCAACCCCGAGGACTTCGTCGCGCGCGTCAACAGCGACCTCGTGGGCAAGTACATCAACATCGCCAGCCGCGCCGCGGGCTTCATCGGCAAGCGCTTCGGCGGCAAGCTGGGCGAGGTCTCGGCCGACGGCGATGCGCTGCTGTTCACGCTGCGCGACGCGGCGGCGCAGCTGCATTCGCTCTACGACGGCCGCGACTACGCGCGCGCGCTGCGCGAGGTGATGGCGCTCGCCGACAAGGTCAACGAATACGTCGACCAGAACAAGCCCTGGGAGCTGGCCAAGAAGGAAGGCGCCGAGGCGCGCCTGCACGACGTGTGCACCGTGTGCATCGAGGCCTTCCGCCTGCTCACGCTGTACCTGAAGCCGGTGCTGCCGGCGCTGGCCGTGAACGTCGAGGCCTTCCTGAAGATCCAGCCGCTGTCGTGGGCCGACGCCGCGCAGCCGCTGCCCGTGGGCCACGCCATCGGCGAGTACAAGCACCTGATGCAGCGCGCTGACGCCAAGCTGGTGGACAAGCTCTTCGACGCGCCCGAGCCCGCCGCCGCAGCAGCCCCTGCCGCGGCAGAGGCCGCGGAGCTGCCGGGCGGCGAGGCCATCGCGCCCACCATCACCATCGACGACTTCGCGAAGATCGACCTGCGCATCGCGAAGATCGTGGCCTGCGAGAAGGTCGAAGGCTCCACCAAGCTGCTGCGCCTGACGCTGGACGCGGGTGAAGGCAAGACCCGCAACGTGTTCAGCGGCATCGCCTCGGCCTACCAGCCCGAGCAGCTGGTGGGCAAGCTCACGGTGCTGGTCGCCAACCTCGCGCCGCGCAAGATGAAGTTCGGCGTGAGCGAAGGCATGGTGCTGGCCGCCAGCCACGGCGACGAGAAGGCACACCCGGGCATCCACGTGCTCGAACCCTGGCCGGGCGCGACGCCGGGCATGCGGGTCCGCTGAGCGGATTCGGGAAAAAGGAACCGCCATGACCGCACTGCTGCGCCGACCACTGCTGCGCCGCCTCCTCCTGCTTGCGTCGCTACCGGCCCTGCTGGGCGGCTGCGCGGTGGTGACGGTGGCCAGCACGGCGGTGAGCGTCGGCGCCGGCGCGGTCGGGCTCGCGGCGGATGCAGCGATCGGCACCGCGCGCATCACGGGCAAGGCCGTCGGCGCCGCGGCCGATGCGGTGATTCCCGACAGCCAGTGAGCCGGCAAGGCTCCCGGTAGATTCAGTCCGCCAGGCCCAGCCGGGCAATGTGCGGCGGCGTGTTCGACGCCTTCTCCTTTCGCACGAACGCCGACCTGAGCCCTGCATGCGGCTCGCGCGCGTCGAAGAAGTTGCGGCGCATGTGGACGAGCTCCTCGTCGCGGTAGCGCTGCAGCGGCTTGATCGACTCGTCCTGCCCGCGCATCGCCTTCTTCCGCGCGATGCGATCGGCCAGCTCCGGCGATGCGGCCAGTTCCGCCGCCAGCCGGGCCACTTCGACCCCCAGCTCCTCGGGCGCGGCCTGCAGCACGCGCTCCGCCATGCCGAGCTCGACGGCGCGCGTGGCGCTCACCGGCAGCGCCGACTGCGTGAGACGCAGCGCCTCGCTCTCGCCCACACGGCGCGGGAGGATGTAGGTCCAGTATTCCGAGCCGTGCAGCCCCATCAGCCGGTAGTGCGGGTTGAGCACGGCGCCGTCGCGGCACCAGACCTCGTCGGCCGCCAGCGCGAGCATCACGCCGCCGGCAGCGGCGTTGCCGCCGAGCGCCGACACGGTGAGCCGGTCGGTGGTGGTGAGCACCGCCTCGACGAGATCGTTCATCGCATGGATGTTGGCCCACGACTCCTCCGCCGGATCTTCGGCCGCCTCGATCACGTTGAGGTGGATGCCGTTGGAAAAGAAGTCGCGCATGCCGCCCAGCACCAGCACCGAGGTCGGCCGGGTGCAGGCGAAGCGATACGCCTCCAGCAGCCGCCGGCACTGCGCGGTGCTCATCGCGCCACCCGGGAAGCTGAAGTTCAGAACGCCGACCGCCCCCTGCTCCACGTAGCGGATGTCGGCCCAGGTGCGGCGCCCCGCCGGCAGCTGCAGCGGCGCCGGCACCTCGGGCACCTCGAAGGGCAGCAGATCGCCGAGCGCCTCGACGGCCGGCAGCTTGTAGCTCGGCAGGCGCGAGCCGGTCTCGCGCCAGGGCCGCAGCTGCAGGATCCACACCGCCCCGTCGACGGTCGCGCGGCAGATGGCGCCGGCGCGGGTGGCGATCAGCTCGCCGGGCCGGCCGCGCAGTTCGTCCTCGGGATGGCCGCCGTGCAGGTACCAGCGCGCGCCCAGCAGTTCGTCGAGCACGCCGGGCTGCGAATCGGCCGCGCGAAGCTTGCGCAGTACCGTCTCGGTGGTGTCGCAGGCCCAGTCGATGCGCCGCTGCTCCTGCTTCATGAAGGGCCGCCAGCCGGCGGCGAGCGCCTCGGCCTCCTGCCTCTGCGGCTTGTGCCTGCCCGAGGCGAAGCGCTCGACGGCGAGCAGCACCGCGTCGAGTGCCGCGTCGGCCACCTCGCCGCGGTAGAGATCGCTCTTGCCGGCCAGCGGCGGCAGCCTCAGCGGCGACCACGCCCAGACATCGCCCGCGTCCATCTCGGCCACGGCCTCGAGCACGGTCACGCCCCAGCTCTCGGCGCCGCCCTGCAGCGTCCAGTCGAGCGACGAGGGCCCCCGGTCGCCCGGCGGGCCGGGATGCACGATCAGGCAGGTGTGGGCGCGCCAGATGTCCTCGGGGATGGCGGTGGTCAGCATCGGCGCCAGGATGAGCTGCGGCGCATGCACGCGCACCGCCTCGCGCAGTGCGCCGTCGTTGCCGAGGGCCAGCGTCACGCCGACGGTGTGCCCGCGGTCCTGCAGTTCGGCCAGAACCCGTTGCGTCAGGCTGTTGAACGCGCTCGCGACAAGCAGGATGTGCATCGACGGCCCCGGTAATGTCGGTGACGAAATGTCAACGAATGTCAAAAATGTATCTGTAAGCCTCCTTCCGGATAAGTTGACTGAAAGTTCGCACGCGGGCCCGGCAACCCACTCACTCGACGTACGAGAGCGGCAGCGCGGTGGTGAACTTGATCTCCTCCATCGCGAAGCTGGAGCTCACGTCCGACAGGTCGGTGTCGGCGGTCAGGCGCTTGTAGACCTTGTCGTAGGCGGCGATGTCGGGCACGACCACGCGCAGCAGGTAGTCGATGTCGCCGCTCATCCGGTAGAACTCGACCACCTCGGGAATCACGTCGACCACCGCCTTGAAGTGGTCGAACCACGCCTGCGAATGCGTGCGGGTGCGCACGGCGACGAAGACGGTGACGCCCACGTTCACCTTCTGCGGGTCGACCAGCGTCACGCTGCGGGTGATCACGCCGGCCTCCTTCAGGCGCTGGATGCGCCGCCAGCATGGCGTCTGCGAAAGGCCGACCCGTGCGGCCAGTTCTGCGACCTGCCATTCGGCGTTCTGCTGCAGCAGTTCGAGGATCTTTCGATCCATGGAATCAATTTTTATCTTCTTCATATTTTTGAGAACAGGATTCTCAAATACTGAAGATATGGAGCCTGGAACGCAAGCCTTTTCCTGCCGATGGTTTGCAGAATCGTCGTCATGGAAATCTATCTGGACGCCAACGCCACCACCCCCGTTCTGCCCCAGGCACGCGCCGCAGCGCTCGCCGCCATGGCCGGCGACTTCGGCAACCCGAGCAGCATCCACACCACCGGCCTGAAGGCCCGGGCGCTGATGGACGCCGTGCGCGCCCGCGCCCGCCGGGCGATCGGCGCGCCCTCGGGGCAGCTGCTGTTCCTCAGCGGCGCGACCGAAGGCATCCAGACCGCCGTGCTCTCGGCCCTGAGCGCGCTGCGCGCCCGACGCCAGGCCGGCGATGCGGCCGCCGAGCTGCTGCTGTACGGCGCGACGGAGCACAAGGCCGTGCCCGAGGCGCTCAGGCACTGGAACACGCTGCTGGGCCTGGACCTGCAGGTGCTGGCCATTCCCGTGGCCCTCGACGGCCGCCACGACCTGGGCTGGCTGCGCGCTCATGCGCCGCGCGCCGGCATGGTCTGCACGATGGCCGCCAACAACGAGACCGGGGTGGTGAGCGACCTCGACGGCATCGCCGCTGCGCTGGCGAACAGCCCGGCGCTGTGGATGGTCGACAGCGTCCAGGCCCTCGGCAAGCTGCCGCTGTGGCTGGGCGAACGGCCCATCGACTACGCGCCCTTCTCCGGCCACAAGCTCTACGCGCCCAAGGGCATCGGCATGCTGTACGTGCGCCAGGGCGCTCCCTTCACGCCGCTGATGGCCGGCGGCGGCCAGGAAGACTCGCTGCGCTCGGGCACCGAGAACATGTCGGGCATCGCGGCGCTGGGCGCCGTGCTGGAGGCGCTCGAAGAGGGCCGGACCTTCCAGGACCACTGCACGCTCGCTTCCTATCGCGACCGGCTTGCCGCCGCATTGCAGGACGCGTTTCCGGGGCTGGTGTTCAACGCACCGCCCGAGCTGGCCCTGCCGACCACCCTGAACTTCTCGGTGCCCGGACTGAGCTCGAAGCTGCTGCTGGACCTGTTCGATGCCGCCGACGTGCGCATGAGCGGCGGCTCGGCCTGCGGCGCGTCGAAGGCCCGGCCGAGCTACGTGCTGGAAGCCATGGGGCTGCCGGCGTGGCGCACCGCCTCGGCGGTGCGGCTTTCCTTCGGCCCGGCCGCGGACGACGCCTTCATCGACGAGGCCTGCGCCCGCATCGCGGCATGCGGTGAATCGCTGCGCGAGAGCTGCCTGGGCACCGCGCCGCAGAGCCACGCGCTGCCGCCCGACCGGCTGACCCGCTTCGTGGTGGACGGCGCCTGCTGCTACCTGCTGGCCGACGCCGCCAGCCGCCGCTGCGTGGTGGTCGATCCGCTGCCCGAACTCACCGGCCAGCTCACGCAATGGCTCGGCTGCCACCGCTACACGCTGGCCGCCGTGCTCAACACGCACAGCCACGGCGACCATGCCTCGTCGCGGCCCGAGCTGCTCGCCGCAGTGCCCCCATCGCAACGCGAGGCCGGCCCCGTGGACGCGCTCGGATGGCCGCAGGGCGCGCAGCAGATCGAGCTCGGCAGCCAGCGGCTCACGCGGCTGGCGCTGCCCGGCCACACCGCCGACTCCACCGCCTACCTGCTGCACGACGCCGGCGGCCTGCGCCTGGCCTTCGTCGGCGACACCGTGATGCCCGGCGCGCTCGGCCGCAGCGACTTCGCACAGAGCGAGCCGCTGGCCTACGGCCCCTCGCTGCTGCAGCTGCAGCAGGCGCTGCGGCCCGATACGCTGATGCTGCCGGGCCACGACTACGACGACCGCTTCGCCGCCACGCTGGACACCGAATGCGCGGCCCAGCCGCTGCTCAGGCAGCTTCTCTGCGGCGCCCTCGACGCGGCCGGCTTCGCAAGCGCCAAGGAAACACTGGAGCGCGGCCTGGCGCTCACGGCGTACCAGACCATGGCCTGCGGCGCCCGGGTCGACACCTGCACCGCAGGCCCCGCCGTCGACCTGAAGCCCGAGGCTCTGGCAGCCCTGCAGCAGGCGCACCCCGGCCTGGTGCTGGTCGACGTGCGCGAGCCCTACGAGCAGCGCGTCGGCCACGCTCCGGTGCTGGATGCGGCGGCCCAAACGCAGGCAGTGCCGCTGTCGAGGCTGCCCGATGCCCTGCCAGGCTGGCTCGCGCTGCCCGAGGAGACGCCGGTGGTGTTCTTCTGTCGCAGCGGCAACCGCAGCGCGCAGGCCGCCAGGGCGCTGCGCAGGCTGGGACATTCACAGGCCTGGAGCCTGTCGGGCGGGCTCGCGCTGTGGCCGCGGGAACCGTCGGCCGAAGACCTCCTGCACGCGCAGGCGGCCTGATCCTCGGTGGCGAGGCGCGATCGGACGGATCGCTAGGGCGCCTCGGTGCCCCTGTCGGGCGAGGAGCCGCTGCGCACCACGCGCTGATCGTCGTCGAGCGTGGCGGTGAAGACCATCGGCGAATTCGGCGGCTGCACCCAGCGCCATTCCCATTCGGTCTCGCGCCGCAGCGCGTAGGGCGTGACCTTCGCGGGCTTGCCCAGCATCTTGCGCAGGTCTTCCATCATCATGCCGGGGTGCACCTTCGCGAAGTTCTCGGGCGTGAGCACCTGGCGCAGGGCGCTCATCTTTCCGTCGGTGCCGATGGTGATCATGTAGTTCTTCTGGCCCGCGGGCTGGCGGTTGTACTCGAACACGCGGGCGCCGCCCGCGCCGTCCCAGATGTTCTCGGGCTGGCCGAAACGGGCCCGCACGTCGGCCTCGGTGGAGACGCCTTCCTCCAGCTCGCTGATGTTCTTCGAGTCGCACGCGGCGAGCCCGATTGCTGCCGCCAGGCACCCGATTGCCATGCCGATCCGCCATCCTCGAATTTGCTTCATGCCGTCCCCGGTAAAATTCGCGCCAACAAAGGTCCAGTCTATGTCCATCTTCCGCCGCCCCCACTACACCTCCGAGATCACGAACTTCATCGAGGAGATGAAGGAAAAGAAGCCGACGCTGGAGGCCGAACAGCGCGCCGGCCGCGCCCTGCTGTGGGACAAGCACCTCGACCGCAGCCTGCTGCAGGAGTACAGCGAAGCCCGCGTGCCCCAGCAGCCCTACGTCTACCAGACCCGCACCAAGTAACCTATCAGCCGATGCCGAATTGGCAGCAAATCCCCGTCCGCATTGCGTCGGCCGCTATTGAAACGGTAGCACCGGCACAATGAACAGCGACGAGGACAACGGCACGCTGGTGGTCGACATGCCCGAGGTGGTCGACCAGGTCGCGCTCGCGAGGCTCTACGGAGAGCCGCTCTTCGCGATGCCGAAGGACCTGTACATCCCGCCCGAGGCGCTGCAGGTGTTCCTGGAGGCCTTCGAGGGCCCCCTCGACCTGCTGCTCTACCTGATCCGCAAGCAGAACTTCAACATCCTCGACATCCCGATGGCGGGGCTCACGCGGCAATACCTGAGCTACGTCGACGAGATCCGCCAGAGCAACCTCGAGCTCGCGGCCGAGTACCTGCTGATGGCCGCGATGCTGATCGAGATCAAGTCGCGCATGCTGCTGCCGCCCAAGAAGGTGGCCGACGGCGAAGAGGCCGAAGACCCGCGCGCCGAACTCGTGCGCCGCCTGCTCGAGTACGAGCAGACCAAGCTGCAGGCCGCCGCCATCAGCGCCATGCCGCAGTACGGGCGCGACTTCTGGAAGGCGCAGGTCTACATCGAGCAGTCGCTGAAGCCGCGCTTTCCCGACGTGGACGTGATCGAGCTGCGCGACGCGTGGGCCGACATCATGAAGCGCGCCAAGCTCGTGCAGCACCACAAGATCTCGCGCGAGGAGCTCAACGTGCGCGAGCACATGAGCATCGTGCTGCGCCACCTGCAGGGGCAGCGCTTCGTGGAGTTCGAGAAGCTCTTCGACGTGTCGCGCGGCGTGCCGGTGCTGATCGTCACCTTCATCGCGATGCTGGAGCTCGCGAAGGAGACGCTGATCGAGATCACGCAGGCGGAAGCCTTTGCTCCCATCTACGTCCGGCTGGCGTACTCACCTTCCTGATCCATCCCGTGCGCGACTTCGACGTCCTCATCGTCGGCAGCGGACTGGCCGGCCTCTCCGCCGCGCTGCACCTGGCGCCCACGCACCGCGTGGCCGTGCTGACCAAGCGCGCGCTGAACGACGGCTCCAGCGCCTGGGCGCAGGGCGGCATCGCGGCGGTGCTGGCGGCAGGCGACAGCTTCGATGCGCACGTCGAAGACACGCTGATTGCCGGCGCCGGCCTGTGCGACCCCGAGGCCACGCGCTTCGTGGTGGAGCACGCGCCCGAGGCCATCGGCTGGCTGCGCGAACTGGGCGTGCCTTTCTCCGAAGAGTCCGAGGAGGCTGGCGGCGGCCTGCACCTGACGCGCGAAGGCGGCCACAGCCAGCGGCGCATCGTGCACGTGACCGACGCCACCGGCGCGGCGGTGCAGCAGGTGCTGATCGAGCGCGTACGGCGCACGCCGAACATCTCGCTCTTCGAGCACCACACGCTGGTCGACCTCATCACCGGCCCGAAGGTCGGGCTCGACGACCCCGCCTGCCTGGGTCTCTACGCGCTCGACGACCAGACCGACGAGGTGCTGGCCTTCCGCGCGCCGCACATCATCCTGGCCACGGGCGGCGCGGGCAAGGTGTACCTCTACACGACCAATCCCGACACCGCCACCGGCGACGGCATCGCCGCCGCGTGGCGCGCGGGCTGCCGGGTGTCGAACATGGAGTTCATCCAGTTCCACCCGACCTGCCTGTACCACCCGCACGCGAAGTCCTTCCTCATCAGCGAGGCGGTGCGCGGCGAAGGCGGCCTGCTGAAGTTGCCCGACGGAACGCGCTTCATGCCGAAGCACGACGAGCGCGCCGAGCTCGCGCCGCGCGACGTGGTGGCCCGCGCCATCGACTTCGAGATGAAGAAGCACGGCCTGGACTGCGTCTACCTCGACATCTCGCACCAGCCGGCCGCGTTCCTCAAGGAGCACTTCCCCAACATCCTGGCGCGCTGCCTGGAACTGGGCATCGACATCACGCGCGAGCCGATTCCGGTGGTGCCGGCCGCGCACTACACCTGCGGCGGCGTGCTCAGCGACCTGAGCGGGCGCACCGACATCCCGGGCCTCTACGCCATCGGCGAGACCGCCTGCACCGGCCTGCACGGAGCGAACCGGCTGGCCAGCAACTCGCTGGTCGAATGCATGGTGTTCGCGCGCGCCGCGGCCGGGGCCATCGCCTCGGCGCCCGCGCGCGAGCTCGCCGAACTGCCAGCCTGGGACGACAGCCGCGTCACCGACGCCGACGAAGCCGTGGTCATCTCCCACAACTGGGACGAGCTGCGCCGCTTCATGTGGGACTACGTCGGCATCGTGCGCACCAACAAGCGCCTGGAGCGCGCGAGTCATCGCATCGCGCTGCTGCAGGCCGAGATCCAGGAGTTCTACGCGAACTTCCACGTCACGCGCGACCTGCTCGAACTGCGCAACCTGGTGCAGGTGGCCGAGCTGATCGTGCGTTCCGCGCAGGCCCGCCACGAAAGCCGCGGCCTGCATTTCAGCCGCGACTACCCCTCGCTCGCCGAGCCCACCGCACCCACGGTGCTGGTGCCTCCGGCAGACCGATAACCCTCACCGTTCGTTTTTCTTCACTCAAGGATGCCCGGCCACCGACGCCCGCAGGGAGAAACCCAACCATGTCGCACACCACGCCCACCACCGCCGCCACTGAAGCACCGCCGGCCTCGCCCTACGGCACGCTGCCGCCGGCTTCCCCGCCCGCGTCGCGCAAGCCCGTGAGCCTGCCGCGCCTGGCCGACATGCATGCGCGCGGCGAGAAGATCGCGATGCTGACGGCCTACGACGCCACCTTCGCCGCCATGGCCGACGCAGCCGGTGTCGACTGCCTGCTGGTCGGCGATTCGCTCGGCATGGTCTGCCAGGGCCTGAACAGCACGGTGGGAGTGAGCCTGGAGGCCATGCGCTATCACACCGACAGCGTCTCGCGCGGCCTGCGCCGCGTGCAGGGCACGGCCTGGCTCATCGCCGACCTGCCCTTCGGCAGCTACCAGGAGTCGCGCGAACAGGCGCTGCGCAGCGCCACCGTGCTGATGCAGGCCGGCGCGCACATGGTCAAGCTCGAAGGCGGCGGCTGGACCGCCGACACGGTGCGCTTCCTGGTCGAGCGCGGCATTCCGGTGTGCGCCCACCTCGGCCTCACGCCGCAGACGGTGCACGCGCTCGACGGCTACCGCGTGCAGGGCAAGGGCGACACGGCCGGCGCGCTGCTGAAGCAGCAGGCCCACGAGCTGCAGGACGCGGGCGCCGCGATGCTGGTGCTCGAGATGGTGCCGGCCGCGCTGGCCGCCGAGCTCACCGGCGAGCTGAAGCACTGCGCCACCATCGGCATCGGTGCAGGCAGGGCCACCGCCGGACAGGTGCTCGTGCTGCACGACATGCTGGGCATCAACCTCGGGAAGATGCCGAAGTTCGTGCGCAACTTCATGGCCGACGCGCCGGGCCTGCTGCCCGCGCTCAAGGCCTACGTGCAGGCCGTCAAGGACGGCAGCTTCCCCGACGACCGCCTCCACGCCTGGTAGGCAGACAAGGAAAAGGAAACCAACCCATGTACATCGCGCACACCATCGACGACCTGCGCAGCCACCTGGCCGCCTTCGGGCGCCCCGCCTTCGTCCCCACCATGGGCAACCTGCACGACGGCCACCTGGCCCTGGTGAGGCAGGCGAAGCCGCTCGGCGAGGTGACCGTGGCCAGCATCTTCGTGAACCGCCTGCAGTTCTTGCCGCACGAAGATTTCGACACCTACCCGCGCACCTGGGAGAGCGACTGCGAGAAGCTGCGCTCGGCCGGCTGCGACGTGCTGTTCGCGCCCGACGAGAAGGCGCTCTATCCCGAGCCCCAGACCTGCAAGGTGCACCCCGACCCGGCGCTGGCCGACATCCTCGAAGGCCACTTCCGCCCCGGCTTCTTCGTCGGCGTGTGCACGGTGGTGATGAAGCTCTTCCAGTGCGTGCAGCCGCGCGCGGCGGTGTTCGGCAAGAAGGACTACCAGCAGCTGATGATGATCCGCCACATGGTCCGGCAGTTCGCGCTGCCGATCGAGATCGTGGGCGGCGAGACCTTCCGCGCCGACGATGGCCTCGCGCTCTCGTCGCGCAACGGCTACCTGAGCGAGAGCGAGCGCGCCGAGGCCGTGCAGCTGTCGAAGGCGCTGAAGGCGATGGCCGAGGCGGTGCGCTCGGGCGAGCGCGACCTGGGCGCCATCGAGGCACGCGCCATGCAGACGCTGGCCGCGCGCGGCTGGCAGCCCGACTACCTGGTGCTGCGCCGCCGCCGCGACCTGCAGGCGCCCGCCGCCGGCGACGCGCTGGTGGCGCTGGCCGCCGCGCGCCTGGGCGCCACGCGCCTGATCGACAACCTCGAGATCGAAACGGCCGCCCCATGACATACAGCGTCAAGGAAATCTTCTACACGCTGCAGGGCGAAGGCGGACAGGCCGGCATGCCCGCGGTGTTCTGCCGCTTCGCGGGCTGCAACCTCTGGAGCGGCCGCGAGGAAGACCGCGCCAGCGCCGTCTGCCGTTTCTGCGACACCGATTTCGTCGGCACCGACGGCACGCTGGGCGGCAAGTTCAGGACCGCCGACCTGCTCGCCGACACCATCGCCGCCCAATGGCCCGCTGCCGACGCAGACCACCGGCTGGTGGTGCTGACCGGCGGCGAGCCGCTGCTGCAGGTGGACGCTGCGCTGGTCGACGCGCTGCACGCGCGCCGCTTCCGCATCGCGGTCGAGAGCAACGGCACGGTCGAGGCGCCGGAGGGCATCGACTGGCTGTGCATCAGCCCCAAGGCCGGCGCGCAATGGGTGCAGCGGCGCGGCCAGGAGCTCAAGCTGGTGTGGCCGCAGCAGGGCATCGACCTCGACGCCATGGCGCGCACCGGCGAGTTCACGCACCGCTTCCTGCAGCCCATGGACGGACCCGACCGCGTCGCGAACACCGAGCTGTGCATCGCCGAATGCATGAAGCAGCCCGTGTGGCGGCTCAGCGTTCAGACGCACAAGATCACCGGCATCCGCTGAGGCGGGGGCCGCTTTTTTTCCCGAGTTTCTCTTTCGACAATGCGATTCACCATCAGCCAACGCTTTTTCTTCGACGCCGCCCATACGCTCAAGCGCGAGATCGAAGTGGAAGGCAGCCGCCGTATCCACGGACATACCTACCACGCGGAGGTGTGGCTCACGGGCGAGCGCGACCCGGTGACGGGGATGGTGATCGACCTGGGGCTGCTGCGCCGCCGGCTGGAGGATGTGCGCGAGCAGCTCGACCATCACCTGCTGGACGACGTGGCGGGGCTGCACCCGCCGACGCTGGAGAACCTTTGCGTGTTCATCGCCGATGCGCTGCCGGACCTGCGGGCCTCGCTGGCGCGCGTGAAGGTGTGGCGGGAGGCGCTGGGGGACAGCTGTACCGTCGATTTCTAGGTTTTTCTCCCTCCCCCGCTGGGGGAGGGCCGGGGTGGGGGCACGCGGCGCCACCATCGAGCGCTCTGCCCGCCCCCATCCCAACCTTCCCCCAGCGGGGGGAAGGAGCGAAGCGGGGTCAGGCCGCGCCGATGCCCGCCACCAGGCTCCCCGGCGCCTGCCCGTTCTTCAGCCCGGCCGTGAACGCCAGCATCCGATCGATCGGCACCCGCGCCCGCAGCCCCAGCGCCGGATCGACGTGGATTTCCCCCGCGCCCGTCTCCAGGGCATTCGCGAGCTCCACCAGCCCGTTCATCGCCATCCACGGGCAATGCGCGCAGCTCTTGCAGGTGCCGCCGTTGCCGGCCGTCGGCGCCTCGATGAAGACCTTGCCGGGGTTCAGCGTGCGCAGCTTGTGCAGCATGCCGCTGTCGGTGGCGACGATGAACTCCCTGGCGTCCATGCGCTGCGCCGCGTTCAGGATGGCCGAGGTGGAGCCCACCGCGTCGGCCAGCGCGATCACGTCCGAGGGCGACTCGGGGTGCACCAGCACCTTGGCCTTCGGGTGCTCCTTCATGAGCAGCTCGAGCTCCAGCGCCTTGAACTCGTCGTGCACGATGCAGGCGCCGTTCCAGCTGACCATGTCGGCGCCGGTCTGGCGGCGGATGTAGTCGCCCAGGTGGCGATCGGGCCCCCAGAGGATCTTCTGCCCCGCCGCATGCAGCGCGTTCACCACGTCGAGCGCGCAGCTGGAGGTGACCAGCCAGTCGGCGCGCGCCTTCACGGCTGCGCTGGTGTTGGCGTAGACGACCACGGTGCGGTCGGGATGCTGGTCGCAGAAGGCGCTGAACTGGTCGACCGGGCAGCCCAGGTCGAGCGAGCAGTTCGCGTCGAGGTCGGGCATCAGCACGCGCTTGTCGGGCGAGAGGATCTTCGAGGTCTCGCCCATGAAGCGCACGCCCGACACCACCAGCGTCTGCGCGGCGTGGTCGCGGCCGAAGCGCGCCATTTCGAGCGAATCGCTCACGATGCCGCCGGTTTCCTCGGCGAGGTCCTGCAGGTCGGGATGCACGTAGAAGTGCGACACCATCACCGCATTGCGCTCGCGCAGCAGGCGGCGGATGCGCTCCTTCAGCGCGATGCGCTCGTCGGGCGATGGCTCGGGCGGCACGCGCGCCCAGGCGTGGCGGGTGTCGCAGATGGCGCCGGCCCTGGTTTCGGCGGGCTGCTCGTAGTCGACGTCGATGACCGTGGACGACATGGGCGGATCAGCCTTCCTGGAAACGCATCGAGTAGTCGATCGCCTTGACGTCCTTGGTCAGGGCACCGACGGAGATCCGGTCGACGCCGGTTTCGGCCAGGGCGCGCAGGCCGTCCAGCGTGACGCCGCCGGAGATCTCGAGCACGGCCTTGCGGTCTTCGCCGGCCTCGTCGTTGATGCGCACGGCCTCTCGCAGCGTGGGCAGGTCCATGTTGTCGAGCAGCACCATGCGCGCCCCGGCGTCGAGCGCCTCGCGCAGCTGGGCCAGCGTCTCGACCTCGACCTCGACGAACTCCGCCTTCGCGGCGGCGGGTGCCACCGCACGCAGGGCGGCCGCCACGCCGCCGGCTGCGGCGATGTGGTTTTCCTTGATGAGCACCGCGTCGTACAGGCCGATGCGGTGGTTCAGGCCGCCGCCGGTGCGCACGGCGTATTTCTGCGCAAGCCGCAGGCCGGGAATGGTCTTGCGGGTGTCGACGATGCGCGCGCGGGTGCCGCGCACGGCGTCGGCGTAGAGGGCGGTCTTGGTGGCGACGGCGCTCAGCAGCTGCAGGAAGTTGAGCGAAGTGCGCTCCGCCGTCAGCAGCGCGCGAGCCGAGCCTTCGATCTCGAGCACGGTCTGGCCGGCCTCGCAGCGCTCGCCCTCGGCGCACAGCCACTGGATGCGCACCTGCGGATCGAGCTGCCGCAGCGTGGCCTCGACCCACGGGGCGCCGCACACGACGGCGGCTTCGCGCGCAAGCACGCGGGCGCGGGAGCTGCGGGCCGGATCGACCAGCGAGGCGGTGAGGTCGCCGTCGGCGACGTCTTCCTGCAATGCGCGGGTGGCATCGGACAGGGCCAGCGCGGCCACGGCCGACGCTGAAAAATCAAAGCGAAGGCTCATGGCTCTCTTTGTCTCTGCGTTTTTCTCAGGAGGATTGACGAGGGGAAGCGGCGGCGCCCGCTTGCTGGAGCTGCACCGATTCGGGCACCGGCTCGCGGCCGACGAGGGCCGCCACGGCGTCCTGCGGGCTCACGCGGCCGTCGAGCAGCGCGACCACGCCTTCGGCGATGGGCATCTCGATGCCGAGGCCCCGGGCGCGCTGCACCACGGTGCGGGCGCAGTAGACGCCCTCGGCCACATGGCCGAGCGAATCGACGGCCTGCGCCAGCGTGCGGCCCTGCGCGAGCAGCAGGCCGACCTTGCGGTTGCGCGACAGGTCGCCGGTGGAAGTAAGGACCAGGTCGCCCAGGCCCGAAAGGCCCATGAAGGTCTCGGCGCGCGCGCCCAGCGCGAGGCCGAAGCGCGTCATTTCGGCAAGGCCGCGGGTGATGAGCGCCGCGCGGGCGTTGAGCCCGAGCGCGAGGCCGTCGCACAGCCCGGTGGCGATGGCCAGCACGTTCTTGACCGCGCCGCCCACCTCCACGCCGACGATGTCCTCGTTGGCGTAGACGCGCAGCGCGGGGCCGTGGAAGGCGTCGACCAGCATGTCGCGCACGGCGGCGTGCGGGCTGGCGGCCACCAGCGCGGTCGGCCGCCCTTCGGCGACCTCCTGCGCGAAGCTGGGGCCGCTGAGCACGCCCGCTCTCAATTCAGGAGCAACCTGGCCCCAGATCTCGTGGGCCAGCAGGCCGAAGGATGCGGGGGACGACGTGTCGAGCGCGGGCTCGACGCCCTTGCACAGCCACGCCACCGCGGCGCTGGTGCCGCGCAGCGCAACGAGCTGCGCACGCAGGGCCGCCATGGGCGTGGCCACGATGACGAGGTCGGCGCCGGCCTGCGCCTGGCCGATGTCGCCGGCGCGCACGGCCAGCGAGGCCGGCAGGGCCAGCCCGGGCAGGTAGCGGGAGTTCTCTCGCGCGGCCGACATGGCGTCGGCCTGGGCGGCATCGCGCGCCCAGAGCGTGACTTCGTGGCGGGCCGCCGCATTGACGGCGACCGCCGTGCCCCAGGCGCCGGCGCCATGAACGCAGATCTTCATCGGCGTTAGTGGCTGCTACGGCTGCAGTGCCGCGATTACTGTGCCAGCGAGGGCGCAGCCTGGCCGGCGGCCTGTGCCTGCTGCTGCTCGTACATGGCCTGGAAGTTGATTTCGGCCAGGTGCACTGGCGGGAAGCCGCCGCGCTGGATCACGTCGGCCACGTTGCCGCGCAGGTACGGGTAAACGATCTGCGGGCAGGCGATGCCGAGGATGGCGCCCATCTGCTCTTCGGGCAGGTGGCGGATCTCGAAGATGCCAGCCTGCTTGGCCTCGACCAGGAACACGGTCTTGTCGCCGATCTTGGTCTGCACGGTGGCGGCCACGGTGATCTCGAAGATGCCTTCGGCCACGGGCTGGGCGTCCACGCCGAGCTGGATGTCGACGGTGGGCTGCTCCTGCTCCAGCAGGATCGCGGGCGAATTGGGCTGCTCGAGCGACAGGTCCTTGAGGTAGACGCGCTGGATCTGGAACACGGGATCTTGGGCTTGCTGGTCGGCCATGGCTGAACTTTCGAGGATCAAAACAATGCCCGCCGGGGAGGGGCTCCCGCAGCGGGCTGCAGATGAGTGAACTGGCGATTATGGCCCGGCCGGAAGACGGCTCCGGGGCAGGGCCGGATTCAGGCGCCCTGCAGCAGCGGAACCAGGCCGCCGCGGCTGTCAAGCGCCATCAGGTCGTCGCAGCCGCCCACGTGGGTGTCGCCGATGAAGATCTGGGGCACCGTGCGGCGCTGGGTGATCTCCATCATGGTGTTGCGGGCCTGGGGGTCGGTGTCGATGCGGATCTCCTCGATCTGCTCGACGCCCTTGGACTTCAGGATCTGTTTCGCGCGGATGCAGTAAGGGCAAACGGCGGTGGTGTACATCTTGACGGCTTGCATGCGCTCTACCTTGGGGAAAGTTTCATTTATTCAACTCGCCCACCGGCCCTTGGGGGAAAGCCGCGGAACCGGCTTGGCCGGAACGCGTACGTTGCCCCCGGCAGGGGGCTGGCGCAGCGCCACGAAGTGCGCGAAGCCTGGGGACGAGTCGATATTCAGGCTTTTTCGACAGGCAGGTTAGCGTCTTTCCAGGCTTTCAGCCCGCCGGATACCGCTTGGGCCTGTTCGTAGCCCAGCTTCTTGGCCACGGCCACCGCGCGCTGGGCGCGGGCACCGGTGGCACACACCAGCAGCAGCGGCACGTTCTTGTTCTTGACCGCGCCGGCGAGCTTTTCCTCGAGCTGGTTCAGGGGAACGTTCTTGGCGCCGATCATGTGGCCGGTGGCGAACTCCTCGGGCTCGCGCACGTCGACCAGCACCGCGCGCTCGCGGTTGATGAGCTGCACGGCGCCCTGTGCCGTGAGCGTTCCGCCGCCCGCCCCCCGCACCAGCGGCCAGGCCAGCATGGCGCCCGAGCTGAGCGCGATCAGGATCAGCATCCAGTTCGCGGTGACGAATTCGATCAATTTCACGGGGGTTCCTTGAATGGCAAACCGGGGATTTTAGAATGCGGGGTTTCGCAAGCGCAGCCAAAGGCCTCCCACATGCACAAACTGGTATTGATCCGTCACGGCGAATCGACCTGGAATCTCGAAAACCGCTTCACCGGATGGACCGACGTCGACCTGACCGAAACCGGCGTCGAACAGGCCAAGCAGGCCGGCCGGCTGCTCAAGGCCGAGGGCTACGACTTCGACGTCGCCTACACGAGCGTCCTCAAGCGCGCCACCCGCACCCTCTGGCACACCCTCGACGAACTCGACCGCACCTGGCTGCCCGTGGTGCATTCCTGGCGCCTGAACGAGCGCCACTACGGCGGCCTGCAGGGCCTGAACAAGGCCGAGACCGCCAAGAAATACGGCGACGAGCAGGTGCTGATCTGGCGCCGCAGCTACAACACGCCCCCCCCGCCGCTGGAAGCCGACGATCCGCGCAGCGAGCGCGGCGACGTGCGCTACGCCAAGCTCTCGCCCGAGCAGATCCCGCTGACCGAGTGCCTGAAGGACACGGTGGCGCGCGTGCTGCCCTTCTGGAACGAATCGATGGCGCCGGCCATCCGCACCGGCCGCCGGCTGGTGGTGGCGGCCCACGGCAACTCGATCCGCGCCCTGGTGAAGTACCTCGACGGCATCTCCGACGACGACATCGTCGGGCTGAACATCCCCAACGGCATCCCGCTGGTGTACGAGCTCGACGACGACCTCAAGCCCCTGCGCCACTACTACCTCGGCGATGCCGCGGCCGCCGAGAAGGCTGCCGCCGCGGTGGCATCGCAGGGCAAGGGCTGACAAGGCCCGCCAGGAGCGCCCAGAAAAAGCCCCCGTCCGGCGCTCCACCCGTGGAACCCCGGCAAACAATTTGCTTCCAAGCTGTGTATATTGGACTGACAGCCGCCGACAAGGACAACCACTCATGATGGGCCAGAAACTCAAGATCACCGGCTGGGTCGCCGCCGGCGCCGTTGCAGGCGTCCTGACCACCGTCTCGCTGCAGACCGTCGCGCGCGGCTCGCTCGCGCCCCTGCCGCTCGAGGAATTGCAGCAGCTCGCCGCCGTCTTCGGAATGGTCAAGAGCGACTACGTGGAGCCGGTCGACGAGAAGAAGCTCATCTCCGACGCCATCTCCGGCATGGTCGCCGGGCTCGACCCCCACTCCCAGTACTTCGACAAGAAGTCCTTCAAGGAATTCAGGGAAGGCACCACGGGCCGATTCGTCGGCGTGGGCATCGAGATTTCCCAGGAAGACGGCCTCATCAAGGTCGTCTCGCCCATCGAGGGCTCCCCGGCCTTCCGCGCGGGCCTCAAGCCCAACGACCTGATCACCAAGATCGACGACACCGCCGTGCGCGGCCTGTCGCTGAACGAGGCGGTCAAGCGCATGCGCGGCGAAGCCAACACCAAGGTGCTGCTGACCATCTTCCGCAAGGACGAGAGCCGCACCTTCCCCGTGACCATCACGCGCGAGGAAATCCGCACGCAGTCGGTCCGCGGCAAGATCATCGAGCCGGGCTACGGCTGGATCCGCCTGTCGCAGTTCCAGGAACGCACCGTCGACGACTTCGTCAAGAAGATCGACGAGATGTACAAGGAAGACCCGAACCTCAAGGGTCTGGTACTCGACCTGCGCAACGACCCGGGCGGCCTGCTCGACGCGGCCGTGGCGGTGTCGTCGGCCTTCCTGCCCGAGAACGTCACCGTGGTGACCACCGACGGCCAGCTGGCCGAGAGCAAGGCGGTCTACAAGGCTGCGCCGGAGTTCTACCAGCGCCGCTCGGGCAGCGACCCGCTGCGCAGCCTGCCGGCCGCGCTCAAGACGGTGCCGCTGGTGGTGCTCGTGAACGAAGGCTCGGCATCGGCCAGCGAGATCGTCGCCGGCGCGCTGCAGGACCACAAGCGCGCCACCATCATGGGCAGCCAGACCTTCGGCAAGGGCTCGGTGCAGACGGTCCGCCCGCTCGGCCCCGACACCGGCCTGAAGATCACCACTGCACGCTACTACACGCCCAGCGGCACCTCGATCCAGGCCAAGGGCATCGTGCCGAACGTGCTGGTCGACGAAAGCGCCGAGGGCAGCCCCTTCGCCGCCCTGCGCATGCGCGAGGCCGACCTCGAGAAGCACCTGGCCAGCGGCCAGGGTCCCGAAGTCAAGGACCCGGAACGCGAGAAGGCCCGCGACGAGGCCCGCAAGCGCCTCGAGGAAGAGGCCAAGAAGCCGCCGCAGGACCGCAAGGTGCCCGAATTCGGCTCCGACAAGGACTTCCCGCTCGTGCAGGCGCTCAACCGCCTGAAGGGCCAGCCGGTGCTCGTGAGCAAGACGCAGGTCATCGTCGACAACAAGGAAGAGAAGAAGGAGAACTGAACCGGGCAAGTCGGTTCAGTTCAGGAGTACCGCGGCGCCGGCCTCGCCGGGCCGCCGGTATCGACCCCGGCAGGGGGTGGGCGGCCGCACCGAGCGGGCCGGCCTGGGGGCGAGCATGAATGATCACCAGCTGCTGCGCTATTCGCGCCACATCCTCCTCGAAGAGTTCGGCATCGACGGGCAGGCCCGCGTCAGTGCCGGGCGCGTCCTGGTCATAGGCGCCGGCGGGCTGGGCTCGCCGGTCGCCCTTTACCTCGCGGCGGCGGGCGTGGGCCACATCGTGCTGGTCGACGACGACGAGGTCGACCTCACCAACCTGCAGCGGCAGGTCGCCCATACCCATGCACGCGTCGGCCTGCCAAAGGTCGAATCCGCGGCGCAGGCCATGCGCGACATCAACCCCGAGATCTCCATCGAAACCCATGCGCTGCGCGCGGACGAGGCGCTGCTGTCTCGCCTCGTCGCCGAGGCCGACGTGGTGGTCGATTGCTGCGACAACTTCGCGACCCGCCAGGCCGTCAACCGCGCCTGCGTGGCGCATGCCAGGCCGCTGGTGGCGGGCGCGGCGATCCGCTTCGACGGCCAGCTGAGCGTCTACGACACCCGCGACGCAGCCTCGCCCTGCTACGCCTGCCTGTTTCCGCCGGAGGCGAGCTTCGAGGAAACCCGCTGCGCGGTGCTCGGCGTGTTCGGCCCGGTGGTGGGCACCATCGGCACGCTGCAGGCCAGCGAGGCGCTGAAGCTGCTGGCCGGCATCGGCCCGTCGCTGGCCGGCAGGCTGCTGATGTTCGACGGGCGCAGCACCTCCTTCGACACGCTGCGCGTGGCGCGCGACCCGCACTGCAGCGTCTGTGCGCAGCGCACCGCCCCGCCTTCCGCCTAGTTCTTCTGCTTCGCGCCCTTCGCGCGGGCTGCGCCGGTCGCGGCGGCGCCTGCCGTGGGCTTGTTCGCCTGCGCGATCACGCCCTTGCAGTCGGAATCCTCGCCCGGCCCCGTCTCGATGGTCGCGGCCAGCGCGAGCAGCGGATTGACCGCCCCCAGCGCCAGCGCAGCCAGCCCGCGTCCGGCCAGCGGCCCGACTTCCAGTCCGCCCTTGGGATCGCCGAATGTGCCGCTCACCACCAGCGGGGTGCGGATCGAGAGGATGTTCTTGCTCTTGGGCTCCGGACGGATCACGAAATCCAGCCCCTCCGTCGCCAGGTTGGCCTGGCCTGTGGCGATGAAGACGGCGTTGGTGGTGTCCACCACCAGGGTGCGGCCGGTCATCAGGCCCTTGTTGACATCGAAGGCCAGCGCCGCGCAGCGCAGCTCCACGTTGCGGTCGCCGCGCAGGATGAACTTGATGATGTCGCCGCCCACCAGGGTCGCGAACACCGGCAGCAGGTTGCCGAACTGCCCGCGCCCCGAGATGACCGCCACGTCGCCCGAGACGCCTCCCAGCCAGTTGGCGACGGTGCTGCCCGAACCCGAGAGATTGATGCGCCCGTCCAGCCGCCCCACGCTGTTGCCGGTGGTCTCCAGCTTCGGGAAGAGGCGCGCGAGCTGCATGGCGCGGGCGTCGAGCGAGGCGCGGATGTCGGCGGGGTTCTTCGAGCCGTCGATGCGGATCGCGCCGGCCAGCGTGCCGCCGGCCACGCCCAGGTCGAGCGGATCGAGAGTGAGCACGCCCTCGTTCAGCTTCACCTGCACGCTGCCGCGCTCCAGCGGCACGTCTCGCACGTTGCGGATGCGGTCGGCCGTGTACTTCACGTCGGCATTCATGGCGCGCAGGCGCTCGAAGTCCAGCGGTGCCGTGGGCAGCACCTTGCCGCCGGGCCGCCTGACCTGGGTAACGGTGGGCGGCGGCGCGACGCCCTCCACCGTGGCGGCGGTGCGCGCCGTGGGCGGCAGGCCGATCAGCGGGCCGAGGTCGTCCATGTCCATCACCTTGGAGCGAAGGTCGCCCGCCAGGTGCGGCAGCTTGCCCGACTGGTCGAAACGCATGTCGCCCGCGATGTCGGACAGGCCCAGGCGCCCCTGCAGCCCGCTGGCCTTCCAGAGCTTGCCGCTCTTGTCGAGCTTGCCGCTGAGGGCGTAAGGCGAGGTCTGCGGCAGCGCGATGCCCAGCAGCGGGAACAGCGCGCCCAGCGTCTGGCCCTTGATCTCGAACTTCGCGTCGATGCCGTCCAGGTCGGACAGGCGGGCGACAGTGCCGGCCGCCTTCAGCTGCGTCTGACCGGCGGCAGCCCGAATCTCCAGCGGAAACGGCGGCGCGTTCGAGGCCTCGATCTGCAGCACGTTGCCGGTTCGCCCGCTGGCTGTCAGCGGCTGTCCCTTGTAGCGGCCCTTGATGCGGTAGTCGAGGGGCATCTCGCCGCGGCTGCTGTCGTAGTTCAGGTCGGCGTGCAGGTCGACACCCAGGTGCTTGGCGAGGAAATCGACCGCGCCGCTGTCGATCTGCACCTGTCCGATGGTCGGTACGGTGCCGCCTTCGGAGCTGTCCTTGCCTTCTTTGCCCAGCGACCAGGTGCGGCGGCCGTCAGCTTCCATCTGCAGGCCCACAGTCGGGGAGGAAAGCGCCAGCCTGGGAATGATGATGCTGCGCGAGATCAGCGGCCAGAGGCGGATGTCGAAGTCGGCCCGCTCCGCCTTCACCAGATAGGGATCACGCGCCCACGAGGGATTGGCGAACTCGATGCCGTCGAGCCTGACGGTGGCCTGCCGCCACCCGAGCCCCACGTCCAGCCGTCGGGTGATCTCGAACTTGCGCCCGGTCTTCTCGCTGACGTAGCGGTTGACCGGCTCGCGAAGCACGTCCCAGGGGAAGAAGGCGAGCACCACGGCCAGCACCGCGAACAGCAGCACCAGGCTCGCCAGCAGCTTCTGCCAGAGCGGCAGGCCGCGCAGGCGGCCCCCTTTCATCGGTGCGTTCGTCGTTGCCATGGGGCTCTTGTAACCCATGTGGAAGCCCCGCCGCGGTCGGCCGCCGACCGCAGACATCGTGAGGTATTGCCTACTGAGCTGGCCAAGCGTCCCATGCGTCGGAACCCACCTACAGCCTCCCACCGCCGAAGCTTGCATGATGCGGATGGGAGAAGCAGCAAAGTCCTTCCGCAGGCACTTGACGCCGACGGAGGCGCGCTTATGCGTCTGCCATCCTCAGAGGAAGAGTGGTTGGGCATGGATTCAAGATTGCAGACTTATGTTGTCGAAGACAACCTCACGATCCGTGAAAACCTCATTGGCACGCTGGAAGAACTCACCTGCAGTACCGTTGTCGGATTCGCGGAAACAGAGAGCGGTGCGCGCGCATGGCTGCTCGGCCACGACGGCGAATGGGACCTGCTCGTCGTCGACCTCTTCCTCAAGCAGGGCAGCGGTCTGGGCGTGCTGCAGGCCTGCCAGGCCCGCAGGCCGGATCAGAAGGTGGTCGTGCTCAGCAACTATGCGACGCCCGACATCCGCAGGCGCTGCGCGGAATTCGGGGTCGACGCGGTGTTCGACAAATCGAACGAGATCGAAGCCCTGGTGGAGTTCTGCCTTCTGCAGGCACGCAACCGTGTTGCGCACTCCTCGTCCGAAGCGGGCTGAGGAAAGAAAAGACGACGTGGACGAAGAAAGACTGGAAGAAGAAGGGGCGCAGGAAAGACCGGAAGAGGAAATCGACCCGGCCCCCTTCCTTGCCCCATGGCCGATCTCAATCGATCAGCTTGTTCTTCAGCGCGTAGTAGGTGAGGTCGCTGTTGGAGGAGAGGTTCATCTTCTCCATCAGGCGCGTGCGGTAGGTGCTCACGGTCTTGACCGACAGCGACAGCGTCTTGGCGATGTCGCCGGCCGTCTCGCCCTTGGCGAGCTTGAGGAACACCTGGAATTCGCGCTCGGAGAGCTGCTCGTGCGGCGCGGCGTCGTCCTTGCGGTCGAGCTGGCGGGCCAGCAGTTCGGCCACCGCGGGGGTGATGTAGCGCCGGCCCAGGGCGATGGTGCGGATCGCGTTGACGATCTCGATGGGGTCGCATTCCTTGTTGAGGTAGCCACTCGCGCCCTGACGGATCAGGTTCATCGCGTAGTGCTCCTCGGGGTAGCCGCTCAGGATCAGGATGCCGACGTCCGGCGCCTTGGCGCGGATCATGGCGAGCGCATCGATACCGCTCTGTCCGGGCATCGAAAGGTCCATGACCAGCACGTCCAGCTCCGTGGTGCGCACCAGTTCGATGGCTTCACGGCCGCTGGCAGCCTCGCCCGCCACGCGCAGGTCCACGTGCTCGGAGAAGAACTGCCGGAGGCCCGATCGCACGATGGCGTGGTCGTCCACAATTCCGATTTTGATCATCTGTTACTTTCGTCGTTGTGTTGCGCAGGCGAGGGTCGCAACATGCCAGGTCCCTGATTGTTGTCAATTATTCACGAACTTGCGCCACAAGCAGCCTTGAAAGTTTCATGCACTGGTTAGCCCCACCAAAAATGGCCGTGAGCCTGCTGCTCGCGGCGCTGGCCGCCCTGGCCCTCGTCGGCATCAACGAGGCCGGTTACCGGCAGTCCACCCGCGCGCTCGCCGACATCGACGAAGCGCAGCAGGTGCGCGGCACGCTCAACCAGCTCCTGCAGAACATGCTTGACGCCGAAACCGGCCAGAGAGGCTACCTGCTGACCGGCGAGGCGAGCTACCGAAAGCCCTACGACGACGCGGTCAAGCAGGTCGACGGCCACTTGGGCACCCTGCGCCGCCTCTACGCCGACCGGCCGGCCGAGCTTGCCCGGCTGACGGAGCTCTCGAAGCACGTGCTGCGCAAGATCGCCGAGATGGACATGAGCGTGCGCCTGCGCCAGGACGGCAAGGAAGACGCCTGGAAGTTCGTCATCACCACCGACGTGGGCAAGGAGGAGATGGAAGCCATCCGCGCCGCCGCGGGCGACCTGGTGAAGCTCAGCAACGGCACCTTGCAGCAGAGCCAGGCGCAGGTGCTGCAGTCGCTGAAGCTGGCGCGCATCGGCACGTCCATCGTCGCGCTGGCCGCGCTGCTGGCCTTCTTCCTGTACCTGCGCCAGACGCATGTGCTGCGCTCCATCGGCGAGCGCCAGCAGCTGGCACTGCAGCGCGAGCGCAACGCCCTGGAGGACGAAGTGCGCGAGCGCACCGCCTCGCTGGCCGAACTGGCCACCCACCTGCAGGACGTGCGCGAGACCGAGCGCGGCTTCCTCGCGCGCGAACTGCACGACGAGCTGGGCTCGCTGCTCACCGCCGCCAAGCTCGACGTGGCCCGGCTGAAGTCGCGGCTGGCGGACGCGCCCGACGCGATCCAGCGGCTGCAGCATCTGACCGAGCTGCTCAACAGCGGCATCGCGCTCAAGCGCCGGATCATCGAGGACCTGCGGCCCTCGTCGCTGTCCAACCTGGGGCTGGTCGCGTCGCTGGAGATCCTGGGGCGCGAGTTCGGCGAGCGCTCGGGCCTGCAGGTGGAAATGGTGCTCGAGCCGGTGACCATGGACGAGTCGCACCAGCTCACCATCTACCGGATGGTGCAGGAGAGCCTCACCAATATCGGCAAGTACGCCGAGGCCACCGAAGCCACCATCGTCCTGAAGAACTACGACAACCACGTGGTGGTGGAGGTGGCCGACAACGGCAAGGGCTTCGACACCCAGCGCGTGCGCCCTTCCACCCACGGCCTCGCGGGCATGCGGCACCGCGTGGAAGCCGCGCGCGGGCGGCTCACGGTGTCTTCGGCACCGGGCAAGGGCACCCGGCTGAGCGCCATGCTGCCGATCGTCAAGGCGGCCTGAGACGACGAAGGGCCCCGGCCTGCCACGAGGCCGCGGGCATTCCTTCACACGCCGCCGCAAGACCACTCGGCCATCTCCTACGCACCCCAACCCCGGCCGCTGACAGGTCTGCAACGAGCCTCCACTTAAGGTTGCATCCATGGCATCGGTACTTCCCTTCCGGGACTGCCGATGCGATGTTTTCAAGACACGAGCCAAGTCTCGAAGGAGTTCCACATGCTGCATTACGCCGTGGTGTTTCTGGTCATCGCCCTGATCGCTGCCCTCTTCGGGTTTGGCGGCATCGCGGCGAGCGCCGTGGGCATCGCCAAGATCCTCTTCGTGATCTTCGTGATCCTCGCGCTGGCGAGCTTCCTTGCCGGCTTGCTACGACGCAAGTAGCGTCGTTACGATCAACAGGCTTGCGCATTTCACTTTTCCGGAAAGGACTTTCACATGAACACGACGACGAAGACCCCCTCGCAACTCGCCGACGAAGCGCGCCAGACCGCACGTGACGCGGTCGAGACGACCCGCGCCTACGCACAGAACGCGGTGAATGCGGCGGGCGAGAAGGTCCGTGACCTGCGGCGCGATTCGGAGCCGGCCGTCGAACAGCTGGCCGCCCGCGTGCAGCAGGCGGTGCAGCGCGGCCTCGATGCCGCCTCCACCACCAGCGCCCGCGCACAGCGTCGCCTGGAGCAGGCCGCCGACGTCACCGGCCGATACATCTCGGACCAGCCCGTGCGCTCGGTGCTCCTGGCCGCTGCCGCCGGCGCAGCCATCACCGCGCTGATCGTGCTGGCAAGCCGCCGCAGCCGGGACGACTACTGATCAAGCTGAAGGCGTCTGTCATCGATCGATTCCGGCACCATGCTCCATCCCATCTTTTCCACGGTGCTCGGGCATCCGGATCTCGTCGCTGAACATCTCGCCAACTACGCCGCGCTCGTCAGGGAGGAGTCCTCCCAGGCGGGTCGCGGCATTGCCGGACGCATCATCGCTGCGGTGCTCGCCGTCGCCACCGTCACCCTGGCCCTGGGGCTGATCGGCGTGGCGGTGCTGCTCGGGGTGATGCATGGCAGCTTCCACTGGGTGCTGGTGGCCGTGCCGGGCGTGGCCGTGGTGATCGCGGCCTTCTGCATCTGGTACGCGATGCGCCCCACCGTGACCTACGCCTTCGAGGACCTGCGATCGCAGCTCGACGCCGACCTGCAAGCCCTTCGCGAAGCCGGAGCACGCCATGACCGCTGACGACTACCGCGAACTCCGGCAGCACCTCACCCCGAAGGAGCGGCTGGCCCTCTCCCGAAGGGCGCTGGTGCGCCAGCTCAACGGCGGCGTCGAAGACGACGACGACGGGCGCTATCGCACGGATGGTCCCCGTCTTCATGACGACGACCTGGAGTACGCGCACCACGACGCGCATGCAGCGGCCGGTCCGGACGGCCTGCACACCGGCCACCCGCAAGGCTCCGCAGACGCAGAACCGGGCGGGCAGAGAGGAGCCGGCGCAGGCCGCGGCAGGAGAAAGCCGCAGAACGTCTGGATCGCCGTGGGCCGCAGCGTGCTGGAACGCTGGTGGCGCAGGCATCCCGCGCATGCGGTCGGCCAGCTGGCGCGGCCGATGCTCGAACACTACGCGCGAAAGGAGCCGGTCAAAGTGATGGCCGTGGCTGCCGCCACCGGCTCGCTGCTGGTGCTGGTCAGGCCGTGGCGCCTGCTCTCCGCGACGGCGGTGCTTGCGGCGGTACTGAAGACATCCGACGTGGCCGACCTCATCACCACGCTGATGAGCAAGAGCCCAAGTTCACCCCGCCCCCCACGAAAGGACACTCCATGAAAAACGACGTTTCTTCCCGTTCGGCTTCCGCCAAGGAAGGCGGCCGCCAACACCTGGCGCTCGACCAGGCCGGCCTGGATGCGGCCCGCAGCAGCCTGGACGACGGTGCCGTGACCCCGAGCTACGGTCCTTGGCGCGACGACGTGGTGAAGCTGCTGAACGACGCCCTGGCCACCGAGCTGGTCTGCGTGCTGCGATACAAGCGCCACTACTTCACCGCGAACGGCGTCGAGTCGCCCGCCATCGCTGACGAGTTCCTGGTGCACGCCAACGAGGAATCGGCCCACGCCGACCTGATCGCCGAGCGCATCGTGCAACTGGGCGGCGAACCCGACTTCGCCCCCGGCCACCTCCTGGAGCGCAGCCACGCCCAGTACGACGAGTCGACCGACCTGCAGTCGATGGTGCGCGCCAACCTGATCGCCGAGCGCGTCGCGGTGGAGTCGTATCGCCAGATGATCTCGCTCATCGGCGACAAGGACCCGACCACCCGCCGCATGCTCGAAGGCATCCTGGCCGACGAGGAAGAGCACGCCGACGAGTTGAAGGACTGGCTCGGCCACTGAGACGGCTCGGTCGAGCCTCATCGAGCGGAAGACCTTCCGCTCATGAAAAAGAAAAGCCCGGCGCTGCCGGGCTTTTTCGTTGGCGAGCAGAGAAGGGAAGGATCAGCCCTTCACCTCGAGCTGATTGCTCACCGAGGTCACGCCCTGTACGCCCTTGGCGATCTCCTCGGCGCGTGCCTTGGCAGCAGCCGTGGGAGCCGGGCCCTTCAGGCTCACCGCGCCGGCCTTGGTGTCGACGTCGATCTTGATGGCGCTCAGGTCCGGGTCCTTGGCGAGGCCGGCCGAGACGGAAGCCGTGATGGCGGCATCGTCCATCGTCGCGCTCACGGCGGCGCCTGCTTCCTTGAGCGCTTCCTTGGCGTTGGAGGCGCCCTCCTTCACCTCGGCGGTGGTGTTGGACGACTCGACCTTGGCCTTGGCGTCCTTGAGGGCCTCGCCCGTCTTGGCGGCTGCCGTGTCGGCAGCCTGCTCGGTCTTGGCGATCGCGCCGTCGAGCTTCTCGCCGGCGGTGCGGTTGTCGGCCTTGTCGCAGCCGACCAGGGCCAGCGCGGCGCCGGCCAGCAGCACGGCGCTCAGGGTCTTGGCGTACGGGGCACGGCCCGTGCGTTGAATGTTCGATGTGTTCATGGGAATCCTCCTGTCGCTTCTCGGAACGGAAAGAGCGCATGCGAAGGCCTGGGTGCGACGCGCGCACGCAGCCTTCGCGGCTCGGATCACAGCTTGTCGGCGCCCGACTTGATTGCGTCCTTGGTCTTTTCCTTCACGTCGCCGTAGGTCTTCTGCACCTTGCCGGCGGCCTGGTCCGCCAGGCCCTCGCCCTGCAGTTTCTCGTTGCCGACGACCTTGCCGGCGACTTCCTTCAGCTTGCCCTTGGCTTCCTCGACGCGGCCTGCCACTTGGTCCTTGTTCATGTCGCTTCCTTCCTGATGAGTGATGCTGAAAAGTGGGCCGGGATGACCCACTGGAGCCAATCTAAGGGCCGCCCGATGGCGGCGAATGCCGACTGGAGCCCGAAGCGCTGTAGGACAACGAGGCTCAGGCGCTGACGATCCATCCTTCAAGCGGATCGATGTCCTCCGGCAGCCCATGGCCCGGGCCGGGGCTCAGGGCGCGCTGCTGGCCCCAGGCGGCCTGCAGAAGACACAGCACCGCGTCGATGTCGTCGCCGCGCGCATCCGCCAGCAGTTCCGCGCGCTGCGGCGCGGTGACGGCCAGCTTCAGTCCGAGGCGGGGCGAACCCGCTTCGAGCGCAGCCAGCAGATCGACCCGCGCCGCGCGACGCTCGGGTGTCTGCTTTGCGAGATCGTCGCTCTTGTAGCTGCGACGGCCGATGAGTTCACGCGCCAGCAGGCCGGGGTAGGCCTCCAGCGCGATGCGTTCGGCACCGTTGCCGGCATGCAGGCCGGGAATGCGCGCACCGGCGGCCAGCAGGCGCGGCACGCCCGCATGGAGCATGTAGGCCACCGGCGGATTGACCCATTTCATCGAGGGGCTGGACCCTGCGGGCCCGTCGGCCGCACGGTGCGCGAACTTGCCGCCCACCGGCCGCCCTGCGCAGAAGGCGGCGAAGGTCTCGCGGATCTCGGCGCGGCTCAGGCCGGCGTAGTGGGCCATCAGCGGCTCCCACTGCAGCGGCCACCGCAGGTGCTCCACGAGCTCGCGCGGCAGGCTGAACGGAAAGTCGAAGCCGCCGGTCCACGCCGGCGTGGCGCGCAGCCAATCGCCCCATGCGTCGAGCGTCGAGAAGCGCTGCAGACCGTGGAGCACGACGCAGTCGGCGCCGCCCAGCCCGCCGGTGGCGACGACGATGGGCTTGCGTGCCGTCGGCGCGCTGGAGAAGTCGCAGCCGAACAGCAGCACGGCCTCAGCCCATCGCGAGCGCCACCACGCCGGCGGCGATGAGCGTCGCGCCCATCAATCGAAGCAGCCGGTCGCCCTCGCGCAGCAGGTGGCCGCCGATCAGTGCAGCGAAGAGCATCGACACCTCGCGCGCTGGCGCCACGTGCGAGATCGGCGCCTGCTGCACCGCGTAGAGCACGAGCACGTACGACACGGGGCTGATCGCCGCCACCAGCAGCGCGTATTTCCACTGCTCGCGCCACATGCGCACGGTGGTCGCGCGGTCCTGCAGCGCGGCGGGCATCAGCAGGACGATGCGCACGAGGTTGCCCATGTAGTCGAGCAGGATCGGCGACATCGCAAGGAACTTGACCGCGTAGCTGTCGGCCACCGTGTAGGCCGCGATGAAGGCGCCGGTCAGCACGCCGTAGCGCATACCCTTGTGCACCCGCGCGCGCTGCGCCGGGTCGTGCGCCTTCTGCCACAGGCGCGGGCCGCCGGCGATGAGGAACACGCCGGCCACCACGCCCAGGATGCCGGCCACGCCGACGGGGCTGATCTTCTCGCCCAGGAAGAGCACCGCCACCAGCGACGAAAGCAGCGGCCCCGAGCCGCGCGCCAGAGGATAGACCACCGTGAGGTCCGACTTGCGGTAGCCGCGCAGCAGCACGATGAAATAGAAGACGTGCAGCACACCGCTGAGCACGACGAAGCCCCACTCCGCCCGCCCCCACCCAGGCACCACGTTCCAGCCCAGCACGATGCCCACCGGCGCCCAGATGACCATGTTGAACACGCTCGCCTGGAAGCTGAAGCGCGCGTCGCCGTTCGCCTTCTTGGCGGCGATGTTCCAGCTGGCGTGGATGATCCCGGCGAGCAGGATCAGGGCGAATGCGGAGAGCGGCACCTCGAGCTATGCGAGACCGGGCGCCGCCGGGCCGCCCCAAGGCGCGAGCGGCCCCCTCGGGGGGCAGCGAGGACACGAAGTGCCGAGCGTGGGGGCCACCACTTTCAGTGGCGGCCGACGATGGCTGCGGTGGCCATCAGCTCTTCCAGCAGCGCCAGCGAGACCTTGCCCGACACCGCATAGGGGTTGAGCTCGGGCTTCTCGGAGTACTTCAGCAGCGTCGAGGCGTTGAGCTTCGACAGGTTGACCTGCCCCATCGTCCAGCCGCCGAAGCGGCGCTCGGAGATCTCTTCGTAGTGCAGCAGCACCACGTCCTTGTGGCGCGGATCGCGCTGGATGTGGCCGTAGAGCTCGGAGATGGCCATGCGGCCGCCTTCGATGGCCTGCAGGAAGGTGCCCGCACCGTAGCAGAGGATGCCGGTGATGCCGCAGGCGGTGTTGTGGGAGCGCGATTGCGTCAGGATCGACTCGATGGCCTCGGGGCTGGTGTCGACGGCGCGGCTGGCGTAGAGGAGTCGGACCAGCATGGCTCAGTCCTTTCGCGGCAGGAGGGACAGGAATTCGCGGCGCAGGCTCGGATCTTTCAGGAACACGCCGCGCATCACGGAATTGATCATCTTGCTGTCCATTTCCTTGACGCCGCGCCAGGCCATGCAGAAGTGCTCGGCTTCCATGACCAGCGCGAGGCCGTCGGGCTGGGTCTTCTCCTGGATCAGGTCGGCCAGCTGCACCACGGCCTCTTCCTGGATCTGGGGACGGCCCATGACCCACTCGGCCAGGCGCGCGTACTTCGACAGGCCGATCACGTTGGTGTGCTCGTTGGGCATCACGCCGATCCACAGCTTGCCGATGATCGGGCAGAAGTGGTGCGAGCAGGCGCTGCGCACGGTGATCGGGCCGACGATCATCAGCTCGTTCAGGTGCTCGGCGTTGGGGAATTCGGTGAGCGAGGGCGCCGCCACGTAGCGGCCGCGGAACACCTCGTTGACATACATCTTGGCGACGCGGCGCGCGGTGTTGTCGGTGTTGTGGTCGTTCTCGACGTCGATCACCAGGCTCTGGAGCACGTCCTTCATCTTGACCTCGACCTCGTCGAGCAGCTTCTCGAGCTCGCCGGGCTCGATGAACTCCGAGATGTTGTCGTTGGCATTGAAGCGCTTGCGCGCCGCTGTGATGCGCTCGCGGATCTTGACGGAGACGGGCGTACCCTCGTCGTCGTCTTTTCGATCGGGCAGCGGTTCGACGTCGGTTTTCCTCAGCATGGCGGGGATCGTACCAGTGAATGGCTCCAGACATTCAGGGCCGCAAGGCCCATCCCTTCTTGGAGCGATGCTATCAAACAAGGAGCGAAAAATCGGCCACCAGCGGCAGGTGGTCGGACATTCTGGCCCAGATGGGACCGCGCGGCACCACGCAGGACACCGGCTCCAGGCCCCGCCCGTAGACGAAGTCGAGCTGCGTCACCGGCAGGCGCGAAGGGTAAGTGAGCGTGCGCGGACCGCGCAGGTCGCTGGTGTCGCGCAGGCCCATGGCGTTCATGGCGTAGCGCATGCGCGCGCCCCAGTCGTTGAAGTCGCCGGCCACCACCACCGCCTCGCCGGGCGGCACCTCGCGGTCGATGAACTCGCGCAGCCGCGCGATCTGCCGCACCCGGCTGCCCTTGATGAGGCCCAGGTGCACCACGATGGCGTGCACCCGGCGCCCTTCCACTTCGATCATCACGTGCAGCAGGCCGCGCTGCTCGAAGCGGTGGTCGGAAATGTCCTGGTGGTTGGTGCCCAGCACCGGCCAGCGCGTGAGCAACGCATTGCCGTGCTCGCCGTGGCGCGTGACGGCGTTGGTCTCGTAGACGGCGGTGTAGCCCTCGGGCGCGAGGAAGTCGGCCTGCGGCAGCTCGGGCCAGCGGGCGAATCGGGCCGCTGCCTGCCGGTTCATCTTGCGCACTTCCTGCAGGCAGACGATGTCGGCGTCGAGCTGCTCGATGGCGTGGCCGAGGTTGTGGATCTCGAGCCGCCTCGCGGGCCCGATGCCCTGCACACCCTTGTGGATGTTGTAGGTCGCGACCCGCAGGTTCTGCTGAACCGCTATCGCTGTGGCTGTAGCTGCCGGCTGGTTCGTCATCGCACAAATTCTGGCAGCAACAGAATGGCTTCGGCATTCGACGGGGAAAAGCAGGCGTCCGCCGCTTCGCGGTAGGGCAGCCAGCGCCAGTCGGTGTGCTCGCGCGGGTCGAGCGTGGGCACGACGCGTTCCAGCACGCGCAGGCCGAACAGGTGCTCGGTGTTGTGGGTCACGCCCGGCGCATAGCGGGCGCGCCAGCGCGGGTAGATCTCGTAGACGTTGCGCAGCTGCCAGTCGACGAGCAGCGAGGCCAGCGGCGTGCCTTCGCCGCACAGGATGCCGGTTTCCTCGGCCACCTCACGCGCCGCGGTGAGCGCGAGCGGCTCGTCGGCCGCGTCCTTGCTGCCGGTGACCGACTGCCAGAAGTCGGTCTCGGCATCCGCACGCCGGATCAGCAGCACATCGAGCGCCGACGTGTGGATCACGACCAGCACCGACTCCGGGATCTTCCAGGGCCGGGGGCTGGTCGTCATGGGAGGTGCGGTGCTCAGGCTTCTTCGCGAAACACCGAGGAACCGGCTTTGCCGGGCCTCTGGTGTTGCCCCCGGTAGGGGGTTGGCGAAGCGACACGAAGTGCGCGCAGCCTGGGGGCGAGCATCATGCTGCTGCCTGGGGATTGTTGCGCAGCTTGATGTGGAGCTCGCGCAGCTGCTTCTCGTCGACCGGGCTGGGCGCCTGCGTCAGCAGGTCTTGTGCGCGCTGGGTCTTGGGGAAGGCGATCACGTCGCGGATCGACTCGGCGCCGGTCATCAGCATGACCAGGCGGTCCAGGCCGATGGCGATGCCGCCGTGCGGCGGCGCGCCGTACTGGAGCGCGTCCAGCAGGAAGCCGAACTTCAGTTGCGCGTCCTCGGCGCTGATCTTCAGCGCGCGGAACACCTTGCTCTGCACTTCCTCGCGGTGGATACGCACCGAGCCGCCGCCCATCTCGATGCCGTTGAGCACCATGTCGTAGGCCTTGGCGATGCACTTCTCGGGCGCGGTGTCCATGAGGTCCTCATGGCCGTCCTTCGGCGCGGTGAACGGATGGTGCACGGCGCTCCAGCGCTGGCCTTCCTCGTCGAACTCGAACATCGGGAAGTCCACCACCCACAGCGGCGCCCAGCGGTCGTCGAACAGGCCCGTCTTCTTGCCGAAGGCGCTGTGGCCGATCTTGATGCGCAGCGCGCCGATGGCGTCGTTGACGACCTTCGCCTTGTCGGCGCCGAAGAACAGGATGTCGCCGTTGCGCGCGCCGGTGCGGGCGATGATCTCGGCCAGGGCGTTGTCGTCGAGGTTCTTCACGATCGGGCTCTGCAGGCCTTCGCGGCCGGCGGCGGCATCGTTGACCTTGATGTAGGCCAGGCCCTTGGCGCCGTAGATCTTGACGAACTCCTGGTAGGCATCGATCTCGCCGCGCGACAGGCCGCCCTCGGCACCGCCGCCGGGCACGCGCAGCGCCACGACACGGCCGCCGGGCATGGTGGCAGCGTTGGAGAACACCTTGAATTCCACGCGCTTCATCAGCTCGGTGAGTTCGGTGAATTCGAGCTTCACGCGCAGGTCGGGCTTGTCCGAGCCGTACTTGAACATCGCGTCCGCATAGCTCATGGTCGGGAACACCGGCAGCTCGATGCCCGCGGCGTTGCGGAACACGTTGCGGATCATGCCTTCGAACATCTCGCGGATCTCTTCCTCGGCGAGGAAGGAGGTCTCGATGTCGATCTGCGTGAATTCGGGCTGGCGGTCGGCGCGCAGGTCCTCGTCGCGGAAGCACTTCACGATCTGGTAGTAGCGGTCGTAGCCGGCCACCATCAGCAGCTGCTTGAAGAGCTGGGGCGATTGCGGCAGCGCGAAGAAGCTGCCGTCGTGCACGCGGCTGGGCACGAGGTAGTCGCGCGCACCCTCGGGCGTGGACTTGCCCAGCATCGGCGTCTCGATGTCGATGAAGCCGTTGGCGTCGAGGAACTTGCGCGTTTCCATCGTCACCTTGTAGCGCAGCATCATGTTGCGCTGCATGACCGGGCGGCGCAGGTCGAGCACGCGGTGCGTGAGACGCGTGGTTTCCGACAGGTTGTCGTCGTCCAGCAGGAAGGGGGGCGTGACCGAGGGGTTCAGCACCTTCAGCTCGTGGCACAGCACCTCGATCTTGCCGCTCTTGAGCTGATCGTTGGTCGTGCCTTCGGGGCGAGCGCGCACCAGGCCGGTGATCTGCACGCAGTATTCGTTGCGCAGGCTCTCGGCCACGGCGAAGGTGGAGGCGCGGTCGGGGTCGCACACCACCTGCACGTAGCCTTCGCGGTCACGCACGTCGATAAAGATCACGCCGCCGTGGTCGCGGCGACGGTTGACCCAGCCGCAAAGGGTGACGGTCTGGCCCAGCTGGGCTTCGGTCACGAGACCGCAATAGTGAGTACGCATGGCCATAGGAATCCATTCCGGCGCCTCGAGGGCGCGTTCGTTCTTTTATGAGTTGGAAGACTTCACCGCCACCGAAGCGGGGCCGCCTGGAACGACCACCCCCATCGAGACGATGTACTTGAGCGCTTCGTCCACGCTCATCTTCAGTTCGATGCAGTCGCTGCGCTTGAGCATCACGAAGTAGCCGCCCGTGGGATTGGGCGTTGTCGGCACGTAGACGCTGAGGAACTCGCCCTCGCCAAGGTGCGCGGCGACCTCATTGCCGGGCGCGCCGGTCACGAAGGCGATGGTCCACACGCCTTCGCGCGGCCATTGCACCAGCACCGCGGTGCGGAAGGCATTGCCGTTCTCGGAGAACAGCGTGTCCGACACCTGCTTGACGCTGGAGTAGATCGAGCGCACCACCGGGATGCGACGGACCACGGCATCGCCCCAGCCGAGCAGGCGCTTGCCGACGAAGTTGCTGGCCGTGGCGCCCACCACCAGCAGGATCGCCAGCGTGAGCAGCACGCCCAGGCCCCGTACCTTGTGGTCGCTCAGCCAGGTCTGCCACTGCTCGGGCAGCAGCCACAGCGTCTGGTCGAGCGTGCCGATGATCCAGTTCAGCACGCCCAGCGTGATGACCAGCGGCACGATGACCAGCAGGCCGGACAGCAACCATTTGCGCAGGGCGAGCATGGCGGTCGGAAGGCTTCAGTCGCCGCTCGACGCGGCCGGCGCGGGAGCCGGTGCGGCGGGCGCCGGAGCGGGGCTCGGCGCGGCGGTCGTGGTGGAAGAAGAGGAAGAGGACGAAGATTCGCCGGAGGCGGACGACGTGGCCGGCTCGGACTTCTTGCCGCCGCCATCGCGGAAATCGGTCACGTACCAGCCGGAGCCCTTGAGCTGGAAGCCGGCGGCCGTGACCTGCTTTTCGAACGCACTCGCGCCGCACGCCGGGCACACCGTGAGGGGAGCGTCGGACATCTTCTGCAAAGCGTCCTTGGCGAAGCCGCAGGCGCTGCACTTGTAGGCGTAGATGGGCATGGGGAAATGAGGTCAAAAAAGCGGCGCAGCGGCCGCTCGCAAAGCCCTCGATTATAGGGGCGCCCCCGCCAGGGGACGCCCTGCCCGAGCGGCAAGCCCCGGCTTCAGGCCGGTTCCGTGGCCAGCGGGCGGTGCGGCGTGTGAGTGTTCGCCAACCATTGCGGCAGCAGCGAGCCGGCCACCATGCCCGCGAAGGAGCACAGCACGCCGGCCAATTGGGCCGGGAACACGGCGCCCCAGGACGAAACCCCCAGGAAGAGCAGCCAGACGCCGATGCCCAGGACGATCGAGGCCACCGCCCCCTGCGTGGTGGCCCGGCGCCAGTAGAGGCCGCAGACCAGCGGCACGAAGGCCCCCACCAGCGGCACCTGGTAGGCGCCCGACACCTGCTCGTAGATTGACGTGCCCTGCATGCGGATCGCGTAGGCGAGCACCGCGGCGCTGAAGAGCAGCACCGTGATGCGCATGGTCATCAGGTTCTGGCGGTCGGTGCCGGCCGGGCGGAACTGGCGCCAGATGTTCTCGGTGAAGGTGACGCTGGGAGCCAGCAGCGTGGCCGATGCAGTCGACTTGATGGCCGACAGCAGCGCGCCGAAGAACAGCACCTGCATCACGAAGGGCATCTTCTCGAGCACCAGCGTGGGCAGCACTTTCTGGGGGTCTTCCTTCAGCAGCGTGGAGGTCTGCTCCGGCATGATGAGGAGCGCGCTGGCCACCAGGAACATCGGCACGAAGGCGAAGAGGATGTACGCCAGCCCGCCGATCACCGGGCCGCGCCGGGCCGCCTTGATGCTGTTGGCCGACATCACCCGCTGGAACACGTCCTGCTGCGGGATGGAGCCCAGCATCATCGTGATGGCCGCGGCGAAGAAGAACACCATGTCGTGCAGGCTCGGCTCGGGCCAGAACTTGAAGAGGTCCTTGCTGACCGCGAAGGCCACCACCTTGTCGGCGCCGCCGGCCATGTTGCCCGCGAACATCGCGATCACGGCCAGGCCGGCCACCAGGATGATCATCTGGATGAAGTCGGTGACGGCCACCGACCACATGCCGCCGAAGAGCGTGTACGCCAGGATCGAGACCACCCCGATCACCATGCCCACCGGGATGCTGACCACGCCGCCCGACAGCAGGTTGAACACCAGACCCAGTGCCGTGACCTGCGCCGACACCCAGCCCAGGTAGCTCAGCATGATGATGAGCGAGCAGGCCACCTCGACGCCGCGGCCATAGCGCTCGCGGTAGTAGTCGCTGATGGTCAGCAGCGTCATGCGGTAGAGCTTGCCGGCGAAGAACAGGCCCACCAGGATCAGGCAGGTGCCGGCGCCGAAGGGGTCTTCCACCACGCCGTTGAGCCCGCCCTCGATGAACTTGGCCGGGATGCCGAGCACCGTTTCGGAGCCGAACCAGGTCGCGAAGGTGGTCGTGACGATCATGTAGAGCGGCAGGTGCCGCCCGGCGATGGCGAAGTCGGTGGTGTTCTTCACCCGCTTGGCCGCGTAGAGGCCGATCGCGATGGTGACAAGCAGATAGACGATGACCAGCGTCAACAACACGGCACAAACTCCTCTAGAACAGACGCACGCGCACCAGCAATTGCATGGCGAGCAACCCCAATACAAAACCTATGCCACCGTAGACGATGGTCTGCAGCAACCGGTTGGTGCGCTTCTGTTCGGCCAGCAGTTCGAGCAGCTCGCGGCGGTTGTCGACCGGGCGATTTTCCAGGAAATCGTGCAGCAATCGAGGCAACTGGGGCAGCAATTTGGCGTACCTGGGCGCCTCCGCCTTGAGCTGCTGCAGCAGCTTCTTGGGGCCGATCTGGTCGACCATCCACTTCTCGAGGAAGGGCTTGGCCGTGGCCCAGAGGTCGAGTTCAGGGTCGATGTTGCGGCCCAGGCCCTCGATGTTGAGCAGCGTCTTCTGCAGCAGCACCAGCTGCGGCTGGATCTCGACGTGGAAGCGCCGCGAGGTCTGGAAGAGGCGCATGAGCACCATGCCCAGCGAGATCTCCTTCAGCGGCCGGTCGAAGTACGGCTCGCACACGGTGCGGATCGCCGCCTCCAGCTCGTCGATGCGGGTGCCGACCGGCACCCAGCCACTCTCGAGGTGCAGCTCGGCCACGCGCTTGTAGTCGCGCCGGAAGAAGGCCACGAAGTTCTGCGCGAGGTATTCCTTGTCCGACTCGGTCAGCGTGCCGATGATCCCGAAGTCCAGCGAGATGTAGCGCCCGAAGGTCTCGGGCTCCAGGCTCACCTGGATGTTGCCGGGGTGCATGTCGGCGTGGAAGAAGCCGTCGCGGAACACCTGCGTGAAGAAGATCGTCACGCCGTCGCGCGCCAGCTTGGGAATGTCGACGCCGGCAGCGCGCAGGCGGTCCATCTGTGCGATGGGCACGCCCTTCATGCGCTCCATCACGATGACCTCGGGGTGGCAGAAGTCCCAGAACATCTCGGGGATCAGCACCAGGTCGAGCTCGGCCATGTTGCGGCGCAGCTGGGCCGCGTTGGCGGCCTCGCGCACCAGGTCGAGCTCGTCGTGCAGGTACTTGTCGAACTCGGCCACCACCTCGCGCGGCTTCAGCCGCTTGCCGTCGGCCGAGAGGTTCTCGAGCCAGCCGGCCATCATGGCCATCAGCGCCAGGTCTTTCTCGATGACGCCGCGCATGCTGGGGCGCAGCACCTTCACCGCGACCTCGCGCTCCTCGCCGTCGTTGGTGCGGATGGTCGCGAAGTGCACCTGCGCGATCGAGGCGCTGGCGATCGGCGTCTCGTCGAACTGCACGAACACGTCGCTCACCGGCCGGCGGAATGCCCGCTCGATGGTCGCGATGGCCACGGCCGAGGGAAACGGCGGCACGCGGTCCTGCAGGAAGGCCAGCTCGTCGGCGATGTCGGGCGGCAGCAGGTCGCGCCGCGTCGACAGCACCTGGCCGAACTTCACGAAGATGGGACCGAGGCTTTCGAGTGCCTCGCGCAGCCGCTGGCCGCGCGGCGCATTGAGGTTGCGCCCGAAGGAAAGAATGCGCGTGACCCCACGCACCCAGGGCTTCTGGAAGCTGGAGAGCACCAGCTCGTCGAGGCCGTAGCGCAGCGCGACCCAGACGATGAAAAGGCCGCGGTAGAAGCGCCTCATTCGGCGTTGCCCGCCGGGCCGACCGCCGAACCGCCGGCCTTGCCGGCGCCGCTACGGCTGCCGGCGAACTTGCGCAGCGCGTCCGCCACTCGCCGCACGGCATTGCCCAGCGTGTGCGCGGGCACGTCGCCGATCACGCGGGCGAGGTCGTCCTCGACGTCCCAGCGCACGTGGTCGACCAGCCAGTTGACCTCGGCCGCCAGCTGCACGTCGCCGATGATCTGCACGGCGGGCTTGTCGCCGCGCAGCGCGGCGCGTGCGATGTCGAAGGGGGATTCATCGGTGACGGTGAGCGTCAGCTCGGGCACCGAGCCGGCCGGGGCCAGGCCGAGCAGGCCGGCCGGGGTGGCCACCAATTCCATGGTCACGAAGCGCCACTGGAAGCGCACCACCCGCCCCTGCTGGCGCAGCAGCCGCTGCTGGGCCTCGGGCTCCTGCTGCAGCACGTGGTTGAGGAACAGGACCGCGCGGTTCTGTATCTCGTGCACCGCCCAGTCCGGGGGCTGCAGGCGCTCTCCGATGCTGTTGAAGAGGTCGCCTAGAAAAGAGAATGGGGACGATGGTGTGGCCATGTCCCCATTATCCCGTCACTGTAGCGCCCCGCGGCTCATGGACTGCATGCCCTTTTCCAGAAACACCGCAGAACCGGCTTTGCCCGTCTGCTGGTGCCGCCCCCAATCAGGGGGCGGGAGGGCCGGGAGAAGCGGCACGAAGTACGCGGAGCCCTGGGGTGAACTATTGCAGAGCCTGCACGCCTGCCACCAGCCAGCCGCTGTGGCCGCTGACGGGCTTGGTCATGTTCCACACTTCGCGGAACGGGCCCGGGCCGGCCGAGGCGTCTTCACGGATCATGCCGGAGAACTCCACGCTGGCCATGTAGGCGTCGGGCAGCTCCTCGATGCCGAGCAGCTTGGCGTCGAGCATCACCACTTCGGTCTTGTTGGAGGCACCGCCCGTGTGGCTGGCGCGGTCGGCCAGCTGCGCGCGGATCTCGTCGACCATGCCGTCGGTCATCATCGAACGCAGCGTCGACACGTCGGCGCGGTCCCATGCGTCCTGCAGCGTCACGAAGTTGCGCTTCGCCGCAGCGAGGAAGCCGTCGACGTCGAAGCCGGCAGGGATGCCCCACGACTGCGAACCGCCGAGCGCGGAGCCGATCATGCTGCTGCCTGCCGCTGCACCGGCCGCCGAGAGGCTGCTGCCGTGCGGCGTGGCGTCGAAGGCCGCGTTGTTGCGCTCCCAGGGACGCGCCGATGCATCGTTGCCGACGTTGGCGGGGCTGTACTGCACGGGAGAGCTCGCGTTGCTCGGGCTGGCACCCGCGCCCTGGAAGGCGAAGCCGCCCTGACGGTTGCCTGCGGGCTGCGAGCGCGACTTGATCATGCGCCACACCACCACACCGGCGAGCACCAGCAGGCCGATCAGCAGGATGTTGGCGAAGCCTGCGCCCAGGCCCAGCGAACTCGCGAGCCATGCGAGGCCGAGGCCGGCGGCCAGACCGCCCAGCATCGCACCCCAGGGACGCTTCGGCGCGGCGGCCGCAGCGGGTGCAGGTGTCGCGGGTTTCGCAGCTGCAGCATTGGTCGCGCTCTGCTGCGAAGGTGCCGATGGCGATGCGGACTCGCGCTGCGTCACGTTGGACGACTGGCGCCCCATCGACTTGCCGCCACCCATGCGTGCAGCCTCTGCCTGCACGCTGCCAAGGACCAGTGCGGCTGCCAGGAACAAAGAACCCAAACTCTTCATATCGTCGTCTCCTCTCGAGCGAAAGATCCGCTTTATCAACACTTGATTCCAACATGGAGGGCAGCGATGCCCCCAGTCATGTTGTGATAGTCCACATGTCCGAAACCGCCCTCTTTCATGAGGGTCTTGAGCTCCTCCTGCGAGGGGTGCATCCGGATGGATTCGGCGAGATAGCGATAGCTCGCATCGTCGCCAGCCACGAGCTTGCCGAGCCTCGGCAGCACGTTGAAGGAGTACCAGTCGTAGGCCTTCGCGAGCGGCTTCGCGACCTTCGAGAACTCGAGCACCAGCAGCTTGCCGCGCGGCTTGAGCACGCGGTTCATCTCCTTGAGCGCGACGTCCTTGTGCGTCATGTTGCGCAGGCCGAAGGCCACGGTGACCACGTCGAAGTGGTTGTCGGGGAAAGGCAGCTTCTCCGCGTCGCAGACCATGGTGGGCAGCACCACGCCGGCGTCGAGCAGGCGGTCGCGACCGGTGCGCAGCATGGCCTCGTTGATGTCGGTGTGCACCACCTGGCCGCTGGCGCCGACCTTCTTGGCGAAGGCCAGTGCGAGGTCGCCGGTGCCGCCTGCGATGTCGAGGACGCGCGAGCCTTCGCCCACGTTCGCGACCATGACGGTGTACGCCTTCCAGGCGCGGTGCAGGCCTGCCGACATCAGGTCGTTCATGATGTCGTAGCGCGATGCGACCGAATCGAAGACACCGCGAACGCGGCGGGCCTTCTCGCTTTCGTCGACCGTTTCGAAGCCGAAGTGTGTGGTACTCATGCGACCGATGTTAGGCCGGAAGCCTTCACATCAAGTCGACGACCCCGCGACCACGGCGGACATTTGTTGCTTTTTCAGCCCCGCCCTTTCTGGGCGTAGGGCTATCTTTTCAATAGCAGCGGCGGACTTTTGCGCCGTCCCGAAGGCCTCAATGGCTGCCGCAGGCGTGGCCGCCCTTCTCGATCATCGGCGCGTCGCGATCGACACCCGCCTCGACCAATCTGCGCTCATAGGCAGCCCACAGCTCGGCCTGCTTCTCGCCCAGTTCGTAGAGCAGGTCCCACGAGTAGATGCCCGTGTTGTGGCCGTCGCTGAAAGTCGGCTGTACCGCGTAGTTGCCCACTGCCTCGAGCTCGACGAGTTCGACATCGCGCTTGCCCGTCTGAAGCACTTCCTGCCCGGGGCCGTGGCCCTGCACTTCTGCCGACGGCGAATAGATGCGCATCAGCTCGAACGGAATGCGGAAGGTCGCGCCATCGGAGAAGCCGACCTCGAGCACGCGCGACTGCCCATGCACGGTGATCGACTGCGGCGTCGGTGCGCCGGGTTTCAAGCCTGCCATCAGAAGCTCCTGTTGCCCAATCGCTCGATCATCGCAGCCTCGATGGCCGGCAGGCGCGCGACGATGTCCGCCTCCAGCGCCGCATTGCGCTCGCGCTGCACGGGCGCCCACACCGAGCCCGGGAAGTGGCTGTCGCTCGGAAAGCGCGCGATCACGTGCCAGTGCAGGTGCGCGACCATGTTGCCAAGCGCGGCGAGGTTGACCTTCGCCGGCTTGAGGTGCTCGCGCAGGCACTGCTCCACCACCGTCACGGCTTCCATGCACAACGTGCGATCGGCCGCGTCGAGGTCGGAGAACTCCGGCGCGTGCTCGCGCCACACCACGCGATAGAAGGCCGGGAAGCCAGCCTCCTCGGCATGGATCACGCGAAGCTTCGCGCCCTCGAACACGAGGCGCCCGCCCGGACCCTCGCACAGCACGCAGCCCTGCACCTTCGCCGTCACACCAGCACCCGCTCGATGCCGCCGCGGTTGGCGGCTTCGACGTAGTCGGGCATCCAGTCTTCGCCGAGGATCTTGTTGGCCATCTCGACCACGATGTAGTCGGCTTCGAGCAGGCCGTTGTTCAGGTCGTTGCCGTAGCGCGAGAGGCCCTGCAGGCAGCTCGGGCAGCTGGTGAGGATCTTCACGTTCTCCTTCTCGCCGACCTTGCCGGCTTCGCGCAGTGCGGCTTCGCCCTTCTTCAGCTCCTGTTCCTTGCGGAATCGGATCTGCGTGGAGATGTCGGGCCGCGACACGCCCAGCGTGCCCGATTCGCCGCAGCAGCGGTCGTTCTTGAGCACGTTGTCGCCCACCAGCGCCTTCACCGTCTTCATCGGATCCTGCTGCTTCATCGGCGAGTGGCAGGGGTCGTGGTAGAGGTAGCCGCCGCCGGCCGCATCGGCGAGCGTGATGCCCTTCTCGAGCAGGTACTCGTGGATGTCGACGATCCGGCAGCCCGGGAAGATCTTGTCGAACTGGTAGCCCTGCAGCTGGTCGTAGCAGGTGCCGCAGCTCACCACCACCGTCTTGATGTCGAGGTAGTTGAGCGTGTTGGCCACGCGGTGGAAGAGCACGCGGTTGTCCGTGATCATCTTCTCGGCCTTGTCGAACTGCCCGCTGCCGCGCTGCGGATAGCCGCAGCACAGGTAGCCCGGCGGCAGCACGGTCTGCACGCCCGCATGCCAGAGCATCGCCTGCGTGGCCAGGCCCACCTGCGAGAACAGCCGCTCCGATCCGCAGCCCGGGAAGTAGAAGACCGCCTCGGTTTCGGAGGTGGTCGCCTTCGGGTTGCGGATGATCGGCACGTAGTCCGCATCCTCGATGTCGAGCAGCGCGCGCGCCGTCTTCTTCGGCAGGTTGCCCGGCATCTTCTTGTTGATGAAGTGGATCACCTGCTCCTTGACGGGCGCGGGCCCCAGCGAGGCCGGCGGCGCCGAGGTCTGCTTCTTCGCGAGGCCGCGCAGCAGGTCGTTGGCCAGGCGCTGCGCCTTGAAGCCCACGCCGACCATGCCCGCGCGCACCGCCTTGATGGTCTGCGGATTGGTCGCATTGAGGAAGAACATCGCGGCCGCATTGCCCGGGCGGAAGCTCTTCTGGCCCATCTTGCGCAGCAGGTTGCGCATGTTCATCGACACGTCGCCGAAGTCGATCTTCACCGGGCAGGGCGTGAGGCACTTGTGGCACACGGTGCAGTGGTCGGCCACGTCCTCGAACTCCTCCCAGTGCTTGATGCTCACGCCGCGCCGGGTCTGTTCTTCGTAGAGGAAGGCCTCCACCAGCAGCGAGGTCGCGAGGATCTTGTTGCGCGGGCTGTACAGCAGGTTGGCGCGCGGCACGTGCGTGGCGCACACCGGCTTGCACTTGCCGCAGCGCAGGCAGTCCTTCACGCTGTCGGCGATGGCGCCGATGTCGCTCTGCTGCATGATGAGCGACTCGTGCCCCATGAGGCCGAAGCTCGGCGTGTAGGCGTTGGTCAGGTCGGCATGCAGCGTCTGCGGCGTGCCGGCAGGTGCGCGCAGCAGCTTGCCCTTGTTGAAGCGGCCTTCGGGGTCGACCTTGGCCTTGTACTCGGTGAAGGGACGCAGCTCGTCGTCGCTCAGGAACTCGAGCTTGGTGATGCCGATGCCGTGCTCTCCCGAGATCACGCCGTCGAGGCTGCGCGCCAGCGCCATGATGCGCACCACCGCGGCATGCGCGGTCTGCAGCATGTCGTAGTTGTCGCTGTTGACGGGGATGTTGGTGTGCACGTTGCCGTCGCCCGCGTGCATGTGCAGCGCGACCCACACGCGGCCCTTGAGCACGCGCTTGTGGATGGCGGCGCACTCGGCCAGGATGGGCGCGAACTCGGCACCCGTGAAGATGGCCTGCAGCGGCTGGCGCAGCTGGGTCTTCCAGCTGGCGCGCAGCGAGTGGTCCTGCAGCTGCGGGAACAGCGTGTCGACATCCTTCAGCCAGCCGGCCCACAGCGCGCGCGTTTCCTGCACCAGCGCCACGGCCTGCGCGACGCGGTCTTCCAGCAGCTCGGCCGCGGGGATCTCGTGCGCATCGTCGGTCTTGCCCAGCGGCAGGTTGCCGCGCGTGAGGAAGGCCTCGAGCTCGTCGGTGAGGGCGAGCTTGTTCTGCAGCGACAGCTCGATGTTGATTCGCTCGATGCCGTCGCTGTACTCGGCCATGCGCGGCAGCGGGATCACCACGTCTTCATTGATCTTGAAGGCGTTGGTGTGGCGGCTGATGGCGGCCGTGCGCTTGCGGTCGAGCCAGAACTTCTTGCGCGCCTCGGGGCTGATGGCGATGAAGCCTTCGCCGCTGCGCGAGTTGGCGATGCGCACCACTTCCGAGGTGACGCGCGCCACTTCGTTCGCGTCGTCGCCCGCGATGTCGCCGAACAGCACCATCTTGGGCAGGCCGCCGTGCGTCTTCGACTTGGTGGCGTAGCCCACGGCCTTGAGGTAGCGGTCGTCCAGGTGTTCCAGGCCGGCGAGCAGAACGCCCGAGCGCTTCTGCTCGGCGAACATGAAGTCCTTGATCTCGACGATGCTGGGCACCGCGTCCTTGGCGTTGCCGAAGAACTCCAGGCACACGGTGCGCGTGTGCGCCGGCATGCGGTGCACCACCCAGCGGCAGCTGGTGATGAGACCGTCGCAGCCTTCCTTCTGGATGCCCGGCAGGCCCGAGAGGAACTTGTCGGTCACGTCCTTGCCCAGGCCTTCCTTGCGGAAGGTGCGGCCCGGGATTTCGAGGCGCTCGCTGCGCAGCTTCGTCCTGCCGTCGGCGGCGTAGTACTGCAGCTCGAACACGGCGCTGTCGACGTCGTGGATCTTGCCGAGGTTGTGGCCGATGCGCGTGACCTCGAGCCATTCGGCCTGCGGCGTGACCATGCGCCACGAGGCGAGGTTGTCGAGCGCCGTGCCCCACAGCACGGCCTTCTTGCCGCCCGCGTTCATGGCGACGTTGCCGCCCACGCACGAGGCCTCGGCGGAGGTCGGGTCGACCGCGAAGACGAAGCCCGCGCGCTCGGCCGCATCGGCCACGCGCTGGGTGACCACGCCGGCTTCGGTCCAGATGGTGGGCACCGGATCGGCCAGGCCGGGCAGCGAGACGTGCTCGACCTCGGTCATCGCCTCGAGCTTCTCGGTGTTGATGACGACGCTGTTCCAGGTCAGCGGAATGGCGCCTCCGGTGTAGCCGGTGCCGCCTCCGCGCGGGATGATGGTCAGGCCCAGCTCGATGCAGCCCTTCACCAGCAGCGCCATCTCGGCCTCGGTGTCGGGGCACAGCACGACGAAGGGGTACTCAACGCGCCAGTCGGTGGCGTCGGTGACGTGGGCCACGCGCGAGAGGCCGTCGAACTTGATGTTGTCCTTGGCGGTGAGGCGGCCCAGCACACGGGTGGCCTTGCGGCGCAGGGCGGCGACGTCGCGGAACTTGGTGTCGAAGGCGGCCACGGCCTCGCCCACGAGCGCGGTGAGCTCGCCCACGAGCTGGTCGCGCGGCAGGTCGCTGTCGGGGGTGCGGCGCTTCTGCACCTCGGCAAGGCGGTGCCTGAGGGCATCGACCAGCTGGCCGCGGCGGCGCGGGTTGTCCAGCAGGTCGTCGACGAGGTAGGGGTTGCGCTGGACCACCCAGATGTCGCCCAGCACCTCGTAGAGCATGCGCGCCGATCGGCCGGTGCGGCGCTCTGCGCGCAGGGTCTGAAGCAGGTCCCAGCCGCGTTCGCCCAGCAGGCGAATCACGATTTCTCGGTCGGAGAAGCTGGTGTAGTTGTAGGGGATCTCGCGCAGTCGTACCGGCTCTGCGGCCTGTGCCAATAGCGCGTTCAACGCGGTCGGAGCATTCATCGGGTGGGGCGCCTCGGCCGGGCGCTGCGCGCCCATAGCCGGGCTGTGGATTTTATTGCAGCGCCTGGGGTCTTGCCGCGTGGCGGTTGCTTCGGCCTTGTGGTAGGCGCCGGTTCCGGGGAGCCCCTCCCCGGGGATCTCCGGAAAAACTCAGAACAGCACGCGGCTGCGGATCGTGCCGCCGACCTTCGCCAGCTTCTCCAGCGCCAGGTCGGACGAGGCGGCGTCGATGTCCATCACCACGTAGCCGATCTTCTCGTTGGTCTGCAGGAACTGCGAGGAGATGTTGATGTGGTTGTCCGAGAAGATCTTGTTGATCTCAGACAGCACGCCCGGCACGTTGCGGTGCACGTGCAGCAGGCGGTGCTTGCCAGGGTGCGCCGGCAGCGCCACCTCGGGGAAGTTGACCGACGAGGTCGAGGTGCCGTTGTCGCTGTACTTGACCAGCTTTTCCGCCACTTCCAGGCCGATGTTGGCCTGCGCCTCCATGGTCGAGCCGCCGATGTGGGGCGTGAGGATCACGTTGTCCAGGCCGCGCAGGGGCGACTGGAACTCGTCCTTGTTGCTGCGCGGCTCCACCGGGAACACGTCGATGGCGGCGCCCAGCAGCTTGCGGGCCTTCAGGGCCTCGGCCAGCGGCTCGATCTCGACCACCGTGCCGCGCGAGGCATTGATGAGGATGGCGCCGGGCTTCATCGCCGCGATCTCGGCCGCGCCGATCATCCACTGGGTGGCCTGGGTCTCGGGCACGTGCAGCGTGACGATGTCGCTCTGGGCCAGCAGCTGGTGCAGGTCGCGCACCTGGCGCGCATTGCCCAGCGGAAGCTTGGTGACCACGTCGTAGAAGGCCACGTGCATGCCCAGCGCCTCGGCCAGCACCGACAGCTGCGCGCCGATCGAGCCGTAGCCCACGATGCCCAGCGTCTTGCCTCGGATCTCGTAGGCGTTGTCGGCCGACTTGAGCCAGCCGCCGCGGTGAGCCACCGCGCTCTTCTCGGGCACGCCGCGCAGCAGCAGGATGGCTTCGGCAAGCACCAGTTCGGCCACCGATCGGGTGTTGGAGTACGGTGCGTTGAACACCGCCACGCCATGCTCGCGGGCGGCTTCGAGGTCGACCTGGTTGGTGCCGATGCAGAAGCAGCCTGCCGCCACCAGCTTGTGCGCCGCAGCGAACACCTCGGCGGTGAGCTGGGTGCGCGAGCGGATGCCCAGGAAATGCACGTCGGCGATCTTTTCCTTCAGCTCGGCATCGGGCAGCGCACCGGGCAGCGACTCCACGTTGGTGTAGCCGGCGGCGCGCAGCACCTCCACGGCCGAGGGATGGATGCCTTCGAGCAAGAGGAACTTGATCCTGCTTTTGTCGAGGGAGGTTTTGCTGCTCATGGAGGTTCTCTTCGAAGCCCCGGCCACGGCGACAGGCTAGGCCGAAAAAAGGGAGGGCGATGCTAGCATGGTGCGGCGCAGCAAGAAGGGCAGCGACCCGTGCCGGGCCTGATGCGAACAGGGCCAAATCCGCGAGGGAAGGCAAGGAGCAGCCGAAGGCCCCAAAGGGGTTTCCCCGATTGGAAGAAACCCGCCCCCCGTGCGCCAATGTGACGCGGCTGTGTCATGCACATGCCCTAGCATCCGCGCTTTCCATTTTTCCCTTCAGGAGTCTTCATGCGATTCAAGACGCTCGCTCTGGCATCGGCGCTGGCCGCCACCACGCTTTTCAACGTGGCGCACGCCCAGATCGAGATCCAGTGGTGGCATTCCATGACTGCCGTCAACAACGAGTGGGTCAACGACCTGGCGAAGCAGTTCAACGAGAGCCAGAAGGAATACAAGGTCGTCCCGACGTTCAAGGGCACCTACGACGAATCGATGACGGCCTCCATCGCGGCCTTCCGCGCCGGCAACGCCCCGCACATCCTGCAGGTGTTCGAGGTGGGCACCGCCACCATGATGGCCAGCAAGGGCGCGATCGTCCCGGTGGGCCAGGTCATGAAGGACGCGGGCGAGAAATTCGACCCGGCCGCCTACATCCCTGCCGTGGCCGGCTACTACACCGCCCCCAACGGCCAGATGCTGAGCTTCCCGTTCAACAGCTCGACCACCATCTTCTATTTCAACAAGGACGCCTTCAAGGCCGCCGGCCTGCCCACCGACAAGGCGCCCGCCACCTGGCCCGAAGTGGTCGCCGCCGCCGCCAAGCTCAAGGCCAGCGGCCACAAGTGCCCGTTCACCACGGCATGGCAGAACTGGACGCAGGTCGAGAGCTTCTCGGCCTGGCACAACGTCGAGTTCGCGTCCAAGAACAACGGCCTGTCGGGCCTGGACGCGCGCCTGAAGGTCAATTCGCCGCTGCACCTGCGCCACATCGAGAACCTGGCGAGCATGGCCAAGCAGGGCCTCTTCGTCTACAAGGGCCGCGGCAACGTGCCCGAGGCTTCGTTCGTGTCGGGCGAGTGCGCCATGATCAACACCTCCTCGGGCTTCTACGGCAACGTGGCCAAGAACGCCAAGTTCGCCTACGGCCTGGCTCCCCTGCCCTACTACCCGGACGTGCCGGGCGCACCGCAGAACACCGTGATCGGCGGCGCCAGCCTGTGGGTCATGTCGGGCAAGAAGCCGGCCGAGTACAAGGGCGTGGCCAAGTTCTTCAGCTTCATCTCCACGCCTGAAGTGCAGTCCGCCAGCCACAAGCGCACGGGCTACCTGCCCGTGACCACGGCCTCGTACAAGCTCACCGAGGATTCCGGCTTCTACAAGCAGAACCCCGGCACCGACGTGGCCGTGACGCAGATGATCCGCAAGGTCACCGACAAGAGCCGCGGCATCCGCCTGGGCAACTACGTGCAGATCCGCGCCATCGAGGACGAAGAGCTCGAACAGGTCTGGAACGGCAAGAAGACCGCCAAGGAAGCCCTCGACGCCATCGTGACCCGAGGCAACGAGCAGCTCGAACGCTTCCAGAAGGCCAACAAGAGCTGACGCCCGGCCGCCGGACGGCGTCCGTGTCCGGCTAATATCGCCCGCCCCCGTCGGCTCTTGCGAAAGAGCGGGCGCGGCGGGATTTTTTACGTAGAGGGTTCATGGAAAAACGCGTTTTCTTTCGTTCGGGCTGGCTGCCGTGGCTGCTGCTCGCACCGCAGATGGCGGTGATATTCGTGTTTTTCTTCTGGCCGGCGGGGCAGGCCCTGCTGCAGTCGCTCCAGCAGCAGGACGCCTTCGGCACCTCGGTCGATTTCGTCGGCCTGCAGAACTTCAAGGACCTCTTCGAGGACCCGGCCTATGCCGAGTCGTTCAAGACCACCGCCATTTTCTCGGTGCTGGTGGCCAGCATCGGACTGACGCTGTCGCTGACGCTGGCGGTGTTCGCCGACCGCATCGTGCGCGGCGGCATGTTCTACAAGACCATGCTGATCCTGCCGTACGCCGTGGCGCCCGCGGTGGCCGCCGTGCTGTGGGTCTTCATGTTCTCCCCGTCGCTGGGCGTGGTCGCCTATGCGCTGGGCAAGATCGGCATCGACTGGAACCACCTGCTCAACTCGAAGCACGCCATGACGCTGATCGTGATGGCCGCCGTGTGGAAGCAGATCTCCTACAACTTCCTGTTCTTCCTGGCCGGGCTGCAGTCCATCCCGAAGTCGCTGATCGAGGCTGCCGCCATCGACGGCGCGCGCCCGTGGCGGCGCTTCTGGACGGTGCAGTTCCCGCTGCTGTCGCCCACCACCTTCTTCCTGCTGGTGATGAACGTGGTCTACGCGTTCTTCGACACCTTCGCCATCGTGCACGCCGCCACCGAGGGCGGCCCGGGCAAGGACACGGAGATCCTCGTCTACAAGGTCTACCACGACGGCTTCAAGGCCCTGGACCTGGGCGGCTCGGCCGCGCAGTCGGTGGTGCTGATGGTGATCGTGATCGCGCTGACCATCGTGCAATTCCGCTACGTCGAGAAGAAGGTGCAGTACTGACATGGTTGAAAGAAGAAGCACCCAGGGCATCCTGGCCCACGTGGTGATGATCCTGGGCGTCCTGATCGTCGCCTTCCCCATCTACCTCGCGTTCGTGGCGTCCACCCACACCGCACAGGAGATCGTGCAGCGGCCGATGCCGCTGCTGCCCGGCTCGCACATGCTCGAGAGCTACAAGGGCGCGCTCTTCGGCCGCGCGAGCAGTGCGGGCTCCAACGCCCCGGTCGCCCACATGATGTGGGTGAGCCTGGTGACGGCGCTGGTCATCGCGGTCGGCAAGATCGCGATCTCGCTGCTGTCGGCGTTCGCCATCGTGTACTTCCGCTTCCCGTTCAAGAAGATCTGCTTCTGGGCGATCTTCGTCACGCTGATGCTGCCGGTGGAGGTCCGCATCCTGCCCACCTACAAGGTGCTGTCGGACCTGAGCATGCTCAACAGCTACGCGGGCCTCACGGTGCCGCTGATCGCCTCGGCCACCGCCACCTTCCTGTTCCGGCAGTTCTTCCTGACGGTGCCCGAGGAGCTCACCGAGGCCTCGCGCATGGACGGCGCGAGCCCGATGCGCTTCTTCTTTGACGTGCTGCTGCCGCTGTCGAAGACCAGCATCGCCGCGCTCTTCGTGATCCAGTTCATCTACGGCTGGAACCAGTACCTCTGGCCGCTGCTGGCGGTGACCAACGAGGACATGTACCCGATCGTGGTCGGCATCAAGCGGCTGATCGCCGGCGGCGACGGCCAGAACGAATGGAACGTGGTGATGGCCACCGCGATCCTCGCGATGCTGCCGCCGGCGCTGGTGGTGGTTCTGATGCAGAAGTGGTTCGTCAAGGGCCTCGTGGACACTGAGAAATGACGCTCGCCCCCAGGCTGCACGCACTTCGTGTCGCTGCGCCAACCCCCTTCCGGGGGCAACACCTGCGGCCCGGCAGAGCCGGCTGCGCGGTGTTCCTGAAAAACATCGGAGAACTCGAATAGACATGGCTTCCCTCTCCCTACGCAACGTCATCAAGCGCTACGGCCACGGGCCCAAGGCCAACCAGGTCATCCACGGCGTGAGCGCCGAGATCGCCGACCACGAGTTCATCGTCATCGTCGGGCCCTCGGGCTGCGGCAAGTCGACGCTGCTGCGCATGGTGGCCGGCCTGGAGGAAGTCTCCGCCGGCGAGATCGCCATCGGCAACAGGGTGGTGAACAACCTGGAGCCCTCCGAGCGCGACATCGCCATGGTGTTCCAGAACTACGCGCTCTATCCGCACATGAGCGTGTACGCGAACATGGCCTACGGCCTGAAGATCGCGAAGGTGCCGCCTGCCGAGATCAAGGTGCGCGTCGACAAGGCCGCGAAGATCCTCGAGCTGGGCCACCTTCTGGAGCGCAAGCCGCGCGAGCTCTCGGGCGGCCAGCGCCAGCGCGTGGCCATGGGCCGCGCCATCGTGCGCCAGCCGCAGGTGTTCCTGTTCGACGAGCCGCTGTCGAACCTCGACGCCAAGCTGCGTGCCCAGACCCGTCTCGAGATCCAGAAGCTGCACCGCGAGCTCGGCATCACCTCGCTGTTCGTCACGCACGACCAGGTCGAGGCCATGACGCTGGCGCAGCGCATCATCGTGATGAACGGCGGCGTGATGGACCAGTTCGCCACGCCCGAGGAGGTGTACTCGCGCCCCGCCACCACCTTCGTCGCGAGCTTCATCGGCTCGCCGCCGATGAACCTGCTCAAGCACGCGCCGGGCGTGCGCCCGGGCCAGATCCTGGGCATCCGCCCCGAGCACCTGAAGCTCGACGAGAGCGGCTGGTCGGTGCAGGTCGAGCAGGTCGAGCTGCTGGGTGCCGAACGGCTGGTGTACGGCCGCATCGGCGACGAGCAGATCATCATGCGCACCGACGAGGCCGACCATCCGCCCGTGGCCGGCGACACGGTGAAGATCGCGGCGCGCGAAGACAAGCTGCACTGGTTCGACGCCGGCTCCGGCAAGCGCGCTGATTAATCTCGCCCCCAGGCTGCGCGCACTTCGTGTCGCCAACCCCCTGCCGGGGGCGGCACCGGCGGCCCGGCAAAGCCGGTTCCGCGGTGCTCCTCGAAGAAACTGGGGCTTCACTCAAAGAATGATCATGAATTCCTGGCCTTACCCACGCTGGGTCGCCCACCGCGGCGCCGGCAAGCTCGCGCCCGAGAACACGCTGGCCGCCTTCCGGCTCGGCGCCTCGCATGGCTACCGCATGTTCGAGTGCGACGCCAAGCTCAGCGCCGACGGCGTGGTGTTCCTGATGCACGACGCCGCGCTCGACCGCACCACCAGCGGCCGCGGCATCGGCGGCGCGCAGCCCTGGAGCGCGCTGGCGCAGCTCGATGCGGGCGGCTGGCACTCGCGGGCCTATGCGGGCGAGCCGCTGCCCACGCTGGAGAACCTGGCGCGCTTCTGCCTGGCCAACGGCCATCTGCTCAACATCGAGATCAAGCCCACGCCGGGCACCGAGCGTGAAACCGGCGAGGCGGTGGCGCGCGAAGCGGCCCGGCTGTGGCAGGGCGCGGCGGTGCCGCCGCTGCTCACATCCTTCCAGGTCGAGTCGCTCAAGGGCGCCCAGGCGGTGCAGCCCGAGCTGCCGCGCGGCCTGCTGCTCGACAAGCTCTGGGACGGCTGGCTCGATGCCGCCAGGCAGCTAGGCTGCGTCGCCATCGTCTGCAACCACGCGCTGTGGGACGCCACGGTGGTTTCGATGGTGCACGATGCCGGCATGCGCGCGCTGAGCTACACGGTGAACGACGACCGGACCGCGCAGCGGCTGCTCGAGCTGGGCACCGACGGCATCATCACCGACAGGGTCGATCTCTTTCCGCCAGCCGCCTGACGCGGAGTTCTTACCAGTCCTTACGAAATGGCGGCTTCTATGATGCAGCCATGAGTTGGACCCAACGCTTCGCGAGCTTCTGCCTCGCGGCCCTGTTCATCTGCGGTGGCGCCCAGGCGCAGCCGGACATCGGCAACGGAAACAACGGCAACAGTGCCGCCGCGGCTGCCGCAGCCCCCGCCCCCACGATCGCCGAGCTGCGCGCGCAGTTCACCAAGCTCAGCAACGCCGCCGAGACGGACGACGACGCGCGCAAGCTGCTCGCCCAGATCAACGACATCGGCGTGCAGGCCGACAAGTTCGTTGCAGCGCGCACCGGCGACCTGGCCGACCTGAACGCCAAGCTCGGCGAACTCGGCAATCCGCCCGCCGCCGGCGCCACCGAAGACCCCGACATCACCCGCCAGCGCGCCCGCCTCACGAAGGAGCGCAATGCGCTGGATGCCGACATCCGCCTCGCGCGGCTGCTGTCGGTCGACGTGCGGCAGCGCGGCACCGAGCTGGTGACGCAGCGCCGGGCACTGTTCGAGGCGCAGCTCACCGAGCGCGCGGCCTCGCCGCTGACGGGCGAGTTCTGGAGCAGCCTGCGCGAGGCGTGGCCCGACGACTTGGAGCGCCTGAAGGCGATGGCCTCGTCGGTGAACGATGGCCTGCTGGCCGCCACGCAGCCCGAGACCCGCCTGCCGGTGATCGCCGCGCTGGTCGGGGCGCTGCTGCTCACGGTGTTCGGCATCTGGGGTGCCGAGGCGCTGCTCACCTGGCTGGCCGCGCGCTACCTGCCTGCAGGGCGGCTGCGGCGCTCGCTGCTGGTGATCGGCATCGTCGCCAGCCATGTGCTGCTGGTGGCGGTGGCGGCGCACGGCTTCGTCGAGGTGCTGAAGGAGTTCGCCACCTGGGAGCCGCAGGCGCGCAAGGTGCTGCAGTCGGCGGCGCAGCTGCTGGTGTTCATGGCCTTCGTGATCGGGCTGGGCCGCGGGCTGCTGGCCACGCGCCGGCCCTCGTGGCGGCTGCCGCCCATCCCCGACGCCATGGCCACCCGGCTCGCACCGCTGCCCTGGCTGGTGGCGCTGGTGGCGGTGCTGGCGTGGACGCCGGCCGAGGTCAACGCGCTGATCGACGCCAGTTTCGCCGCGGTGGTGGCCACGCACGTGCTCACCGCGCTGGTGCTGACGGCGCTGGTCGCCTCGGTGCTCTACCTGGTGAAGCCGCTGCGCGCCGACGCCGCCGAGGCCGGCCTGCCCGAGCGGCCGATGTGGGTCGGCATGCTGGTGGCGCTGATCGGCGCGCTGATGATCGCGATCTGGGTGCTGGTGGCGGTGGGCTACGTGGCGCTCGCCAGCTTCCTCGCATCGCAGCTGGCCTGGAGCGGCATCGTCGCGGCGGCCTTCTACGTGCTCTTCAAGTTCGCGGACGACGTGTTCATGGCCACGGTGTCGTCGCGCGCCGGCTTCGGGCAGCGGCTGCAGAAGAGCTTCAACCTCGCACCGCAGACGCTGGACCAGGCGGCCACGGTGCTTTCGGCGATCAGCCGCGTGGCGCTCTTCTTCTACATGCTGGTGGCGCTGGCCGCGCCGCTGGGCACGGGGCCGGGCGAGGTTTTCCAGCGCAGCGGCAAGTTCGGCACCGGCGTGAAGGTGGGCGAGTTCCAGCTGGTGCCGGGTGCGATCTTCAGCGCGATCGCGGTGGCGGTGATCGGCTTCGTGGGGCTGCGGATCTTCAAGCGCTGGCTCGCGCGCAGCTACCTGCCCAACACGAAGTTCGAGCCGGGCATGCAGAGCTCCATCACCACGCTGCTGGGCTACGTGGGCGGCATCCTGGTGATCGCCTTCTCGCTGTCGGCGCTGGGCATCGGCATCGAGCGCATCGCGTGGGTGGCGAGCGCGCTGTCGGTGGGCATCGGCTTCGGCCTGCAGGCCATCGTGCAGAACTTCATCTCCGGGCTGATCCTGCTGGCCGAGCAGCCGGTGAAGGTGGGCGACTGGGTCGTGCTGGGCACGGCCGAGGGCGACGTGCGGCGCATCAACGTGCGCGCCACCGAGATCCAGCTGGGCGACCGCTCGACGCTGATCGTGCCGAACTCGGAGTTCATCACCAAGACCGTGCGCAACATGACGCTGGCCAACGCCGAGGGCCGCGTGCTGATCCGCCTGCCGATGCCGCTGACCACCGACGCGCAGCGCGTGCGCGAGCTGATCCTCGCGGCCTGCAAGGGGCACGAGGGCGTGCTGGAGACGCCGGCGCCCTCGCTCACGCTGGAGGGCATCGAGAACGGGCTCTTGATCTTCCAGGCGATCGCCTACGTGGCGAGCCCGCGGCTGGCGGGAGGCGTGCGAAGCGACCTGCTGTTCACCATCCTCGACGAACTGAAGAAGGCGTCGCTTCCGCTGGCGGTGCCGACGATGGTGATGACGGCGCCGCCGCCGGCGCCCGGCGTGGCGGGTTGAAGGCGTTCACTCCAGCGGCAGCGCGGTCGTGAACTTGACCTCGTTGAGACACACGCTGGAGCGCACCGCCGAGACGGCCGGCATGTGCATCAGGGTGTGCATCAGGAACTGCGAGAGCGACTCCAGGTCCTGGGCGACGACCTTGAGCACGTAGTCGAAGTCGCCGGTCACCGAGTAGCACTCCAGGATCTGCTTCATGTCGGCGATCAGGTCCTGGAACTTGGGCAGCTCATCGACATGGCCGCGGGCCATGGTCACGTGGATGAAGGCGGTCACGCCCAGGCCGATGTGGCGGGCATTCAGCCGCGCCGCGTAGCCATGGATCAGCCCCAGTTCCTCCAGCCGCCTGTGGCGCCGCAGGCACTGGGCAGGCGAGAGATTGGCCGCTTCCGCCAGCTCCAGGTTGGTGGCACGGCCGTGGGCCTGCAGGTGCTCGAGAATTCTCCGGTCGATCCGGTCGAGGGCGATGTCATGCAATTTCTTCTCCCAATGCACCAAGTCGATGCAATTTTATGGCGCAAAGCGGGGTAAGCCCGAGGCTTTCATGCACCTTAATTGTGCAAAGTACGATCTAGACTCCCTGGCGCCCGGATCGCACGACGCGATGTCCAGCCGCTGAACCCCCTGCCGCCGGCACCTGCCTGCGGCTTCAGACGCATCCCAATCCCCACCCGGAGACCCTTTCCCGTGAAAAACGCTTTGCTTCGCACCCCCTTCAGCGCAGTGGCCCTGGCCCTCGGCATGCTGGCCGCAGCGCCTTCGTTCGCGGCCGACACCAAGTCGGTGGCCGTGACCGCCATCGTCGAGCACCCCGCGCTGGATGCGGTGCGCGACGGCGTGAAGGCCGAGCTGAAGGCTTCGGGCTACGAGGAAGGCAAGAACCTCAAGTTCACCTACCAGAGCGCGCAGGGCAACGTGGGCACCGCAGCACAGATCGCCCGCAAGTACGTGGGCGACCAGCCCGACGCGATCGTCGCCATCGCCACGCCGTCGGCGCAGGCCATGGTGGCGGCCACCAAGAGCATTCCGGTGGTGTATTCGGCGGTCACCGACCCGGTCGCGGCCAAGCTGGTGAAGAGCTGGGAGCCCACGGGCACGAACGTGACGGGCGTGTCCGACCTCTCGCCGCTGGAAAAGCACATCGCCCTCATCAAGCAGGTGGTGCCCGCCGCCAAGCGCATCGGCGTGATCTACAGCCCCGGTGAAGCCAACTCGGTGGCCATCGTCGACTCGCTCAAGAAGGCGGCCTCGGCAGCCGGCATGACGGTGGTGGAAGCCGCCGCGGCCCGCACGGTGGACGTCCCGACCGCCGCGCAGAGCCTGGTCGGCAAGGCCGACGTGATCTACACGCCCACCGACAACAACGTGGTCTCGGCCTTCGAGGGCATCGTGAAGGTGGCGCAGCAGGCCAAGCTGCCGGTGGTGGCTGCCGACACCGCCACCGTCGAGCGTGGCGCCGTGGCCGCGCTGGGCCTGAATTACACCGACATCGGCCGCCAGACCGGCAAGGTCGTGGTGCGCATCCTCAAGGGCGAGAAGCCCGGCGCCATCGCGTCGCAGACCAGCGCCAACTTCGAGCTGGTGGTGAACCCGGGCGCGGCCAAGCTGCAGGGCGTGACGCTGTCCGACGAGCTGCTGAAGACCGCCAAGGTCGTGAGCACGAAGTAAGAAGCCGAACCCGTCTTCCTCTTTCCCATGTCGCTCATCGCTTCGCTGGGCGCCATCGAGATCGGCCTGATATTCGGGCTGGTCGCGCTGGGCGTCTTCCTGTCGTTCCGCATCATCAACTTCCCCGACCTCACGGTGGACGGCAGCTTCCCGCTGGGCGCTGCCGTGGCCGCGACGCTGATCGTGGCGGGCTGGAATCCGGTCGCCGCCACCGCGGTGGCCTGCGTAGCCGGCGCCGCCTCGGGCTGGGTCACGGCCTGGCTCAACGTCAAGCTCAAGATCATGCAGCTGCTCGCGAGCATCCTGGTGATGATCGCGCTGTACTCCATCAACCTGCGCGTGATGGGCAAGCCCAACGTGGCGCTCATCACCGAACCCACGGTGTTCAGCATGGCCAGCTTCGGCGGCATGCCCGAGCAGTGGGCCAAGCCGCTTCTGCTGCTCCTGATCGTGGTCGTCGCGAAGATCGTGGTCGACATGTTCTTCGCTTCCGAGGCCGGCCTCGCGATGCGCGCCACCGGCGGCAACGCGCGCATGGCGCGGGCGCAGGGCATTTCCACCGACTTCCACACCATGGCCGGCCTGGCGCTGTCGAACGCGCTGGTGGCACTGGCCGGCGCGCTGTTCGCGCAGAGCCAGGGCACGGCCGACATCTCGATGGGCGTGGGCACGATCGTGATCGGCCTGGCCGCGGTGATCATCGGCGAGACGCTGATTCCGGCGCGCAGCATGGTCATCACCACGCTGGCCTGCGTGCTGGGTGCACTGCTCTACCGCTTCTTCATCGCGATGGCGTTGAACACCGACTTCATGGGACTGCAGGCGCAGGACCTGAACCTGGTGACCGCCGTGCTGGTGGCCTTCGCGCTGCTGGTGCCCGCCTACAAGCGCAGGCTGGGTGGCCTGTTCAAGGGGAAGAACTGATGCTGCGTGCCCAACAACTCGAGATGACCTTCAACCCGGGCACGCCGATCGAGAACCGCGTGCTGCGCGGCCTGAGCCTGGAGATTCCGACGGGCCAGTTCGTCACCGTGATCGGCTCGAACGGCGCGGGCAAGTCGACCTTCCTCAATGCGGTGAGCGGCGACCTGATCGTCGACAAGGGCCGCATCGAGATCGACGGCAAGGACGTGACGCGCATGAACGCCTGGCAGCGCTCGGGCATGGTGGCGCGCGTGTTCCAGGACCCGATGGCCGGCACCTGCGAGGCGCTGACCATCGAGGAGAACATGGCGCTGGCCTGGAAGCGCGGCGAGCGCCGGGCCTTCGGCTTCGCGCTCAACCGCAACCTGCGCGAGATGTTCCGCGAGAAGCTGTCGATCCTGAAGCTGGGGCTGGAGAACCGCCTGGCCGACCGCATCGGCCTGCTCTCGGGCGGGCAGCGGCAGGCGGTGAGCCTGCTGATGGCATCGCTCAGGCCCTCGCGCATCCTGCTGCTCGACGAGCACACGGCCGCGCTCGATCCCAAGACCGCCGCCTTCGTGCTGGAGCTGACCGCGAAGATCGTGGAGGCCGGCCAGCTCACCGCGATGATGGTCACGCACAGCATGCGCCAGGCGCTGGACTACGGCTCGCGCACGGTGATGCTGCACGAGGGCCAGGTGATCCTCGACGTAGCCGGGCCGCAGCGCTCGGGGCTCGATGTGCCCGACCTGCTGCGCATGTTCGAGCAGACCCGCGGCGAGAAGCTCGACGACGACAAGCTGCTGCTGGCCTGATGGCGACGCCTTTCGTGCGCGGCATGCGCGCCGCCGACCTCGACGCGGTGCTGGCGATCCAGCTCGCCTGCTACGGCGCGGGCTTCGTGGAAGACGGCGCGCTCATCGCGAGGCGGCTCGCTGCCGCGCCCCATACCGGGTGGGTGGTGGAACACGAAGGCGGCGTGCGGGCCTACCTGGCGGGCTATCCGTCGGTGGTCGGCAAGCTGACGCCGCTGCACGGCGAGTTCGAGGTGGCACAGCAGCCCGATTCGCTCTATCTGCACGACCTTGCGGTGCACCCGGGCGCCTCGGGCCTCCGGCTGGGGCCGCTGCTGGTGCGCCATGCCTGGGCTCATGCGCTGCAGGCCGGCTGGCGGCAGTCGACGCTGGTGTCGGTGCAATCCTCGGTGGGATTCTGGGAGCGTCAGGGCTATGCGGCCGCGCTGCCCGACGGCCCGCAACAGCAGGCCCGGCTGGCCACCTACCCGGGCGAGTCGGTCTACATGATCCGCCGGCTCGGCTGAGCGGGCGGCGGCCCCTTCAGCGGCGCCAGCCGCGCATCGCCAGCCACTGGACCGTGCCGCAGACCACGACGAGCGCGGCATAGGTCGCCATCGCCCCGTCGCGCCCGAACACGGCCAGCCCGGCCGCCAGCACCGCCACGCCGGCCGCGAAGGTCAGCGCCCACTGCACCCACCAGCGCGGGGCGCCGTCGCGCCGGCCGCCGAGGAAACGCCCGACAAAGGCCAGCACCAGCGCCATGAAGGCGGCAGGGGCGACGAAGTTGAGAAGGTGGTCGAGAAGGGCCGGCAGGTCCATCGGGAGGGGTGGCGCGGGGGCAGGAACATTCGGCTGGGGTTATGGCTGTCATAGGGAAAGCCATTTGTCCCTCGTCAAGCCCCGCAAGGCTGCTGATTTTATAATCATGGGCATGTCAGTCTGGGCCCTCGGGTTGAACCACACGACCGCGCCGCTCGATCTGCGCGGTCGTTTCGCGTTCGCGCTCGACCAGATCGCCCCCACGCTGCAGAGCCTGCGCAGTTCCTTCGCCTCCGGCCGCCATCCCCAGGTCGAGGCCGCGATCATCTCCACCTGCAACCGCACCGAGATCTACTGCGCCTCGGAACACGCCGCGCTCGACCACACCTTCGGCTGGCTGGCCCAGAGCGGCGGCGT
>NZ_JACIBG010000005.1:0-572181 GCF_014195185.1 Variovorax atrisoli | reverse complement strand
TTGCGGGCTGGATAGCCCAAGGAGGAGCACAGGGTCTACCGAACGGGCTCCCTTCAGCGCTACGGGAGCGGATGAACAATATCAGGAGGAGGCCGCAGGCCGGGGGACATTCGCGGAGGGGAGTACCCGGTGGCCTGTGCACGCACCCTGAACACATCAGCGTGGTTGAAAAACCGAATTGCAAGACAAAGGGTACGGACATGACCGACCACTACGACAAGCTCGAGATCCGAGACCCCGCCGAACGCGAACGCGACCTGCTGGCCGCGCTGCCGAAGCAGATCGCGCAGGCACAGACCGCGGCTCCCGCCTTCGCGAAGATCCTCGACGGCGTGAAGCCCGGCGACGTCACGACGCGCGAGGCGCTTGCGAAACTACCGGTCACGCGCAAATCGGAATTGCTCGAACTGCAGAAGGCTCGCCGCGCGGACGACCCGTTCGGCGGCTTCTCGTCGATCGTGCGCGGCCCGCGCATGCCGCGCGTGTTCGCGAGCCCCGGCACCATCTACGAGCCCGAGGGCGAGGCGCGCGACTACTGGCGCACCGCGCGTGCGCTGCATGCGGCGGGCTTTCGCAGCGGCGAGCTGATCCACAACAGCTTCAGCTACCACATGACGCCCGCCGGCTCGATCATGGAAAGCGGCGCGCACGCCATGGGCTGCACCGTTTTCGCGGGCGGCACCGGCCAGACCGAGCAGCAGCTCGAGGCGATGGTGGACCTCAGGCCCGAGGGCTACGCGGGCACGCCGAGCTTCCTCAAGATCCTGCTGGAGAAGGCTGAGGAGAAGAACCTGAAGCTGCCCTGGCTGACCAAGGCACTCGTCTCCGGCGAAGCCTTTCCGCCGAGCCTGCACGACTGGATCGCGGCGCGCGGCGTGAAGGGCACGCAGTGCTACGCCACCGCCGACCTGGGCCTCATCGCCTACGAAACCAGCGCGCGCGAGGGGCTGGTGCTCGACGAGGGCGTGCTGGTCGAGATCGTCCGCCCCGGCACCGGCGACCCGGTGCCCGACGGCGAGGTCGGCGAGATCGTCGTCACCACCTTCAACCCCGACTACCCGCTGGTGCGCTTCGGCACCGGCGACCTCTCGGCCGTGCTGGCGGGCACCTGCCCCACGGGCCGCACCAACAAGCGCATCAAGGGCTGGATGGGCCGGGCCGACCAGACCACCAAGGTGCGCGGCATGTTCGTGCACCCCTCGCAGGTGGCGGAGATCGCGAGGCGCTTTCCCGAAGTGCAGCGCGCACGGCTGGTCGTCTCGGGCGAGACGGGCGACGACAGGATGACCCTGCAGCTCGAATGCGCGGACGCGGCTCCTGAAGGACTCGAAGCGCGCGTGGGCGAGGCGATCCGCGAGGTGACCAAGCTGCGCGGCGAGGTCGTCGTCGTGGGCGCGGGCTCGCTGCCCAACGACGGCAAGGTGATCGAGGACGCGCGCAGCTACAAGTAGCGGCGGTACAGCCCGCGCGTGGTGGCACGCGTGAGCACCACCGTGAGCACCGTGTAGACCAGCACGAGTGCCAGCGCGAAGCCGACGAGGCTGCCCGCGCTGTTGAAGCCGTGCAGCCAGACCGCCATCGCCAACCATGCCAGTGCGGCCGCGATGCACAGCAGCTGCACCAGCACGAAGGCCAGCACCGACGCTCCCACCGCCCTGAACGGCCGCACCCGCGAGAAGACCGGCGCGGCGCCGAGCCATGCACCCCAGAACGCGAGCCCGAAGGCCGCGAGCGGCGGCACCACCCAGGCGACCAGCAGCGCGGGGCCGTCGAGGCCTTGCGTCATGGAACTCCAGCGGCTCACCGCGGCACCGCTCCACATCTGCAGCGACGCGAACACCGAGGCAGCCACCAGCGCCACCGCGCGGCGCGGTGGTGGTCCTTGCAGCGACTCGTCGGCATGCACGTCTGCCGATCCGGCACGGGCGCCCCTGAGCGCGATCCAGGCCGAGAGCCAGATGCCCAGCACCAGCACGATCAACTGGGCCATGGACTGCAGGAACATGAACACCGGCATCGCCGCGCGCATCGAGGTGTAGCCCAGCGATTCATGAAAGCGCCCGCCCGGCATGAAGAGCAGCTGCAGGTCGTAGAGCAGCGGGCTCAGCGCGTAGAAGTTCAGCAGCAGCACCACGAGGTAGGCTGCGGCATAGCGGATACGCGGCTGCGGCAGCCGCGCCACGCTGACGGCGCCGTGCCTTTCGAGCGCATTGCGCCCGTGGCTCCACGCCATCGCGGCGGCCAGCACCCAGCCCATCGCGATGCTGCACACCATCGGGATCCAGACGCCCGGCAGCGCATAGGCGCTGCGCAGCTGCTCGGCCTCGGGCGAGTCGGGCCAGAGCTGGGCGGCCATGTTGACAAGCATCATCGCGGCATCGATGGCCACGGTGATGAGCGCGAGATCGCGCGGCAGGCGCAGTGCCTGCGGCTGGAGGGAGGTCGCCGTCATGGAGGAAATACTTTCGCCTTTCACGATGCAGGGCGCGGCCTGTGCGGCGGCGTCCTGCGGAAAGGCGAGCGTATCGGATGGCGGCGTGCGCCCCCTGTAGGCTCAGTGCGCGAGTGCGGCTTCGCCGGACTCCTGCGGCTCGGGTCCGATGTAGACCGACTGCGGGCGGATCAGCCGCCCCTTCTTCACCTGCTCGCGCGCATGAGCCACCCAGCCGCTCACGCGGCCGGCCGCGAACACGCAGGTGAAGCTCTCGCGGCCGAAACCGAGGGCCTCCAGCAGCAGCGCGGTGTAGAACTCGACGTTGGTCTCCAGCGCGCGCCCCGGCTTCTTCTCGCGCAGGATGGCGAGCGCGGCCTGCTCCGCCGCCTCGGCCAGCGCGAAGCGCGCCGCGTTCACGCTGCCCTCCTCGCCGAGCCGCCCCAGTGCGCCCTTGAGCGCGTCGGCACGCGGATCGCGCACGCGGTAGATGCGATGGCCGAAACCCATCAGCCGCTGGCCTTCCGCCACCGCCTGCTCCAGCCATGCGCGGGCGTTGGCGGCACTGCCGATGGCATCGAGCGCGTCGAGCACCGGCCCGGGTGCGCCGCCGTGCAGCGGCCCCTTCAGCGCGCTGATGCCCGCGAGCACGGCCGATGCGAGCCCGGCTCCGGTCGATGCGACCACGCGCGCCGCGAAGGTCGATGCGTTGAGGCCGTGGTCGCACACGGTGACCAGGTAGGTGTCGAGCGCCGCGCTCTGCGCGGGCGTGGGCGAGCGGCCATGCAGCATGCGAAGCATGTCCGCGGCGTGCGGCAGCGCCTCGTCGGGCGCCAGTGCAGGCACGCCGATGCGCCAGCGCATCACGGCGGCGGTGTAGACGGCCGGCGCGGCAACGAGGCGCAGCGCGGTCGGCAGGTCGTCGCCATCGGGCAGGCGCGCCATCAGTGCGCGCACGGCCTCGATGGGCGGCATGCGGCGCAGCAGGGCGTCGTCGTTCGGCTGCAGCAGCTCGAAGGCCTCGCGGCGCGCGCGGCCAATGGCGCGGCGCAGCGCCGAGGCGGCAGGCAGGGTGTCGAAGAAGCCCTCGAAGAGCAGGTGCACCACGTCCTCGTAGCGCCAGCGCTGCGCGATCTCGTCGAGTTCATGGCCGCGGATCACCAGCCGGCCGGCCGCACCATCCACCTCGGACAGCACGGTATGCGCAGCCACCACGCCTTCGAGGCTGCCATCGTCGTTGTTCATCGCTCTTTGCTCCTGGTTGTCACGATGGCATCGATTCTGATCGGGCGGATATTGACGTCAATCTTGATCTATTCTGTCAACATGACCATCAAGAAGACCCCGCCGCTGTGGCTTCCGGCGGCCGATGCGCTCGAACTGATGCAGGTGCGTCCGCAGACCCTCTACGCGAGCGTGAGCCGCGGCCGCATCCGCGCCAAGACCGACGCGGCCGACCCGCGCCGCAGCCTCTACCACCGCGACGACGTGCAGCGCATCGCCGCGCGCGCGAGAGGCAGGCGCAGCGTCGAGACGGTGGCGAGCGAGGCGATCCAGTGGGGCGAGCCGGTGCTGCCATCCGCGGTATCGACAGTGGCAGATGGACGGCTGCTGTATCGCGGACAGGACGCCTGCGAACTCGCAGCGCACGCCACGCTGGAAGACGTGGCGGGGCTGCTGTGGCAAAGCGCGCCGCCGCGCTTCCACACCGCCGCCTCGCCTTCCGATGCGCAGGACTCGCATGAACACCCCTTGCAGGCCGGACTGCTCGCGCTGGCAACGCGCGCCGGTTCGGACCTGCCCTCGCGCGGCCGGTCGGCAGGCGTGTTGCAGGCCGAGGCGGCAGCGGCGATCGGCGCACTGGCCGATGCCATGCTGCGCACCGCACCGCCGCGTGCCGACACGCCAATGCACATGCGGTTGGCCGCCGCATGGCGCCGTCCGCGCGCGGCCGACGACCTGCGCCGCGCGCTCGTGCTGCTGGCAGACCACGAACTCAACGCCTCGACCTTCGCGGCACGCGTGACCGCATCCACCGGTGCCTCGATGGCGGCCTGCCTGCTCACGGGGCTTTCGACGCTGACAGGTCCGCTGCACGGCGGTGCTTCCGCCGCGGTGCAGGCGCTGATGCGCAACGCGGCCGCCGTCGGCACCGAAGCCGCCGTGCGCGAATGGCTCTCGCACGGACGGCCGCTGGCGGCGTTCGGGCATCCGCTCTATCCGGCGGGCGATGCACGCTGCGCTGCCCTGCTGGAGAACATCGCGCTGCCGCCCGAATTCGCGCAGCTGCGCGAGACCGGCGAGAAGCTGCTGGGCGAGGCCGTGAACATCGACTTCGCGCTTGCCGCACTCGCAGCCGTGCACAAGCTGCCGGCCGGCGCTCCGCTCACGCTCTTCGCGCTCGCACGCAGCGTGGGATGGACTGCGCACGTGCTCGAACAGCAGGCCGCGGGCCATTTGATACGCCCCCGCGCGCGCTATACGGGCCCACTGCCCGCCACGGCGGAAGCGGCACCGGTCAGTGCGCCACCGGCTCCCGCGCGTGCTCGAAGAGCTTCGTCATCTCGCGGTTGAAGGCCGGAATGTCGTCGGGCTTTCGGCTGGTGACGAGCTTGCCGTCGACGACGACCTCCTTGTCGCTCCACTGCGCGCCCGCGTTCTTCAGGTCGGCCTGCAGCGAGGGCCACGAGGTCATCTTGCGGCCCTTGACGCCGCCGGCGTCGATCAGCGTCCATGGGCCGTGGCAGATCGCCGCGATGGGCTTGCCGGACTCGACGAATGCACGCACGAAGGCGACCGCCTTCTCGTCGATGCGCAGCGTGTCGGGGTTCACGACGCCGCCCGGCAGCAGCAGCGCGTCGAAGTCGTCGGGCCTGGCGCTCTTGAGCGGCACGTCGACCGCGAAGCTGTCGGCCGGATCGTGATGGTTCCAGCCGCGCACGCTGCCCTGGGCGGGCGAGACGATCCGCGTCCGCGCGCCGGCGTTGTCGAGCGCCTTGCGCGGCTCGGTCATCTCGACCTGCTCGAAGCCGTCGGCCACGAGGATGGCGACCTTCAATCCATCGAGCGACGAGGACGATGCCGTGGTGGTCGATGCAGTGGTCGATGGGGTGGTATTGGACATGGGTGGAATCTCCTTTTGAAGCTTCACCCTAGGTCTGCCCCGTGCAGCCCGCATCGTCCGTCGCCGGCTCCGCCTGTCGGACAGTTCGACGGCCGGCAATCTTCCCTTACGAAGAGTGGGCCTGCGCGCCACTTGCCGCTCCTTGTCGAGGCCTGCGAGGCAGGGGTTCGAACGCCCTCCGCACGCCGCCCCGCCACGGTGCGCAAGACGGCCTTCGGCTAAGGGCTATTCGCTATAGGTCAGGCCCTGGTCAGCCCTTAAGATCGCGGCGTTTTTATTCCCCCCTTTTCGGAGACGACATGAAGAAACTGTTCGCCCTCGCGGCGATTGCCGCCGCGGCCGTCGGTGCACACGCCCAGGATTTCCCCGCGGGCAAGACCGTGACGCTGGTGGTGCCATTCGCCGCCGGCGGCCCCACCGACCGTGTCGCTCGCGACCTGGCCGAAGCCATGCAGAAGACGCTGGGCACCACCATCGTGGTGGACAACACCGCCGGCGCGGGCAGTTCCATCGGCACCGCCAAGGTGGCACGCGCCAATCCCGACGGCTACACGCTGCTGCTGAACCACATCGGCATGTCGACGATGCCGGCGCTCTATCGCAAGCTGCCCTTCAACGTCGAGACCGACTTCGAATACCTGGGCATGGTCAACGAAGTGCCGATGACCCTGATCGGCAAGCCCGGCCTGCCGGCCAACAACTACAAGGAGCTGACGACCTGGATCTCCGCCAACAAGGGCAAGATCAACCTGGGCAACGCCGGCCTGGGCGCAGCCTCGCACCTGTGCGGCCTGCTGTTCCAGAGCGCGCTGAAGGTCGAGATGACGCCGGTTCCCTACAAGGGCACCGCACCGGCCATCGCCGACCTGCTGGGCGGCCAGATCGACCTGCTGTGCGACCAGACGACCAACACCACGTCGCAGATCGAGGCCAAGAAGGTCAAGGCCTACGCCGTGACCACGAGCAAGCGCCTGACCACGCCCGCGCTGAAGGACCTGCCCACGCTGGACGAGTCGGGCCTCAAGGGCTTCGAAGTGACGATCTGGCACGGCGTGTACGCGCCCAAGGGCACGCCCGCACCGGTGCTGAAGAAGCTCAACGATGCCATCAAGGCCGCGATGAAGGACCCGGGCTTCATCCAGCGTGAAGAAGCGCTGGGCGCGGTGATCACCACCGACAAGCGCACCGAGCCGGCCGAGCACAAGAAGTTCGTGTCGTCCGAAATCGCGAAGTGGGGCCCGATCATCAAGGCCGCCGGCGTCTACGCCGACTGATCGCCTCACGACAGCACACGCAGCCACGAGCAGCCGCAAGGCCGCCTGAGCCCCCCGGGGTCAGGCGGCTTTTTCGTTATGCTGCGCGGGATTTCATCCTCCCGCCTTCCGCCCTCTCTCGTTCTTCATCCCCATGCGTCTTCGCAGCGCGGCCCTTCCGCTCTTCATGGCCCTGCTGGCGCAGGAGGGCGTGGCGCAGACACGGACGCTGCTCTGGGTGTGGGACCGGCCGCAGCTCTTTGCCTCGCTGCCCGAAGCCACGGGCGTGGCCTACCTGCATGCCACGGTGCGGCTGAGCGGCACCGAGAGCCGCACCAGCTGGCGCCAATGGCCGCTGCGCGTCGCGCCGGGCGCCACGGTGGTGCCGGTGGTCCACGTCGCGCTCGACAACCTCTCGCCCTCGCCCCTCGACGACGCGCAGCAGCAGGCCATCGCCGCCGCCATCGAGCATGCCGCGACACATGGCAACCGCTCGGGCTGGGTGCAGCTCGACTTCGAGGCGAGGCGCAGCCAGCGCGAGGCCTACGTCGCGCTGCTGCGCCGGCTGCAGCCGCTGCGCCAAGGCGGCATGCGGATCTCGGCCACCGCGCTGGCGTCGTGGTGCATGGACGATCCGTGGCTGCCGGTCGGCCTGCTCGACGAGATCGTGCCGATGTATTTCCGCATGGGAGGGGAATCCGCGCGCATCCGCCAGCGGCTTGGCACGACAGGCAAGGCCGCCGTGCCGGCCTGCCGCGACGCGGCCGGCCTGATGCTCGGCGAGGACTGGCCCGCACTGCGCGATGTGAAGCGGCGCTATGTGTTCCACGCGGGCTCGTGGAAGAACGAAGACTTCGAAAAACTGCAGATCGGAAACAGGGACAGCTACAAATGACTCTTTCGAAAACGGGAGGCCGCAGGCTGCTCGCCGCAGCCGCGATGGCCGTGGCGACACTGCTCGGCAGCGCGGCAGCACGTGCCAGCGGCGGCTACGACGCCGAGGACCTGTTCTTCGCCACCACCCGGCCCGACCAGCCGGTGCGCGAGTTCGTCGAGCGGCCCGCGGGCTACTACACCGGCTATCTGGTGCCCTACCAGGTGCTCTGGTACTGGCGCCTTCGCGGCCAGAGCTTCTCCCCCGACGCGGTGCGCGCCTTCACCGACCTGCTGGAGAAGCTGCCGCGCGAGGACAACGCCATGGCCGACATCGACGACGCCTCGACCGAATGGCGCAAGGCGCGCGACGACGCCATGGCGAAGCTCGATCCGCAATCGCAGCGCGACAAGTCCTCATCACAGAAGCAGCAGCAGCCGAAGTGGAACGCCGACACCCTGCAGGCCGATGCCATCTGCTTCTACGGCGACGCCTTCCGCAACGCCACGAAGACGCTGGCCCAGCGCATGACTCGCGCGGCCGGCGACAAGTCGGCAGCGCCCTTCGTGCTGCACTGGCTCAAGGCCCAGGACGCGGTGTTCGACACCTGCGACAAGGAGCCCGGCGCCATGCCCGAGCTGCCGGCGGGCGCACCCGCCTGGCTGCAGGCCGACCACGCCTACCAGCTGGCCGCGCGGCACTTCTATGCCGGGGACCTCGACGACGCCGACGAAGCGTTCGCCGCCATCGCAGCCGACAAGGCCAGCCCATGGCGCGATCTCGCGGCCTACATGCGGCTGCGCGTGCTGGCGCGGCAGAACCCGGGCGACCCGCCTTCGGAGGGCTCGGAGACCAAGAAGGAAAGCGCCGAGGCGCTCAAGAAGCAGGCCGAGCTCGACAAGCAGCTCGAGGCCATCGCCCTGCCGCTGTTGAAGAACCCGCGCCTGAAGGCACTGCATCCTTCGGTACACCGGCTGGCCGAGGCGCTGCGCATCCGCTACCTGCTGCCCGCCACGCGCATGCAGCGCCTGGCCGACGGCCTCAGGACCATCGGCCAGCCCGACGCTGCCGCCGCGAAGCTGCTGCTGCTGAACCACGAGTTCCGCGCCTGCGGCTTCTTCGGCGGCTGCAGCTACATCGGCCCCGCGCAGACCTCCGACCTGGTGCAGTGGCTGAGCACCGTGCGCGGCTTCGACGGACCGGGCAGCGGCCTCGAACCCGACGGCAAGTGGCGCGAAACGCTGAGCTGGAGCCGCTACCAGCGCACGCACGACCTCGCCTGGCTGATGGCAGCCGCGAGCCTGGTGCCGGTGGCCGCCACCAACGGCGACAAGCGCGAGGCCGAGCTGCAGGCCGCGCTCGCAGCCGTGCCCGAGGACCACCCCGCGCGCTTCGCCGCCACGCAGCTGCGCGCTCAGCGCATGTTCGCGCAGGGCCGCTACAAGGAAGTGCGCGAGCTCGTCGCCGCCTCGGCCGATTCGCCGCTGATCGCGCACAGCCTCTCGGGCCAGAACCTCGTGAAGGCATTGCTGCTGCCGACGGCCGCGTCGGAAGAGGAATGGCGCCGCCTCGCGATCCGCCCCGTGGTCGCGCGCCGCGATCCCGAGGCGATGGAAGCGAAGCCGAGCGCGGTGCCGCTGGCCAGTGCCTTCGACGAGGACGTGGTGCGCTTCCTCAACACCCGCGCACCGCTGGCCATGTGGCTGCGCCTGGCCGCCGAGCCGGCCCTGGCGCCCGCGCTGCGCGACAGCCTGCTCGAGACCGCCTGGACCCGCGCCGTGGTGGCCGGGGACTACGCCACCGCCCGCCGCGCGGCGCAGATGCGCATCGCCTCGCCGCCGCAGGCGGGCGCCGCCAAGGGCGCCGACACGATCGCGGGCATCCGCCGCTCGGCGGAGCTGCCCGAGACCGACGCCGCCGCCTGGCGGCACCTGCTGCTGGAGCGCATGGCGAGCACCACCGAAGTCCTGTCGCCACCGCACTGGCCCGCCGCCGAGGGCATCCGGCCCACGCCGCTCAAGCTCGGCGTCGGCCCCGTGTACTCCGAGCGCAGTACGGTCGGCAGCTACGGCAAGTGGTGCCGTCCGTTGGGCGTGCCGACGACCGGGCCGCAGGCGGCCACCGCCGCCGACTTCGAGATGCCCGCGTTCCTGCCGCAGGAAGAACGCAGCCGGCAGGCCGCGCTGGTCGAGAAGCTGCGCACCGTGCCGCAGGACTCGATCTACTTCACGCAGGAAAGCCTGGCGCTGATGCAGCGCGCCCGCACGGACCCGCTGGTGCCGCAGGCGCTGTCGGTCGCGGTGAAGATGGCGCGCTACACCTGCCAGGACAAGGCGGCGGGCGACTGGTCGCGCAAGGGGCTGCAGGCCCTGCGCACGAACTACCCGAACTCGCCGTGGACCGCCGCCACGCCGTACTGGTACGGCGGGCGCTGAGGCGGCCGGCCGCGTCCACCTTGCTGCGGGCGTGGCGGGCGGACAGTCAGGCTACTTCGGGCGTATCGCGTCGGCCGTCCCCTGGATGAAGGCCTTGATGCTCTCGATGTCGTCGTTCGAGAGCTTGCCCGTGAAGTCGGGCATGCCGCGCGACATGGCCGGGCCCTTGAGCACGAACTTGTCGAGGTTCTCGATGTAGGCGGCGTCCATGTAGCCGAGGTTGGGGATGTTGCCGCCGCGGTCCACGCCCGGCACGCCGTGGCAGAAGACGCAGTTGCTCACGTAGAGCATGGTGCCGGCCTGGACCTTGGCGGGGTCGTACTTGACGCCCTGCACCAGCTTGTCCATGCGGTACTGCACGAAGTCGGGCATCTTGGCCGTGCCGCCCACCGCGAATGTGTAGACGGTGCCCGGCCCCTGCCGCTCGGTGGCGCGCTGCGCGAGGCCGTAGACGCCGCCCCAGCCCACCGCGACCGACACGTACTGCTTGCCGTCGACCATGTAGGTCGACGGTGCCGCCACCACACCGGTGCCGGTGGGCGTCTCCCAGAGCTTCTCGCCGGTCTTGGCGTTGTAGGCCAGCAGGCGGCCGTCGGCCGTGCCCTGGAACACGAGGTTGCCGGCGGTGGTGAGGGTGCCGCCGTTCCAGGGCGAGGCGTAGTCCACGCCCCAGGCTTCCTTCTGCGCCACCGGGTCCCAGGCCACGAGGCGGCCGAAGGGCTTGCTCTTGGGCGGCTCGGCGTTGGCGAACTTGCCCAGGTTCCAGCCCAGCCCCGAATGCGGGCGGCCCGGCACGTTCTCGTCGAACTTCCAGTCCTTGTCGTCCATGAGGTTGATCGGCACGTGCTGCGCGGGCAGGTAGGCGAAGCCGGTCTGCGGGTTGAACGACATCGGATGCCAGTTGTGCGCGCCGAAGGGGCCGGGGATGCTGTCGCCGGGCTTGGTGCCGTCGCGCGCGGCGGCGATCTCGATGGGCCGGCCGTTCTTGTCGTAGCCCGTGGCCCAGTTGACCTCGACGAAGTTCTTCGCCGAGATGAACTTTCCGTTGGTGCGGTCGATGACGAAGAAGAAGCCGTTCTTCGGCGCATGCAGCAGCACCTTGCGCTGCTTGCCGCCGATCTTCACGTTCGCCAGGATCATCGACTGCGTGGAGGTGTAGTCCCAGTTGTCGCCGGGCGTCTCCTGGTAGTGCCACACGTACTTGCCGGTGTCGGGGTCGAGCGCCACCACCGAGCCCAGGTAGAGGTTGTCGCCGCCCTTGGGGCTGCGCGCCTTGTGCGACCAGGGCGAGCCGTTGCCGGTGCCCACGTACATCAGGTTGAGCTCGGGGTCGAAGGCGAAGCTGTCCCAGGCGGTGCCGCCGCCGCCGGCCTCCCAGTACTTGCCGCTCGGGTCCCAGGTCTTGGCGGCACGCGCCATCGACTCGTCCTCGAAGGGCTTGCTCGGGTCGCCAGGCACCACGAACCAGCGCCACTTCTGGTCGCCCGTCTTCGCGTCGTAGGCGGTGACGAAGCCGCGCACACCGTACTCGGCCCCGCCGTTGCCGATGATGACCTTGCCCTTGAACACGCGCGGCGCGCCGGTGATGGTGTAGCTGCCCTTCTGGCCCTCGATGGTGTTCTTCTCCCAGACCTTCTGGCCGGTGGCGGCATCGAGCGCGATGAGGCGCCCGTCGTAGGCCGCCACGTAGACCTTGCCCTCGTAGATCGCGACGCCGCGGTTCACCACGTCGCAGCAGCCCCTGAAGCCCTTTGACTTGTCGACCTGCGGATCGAAGGTCCACAGCCGCTGGCCGGTGCGCGTATCGACGGCGTGCACCACGCTCCAGGAGGCGGTGATGTACATGATGCCGTCCACCACCAGCGGCGTGGCTTCGACGCCGCGCGTGGATTCGAGGTTGTACGACCAGACCAGCCCCAGGTCCTTCACGTTGCCGGCGTTCACCTGGTCGAGCTGGCTGAAGCGCGATTCCGAGTAGTCCAGGCCCACGCTGGGCCAGTCGGGCGTCTTCTTCTGCGCGGCGTTGGCGCGGATGAATGCGCCGTCCACCCGTTTGGTCGCGGCGGCGGCGCGGTCCTGTGCGTTGTTCTGGGCCGTGGCCGTGTTCGTCGCGCCCAGGCACAGCAAGGCGCCGGCGAGCACGAGCAGCCCGGAGTGTGTTTTTTTCATCGCAGGTCTCCTTTGTGCGCCAAGAATCGTCGGGACCGGCCGCACATTCATCTTGGGGATTTCCCCAGTCCGACGCTGTTCCATTGCGGAACACATTCGACGCCGGTGTGAATCCTGAAACGGGAGGCAGCGAACCCATGGCCCTCGACAGAAGCCCTGCTGGAAGCCGCAATGCAGGCATCGGCACGCCCGATGCCCCGCGCCAGCTCTTCGCCAGCACGCCCACGCAGCGCGTGGCGCTCGCGCGGCAGCAGTTCTTCGAGGAGGGCGTGCGCCCCTCGGGGCTGGTGGGCGAGGCGGTGATCCAGTCGTGGATGCGCTGCAGCCGCACCCACGCCGACCGCCAGCGCATCGTGCCCTTCGACCCGGTCACGCCGAGCCGCCTTCACGCCACGCTGGCGCGCAACCGCCAGCTGCTCGAAGCGGCGCGCCAGGAGCTGGGGCAGATGGAGCACGCGCTCGCGGGCACCGACTGCCGCGTGATCCTCACCGACAGCGAGGGCGTGGTGGTGCACGTCACGCAGCAGCCGGCCGCCGCGCAACAGCCGGTGCTGCGCAAGACGGCTCGGGTGGGCGTGAACATCTCCGAGCGCATCGTGGGCACCACCGCGCCGGGCATCGTGGCGAGCACCGGGCAGGCCTGCACGGTCGACGGCGCCGAGCACTACTTCGACCTGCTGTGCCAGATGCGGTGCGCCGCGGCGCCGATCCGCGACGTGACGGGTCAGCTCGCGGGCGTGCTCGACCTCACGGTGGAGGCGCGGCGCTTCGGCTTCGACGCGGCATCGATGGTGGCGCTGTACGCCACCACCATCGAGAACAGGCTGCTGCAGGCGCAGTCGCGCGACCACCTGATCCTGCGCTTCCAGGCCAGCCCGACGCTGCTGGGCACGCCGCTCGAAGCGCTGGCCGGCATCGCGCCCGACGGCACCATCGCCTGGCTCAACAACGCCGGCGCGCGGCTGCTGGGGCGGCTGCCCGAGGCGGCGGACGAGCGCGACGTGGAGTTCCTGCTGGGCCACGACCTCGCGAGCCTGCTGCGGTTAGGGCGGCGCGAGGCGGCGCAGCCGCTGCGGCTGGCCAGCGGGCTGGGCGTGTGGGTGCAGGCGCAGCTCAAGGGCGGCGCCGATGGTGCGGACTTCCGCCATGCGGTGGCGATGCCCGGCGAAACGTCGCCGCTGGCCATTGAGGCGCGCGAAGCCCGGCAGACGCAGCTCGCGGCAGCCGAGGCCTACCCGGACGCGGACGGCACGGAGGCCTCGCCCCAGCCCCAGCCAGAACCCACGCTGCGCGAGCACAGCCGCAAGCTGATCGAGGACACGCTCGCCGCGCACGGCGGCAACGTGTCGCAGGCGGCGCGGCAGCTGCGGGTGTCGCGCGGCACGCTCTACCGGCGGCTGCGCGGCTGGCGCGACGAAGCCGCAGTCCCGGACAGCGGAAGGAACTGAACGCCGCTCACCGCCTGGGCAGCGCGTAGGCGATCACATGGTCGCCGGTGCGCGTGCCCAGCGAGCCGTGGCCGCCGGCCACCACCAGCAGGTACTGGCGCCCGTCGGTGCCGCGGTAGGTCATCGGCGTGGCCTGACCACCGGCCGGCAAGCGGCTGCGCCAGAGCTCCTTGCCGTCGTTCACGTCGTAGCCGCGCACGAACTGGTCGAGCGTTCCCGAGAGAAAGGCCACGCCGCCGGCCGTCAGGATGGGGCCGCCGAGGTTGGGCACGCCCATCGCGAAGGGCAGCGGCAGCGGCGAGCTGTCGCGCACCGTGCCGTTCTTGTGCATCCAGGCGACCCGGCCGGTGCGCAGGTCGGCTGCGGCGACGTAGCCCCAGGGCGGCGCCTGGCACGGCAGGCCGAGCACCGAGGTAAAGGCGCTGAGCTTCACCGCGAAGGGCGCACCGAAGTTCTCGTTGAGCGCGGGCAGGCTGTCGTTGGGGCGCTGCTTGCCCTGCACGTAGAGCGATGTGTCGTCCGCACGCGGCACGAGCCTGGAGACGAAGGCCAGCGACGCGGGCGTGGCGAAGACGATCTGCCTGCGCGGATCGACCGCCACGCCGCCCCAGTTGAAGACGCCGAAGTTGCCCGGATGGATCAGCGAGCCCTGCGTCGACGGCGGCGTGAACCGGCCCTCGTAGCGCAGCCGGTGGAAGGCGATGCGGCAGGCCAGCTGGTCGAAGATGGTCGCGCCCCACATGTCCGACGGCTTGAGCGCGGGCGGATCGAAGGACAGGGCCGATGACGGCTGCGTCGGCGCGGTGGCGTCACCCGCAGCGGCGCCCTGCGGCGCAGCGCGCTCGTTCACTGGAAGAATCGGCTTGCCGTTGCGGCGGTCGAGCACGAAGAGCTCGCCCTGCTTGGTCGGCTGCACCAGCGCGGGCACGGTCTCGCTGCCCGCGCGCAGGTCGACGAGGCTGGGCTGCGCGGGCACGTCGTAGTCCCACAGGTCGTGGTGCACGGTCTGGAAGCTCCAGCGCACGCGGCCGCTGGCCAGGTCGAGCGCCACCACCGCCGACGAATACTTCTTCGCGCCTTCGCTGCGCGCGCCGCCCCACTGGTCGGGCGGCTGGTTGCCCATGGGCACGTAGACCAGGCCCAGCGCCTCGTCCACGCTGGAGATCGACCAGCTGTTGGGCGAGTTGGCCGTGTAGGTGCGGTCGGCGGCGATGGGGGCGGTCTCCTCGGGGTTGCCGGAGTCCCAGTTCCACACCAGCGCGCCGGTGTTCGCGTCGAAGGCGCGGATCACGCCCGAGGTCTCCTTCGTCGAGACGTTGTCGAGCACCGTGCCGCCCACGATAAGCAGCGACCTCGCCACCACCGGCGGCGAGGTCGAGTAGTAGGAGCCCGGCCGCACGTTCGGCATGTTCTTCCAGAGATCGATCTGGCCCCTGCCGCCGCCGAAGGCCGGACAGGGCTTGCCGCTCGCGGGGTCGAGCGCGATGACGCGGCCGTCGGCGGTGGGCATGAAGAGCTTGGCGTCGCAGCTGCCGGTGGATGCGGGTGCGGGTGCGGGCGCAGGTGCGGAAGCCTGCTGCTGTGGAGACGGCTGCGCCGCGGCGCCGGGGTAGTAGGAGAGCCCCCGGCAGGTCAGGTGCTGCAGCGCGAGCGACCCCGCGATCTCCGGCGTGTAGCGCCACACCTGTCGGCCGGTTGTGGCGTCGAGCGCGATCACCGACTGGTGCGGCGTGCACAGGAAGAGCCTCTCGCCGATCTTCAGCGGCGTGACCTCGAAGGTCGTCTCCTCGGGGTCGCCGGGCTGGCCCCGCACGTCGCCGGTACGGAAGTGCCAGGCTTCCTCGAGCTGCCCCACGTTCTGCGGCGTGATCTGGTCGAGCGCCGAGTAGCGCTGGCCGAAGCCGGTGCCGCCGTAGGCCGTCCACGCGTCCGCCGCGGCCGCGGGGCCCGCGGGCGCGTTCGCCGTGGCGGCCGCCGCATCGGCCGAGGGCGCGATGCCTTCGATGCGGCGGGGTTCGCGCATCCACGAGAACACCGCCGCGACCAGGAAGGCCGCGAGCACCACGCCGAGCACGGTGCGCGCGCTTCCCACGCCCGCGGCATTGCGCAGGGCGAGCGGACGCGTCACCCATGGCGTGAGCAGCAGCAGGCCGACCACGAAGAACACGTCGCCACGCGCTGCCATCGGCCACCAGTCGAGCCCCACCTCCCACAGGGCCCAGGCCAGCGTGAGCAACACCACGGCCGCGTACACCATCAACCCGGCGCCGCCCCCGCGCCGAAGCAGCAGCGCCGCCGCCGCCAGCCCCAGCCCCGCCACGAGGTAGTACCACGAGCCGCCGAGGGCGATCAGCCATGCGCCCGCGACGGCGAGCGCCAGGCCGGCAAGGCCGATCAGCACGGCCACCACGGCCAGCAGCACGGAAGAGGAGAAAGAGGAAGAAGAGGCGAGGGAAGGAGGGGAAGAGGAACGGACGGGCTGGCCGGGCGGGCGCGGATTCATGACGGCAACTCCAGGGACGGAGTTCGCACGCTATTCCGCCGCACGCGCGCCGCGCGTAGGCCGATGGCTCAGGCTGTGGCGAGAACGCGGGCGGCGCGCGCCCGGCGCGCCTTCGCATCGGGCTGCAGCGGCCTCAGGTATTCATGCAGCGCGAGCGCGGCGGCACCCACGGCCGGTGCGAGCTCCCCGTAGCGTGCGGTGCGCAGTTCGGGCGCCGGCATGCCGGCGTCGTCCGCATGCCGCTTCACGCATTCGAAGGCCGCCTGCGCGAAGCCCTTGTGGTCGGCGCAGGCCTTGCCGCCGAGCACGATGGCGCGCGGGTTGAAGGTGACCCACAGGTTCTGCAACAGCACGCCGAAGAAGGCCGCGGCGCGCTTCAGGTCGGCGCCTTCGCGCTCCAGCACGCGCGAGCCGAAGAAGGCTTCGGCGCAGCCGCGCCGGCCGCAGGAGCACAGCGGGCCGTCGAGCTGGAGGATGGTGTGGCCGATCTCGCCGGCCATGCCCTGCGCGCCGGTGAAGAGCCGGTCGTTGAGCACCACGCCGGCGCCCACGCCCACGTCGCAGTTGACGAAGACCAGCGGGTCTTCGCCCTCCTGGCCCACGCTGGCGGCGAACTCGTACTCGCCGAGCGCGGCGGCGTCGGCATCGTTCTGCAACTGCACGGTCACGCCGGGCAGGCCGGCGGCCTCGAAGGCCTGCTCGAGCGCGGGCAGCAGGCTCACGTTGCGCCAGCCGAGGTTGGGCGCGAAGCGGACCACGCCGGTGCAGTCGTCCACCGCGCCGGGCACGCACACGCCGATGCCCGACAGCTGCAGGCCCAGCAGCTGCAGCTTCGCATGCCCGGCGGCCGCCATGCGCGCGACCTGCGCGCACACGCCGGCGGGCGAACCGTCGGTCAGGTCGAGGCTCTGCGAATGCAGCACATCGCCCTGCAGCGACATGCACACGAGGCGCACGGTTTCCACCGCGATCTCCACGCCCATCAGCGCGCGCACGCCCACGTCGATCTGCAGCGGCGTGGAGGGCCGGCCCAGGCCGTCGGCCACGGTCGCGCCGGCCTCGCTGAGCCATCCCTCGTCGATCAGCTCGCGCACCAGCAGGCTCACCGTCGACTTGGTGAGGCCGCTCTCGCCGGCCAGCCGCGCGCGCGACAGACCCGGCTGCGCGCGCAGCAGCCGCAGCAGCACGCTGCGGTTCATGCGCTTCACGAGCTGCTGGTCGGCGGTGGTGGTCACGTCGGGTCTTCGCTCAGGCAGCCGCGGCGGCGGTGTCCGCGTGATGGGCCTGCTCCTTGCCCTCGGGCCGCTTGCCGGCAATGATCATCCCGAGCACCTCGTCCTCGGTCACGTCGGTGGTGCGGTAGGTGCCCACGAGCCTGCCGTTCTTCATTACCGCGAGGCGGTCGCTCAGCGAGAACACGTCGGGCATGTCGTGCGTGATCAGGAAGATGCCCACGCCGTCGGCCTTGAGCTGCTTCACCAGGCCGCCGACCATCGCCGTCTCTTCGGGGCCGAGCGCGGCGCAGGGCTCGTCCATGATGAGGATGCGCGCATTGAAGTACAGCGCGCGCGAGATCGCCACCACCTGCCGCTGCCCTCCGGAGAGCCGGCGCACCGGCACGCGGATGTTGGTGAAGTTCCTGTTCAGGCGCTGGAACACCTTGCGCGCCTGCACTTCCATGAAGTGGTCGTCGAGCGTGTTCCAGGCCGTCATCTTCTCGCGGCCTAGGAAGAGGTTGGCCACCGAGTCGAGGTTGTCGGCCAGCGCGAGCGTCTGGTAGATGGTCTCGATGCCCTGGGCCTGCGCCTCGGCCGGCGTGCGGATGTTGACCTTCTCGCCCGCGATCAGCGTGTCGCCCGAGTCGATCGGGTAGGCGCCCGCAAGCATCTTCATCAGCGTGGACTTGCCCGCGCCGTTGTGGCCCAGCAGCGCGACCACCTCGCCGGGGTAGAGGTTCACGCTCACGCCGTCCACGGCCTTCACGCCGCCGAAGGCCTTGCGGATCTCGCGCAGCTCCACCAGGGGTTTGGATGTGTCGATGGCTGCCATTTCAGTTCTCCCCAAACTTGCGGCGATACAGCACGTCGAAAACCACCGCCACGATCAGCACCTGGCCGATGATGACCATGCGCTTGCCGATGGGCACGTCCAGCAGCAGCATGCCGCTGTCGAGCGACTGCATGATGAGCGCCCCCAGCACCGAGCCGAAGATCGAGCCGCTGCCGCCCGCGAGCGCGGTGCCGCCGATGACGGCCGCGGCGATCACGTACAGCTCCATGCCCGTGCCCAGCGAATTGGTGCCGGCGTTCAGGCGCGCGATCGACACGATGGCCGCGATGGTGACCAGCACCGCCAGAAGCGCGAACAGCATCAGCGTGGCGCGCTTGACCGGAATGCCCACCAGCGCCGCCGCGTCGGGGTTGCCGCCCATCGCGAACACGTAGCGCCCGAAGCGCGTGCGGTGCACGATGAACGACAGCACGATGGCCACCACCGCCCAGATCAGCACCGGGATCGGAATGCCCTGCGGCTCGTTCTTGGACGAGATCTGGTAGCTGTTCATGACCCACGCGAAGCCGAACACCACCGCCACCGGCACGGCCGTGATGAGCACGTCGAGCCACAGCGCCTCGGTGGGCATGTCGTAGCGCTGGCGCGCGCGGCGCTTCTGCACCATGCGCACGAACAGCACCACCGCCACCAGCGCGGCGAGCACCCAGCTCGCGGTGACGCCGATGCCGCCGTCGTAGCCGCCGCCCAGGCGCTGGAAGAACTCGTCGTTCACCGGCTGCGTCTTGCCGTCGGCCACCAGGAAGGCCGCGCCGCGGAAGGACATGAGCCCGCCCAGCGTCACCACGAACGAAGGCACGCCCAGCACCGCCGTGAGCCAGCCCTGGTAGATGGACACCAGCAGCGCCACCGCGAGCCCCGCGAGGCAGGCCGTGGGCCACGACCAGCCCGAGGTGTACTGCAGGTAGGCGATCAGCACGCCCACGAAGCCCATCACCGAGCCCACCGACAGGTCGATGTGGCGCGCCACGATGATCAGCACCATCACGGTGGAGACGATGCCCACCACCGCCGTCTGCTGCGCGACGTTGTAGAGGTTCTCGGGCGAGAGGAACACGCCGCCCGACATCACGCTGAAGACCACGGCCATGACGACCAGCAGCACGCACATCAGGATCAGCCGCAGGTCGACGCCGGTGCGGCGCCACCAGCCCGGTGTGGATGACGATGGGTTGCTCATGTTTCGGATCCTTTTTCTGGACTGCGCGCAAAACGAAGAGATGCGCAGGCCCCTGCCGGCCGGGCCACTAGGCGCCGGCAGCTGGTGCGTTGCATGGGAAGGAAAGGAAAGGCCGGCGCGCTTTCCGTGGATGGCGCCGGTGGGTGGCTCGACCGTTGTGCGGCGTTACTTGCAGGCCGCGGGCGCGCTGGCGCCCGAGACGCCCTTGCAGAGCTCGTCCTTCTTGATCCAGCCGGCCTTGACCACGAGGTCGAGGTTGTCGCGGGTCACGGCCACCGGCGTCAGCAGGCGCGACTGCAGCGAGACCTTCTTCGGCCCCGAGTTCCACGGCGCGGCCTTGTCGACCGGCTTGCCCTGCGACAGGGCGATGGCCGCGATGGCGGCTTCGCGGCCGAGCTCGCGCGAGTCCTTGAAGATGGTGGCGGTCTGCGTGCCCAGCGCGATGCGGTTGAGCGCAGCGAAGTCGGCGTCCTGGCCCGACACCGGAATGCCGCGGATGCCCTTGGCCGTGAGCGCCGCCACCGCACCGCCGGCCGTACCGTCGTTGGCAGCCACCACCGCGTCGACCTTGTTGCCGTTCTTGGTGAGGATCTGCTCCATGTTCTTCTGCGCGACCTCGGGCTTCCAGCCTTCGGTGTATTCGTCGCCGACGATCTTGATGTCGCCCTTCTTGATGGCGGCGTCCAGCACCTCCTGCTGGCCCGCGCGCAGGAAGTCGGCGTTCGGGTCGCTGGGCGAGCCCTTGATGATCACGTAGTTGCCCTTGGGCTTGACCTTGAAGACCTCGCGCGCCTCCATGCGGCCGACCTCGACGTTGTCGAAGGTGATGTAGAAGACGCCGGGCGCCTCGATCAGCCGGTCGTAGGCGATCACGGGCACCTTCTGGCGCGTGGCCTTGGTGACGGCCGGCAGGATGGCGTCCTTGTCCATCGCCAGCACGATGAGCGCCTTCGCGCCCTTCGACATCAGGCCCTCGATGTCGCCCAGCTGCTTCTCGGGCGAGCCGCCCGCATCGGCGCTGATGTACTTGGCGCCGAGCTTCTCCAGCTCGGCCTTGATGGCCGCCTCGTCGGTCTTCCAGCGCTCTTCCTGGAAGTTGGACCAGCTCACGCCGACCACGGTCTGCGCCATCGCGCCCACGGCCGTGGAACCGAGTGCCGTGGCGAAGGCCATGGCGGCCAGGGTTTGTTTCAGTCGCATCGATGTCTCTCCTGAATTGATTCGCCCGCAGGCGTCAGCCAAGTAAGAAATTAGTTAGTTTGAAGGCCGAACTAACTATCCCATCGAGCCGGGATCATGGGCATCGGGGAATTCCCGAGGCGTGCGGCGCCCGTGAAAAAGGCCGGGCGAGCCCGGCCTTCATTCACTCGAGCGCTTGAGCGCTCGATGGCGATCGATCAGTCGCGGGCGCGCGCGGCGTTGCGCAGGTCGCGGATCTGGTCGTGGTTGCGCTGCGCACCTTCGGCCTGGGCTGCGACCACGCTGCGGACGTCGGCCGGCAGGTTCTGCTTCAGGGCCTTGCGATAGCGCGCGACACCGGTGTCTTCGCCGCGCTCGCACGATTCGAGAATGGAGAGTTCGCTGTTCGCGCCGAGCGAGCCCTTCACGTGCACCCACCCGCGATGCAGCGCACCGGCGGCGGTGCCGCCGTCGGCCGGCTCGCCGCCGTAGGCCGCGATGAGCGCCATCAGTTCGGCGCCGGCCTTGCGGCACTCCTCGGCGCGATTGGCGAAGAGCTGCTTCGCCGCGGGGCTCTCGACTTCATCGGCGCAGGCGCGGAAGCCGTATTCGCCGTCACGCGAGTTCTCGAGCAGGTCGTTGAGCACGTCCACCACTTCGTCCTTGTCCAGCACGGGGCCGGTCGACTGCAGGGTGTCGAGGGAGGTATCTGCGTATGCCATGGCGATGATCCTTTCAATTCAGTTCGGTTGCCGTTCAGTGAAGGCACATCGTTGAAAGATCCGCGGCGCCGCAGCGTCGTCGCGTCGGGCGACACGACGTAGGACGACCCGCGCAGCCCGGCGTCAGTCGATGCGCCAGGCCTGCATCCACACCGCGATGCCGTCGAGCAGTTCGCCCAGCGCTTCCTCGTCGGTGCGGCCGCTGCGCCTGAGCACATGGAAGGAATGGTCGGCGCCGTCGATCTCCAGCACGGTGGCGAGCGGACCCAGCGCCTGCACGGCGTCCTCGAAGGGTGCCGGCTCGGCGAGCGTGTCGCGCGGCCCGTGCGCGAAGAGCATGGGCACGTCGACCTCGCACAGGTGCGCCGCTCGCTCGGCCGCCTTCGCGGGCGCGCCCGACGGGTGCAGCGGAAACCCGAGGAAGACCAGCCCTTCGACGGCCGTGAGCGGCTCCAGCGCCTGGGCCTGCGAGGTCATGCGGCCGCCGAACGACTTGCCGCCAGCGAAGAGACGCACGCCCGCGAAGCGCGACGACGCGCAGGCCACCGCCGCGCGCACCGCGGCATGCGCCAGCGCAGGTGCGTCCGGGCGCTTGCTGCCCCGCTCCATGTAGGGAAACTGATAGCGCAGCGTGGCGATGCGCCGCTCGGCGAGGCCCTCGGCCACGGACTGCATGAAGGGATGTGCCATGCCCGCGCCTGCGCCGTGCGCGAGCACCAGGCAGGCCTCGGCCGAGGCTGGCGACATCGCGAGGGCCGACACCGCGATGCCGGGCCTCACGTCGATGGAAAGTTCGTGCTGGGTGGTCATCGCGCGAGTGTGCCCGCGCGGCCCCCGTTTGAATGTCGATTCACCCTAGAGCTGCGACGACAGCAGCGCCGCCAGGTGCTCCATCGCCTTCTCGCGCAGCGGGCGGTCCTTCCAGGCCTCGTAGGTCAGGCGCTTCGACAGGCGCAGGTCGGCCTCGAACTGCGCGGTCTGCTCGGCGGCGAAGGCCTCGTCGTAGATGTTGAGGTTGGCCTCGTCGTTCAGGCGGAAGGAGCGGTTGTCGAAGTTGGTCGAGCCCACGGACACCAGCAGTCCATCGACCGTGAAGACCTTGCAGTGGAACATGGTCGGCTGGTATTCGCTGATCTCGGCGCCAGCCTCCAGCAAGGGGCCCCATGCCGCGCGCGAGGCGCCGCGCACCGTCTGCGAATCGATGATCGGACCCGGCGTGATGATGCGCAGCCGCACGCCGCGCTGCAGGGCCGCGACCAGCGCGCCCACAGTGAGGTCGTCGGGCACGAAGTAGGCGCTCGACAGGTCGATGGTCCTGGTGGCCGCCGCGATCGACAGCAGGTACATCAGGTGCATGCTCTCGCTGCCGCCGGAGGGCGAGCTGCTGAACATCTGCGCGCGCCCGTCGCCCGCCGAGGCGATCGGCGGAAAGTAGGTTTCTCCGTGCAGCACGTCGCCCGACACCTTCACCCAGTTGTCCATGAACACGGCCTGCATCTGCGCCACCACCGGTCCCTCGACCTTGTAGTGCGAATCGCGCCAGTGCCCGGCGTCCTGCGCGTGGCCGGTCCATTCGGGCGCGATGCCCACGCCGCCGGTGAAGCCGGTGCGGCCGTCGACCACCAGCAGCTTGCGGTGGGTGCGATTGTTCATGCGCGCGATGTCGTACCAGCTCGGCTTGTGGAACTTGCGGATCTGCACGCCGGCGCTTTCCATCTCGCGCACGAAGTCGGCGTCGACCTTGGCGCTGCCCACCCAGTCGAGCAGCACGTGCACCTTCACGCCCGCGCGGGCGCGCTCCGAGAGCGCGTCGGCAAACTGGCGCCCGATGTCGCCCGACCAGTAGATGTAGGTCTCGAAAGTGATGCTCCGCCTGGCGCCGCGGATGGCGGCGAGCATCGGCGGAAAGATCTCGTCGCCGTTCTGGAAAGCCTCGAACCGGTTGCCGCCGGTGATGGGAGGCCCGAGCATCACGCCGAGCGCGCGCTGGTACTGCGCGTCGTGCAGCCCGTACTCGCGCTTGACCTGCTCGTCGAGCTTCTTCTCGCCGCTGGTGAAGTTGAGCACCAGCAGCGTGGCGGCCAGCGTCAGGACGAAAGTCCAGACGATGATCTTGAACGTCCTTGGGCGATGCACCTCAGGACGCGGAGACTGCCTGACCAAGCGATAAGCCGATCAAGCGATCAGTCGATCAGCTGCGTCTTGATCGCGTAGTAGGTCAGGTCGCTGTTGGTGGAGAGGTTCATCTTCTCCATCAGCCGCGTGCGGTAGGTGCTGATGGTCTTCACCGAGAGCGACAGCGCCTCGCCGATGGCGCCCACCGACTCTCCCTTGGCCAGCTTCAGGAACACCTGGAACTCGCGCTCCGACAGGTGCTCGTGCGGCGGCGCGTTGTCCTTGCGCTCCAGCTGGCCCGCGAGCAGCTCGGCCACCGAGGGCGAAATGTAGCGGCGGCCCAGCGCGATGGTGCGGATGGCCTTGGCGATCTCCTCGGGGTCGCATTCCTTGTTGAGGTAGCCCGAGGCGCCCTGGCGGATCAGGTTCACCGCGTAGTGTTCTTCGGGGTAGCCGCTGAGGATGAGAACGCCGAGGTCGGGCGCCTTGGCGCGCACCATGGCGAGCGCGTCGATGCCGCTCTGGCCGGGCATGGAAAGATCCATCACCAGCACGTCGATGTCGGTCGTGCGCACCAGGTCGATGGCCTCGCGGCCGCTGCCGGCCTCGCCGACCACGCGGAAATCGACGAAGGTGGAGAAGAACGACTTCAGGCCTGTGCGGACGACGGCGTGGTCGTCGACGATGCCGATCTTGATCATGGGATGAACCTCCTGCGATCTGATTGTTGGGGGCCGCTTGCGCGCGCGGTGGCAGGCAGCGGAAGGAGGGCGTCACGATGCCACATGCATTCGCGCAGCGGGGCCTCCCAAGGCGGGTCGGGCATTTGTCCTGCACGGGTTCGCAGAAACGTCTCGCAACGATGTAGGAGAGCAGGCGGGTGGCCACCCTGCCGGGTGGTGCCAGGGCTTGCCCGCTCCTCTGCATTTCTTGCCTGATCCTGTGGAGACGCGCCTGCCGCATGGATGCCGGGGCGAGCCGCGGGTAGAGTCCCGGCGAGGTTTCGAAGCAAGCAAGATGTCACCCAGACAGAACACGGAGGACGCCGACGCCTCGGCACGGTGCAAGGCCCTGCAGTCGGCGATGGCGCGGATCATCGGCGCGCGCACGCCCGCGCCGGGCGACCACGAGACGCCCGTCGCGAACCTCAGCTTCTTCAGGCGCGAGGCGCCCGCGCCGCCCACGGTCTGCATGGTCGAGCCGAGCATCGTGCTGGTCGCGCAGGGCGCGAAGCGGATGTGGGTGGGCGGCCATGCCTATCCCTACGACACCTCGCGCTTCCTCGTCACCTCGCTGGACATGCCCGCCAACTCCGAGGTGATGTCGGCGAGCCCGCGGCAGCCCTGCCTGGGCCTGATGCTCAAGCTCGACGTGCGCGTGCTGGCCGAGCTCATTGCGCAGGGCAACCTGCCGCCGCAGCGCGAGCGCCCGCTCGGCATCAGCGTGGGACTCGGCGACGCGACGCCCGCGCTGCTGGCGCCGCTCGCCCGGCTGGTGGAGCTGCTGGACGAACCCGAGGCCATTCCCGTGCTCGCGCCGATGATCCATCGCGAGATCCACTACCGGCTGCTGATGAGCGACCAGGCTGCGAAGCTGCGGCAGATCGCCTCGGTCGACGGGCAGGGCCACCGCATCGCCAGGGCCATCGACTGGCTGAGGCTGAACTACGCGACCGCCGTGCGCATCGACGAGCTCGCGGCCCGCGTGCAGATGAGCGCGCCGACCTTCCACCACCACTTCCGCCAGCTGACCGCGATGAGCCCGCTGCAGTACCAGAAGTGGCTGCGGCTGAACGAGGCGAGGCGGCTGATGCTCAACGAGCACTTCGACGCGGCGAGCGCCGCCTTCGAGGTGGGCTACGAAAGCCCCTCGCAGTTCAGCCGCGAGTACAGCCGCCTGTTCGGCGCCCCGCCCCGGCGGGACATCGAGGTCATGCGCACAGCTGCGCGCGCGAACGGGCATGCGGGTGCGGGTGCGGAAGGCGGCGGCGCGGCCGAAGCCCGCCGCGCCTGAGGCCTCATCGGATCAGGCAAGAAACGAAGAGGATCGCGCTATCGATCCCCGCGCGGCTCCAGAAGAATGGGAATCGAGCGGCTCGTTCCCTCCGCGCGCTGCAACGGTGAGAACCTGAGAACCATTTTCGCAAGCCGCGAGCCCCGGTGCGCCGAAGAAGCCGCGAGCAGGGGACAACAGCCGCCGTTTTCCTACCGACGCCGCCCATCACCCGGGATATGAGCGGTATTGGCCATCCCCACGAACCTCGAACAGCAGGAGCTGACATGGACAGTCCCACGACCCCAATGATCTCGCGGCGCGACGCCCTCATCGTCGGCGCCGCAACCGCCGCGGCGGTTTCCGCGTCCAACGCGACGCCCGCATCGGCGCAGCCCGCGCCCGCGTCCCCAACTGCCGCCAGCGCGGCGGGCGGCTTTCGCACGAAGCTGTCGCTGAACGTCAACGGCACGGCGCGCGCGCTCGACGTGGACACGCGCACCACCCTGCTCGACGCGCTGCGCGAGCACCTGCAGCTGACGGGCACCAAGAAAGGCTGCGACCACGGCCAGTGCGGCGCCTGCACGGTCATCGTCGACGGCAGGCGGATCAACTCCTGCCTGACGCTCGCCGTGATGCACGAGGGTGCGCAGGTCACGACCATCGAAGGGCTCGGCACGCCGCAGAACATGCATCCGATGCAGGCCGCCTTCGTCAGGCACGACGGCTACCAGTGCGGCTACTGCACGCCGGGGCAGATCTGTTCGGCGGTGGCGGTGATCGACGAGGTCAAACGCGGCATCCCGAGCCACGTGAGCGCCGACCTCACGGCCAGACCGATCCTCTCGGCCGAGGAACTGCGCGAGCGCATGAGCGGCAACATCTGCCGCTGCGGCGCCTACTCCAACATCGTCGAGGCCATCACCGAGGTGGCGGGGAGCAAGGCATGAAGGCTTTCACCTACGAGCGCGCCGCGACCCCGGCGCAGGCCGCGTCCGCCGTCGCGGGCAGGCCCGGCGCGAAGTTCATCGCCGGCGGCACCAACCTGCTGGACCTCATGAAGCTGCAGATCGAGGCGCCGGTGCACCTGGTCGACGTGAACGGCCTGGCGCTGGACCGCATCGAGCCGACGCCCGAAGGCGGCCTGCGCATCGGCGCGCTGGTGCGCAACACCGACCTGGCGGCCGACGAGCGCGTGCGCCGCGACTACGGCGTGCTCTCCCGCGCGCTGCTGGCCGGCGCATCGGGCCAGCTGCGCAACAAGGCGACCACCGCGGGCAACCTGCTGCAGCGCACGCGCTGCCCCTACTTCTACGACACCGACCAGCCCTGCAACAAGCGCCGCCCCGGCAGCGGCTGCAGCGCCATCGGCGGCGTGACGCGGCAGCTCGCGGTGATCGGCGGCAGCAAGTCCTGCATCGCCACCAACCCCAGCGACATGGCCGTGGCGATGCGCGTGCTGGACGCCTCGGTCGAGACCGTGCGGCCCGACGGGCGCACCCGCGTGATCCCGATCGCCGACTTCCACCGCCTGCCCGGCGACACGCCCCACATCGAGACGGCGCTGGAGCGCGACGAGCTCATCACCGGCGTGACCCTGCCGAAGCCGGTCGGCGGCACGCACGTCTACCGCAAGGTGCGCGACCGCGCCTCCTACGCCTTCGCGCTGGTGTCCGTCGCGGCCATCGTGCAGCGCGACGGGTCCGGCCGGGTGGCGTTCGGCGGCGTCGCGCACAAGCCGTGGCGCATGGAGGCTGCCGAATCCGCCATGCCGCAGGGCGCGAAGGCCGTGACCGCGCGGCTGCTCGCCGACGCGCAACCCACCCACGAGAACGCGTTCAAGCTGCAGCTCGCCGAGCGCACGCTGGCCGCTGCCATCACGCAAGCGAGGAGCTGACCATGAGATTCGACACCCCCGCCACGACCAACCCCATCGACCAGCTGAAGATCATCGGCAGGCCCACGGACCGCATCGACGGCCCGATGAAGACCACCGGCACCGCGCGCTATGCCTACGAGCGCAACACCGAGATGCCCGGCGCAGCCTACGGCTACGTGGTGGGCGCAGGCATCGCGAAGGGCCGCATCGCGTCGATGGACCTGGCCGCCGCCCGGGCGGCGCCGGGCGTGCTGGCCATCGTCACCGCGCGCAATGCGGGCAAGCTCGCCAAGGGCGACTTCAATACGGCAAAGCTCCTGGGCGGCCCTGAGATCGACCACTACCACCAGGCGGTGGCGCTGGTCGTGGCCGAGACCTTCGAGCAGGCGCGCGCGGCGGCGCAGCTGCTGCGCATCGAGTACGAACGCACGTCCGGCCGCTTCGACCTGGCCGCAGAGAAGGACGCGGCGCAGATGCCCGCGGCCACCCCCTTTTCTGGCGAGCCGCAGACAAGGACGGGCGATTTCGCCAGCGCTTACGCGGCCGCCCCCGTGCAGCTCGACGCGACCTACACCACGCCCGACGAGTCGCACGCGATGATGGAGCCGCACGCCTCCATCGCGCAGTGGCAGGGCGACAAGCTCACCATCTGGACATCGAACCAGATGATCGCCTGGGGCGCCGGCGACGTCGCCAAGACGCTCGGCATCCCGAAGGCGAACGTGCGGCTGATCTCGCCCTTCATCGGCGGCGGCTTCGGCGGCAAGCTTTTCGTGCGGGCCGACGCGCTGCTCGCGGCACTGGGGGCGCGCGCAGCCCGGCGCCCGGTGAAGGTGGCGCTGCCGCGGCCGCTGATAGCCAACAACACCACGCACCGGCCCGCGACCATCCAGCGCATCCGCCTGGCCGCGGGCCGGGACGGCAGGCTCACCGCCATCGCCCACGAAGGCTGGTCGGGCGACCTGCCGGGCGGCCAGCCGGAGACCGCCGTGAACCAGACCCGGCTGCTGTACGCCGGCGCGAACCGCCTCACGACCACGCGCCTGGCCGTGCTCGATCTGCCCGAGGGCAACGCGATGCGCGCGCCCGGCGAGGCGCCCGGCATGATGGCGCTGGAGATCGCCATGGACGAGATGGCCGAGAAGCTGGGCATCGATCCGGTCGAGTTCCGCGTGCTCAACGACACGCAGGTCGATCCTGAGAAACCGCAGCGCCCCTACTCCCAGCGCAGGCTGATCGAATGCCTGCGCACCGGCGCCGAGCGCTTCGGCTGGAACAGGCGCAACCCGGCGCCGGGGCAGCAGCGCGACGGCCGCTGGCTCGTCGGCATGGGCGTGGCGGCCGCGTTCCGCAACAACCTGGTCACGAAGTCGGGCGCGCGCGTGCGCCTGGACAACCGCGGCATGGTCACGGTGGAGACCGACATGACGGACATCGGCACCGGGACCTACACCATCATCGCGCAGACCGCCGCCGAGACCATGGGCGTGCCGCTCGACAAGGTGCTGGTGCGCCTGGGCGACTCGGCGCACCCGGTCTCGGCCGGCTCCGGCGGGCAATGGGGCGCCAACAGCTCGACCTCGGGCGTCTTCGCCGCATGCATGAAGCTGCGCGAAGCGGTCGCCTCCAGGCTGGGCCTTCCGGCGGCCGAGGCGGAGTTCGCGGACGGCATGGTGCGCGCCGGCGCGCGCGCGGTGCCGCTGGCCGAAGCGGCCGGCGCGCAGGGGCTGGTGGTGGAGGACAGCATCGAATTCGGCGACCTCGACAAGAAGTACCAGCAGTCGACCTTCGGCGCGCATTTCGTGGAAGTCGGCGTCGACGCGGCCACCGGCGAGATCCGCGTGCGGCGCATGCTCGCGGTGTGCGCCGCGGGGCGCATCCTGAACCCGAAGTCCGCGCGCAGCCAGGTGATCGGCGCGATGACGATGGGCGTGGGCGGCGCGCTGATGGAGGAGCTCGCGCTCGACAAGCGGCACGGCTTCTTCGTCAACCACGACCTGGCGGGCTACGAGGTGCCGGTGCACGCGGACATTCCGCACCAGGACGTCGTCTTCCTCGACGAGACCGACCCGATCTCCTCGCCGATGAAGGCCAAGGGCGTCGGCGAGCTCGGCATGTGCGGCGTCGCTGCGGCGGTGGCGAATGCCGTCTACAACGCGACGGGCGTGCGGGTGCGCGACTACCCGATCACGCTCGACAAGCTGCTGGACCGGCTGCCGCCGGTGGCCTGAACCTGCGGGGAAGCAGGAGGCGGCGGCGGGTAAGCCCGGTGCCGCGAGTCCGTCTCGCTTGATACGATTTTTTCCGGAACGCCCGCTCCAAGGGCGTCGGAGACAAGATGGACTCGAGCATTTCCAGCAGCGCCGCCCATGGCGCGCATGGCGCGGATGTGGCCCTGTACCGCGCCATGGTGCGGATACGGGCCTTCGAGAACGCGGCGGAGACCGCCAGCCAGGGCGGCGTGAGCGCCTACGGCCAGCAGGCAGCGGGCGCCGCCAAGGTCCGCGGGCCGCTGCACCTGTCGACCGGGCAGGAGGCGGTGCCGGCCGGCGTCTGCGCCCACCTGCGCCCCGCCGACTGCCTCACCTCCACCCATCGCGGGCATGGCCACACGCTGGCCAAGGGCGCCGACCTCGCGCGGATGATGTGCGAGCTGTTCGGCAAGGCCACCGGCTTCAACGGCGGCAAGGGCGGCTCGATGCACATCGCGGATTTCTCGGTCGGCATGCTGGGCGCCAACGGCGTGGTGGCGGCGGGGCTGCCGATCGCGGTGGGCGCGGCGCACGCGCAGAAGCTCCTGAAGAAGAGCGACGACATCACCGTCTGCTTCTTCGGCGACGGCGCGATCAACCGCGGGCCTTTCCTTGAAGCGCTGAACTGGGCGCGCGTGTATGAGCTGCCGGTGCTCTTCGTCTGCGAGGACAACCGCTGGAGCGCGACCACCGCGAGCGGCCCGATGACGGCCGGCGAAGGCGCCTCCGCGCGCGCCGAGTCGCTCGGCATCGCGTCCACGCAGGTCGACGGCAACGACGTGTTCGCGGTGCACGCTGCCGCCGCGAAGCTGGTGGCCGAGGTGCGCACCGGCGGCGGGCCGCGCCTGCTGCATGCGCTGACCTATCGCGTGAAGGGGCATGTGTCGGTCGACGTCGCGGCGTACCGCGATCCGGCCGAGCTGGCAGCGGCACTGGAGACCGATCCGATCGCACGGGCGCGCGGCCATCTGCTTTCGGCCGGCGTCGCCACCGCGACGCTCGACGCCATCGAGAACGCCGCGCGCGACGAGGTCGACACCGCCCTCGCGGTCGCCGACGCGGCCCCGTGGCCCGAGCCGGCCGCCGCCTTCACCGACGTGCAGACCGTCGGGGAGGGCCAGTGGCGATGAAGCACGAACTGAGCTATTCGGAAGCCGCCCTGCTCGCCCTGCAGCGCGAGATGGAAGCCGACCCGCGCGTGGTGGTGCTCGGCGAGGACGTGGGCCGCGGCGGCATCTTCGGCCAGTACAAGGGACTGCAGCAGCGCTTCGGCGAAGGTCGCGTGATCGACACGCCGATCAGCGAGGCGGCGATCATGGGCGCCGGCGTGGGCATGGCGCTCGCGGGGCTGCGGCCGGTGGTCGAGATGCGCGTGGTCGACTTCGCGCTGTGCGGCATGGACGAGCTGGTGAACCAGGCCGCCAAGAACCGCTTCATGTTCGGCGGCCAGGGCCGCGTGCCGCTGGTGGCGCGCATGCCCGGCGGCATCTGGGACGCCTCGGCGGCGCAGCATTCGCAGTCGCTCGAAGCCTGGTTCGCGCACCTGCCGGGCGTGGTGGTGGTGTGCCCCTCGACGCCGCAGGACAACCACGGGCTGCTGCGCTCCGCCCTGCAGTGCGGCGACCCGGTGGTCTACATCGAGCACAAGACGCTGTGGGGCGCGCGCGGCGAGGTCGACGAAGGCATCGCCGTGCCGCTGGGCAAGGCGGCGCGCGTGCGCGAGGGCGATGCGCTCACGCTGGTGAGCTGGAGCCGGCAGATGCAGGCCTGCTCGGCGGCCTGCGACGCGCTGGCGGCCGAAGGCATCGCGGCGGACCTGATCGACCTGCGCACGCTCTGGCCGTGGGACCGCGAGACGGTGCTGTCGTCGTGCGCGCGCACCGGCCGGCTGCTGGTGGTCCACGAGGCGGTGCAGGCCGCGGGCTTCGGCGCGGAGATCGCGGCGAGTGCGGCGGAGGCCACCGGCTGCCGCGTGGCGCGGCTGGGCGCGCCGCGCATTCCGGTGGGCTATGCGCCGGTGCTGGAGGCGCAGTCACGCGTCGGCGCGGAAGCGATCGTGGCCGCGGCGAAGAAGCTGGTGGGCTGAAGGCAGGCCACCTCGCCGGAAGCGATGGACCCGCTCTTCTTCAAGCTGGTGCGGGTCGTGAATCTCACGGCGCGGCCTTTCCATGAGAGCGTCGGCCGCGAGCACCGGCTCACGCTCAACGAATGGCGCACGATGGCCGTGCTCGCCGCGCAGCCCGGCCTCAACGCCACGCAGGTCGCCGACCAGACCGGCCTCGACAAGATGGCAGTGAGCCGCGCGCTGGCCGGCCTGCGGCGCCACAGGCGCGTACAGCGCCACGACGACCCGACCGACCGGCGCAGCAGCCGCCTCTATCTCACCGCCGCCGGCAAGGCGCTGCACGAAACGGTGGGCGCGCTCGGCCGAGAGCGCGAAGTCGCACTGTTCGGCGGCATCGGTGCGGTCGAACTGGCGCAGCTCGACACCACGCTCGACAAGCTCATCGAGGCAGTGCAGCGCGGCACACCCTGACCGCTCCACAAGCAGGCCACGGCCCATTCCAGAACACCACGGAACCGGCTTTGCCGGGTCGTTGGTGTTGCCCCCGGAAGGGGGTTGGCGAAGCGACACGAAGTGCGCGCAGCCCTGGGGGTGAGCCAAGTGCCTCCACGGAACCGGCTTTGCCGGGCCGTTGGTGTTGCCCCCCGGAAGGGGGTTGGCGAAGCGACACGAAGTGCGCGCAGCCTGGGGGTGAGCCAAGTGCCACCACGGAACCGGCTTCGCCGGGCCGTTGGTGTTGCCCCGGAAGGGGGTTGGCGAAGCGACACGAAGTGCGCGCAGCCTGGGGGCGAACCGAGTCAAGCCGCGAAGCCGCCGTCGATGTTGAGGCTCGCGCCGGTCACGAAGCCCGCTTCGGGGCTGGCCAGGTAGCCGACCATGCCGGCGATTTCTTCCGGACGGGCGTGGCGGGCCAGCGCCATCAGGCCATGCATCGAGGCGGCGTTGGGGCCGTCGACGGGGTTCATGTCGGTGTTGACCGGGCCGGGCTGCACGTTGTTGACCGTGATGCCGCGCGGGCCGAGGTCGCGCGACAGGCCCTGCACCAGGCCGACCAGCGCCGACTTGCTCATCGCGTAGGCGCTGCCTCCGGGCCAGGGCATGCGCTCGGCATTCGTGCTGCCGATGTTGATGATGCGGCCGCCCTCGCCCATGTGGCGCGAGGCCGCCTTGGCGGCGACGAAGACGGCGCGCACGTTGATGGCCAGCGTCTTGTCGAAGTCCTCGAGCGAGAAATCGTCGAGGGTGCCGCCGAGGAACACGCCGGCGTTGTTCACGAGGATGTCGATCCTGCCGAAGGTGCGGGCGGCTTCGTCGATGCCGGCGGTCAGGGCCGCGGCGTCGGCGCTGTCGATCTTCAGCGCCAGGGCGCGACCGCCTTCCGACTGGATGCTGCGCACCAGTTCCTCGGCCGGTGCGGCCGAGGCGGCGTAGCTGAAGGCCACGGCGGCGCCGTCGTGTGCCAGGCGGCGCACGATGGCCGCGCCGATGCCGCGCGAGCCGCCGGTGACGAAGGCGACCTTGCCGGCCAGGATGGGGGAAGAAGACGAGGAGGAGGAAGAAGCGGTGCTGGAGGCCATGATTTTTTCCTGTGCAATGGTGGAAGAAGAAGGCCTCAGTTTGGGCGCTTCATTCCTTCTCCGGTAGCCATCAATCCAGTCAATCAGATTCAACCAATGGTTGAAGATGGGCGCCACAATGCGGCCATGGAACCGCTGAATCACCTCGAATCCTTCGTGCAGAGCGCCGAGGGCGGCAGCTTCTCCGAGGCCGCACGGCGCCTGGGCCTGACGCCGGCGGCCGTCAGCAAGAACGTGGCGCGGCTGGAGGCGCGGCTGGGCCTGCGGCTGTTCCAGCGCAGCACGCGCAGCCTGAAGCTGACCGAGGGCGGGGAGCGCTTCCTCGCGCAGATCGGCGGCGCGCTGGCCACGCTGCGCGAGGCGGTGGCCGGCGTCGACACCGACGACGGCCAGCCCTCGGGCACGCTGAAGGTGAGCATGGGCCAGGCGTTCGGGCGCGAGCACGTGCTGCCGATGATGGGCGGGTTCCTCGCGCGCTACCCGGCCATCGTGCCCGACTGGCACTTCGACAACCAGCAGGTCGACCTGGTGGGCGAAGGCTTCGACGCGGCCATCGGCGGCGGCATCGAACTGCCGGCCGGACTGGTGGCGCGCGAGCTGGCGCGCATCCACGTGGTGGCGGTGGCCTCGCCCGCATACATGGAGGGGCGCAAGCCGCCCCGGCATCCGTCGGACCTGGCGGCGCTCGACACGCTGATGCGCCGCTCGTCGCCAACGGGGCGCGTGCGCGGCTGGACGCTGCGGCGCGTGCGCGGCGCAGGCGGAGGCACAGGCGAAGGCGAGGTCAGCGTCGAGCTGCCGCGGCCGCGCGCCATCTTCAACGACCCCGAGGCGATCGCGCATGCCGCGCTGATGGGCCTGGGCGCTGCGATGCTGCCGCTACCCTTCGTGGAGCGCGGGCTGCGCAGCGGCGAGCTGATGCGCCTGCTGCCCGACTGGTACCAGGATGCGGGGGCGGTGTGGCTCTACTACCCGAGCAAGAAGCTGCTTCCGCCGAAGACGCGGGTGTTCATCGATTTCGTGCTGGAGCGCTTCCGCGAGGAGCGCTTCGCGCAGCGGATGCAGGTGGCCTGAAGCGCCGCGGCCCGCGCGCTGCCAACTCCCTCACGCAGCCACGGGGTTTTCACCCGCGACGGCGAAGGCGTGCGCCTGTACAAACGCGCGCATGACCCATCAGACCTTTCTCTCACTGAATCGCCGCACCGCGCTGGCCGCATCCGCCGCCGCCGCGCTGACCCTCATCGCCGCTCCCTCGTGGGCCCAGGGCACCTGGCCGACCAAGCCGGTGCGCATCGTCGTGCCCTTCGCGGCCGGCGGCACCACCGACATCCTGGCGCGCGCCATCGCGCCCGAACTCTCGAAGGCCTTCGGCCAGCAGTTCATCGTGGACAACCGCGCGGGCGCCGGCGGCAACGTGGGCGCCGAGATCGTGGCGCGCGCGCCGAACGACGGCTACACGCTGCTGATGGGCACGGTGGGCACGCACGGCATCAACCGCGCGCTGTACCCCAAGCTGCCCTTCGACCCGATCAAGGACTTCGCGCCGATCACCCTGGTGGCCGCCGTGCCGAACGTGATGGAGATGAACGCCGACAAGGCGAAGTCGCTGAACATCCACAACGTGCAGGACTTCATCAAGTACGCCAAGGCCAACCCCGGCAAGCTGAACATGGCCTCCAGCGGCAGCGGCACCTCGATCCACCTGGCGGGCGAGCTGTTCAAGAGCATGACCGGCACCTTCATGGCCCACATCCCGTACAAGGGCTCGGGCCCGGCGCTGCTGGACATGGTGGGAGGGAATGCCGACGTGATGTTCGACAACCTGCCCTCCTCGATGGCGCAGATCAAGGCCGGCAAGCTCACCGCGCTGGCGGTGACGAGCGCACAGCGTTCGCCGGCCCTGCCCGACATCCCGACGGTGGCGGAAGTGGGCGGCCCGACGCTCAAGGGCTACGAGGCAAGCTCGTGGTTCGGGCTGCTGGCGCCGGCGGGCACGTCACCGGAGATCGTGAACCGCATCCAGCAGGAAGTGGCCAAGGCGCTGGGCACGCCGGCCATGAAGGAGAAGATGCTCGCGCAGGGCGCGATCCCGAGCGGGAACTCGCCTGCGGACTTCACGAAGCTCATTGCGAGCGAGCATGTGAAGTGGGCGAAGGTGGTCAAGGACTCCGGAGCAAAAGTCGACTGACCCCCAGGCTGCGCGCACTTCGTGTCGCTTCGCCAAACCCCTTGCAGGGGGCAACACCGACGGACCGGCAGAGCCGGGTCCGTGGTGTTTCACGAAAGGGCCGGGGGCGGCTGATCTTTGGTGATCAGGTCTTCCAGGTCACGTCCTTCTTTTCGGCCAGCGAGTCCTTGAGCATGTGCAGCAGCGGGATCGCGCGCTGATGCAGGCCGACGTGCTGCTTCTCGGCCTCGTTGGCGTGGCCTTCGACGGCGTAGTCGTCGTTGTTGTGGGAGTTGGAGGCCTCGCGTGCCAGGGCGGCCTCGAGGGCCGAGATGGCGCCGGGGATCTGCTCGACGGTGATGATGCCCTGCGGGGCGGCGGACTTGCCGACGATCTCGAGCAACTGGCGCGCATGCACTTCGAGCATCACGAAATCGGGCGCGGCCCGGGACTGGAATCGATAGAGCATGGTGTTCTCACTCACTTGTTGTAGATGTAGTCACGCGCAAAAGGGTACACCGATTGAGCGCCGCGAAGGACGCCGTGTTCGACCTTGCCGTCGGGCTTGGTGGAAAGCATCTGGTGCAGCGAGATCCAGCCCTGCTCGAAGCTCATGGCGGAGCCCGCGAGGTAGAGGCGATAGGCGCGCAGGATGCGTTCCGCGTTCTCCTTCTGGCGGCCGCCGCTTCGCTGCAGCACTTCCCGCGCCGTGTCGAGCTGCGACTCCAGCGCATCCGACCAGGCCCAGAGCGTGCGCGCGTAGTGCGGCCGCAGGCTTTCGGTATCGACCATCTCCAGGCCGGCCGCGGCCGTCTCGCGCAGCACGTGCGTCACGTGCAGCAGTTCGCCACCCGGGAAGATGTACTTCTCGATGAAGTCGCCCATGCCGGCGCCGAGCTGCCGGTAGTTGAGCTCGCCGGAGGTGATGCCGTGGTTCATCACCAGGCCGCCGGGCTTCAGCAGCGCATGGATCTTGCGGAAGTAGGTCGGCATGTTGGCCGCACCCACGTGCTCGAACATGCCGACGGAGGAAATCTTGTCGAAGGGCTTGTCGGTGGGCACTTCGCGGTAGTCGCGCAGCTCGACGCGCACCCGGCCCTGTAGCCCCTTCTCCTCGATGAGCCGCTGCACGTGCGCATACTGGTTCTTCGACAGCGTGATGCCGGTGGCGTCCACGCCGTAGTGCTCTGCGGCCCACAGCAGCAGGGCGCCCCATCCGGAGCCGATGTCGAGGTAGCGCTCGCCCGGCTGCAGCATCAGCTTGCGGCAGATGTGGTCGAGCTTGGCTTCCTGCGCCTGTGCCAGCGTGAGGTCGGGCGTGCGGAAGTAGGCGCATGAATACACGCGGCGCGGGTCGAGCCACAGCGCGTAGAAGTCGTCGGAGACGTCGTAGTGGAACTCGATCTGCGCCGCGTCCTTGCGCAGCGAGTGCGAGCCATGCGACTTGGCCCGGCGCTGCAGGCGGCTCCACCAGCCGGTGTCGGTCTCCGCCGGGTTGCCGGGGAGCATGCCGACCGTGGCGTCGATCAGGTCGCGCATGGCGCCTTCGATCTGCACCTTGCCCTCGACATAGGCCTCGCCGATGGCGCCCACCTGCCGTGCCGCCAGCTTGGCCAGCACCGTCCATTCCTTGAAGGCCAGGGTGACGCGGGCTCCGGCCTGTGCGACGCGCCGGCCATCGGGCAGCTCGAGCGCGATAGGGACAGGCAGCGACGCCAGCTGCGACTCGATCTTGGGTATCAAGTGTTGCATGGCAGCCATGGTATTGATTTTTCCAAGCTTTTGCATGACTTCCCGTGTCGGCGCAAGCCGCGATCTGCGGCGGCTTCGGGCCTGCGCGAACCCGGATTGACATTGGATTGTTTATGTCTAAACTATTTAGCCATGAACAGCCTCGACCCGTCCAAGTCCGCTCCCGCCTCGGACCTCCAACGCATCCTGTGCATCGGCGGCGGGCCGGCAGGCCTGTACTTCGCCCTGCTGATGAAGGCGCGCAACCCAGCGCTGCAGATCACCGTGGTGGAACGCAACCGTCCCTTCGACACCTTCGGCTGGGGCGTGGTGCTGAGCGACCAGACACTGGCCAACCTGCGCGCGGCCGATGCGCCGACCGCGGCACTCATCGGCAACGAGTTCCACCATTGGGACGACATCCAGGTCTTCTTCAAGGGCCGCCAGGTGCGCTCGGGCGGCCACGGCTTCTGCGGCATCGGCCGCAAGCGACTGCTCAACATCCTGCAGGAGCGCTGCCTCGAGCTGGGCGTCGAGCTGGTGTTCGAGACCGACGTCTCCGACGACCAGGCGATGGCCGCCAAGTACAAGGCCGACCTGGTGATCGCCAGCGACGGCCTCAACAGCCGCATCCGCCAGCGCTACGCCGACGTGTTCAGGCCCGACATCGACCTGCGCAACTGCCGCTTCGTGTGGCTGGGCACGCACCAGACCTTCGACGCCTTCACCTTCGCCTTCGAGCAGACCGAGCACGGCTGGTTTCAGGCGCATGCCTACCAGTTCGACGACAAGACCTCGACCTTCATCGTCGAGACGCCCGAGGCCGTCTGGAAGGCCCACGGCCTCGACCAGATGGAGCAGCCCGAGGCCATCGCCTTCTGCGAGAAGCTCTTCGCCAGGTACCTCGGCGGCCATTCGCTCATCAGCAACGCCACGCACCTGCGCGGCTCGGCCAACTGGATTCGCTTTCCGCGCGTGGTGTGCGAGCGCTGGACGCATCGCATCGACGTCGAGGGCCGCTCGGTGCCCGTGGTGCTGATGGGCGATGCGGCACACACGGCGCACTTCTCGATCGGCTCGGGCACCAAGCTGGCGCTGGAAGACGCGATCGACCTGGCCAACGAGTTCGCACGGGGCGGCACGGTCGACCACGTGCTCGAAGGCTACGAGGCGCGCCGCAGCGTCGAGGTGCTGAAGATCCAGAACGCCGCGCGCAACTCCACGGAGTGGTTCGAGAACGTGCCGCGCTACACGGGCATGCAGATCGAGCAGTTCGCGTACTCGCTGCTCACCCGCTCGCAGCGCATCAGCCACGAGAACCTGCGCCTGCGCGACACGCAGTGGCTCAGCGGCTACGAGCAGTGGCTCGCAGGCGGCAAGGCGATGCCGCCGATGCTCATGCCGCTGAAGGTGCGCGGGCTCACGCTGAAGAACCGCATCCTGGTGTCGCCCATGGCCACCTACAGCGCGGTCGACGGCGTGCCGCAAGACTTCCTGCTGGTGCACCTGGGCGCACGCGCCCTCGGCGGTGCGGCCATGGTGTTCGTCGAAATGACGAGCCCGACGCCCGAAGGCCGCATCACGCCCGGCTGCACGGGCCTCTACAACGACGCACAGCAGGCCGCGTTCAAGCGCATCGTCGACTTCGTGCACACGCAGTCGAGCGCCAAGATCGCGATGCAGCTCGGCCACAGCGGACCCAAGGGCTCGACCCGCGTGGGCTGGGAAGGCACCGACGAGCCGCTCGAAAGCGGCAACTGGCCGCTGCTGGGCGCGAGCGCGCTGCCCTACGGCGAACAGAACCAGCTGCCCGCCGCCATCACCCGCGCCGAGATGGACACGCTGCGCGACCAGTTCGTCGACTCGACCCGCCGCGCCGCCGAGTGCGGCTTCGACTGGCTCGAGCTGCACTGCGCGCACGGCTACCTGCTGTCGGCCTTCATCAGCCCGCTCACCAACCTGCGCACCGACGAATACGGTGGCGACATCGAGGCGCGCTGCCGCTACCCCCTCGAAGTGTTCCGCGCCATGCGCGCCGCATGGCCCGCCGACAGGCCGATGAGCGTGCGCATCTCGGCGCACGACTGGGCGCCCGGCGGCAACACCGATGCCGACGCCATCGTGGTCGCGCGCCTGTTCAAGGACGCCGGCGCCGACTTCATCGACGTGTCTTCCGGCCAGACCACGCGCGCCGCGAAACCGGTGTACGGCCGCATGTACCAGACGCCGTTCTCCGACCGCATCCGCAACGAGGTCGGCATCTCGACCATCGCGGTGGGCGCCATCACCGATGCCGACCAGGCCAACAGCATCATCGCGGCCGGCCGCGCCGACCTGTGCGCCATCGCGCGCCCGCATCTTGCCGACCCTGCCTGGACCCTGCACGAAGCCGCCAAGCTGCAGAGCCGCGACATCGAATGGCCGCGGCAGTACCTGAGCGGCCGCGACCAGATGTACCGCGAGATCGCCAAGCAGCAGCAGCTCGCGGCCGCCGCCAATGCGGCGATGGCCGCGCAGAACAGCGAGGAGACGCACTGACATGGACCTCGAAGCGCGCGCGCACAGCGAACATCCCGAGGCGCTGCGGCTGTGGCTTCGGCTGCTCACCTGCACCCAGTTGATCGAGAAGCAGGTGCGCAACGAACTGCGCTCGCAGTTCGCCACCACGCTGCCGCGCTTCGACCTGATGTCGCAGCTCGAGCGCTCGCCCGAGGGCCTCAAGATGAACGAGCTCTCGCGCCGCATGATGGTGACCGGCGGCAACGTGACCGGCATCACCGACCAGCTCGTGTCCGAAGGGCTGGTGGAGCGCATCAACGTGGAGGGCGACCGCCGCGCGTGGCGCGTGCGCCTCACGCCGCGCGGGCGCAAGCTCTTCAATGAAATGGCGCAGCAGCACGAGGACTGGATCGTCGAGGCCTTCGCGGGCCTCAGCGCCAAGGAGATCGCGCAACTGCACAAGCTGCTGGGCAAGGTCAAGCAGCACTCGCATAACCAACTACTGATGGCGGAGACCGAATGAAGCACTACATCGGCGCGGGCAATCCCATGCGCGCGCAATTCGAACCCAAGGCGGCCTACAAGGCGGAGCACTTCGCATGGAGCTTCGAGGCCGGCGTGGGCACCATCACGCTGAACCGGCCCGATCGCAAGAACCCGCTGACTTTCGACTCGTACGGCGAGCTGCGCGACCTGTTCCGTGCGCTGGTCTACGCCACCGACGTGAAGGCGATCGTCGTGACCGGCGCTGGCGGCAATTTCTGCTCCGGCGGCGACGTGCACGAGATCATCGGCCCGCTGACCGGCATGCGCATGCCCGAGCTGCTGGAGTTCACGCGCATGACGGGCGATCTGGTGAAGGCGATGCGCGCCTGCCCGCAGCCCATCGTCGGCGCGATCGACGGCGTGTGCGCAGGTGCCGGGGCGATGATCGCGCTGGCCTGCGACCTGCGCTACGGCTCGCCCGCCACGCGCACCGCTTTCCTGTTCACTCGCGTGGGCCTCGCCGGCGCGGACATGGGCGCGTGCGCGCTGCTGCCGCGCGTGATCGGCCAGGGCCGCGCGTCGGAGCTGCTCTTCACCGGCCGCGCGATGACGGCGCAGGAAGGCCATTCGTGGGGCTTCTTCAACGCACTGCACGAAAGCGATGCGCTGCTCGAGGCTGCCACCAAGGTCGCGCGCGACCTCGCCGAAGGCCCGACCTTCGCGCACGGCATGACGAAGACGATGCTGTCGCAGGAATGGTCGATGACCATCGACCAGGCCATCGAAGCCGAAGCGCAGGCACAGGCCATCTGCATGCAGACCGAGGACTTCAAGCGCGCCTACGAAGCCTTCGCCGCCAAGCGCAAGCCGGTCTTCGGCGGGGACTGACGCGATGTTGACCAAGGCTCCCGCACCACCTTCGACGGCGCACCTTGCGCTGCCCTTCTTCGACGACGCACACCGCGCGCTGGCCGACGGCCTGCTGCCCTGGGCCGACGCGCAGCAGGTCGACGAGCATGACGACCGCGCGGCCTGCCGCGACTGGGTCCAGCGCCTCGGCGCCGGCGGCTGGCTGCGCTACTGCGTACCGGGCAGTTCCGGTGGCGCACTGGAGCGGCTCGACTCGCGCGCCCTGGTGCTGCTGCGCGAGACGCTCGCCTACCACTCGCCGCTGGCCGACTTCGCCTTCGCGATGCAGGGCCTGGGCAGCGGTGCGATCACGCTCGCAGGCACGCCGCAGCAACACGCCGACTACCTGACCGCCGTGGCCAAGGGCAGCAAGATCGCGGCCTTCGCGCTCAGCGAACCCGAAGCCGGCTCCGACGTGGGCGCGATGGCGATGCGCGCCGAAGCGACCGCCGACGGCTGGAAGCTCGACGGCGAGAAGACCTGGATCAGCAACGGCGGCATCGCCGACTTCTACTGCGTGTTCGCGAAGACCGACCCGGCGGGCGGCACGCGCGGCATCACCGCCTTCATTGTCGATGCGAAGACGCCGGGCCTCGACACCTCCGCGCACATCGACGTGATGGCGCCGCACCCGCTGGCCACGCTGCGCTTCGAGAACTGCGTCGTGCCGCGCACCGCGCAGCTGGGTGAGCTCAACGGCGGCTTCAAGCTCGCGATGCGCACGCTCGACATCTTCCGCGCCTCGGTGGCCGGGGCGGCGCTCGGCATGGGCCGGCGCGCGCTGGCGGAAGCGATCGCCCATTCGAAGAAGCGCCGCATGTTCGGCCAGACGCTGGCGGACTTCCAGCTCACGCAGGCGAAGCTCGGCGAGATGGCCGCGCTCATCGACGGTGCAGCGCTGCTCACCTACCGCGCCGCATGGATGCGCGACGACGCCGAGCGGCGCGGCGCACCGGCAGTGGGCGACGTGTCGGCCGCCGCGGCCATGGCCAAGATGTGCGCGACCGAGAACGCGAGCCGCGTGATCGACATGGCGCTGCAGATGCACGGCGGCCTCGGCGTGAAGGTTGGCACGAAGGTTGAAAGCCTCTACCGCGACATCCGCTCGCTGCGCATCTACGAGGGCGCGACGGAAGTTCAACAACTGATCATCGGCAAATCCGTTCTACGGGGATAAACACCGTGTCTGCCCAAGTCGACCGCTTCGTTCACGACCGCTTGCCGCCCGCGGCACAGCTGCCCGTCTTTCGCTACGAACTGCCCGAGCTGCAGTTGCCCGACCAGCTCAACCTGGTCGAGGAACTGCTCGACAAGGCCGCGGCGAAGGGCTTCGGCGACAAGCCGATGCTGCGCTCGCCGCAGGGCACGCTGACCTATGCGCAGGCGGCCGTCGAGGTCAATCGCATCGCGCAGGTGCTGGTCGAGGATCTCAAGCTGGTGCCGGGCAACCGCGTGCTGCTGCGCGGCGGCAATTCGGTGGCCATGGCCCTCGCATGGCTCGCAGTGGTGAAGGCCGGGCTGATCGCGGTGGCGACGATGCCGCTGCTGCGCGCCAAGGAGCTGGGCGACATCATCGAGAAGGCCCAGCCCGTGGCCGCGCTGTGCGACGGGCGACTGCTCGAAGAGCTGGCGATCGCACAGCGGGAGCATCCGGTGCTCGCCACGGTGGTGGCGTTCAACAAGCCCGATGCCGACGACTCGCTGTCGGCGCGCGCAGCGAAGAAGAGCGGCGTGTTCCAGGCCTGCCCCACGGCGTCGGACGACATCGCGCTGCTGGCTTTCACCTCGGGCACCACAGGCAAGCCGAAGGCCCCTGTCACCACGCATCGCGACGTGCTCGCGATGTGCCAGACCTGGCCGCGCCACGTGCTGCGCGCGCGCAGCGACGACATCGTCGTGGGCTCGCCGCCGCTGGCCTTCACCTTCGGGCTCGGCGGACTGCTGGTGTTTCCGATGTGGGCCGGCGCCTCCGTCTACTTCCCCGATGCGCCGTTCACGCCCGAAGGGCTGGTGAAGCTCATCAACGAGGTCGGCGCGACCATCTGCTACACGGCGCCCACGTTCTATCGCCAGATGGCGCCGTTCGTGAGGCAGCACGGCATGCCCACTCTTCGTATCAGCGTGAGCGCCGGCGAAGCCCTGCCCGACGCCACGCGGCAGCTATGGAAGGAGGCCTCCGGCATCGAGATGCTCGACGGCATCGGGGGCACCGAGGTCTTCCACATCTACATCTCGGCCGCGGGCGCCGACGTGCGCCGTGGCGCGGTCGGAAAGGTCGTGCCGGGCTTCACCGCGAAGGTGGTGGACAACCAGGGCAACGAAGTGCCGCGCGGAACGGTCGGCAAGCTCGCGCTGCAGGGGCCCGTGGGCTGCCGCTATCTCGACGATCCACGGCAGACCGACTACGTGAAGAACGGCTGGAACTATCCGGGCGATTCCTTCGTGCAGGACGACGATGGCTACTTCTTCTACCAGGCACGCGCCGACGACATGATCATCACAGCCGGCTACAACGTCGGCGGTCCGGAGGTCGAGGACGCGCTGCTCAAGCACCCTGCGGTGGCCGAGTGCGGTGTGATCGGCAAGCCCGATCCGGAGCGCGGCATGATCGTGAAGGCGTTCTGCGTCCTCAAGCCGGGCAACGAAGGCAATGCCGCCCTTGTGAAGACATTGCAGGACCACGTGAAGGCGACCATCGCGCCGTTCAAATACCCGAGGGAGATCGAGTTCGTGCCGGCCCTGCCGCGCACCGAAACCGGCAAGCTCCAGCGATTCAAACTGAGACAACCCAACACAACGACATCATGATCAACAAACTCCTGCAACCCGAAGGCTGGCTGCCTCCCAAGGGCTATGCGAACGGCGTCGCCGCGCGCGGAACGATGCTGTTCATCGGCGGCCAGATCGGCTGGAATGCACAGCAGCAGTTCGAATCGGACGACTTCATCGACCAGTGCGGCCAGGCGCTGCGCAACATCGTCGAAGTGCTGCGCGCAGGCGGCGCCGGTCCCGAGCACATGGTCCGCATGACCTGGTACGTGACAGACCGCGACGAATACAGCCGGCGGCTGGGCGAACTCGGCCCGGTCTACCGCGAAGCGATGGGCCGCAACTTCCCGGCCATGACCTGCGTGCAGGTCGCGGCACTGGTGGAGCATCGGGCGAAGGTCGAGATCGAAGTGACTGCGGTCGTTCCGGACTGACCCTTATCGCCGGGCCAAAACAGGAATGCCCTCATTGCGAGGGCATTTCTTTTTGCGATTCCTTGTCCGATTCCTTTTGCCTTTGGCGGCAGCGGATCGGCAAAGAAAGAACGACAAAAGAGCGAAAAAGAAAAAGGCCCTTTGATTTCTCAAAGGGCCTTTCAATTTGGTTGCGCGAGCAAGATTTGAACTTGCGACCTTTGGGTTATGAGCCCAACGAGCTACCAGGCTGCTCCATCGCGCGGCAGACTTAGATTATAGCTTATTCAGCGGCGTTTTGCTCGGCTGCGTCTTCTTTAATTTCAGGACGATCAACCAGTTCGACGAGCGCCATGGGTGCATTGTCGCCAACGCGGAAACCCATCTTCAGGATGCGGGTGTAGCCGCCCGGACGCGTTGCGAAACGCGGGCCGAGGTCGCCGAAGAGCTTCACGACGCTGTCGCGGTTGCGCAGGCGGTCGAAGGCCAGGCGCTTGTTGGCGACGGTGGGCTTCTTGGCCAGGGTGATCATCGGCTCGATGACGCGGCGCAGTTCCTTGGCCTTGGGGACCGTGGTCTTGATGACTTCGTGCTCGATGAGCGAATTCATCATGTTCTGCAGCATCGCGAGGCGGTGCGAGCTGGTGCGGTTGAGTTTGCGGAGTCCGTGTCCGTGACGCATGGTGCTTTCCTTTACTTTATAAAAACAGGCAGCCGTGTCAGGTACTGCCCGGTGCACTGGCCCTTTTCAGGGGGCCTCTTTCCAAAATTCAAATAATCAACGCTTGTCGAGGCCGGCCGGCGGCCAGCTTTCGAGCTTCATGCCCAAGGTCAGGCCACGCGAGGCGAGCACTTCCTTGATTTCGTTGAGCGACTTGCGACCCAGGTTCGGGGTCTTGAGCAGCTCGTTCTCGGTGCGCTGGATCAGGTCACCGATGTAGTAGATGTTTTCGGCCTTCAGGCAGTTGGCCGAACGCACCGTCAGTTCGAGTTCGTCGACAGGGCGCAGCAGGATCGGATCGAACTGCTGTGCGCTGCGCGGAGCCGGAGCATCGAACGCAGCGAGTTCGCCGCCTTCGAGCTGCGCGAACACGGCGAGCTGCTCGACCAGGATTTTAGCCGATGCGCGCACAGCGTCTTCGGCGGTGATCGCACCGTTGGTCTCGATCTCGACCAGCAGCTTGTCCAAGTCGGTGCGCTGCTCCACGCGGGCGCTCTCGACGGTGTAGCTCACGCGCTTGACAGGCGAGAACGAAGCGTCGAGGACGATGCGGCCGATCGACTTGGTCGGCTCGTCCGCATAGCGGCGCATCGTGCCGGGCACGTAGCCGCGGCCCTTCTCGACCTTGATCTGCATGTCGAGCTTGCCGCCTTGCGACAGGTGGGCGATCACGTGGTCGGGGTTGATGATCTCGACGTCGTGCGGGGTCTGGATGTCGGACGCCAGCACCGGGCCTTCGCCGTCCTTGCGCAGGCTCAGCGTGACTTCGTCGCGGTTGTGGAGCTTGAACACCACGCCCTTGAGATTCAGCAGGATGTTGACGACATCTTCCTGCACGCCGTCGATCGACGAGTACTCATGCAGAACGCCAGCGATCGTGACTTCGGTGGCCGAGTAGCCCACCATGGACGACAGCAGCACGCGACGCAGCGCGTTGCCGAGCGTGTGGCCATAGCCACGCTCGAAAGGCTCGAGCGTCACCTTGGCCTTGTTGGCGGCAAGTTGCTCGACCTGGATGGTCTTGGGTTTCAGCAGGGTGGTTTGCATGCAGACTTCCTCTCAATACCCCCGGCTCGTTACACCGGTAAGGCTGGTGAAGCACCTGAGCCGCGGCAGAGCGCGGAACAGGAACGTGAACAACAAAAACAATCTCCCGCCAGCGCGTGAGAGCGCAGGCGGGTAGAAAAAATCAACGCGAATACAGTTCGACGATCAGCGATTCGTTGATGTCGGCTGCGAATTCGTCGCGATCGGGCACCTTCTTGAACGTGCCTTCGGCCTTGTCGGCATTTACGTCGACCCATGCCGGAATACCGACTTGCTGGGCGAGTTGCAGTGCTTCGACAACGCGGGTCTGCTTCTTCGACTTCTCGCGCACGGCGATCACGTCGCCGGTCTTGACCAGGTACGACGGGATGTTGACCGACTGGCCGTTCACCGTGATCGCCTTGTGCGACACGAGCTGGCGCGCTTCGGCGCGGGTCGAGCCGAAGCCCATGCGGTAGACGACGTTGTCCAGGCGCGATTCGAGGATCGACAGCAGGTTGGCACCGGTGTTGCCACGGCGGCGATCGGCTTCTTCGAAGTAGCGGCGGAACTGCTTCTCGAGCACGCCGTACATGCGCTTGACCTTCTGCTTCTCGCGCAGCTGCAGACCGTAGTCGGAGGTGCGCTGACCCGAGGTGCGACCGTGCTGGCCGGGCTTGGAGTCGAACTTGGCCTTGTCCTGGATCGAACGGCGAGCGCTCTTCAGGAACAGGTCGGTGCCTTCACGGCGGGAAAGTTTGGCCTTGGGGCCGAGGTAACGTGCCACGATTTTTCCTTTGTGTCATCTGCCGCAGTTGCCTGCGGGAGCCAGCAGCGATTTGCCGATGGCGGTGGGCTTAGTAAAAAAACAAACGCGCAGCCGCTATTCAAAGCCGGCTGCGCCTTGCGGACTGACGATCAGATGCGGCGACGCTTCTGGGGACGGCAGCCGTTGTGCGGAACGGGCGTCACGTCGGCAATGGAATTGATCCGGATGCCGAGCGCAGCCAGTGCGCGCACCGACGATTCGCGACCTGGGCCGGGGCCCTTGATCTCGACGTCGAGGTTCTTGATGCCTTGTTCGACAGCAGCACGGCCGGCCACTTCGGAAGCGACCTGCGCAGCGAACGGCGTCGACTTGCGCGAGCCCTTGAAGCCCTGGCCACCCGACGAAGCCCACGACAGGGCGTTGCCCTGGCGATCGGTGATCGTGATGATGGTGTTGTTGAACGAAGCGTGCACGTGAGCGATACCGTCCGCGACGTTCTTGCGAACCTTCTTGCGAACGCGCTGTGCGGCGTTGTTTGCAGGTGCTTTAGCCATGCTGTTCTATCCTTATTTCTTCAGGGACTGCGCAGCCTTGCGCGGACCCTTGCGGGTGCGGGCGTTGGTGCGCGTGCGCTGGCCGCGCATCGGCAGGCCGCGACGATGACGGAAGCCGCGGTAGCAGCCGATGTCCATCAGGCGCTTGATGTTCATCGTCGTCTCGCGACGCAGGTCGCCTTCGATCGTGAACAGGGCGATCTGGTCGCGGATCTTCTCGAGATCGGCGTCGGTCAGATCCTTGATCTTCTTCGAATACTCGATGCCGCTCGCTTCGCAGATCTTGCGGGCGCGGGTGCGACCGATGCCGAAGATGGCGGTCAGGCCGATCTCAGCGTGCTTGTGCGGCGGGATGTTGATGCCAGCAATACGTGCCATGTGCGTCCTCTAATACTCTTCAATCAACCCTGGCGCTGCTTGTGGCGCGGGTCGGTGCAGATCACGCGCACCACACCCTTGCGGCGGATGACCTTGCAATTACGGCAGATGGTTTTGACCGAGGCCGAAACTCTCATTTCACTCTCCTAAAACTGTTTAACGTGGCGGTCTACCGCCCGGACTCAATACTGAAACACAGCCCTACGATGTCTTGAAGTTCGCCTTCTTCAGCAGCGATTCGTACTGCTGGGACATCATGTAGTTTTGCACCTGGGCCATGAAGTCCATCGTGACGACCACGATGATCAGCAGGGAGGTACCACCGAAGTAGAACGGCACGTTGTACTTCAGGATCAGGAACTCTGGCAGCAGGCAGACGAAGGTGATGTACACCGCGCCCGCCAGCGTCAGGCGAACCAGAATCTTGTCGATGTAGCGAGCGGTCTGGTCACCCGGGCGGATGCCAGGGATGAATGCACCACTCTTCTTCAGGTTGTCGGCCGTTTCCTTGCTGTTGAACACGAGCGCCGTGTAGAAGAAGCAGAAGAAAACGATCGCAGCGGCATACAGCAGCACGTAGATCGGCTCGCCGGGACGCAGCGCGCTGGCGACATCCTTGATCCAGCGGAAGCCGCCGTCGCCGGTGCTGAACCAGCCGACCACCGTTGCCGGCAGCAGGATGATCGACGAGGCGAAGATCGGCGGGATCACGCCAGCCATGTTCAGCTTCAGCGGCAGGTGCGACGACTGGCCGCCATACACCTTGTTGCCAACCTGGCGCCGCGCATAGTTCACGAGGATCTTGCGCTGGCCGCGTTCAACGAACACCACGAAGTAGGTGACCAGCACCACCACGGCGACGATGAAGAGCGCGACGATCACGTTCATGGCGCCGGTACGCACCAGCTCCAGCAGGCCGCCGATGGCGTTCGGCAGGCCGGCCGCGATACCCGCGAAGATCAGGATCGAGATGCCGTTGCCCAGACCGCGTTCGGTGATCTGCTCGCCGAGCCACATCAGGAACATGGAGCCTGCCGTCAGGCTCACCATGGCGGTGATGCGGAAGCCGAAGCCGGGCGAAATCACCAGGCCGGCCGACGACTCGAGAGCCACCGCGATGCTGAACGACTGGAAGAGGGCCAGGCCCAGCGCGCCGTAGCGCGTGTACTGCGTGATCTTGCGGCGACCGGCCTCGCCTTCCTTCTTCAATTGCTCGAAGGTCGGAAGCACGTAGGTCATCAGCTGCATGATGATCGACGCCGAGATGTACGGCATGATCCCCAACGCGAACACGGTGAAGCGCGACAGCGCCCCGCCCGAGAACATGTTGAACAGGCTCAGAATGCCGCCCTGCTGGCCCTGGAACAGCGCAGCCAGCTGGTCCGGGTTGATACCCGGCACAGGGATGTGGGCGCCGATCCGGTAGACCACGAGCGCGAGCAGCAAGAAGACGAGCCGGCGACGGAGGTCACCGAACTTGCCTGTCTTTGCGATCGTTGCCGCGTTAGTTGCCACGAAGAACTTCTTTCAGTCCGATGATGATCAGGCGATGCTGCCGCCGGCGGCTTCGATAGCAGCCTTGGCGCCAGCCGTTGCGCCCACGCCCGTCAGCTTGACGGCCTTGGTGAGCTCACCGGTCTTCACGACCTTGACGACCTTGGCGAGCTGGCCCACGAGGCCGGCTTGCTTCAGCGCCAGGATGTCCACTTCGGCCAGGCCGAGCTGCTCGAGAGCGGTCAGCGTGACTTCGGCGTTGAACTTCAGCAGGTGCGACTTGAAACCACGCTTCGGCAGGCGACGCTGCAGCGGCATTTGACCGCCTTCGAAGCCGACCTTGTGGAAACCGCCTGCGCGCGACTTCTGGCCCTTGTGGCCGCGACCCGAGGTCTTGCCCAGGCCGGAACCGATACCGCGGCCGACACGGCGCTTGGCGTGCTTGGCGCCATCCGCCGGCTTGATGCCATTGAGTTCCATATCAGTCTCTCTTACAGGACTTTGACCAGATAACTGATCTTGTTGATCATGCCGCGCACCGCGGGCGTGTCTTGCAGCTCGCTCACGCTGTTGAGCTTGCGCAGGCCGAGGCCGCGCACGGTCGCGCGATGCGATTCCTTGGTGCCGATCGGGCTCTTGACCAGTTGCACCTTGAGGGTCTGTTGTTGCGTCATTTGAATGCTTCCTTGAGGCTTGCGACGGCCTGCGCTCAGGCGAAGATTTCTTCGACGGTCAGGCCGCGCTTGGCAGCCACTTCGCTGGCGGTCGTCGAGTTCTTCAACCCGTCGAGCGTGGCGCGAACCATGTTGTACGGGTTCGACGAACCATGGCTCTTGGCCACGATGTCGGTGATGCCCATCACTTCGAACACGGCGCGCATCGGGCCGCCGGCGATGATGCCGGTACCCTTGGGAGCCGGGTACATCACGACCGTCGAAGCGCCGTGGTGGCCCTGCACCTGGTGGTGCAGCGTGCCGTTCTTGATCGAAACCTTCAGCAGGTTGCGACGCGCTTCTTCCATTGCCTTCTGCACCGCAGCGGGCACTTCCTTCGACTTGCCCTTGCCCATGCCGACGCGGCCATCGCCGTCACCGACCACGGTCAGCGCTGCGAAACCGAGGATACGACCACCCTTCACCACCTTGGTGACGCGGTTGATCGCGATCATCTTCTCGCGCAAACCGTCCTCGGGGCCTTCGTTCTGCGTTCTTGCCTGAATCTTTGCCATTTTGAATCTCGTGTCCGGTTAGAACTGCAGGCCGGCTTCGCGGGCGGCTTCGGCCAGCGCCTTGACGCGGCCGTGGTAGGCGAAACCTGCGCGGTCGAATGCGACCTTCTCGATGCCGGCAGCCTTCGCCTTTTCAGCGATGCGCTTGCCGACGGCGGTGGCTGCAGCGGCATTGCCGCCCTTGCCCGAACCGCCGAGCGAGGTACGCACTTCGGCTTCTGCCGTCGATGCGGTTGCAATCACCTTGGCGCCGTCGCCGGAGATGACGGTGGCGTAGATGTGCAGGTTGGTGCGGTTCACCGTCAGACGGGCCACGCCCTGCGTCGCAATGCGGATGCGGGTCTGGCGCGAGCGGCGGAGACGCTGTGCTTTTTTGGTCAACATCATTTTGCTGCCCCTTACTTCTTCTTGGTCTCTTTGATCACGATCTTCTCGTCCGCATAGCGGATGCCCTTGCCCTTGTAGGGCTCTGGCGGACGAACGGCACGGATCTCAGCGGCCACCTGGCCGACGCGCTGGCGGTCGGCACCCTTGATCACGACTTCGGTCGGGGTGGGCGTCGTCACCGTGATGCCCTGGGGCATGTCGATGTTGACGGGGTGCGAGTAGCCGACCTGGAGGTTCAGCTTGGCGCCCTGGGCAGCGGCCTTGTAGCCCACACCGATCAGGCTGAGCTTCTTCTCGAAGCCCTTGGTCACACCGACCACCATGTTGTTCACGAGCTGGCGAACCGTGCCGCTCATCGCGTTGGCTTCACGCGATTCGTTGGCGGGCTCGAAGCTCAGCTTGCCGTCCTTGCTGACGACGTTGACCAGCGCGTTGCGCGACAGGTTGAGCGTGCCGCCCGTACCCTTGACGCTGATCTGGTCTTCCTTGATCGACACATCCACGCCTGCGGGGATGGCGACCGGCGATTTTCCTACTCGGGACATTTCAGTTACTCCTCGATGTCTCGGTTAGGCGACGTAGCACAGGACTTCGCCGCCGACACCGGAGGCGCGAGCCTTGCGGTCGGTCATCACGCCCTTGGGGGTCGTGACGATGGCGACGCCGAGGCCGTTCTGGACTTGCGGAATGGAAGCGCTGGCCTTGTAGACACGCAGGCCGGGGCGGCTCACACGCTCGATGCGCTCGATGACCGGACGGCCAGCGTAGTACTTCAGCGAGATTTCCAGTTCGCTCTTGCCGGCTTCGGTCTTGACCTGGAAGCCGTCGATGTAGCCCTCGTCCTTCAGGACTTGTGCGATCGCGACCTTCACCTTCGAAGACGGGACCGACACGGTGGGCTTCGCCACCATCTGCGCGTTGCGGATACGCGTCAGCAGGTCGGCAATGGGATCACTCATGCTCATGTTGTTTGCTCCTGCCTGGCTTACCAGCTGGCCTTGGTGACACCGGGGATGTCGCCGTTGAAAGCCAGTTCGCGGATCTTGGCGCGGGCCAGACCGAATTGACGGAAGGTGCCACGGGGACGACCGGTGATTTCGCAACGGTTGCGCTGGCGCGTGGGGTTCGCGTTGCGCGGCAGCTTCTGCAGCGCCAGGCGAGCAGCGGCGCGCTCTTCCTCGGTCTTCTTCAGGTCGTTGGAAGCCGCCTTCAGTTCGGCGTGCTTCGCTGCGAACTTGGCAACCAGCTTGTCGCGCTTGAGTTCGCGCTGGATCAAAGATGCTTTAGCCACAGGTCACCTCAGTTCTTGAACGGGAAACGGAAGCCGGCCAGAAGCGCCTTGGCTTCTTCGTCGGTCTTGGCCGTCGTCGTGATGCTGATATTGAGACCGCGCAGGGCATCGACCTTGTCGTACTCGATCTCGGGGAAAATGATCTGTTCCTTGACGCCGATGTTGTAGTTGCCACGGCCGTCGAAAGCGCGGCCGGAGATACCACGGAAGTCGCGAACGCGCGGCAGCGCGATGGTCACGAAGCGATCCAGGAACTCGTACATGTGCACGCCACGCAGCGTGACCATGCAGCCGATCGGCTGGTTCTCACGGATCTTGAAGCCGGCGATGGCCTTCTTCGACTTGGTGACCACGGGCTTCTGGCCAGCGATCTTGGTCAGGTCGGCGACTGCGTTCTCGAGAACCTTCTTGTCGGCGACAGCTTCACCCACACCCATGTTCAGGGTGATCTTGGTGAGGCGCGGGACCTGCATCGGCGACGTGTAGCCGAACTTTTCCGTCAGGTCTTTCGCGATCTTTTCGCGATAGTGTTGTTGGAGACGTGCCATGTGAGTACCTCTTAGGCGAACTTGATTTCTTCGCCGCTCGACTTGAACACGCGAACAGCCACGCGCTTGCCGTCAGCATCCTGGGTGACCTTGACGCCCACGCGATCGGCCTTGCCGGTCGCGGCGTTGAAGATCGCCACGTTGGATTGGTGAATCGGCATGGCCTTCTCGACGATGCCACCGGTCGTACCCTTCAGGGGGTTCGGCTTGGTGTGCTTCTTGACGAGGTTGATGCCTTCGACGACCACATGCGAGTCGTCCTTGCGCAGCGAGACGGTGCCCCGCTTGCCCTTGTCACGGCCGGCCAACACGATGACCTGGTCGCCCTTGCGAATCTTGTTCATGGCGTTGTGTCCTTAGAGAACTTCGGGGGCCAGCGACACGATCTTCATGAACTTCTCGGTGCGCAGTTCGCGCGTGACCGGTCCGAAGATGCGGGTGCCGATGGGCTCCAGCTTGGCGTTGAGCAACACTGCTGCGTTGCCATCGAATTTCACGAGCGAGCCGTCGGCGCGGCGGATGCCCTTGGCGGTACGCACCACCACAGCGCTGTAGATCTCGCCCTTCTTGACGCGACCACGCGGAGCGGCTTCCTTGATGCTGACCTTGATGACGTCGCCCACGCTGGCGTAACGCCGCTTGGAGCCACCGAGCACCTTGATACACAGGACGGATTTCGCGCCCGTGTTGTCGGCCACTTCGAGCCGGGATTCAGTTTGGATCATTTCTTGATATTCCCAACTTGTACCGATGCGCCTCCAGGAGGGAGGCAAATCAGTCAGTCTTGGGCCCGTCGTCCATACCCCGAACCACTCGGGGCACTTCCGCTTTGGGCTGAAAGCTCCGCCTTTTGAAAGCGAAGCCCGCGATTGTTGCACGCAAGAAGCCGGAAGTCAACAGGCCTGCATGCCCGCAAACGCAGCCACTAGACTGCGGGGCGTGCGCATGCCCGGAAAAACCACCCTTTCGACCTCATCGCTGCTGCGGCGGCGCCTGCTGCTGGCCGGCGGTGCCGGCCTGGCGGGGCTCGGGGGGCTATTGGCACTCCCCGGCTGCAAGGGCGCAGCGACGCCGAAACCGGACGCAGGCCGGCTGCGCCTCCTCGCCGAGGCACGCTGGCCGCACCGCCTTCATATAGAGGGAACCACGGCCGGAGGCCTTTCGGGCATCGACTACGACCCGGTCCGAGGTGAGTACCTGCTCATCAGCGACGACCGGTCGGATCTCGCTCCCGTGCGCTACTACACCGCGCGCTGGCCCTCCCCGCAGGCCGCGCCGCCGGAGCCGGTCGGCGTGGTGCAGTTGCAACGCCCCGGCGGAGGCCCCTGGCCCAACCGCCGCAACGCGGTCGACGGCCTGCCGGTGCCCGACCCCGAGGCCCTGCGGCTGCGCCCCGCGACCAACACCCTGCTGTGGACCAGCGAGGGCGACGTCGCCCGCGGATTCGGCCCGGCGCTTTACGAATCGGCCCGCGACGGGCGCTTTCTGCGCGAATTCCGCATGCCGGCGATGTTCCCGCCCGACCCGGCCGAGCGTCGCGGCCCGCGCGACAACCTGACCTTCGAAGGCGTCAGCCTCACGCCCGATGGCCGCTTCGCCTGGCTGGGAATGGAAAACGCCCTGATCCAGGACGGCCCCGAACCCACCATTGGCGCCCCCGGCGGCCCCTGCCGCTTCACCCGGATCGATCTGGAGACCGGCCAGGCCGACCGCCAGATCGCCTACGTTCCCGACGCCATCCCGCTGCGCCCGCTGATCCCGGGCAGCTATGCCGACAACGGCGTGAGCGAGATCCTGATGCTCGACGCCGACCGCATGCTGGTGCTGGAGCGCGCCTACGCCACCGGTCGCGGCAACTCGCTGCGCCTGTATGAAATAGACACCCGCGCGGCCAGCGACGTGCTCGCCGTCGACACGCTGGCGCCCGGCAACCACCGGCCGGCGGCCAAGACGCTGGTGGCCGACTTCGCCGCGCTTGGCCTGTCGAGGCTCGACAACACCGAAGGCATGTGCTGGGGCCCGCCGCTGCCCGGCGGCGGGCGCATGCTGGTGGTCGTGAGCGACGACAATTTCAATCCGCTTCAAATCACCCAGTTCGCCGCCTTCGAATACGCCGACCGACCATGACCATCGCCGTGACCTTCCTGCCCCGCACCGGCCCTGCGCCGCTGCCTCCCGTCGCCTTCATCGGGGGCGGCAACATGGCCAGCGCCATCATCGGCGGCCTGATCCAGCAAGGCACCCCGGCGGATGCCTTCGAGGTGGTCGAGCCTTTCGATGAAGCCCGCGCGAAGCTGGCGCAGTCCTTCGGCATCGTCGCCAGGCCGGAGGCGAGCGAGGCGCTGTCGCGCTGCGGCGTGATGGTCTGGGCGGTCAAGCCACAGACCTTCGCCGATGCCGCGAAGGCGGTGCGTCCCTTCGCCACCCAGGCCTTGCATCTGAGTGTGGCCGCCGGCATTCCCTCCGGCAGCATCGCGCGCTGGCTCGGCACCGAGCGCGTGGTGCGCGCCATGCCCAACACCCCCGCACTGGTCGGCAAGGGCATGACCGGCCTGTTCGCGCGGCCCGGCGTCGAGAGCGCCGACCGCTCGACGGTCGGCCAGCTGCTGGCGCCCACCGGCGAGCTGCTCTGGGTCGACACCGAACCGGCGCTCGACGCCGTCACCGCCATGTCGGGCTCCGGCCCGGCCTACGTGTTCTATTTCATCGAGGCGATGACCGAGGCCGGCGTCGAGATGGGCCTCACGCCCGAACAGGCCCAGCGGCTCGCCATCGGCACCTTCGTGGGCGCCTCGTCGCTGGCGCACAGCGCGACCGAGCCGCCGTCGGTGCTGCGCGAGCGCGTGACCTCCAAGGGCGGCACGACCTACGCGGCCATCACCTCGATGCAGTCGGCGGACGTGAAGTCGCAGTTCAAGACCGCGATCCGCGCGGCACAGAAGCGTGCCGCGGAACTGGGCGAGGAATTCGGCCGCGGCTGACGAGGCGAGGCAGGGCTCAGTCCAAGGCCAGCGCGCGCGGGCCGAGCACGAACAGCCATTCGGCGGCCAGCGTGACGGTGCCGTCTTCGAGTTCCAGCCAGACCTCTTCCTTCAGCAGGAAGCTGTCGCCAGCCTTCGGCGTCACGTCGGCGATGCGCACCCGCGCCCGAAAGCTCGCGCCCACCGGCATCGGCCGCACGAAGCGCAGGCGGTCGAAGCCGTAGTTGAGGGCGTGGTTGGAGTCGAAGGGCAGCAGCGTGCGCATGGCCTCGCCGGTCAGCCGGATCAGGTGCGACACCTGGAAGAAGCCCTGCACGATGGTGCCGCCGTAGCCGGCCTCGCGCGCGGCGCGCTCGGGGTCGAGATGGATCCACTCGCCTTCGCCGTCGCCCGAGAGCTCCGAATAGCGGTCGACCATCTCCTGCGTGATGCGATGCCAGCCGGAGTGGCCCTCCTGGCCGATCTTGAGCTTCAGCCGCTGCAGCAGCGCGTCGGACGTCATGTTCAGTTCAACGCAGCGCGTAGCCGGCCACGACGCCGGCGAACACGGTGAAGCCCAGCCAGTGGTTCAGGCGGAAGGCCTTGAAGCAGCCTTCTCGCGTGCGGTCGTGGATCAGGCGCCAGTGCCACAGCGCCTGCGCCACGGCCGCCGCGATGCCGACGTAGAAGAGCACGCCCAGCGAACGGCTCGCCCCGGCCCAGGTCCAGACGGCGAGGAAGATCGCGTAGCTCGTCATCACCGCCGCCACGTCGAGACGGCCGAAGGTGATGGCCGAGGTCTTCATGCCGATCTTGAGGTCGTCGTCGCGGTCGACCATCGCGTACTCGGTGTCGTAGGCCAGCACCCAGAACAGGTTGCCCGCGAGCAGCACCGCGGCGAAGGGCGGCACGCTCGACTGCACGGCCGCGAACGCCATCGGAATGCCGAAGCTGAAGGCAATGCCCAGCACCGCCTGCGGCACCGAGACGAAGCGCTTGGCGAAGGGATACACCAGCGTGATGGCCAGCGCCGCGAACGACCACAGCACCGTCGTGCGGTTGGTCGTGAGCACCAGCCCGAAGGACACCAGCGCCAGCACCACGCCCAGCCCCAGCGCTTCCTTGACCGACAGCTCGCCGCTGGTCACGGGCCGCTGCGCGGTGCGCTTCACGTGGCGGTCGAAGTCGCGGTCGGCCACGTCGTTCACGCAGCAGCCGGCGCTGCGCATGAGGAAGGTGCCGAGCGTGAACACGACGAGCAGGTGCCAGCCCGGCCAGCCGCCGGCCGCGAACCACAGCGCGCCCAGCGTGGGCCACAGCAGCAGCAGCCAGCCCGCCGGGCGGTTCCAGCGGATCAGGTCGAGATACAACGCAAAACGCCCGCGGCGAGCCGCGGGCGCGATGACGGGGGGAGCGGAATCAGTCTTCAAGGAGGGAACGCAGCATCCAGGCCGTCTGGTCGTGCACCGTGCAGCGCGCGGTCAGCATGTCGGCCGTCGGGTCGTCGCCGGCTTCCTCGGCGACAGGAATGAATTCGCGCGCGATGCGCGACACGGTCTCATGGCCCTTCACCAGGATGCGCACCATCTCCATCGCCTTGGGCGGGTTCTGCGGCACGTCGGGCACGGTGGCGATCTTGCTGAACTCGGCGTACGAGCCCGGCGCGTAGTGGCCCAGTGCGCGGATGCGCTCGGCGATCACGTCGGTCGCGCCCCACAGCTCGGTGTACTGCTGCATGAACATGGCGTGCAGCGAGTTGAAGTGCGGGCCCGTCACGTTCCAGTGGAAGTTGTGCGTGGTGAGGTAGAGCGTGTAGGTGTCGGCCAGCACGCGGCTCAGGCCTTCGGCGATGGCGGCGCGGTCCTGGCGCTCGATGCCGATGTTGATGATGGGCGCATTGCGGCTGCCCGACTCCTGCGCGACCTGCTTGCCGCCCTTCTTGGGCACCTTGCCGGCAGAAGAGGCGGGCGACGGTTTCTTAGAGTCCTTGGCCATGGCGGGAGATCCTTTTCTTCAGTCGAGTTCTTGGAGGGAGGTTGGCTTCGATTCTCGAAGCCGGCGTGCGGCTTCGCAACAGCGCCACTCTATCTCAGCGACCAACGATTCAAAACAGCCGCGGCGTAGGCCGAATTCTCGAAAGCCGGTCTACGAAAGGCGCTTCACTCCCGGCAGCTCGCACGCGTAGATCGCGTTGCGCAGCGCGGCGATGGCCTCATAGCGCGTGAAGGTGCGCCGCCATGCGAGCACCACGCGGCGCGTGGGCGGGTCGCGGTCCTGCGCGTCGCGCACCGGCAGGTAGCGCACCATCTGCTCGGGCTCCTTGCGGCCCTTGACCCTGGGCTTGATCGCATCGGCCGGCACCGACAGGCGCGGCACCAGCGTCACGCCCATGCCCGAGGCGACCATGTGCTTGATGGTCTCCAGCGACGAGCCCTCGAAGCTCTTGCGGATGCCCTCTGCGTTGCTCGAGAAGCGCGCGAACTCCGGGCACACCTCCAGCACGTGGTCGCGGAAGCAGTGGCCGGTGCCCAGCAGCAGCATGGTCTCGCTCTGCAGTTCTTCCGACGTGATGGACTCGCGGTCGGCGAACTTGTGCTTGCTCGGCAGCGCCGCCATGAAGGGCTCGTCGTACAGCGGCGCCATCGCGAGGCCGGTGTCGGGAAAGGGCTCGGCCATGATGGCGCAGTCGATCTCGCCCGCGCGCAGCATCTCCAGCAGCTTGGCGGTGAAGTTCTCCTGCAGCACCAGCGGCATCTGCGGCGTGCGCTGGATCACCTGGCGCACGAGGTCGGGCAGCAGGTACGGGCCGATGGTGTAGATCACGCCCAGGTTCAGCGGGCCGGCCAGCGGGTCCTTGCCGCGCTTGGCGATCTCCTTGATGCTGGCGGCCTGGTCGAGCACGCTCTGGGCCTGCTGGACGATCTGCTCGCCCAGCGGCGTCACGGTCACTTCGCCGGCGCTGCGCTCGAAGAGCTTGACCTCGAGCTCGTCTTCGAGCTTCTTGATGGCGACCGAAAGTGTCGGCTGCGAAACGTAGCAGGCCTCGGCCGCCTTGCCGAAGTGCCTTTCGCGGGCCACTGCGACGATGTATTTGAGTTCGGTGAGAGTCATAGCTTGCGTCAATTATGCGCAAGGGTGTGTCATGAGGATGGCCTGGGGTCTTCACGGCTGGCGCCGCGCCCGATTCAGGGCCCCGCGGCCTGCGCCGCGAGCGCAGCGCGCGGCCCCGATCGCAGGCGCCGGCCGCGCGCGATCCCCGGCTGCTCGACCAGCCGGTAGCTGGCCACCGAGGCCGCCACCAGCAGCAGCGCGCAGGCGGTGCCCGTCAGCCAGTACTGCATCGCCCCTGCCATCGCGAACTCCCGCACCGGCCCGGGCCCGAACACCACGGTCAGCACCAGCCCCTGCAGCAGGTAGATGCTGTAGCTCACCGTGCTCAGGCGCCGGGCCGCGCGCGTGGCCAGCAGGCCGAAGAGCGTGCTGCCGGTGCACACCAGGTGGAAGAACGCCCACAGCAGCAGTACCTGCACCGGTCCGACCATGTGGCCGAAACCGGCGAACACGCCACCGAGGCAGGCCAGGGCGAGCAGCGAAGCCGTCCGCTGCGGCAGCTGCAGCCTGGGCCCGCGCCGCACCAGCCATGCCGACAGCATGCCCAGGAGGAACGAAGCCAGCACCCAGGCCAGCGCACCGATCACCAGCGCGAGCGTCGGCCGCGAGGGCGTGGCGCCCGGCGACAGCGCCGCGAAGACCAGCAGCGGCAGGCACAGCAGCAGCATGAGGCCGAGCACGAAGCGGGGCGTGCGGTCGCCGCGAGCGAGCGGCGCCATCGGCCGCAGCGCGCCGTAGAACAGCCACTCGACGAAGACCGTCCACGTGACGCCCGCAAGGATCAGCGTGGTGCCGGCGTAGCCGTTGATGTCCGGCTGCAGCGGCCAGATGCCGAGGGCCAGCCACTGCAGCATCGCGCCGAGCAAGGACCACGCCGGCTCCTTTGGCTCGAAGCCGGTGCGCCACGCGACGACGAGGAACATCAGCCCCACCGCCAGCAGGTAGGTCGGCCCGATGCGCCAGAGCCGCCCGACGTACAGGCTCCTCCAGTCGGGCCGCCCCTTCGCGTCGAGCAGCTTTCCCCAGAACAGGAAGCCGGTGATCATGAAGAAGACGCCCACGCCCGCCTGTCCCAGCAGCGTGTGGAAGCCCGAGGGCGGAAAGGTCCACTCGCCGCGCTCGATGTAGCCGTGGGTCACCATCAGGTGGTGCACGAAGACGCTCAGCGCGAGAAAGCCGCGCAACCCGTCGAGCGTGACGGTGCGATGGTCGCGGGGGCCGTGCTGCGGCGGCTGCTGCTCGTCGGCCGCGCGGAACGCCGGCAGCGCGATCGCGCCGAGCACCACCAGCACGAGCGCGAAGTACGGCCAGGGCGAGAAGACGCTCATCCCCGGCGCGGCCTGATCCGCTGCGGCGGCTTTTCCTGCGGTCCCTCGCCCGATCCGGCGCGCGCCTTGCGCTCGCCGGGCGCGACGCCGCTCACCTCACCCGCGACGGACGAGCGCATGCGCGACGCATGCGCCCAGGCGGCGCCGCGCCGATGCAGGGCGAACACCCTCATGCGCCGGCGGCGTCGAGATCCCTGGCCGCGAGCGAGCGCGGGCGCATGTCCGTCCAGTTCGCCTCGATGTAGGCGCCGCACGTGGCGCGGTCGGTGGCGGGCAGCGCCACCTTCCAGCCGGCGGGCACGTCGATGAAGGCGGGCCACAGCGAGTGCTGGCCTTCGTCGTTCACCAGCACCTGGAAGGTGCCGTTCGTGTCGTCAAACGGGTTGCTCATCTTCTCTGTTTCCTTTGGTGTCTTCGATCAGGCGATGGCCAGGCAGCCGGGCGCCGCGGCTTCGCGCAGCGCCTCGAGTGCGGCCGATATCTCGGTGAGCGCGTGGTGGCGCGCGAAGTCGTCGCGCAGCGCGCCCGCACGCTGGCGATAGGCGGGCTCCTTCAGCAGCCTGCGCACCGCGTCGCCGATCTGGCGCGCGGTGGGCTGCCCGCTGCCCAGGTTGATGCCGGCGCCCGACCAGGCCACGCGTGCGGCGATCTCCGGCTTCTCCTCGGTGGCGCCCGCTACCACCAGCGGCACGCCGAGGCTCAGCGCATGGTTGACGGAGCCGTAGCCGCCATTGGTGACCATCGCGTGCACCTTGGGCAGCAGGCGGTCGTAGGGCAGGAAGGGCAGCACGCGCGCATTCGCGGGCAGCGCCATGTTCAGCGCCTCGGGCTGCGGGCCGCCCGTGGTCGCGATGACCTGGATGTCGCCCGCACCGGCCAGCGCCTGCAGCGTCGGGCCGATCAGCTGCGCCGGGTTCTGGTTGGCCAGCGTGCCCTGCGTCACCAGCACCACGGCGCGGCCGTCGTCCAGCTCGTGCCACCAGTCGGGCTCCACGAAGTCGCGGCTGGCCGGCGCGAGCAGCGGGCCGACGAAGCGCACCGAGGCAGGCAGGTCGCTGCGCGGGTACTCGAAGGATTCGGAGGTGAGCTGCAGGTAGACGTCCGGCAGCTTGACCATCGCGTCGATGAAGAACTCGGGCAGCGCCGGCAGGCCCGCGCAGGTCAGCAGCGCGTCGAAGTAGCGCTGCACTTCGCCGAACATCGCCTGCCTGAGGTTGGCGTTCATCGCCCGGTTGCGCACCCGCCCTTCCGGCGTGGACGACGGCGGCAGCGCGGTGCCGAAGAAGGCGGTGTCGCAGCTCGACAGCGGCAGCGCCGAGATGCCGATGGCCACCACCGCGGGCCGCTGCTCGCGCGGCCCCAGCAGCAGCGGGAAGGTGCCGCAGAACATGGTGTCGACCACGATCGCGTCGGCCGCGAAATCACGCAGGATCGCCTCCAGTCCGGCCCGCTGCGCGGCCATGGCGTCGGCGAAGAAGTGCTTCAGCCCGAAGCACATCTGTGCATGCGCCGAAGGCAGCCGCTGGCGCTGCGGAAAGCGCCGGTCGAGTTCGTGGTGGTCGAAGTCGATGGAGGCGTCGAAGGGCGTGAAGCCCGCGCCGGTGGCCTCGGCCTGCGCGCGGAAGCGGCTGGCCGTGTGCACCCGCACCTCGTGCCCCAGGCCCACCAGGTGTTGCGCGATGGCCAGCATCGGCAGCACGTGCCCGGGCAGCGCGGTCGCGGCGATGAGGTAGCGCGCCATCTCAGGTCACCTGCGATGCGCGGGTCTCGACAGCCGCGCTGCGCGCCTTGGTGTCGATGCCCAGGTCGACGAAGTAGCGCTGCAGCAGGTCGCGGTCCACCGGGCGGATCGCGGCGCCGATGGCCTGCAGCTGCGCATGCGTGGCTTCCCCGCTCACCTTCGGCGGCGTGGCCGAGGTGTCGTAGCGGTCGAGGATCGCCAGCACGGCCGCAAGGTCGCGGTCCTGCCCCACCGCGAGCCGCGCGTGGGCACGCTGCAGCCACGGTTCGAGCCCGACGGGTTCGAGCCGCATGCCGAGCCGCTCGAACACGGCCGGAATGTCGCGCACCCGCAGCGCCTCCTGGCTCGTCAGGTGGAACACCTGGCCCCACGACGACTGCAGCGCCGCAAGGCCGAGGATGGCGCGCGCCACGTCGTCCACCGGCGTGAGGTTCAGCGGCAGGTCCATGTCGGGAATGGCTTCGAGGTCGGCATAGAGATGCGCCACGCGCCAGATCAGGTCGTCGGCGTTGCAGATCGCGTGCGTGTGGTCGCCGGTGACCGCGCCCAGGCGGTAGATCGCCACCGGCATGCCGCGCGATTGCGCCTCGCGCGCCAGCGCGTCGCCCACCCACTTGCTCTGGCTGTAGCCGTCGACCAGCCCGCGCCAAGATGCCAGCGCCGACTGCTCGGTGACGGTGGCGCCTTCCCTGCCGTTGTTCTGGTCGATCACCGCCAGCGTGGAGACGTAATGCATGCTCTTCGGCCGGCCCTGCGCGGTCCACTCGAGCAGCGTGACCACGCTGTCGACGTTGGCCGGCTTCAGGCTCGCGTAGGGATGCAGGAAGTCCACCTGCGCCGCGCAGTGGTAGATGGCGTCGCAGTCCTCGCGCACCAGCCGCACCGCGCGGTCGTCCAGACCCAGGTTCGGCTTGCCGAGGTCGCCGGTCACCACTTCGATGCGCGCGTCGTCCCAGATCGCGCCCAGCTGCCGCTGCGCCAGCGTGAGCTGCAGGCGGCGCCTGCCGGCTTCCTCGTCGGCGGCACGTACGTGGCAGACCACGCGAGCGGTGGTGTCGCGCAGCAGCGCTGCCAGCAGGTGGCTGCCGACGAAGCCGCTGGCGCCGGTGAGGAACACGCGCCTGGCGGCCAGTGGCGGCGCGGTGTCCTGCCTGCGGATGTGCGCGGGCAGGTCGAGTTCGCGCGACAGGTCCAGGGCCTCGGCGCCGGCCGTGTTGTCGTCCAGCCATGCGGCCAGCGCCGCGACGGTCGGGCGGTTGTAGACCTCGGCATGCGGGAAGTCCGCGCGCACCTGCTGGCGGATGCGCATGCCGAGCTGGATGGCCATCAGCGAATGGCCGCCGAGCTCGAAGAAGTTGTCGTGAATGCCCACGCGCTCCAGGTGCAGCGTCTCGGCCCACAGCGCGGCGAGCTGCCTTTCGGTGGCGGTGCGCGGCTCGGCATACGCCGATGCGGCCTGCTGTCCCGGCAGGGGCAGCGCCCTGCGGTCGAGCTTGCCGCTTTGCGTCAGCGGCAGGAAAGGCAGGTGCACGAAGGCCGAGGGCACCATGTAGTCGGGCAGCGACTGCGCCATGTGGGCGCGCAGTTCCGCCGGCTGCGGATCGGACGACGCCACCACGTAGGCCACCAGGCGCTTCTCGCCCGGCACGTCCTCGCGCGCGACGACGGCCGCCTGCGTCACCTGCGGGTGGCGCAGCAGCACCGATTCGATCTCGCCGGGCTCGATGCGGTAGCCGCGGATCTTCACCTGCTGGTCGGCGCGCCCCATGAAGTCGAGGCTGCCGTCGTTGCGCCAGCGCACGAGATCGCCGCTGCGGTACATGCGGCTGCCGGGCTCGCCGAAGGGATCTGCGACGAAGCGCTCGGCGCTCGGCAGCGCGCGGTTCAGGTAGCCGCGCGCGACGCCGCTGCCCGCGATGTAGAGCTCGCCCGCCACGCCGGGCGGCACCGGCTGCAGCGCGTCGTCGAGCACGTACACGCGCGTGTTCCACACCGGCGTGCCGATGGTGGGCGGCTCGTGGCCGTTCATCGGCGCGCTGGTGCTCGCGCAGATGGTGATCTCGGTCGGGCCGTAGGCATTGATCATGCGACGGCCCCTGGACCAGCGCGCGGCCAGCTCGGCGGAGCAGGCATCGCCGCCGACCACCACCGTCTGCAGGCATGGGTACGCGCCCTCGGGCAGCGTCGCGAGCGCGGCCGGAGGAATCAACGCGTGGCTCACGGCCAGCCTCTCGATCAGCGCGCCCAGCTCGGCGCCCAGCACCTGCTGAGCCGAAGGCACCACCAGCGCGGCGCCGGCATGGAAGGCCATCAGCATGTCCATCACCGAGGCGTCGAAGCCGCTGGAGGAGAACTGCAGCACGCGCGAGCCATGGTCGATGGCGAAGCGCTGCGCCATCGAGGCGCCGAGGCTTGCCAGGCCCTGGTGCGGCACCACCACGCCCTTGGGCTTGCCGGTAGAGCCCGAGGTATAGATCACGTAGGCGGCGTCGCGCGGATCGGCCGCGCGCGGCTGCGCCACGGGTCCGTCCTGCTGGATCGCCAGCGCGGCGACGGTCTCGTCGCCGTCGAGCGCGAGGCAGTGCGGAATGCCGGCCAGCTCCGGCAGCAGCGACGCGTGCGTCAGCACCGCGGTGGGCGCGGCCTCCTCGAACACGAAGGCGCTTCGGCCGGCCATGTGGTTCGGATCGATGGGCAGGTAGGCGGCACCGGCCTTCACGATCGCCAGGTGCGCCACCACGAGGTCGAGCGAACGCGGCAGCACCGTGGCGACGATGTCGCCCGTGCCGACCCCCCGCCCGCGCAGCAGATGAGCGAGCCTGTTGGCGCGCAGGTCGAGCGATGCGTAGCTCACGACGGAAGCGTCGTCGAGCACGACGGCCGCCGCATGCGGGCGCGAGGCGGCATGCGCCTCGACCATGGCCGCGAACGAGAGCGGCGCGATGTCGTCGCGCGTGCCGGTGCTCCTGCCGCTCCAGTCGGCAAGCAGCCGATGGCGCTCTTCCTCGCCGAGGATGTCCAGGCCGTTCAGCGCCGCATCGGGCGCGTCGCAGGCCTGCGCCAGCAGGCGCACCAGCCGCTCGCCGATGGCCTCGACGGTCGCGCGGTCGAAGATGTCGGTGCTGTACTGGATGCCGCCCGCGATGCCGCCGGGCAGCCCGTCGGCGCCGCGCTGCTCGTCGAGGATGAAGGACAGGTCGAACTTGGCCGTGTCCACCTCCACCGGCTGCGGCGTGATCGACAGGCCCGGCAGTCCGAATGAAAGCCGGTTGCTGCCGCTCTGGAAGCCCAGCATCACCTGGAACAGCGGCAGGTTCGCCCCGCCGCGCTGCGGACGCAGCAGCTCCACGATGCGGTCGTACGGGAACTCCTGGTTCGCATAGGCCGCGAGGTTGGTGGAGCGCACCCGCGCGACCAGCTCGCGCAGGCTCGGCTGGCCCGCGAGGTCGGTGCGCAGCACCAGCGCATTGACGAAGCAGCCGATGAGCTCGTCCAGCGCGTGGTCGCTGCGGCCTGCCACCGGCGTTCCGATGACGATGTCGTCTCCTGCACCCAGCCGGTTGAGCAGCCCCGCGAGCGCGGCCTGCAGCACCATGAAGACGCTGGCCTGCCCATCGCGCGCGAGCTGCAGCATGCGCTCGTGCACCTGCGGCGGAATCAGCAGCGGCACCACGTCGCCGCGGTAGCTCGGCACGGCCGGATGCGGGCGGTCGACCGGCAGGCTCAGCCGCTCGGGCAGGTCGCGCAGGGTCTCGCGCCAGAACTCGCGCTGGCGGCCGGCCATGCTCTCGGGGTCGTCCTCGCTGCCCAGCAGCTCCTGCTGCCACAGCGCGTAGTCGGCGTACTGCAGCGGCAGCGGCGCCCAGCCAGGCGCATTGCCTTCGCTGCGCGCGGCGTAGGCCACGCTGAGGTCGCGTGCCAGCGGCAGCAGCGAGGCGCCGTCGCCCACGATATGGTGGGTGAGCAGCAGCAGCACGTGCTCGTCGTCGGCCAGCCTGAAGAGCTGCGGGCGCAGCGGCGCGGTGGTGCCGAGGTCGAAGCCGACGCGGGCGGCGGCATGCAGCTGCGCGGCGATCTCGTCTTCGCTGCTGTCGGCCTCGACCAGCAGCGCGCGGGCCTGCTCGCCCTGGAGGATGTGCTGGTGGGGCAGCCCGTCCTCGCTCGGGTAGATGGTGCGTAGGCTCTCGTGGCGCTGCACCAGGTCGTCGAGCGCCGACTGCAGCGCGGCGCGGTCGAGCGTGCCCGACAGGCGCAGCGCCAGCGGCATGTTGTAGGCGGGGTTGGCGTTCTCCAGCTGGTTCATCAGCCACAGGCGGCGCTGCGCGAACGACAGCGGGATGCGCGCCGGACGCGGCATCGGCACGAGGCTCGGCCCCGCCTGCGAGGCCTGGTCGAGCAGCTCGGCAAGGCCGGCGATGGTGGAGACCTGGAACAGCGTGTCCAGCGGCAGGTCGATCATGAACTGCTGCCGGATCATCGAGATCAGCTGCACGATCATCAGCGAGTGCCCGCCGAGCTCGAAGAAGTTGTCCTCGATGCCCACGCGCGGCAGGTGCAGCGTCTCGGCCCAGAGGCGCGCGAGGATCTTCTCGGTGTGCGTGCGCGGCGCCACATAGGGCGTGGCCGCCTGCAGCTCGGGCGCGGGCAGCGCGCGGCGGTCGAGCTTGCCGCTGGGGCCCAGCGGAAGCGCCGGCACGTTGACGAAGGCCGAAGGCACCATGTACTCTGGCAGCGACTGCGCAAGGTGGGTGCGCAGATCGGCCGCCTGCGGATCGGCTCCCTCGGCGGCAACCACGTAGGCCACGAGGCGCTTCTCGCCCGGCACGTCCTCGCGTGCGACCACCGCCGACTGCGCGACCTGCGGATGCCGCAGCAGCGCCGATTCGATCTCGCCGGGCTCGATGCGCAGGCCGCGGATCTTCACCTGCTGGTCCGCGCGGCCCAGGAAGTCGAGGCTGCCGTCCTCGCGCCAGCGCGCGAGGTCGCCGGTGCGGTACATGCGGCTGCCGGGCTCGCCGTAGGGGTTGGCCACGAAGCGCTCGGCGCTCAGCAGCGGGCGCTCGAGATAGCCGCGCGCCAGGCCGACACCCGCGATGTAGAGCTCGCCGGCGGTACCGGGCGGCACGGGCTGCAGGCCGCTGTCGAGCACGTGCATCTGCGTGTTCCAGATCGGCCGGCCGATGGGCACGCTGCCCTTCGGAGACTGCGCCTCGCCGGCATCGCGCGGGCATTCCCACGAGGTGACGTCGACCGCGGCCTCGGTTGGCCCGTAGAGGTTGTGCAGCTCGCAAGGAAGCTGCTGCTGGAACTGCGCCATCAGCGCGGGCGACAGCGCCTCGCCGCTGCAGATCACGCGCCGCAGCGAGGCGCACTCGCGCGCCTTCGGCTCGAGCAGGAACACTTCCAGCATCGACGGCACGAAGTGCGCGGTGGTGATGCCCTCGGCGGCGATCAGGCCCGCGAGGTAGGCCGCGTCCTTGTGGCCGCCGGGCTTCGCGAGCACCAGCGTGGCGCCGTCGATCAGCGGCCAGAAGAATTCCCACACCGACACGTCGAAGCTCGACGGCGTCTTCTGCAGCACGCGGTCGTCGGCCTTCAGGCGGTAGCGGTCCTGCATCCACTGCAGGCGATTGACGATGGCGCGGTGCGACACCACCGCGCCCTTGGGCTTGCCAGTGGAGCCCGAGGTGTAGATCACGTAGGCCGGGTGCGCGGGGTCGATGGCCAGGGCGGGCGTTGCATCGTCGCTATTCGCCAATGCAGCAAACGTTTGCGCTACATCGAGCAGAAGCTTCGGCACATCTGCCGGCAGCGACTCCGCGAGCGCGGCGGTGGTGACGAGGCAGGCGGGCCGAGCGTCGCCGAGCATGAAGGCGATGCGGTCCTGCGGAAAGTCGGGGTCCACCGGCAGGTAGGCGGCGCCGGTCTTCAGCGTGGCGAGCAGCGCCACCATCAGCTCGAAGGAGCGCGGAATGGCCAGCGCCACAGTGCGCTCCGGGCCCGCGCCATGCGCGCGCAGCAGCTGTGCAAGGCGATTGGCGCGGCGGTCGAGCTCCCGGTTGCTCATCGCCTCGCCCTCGAAGCGCAGCGCAACGCCGTCCGGATTGGCGGCAAGCCGTGCCTCGATGAGCGCGACGAGGTTCGTATCGGGCACCGCTTGCGCCGTGTCGTTCCAGCTCACCAGCAGCCGCTCGCGCTCGGCGGCATCGAGCAGGTCGACCTGGCCGACGGCCTGCGCGGGCTGGCGGATCACCGCGGTCATGAAGGCCAGCAGCCGGCGCTGGTGGTCGGCCAGCGACTGCGCGGTGTGGATCGCGGGGTTGGCGTCGAAGTCGATCTGCAGGTCCTGCCCGTTGCCGCGTTCGTACAGGAAGATGCCCAGGTCCTCGGCCGTGCCGTTGGACAGGTTGCGCGGCCATGCGGCGTGGCCGGCGAAGCGGAAGTCGTAGTCGAAGGGCTCGACGTTGACCACGGTGGTGAAGAGCTGCCGGTTGTTCACCAGCATGTTGAGGTCGCTGCGCAGGTGCTCGTAGCGGTACGACTGGTGCCGCAGCACCTGCCGCATCTGTCGCCCCACTTCCGCGATCAGCTCGGTCACCGGCAGGTCGGGGCGCATTGCGAGGCGCAGCGGCAGCGCGTTGGCCACCATCGCGGGTACGCGGCGCATGCGGTCGTTGTGGCGCGCGGTGACGGGGATGCCGATCACCATGTCCTCGACGCCGGTGGCGCGGTAGAGGTAGGCGGCGGTGGTGGCGATGAGGATCTGCGGCAGCGTGGCGCCCAGCTGCTGCGCGATGCCGGCCAGCGCCCGCACGCTTTCGGCCGGCAGGTACGCGGTCTGGCGCAGCAGGCCGCCCACGTTCACCGAGCGCTGCGAGGCCAGGCTCAGCGGATCGGGTGCATCGGCGAAACGCTCGGTCCAGTACTGCCGGTCGCGCGGGAAGCGCCCCGATTCGCGATAGGCCCTGTCTTCCTCCATCAATTGCGAAATGGACGCGAGGCGCGATGCCTCGGGCGCTTCCGTGCCGGCGATGCGGGCACTGTAGACGTCGGCGAAGCGTCGCGCGATGAGCCCGCCGCCGAAGCCGTCGAGCACGATGTGATGGCTGCGGTGGTACCAGACGTGGCGGTCGTCCGCGAGGCGGATCAGCGCCGATATCCAGAGCTGGTCGCGCGCGAGGTCGTCCTTGCGCGTGAAGTCGGCCTGCATCCAGGCGCGTGCGGCAGCGGAAGGATCGGGCTCGCCGCTGAAGTCCAGGAAGGGCATCTCGCCCGTGAAGACGGGCGCCACCACCTGCCGCGGGCCCTGGGCCGTGTCGACGAAGCTCAGGCGCGTGGCCTCGGCTTCCTCGGTGACCTGCCGCATCGCGGCCATGAAGACGTCGGGATCGATCCAGCCCTCGATCTCGATGGCTTCGGCGAGGTTGAAGTTGGTGTCGGGCGAGGCGAACTTCGCGCCGAGCCACATCGCCATCTGGCCTGTTGTGAGGACCGGTGCGGCACCCAGGGGATCGACCGTGCTCATGAACTTCTCCACGTCTTGATTGAATCGGCAGCGATCGTTTCCCGCAGGAAACATTCGCAAACTCCGAATCAATGTACAAGCTGTTTCAATAATTTCAGCGACAGCTTGGCCGCTGAAAATATTTCACGTGGGTGAGTGAGAAAGAAAGATTTCATCGGGAAGTGGTCACCCGATTCGCGGCTGAAAAATCCGATGGCTTTCGTCGTAACCGCAAGCCCAAGCGCGGGAAATGGAATGTTGCAACGCAGCAACTTCATCTCCTGGGCGTAGGGTTTTCCCCTCCGCGCGCGGTCTTCAGCGCTTCTCGAAATACGGAATGAAGATGCCGTTGGCGGCCGTGCCAACCTGCTTGACCCAGTTCAGCGAAAAGTTCTCGCCGAGGCGCTGCAGGTCGCGCCCGAGCAGGAAGGGCACCGGCTCGATCTTCATGCCATTGCGCCGCAGTTCGTCCGTCGAGCGGGCCGCGGCCTCTGCGCTGCGAGCCCATCCGCGCGTCTCGGCGACCGCGCACGCGGCGGCCAGCGAGCTACGCGACGACGGGTCGAGCCCGTCCCACGCCCTGGCGTTGACGAACACAAGGTTCTTGGGGAACCACGCGTTGATCTCATAGAAGTGGCGCATCGACTGCCACGCCTGGTTCTCCACGCCGGTCACGGCGGAGGTCAGCATGCAGTCGATGCGGCCATCTGCCAGCGCCTTGCCGAGCCCGGTGGCCGGAACGTCGACGGGCACCGCGCCCATCAGCGTCGCGATGCGCGCCGTGGTGTCGTTGTAGGCGCGCATGCGCATGCCGCGCAGGTCGCCCACGCCGCCGAGCGGCCGCGTCGAGAAGAGGCCCTGCGGCGGCCATGCCACCGCATAGAGCACGCGCATGCCGCGCTGCGCGAAGTCCTGCTCGATCAGCGGACGCTGGATGCGCCACAGCAATTGCGCATCGGCATAGCTGCGCGTGATGAAGGGAACGGAATCAGCGCCCGCCAGCGGCACGTCGGCGGCGAGGCTGCTCATGATGGCTTCGCCGGCCTCCACCTTGCCCTCCTGCACGGCGGCGCGGATCGCGTTGAGCGCGAACAGCGTGTTGCCCGGATGGACCTCGATGCGAAGCTGCCCGCCGGTCGCGGCCTCGACCTCCTTCGCCATCGCCAGGAGATTGGCGGTGTGGAAGTTCTCCGCCGGATAGCCGGTGGCCAGCCGCCATACGACGGCCTGCGCCGACCACGCGGCCGGCGGGAGAACGCCGGCCCCGCACGCGAGCCATCCGAAGCCGCGTCGCGTGATGCTGCCGCTGGTCATGCCGCGGCCTTCAGGCGATGGCCGCGATGGCGGCGCCGACCGCCACGTAGCCGCCTGCGGCCACCGAGATGGCGATGCGCCCCGCACGATGCGCAAGCACCTGCATCTCCATCTTCATCGCCTCCATCACCGCGATGACGGCGCCCTCGGCGACCTCGTCGCCGTCGGCCACCTTCCATGCCTGCACCGTGCCCGAGACGGGCGCGGCCACCGCGGCTGCATCCGCCGCGGGCGCCTGCGACGCGGGAGCCGCCGCGGCACCGCCTGCTGCCGACGAGAGCCCGCTCAGCAGCACCGCCGGCAGGCCCACGGCCATGCGCCGCCCGTCGACCTCGATCGCCGTGCGCAGCAGCGCGGCATCGGGCAGCGGATCGGGGCGCAGGGCCGGCGCCTCGCCGTTGGCGAAATCGGTCTCGATCCAGCGCGTGTGCACCTTGAAGGCGTCGCCCGAGACGAAGTCCGGATGCGCCATCGCCGCGCGATGGAAGGGCAGCACCGTCGGCAGGCCCTCGATGCGGAACTCCTTGAGTGCACGGCGCGCTCGCGCGATGGCCTGCTCGCGCGTGGCACCGGTGACGATGAGCTTGGCCATCAGCGAGTCGAAGGTGCCCGGCACCTGCGAGCCCGACTCCACGCCGGCATCGACGCGCACGCCCGGACCCGAGGGCGCGTCGAACACCTTCACCGGCCCTGGCGAAGGCAGGAAGCCGCGACCCACGTCCTCGGCGTTGATGCGGAACTCGAAGGCATGGCCGCGCGGCGCAGGCGTCTGCCTGATCTGCAGCGGCAGGCCTTCGGCGATGCGCAACTGCTCGATCACGAGGTCGATGCCGGTGGTTTCCTCCGTCACCGGGTGCTCGACCTGCAGACGCGTGTTCACTTCGAGAAAGGAGATCGCGCCGCTCGCGCTCAGCATGAACTCGACCGTGCCCGCGCCGGTGTAGCCGGCCTCCGCGCAGATGTCGCGCGCGGCCTGGTGGATGCGCTCGCGCTGCGCGTCGCTCAGGAAGGGCGCGGGCGCTTCTTCCACCAGCTTCTGGTTGCGCCGCTGCAGCGAGCAGTCGCGCGTCCCGAGCACCAGCACGTTGCCGTGCGTGTCGGCCAGCACCTGCGCCTCGACGTGGCGGGGGCGGTCGAGGAACTGCTCGACATAGCACTCGCCGCGACCGAAGGCGGTCACCGCTTCGCGCACCGCCGATTCGTAGAGCCCCTCGACCTCGTCGAGCCGCCACGCCACCTTGATGCCGCGACCGCCGCCACCGAAGGCGGCCTTGATCGCGACCGGCAGCCCGTGCTTCTCGGCGAAGGCGAGCACCTCGCCCGCGTCCTTCACCGGATCGGCCGTGCCCGCGACCAGCGGCGCACCGACCTTCATAGCGAGCTTGCGGGCCTGCACCTTGTCGCCCAGCATCGCGATGGCGGCCGGCGGCGGGCCGATCCAGGTGAGGCCGGCGTCGATGACGGCCTGCGCGAAGGCCGCGCTTTCCGACAGGAAGCCGTAGCCCGGATGCACCGCGTCGGCGCCGCTGCGCGCGGCCACGTCGAGCAGCTTGGCGATGTTGAGGTAGGTGTCGGCGGGCTTGTTGCCGTCGAGTCCGTAGGCCTCGTCGGCCATGCGCGCATGCAGCGCATTCAGGTCGGCGTCGGCATACACGGCGACGGATTTCACGCCGTGGTCGGCACAGGCGCGCGCGATGCGCACGGCGATTTCGCCCCGGTTGGCGATCAGTACTTTCTTCATGGGGAGGCTTTCACTGGGCCATGGGCCTGAATCGGACGCGCGCGTTCACGGGGATCTGCCCGGCGCGGTCGAGGTGATGGGTGGCGACGGAGGCGATCACGGGATAGCCGCCCGTCAGCGGATGGTCGGCCAGGAACAGCACGGGCTGGCCGCTCGCAGGCACCTGGATCGAGCCGCGCGCGGTGCCCTCGCTGGGCAGTTCGGCGTGGTTGGCGCGCGCCAGCGCCTCTTCGCCGGCCAGGCGGATGCCGACGCGGTTCGACTGCGGCGTGACGGTCCATGCCTGGCCGCACAGCAGCTCGACCGCGTCGGGCGTGAACCAGTCGGTGCGCGGGCCGAGCACGATGTCGAGCACGACTTCCTCCCGCACGGTGGGCAGGTCCGTGGGCGGAGCTTCCGGCTCGCCGACCAGCGCACCGGCGGACACCGCGCGCACGGGCAGCACGTCGCCCACGGCGATGGCGGCGGGGCCGACGCGCGCGAGCGTGTCGCTCGAGAGGCTGCCGAGCACGGGCGCGATGTCGAAGCCGCCGCGCACCGCGATGTAGCTGCGGATGCCGGCCGTCGGCTCGCCGAGCGCGAGCACGTCGCCTTCGGCCAGCGCGACGGGCTGGTAGCGCGGCAGCGGCCACTGGGCGCCGTCGGCGCGGGTCAGCGTCACCGGACCTTCGGCGCCGGTGACGGCAACCACCGCATCGCCGCGGCAGGCGAGCTGGAAGCCGCCATAGGCGACCTCGATGCATGCGGTGTCGGAGGCATTGCCGACGAGCCTGTTGGCCGCCTGCAGCGAACGCCGGTCCATCGCGCCGGAAGCCGACACGCCCTGCTTCGCCTGGCCGTGGCGGCCGCCGTCCTCCAGCAGCGCCTGCAGGCCCGCAGCGCGGATCTCGAAGGCGCAGCCGCTCTTCGACACGGTCGGCTGCGCCGGTGCGGCGGCGGCTTCCAACTCCGTGCGCGGCTGGCCGGTCACGTCGACGAAGCGCACCGCATCGCCCGGCTGCAGCAGCGCGGGCGTTTCGCGCGAGAGGTCCCACATCGGCGCGTCGGTGATGCCGAGGATCTGCCAGCCGCCCGGGCTGGCCTGCGGATAGACGCCGCTGAAGCTGCCCGCGAGCCCGACGGCGCCGGCGGGAATGCGCGTGCGTGGCACCTTGCGGCGCGGCACGTTCAGGCTCGGGTCGCCGCCCGAGAGGTACGCGAAGCCCGGCGCGAAGCCGGTGAAGGCGACGGTGTAGTCGCTGCCGGTGTGGCGGCGCACTACTTCGTCGGGCGTGATGCCGAGCAGCCCGGCCACCTCGGCCAGGTCCTCGCCGTCGTAGCGCACGGGAATCTCGATGCGCCTTTCGCTGCGCGCCTCGCTCGCGTCGAGGCTGCGCGCGCCGACCTGCCGCGCGAGCTCGTCGGCTGCGATGGCCGCCGGCCTGAAGGTGATGAGCAGCGTGCGCGCCGCGGGCACCAGTTCCTCGATGCCCGCGATGGGCTCGGCGCGCAGCGAGGCCAGCAGCGCGAGGGTCTGCGGCAGGTCTTCGAGCTCGACCAGCACCGCATTCAGGTTGACCGGCAGGAAGCGCATCGTCGTCATGCGGCGTCCACGAAGGAGCGGATCGCCACGCCCGACTGTTCCAGCAGCGCGCGCACCCGGCGCGCCATCTCCACAGCGCCGGGGCTGTCGCCGTGCACGCAGACCGACTCGGCCTCGATGCGCACCGTGCTGCCGTCGATGGCCGTGACCACGCCTTCGGAAGCCAGCCGCAGCATGCGCGCGGCCACCTCCTCGGCGTCGTGCAGCACCGCACCGGGTTCGCGGCGCGACACCAGCGTGCCCCCGGGCGTGTAGGCGCGGTCGGCGAAGGCCTCGGCCACCGCGCGCAGGCCCGCGTCGCGCGCCCAGCCCAGCAGCGGAGAGCCCGCCAGCGCCACCAGCACGAGGCTGGCGTCGATCTCGCGGATGGCGGCGATCACGTCGCGCGCCTGGCGCTCGTCGTGGGCGATGGTGTTGTAGAGCGCGCCGTGCGGCTTCACGTAGCGCACCGTGGTGCCGGCCGCGGCGGCCAGGCCCTTGAGCGCGCCGATCTGGTAGATCACGTCGGCGCGCAGGTCGGCGCTCTCCACGTCCATGTTGCGGCGGCCGAAGCCCACGAGGTCGCGGTAGGCCACATGCGCGCCGATGACGACGCCGCGCTCCTTCGCCTGGCGCAGCGTGCGCAGGATGCCGGCCGGGTCGCCGGCATGGAAGCCGCAGGCCACGTTGGCGCTGCTCACGAGGGAAAGCATGGCGGCGTCGTCGCCCATGCGCCATGCGCCCAGGCTCTCGCCGAGGTCGCTGTTCAAGTCGATGTTCATCGTTCGGTCTTCAGTAGGTCGGTCAGTGGAGGCGGCCCGCCGTCTCCCGCACGTCGTCGCGCACGAGCAGCGCGGTGCGGATCGCCACGCGGAAGGCTTCCACCTGCGTCTGCAGCGCCATGCTCGCCACGCCCGGCTTGGAGGCGGCCTGCTCGGGCAGGTAGGGCACGTGGACGAAGCCGCCGCGCGTGTGCGCCAGCATCGGCCAGCTCGCGAGGCGGTGCATCAGCGCGTAGAAGATGTGGTTGCACACGAAGGTGCCGGCGCTGTTGGACACTGCCGCGGGCAGCCCCGCCGCGCGCATGTCGCGCACCATGGCCTTGATCGGCAGCGCCGTGAAGTAGGCGGCGGGCCCGCCGGGCACCACCTCGGTGTCGATGGGCTGGCGGCCGGCGTTGTCGGGAATGCGCGCGTCGTCGATGTTCAGCGCGGCGCGCTCCAGCGAGATCTCGGTGCGTCCGCCGGCGGCGCCGATGCACAGCACCAGCGGCATCGGCCTGCCGCTCTCCACGATGCTTGCCATGGCGGCGTCGAGCACGTGGATCGAGCGGCCGAACACGCAGGGCAGCTGCAGCGCCTGCACCACGGTGCCTTCGCAGCGCCAGCCGTCGAGCGCGCGGGCGATCTCCCACGCGGGGTTGACGGGATCGTTCTCGAACGGCTCGAAGCCCGCGACCAGCACCCGGGGTGCCTTGTCATCGGTGGTCATGCAGGGGCCTCAGCGGAACATCAGGAAGTACATCAGGAAGATGTTGACCACCAGCAGCGTGGCCGCGGTGGGTATCTGCACGCGGATCACCGCGTTCTTGTCGGGCAGCTCCAGCAGCGCCGCCGGCACGATGTTGAAGTTGGCCGCCATCGGCGTCATCAGCGTCCCGCAGTAGCCCGAGAACATGCCGATGGCCGCCATCACCGCCGGGTCGCCGTGGTACACGCCCACCAGCACCGGCACGCCCACGCCGCCCGTCATGACCGGGAAAGCCGCGAAGCCGTTGCCCATGATGATGGTGAAGAGCGCCATGCCCAGCACGTAGACCGCGACCGCGACGAAGCGGATGTCCATGTTGATGTAGCTGGTGGTGACGTACGCCACCGCCTTGCCCACGCCCGCGTCGGAGAACACCAGCCCCAGCATGCCCAGCATCTGCGGCAGCACCACGGCCCAGCCCAGCGCGTCGGTCAGGCGGCGCGACTCGCGCATGCCCTGCACCGGCGTCTCGCGCGTCAGCCAGCAGGCCAGCGCCAGCGCCGCCACGCAGCCCACGCCCAGGCTCACCAGCGTGGTGTTCTTGGGATCGAGCAGGAAGGCGTCGCCGATCTTGACCTTGCTCACGAGCACCGTGCCGATCACGGTGACCAGCGGGATCGCCAGCGCCGGCATGAAGAGCTTGTTGCCCAGGCGCCTGGCGCTGGCCTCGTACTGGGCGGGCGTCGGCTCGTTGTGCTTGCCCGCGCCTACGCCGCGCATGCCGGCGATGACGGCCATGGCGATGGCGCCCACACCCACCAGCGCGGGCGGCAGCTTGTCGCCCACCAGGAAGACCAGCGAATAGAGGCCCCAGAAGAGCGCGCTGGTGTAGCGCTTGGGATGCTGGCGGTCGGCCAGCGTCATGACCGCCGTGATCGCGAGGATCAGGCCGACCAGGATGTAGAGGTGCTGGATCGAGAGGATCATGATCAGCGGCCTTCCTGGGTTGCGGGCACCGAGGGAACCGCGGGCACTTCAGGCTTGCCGTCGAGTTCGCGCGCCAGCGCCTGGTCGAGCCGGCGCAGGCGCCAGGCGTGGATGATGAAGGCGGCGATGGCCGTCGGGATGCCCCACATCGCGACGTGCAGCGGCTCCACGTCGATGCCGGCCTCGTGCAGGAAGGTGGTCATCAGCACGATGGCGCCGAAGGCCACGAAGATGTCCTCGCCGAAGAACAGGCCCACGTTGTCGGTGGCCGCCGCATAGGCGCGCAGCTTGTGGCGGATGCGATCGGGCAGCTTGCCGTAGCGCGTCTCGGTGGCGCCCTCGGCCATCGGCGCGAGCAGCGGCCGCACCATCTGCGGATGGCCGCCCAGGCTGGTCAGGCCCATGGCGGCGGTGAGTTCGCGCGCGGCCAGGTAGACGATCAGCAGGCGCCCGGCGGTGGCCGACTTGATGCGGCTGATCCAGTTCTGCGCGTGCTGGCGCAGGCCGTGGCGCTCGAGCAGGCCGATCACCGCCAGCGGCAGAAGAATGATCAGCGGCAGGTTGCGCGTCTTGATGAAGCCGTTGCCGATGGCCGTGAGGATCGTCATCGGGCCGAAGCCGGCCGCCGCCGCCGTGGCGACGGCGGTGACGATCACCACCAGCATCGGATTGAAGCGCAGGACGAAGCCCGCAATGATCACGGCGACGCCGATCAGCGGCCAGAGGTGAGGGATGTCAGGAGTCATGTTGGTCTTTCGTTGGGTGATTCGGAGACACCTTGCGCCGGGAGCTCCGGCAGGCCGCTTCTTGCAAACTGCGTGCCAATGAATGAGCAATCCATTTCCACTGAATCACTCATTTCCAGTAAATTGTTGAACAATTTATGCAAGTGTGCCCAACAAAGGTGCCCGCATGGCTCCATGAAAACCCTGAGCGCGCCGCCGTCTGGTGCATGCGGCGGGGCCCGGCCTTGAGCGGCCGGCCCGGGAAAACCTGCTACAAACGGCCGGGTTCACCGCCCTCCACCCCGCTCTCCCTTGCCCTGCGCTTTCGGCATGACTCCTCCGGCCTCCACGACCTCTCCCGCCCCGCCCGCAGCCGCTGCGGGCGCACAGACGCTCAATGACCGGGTCGCGGAGCTGATCCGCCAGAAGATCGTGAAAGGCGAGTTCTCGCCGGGGCAGCGGCTGTCGGAGGCCGCGCTGGCCGACAGCTTCGAGATCTCGCGCAACACCCTGCGCGAGGTGTTCCGCACGCTGACCAAGGAAGGGCTGCTCAAGCACGCACCCAACCGCGGCGTGTTCGTGGCTGTGCCGAGCATCGCGTCGATCATCGACATCTACCGCGTGCGCCGGCTCATCGAATGCCAGGCGCTGGCGCAGGCCTACCCGCGCCACCCGGCCAAGAAGCACATGCGCGAGGCGGTCGAGATGGCGCTGAAGTGCCGCGAGGCCGGCGACTGGCTGGGCGTGGGCACGGCCAACATGGAATTCCACATGGCCATCGTGGAGCTGGCCGACAGCGAGCGGCTGAACAACCTGTTCGCGCACATCCTGGTCGAGCTGCGGCTGGCCTTCGGCCTGCTGAAGGACCCGGAGTTCCTGCACGCGCCCTACGTCGACATGAACATGAAGCTGCTCGAGCTCATCGAGGCCGGCAAGTTCGCCGAGGGCTCGGCCGCGCTCAACGACTACCTGGTGCACTCCGAGCGCATCGTGCTGGCGGTCTATGCGCGCAGCATGCCCGAGGGCGGCATCGACAGCTAGGGCGTGGCGCCAGCTACGCCCGCAGGCGTAGCGGGTTCAGGCCTTCAGGTACTCGGCCTTGGTGCCCAGCCAGCGGTCGATGTGCCGCTGCGCGAGGTCGGGGTGCTTGCGCAGCATGACCGGCGCGAGTTCACGGGCCCAGTCGAGCAGCAGCGTGTCGGTCGTGAGGTCGGCGAAGCGCAGCAGCGGCGCGCCCGACTGGCGCGCGCCGAGGAATTCGCCGGGGCCGCGGATCTCGAGGTCGCGCCGCGCGATCTCGAAGCCGTCGCTGGTCTCGGCCATCGCCTTGAGCCGCGCGCGCGCCGCCTCGCCGACGCGGCCGCTGTCGCCCGGCGCATAGAGCAGCACGCACGCCGAGGCCGCCGCGCCGCGCCCCACGCGGCCGCGCAGCTGATGCAGCTGCGAGAGGCCGAAGCGCTCGGCATGCTCGATCACCATCAGCGAGGCGTTGGGCACGTCCACGCCCACTTCGATCACCGTGGTGCTCACCAGCACCTGGATCTCGTTGGCGGTGAAGGCCGCCATCACCGCCTGCTTCTCGGCCGTGGGCATGCGCGAATGCAGCAGGCCGACCTGGATGGGCTCGCCCAGCGTCTCGGCCAGTTCGTCGCGCGTCTCCGTGGCGTTGCGCAGGTCGACGGCCTCGCTCTCCTCGATCAGCGGGCAGACCCAGTACACCTGCCGGCCCTGCGCGATCTGCGCATGGATGCGGTCGATGACCTCGTCGCGCCGGTGGTCGGCCACCAGCCTGGTGACGATGGGCGTGCGGCCCGGCGGCAGCTCGTCGAGCGTGGAGACGTCGAGGTCGGCGTAGTAGCTCATCGCCAGCGTGCGCGGGATGGGCGTGGCGCTCATCATGAGCAGGTGGGGCTCGAGGTGCCCTTCCGCCTTGCCGCGCAGCGCCAGCCGCTGCGCCACGCCGAAGCGGTGCTGCTCGTCGATGATCGCCAGCGCAAGGCTCTTGAAGCGCACCTTCTCGGAGATGACCGCGTGCGTGCCGATGACCAGCGCGGCCTGGCCGCTTTCAACGGCCGCCGACATCTCGTCGCGCTCCTTCTTCTTCTGGCTGCCCGTGAGCCACGCCACGCGCTGGCCGCGCGCGGCCAGCAGCGGATCGAGCCAGCCGACGAGCTTGCCGAAGTGCTGGGCGGCGAGGATCTCGGTGGGTGCCATCAGCGCACACTGGAAGCCCGCGTCGATGCAGCGCGCCGCCGCGAGCGCGGCCACCACGGTCTTGCCCGAGCCCACGTCGCCCTGCAGCAGGCGGTGCATCGGGATCTCGCGGCCCAGGTCGCGCGTGATCTCCTCGCCGACGCGCTGCTGCGCACCCGTGAGGCCGAAGGGCAGCACGGCGAGCAGCTGCGAGTGCAGCGAGGCCGCATCGGGTTCGGGCGCAGCGGGCGGCAGCACCGGAGCGCGCTGCGCCGCGCGCTCCATCCGCGCCTGCAGCTGCGAGAGCTGCTGCGCGAGCAGTTCCTCGGCCTTGATGCGCTGCCAGGCGGGATGGCTGTGGTCTTCGAGCGTGGCGATCGCCACGTCGGGCGTCGGGTAGTGCAGGAAAGTCAGCGAATCGCGCAGGTTCCACGCGCCGCGGAAACCGATCTGCACGGGAACGGTCTCGTCGAGCACCGCGCGCGCCAGGCCCGAGCGCACCTCGCGCCGCAGCACCGGCTGCGGGAGGCCGGCCACCGTCGAGTACACCGGCGTGAGCGCATTCGGCAGCGCGGTGCCGGCCGCCTTCACCGTCGGATGCATGATCTGCCGCCCCACGAAGCCGCCGCGCATCTCGCCACGCACGCGCACACGTGCGCCCACCGCGAGCTGCTTCTGCTGAGAGGGGTAGAAGTTGAAGAAGCGCAGCTGGCAGGTGTCGCTGCCATCGTCGATGGTCGCGATCAGCTGCCGGCGCGGGCGGTACACCACCTCGCATTCGGTGACCACGCCCTCGACCTGCGCCATGTCGCCATCGCGCGTGTCGGCGATGCGCACGATGCGCGTCTCGTCCTCGTAGCGCATCGGCAGGTAGAGCGCGAAGTCGATGTCGCGCACGAGGCCGAGCTTGCGCAGCGCACGCTGGACCTGGCTCAGGCCGGAGCCCGGCGGCGACGGCTTCGCCGGCGCGGCGGCCGTGGCTTCGGCGGTGGGAATCGGGGCTTTCTTGGCGGGCACGGGCGAGTCTTCTAGCGTGGCCGGCAAAGGTCCGTCAAGGCGCTGCGGGCGTCGGGGAACATGAAGCGGAAACCCGACTGCAGCAGCCGCGCCGGCACCACGCGCTGGCCTTCGAGCAGCAGGTCGGCCTGCTCGCCGAGCAGCAGCTTGACGGGCGCGGCCGGCGTCGGCATCCAGCAGGGCCGGTGCAGCACGCTCGCGGCGACGCGGGTGAACTCCTCCTGGCTCAGGGCGCCGGGTGCGGTGAAGTTGAACGCCTGCGCGGCCGGGGGTGCCGCAGCGTCTTCGGTCAGGGTCCACACGTGCGCCATCGCGCGGATCAGGTCGTGCACATGCACCCACGACAGCCACTGCCGCCCGCTGCCGAGCCGCCCGCCGAAGCCGAGCGAGATCGGCAGCAGCAGCTGCGGCAGCGAGCCCTGGTGGCCCAGCACGAAGCCGAAGCGCATGCAGGCCACGTGCACGCCGTGCGCCACCGCCGCCTGCGCCGCCTGCTCCCAGCGCTGGCACAGCTGCGACATGAAAATCGGCTGCGGCGGCGCGTCTTCCGCGAGTTCGCGCACGTCGCCCTGCGGCTGCACGCCGTAGTAGCCGATGGCGGAGCCGGACAGCAGCAGCCAGGGTTTGCGCGGCCGCGCCGCGATCCACGCGACCAGCTGCTGCGTCAGCCCTTCGCGGCTTTGCAGCAGCTGCGCCCGGCGCCGCTCGCTCCAGCGCATGCCCAGGATGCGCGCGCCCGCGAGGTTGACGACCACGTCGATGTCGTCGGCCGCCGGCACTTCGTCGAGCGACTGCACGCAGCGCACCGCGCCGCCGAAGTTCCACGCGGCCGACCGTGCATCGCGCGTCCACACCGTCACGGCATGACCGTCGGCCACCAGGTGGCGCACGAGCAGCTGGCCGATGAAGCCCGTGCCGCCCGTCACCAGCACGCGCTGCGGTTTCGATCCGAAGCGCACCGGCGCCTGTGCATCGCGCGCCTGCTCCTGCTCGCCGCGCCTGAAGAGAGCGCGCGCCGCGAAGGCATCGCGCAGGCCCGAGAGGCCCACGCCCGCGCCGCACAGCGCGAGGAAGGCGCCGAGCCAGCCCTGCGGCTGCCACACCATCGCGGTCGGCCGGGCGGCCCAGTCCGTCGCGCTCATCGCCAGCAGCGCGATGAAGGCACCCGCGTTGATGGCCAGCACCGTGTGCGTCACGCGCTCGGTCGGCGGCAGCAGGCGGCTGCGGTCCTCGACCACGAAGTCCCACAGCGTGAGCACGATCTCGACGCCGAACACCGCGAGCAGCACCCAGGCCCAGGCGCCGTGCCAGGCCCAGGACGACAGGCCGATGAAGAGCGCGCAGTAGATCGACGAACGCGTCGCGTGGATCGCCAGCTCGCGCCCGGCCGTGCCGCGCCGCGGCAGCGCCTCGGTGCCCTCGTGGTGGTAGAGCGTGTCGAAGGCGCCGAGCGCGCCTTGCGCGGCCATGAGCTGCAGCGCGAGCAGGTGCGTGTCGATCATGCGGGCACCGCCTTCGGCTCGGCGATCTCCTCGAACACGCCGACCTGGGTGAAGGTCGTGCCCATCAGGCAGTGGCGGATCTCGATGCGGATGTTGAAGCGCTCCGGCGTCTCGTTGTGGTGCCAGAGAAAGGTCTTGCCGGGCGTGAGCACCCCCGGCAGCGGGATGCGCCAGCCGAAAACCTCCCAGAAGTAGCCGTCGCTCTGGAAATGCAGGCTGCCGTTCTCCACGCTCAGCACCAGCTTCATGCCCAGCCCCATGCCCACGTACTCCAGCACCTCGCCGCGCTCGCTCTCGCGCATGAAGCTGGTGAACTGGATCGGCCTGCGGCCGTGCAGGCGGTAGATGCGCTGCTTGTAGATGGCCGGGTCCTGCGGCCTGGCGTAGACCTGGATTTCCACGGGGAAGTCGGCGTCGCTGTAGGGAATCAGCGCGCCCTGGATCATCGGCTGCGTGATGTGTCCCAGCAGCTTGCCGAAGCGCGAGCAGCGCAGTTCGCTCAGCGAGCCCAGGTAGTGCAGCGCCTTGCCCGGCGACGGGTTCTTGTCGAAGCGGCGGCGGATGTCGGGGTGCAGGCCCAGCCAGGCGGCGCCGAGGATCTTCTTGAAGAGCTCCCCCTCGGAGGGACCGGGCGACGAAGCTGAAGAAACACGCGCGGCTAGTGAATCGACCATCCGCCGATTCTGCCTCGGACAACCCCGCGAAGCCCGCGGAAATGGCCGGCTTTCGCGGCATGGGACAATCGGGCCCTCCCCCGCGTCCCACCGCTTCCCGTCTTTCTTGGAACGGGCCCGTCCGGCCCTCAAGCACATGCGCGCTTTCACGCTCTCCGATTTCGATTTCGCCCTGCCGCCCGAGCTGGTGGCACAACACCCGGCCCCCGAACGAACCTCCTCCCGCCTGCTCGACGGCACGGGGCCCGCACCGGTCGACCGCATCTTCAGGAACCTGCCCTCTCTGCTGCGGCCGGGCGACCTGCTGGTCTTCAACGACACCCGCGTGGTGAAGGCCCGCCTCTTCGGCGAGAAGCCGACCGGCGGCAAGCTCGAGCTGCTGGTCGAGCGCGTGCTGCAGGGCCAGGAAGTGGTGGCGCACATGAAGGTGAGCAAGAAGCCGCCCGTGGGCACCACGCTGGAGATGGTCGGCGGCTTCCGCGCCACGCTGCTGGGCCGCTGGCCGGACGAGAACGGCGCCCTCTTCCGCTTCGCCTTCGAGAGCGACACCGGCGAGAACCCCTACATGCTGATGGAACGCTGCGGCCACGTGCCGCTGCCGCCCTACATCACCCACACCGACTCGGCCGAGGACGAGAGCCGCTACCAGACCGTGTTCGCGCGCGTGCCCGGCGCGGTGGCCGCGCCCACCGCCGCCCTGCACTTCGACGAAGGCCTGCTGGCCGAGCTGGAGGCGAACGGCGTGCAGCGCGCCAACGTCACGCTGCACGTGGGCGCCGGCACCTTCCAGCCGGTGAAGACCGAGAACATTTCAGAACACACGATGCACGCCGAGCGCTACGAGGTGCCCGAGTCGACGCAGCACGCGATTGCCGACTGCAAGGCGCGCGGCGGGCGCATCGTGGCCGTGGGCACGACCACCGTGCGCACGCTCGAATCGTGGGCCAAGAGCGGCGAGGCCGCGGGCGACACGCGCATCTTCATCACGCCGGGCTTCGTCTTCGAGCACGTCGACCTGCTGGTGACCAACTTCCACCTGCCCAAGAGCACGCTGATGATGCTGGTCTCGGCCTTCGCTGGCTACGAGCGGGTGATGGGGCTGTACGCCCATGCCATCGCCGAACGCTATCGCTTCTTCAGCTATGGCGATTCCATGCTGCTGGCACGCAACCAGGACTGAACGACATGCTGAACTTCGAACTCCTCAAGACCGACCCCGACAGCCACGCGCGACGCGCCACGCTCACGCTCAACCACGGCAAGGTGCAGACGCCGATCTTCATGCCCGTGGGCACCTACGGCACGGTCAAGGGCGTGATGCCGCGCAGCCTGGAAGAGATGGGCGCGCAGATCATCCTAGGCAACACCTTCCACCTGTGGATGCGCCCGGGCCTCGACGTGATGGCCAGCTTCGGCGGGCTGCACCAGTTCGAGAAGTGGGACAAGCCCATCCTCACCGACTCGGGCGGCTTCCAGGTGTGGTCGCTGGGCGCGATGCGCAAGATCAGCGAGGAGGGCGTGAAGTTCGCGTCGCCGGTCAACGGCGACAAGCTCTTCCTCACGCCGGAGGTCTCGATGCAGATCCAGACCATCCTCAACAGCGACATCGTGATGCAGTTCGACGAGTGCACGCCCTACGACACCAAGGGCCACATCACGACCGAGGCCGAGGCGCGCATCTCGATGGAGCTGAGCCTGCGCTGGGCCAAGCGCTGCCAGGCCGAGTTCTCGCGCCTGCAGAACCCGAACGCGCTCTTCGGCATCGTGCAGGGCGGCATGTACGAGAACCTGCGCGAGGAGTCGCTCGCGGCGCTGGTCGACATGGACTTCCCCGGCTACGCCATCGGCGGCGTGAGCGTGGGCGAGCCCAAGGAAGAGATGCTGCACATCATGGGCCACACGCCGCACCGGCTGCCCGCGAACAAGCCGCGCTACCTGATGGGCGTGGGCACGCCCGAAGACCTGGTGCAGGGCGTGGCCGACGGCGTGGACATGTTCGACTGCGTGATGCCCACGCGCAACGCGCGCAACGGCACGCTCTTCACCCGCTTCGGCGACCTGAAGATGCGCAACGCGCGCCACAAGAGCGACCCGCAGCCCATCGACCCGAGCTGCACATGCCATGCCTGCGCGGGCACCTCGGGCGTGAGCTGGAACGACGGTGGCCGCGAAGGCTTCAGCCGCGCCTACCTGCATCACCTCGACCGCTGCGGCGAGATGCTGGGGCCGATGCTCACCACCATCCACAACCTGCACTACTACCTGAACCTGATGCGCGAGATCCGCGAGGCGCTCGACGCGGGCACGTTCACCGAGTTCCGCGCGCGCTTCAAGTCGGAGCGCGCACGAGGCGTCTGAGGCTTCGCCTCACTTCAGCGGAAGGATCGGCAGCGGCGTGGCGTAGGGCTCGATGCGCAGCGCATCGTTCTTGAACACCACGATCTGCCTGAGCGGCGCCTGCACCAGTGCGCCGCCTGCGTCCTTGCTCGATGCGTACTGCCACAGCGTGAGCTGGCCCTTGGCGGCGAGCTGGGTCGCCAGCCGTTCCACGGCGGGGCCCGAGCCTGCGCCGAGCAGCGCGGCGTCGGCGCCGACGATCACCTCGTCGCGCGGCGAGACCACCTTGAAGAGCTGGACACCCGGCGCTGCCCCCTGCGCCCGAACCGAGCGCACCGCCAGCGCGGCGGGAACGAGCATCGCGAGCGCAACGAGGGTGCGGCGGCCGGGGAGGGTCTTCGTCTTCATGGAAGCAAGCGTAGCCACGCACGTGCGCGCCGCCCATTCGCCGGAAGCCATACAACGGCCGGCCGCTATCCGCTACGCTTGCCGTCCGTCTCCAACGCCGTTGCTGCATCCCCATGACCGACGCATCACAACTTTCGCCCTACACCGCCCGCTATCCCTCGCTGGCCGGACGCACCGTGTTCATCTCCGGCGGCGCCAGCGGCATCGGTGAAGGGCTGGTGCGGGCCTTCCATGCGCAGGGCGCGAAGGTGGGCTTCTGCGATCTCGACAGCGCCGCCGGCAATGCGCTCGCGGCGCAGTTGCAGGGCGAACACCCGGCGCTCTTCCTGCCCTGCGACGTGACCGACACGGCCGCCCTCGCGGCCACCATCGACTCGGTGCGCCAGCGCTTCGGGCCGGTGTCGGTGCTGCTGAACAACGCCGCCAACGACCGCCGCCACGAGATGGCCGACGTGACCGACGAGGACTTCGACCGCCTCGTGGCCGTCAACTTCAAGCACCAGTTCTTCGCAGCGCAGGCGGTGGCCGACGACATGCGCGCGCTGGGCGGCGGCTCGATCATCAATTTCGGCTCGATCAGCTGGATGATGAAGGGCAGGGGCTACCCGGTGTACCAGGCCTGCAAGGCCGCGGCGCGCGGCCTCACGCGCTCGCTGGCGCGCGACCTGGGCAAGCAGAACATCCGCGTGAACTCGATCGTGCCGGGCTGGGTGATGACCGAGCGGCAGATCAGGCTGTGGGTCAAGCCCGAGTCGGCCGCGGAGATCGATGCGGCGCAGTGCCTGCCGGGGCGCGTGATGGCGGAGGACATCGCGGCGATGGCGCTCTTCCTCGCGGCCGACGATTCGCGCATGTGCACCGCGCAGGATTACGTGGTGGACGCGGGCTGGACCTGAAAAAAAGCCTCGCGCATTGCGCGAGGCTTTCTGTTCTGGAACACCGCGGAACCGGCTTCGCCGGGCCGAAGGTGCTGCCCCCTGCAAGGGGGTTGGCGCAGCGACACGAAGTGCGTGCAGCCCGGGGGTGTGCTCAGTCCCGCAACTCAGCCGGAACCGTACCGCCGTTGGCGGCCAGCTTGGTCATGACCTGGCGGTGCAGCCAGATGTTCATCTTGGCGCTGTCGCTGGTGTCTTCACCGTAGCTCAGCTCGGCGGCCAGCTGCTTGCGGGCTTCGAGGCTGCTGTCCAGGCCCAGCAGCTTCATCAGGTCGACGATGGAGGTGCGCCAGTTCAGGTTCTTCGAGCCCGGCATCGCGTCGAGCACGGCGGCCACGTCGCCCAGCGGAATGGCCGGCGGCGGCGCGGCCACGGCGGGCGCCGGTGCATCGGCTGGAGCCGCGGGGGCTGGTGCCGGGGCCTCAGCGGCTTTGGCGCCCGGGAAGATCTTGGAAAGGATGCTGCCAAAAATGCTCATGCTTGTGCTCCGTCGAAGGGTTGGCTGGAAGTCTGCGGCAACACTTGTGTCGCAGCCGGGGTTTGTAGCACGGCCCCGCGGCATGTCCGCTACATGACGTGTCGAAGCTTCCGCGCGCCGTGACCGAATTCGCAGACTACGCCTTCGCCGTCCCGAGAGGCGGCAGCACGCGATTCGCGGCCGAGGTGCCGCACGCGTGGCAGAACTTGGAGAACGCGCTCTTGCGCGTATCGCAATTGCCGCAATGGTCGAACAGGCCGATGCCGCAGTGCGGGCAGAAGTCGATCTCGTTGTTCTTCAGGTCCACCGGCCGCTCGCAGCCCGGGCACACGCTCTTGGCCAGTCGCGCGAGCGCGGTGTCGTAGCTCAGTTCCTCGCGGCGCACCTGGTCGGGCTGCTGCTCGGCCAGCTTCTGCCGCGCGAGATAGCGGTTGAGCGCGACGATGGCGTAGCGCCCCACCAGCACCGTGAGCACGATGCCCACCACGTAGCGCACGTAGCCGCCGTAGCTCGGCAGGTAGGGCACCAGCTCGACGAAGAAGGCGAACAGCGCGAAGAAGATGAAGCCCCACACGAAGGGCCAGTAGGTGCTCTTGCGCTTCTTGACGAAGAGCCAGCCCGCCACCACCAGCAGCGGCAGCGTGAGCGCCAGCCGGTAGGCGAACACGCGCAGCTCCACGCGGCGGTACTCGGCCTCCAGCTTGATCTGCGCATCGCGCTCCAGCTCCGAAAGCGCGATGCGTGCGCGCTGCTCGCCCTGGCGCGCATCCAGCGTGATCTGCTGCTGCGCGTTGACCTTGCGCTGCAGCTCTTCCTCCTTCTGCTTGAAGGCGTCGAGCGCCTTGGTGCGCGCGATGAGCTCGGCGTCCTGGTCGGGCAGCGCGGTGGCGCGCCGCGTGGAAAGCCAGTTGGCGAAGGTCTCGCGCGCATTGCGGCTGGCCTGCTGGGCGGCGTTGAGCTGCAGCTGGATCTGGTCGAGCTCGCGCGCAGCCTGCAGCTCGGCAGCCTCCGATGCCTTGATGGTGGCGCGCAGCGGCTCGGCCCGTTGCTTGTCGATGAAGTCGTCGAGCTGGCGCACCCGCTCGACCTGCGGCAGGTCGCTCACCACGGTGCTGCCGAGCCCGATGAGGAAGCTCGCGAACACCAGCGCCACCAGCCAGAGGCCGCGGCGGAACCATTTCTCGGAAAGTCTCAGGGACTTGCTCATGTTGTTTTCTCCTTGTTCCTTCTCACTGGAGCTTCAGCGTCACCGGCGCCGCGCCCAGGCCGGCGCGCGGCATCCAGGCGAACACCGAATCGACCGTGACCGTCTCGATGCGATCCGAAAAACGCTTGTCGTTGGGATGATCGTCGAAGGCCACATTGGCCGAACCCACGCGGCCGCCCAGCCGCGTGAGCGGCCCGAGCTTCAGCGTGGTGGGCTCGTAGCCCTTGAACTGCATCCACGCCTGCGCCTGCGCGCGGTCGGCGATGGTGGCGGGTTCCATCGCGGCGGCCATGGTTTCCATGGCCCACTGGTTCGACTGCTGGTACTTGCGGCCCCACGCGTAGCTCACGATGCTGTAGGGCTGCGTGTGCAGCCGCACGATGCGCACGGGCGATTCGTTCAGTGCGGCCAGCAGCCGCGCCTGCACCTCCGGCGTGGGCACGACCCATGCGGCCTCATAGCGCCAGAGGTCGTCGAGGAAGAACTCCCCGAGCCCCTGGCGATAGACCTCGGCCACCGCCGTGCCGCACTGGTTGAGCTTGTGCACCACGCGCCACGGACCGGCCTCGGTCCTGTAGGCGAAGCCCAGGTGCGAATAGCGCAGGCCGTACTTGCCGAGGTCCTGTCCAGCGCGCGCGAGGATCACCACGCGGGCTCCGCTGGCGTCGAGCGCCTGCGAGGTGCGCTCGGCCAGCTGCATGCCCTTGGCGATCACGGCCGGCGTGGGCCGGATCTGCTCGCAGGAGCGGCCGGCCTGGGCCTGCATCGGCAACAAGGCCACCGCAGCCGCCAGCGCGAGCAGCGGGACCAGCGCGCGATTCACGACAACCTCTCGTTGTGCAGCAGCGCGCGGCCGATGGCGTTGGGCACGAAGGCCAGCACCTCGCCGGCCGCCGACAGCACGACGCCCGAGCCGATCACGGTGACGAGGACGCTGGTACCCACGGCCTTCGAGGCGCCATCGGCCGCGCGGCCGGCGACCTTGATGCTGGCGCGCGCGCCGTCGGAGGCGCGTTCGAGCACGTACACCGTGCCGTCCACCGAGCCCTCGACCGCGACCACGGCGAGGGTCGAGCCGCCCACCGAGAGCGCGGCGGGCAGCGCGACCGCCGTGGTGGCCGAAGCCCCGACGGCGGAGCCCGCGACCACCACCGACGCCACCGGCATCAGCGAGAGGGCGAGCGAGGCATCGCTCTGGGCCTGGGCTTGCAGGGGAACCGCGATACCGGCGAAGACAGTGCTGGCGGCGACGAGGGCGGCGGCAATCGACTTCCTGATCATGATGAGTCTCCGTTCTTCGGGTGCGTGAGTCATTCGGCGGCAGCAGCGGCGGCTTCGGCGCGCGCCATCCGGCGGCCCTGCAAGCGGGCTTCGGCCAGGTCGGCCTCGTGGCGGTCGCGCAGCGTCTTGGCCAGCGTGAAGGCCGAGCTGATGAGGAACAGCCAGCTCACGCCCAGAAAGGCCTTGTAGGCGTCGTTGATCTCCATGCGCACGAGGCCCCAGCCGGTCAGGCCCATCGCGACGAAGAAGCTGCCCCAGACGACCAGCTTCCACATCGGCACGTCACGCGACGCTTCGGAGCCCCGCTCGGCGGCCTGCTGGCTGTCGCGCACGAACTTCGACAGCATGAAGGCCGTGCTCAGGCAGAAGACGTAGCCCATCACCATGAACGCCCGGTCCAGCGCCTCGCCCGGCAGCCAGCTCAGGCCGGTGGCGCACAGGAACACGGCGATCGCGAACGAAGCCCAGGCCTGGAAATGCCAGGCTCGCGTGTCGCGCTGGATGAAGACGGTCGTGGTCGATGAGAAGGGTTGCATGGATGCCTCGCGGCGTAGTGAAGGTGAGCGAATGATGGTTCGCTTCCGCACCGCGAGGCTTGAATGCTTGCACCGGTTGCGGTTTCCGGCGCCGCCGGTATCCGCAAGCGATACTTTTCAGGGGTTCAGGAGGCCAGCAGGGCGCCCACGCGCTGGCGCAGCCCCTCGGGCTGCACCTCGGCCGGCGGCACCGGGGCGCCGACGTTCAGGCCCACGCGGCTGAAGAAGCCGCGGCGGAAGGGCTTGGCCATGGCCACGCGCTCGCCGCCGCGCAGCTCGATGCGGCTGAAGTACGAGCCCCAGAGGTTGATCAGCGCCATCGGGACCACCGGCGGCTCGATGCCCTGGGCGCGCGCGCCCTCGAGGATCTTCATCACGCCGCCCTTGAAAGGCTGCAGTTCACCGTCGCGCGTGATCGCGCCCTCGGGGAAGATGGCCAGCAGGTCGCCCTCGCGCAGCACTTCCTGCGCCTTGGCGAAGGCGGCCTCGTAGGCGGCCGGGTCTTCCTTCTGCGACGAGATGGGAATGGCCTTGGCCAGCTTGAACAGCCAGCCCAGCACCGGCACCCTGAAGATGCGGTGATCCATGATGAAGCGGATCGGCCGCGGGCTCGCCGCCATCAGCAGCACCGCGTCGATGAAGCTCACGTGGTTGCACACCAGCACGGCCGCGCCCTCGGTGGGGATGTGCGTCTCGCCACGGATGTCGAAGCGGTAGACGAAGCGCGACAGCACCCAGGCCACGAATCGCAGCAGGTACTCGGGCACCAGCATGAAGATGTAGAACGCCACCACCGCGTTGGCGATGCCGGTGAACAGGAAGATCTGCGGAATGGTGAATCCCGCGCCCAGCAGCGCGCCCGCGATGACCGAGCTGCCGATCATGAACAGCGCGTTGAGGATGTTGTTCGCCGCGATGATGCGCGCACGGTGCGTGGGCTGGCTGCGCAGTTGGATCAGCGCGTACATGGGCACGCTGTAGAGCCCCGCGAACAGCGACAGCAGCGCGAGGTCGGCCATCACGCGCCAGTGCGCGGGCTGGTGGACGAAGGTGCCGATGCCCATCTCGGCCACCTTGGGCAGGCCGCGCGAGGCGAAGTACAGGTCGATCGCGAACACGCTCATGCCGATGGCGCCCAGCGGTACCAGGCCGATCTCCACCTGCCGGCGGCTGAGCGTCTCGCACAGCAGCGAGCCGACGCCGATGCCCACCGAGAACACCACCAGCAGCAGCGAGGCCACCTGCTCGTCGCCGTGCAGCACTTCCTTGGCGAAGCTCGGGAACTGGCTCAGGAACACCGCGCCGAAGAACCACATCCACGAGATGCCCAGCAGCGAGCGGAACACCACCACGTTCTCATTCGCGAGCTTGAGGTTGCGCCAGGTCTCGCTGACCGGGTTCCAGTTGATGACCAGGCCCGGATCGGTGGCCGGCGCGCGCGGAATGGCCTGCGCCACGCCCCGGCCCACCAGCGCCAGCAGCACGCAGCCCAGGGCGACGCTCGTGTGGCCGACGTTCGGCAGGGCCACCAGCAGGCCGCCCGCCACCTGTCCGAGCAGGATGGCGACGAAGGTGCCCATCTCGACCATGCCGTTGCCGCCGGTGAGCTCGCGCGCGTCGAGCACCTGCGGCAGGTAGGCGAACTTGACCGGGCCGAACAGCGTCGAGTGCAGCCCCATGAGGAACACGCAGGCCAGCAGCACCACCGCATTGGCCGTGACGAAGCCCCAGGCGGCGATCAGCATGATCACGATCTCGAGGTCCTTGACGAAGCGGATCATCTTCGTCTTGTCGAACTTGTCGGTGAGCTGGCCGGAGGTGGCCGAGAACAGCAGGAAGGGCAGGATGAAGAGAGCGCCGATCACCAGGCCCGCCATCGAAGGCGGCATCCAGCTCAGCTGGAGCTGGTAGGTCACCATCACGGTGAAGGCGAACTTGAAGAGGTTGTCGTTCGCCGCGCCAGCGAACTGGGTCCAGAAGAAGGGCGCGAAGCGCCGCTGCCCGAGGAGCGCGAACTGGTTGGCGTGGGCGTTCTCCTCGTGAGCCACGGGCGTGGCCGGGGCTGCGGCGGCGGGATTTGTCATTCGAAGAGTGCTCCTCATGCGGCCACGGCGGCGGCGCCCGGATTGTGCCGCAGCGCGGCTTGCCAGCGCATCTCCAGCTTGCGCAGCGCGAACACCACGGGCAGTCCGGCGAACGAGGCCGTCAGGTGCTTGAGCGTGTGGCCCGACACCGTCTGCTGCGTGAATTCGTAGATCTGGTGGTCGGCCATCTCGAAGCCCTTGGCCAGCACGTAGAAGAAGATGATCCAGCCCAGCCTCAGCCCCACCGACTTGCGCATCGGCGTGGCGAGCGCCAGCGTCAGCACCAGCGCCATGCCGCCGAACTGCACCAGCGCCCAGGGCATGACGTTGCCCGTCTCCTGGAACACCTCGGCCGACAGCAGACCGGCCGTCAGCACGAACCAGGCGGCCGGCCAGCCGGCGCGCTGGCTCACCCGTTCGCAGACCGCCACGCCGATCAGCCCGGCGAAGGCCACCGCCATGCCGGCGCGGTCGGCGGCGAGCCGGGGGCCGTCGGGCATGAGGTGGTAGAAGGCCGAGCCGGCGGCGGTGGCGATCAGGCCGGCGAAGAAAAGCCACGCGCAGTCGAGCGTGTTGTCCGGCGGGTCGCTGGCCGGCGGGGCCAGCGGAAACTGCGACAGCGCCTCCTGGTGCGAGCGGTCGATGCGGTTGAGCCGGTACAGGCCCCACAGGCCGATCACCACGAAGGGGATGTTGCTCAGCACGTCCATCGCGTTGGGCAGCCCGTGCCAGGCGCGGTTGTCGGCGAACACCGAGGCGATGGCGACGTCGGCGGCCGGCAGCTCGGGGCCGAAGAAGCCGATCAGCGCGAGAAGCGCGAAGGTGAAAAGCAGCCCGCGTTCGCGGCGGCTGAGGGAGGGCAGAAGCATGGCGGTCCTCGGTGGTGGTCTGAACTGGCGCGGAATTTAGGGTCCGCACCCCTCCAGAGGCATCGAGAATCGATACGAGGCACTAATTCACACCCGGTGGTATCTCCAATTGATACTTGCCGACGCCCGTGTACGCTTCCGGCCCATGAGTACCACCGTCGATCTCGTCCAAGCCCTCAAGAACGAACTCAAGAACGCCCGCATGACCTACGCCGATCTGGCGCGCTCGCTCGACATGGCCGAATCCAGCGTCAAGCGCATGCTGGCCAAGAGCGACATGCCGCTGTCGCGCGTGGACGCCATCTGCCGGGCGCTGAAGATCGATTTCGCCGAGCTGGCGCGCCGCGTGGCCGACGCCCAGCCGCTGCTGAAGGAGCTGACGCACGAGCAGGAAAAAGCCGTGGTCAAGGACAAGAAGCTGCTGCTGGTGGCCATCAGCGTGCTGAGCCAGTGGACGCTGGAGCAGATCGTGGCGGCCTACCGCGTGAGCGAGGCCGAGTGCATCGGCTTCCTGGCCCAGCTCGACCGCATCGGCATCATCGAGCTGCGCCCGCTCAACCGGTATCGCCTGAAGCTCGCCAAGACCTTCCGCTGGCGCCCGCACGGGCCGGTGATGGAGTTCTTCCGCGAGAACGTGGTGCTCGACTACTACAAGGGCGGCTTCGACGGCCCGGCCGAGGGCCTGCTGCTGGTGCACGGCCAGATCAGCCGCTCGCTGGCGCCCGCCTTCCTGGAACGCCTGCAGCGCGTGGCGCAGGACTTCGCCCAACAGCACCAGACCGACCAGAAACTGGCCGCCAAGGACCGCGAGGGCTACACGCTGCTGCTGGGGATGCGGAACTGGGAGTTCGAAGCTTTCACGCGGCTCCGTAGAGCATGAGGCTCAATCCAGGAACACCGAGGAACCGGCTCCGCCGGGCCTCTGGGTGTTGCCCCCGGTAGGGGGAAGGCGTGCGCGACACGAAGTGCGCGCAGCCTGGGGGCGAGCCCTATTTGGCTGATTCCAGGGTGTCGCGCATGGTGCGCGCGGCAGTCTTGGCCGCTTCGGCGAAATCGTCGCCCGACGAGGCGTAGATGATCGCGCGCGACGAGTTCACGACGATCGGTGCATCGGGGCGCCAGCCGGCGCGCACCGTGGCGACGGCATCGCCGCCCTGGGCGCCGACGCCGGGGATCAGCAACGGCACCGTGGGCGCGAGTTCGCGCACGCGCTCGATCTCGGCGGGGTAGGTCGCGCCCACCACCAGGCCGAGCTGGCCGTTGAGGTTCCACGGCCCCTGCGCCAGCTTGGCGACGTGTTCGTACAGGAAGGGCTGGCCTTCGACGTCCGCCAGGCGCTGGCCCTGCAGGTCGGAGCCGCCGGGGTTGCTGGTGCGGCACAGCAGGAAGGCGCCCTTGCCCTCGTGCTTGAGGTATGGCGCCACCGAGTCGAAGCCCATGAAAGGCGACAGCGTCACCGCGTCGGCGCCGTAGCGCTCGAAGGCTTCGAGGGCGTACTGCTCGGCGGTGGAGCCGATGTCGCCGCGCTTGGCGTCGAGGATCACGGGCACATGGGGCGCGTTGCGGCGCATGTGCTCCATGAGCTTCTCGAGCTGGGCTTCGGCGCGATGGGCGGCGAAGTAGGCGATCTGCGGCTTGAAGGAGATGACCAGGTCGGCCGTGGCGTCGACGATGCGAGCGCAGAAATCGTAGATGCGGGTGGCGTCACCCTTGAGCTGACCCGGGAACCGGGCAGGCTCCGGATCGAGCCCCACGCAAAGCAAAGAACCGTTTTTTTGCTGTGCGGCGGCCAGCTTGTCGAGAAAAGTCATGAGGCCCGATTTTAGGCGGGCCGTCCGCGCCCCTCAGTTCGGGGTGGGGGAATGCTGCTCGGCGGCAAGGCAGAGGTCGGCCCAGGCACGGGCCTTGTCGGCCGGATTGCGCAGCAGGTACGCCGGGTGGTAGGTGGCGACCACCGAGGCGCCCTCCACGCCGTCCAGCGGCACCGTGCGCCCGCGCAGCTTGCCCAGCGGGTCGCCGCTGCGCATCAGGCTCTGGGCCGCCAGCGGCCCCATGGCCAGCACGACGCGCGGGGCGACGGCCGCCGCGTGCTCGCCGAAGGCCTCGTCCATGGCGCGCGGGCTGCCGGGCTGGCCCGAGGCCACGCCGCGGTGGGTGCGCATGAGGTGCACCGGTGTGCTGCCGTCGTGCAGCTTCAGGGCGCGCAGCATGTTGTCGAGCAGGCGGCCGGCGTCGCCCGCGAAGGGATCGCCGTGGCGGCCGTCGGCCTCGGGCGGCATGTCGGCGACGACCAGCCAGCCGCCCTGCACGGAGTCGGCGGCGCCGGCATCGGCATAGAGGCGGCAGGGCGCTTCGACCAGCACGGCCGCGCCCTGGGTGACCGGTGCGGAGGCACGGGGAGCCGGCGCGGGCGCCTGCACCGGCGCGGCGACGGGCCTCGCGGCAGGCGGCGGCGGCGCGGCCACGGGCATCTCGGCTTCGGGGAGCTCGTCGACGACGGGCACTTCTTCCTCGACGGGCGCCGCAGCCTCGGGCGCGGCAGCCGCTTCGACCGCCTCGGGCACGGGCCACCAGACCTTCACGCCCATCTCGTCGAGCATGGCGCGCTGGCGGGCGTCCAGCCTCAGCGTCTGTACCGCGGCGCTCATCGCAGGCCTCCCCAGGCGGTGGGGCTCTCGTTCAGCCGCAGGCTCATGACGACCGCGTCCTCGCGCTTGCCGCCATGCGCCGGGTAGTAGCCCTTGCGCACGCCGACGCTGCGGAAGCCCTGGCGCAGGTAGATGTCGAGCGCGCGCTGGTTGCTCTGGCGCACTTCGAGCCAGAGCCACTGCGCGCCCTCGGCGCGCGACCAGCCGCCCAGCGCCTCGAGCATGAGCGGCGCCCAGCCCTGGCGCTGGAAGGCCGGCGCCACGGTGATGTTCAGCAGGTGCACCTCGTCGACGCCCTTCATGGCGACGAAGTAGCCGATCAGCGTCTCGCCCAGCTGCGTGACCGGCGAGTTCACGCCCGGCGCCACGCCGGGGGCCAGCAGGCACTGGCAGTGGTAGCCCACGGCCATGGAATCGGTGAAGTTGGCGCGCGTCCAGGGATGGCTGTAGGCCGTCTGCTCGACCGCGCAGACGGCGTCGATCCGCTCGACGGTGAGCGGTTCGAGGCGGGCTTCGACGGGCTGGAGGACGGCGCTCATGCGTGGGTGACTAGCGTGCTGCGGCGGCAGCCTTGATGGCGGCGCGCTCTTCGGTGGTTTGCGCCACTTTATCGCGAACGTACAGCGGCCAGGCCTGCGCGGCCGGCACGGTGCGCCCGGCGGCGAGCAGCGCGGGCGCCAGCCGCAGCATGGCGGCGGCCATCGGCAGCGCCTCGTGGCGGGCCGCGGCAGGGGCCAAGCGTTCGCCGTAGGCGGCGAAGGCATTGCCGGCGAGCGCCCAGCCGGCGGGCACTTCGAGTTCCTCGGGGGCCAGCAGCAGCGGCTCCTCGCCGCCTTCGGGCTGGCCAAGCGGGCCGTGCGCCGCGAAGTCGTAGCGCGCGGCATAGACCTGCTCCATGCGCGCGTCCAGCGCTGCCACCACCTGCTGCGCACAGAAGGCGTGGCGCGCCTCCTCGGCCACCGCGAGCAGGGTGTCGACCGGCAGCAGCGGCACCTTGGCGCCATAGGCCAGGCCCTGCGCCACCGAGCAGGCGGTGCGCAGTCCGGTGAAGGAGCCCGGGCCGCGGCCGAAGGCGATGGCGTCGAGCTCGGCCAGCGCAAGGCCGGCTTCGCCCAGCAGCTGCCGGATCACGGGAAGAAGCGTGCTGGAGGCCTGCGCGCCGCCGGCGCCGTCGTGCGCCAGCAGCCTGTCGCCATGCAGCACGGCCACGGAGAGGTGTTCGGTGCTGGTATCGAAGGCGAGCAGCTTGGGCGAGACGGGAGACATCCCTGCGATTATCGAGCGCCGGGCAATTCCGAAGCCCCGCCTGCGGTATCGGCAGGTTTGCCGCCATCGGCATCGTCGCTGCGCAGGATCGCCAGCCCCGCCCGGCGCAGCGGCACCAGCGCCGCGGCCGGCGCCTGCGGCGAAACCAGCAGCGTGCCGGCCGACGCCACCGGATTGACCACCCAGGCCGACGCCGCGCCGATCTTCTCCGACGAGGCCATCACCACCGTCTCGGCCGCCGAGGCCATCAGCGCACGCTTGATCTCGGCCTCTTCCAGGTCGCCGGTGGTCAGCCCGGCCTCGGCGTGCACGCCGGTGACGCCCATGAAATAGGTGTCGGCATGGATGCGCGAGATGGCCGCCATCGCCGCCGAGCCCACCGCCACCATCGAATGCCGGAAGAGCCGCCCGCCGATCAGTACCACCTCGATGCCCGCATGCGAGGCCAGTTCCACCGCCACCGACGGGCTGTGCGTGACCACCGTGGCCTGCAGGTTCGCCGGCAGGTGGCGCGCAAGCTGCACGGCGGTGGTGCCGCCGTCGATGAACACCACCTGCCCCGGCTTCACCAGGCGCGCGGCGGCGCGGCCGATGGCGATCTTCTCGTCGGGCGCGAGCTGCTGGCGGCCGGCGAAGTCGGCCTCGGCCGCCGCCAGCGGCAGCGCGCCGCCGTGCACGCGCTGCAGCAGGCCCTCGGCCGCCAGCTCGCGCAGGTCGCGGCGGATGGTGTCTTCCGACAGGCCGAGTTCTTCGCTGAGCGACTTGGCGACGACGTTGCCGTCGCGTCGCAGGACCGAGAGGATGTGTTGCTTGCGCTGGCTGGTGAGCATGCGGCGATGGTATCGGCTTGCGCCGCCTTTTGCACGATTTTTCTTGTTATTGCACGAATTCGCACGCATACTGGCCGCCATGACCATCCAAGACCGCGTCCGGGTGCACGAAGTCACCCTGCTTTCCGACAACTGGTACACGCTGCGCACCACCGCCCTCGACTGGCGCCGCAACGACGGCCAGTGGCAGCGCATGCACCGCGAGACCTACGACCGCGGCAACGGCGCGACCCTGCTGCCCTACGACCTCCAGCGGCGCACCGTGCTGCTCACGCGCCAGTTCCGCTATCCGGCCTTCGTCAACGGGCACGACGACCTGCTGATCGAGGCCGCCGCCGGCCTGCTGGACGACGCGGCGCCCGAGGAGCGCATCCGCACCGAGGTCGAGGAGGAACTCGGCTACCGGCTGGGCGAGGTGCGCAAGATCTTCGAGTGCTTCATGAGCCCGGGCTCGGTGACCGAGAAGCTGCATTTCTTCATCGCGCCCTACGAGTCGTCGATGCGCGTCGGCGAAGGCGGCGGGCTGGCCGAGGAGGGCGAAGACATCGAGGTGCTCGAGCTCGGCATCGACGAGGCGCTGGCCATGGTGGCCGACGGCCGCGTCGCGGACGCCAAGACGGTGATGCTGCTGTATCACGCCAGGCTGCACGTCTTCCCGCCGGGATAATGGGCGGATGCCCTTCGCCTTTCGTCGCGCGGCCTGCGCCCTGATCTTCACCACGCTGGCCCCGGCCGGCGCATTCGCCCAGCAAGCCCTCCCCACCCAGGTCGAAGCCGCCCTCGCCCGCGCCAAGGTGCCGCGCGAGTCGGTGACCATGCTGGTCGCCGAGGCCGACGGCACGCGCCAGCCGCGCCTGGCCTGGCGCACGCAGGCGCAGGTGAACCCGGCGTCGATCATGAAGCTGGTGACCACCTACGCCGCGCTCGACATGCTCGGCGCGGCCTACAGCTGGACCACGCCGGTCTACGTCGACGGCACGGTGAACAACGGCGTGCTCAACGGCAACCTCTACATCAAGGGCCAGGGCGATCCGAAGCTGGTGCTGGAGCGCATGTGGCTGCTGCTGCGCCACGTGCAGGGCCTGGGCATCACCACGGTGAGCGGCGACATCATCCTCGACCGCAGTGCCTTCGAGACCACGGTGGAGGGCGACCCCGCCGCCTTCGACGGCGAGCCGCTGCGCCCCTACAACGCCTCGCCCGACGCGCTGCTGGTGAACTTCAAGTCGGTCAACATGACTTTCGCGCCCGACCGCGCGGGCCAGATCGCACGCGTGAGCTACGAGCCCCCGCTGGCCAGCGTGGCGATGCCGCAGACCGTGGCGCTGGTGCCCGGCGAATGCGGCGACTGGCGCGGCACGCTGCGCGCCGACTTCTCCGACGTGAACCGCATCCGCTTCAACGGCGGCTTTCCCGGCGGCTGCGGCGAGAAGAGCTGGGCCGTGGCCTACGGCGACCCGCGCACCTATGCCATGCGCGCCATCGGCGGCATGTGGGCCGAGATGGGCGGGCGCGTCGGCGGGCAGATGCGCGAGGGGCGCGTGCCGGCGGGGCTGAAGCCGGCCTTCGAGTTCGAGTCGCCGCCGCTGGCCGAGGTGATCCGCGACATCAACAAGTACAGCAACAACGTGATGGCGCAGCAGCTGTTCCTCACCATCGGGCTGGCGCAGAAGAACCGCGGCACCTTCGAGGCCTCGCGGGCGGCGCTGGGCCAGTGGTGGCGCGACCGCATCGGCACGGGCGAGGCCCAGCCGGTGTTCGAGAACGGCTCGGGCCTGTCGCGCGACGAGCGCATCAGCGCCGCCGCGCTCGGCAAGATGCTGCAGGTGGCATGGCGCTCGCCGGTGATGCCGGAGCTGATGTCCTCGCTGCCCGCCATGGGCGTGGACGGCACGCTGAAGAAGCGCACGATGCGCTCCGGCGGCTCGGCGCACCTGAAGACCGGCACGCTGCGCGACGCCTCGGGCGTGGCCGGCTACGTGGATGGCGCGAGCGGGCGCCGCTACGTGCTCGTGGCCATCGCCAACGGCGAGAACGCCGGCGCCGCGCGCGCGGCCTTCGACGCGCTGGTCGACTGGGCCTCGCAGGACAACTGAGGGCAGAGCGCGCGGGCCCATGGCGGCCCCGCCCATGGCGCCGAGTACTGAAATCTTCTGAGGGCAAACGCCCGCTTGCGCGCGGACATGCCGCTGCACAGAATCGGACGGTCGTTCGATTCCATACAAGCCAAGCGCCCCGCCGGCGCAGGAGACATGCCTTGAACCAGCCGCACCGCCTGCCCTCCAGCCCCATGCGCAAGACCGCCGCCTTCACGGCCGTGGCAAGCGCCGCGACATTGCTGCTGCTTGCAGCCTGTGGTGGTGGCGGCGGGGGTGGAGGAGGCATCGGCATCGGGGTGGGCGTTCCGCCGCCAGCCGTGGACAACGGCCGCGGCTCGGTGGTCAACGACCCGCCCGAGAAGACTGCCGCGCTGACAGCCTCCCAGTTCACCGCCAGCCTGCAGGCCAGCGACCAGGGCAAGGCGCTGCTTCAGGTGGCGGGCACGCCCAAGTGCGGCGTGGACCTGCGCTACCTCGAATACCGCACCATCGGCGCGAAGAACGAGGCCACCAACGCCACCGCCGCCATCATGGTGCCCACCGGCTCCGACGTCGCCTGCAGCGGCCAGCGCCCGGTGGTGCTCTATGCCCACGGCACCACCGCCGCCAAGGCCTACAACCTCGCGAAATGGACCGACAGCAGCCAGGCCGCCGCCGGCGAGGGCCTGATGGTCGCCGCCATGTTCGCGGCGCAGGGCTACATCGTGGTGGCGCCCAACTACGCGGGCTACGACAAGTCGACGCTGCCCTACCACCCGTACCTCGACGGCGACCAGCAGGGCAAGGACATGGTCGACGCGCTCACCGCGGCGCGCAAGACCTTCTCCGGCATCGGCGCGAACGACGCCGGCTCGCTCTTCATCACCGGCTATTCGCAGGGCGGCTACGTGGCGATGGCGGCGCATCGCGAGATGCAGGCCACGGGGAAACCGGTGACGGCCTCGGCGCCGCTGTCGGCGCCCTCTGCCATCAGCCTGCTGACCGACTACACCTACCTGGGCTGGCCGGCGCTGGGCGCCACGCTGTTCGTGCCGCTGCTGTCGACCAGCTGGCAGCAGCAGTTCGGCAACGTCTACGGCTCGACCAGCGACGTGTACGAGGCCCAGTACGCCAGCGGCATCGACACGCTGCTGCCGAGCGCATCGCCCGGCACGCTGTTCTCCAGCGGCAAGCTGCCTCAGCTCGCGCTTTTCCCGGCGGACGCCAAGCCGGGTCCGGTGAGCCCGGAGCTTTCGATCTTCTACGGGCCCAACAACCTCATCAAGCAGAGCTTCCTGACGCAGGCTGCCGGCGACATCCAGGGCAACCCCTGCCCCGGCAACGCGCTGCCGCCCACGGCCGCTTCGCTGAGAACCACATCGCCGCTGGACTGCAAGCCCTCCACGGGCTTCCGCAAGGCCGCCGTCGCCAACGACTTGCGCAACTGGGTGCCGACCCGGCCGATGCTGATGTGCGGCGGCGCCAACGACCCCACGGTGAACTTCGCGAGCACTCGCGCCACCTCGGGCTACTTCCGCGCCAAGGGCATGCCGTCCAGCCTGCTCTCCGTGGTCGACCTGGAGGATTCGGCAGCCATCGACGCCTACTCCACTGCCCGCGCCGGCTTCGCGCAGGCCAAGGCGCTGCTCGCGCAGAACACCTCGGGCAGCGCATCGGACAAGGCCCAGGCCGTCACGCTGGCGTACCACGGCACGCTGGCGCCGCCCTTCTGCCTGGCGTCGGCCCGTGGCTTCTTCCAGGGCGTGCTCGCAGCCGGAGGCTGAACGAAGAGCCATTCCAGGAACACCGCGGAACCGGCTTTGCCGGGCCGCTGGTGTTGCCCCCTGCAAGGGGGTGGGCGTAGCGACACGAAGTGCGCGAAGCCTGGGGGTCAGGCCATTGACGCGCGCTGCAAGCGGTCTTTCACGCCTTCCCACTCGTGCGTATCGGGCGGCGTCTCCACCCAGATCAGCTTCACGCCCTGTGCGTCGAACTCTCGCAGCACCGCGAACAGCAGCTGCGCGCTGGCCGCCGCGTCGTCGGGCATGCGCCGCAGCAGCACGCGCTGCGAGCGGCTGCGCACCGCGGTGCGCGACCATACGGCGATGTGGGCGGCGTTCGCGCCGAGCACGTCGAGGCCGGTCTGGATCGACTTGGCATCCATCAGCCGCACCTTGGCGTTGGGCGCGTAGTGCGCCTCCAGCGTGCCCGAGGCGCGCGGGTCGGGCGTTTCGAGCACTTCGCGATCGGCGAGCTTCTCGCCGCAGGCGGCCTCGATCTGCGCGCGGGTGATGAGGCCGGGGCGCAGCAGCACGGGCGCGCCGCGGCTGCAGTCGACGATGGTCGACTCGATGCCCACGTCGCAGGGGCCGCCGTCGATCACCAGCAGCTCGTCGCCGAACTCGTCGTGCACGTGCTGCGCGGTGGTCGGGCTGACACGGCCGAAGCGGTTGGCGCTCGGCCCCGCGAGGCCGGGCACGCCCTGCTCGGCGCAGGCTTCGAGGAGCGCCTGCGCCACGGGGTGCGAGGGGCAGCGCAGGCCGATGGTGTCCTGCCCGCCGGCCGCCGCCGCGCCCACGCCGGGCTGGCGCGTGACGATCAGCGTGAGCGGGCCGGGCCAGAAGGCCTGCACCAGCTTCTGCGCGAAGTCCGGCAGCGGCTGGGCGAAGCGCGAGAGCGATTCGGTGCCCTTGGTGCCGGCCGCCACGTGGACGATCAGCGGATGGTCCGACGGCCGCCCCTTGGCCTCGAAGATGCCGGCCACCGCGGTGTCGCTGCTGGCGTCGGCGCCCAGGCCGTACACCGTCTCGGTCGGGAAGGCCACCAGCCCGCCCGCGCGCAGCACGCGCGCCGCCTCGGCGATGGCTTCGGGGGTGCGGCCGTCGAGGATCATGCGAGGTCGGCGGTGCTCACCGCCGGCAGGCCCAGCAGCAGCGCGGCCTGCGAGGCCGTGGCGCGAACCGCCTCGAGCGTGGCGCCGGTCAGCGTGAGGTGGCCCATCTTGCGGCCGCGGCGGGGTTCGATCTTTCCGTAGAGGTGCAGGTGGGCGCCGGGCAGCGCGAGCACTTCGCTCCAGCGCGGCGAGACCGCCCTGTCGGACTTGCCGTCGGCACCGGCGGGAAACCACAGGTCGCCCAGCAGGTTGAGCATGATCGCCGGGCTGTGCTGGCGCGGCGCCGCCAGCGGCAGGCCGGCGAGCGTGCGCACCTGCAGCTCGAACTGCGACACGTCGCAGGCTTCCATGGTGTAGTGGCCGCTGTTGTGCGGGCGCGGCGCCATCTCGTTGACGACCAGCGAGCCGTCGGCCAGCGCGAAGAACTCGACGCACAGCACGCCCACGTAGTTGAGGCCGTTGGCGATGCTCTTGGCCGAGTTGATGGCGCCCTGCGCCACCGTCTTGGGCATGTTCTGCGGGTGCACCTCGGTCACGGCCAGGATGCCGTCTCGGTGCAGGTTGCGCTGCGGCGGGAAGTGCACGATCTGGCCGTCGCGGCCGCGCGCGAGGATGACCGAGCACTCGAATTCGAGCGGCAGCATCTTCTCGAGCACGCAGGGCACGCAGCCCGCGGCCTGCCAGGCCTCGACCAGCTCGTCGCGCGTCTTCACGCGCTGCTGGCCCTTGCCGTCGTAGCCCAGGCGCGCGGTCTTGAGGATGCCGGGCAGCAGGTTGTCGTCGATGGCGGCGAGCTGCGCGGCCGTTTCGATGACGGCGTAGGGCGCGCAGGGCACGCCGCAGCGGGTGAAGTGCGCCTTCTCGGCGATGCGGTCCTGCGCGATGGCGATGGCCGGCGCGGCGGGCGACACCGGGCGCGCCACTGCGAGATGCTCCAGCGAGGGCGCGGGCACGTTCTCGAACTCGGTGGTCACCGCGTCGGCCAGGCCGGCCAGGCGGGCAAGGCCGTCGACGTCGTCGTAGTCGGTATGGATGTGGTGATGGCTCACGCGGCCGGCGGGGCTGTCGGTGTCGGGGTCGAGCACCGCGGTGAAATAGCCCATGCGCTGGGCGGCGTGGACGAACATCCGCCCCAGCTGTCCGCCGCCGAGCACGCCGAGCGTGGCGCCCGGGAGGATCGGCAGGTCGCCGTTGCGGCCGCTCACAGGGCACCCCCGCCTTGCGGCGAGAAGGGAGATACGGGCGCTGCCTCGCCGGCGGGCGGCGGGGGCAGGGTCATGGCCTCGGCGGCCGCCGTCTGCGCGGCGCGGAAGGCGTCGAGCTTCGCGCGCAGCGCCGGGTCGTTCACCGCCAGCATCGACACCGCGAACAGCGCCGCGTTGGCCGCGCCGGCATTGCCGATGGCGAAGGTGGCGACCGGCACGCCCTTGGGCATCTGCACGATGCTGTAGAGCGAATCGACGCCCTGCAGATGGCGGCTGGCCACCGGCACGCCGAGCACCGGCACCGTGGTTTTCGAGGCCAGCATGCCCGGCAGGTGGGCCGCGCCGCCCGCGCCGGCGATGATCGCGGCAAGGCCGCGCCCGGCGGCGCTTTCGGCATATTCGAAGAGCGTATCGGGCATCCGGTGGGCCGAGACCACCCTGGCTTCGTGCCCGATTCCGAATTGCTGGAGAATCTCGACCGCGTTGCGCATCGTCTCCCAATCGGAGTTCGAGCCCATCACTACACCGACCTGAATGGTTTCGTTCATGGTTTCAATTTTACGTTTCACCCCCAGCTGGTTCCGATGATCGACATCACTCTCGAAAATTTCCAGGCCGAACTGATCGAAGCCTCGGTCGCCACACCGGTGCTGCTGGACATCTGGGCCGAATGGTGCGGCCCCTGCAAGCAGCTCGGCCCGGTGCTCGAAAAGCTCGAGGTCGAGTACGGCGGGCGCTTCACGCTGGCCAAGCTCGACGCCGACAAGGTGCCGCAGATCTCCTCGCAGCTGTCGGAGATGTTCGGCGTGCGCAGCATCCCCTTCTGCGTGATGTTCAAGGACGGCCAGCCGGTGGACGGCTTCGTCGGCGCCATCCCGGCCGAGAAGATCCGCGAGTTCCTCGACAAGCACGTGCCCGGCGCCGACGAGGCCGAGGCCGCCTCGCAGGAAGCCGCTGCCCAGGAGGCGCTGGCCGGTGGCGACACCGAAGGCGCGCTCGAGAAGCTGCAGCACGCGGTGGCCACCGACCCGGCCAACGACGACGCCCGCTTCGACTACGTGAAGCTGCTGCTGCAGGAAGGCCGCGTCGACGACGCCAAGGTCGCCTTTGCCCCGGTCATCGCCAAGACCTCGCTGGTGCGCCGCTTCGACGCGCTGCAGCGCTGGATGGATGCTATTGATTTCGCAGCGCCGCCGGCCGGCGCCGCCCCCTCGATCGCCGATTTCGACGCGAAGATCGCTGCCAACAAGCGCGACTTCGACGCCCGCTTCGGCCGCGCCCGCCTCCTCATGGCCGCCCAGCGCTGGACCGACGCCATGGACGAGCTGCTCGACATCCTGATGCGCGACAAGACCTGGAGCGAGGACCTCGCCCGCAAGACCTACATCGCCATCCTGGAGATCATCGAGCCGCCGAAGGTGAAGGTCGCCGACGGGCAGATCCCGCCGGACGATCCGGTGGTGGCCAGCTACCGCCGCCGGCTCAGCAGCATCGTGCTGAGCTGATTTCCCTCCAGACCTTCCAGGAAAGCGGCCCCCGGGCCGCTTTTTTCATGGCCGCAGGGCTGGCGAGCGGCATTGGCGGGCCAGGCGCCGTCGCATACGATCACGCCCGATTCAACTTGTTGCAGTTCGAAAAAGGAACACTGGCCATGCGCTCCTTCGCCCGCCGCACCGCGCTCCTCCCCGCCCTTGCCGCCACGGCGCTGCTGGCCACGCTGGCCGGTTGCGGCAGCGGCATCAGCCTCGACGAGCCGATCGAAGGCCCGGCCTGGCAGCTGGTGCAGCTGGGCGATGAACCGGTGCAGCCGGGCAGCGGCGCCCAGGTGCAATTCGACCGCAGCAGCGGACGCGTGAGCGGCTCGGGCGGCTGCAACCGCATCTCCGGCACCTTCACACGCACCGGGGTCGCCCTGAAGATCGGCCAGCTTGCCTCCACCCGCATGGCCTGCACCGACCCGACACGCGGTGCCAACGAGGCGCAGTTCATTTCCGCCCTGCAGAGCACCACCAGCTACCGGCTGGCCGGACCGACCCGGCTGGCGCTGCTGGATGCGAGCGGGCGGACGGTGGCGCTGCTGAACAGCGGCGGGGGGCGCTGAGGGCGCCGGCTACTTGGCGGCTGGCGTGTCGACCGTCAGCTGGATCTCCTCGGTAGTGAGCCCCTGGTCGGAGATGCTGACGTCCACCGTACCCTTTGCGTCGGCCTTCACCATGACGCGCACGGTGTACTGGTTGGGACCGGAGACAAGAATTTCCAGGGTTGCCGGCCCCTTGACCGACGCCAGAGGCGGCTTGGCGACACCGTTCACGGTGATGAGATACCGCTGACCGGGTTTGACCTTTGCGTCCTCGGCCGGTGAAACGCTCATGGCACTGCTGCCGCCGGCACAGCCCGGATTTCGGGCCGCTGCCTTGCGCGCATCGTTGAAAGTCAGAAGGCGATTGCTCAAGGGGCGCCTTGCAGCGTAAATCTCTGCTGTGCCGGCGGCGAGAGAAACAGCGATGGCATCGGCCTCCAGAGGCCCGCAGTCGCGGCGGCCTGCTGCCTTGCAAGCATCGATCACCTTTCTGTTCGCGGCGGTGGCGGCGACCGCTTCAGCAGCTTTGGCGCGCTTGAGTGCTGCCTGAGACACCTTCAGATTCTTCTGGGCTTGCGCAGAGGCGTCCTCGGACTCCTTTTTCTGAATCGCGGCCAACTGCGCCAGCAACTGCGCCTTCTTCGCAGTGGCTGTGGACGTAGCCGCCGGCTCTTGCTCGAGCATCTCTTCGTCTTTGCCGGCAAAGCCCGCATCGCCATCCGGCTTCTTCCCGGCAGCGGTATCAACTGCTGGCCTGCCCGCGCCTTCGGAGTCTCCCTGGGTGCTCTCGTTTGCAGTGTCAATCTTGACCGCCCGGAACTTGCCGATGATCCCCGTGGCTTGTGCGACCAACTCATCAGGGCTGGATATCGTCTTGTTGGCCGCGTTGATATGCGCCGCCACGCGGGCAAAGACCAGATCACCCTCCCGCATCAGGATGACTCCGCTGTTCCCAAGCTGGGAATACAGCTGCTCGCTGGATGCCAGGGTCTTGCGCGCGCGCCACAAGGCCGAGGCCGCCTCGCGACGCACATGCGCCTGCGGCAGTTCGCTGTCACGGGCATAGCGCAAGACAGCCTGAGCCCGGAGCAACTCCGCATCGAGCCTGTTGATGGCCTGCGTCAGGCGGTATTTCTCGGCCCACATCCTGTCGAAGCTCTCGACCTCCAGCCGCAATGGTTCGATAGTCAGCATCGCGCAGGTCAGTCCGAGAACGCCTTCGACGTAAGCCTTCTCCTGATTGGGATTGACGAACCAGTTGCTGGCCGAATAGGCCGTAAAGCCGACCGCGCCGGCCATGGCGAGCCGGGTCTTTTCGCGATCGCTGGTGACACCGGATTTCAGCCCCCCATACAGCGCCGCGGCCGTCACGCCCAGCAGGCCGAGCTGCGTCATGGTGCGAACGCGCGCCTGCGCCGACAGGGAATCGAACCATTCGCGGCGCTGGTCTTTCAGCGCGCCCAGCGCGCCTTGCAGGTTGCCGGCAAGGGGCCTGGCGTTGGCAAGAGTGACTTCCTCATACCCGAGCTGGTTGATCGGTACGTCGGCGCGCTTGCTGCGCTGGTACGGATCGATGCTGCTGCAGCCCGCAACGGCCAGAACGAGCGCCGCCGCCACGCAGCGCTGCCAACCATGAACGCCTTTGCTGGTTTCCATTTCCCGCCCCTCATGTTCTTGGCGCACATGATGGCGAGGCGGGGACGTTTGGACATCCCCTTTTCCCGTGGCGACAAGGCGCCCGGGATGGACTACCCGGCTGGGGGCAGCCCTTGCTTCAGCCTCAGCCCGTCAGCCGCTCCAGCGCCTCGCGGTACTTGGCCGCGGTCTTCTCGATGACCTCGGCGGGCAGGCGCGGCGCCGGGGGCGTCTTGTCCCAGGGCTTGCCGTTGATCTTCGTTCCCTCGAGCCAGTCGCGCACGAACTGCTTGTCGTAGCTCGGCGGATTGGCGCCGGACGCCAGCGCGGCCTGGTAGCCCTCGACCGGCCAGTAGCGCGAGCTGTCGGGGGTGAGCACCTCGTCCATCAGCACCAGGGTGCCGTTCTCGTCGAGGCCGAACTCGAACTTCGTGTCGGCGATGATCATTCCCTTGGCCAGGGCGATCTGCGCGGCGGTCTCGTAGATGGCGATGCTGGTGTCGCGGATCTGCTGGGCCAGCTTGGGGCCGACGATCTCGACCACGCGGTCGTAGCTGATGTTCTCGTCGTGCTCGCCCACTGCGGCCTTGGCGGCGGGCGTGAAGATGGGGCGCGGCAGCTTGCTCGCGTTGGTCAGGCCCTCGGGCAGCGGCACGCCGCAGACCGCGCGCGATTCCTGGTACTCCTTCCAGCCGCTGCCGGCCAGGTAGCCGCGCACCACGGCCTCGACCGGGATCGGCTTCAGGCGCTTGACCAGCATCGAGCGGCCGGTGACCTGGGGCACCTCGGCCTCGGTGACCACGCTCTCGGGCGCCTCGCCGGTCAGGTGGTTGGGGCAGATCTGGCCGAGGCGGTCGAACCACCAAAGGGCCATCTTCGTGAGGATCTCGCCCTTGCCAGGAATGGGCTCGCCCATGATCACGTCGAAGGCGCTGAGCCGGTCGCTCGCGACCATCAGGATGCGGTCTTCGCCGACGGCGTAGTTGTCGCGCACCTTGCCGCGCGCAAGCAGGGGCAGGCTCTGGATGGAGGAGGTGTGGACGGTGGTCATGGGGCTGGTGCGGTGAAACGGGATAGCGGAGTTCGGATTGTGCGCGCAGAAAAAAGCCACCGCGAACGGTGGCCGTCGGCTCAAGGGGATGTGATCAGATCACTTCTTGGGCCAGTTCGCCCTTGGCGTACTTGGCGGCGACCACCTGCAGGCTGTCGCCCTTGATCTTGGCGCCCTGGCCTTCGCAGCCGAACTCGATGTAGCGCTGCTTGCAGATCTGCTTGGCGGCTTCGCGCGCGGGCTTGAGCCATTCGCGGGCGTCGAACTTCTCGGGGTTCTCGGCCATGAACTTGCGCACCGCGCCGGTCATGGCCAGGCGGATGTCGGTGTCGATGTTGATCTTGCGCACGCCGTACTTGATGGCTTCCTGGATTTCCTCGACGGGCACGCCGTAGGTTTCCTTCATGTTGCCGCCGTACTTGCGGATGATCTCCAGCAGGTCCTGCGGCACCGACGACGAGCCGTGCATCACCAGGTGGGTGTTGGGCAGGCGGGCGTGGATTTCCTTCACGCGCTGGATCGACAGGATGTCGCCGGTGGGCTTGCGGGTGAACTTGTAGGCGCCGTGGCTGGTGCCGATGGCGATGGCCAGCGCGTCGAGCTGCGTGGCCTTGACGAACTGGGCGGCTTCCTCGGGGTCGGTCAGAAGCGCGGAATGGTCGAGCACGCCTTCGGCGCCGATGCCGTCTTCCTCGCCGGCCATGCCGGTCTCGAGCGAGCCCAGGCAGCCCAGCTCGCCCTCGACGGTCACGCCGACCTTGTGCGCCAGCTGCACGACCTTGCGGGTCACGTCGACGTTGTAGTCGAAGGAGGCGGGCGTCTTGCCGTCTTCATGCAGGGAGCCGTCCATCATGACGGAGGAGAAGCCGAGGTCGATGGCGCCCTGGCAGATGGCCGGGCTCTGGCCGTGGTCCTGGTGCATGACCAGCGGGATGTTCGGGTACTGCTCGATGGCGGCCTGGATCAGGTGCTTGATGAAGGCTTCGCCGGCGTATTTGCGGGCGCCTGCGCTGGCCTGCAGGATGACGGGGGCGCCGGTCTCCTTGGCGGCCTCCATGACGGCCTGGACCTGTTCGAGGTTGTTGACGTTGAAGGCCGGAATGCCGTAGCCATTGGCTGCGGCATGGTCGAGCAGTTCGCGCATCGAGACGAGTGCCATGGGAAATACCTCGCGGGAATTGGAAAAAAGGGAAAAAAGTAGAAGACGAAAAGGCGGGAAAGACTGCCGCAATTCTACCGAGCACCCTTGTGGGACAGGACCGACGCCAGTCCGAGGAAATCCACGACCGGCGGCAGCACCGGCCCGCCCAGCCATCGCGCCGGCGTGGCGAAGGCGCCCACCAGCGTCGCATGGCTCAGGTTGTCGAACAGCCTGACCTGGACCGGCACGCCCGCTTCCCGCAGCGCCGCGGCCATGCGCAGGGTGTTGCGGTCGGGGTAGACGAGGTTGTCCCTGGAGGCCGCCATTAGCAGGGTGCGCGGCGAGGCGGGGCCGGCGTGCGCCAGGGGCTGCGAGTCGCGCGGCGTGTCCGGCCAGTTGAACGCGGTCTTCACCTGCGGGTCGCCGATGGGCAGGAAGTCGTAGGGTCCCGCCAGGCCGATCCAGCCCGCGAGCTGCTTCGGGCTGGCGCCCAGTTCGCCGAGCCAGCGCGCATCGAGCGCCACCATCGCGGCGTTGTAGGCACCGGAGCTGTGGCCCATCACGTACACCTGCTTCGGGTCGGCGCCCAGGCGCGCCGCGTTGTCCAGCGCCCACTTGACGGCCAGTGCGCTGTCGCGCACGAAGGCGGGATAGGTGAAGGCCGGCGACAGCCCGTAGTCGGGCACGAGCACCACGGCGCCCTGAGCGGCCAGGGCCTCGCCCATGAACCTGTAGCTGGCGCGGTCGCCGGTCGTCCAGGTGCCGCCGTAGAAGAACACGACCAGCGGCCGCGCGCCCGGCGCCGGCGCGTTGGACGGCAGCGGCCGGTATTCGTCGAGCAGCTGGTGCGGCGCCGGCCCGTAGGCGATGCCGCCTTCGAACCGGTAGGTGTCGGTGGGCACCAGGCCGTTGAGCACCTTGACCGGCGAACAGGCCGAAAGCAATGCGGAGGCGAGGGTGAGGACGAAGGCGCCGCGGCGCCGGAGGAATGACGCGGGGGAGGGAAGAATCATCCGTGCTGTACGCAGACAGCCGGACGGCGGTTTCGCCGGTTGTGTCAGACAGGCAGCTGCGTGGTCGAAAGCACCTGCTTGAGCACGACGAAGGTGCGGATCTGGCGCACCCCCGGCAGGTACAGCAGCTGCTCCGCGTGCAGGCGGTTGAAGCTGTCGTTGTCGCGGGTGCGCACGAGCATGAAGTAGTCGAACTCGCCCGAGACCACGTGGCATTCGAGGCAGCCCGAGACCTTCTGGGCGGCCTTCTCGAAGTCGGAGAAGGAATCGGGCGTGGAGCGGTCGAGCACCACGCCGATCATCACCAGCATGCTGGCGTCGAGCGCGTCGGGGTCGAGCAGCGCGACGATGCCCTTGATGAGGCCCGCCGCCTTGAGCCGCTCCACGCGGCGCAGGCAGGCGGCCGGGCTCAGGTTGACCTTGGCGGCCAGCGCCACGTTCGACAGCGAGGCGTCGCGCTGCATGGTGCGCAGGATGGCGCGGTCGGTGCGGTCGAGCTCCGGGGTGTCACGCAATTTTGTTGTGCTCATCTAGTTTTCGTCGGAATGAAAGCATTCACTTCCCCGATATTGCCTCTTTTTCTCTGACAGATCCAACAAACTTCGCAAGCACGTTGTGCGGCATTGTTCCTACGATGGAGGCTTCGACACCCCTCCTTCTTTCCTCCATTTCCTGGAACTGCCGCCATGAACCTCGAGAAGTTTCCCCGCTACCCGCTGACCTTCGGCCCCACGCCCATCCAGCCGCTCAAGCGCCTGAGCGCCCACCTGGGCGGCAAGGTCGACCTCTATGCCAAGCGCGAGGACTGCAACAGCGGCCTGGCCTTCGGCGGCAACAAGACGCGCAAGCTCGAATACCTGATTCCCGAGGCGCTCGAAGGTGGCTACGACACGCTGGTGTCCATCGGCGGCATCCAGTCGAACCAGACGCGGCAGGTGGCTGCGGTGGCGGCGCACCTCGGAATGAAGTGCGTGCTGGTGCAGGAGAACTGGGTCAACTACTCCGACGCGGTGTACGACCGGGTCGGCAACATCGAGATGTCACGCATCATGGGCGCCGACGTGCGCCTGGACGCAGCGGGCTTCGACATCGGCATCCGCAAGAGCTGGGAAGACGCCATGGAGAGCGTCCGCCAGGCCGGCGGCAAGCCGTTCCCGATTCCCGCGGGCTGCTCGGAGCATCCGCGCGGCGGCCTGGGCTTCGTCGGCTTCGCCGAGGAAGTGCGCCAGCAGGAGGCCGAACTGGGCTTCAAGTTCGACTACATCGTGGTCTGCTCGGTCACGGGCAGCACGCAGGCCGGCATGGTGGTGGGCTTCGCCGCCGACGGCCGCGCCGACCGCGTGATCGGCATCGACGCTTCGGCCAAGCCGCAGCAGACCTTCGACCAGATCCTGCGCATCGCGAAGAACACGGCCGAGCTGGTGGAGCTGGGCCGCGACATCACCGAGAAGGACATCGTGCTCGACCGCCGCTTCGGCGGCCCCGAGTACGGCCTGCCCAACGAGGGCACGCTTGAAGCCATCCGCCTGAGCGCGCGCTTCGAGGCCATGCTGACCGACCCGGTGTACGAGGGCAAGTCGATGCACGGGATGATCGAGAAGGTGCGCCTGGGCGAATTCCCGGCGGGCTCGAAAGTGCTGTACGCGCACCTGGGCGGCGTGCCCGCCCTGAACGCCTACAGCTTCCTTTTCAGGAACGGATAAGTTCCAGGAACACCGCGGAACCGGCTCTGCCGGGCCGCAGGTGTTGCCCCCTGCAAGGGGGTTGGCGCAGCGACACGAAGTGCGCGAAGCCTGGGGGTTTGCTCAACTCGCTCTGCAGATTTTCAGCATGTTGGTGCCGCCCGGGGCACCCATCGGCTCGCCGCAGGTGATGGCGTAGACGTCGCCGCTTTGCACGATGCCGCGCTTCTTCAGGTGGTTCTCGGCCTGCAGCAGCGCGGTGTCGCGATCGCTTTCCGAGTCCATGAGCAGCGGGCGCACGTTGCGGTAGAGCGCCATCTTGCGCTGCGTCGACAGCCGCGAGGTCAGCGCGTACATGGGGATGTGCGCGCGGTGGCGGCTCATCCACAGCGGGGTGGAGCCCGACTCGGTGAGCGCCACGATGGCCTTGGCGCCCAGGTGGTGGGCGGTGAAGAGCGCACCCATGGCGATCGACTGGTCGATGCGGCTGTAGCTCTGGCCGCTGAAGTCGGCGTCGAGCTGCTTGTCTTCGGCGGCCTCGGCGGCTTCGCAGATGCGGCTCATCTCCTGCACGGTCTCTAGCGGATAGCGGCCCGAGGCGGTCTCGGCGGAGAGCATGACGGCGTCGGTGCCGTCGAGCACGGCGTTGGCCACGTCGCTGACCTCGGCGCGGGTGGGCACGGGGTTGGTGATCATCGACTCCATCATCTGGGTCGCGGTGATCACCACCTTGTCCATCTCGCGGGCCATGCGGATCATCTTCTTCTGCAGAGCGGGCACCGCCGCGTTGCCCACCTCGACCGCGAGGTCGCCGCGCGCGACCATGATGCCGTCGCTGGCACGCAGGATCTCTTCGAGCTTCGGAATGGCCTCGGCGCGCTCGATCTTGGCGATCATGCCGGGCTTGTGGCCGTACTCGGCGGCAGCCACGTTGCACAGCTGGCGGGCCATTTCCATGTCGGTGGCGTTCTTGGGGAAGCTCACGGCCACGTAGTCGGCCTGGAAGCTCATCGCGGTCTTGATGTCCTCCATGTCCTTGGCCGTCAGCGCGGGCGCGGTGAGGCCGCCGCCCTGCTTGTTGATGCCCTTGTTGTTCGAGAGCTCGCCGCCGAGCTTGACGGTCGTGTGCACCGCCTCGCCCTTGACGGCGTCGACGGTCAGCACGATGAGACCGTCGTTCAGCAGCAGCCTGTCGCCGGGCTTCACGTCGCGCGGCAGGTCCTTGTAGTCGAGGCCGACGGCATCGACGTCGCCCAGTTCGGTGCGCGAGGCATCGAGCACGAACTTGGCTCCCGGCTCGAGCCAGACCTTGCCCTGCGCGAACTTCCCCACGCGGATCTTCGGGCCCTGCAGGTCGGCCATGATGGCCACCTCGCGGCCGGCCTTGCGGGCGGCTTCGCGAACCATGGAGGCACGGTCGATGTGGTCCTGCGCCGTGCCGTGGCTGAAGTTCAGCCGCACCACGCTGACCTTGGCCTGGATCATCTTCTCCAGCAGGTCGGGCGAACTGGATGCCGGACCGAGGGTGGCGACGATCTTGGTGGCGTGGCGGGGAATGCGGTCCGTGCTCATGAGGGTAGTCTCCGTTTTGTATTCGCTACTGTATACAGTTTGTGTGTCGGACGGAAGTCACCCATGGGTTTTTCCTCGATGGGCCGCGGGCCGAGGCCCGGGCGGCCCCACCCGCTCGTTCAGCCGGCAGCCCGCTTCGACAGGATCTCGAAGGCCGGCAGGGTCTTGCCTTCCAGCACTTCCAGGAAGGCGCCGCCACCGGTCGAGATGTAGCCGACCTGCTTCTCGATGCCGTACTTGGCGATGGCCGCCAGCGTGTCGCCGCCGCCTGCGATCGAGAACGCGCTGCTCTCGGCGATGGCCTGCGCGATGGCCTTGGTGCCGCCCGCGAAGGCGTCGAATTCGAACACGCCCACGGGGCCGTTCCAGACGATGGTGCCGGCCTCGCGCAGCTGCGCGGCGAGCTGGGCGGCCGTCCTGGGGCCGATGTCGAGGATCAGGTCGTCGTCGGCCACGTCGCTCGCGTCCTTGACGGTGGCGGCCGCGTCGGCCGCGAAGGTCTTGGCCGTGACCACGTCCACCGGGATCGGTACGTCGGCGCCACGCGCGCGCATGGCGTCGATCACCGCCTTGGCTTCGTCGACCAGGTCGGGCTCGGCCAGCGACCTGCCGATCTTCAGGCCCGCGGCCAGCATGAAGGTGTTGGCGATGCCGCCGCCCACGATGAGCTGGTCGACGTTGGCCGACAGGCTCTTCAGAATGGTCAGCTTGGTGCTCACCTTGGAACCCGCCACGATGGCCACCAGCGGCCGCTTCGGCTGCGCCAGCGCCTTGGTGATGGCGTCGATCTCCGCCGCCAGCAGCGGGCCGGCCGCGGCCACCTTGGCGAACTGCGCAATGCCGTAGGTGGTGGCCTCGGCGCGGTGCGCGGTGCCGAAGGCGTCGTTCACGTAGATGTCGGTGAGCGCGGCCAGCTTGCGGGCCAGGCCTTCGTCGTTCTTCTTCTCGCCCTTGTTGACGCGGCAGTTCTCGAGCAGCACCACCTGGCCGGGCTTCACGTCGACGCCGTCGACCCAGTTGGAGACCAGCGGCACTTCGCGGCCGAGCAGTTCGCCCAGGCGCTTGGCGACGGGCGCCAGCGAGTCCTCGGGCTTGAACTCGCCCTCCGTCGGGCGGCCCAGGTGCGAAGTGACCATCACGGCGGCACCTGCGTCCAGCGCCAGCTTGATGCAGGGCACGGAGGCGCGGATGCGCGTGTCTTCGGTGATGTTGCCGGCGTCGTCCTGCGGCACGTTGAGGTCGGCACGGATGAAGACGCGCTGGCCGGCGGCCTTGCCCTGCGCGCAGAGGTCGGTGAATCGAATGACGTTCATTGGAGAAACCTGGAGAAGATTGGGAGACGGGGATCGGCTGCATTGTAGTTTTGGCCCCATCGCCGCCTCTACGCGCCTGTTGCCGCGCGTCGATGCTTTTCCCCCACCGGATGCGGCGGTCAGTCCTTTTGCTGCTGCTCCCGCGCGAAGCCTTCGAGCACCTCGACGAAGCTCGCCGCCGCCGGCGACAGCGAGCGCCGCGCCGCGCTGTAGACGCACACCTCGCGATGGAAGTCGGGCGACTCCAGCCGCACCATCTGCAGCCCGTGCGCGCGCACCAGCGGCGCGGAGTACGTGGGGCACACGGTCAGCCCCAGCCCCGAGGCGACCATGCCCAGCGCGGTGGTCATGTACGACACCTCCTGCGTGGCGGGGCGCAGCATGTACTCGCGCTCGGCGGGTGCGAGCTCGGGCAGCACGCGCTGGCGGAAGTCGCGCGTGGGCGCGATGAAGGTGTAGGGGCCGAGCTCGTGCCAGCGCACCTTGCGACGATTGGCGAAGGCATGGCCCGGCGGGCAGATCAGCCAGTGCCGGTCGCGCAGCAGCGTGCGGCGCTCGATGGCGTCGTCGACCGCCACGTCCTGACCCACGGCCAGCTCCACGTCGCCGGCCGTCACGCCCGCCAGCAGATGCTCGGGCAGCGTATCGGCCAGGCGCACGTCGACGTCGGGGTACTGCTCGCGGTAGAGCGCGATCACGCGCGGCATCAGGGTGCAGGCCATGAGCTGCGGCGCGGCAAGCCGTAGCAAGCCTTTCTTCTTGTCACGCAAATCGGTGACGCCGGCCACCGCGCCGGCCAGGTCGCCCAGCAGCCGGTGCACCGAGGGCAGGAACTCGCGCCCTGCCTCCGACAGCTGCACGCGGCGCGTGTTTCGGTCGAGCAGCTGCACGCCCATCTCGCGCTCCAGTTCGCGCACCAGCACGCTGAGCGCCGACTGCGTGAGATGCAGCTGCTGCGCCGCGGCGGTGAAGCTGCCGGTGTCGGCCACAGCGGCGAAGGCGCGCAGCTGGCGCAGGGTGAGGTTCATATATACGGTTATTTCATCAATCGATGAATTAATTTCGATTGCATCATAAGACGCGGCATCGCCCAATACCGGCTCACCGGAGACACGAGCCATGCCGACGACTGCCACCACGGCACCCCCACCGCCCATCCACGGGCTGCACCACTTCGCCTGGCGCTGCCGCGACAGCGAGGAAACCCGCCGCTTCTACGAAGACCTGCTCGGCCTGCCGCTGGCCCACGTCATCAAGAGCGATCACGTGCCCAGCACCGGCGAGTACTGCCCGTACGTGCACATCTTCTTTCGCATGCGCGACGGCTCGTTCATCGCCTTCTTCGACCTCGGCGACGACGTCGCGGCGCTGCCCTCGCCCAACACGCCTTCGTGGGTGAACCACATCGCGCTGCGCGTCGATTCGGTGGCCGCCCTGCTGGCCGCCAAGGCACGGCTCGAAGGCGCGGGCGTCGAGGTGCTGGGCGTGACCGACCACCACATCATCGAATCGATCTACTTCTTCGACCCCAACGGCATCCGCGTGGAGCTGACCACGCCGACCGTGCCGCAGGCCGAGATGGACGCGCATGCGCTGCGCGCGCGCGCCGAACTCGACGCCTGGACCGAGCGCAAGGCCGGCCTGCGCGCCGCCGCTGCGAAGGATGCGTCGAATGCCTGAGCTGCAACTCGCCGTCATCGACGTGAAGCCCGGCGCGGCCATGGAGAGCCAGTCGGGCCTGCAGCTGCTGCGCCCGCGCATCTACGGCGCCTACCGCGCGCCGCAGGGCCCGAAGAAGATCGCCGCCATCGTGATGCACCCCACGAGCAACTTCATGGGCCACTACCTGATCGGCCCGCTGGCCGAGCGCGGCATCTGCTGCATGGGCCTGAACTCGCGCTTCGTGGGCAACGACACCGTGCTGCTGATGGAGCGCGCCATCCAGGACCTGGGCGCGGGCGTGCAGTACCTGCGCGCCGCCGGCTACGAGAAGGTGTTCCTCGTCGGCAACTCCGGCGGCGCCGCGCTCTCGGCCTTCTACCAGGCGCAGGCCGAGAAGCTCACCGCCACGCACCTGCCCGACGGCGACCCCACGCACCTGCACCCCGACGACCTGCCGCCCGTGGACGGCATCGCCCTGTGCGCCGCGCACCTGGGCCGCACCCGGCTGATGCGCGACTGGATCGACCCCTCTGTCACCGACGAGCACGACCCGCTCTCGGTCGACCCCGAGCTCGACATGTACGACGCGCGCCACCGCGTGCCCTACGAGCGCGACTTCCTCGCGCGCTTCGGCGCCGCGCAGAAGGCACGGCTCGATCGCATCGAGCAGTGGTGCCTCGACCGCCTCGCGCTGCTGCGCGGCACACCCGGCGCACCGCGCGACCAGACCTTCATCGTCTACCGCACGCATGCCGATCCGCGCTGCGTCGACCTCTCGCTCGATCCCAACGACCGCCTGCCCGGCAGCGTCTGGGGCGACGCGCGGCAGGTGAACTACTCGGCCAACGCGATGGGACGCACCACGTCGCTCACGGCCTTTCTCTCGCAGTGGTCGTCGCGCTCGCAGGCCGACGGTCCGACCAACCTCGCGCGCACCACGGTGCCGAAACTGCTGCTGACCTACACGGGCGACCAGTCGACCTTCCCGAGCACGCGAGATGCCTGGATGGCGGCGGGCGGGCCGCGCATCCGCAACGTCGACATCGTCGGCGGCAACCACTACCTCGCGGGGCAGCCGGAGCTGATCCCGAAGGCGGCGGACGCCATCGCCGAGTTCGCGCACGCGCTGTAGCCGCAGAGCCACCATGGAAAACTTCGCTTTCGCACCGGCCTACGAGCTGCCGGTCTGGCCCTTCACGCCGCCGCCCGAGCTGGGCAGCACGAAGCCCGTGCGGCATCCCATCGTCATCGTCGGCGCCGGCCCCTCGGGCCTCACGCTGGCCTGCGACCTCGCGCAACGCGGCGTGCGCGCCGTGCTGCTGGACGAGGACGACACCGTCGGCGTGCGCGGCGCATCGTCGCGCGGCATCTGCTATGCGCAGAAGAGCCTGGAGATCTTCGAGCGCCTGGGCATCTACGAGCGCATCGCGGCCAAGGGCATCACCTGGTCGTTCGGGCGCACCTTCTCGGGCGAGCAGGAGGTCTACAACTTCAACCTGCAGGCCAACAGCGTCTCGAAGCAGCCGCCCTTCGTCAACCTGCAGCAGTTCTACGTCGAGTGGTTCCTGGTCGAGCGCATCATCGAACTGGGGCTGACCGACCTGCGCTGGAAGAACCGCCTCACCCGCGTGGAGCAGCTCGCCGACGGCGTGCGCCTGGAAGTCGAGACGCCCGCCGGCAGCTACACCATCGAGGCCGACCGGCTGATCGACGCCACCGGCGCCAACAGCACGATCCGCACGCAGATGGGCATCGACGCGCACTCCTCGCGCAGCACCGACCGCTGGTGCATCAGCGACGTGCGCTTCAGGAAGCCGCTGCCCACCGAGCGCTGGACCTGGGTGGACGCGCCCTTCAACGAAGGCCGCGGCGTGTGGCAGCACCTGATGGCCGATGGCGTGTGGCGCATCGACTACCAGATGCCCGAGGACTGCGACACCGCCTACATCAGCAAGCCCGAGGTGGCGGGCGCGCGGCTGCGCGAGCAGCTCGGGCCGGACGTGGAGTTCGAGTTCGTCTGGATCGGCCCCTATGGCTACCGCGATCACCTGCTCGACAGTTTCCGCCACGGCCGCGTGTTCTTCATCGGCGACGCGGCGCACGTGGTGAGCCCCTTCGGCGCACGCGGCGGCAACAGCGGCATCCAGGACGCGGCCAACCTCGGCTGGAAGCTCGCGCTCGTCGCGCAGGGCAGGGCCGGCGAGGCGCTGCTCGACAGCTACGACGCCGAGCGCCAGCCCGCCGCGAAGCAGAACCTGCAGGTGACGAGCCGATCGGCACGCTTCCTCGCGCCGCGCTCGCCCGCCGAGCACACGCTGCGCCGTGCGGTGGTGGCGCTGGCGGCGCGCCATCCCTTCGCGCGGGCGCTGGTCAACACCGGCCGGATGTCGGTGGCCAACGACTATCCGCCCGCGGCGGTGCTGCCCGAGGGCGCGCGCTCTGTGCAGAACCTGCCGCTGCGCCTGGCCGATGGCCGCGAGACCACGCTGATGCAACTGCTGGCCGAAGGCACCGAGTGCATCGGCCTGTGGTTCGCGCCGACGCGCGAGCAGTCGAGAGCGGCGCTCGATGCCATCGCGTCGCTGCCGTTGCGCCTGCTGGCCGTGGGCGGCGACAGCGGCCTGCCCACGCTGCAGGCCGACGAAAAGCTCGCGAGCCATCTCGGCGCGGGCGACGCAGGCAGCTTCGTCCTCGTGCGGCCCGACGCCTACCGCGCCGCCGTGCTGCCGAACGCCACGCCCGAAGCCATCGCCCGCGCCGTGCGCACCGCACTGGCCGCCAACGAACTCGCCCCATGATCACCGAGCCCCGCATCCCCGATCCCGACGGCTTCTACGCCGCGCTGCTCGCCGCCCACGAAGGCCGCAGCGAGGCGCAGAGCGCCGACCTCAACGCGCGCCTCGTGCTGCTGCTGGCCAACCAGTGCGCCGACCAGGACGTGCTGCTCGCGTGCATCCGCGCGGCGGCCGAAGAAGAACCCACGACGACGGACCACGACACCCCATGACCACGAGCGTTTCCTTCGCATCCGCCTCCGACACCCGCGAGCAGAAGCCCCGGCTGCAGGAGCTGGGCCCCGGCGCCTACGGCTACATCAGCGACTTCGATCCCAACTGCGGCTTCGTCGTCGGCGACGAGCACGTGGTGCTGATCGACACCCGCCCCACGCCGCGCATGGCGCGCGACTTCCTCGCTGCCATCCGCACGGTGACCGACAAGCCGATCCGCACCATCGTGCTCACGCACTACCACGCAGTGCGGGTGATGGGCGCCAGCGCCTTCGCCGAGGTGCGCGACATCGTCGCCAGCAGCGGCACGCTCTACTGGATCCGCACGCGCGGCCAGGCCGACTTCGACTCGGAGGTCGGCCGCTTTCCGCGGCTGTTCGCCGGCGTCGAGGAGATACCAGGCCTGACCATGCCCACGAAGGTCTTCGACCGCGAGATGACGCTGCCGCTGGGCGGCGGCCGCGAACTGCGGCTGATGTCGCTGGGCCGCGGCCATTCGGGCGGCGACGCGGTCGCGTGGCTGGCCGACTGCGGCGTGCTCTTCTCGGGCGACGTGGTCGAGAACCGCTGCGGCGTGTACGCGGGCGACGCCTACATCGGCGACTGGGCCGGCACGCTCGACGCCGTGGCCGCGCTGAAGCCGCGCGTGCTGGTGCCCGGCCGCGGCGCGGTGCTGCAGGACGAGGCCGCCTGCACCGAGGCCATCGGCCTCACCAAGGCATTCCTCTCGACGCTGCTGGAAAGCGTGAAGGCCGGCATCGCAGCCGGCGAGACGCTCAAGGGCTGCTTCGCGCGCGCCGAGGCGGCGATGACGCCGCGCTTCGGCGACTGGCCCGTGTTCCAGCACGTGCTGCCCTTCGACGTCTCGCGCGCCTACGACGAACTGCGCGGCATCGAACACCCGGTGGTGTGGACCGCCGAGCGCGACCGCGAGCTGTGGCAGACATTGCGCGGCTAGCAAGCCGGCCCGACCGATTTCAAAACGAGCAACGGAGACAAGAGACGATGAAGCGATTTCTTCCCCTGCTGGCAGCGGCCCTCGCGCTGGCCACTTCCACCTTCGCATCGGCGCAAACGGCGGCCTACCCCACCCAGCCGATCAAATGGATCGTGCCCTACGTGGCCGGCGGCGGCACCGACAACCTCGCGCGCACGCTCGCCGAGGCGATGCAGCCATCGCTGGGGCAGCCGCTCATCATCGACAACCGGCCGGGCGCCTCCACCAACATCGGCGTGGGCGTGATGATGCAGGCCAGGCCCGACGGCTACACCATCATGCAGGCCGAGAACGCCGCGCTGCTCTTCAACGAGCACATGTTCGCCAAGCTGCCGTACAAGCCCGCGAGCGACTTCACCTACATCGGCACCATCGGGCGCTTCCCGGTGGCGCTGGTGGTGCACCCGGACTTTCCCGCGAAGAACGTGGCGGAGTTCGTGCGCTACGTGAAGGCCAACCCGGACAAGGTGAGCTACGCCTCGCCGGGCAACGGCTCGCCGCACCACATGGCGATGGAGCTCTTCAAGCAGAAGGCCGGGCTGACCATCACGCACGTGCCGTACAAGGGCGCGGCGCCGGCCATGACCGACGTGATGGGCGGCCAGGTGCCGACGATGATGCTGGACCTGGCCTCGGGCCTGCCGATCATCAAGTCGGGCAAGGTGCGGGTGCTGGCCATCGCGCTGCCGCAGCGCGCGAGCGCCCTGCCCGATGTTCCGACCTTCGTCGAGGCCGGCTTCAGCGACGTCAACGCCTATGCCTTCCACGGCCTGATCGGCCCGGCCGGCATGCCGCCGGAAGCGGTGGCGCGGCTCAACGCCGAGCTGCACAAGGCGATGAAGGCGCCGAAGGTGGTGAAGCTGTTCGCGGACTTCGGCTTCGAGGCGCTCCCCGGGACGCCGCAGGACTTCTACAAGCTCTCGCGCGCCGAGAGCGAGCGCTGGGGCAAGATCATCGTCGCGGCCGGCGTGAAGCTCGACTAGAAATCGGAGCCCCCCGGCTTTTCACTTCGCTTCGCTGCGTGTAACTCCACCCCCCGAGGGGGAGGCGCGGTCCGCCTTGGGGCGGCCCGGCGGCGGCCGCCTACCAACCCAGTCCGAGGTGCAGTGGCAGGTACACCGCCATCCCTGCGAGCATCGTGCCCAGCACGCCGCGCCGCCAGTAGAAGTAGGCGGCGCCGACCACCGCCGCGTACAGGCGCGCGTCGTGCAGCGTGGTGATGAGGTGGCCCTGCGTCATGACGATCTCGGGCGCGATCACGCCCGCAAGCGCGGCGGCCGGCGCGTAGTGCAGCGCGCGGTGCGCCCACTCGGGCAGGCCCCAGGGCCGGTCGAGGATGAAGAAGAAGCAGCGCGTGAGCACGGTGACCAGCGCCAGGCCGACGATCACGCCCATGGTCCACCAGTCGGTGGTCGCATTCGCAGTGCTCATTCGCTGCCCTCCCCCAGGCTGCGCGCACTTCGTGTCGATTCTCCCCCGCCTTCGGGCGGCCGGGCGGCGATCATTTGTTGCCCTCCCCCAGGATCCGCGCACTTCGTGTCGCTTCTCCTCCCCTCCGGACGGAGGGGGCGAGCGCCTTCGGGCGGCCGGGCGGCGCTCATTTATCGTCCTCCGCGCCAGGGTCGAGCCCGAGCTGCTTCTCGAGCCAGAAGCACAGCAGCACGGCCACGCCGATGGCGGCCACGATGTTGAGCTTCAGCGGCAGCGCGTAGGCCGCGACCGCCGTGGCGCCGGCGATCAGCGCGGCCAGCACGCGCAGGCGGGTCGTCGCCATCGAGCAGACGATGGCCACCAGGCTCAGCACGCCGGCGAAGCTCAGGCCCCACGTCTGGGGGATGAAGTTGGCCAGCGCGATGCCCAGCAGGCTCATGCCCATCCAGGCGCACCAGGTGACGAAGTAGTTGCCGGTGAGGTAGGCCTCCTGCGCCTGCTGCTCGGCCACGGTCAGCGGCGGCTTGGGGTACTTCTTGGTGAAGAGCGCGTAGCTCATGTCGGCGGTGAGGTAGCCGTGCAGCATGCGGCGCCAGCGCGGCATGTGCATGAGGTAGGGGCGCAGGTGCAGGCTGAACACCACGAAGCGCAGGTTGACGCAGAAGCCCGTGGCCAGGATCACCCAGGCCGGCGCGCCGGCGAAGAGCAGCGGAATGGCCGCGAGCTGCGAACTGCCCGCGTAGACGAGCAGCGTCATCGCCACGGCCTCGACCAGGCTCATGTTCGACTTGACCATGGCCACGCCGGTCATGAGCCCCCAGGCGCCGATGCCCAGCGCCACGGGCGTCATGTCGCGCACGCCGACGCGGAACTCGGGGCGGCTGCGGATGCTTTGCGAGAGGAACATCAGCCGAATGCCTGCCCGGGCTTCAGGTCGAAGCCGTGCAGGAAGTCGGCCACCGGCAGGCGCTTGCCGCCGGGACGCTGCAGTTCGGTGAGGACGACGGCCGATCCGTCGCCCGCCGCCACCGTGACGCCGGCGGGGTCGACGGCCAGGATCGTGCCCGGCGCAGCTGGAGAAACCGCGGGGGCCTTTTCGGCATGGGCGGCCCAGAGCTTGATGGTCTCGCCGTCGAGCGGGCTGTTGGCGCCCGGGAACGGATCGAAGGCCAGCACGCGGCGCACGATCGCGTCGGCGGGCCGGGCCCAGTCGACCAGCGCCTCGTGCTTCTCGACCTTGCTGGCGTAGGTGACGCCTTCGGCCGGCTGCGGCGTGCGCGTCAGCGTGCCGATGCGGGCCAGCGCCTCGACGATCATCCTGCCGCCGAGTTCGGCCAGGCGGTCATGAAGGCGGGCGGTGTTGTCACCCGCGCCGATGTCGACGGCCTCGCGCAGCAGCATGTCGCCGGTGTCGAGGCCCGCGTCCATCTGCATGATGGTGATGCCGGTCTGCGCATCGCCGGCCTCGATGGCGCGGTGGATCGGTGCGGCGCCGCGCCAGCGCGGCAGCAGGCTCGCATGGATGTTCAGGCAGCCGTGCACGGGCAGGTCGAGCACCCACTGCGGAAGGATCAGGCCGTAGGCGGCGACCACCATCACGTCGGGCTTCAGCGCCAGCAGGGTGTCGCGGGCGGCGGCGGCTTCGTCGGGGTACTTGCCGTCCAGCCGCAGGCTGCGGGGCTGGGCCACCGGCCAGCCGTTGGCGACGGCGCATTGCTTGACGGGGGAGGCCTGCAGCTTCATGCCGCGGCCGGCGGGGCGGTCGGGCTGGCTCATCACCAGCACGATCTCATGGCCGGCGGCGGCGATGGCTTCGAGCGCGACGCGCGCGAACTCGGGCGTGCCCGCGAAGACGACTCTGAGGCGGCTCAATCGCGGATCCGATCGAAATCGAGATCGTCCCCCGTGTGATAGCGCCGGACCACGCCGGTCGGATCGATGTAGATGTAGAGCATGCGGCGCTCGTTCACGGCCTTGTAGCGCCAGGTCCAGACGGCGCCGTCGAAGGAGCTGACGCGGGTGATCTCATACGGACGGCCGTAGAAGGCCATCACGTCGTTCTGGCGCCACTGGTTGACCTTGATGTCCTGGCCGAAGCGCGCCTCGTTGAGCACCTGCGTCACCGAGACGACCTTGCCCGAGGCGTCCACGTCGATGTCGACCACCTCGAAGCCGGCCGGCATGCGCGAATACTGCAGCCGCTCGCCGCCGCCCGAGAGCGGGTAGCGGCCGGTGGGCGCGCCCAGGCGCTGGACGGTGTCGGCAGCCGAGGTGCCGGGCTGGATGCGGGTCGGTTCGCCAGCACAGCCGGCCAGCAGCCCCAGGCCCACGGCCGCGACGAGCGCCAGTGCCGCGAGGGAGCCGGAGCGTCGGCCCGCGTTCATGGGGATCAAGCCCGCTCCCGCATTTCTTCGCGCTGCTGCTTCAGCAGCTTGCTCTTGATGCGGTTGCGCTTCAGGGGCGAGAGGTACTCGACGAACACCTTGCCCAGCAGGTGGTCGAGTTCGTGCTGGATGCACACGGCCAGCAGGCCTTCGGCCTCGATGGTGCGCGTCTCGCCGTTCTCGTCGAGCGCCTGCACCTTCACCGAGGTGGAGCGCAGCACGCCGTCGTAGATGCCGGGCACCGAGAGGCAGCCCTCCTCGTTCACGATCTTTTCATCGCTGGCCCAGGTGATCTCGGGGTTGATCAGCACGATGGGCTGGTTGCGCTCCTCGGAGACGTCGATGACGACGAGGCGCTCGTGCACGTCGATCTGCGTGGCCGCCAGGCCGATGCCGTTGGCGTCGTACATGGTCTCCAGCATGTCGGCGACCAGCGCCTTGATGCGCGCGTCCACGCCCTGCACCGGCTTGGCCACCGTGTGCAGGCGCTTGTCCGGGTAACTCAGAATGTTTCGTTTGGCCATGAAATCGGGGGAAAGTTGTGGCTATTTTCGCCAATTCCGCGACGACACGCGGCCGCGGAGGCCGAAAACGTTGCCCTCCCAAGGGCTTCAGCGCAGAATTCGTAGCAAATTGTGAGATTCGTATGCGCAGCGATACGTCGCGGCGCTCACCCATCAGACATGAAAAAGCTCAGACCCACCGAACGCCGGCGCCCCTCCTTCCTTGCCACGCTGACAGCCCTGGCGGTGATCGGCAGTTGCGGCGCCACGACGGCCTGGGCTCAGAACTACCCCGTCACGCCCCAGCAGCGCGCCACCGCGCAGCAGACCGCCCAGACCGGCGTTCCCCTGAGCGAACTGGCGCCCAACGCACCCGACGAATACACCGTGAAGTCGGGCGACACGCTCTGGGCCATCTCGCGCCTCTACCTGCTGCGCCCCTGGCGCTGGCCGGAGCTCTGGGGCATGAACCTCAATGAAATCGCCAACCCGCACCGGATCTACCCCGGCCAGGTGCTCTACCTGGACAAGACGGGCGGCCGCGCGCGCCTGAGCATGCGCCGCGGCGGGCCGGGCGGCGACGGCGGAACCATCAAGCTGTCACCACGCACCCGTTTCGACTCGCTGGCCGGCATGGCGCTGCCCACGCTCAACCCGAGCATCATCGAGCCCTTCCTGAGCGAACCCATCGTGGTCGACGCCGGCACGCTTGAGGCCGCGCCGCGCATCGTGGCCGGCAACGACAGCCGCGTGCTGCTGTCGCGCGGCGACCGGGCCTACGCCCGCGGCACCGCCGAGGCGCCGCTGGTCGAGGTTCCGGGCCCGGTGCAGAACTTCCGCATCTTCCGCAACGCCACGCCGCTGAAGGACCCGGGCACGGGCGAGATCCTCGGCTACGAGGCGCAGTACCTGGGCAAGGCACGCCTGCAGCGCGGCGAATCGACCACCATCGAGACGGTCGAGGACAAGGATGTCATCACCGTCGTGCCCGCCAGCATCGACATCATCGCCTCGCGCGAGGAGATGCGCGCCGGCGACCGCCTGCTGCCCGAGCCGCCGCGCCAGCTGCTGAGCTACGTGCCGCGCGCGCCCTCCACGCAGGTCGACGGCCGCATCATCTCGGTCTACGGCAACGCGGTGCAGTTCGCGGCGCAGAACCAGGTGGTGGCCATCAACAAGGGCACGCGCGACGGCATCGACAACGGCCACGTGCTGGCGATCCTGAAGAACGGCGAGACCATCCTCGACCGCACCGGCGCGCGCAAGGAAACCATCAAGCTGCCCAACGAGCGCATCGGCCTGCTGATGGTCTTCCGCACCTTCGAGAAGGTCTCCTACGCGCTGGTGCTCGAAATCAACGACACTCCCCGCGCCGGCGACTTCCTCGTCAATCCCTGATCCGCGAACCCGGCTTCTCTTCCCGCAAATTCGCTTGGAACGCGCAGAACTCGCAGGCTGGCTGCGGCTTTCGCTGACGCCCGGCATCGGCGACGGTGCCGCGCGCCGCCTGCTCGCTGCTTTCGGGCTGCCCGAAAGGATCTTCACCCAGCCCGATGCCGCGCTGCGCGAGGTCGTCTCGCATGCGCAGGCCGAGGCGCTGATGCAGCCGCCCCCCAGCCTGCAGGCGCAGATCGACCTGACGTGGCAGTGGCTGCAGGCGGGCGACGACAAGGTCTCGCGCCGCGTCGTGACGCTCGGCGACCCGGGCTATCCCGCCTCCCTGCTCGAAATGGCCGACCCGCCGCCGATGCTCTATGTGCTCGGAGCGCCAGCCTTCGACCTCACGCAGCTCGGCCACAGCATCGCCGTCGTGGGCAGCCGCAACCCGACGCCCCAGGGCGCGACGAACGCCCGCAGCTTCGGGCGCGCGCTCGGCGAGGCGGGGCTGCCCGTGGTGTCCGGGCTCGCGCTGGGCGTGGACGGCGCAGCGCACATGGGCGCGCTCGATGCTGCGGGCGATGAGCCGCGGCTCGCGACGGTGGCCGTCGTGGGCACCGGACTCGACCGCGTCTATCCCGCGCGGCACCGCGACCTCGCGCACCGCATCACGCTGCAGGGGCTGATCGTGAGCGAGTTGCCGCTGGGCACGCCGCCGCTCACGCAGAACTTCCCGCGGCGCAACCGCCTCATCGCCGGGCTGGCCCGCGGCACGCTGGTGGTCGAGGCCGCACTGCAGTCGGGCTCGCTGATCACCGCTCGGCTCACGTCGGAGCAGGGCAAGGAGGTGTTCGCGATCCCGGGCTCCATCCACTCGCCGCAGTCGCGCGGCTGCCACGCGCTGATCCGGCAGGGCGCGAAGCTCGTCGAATCGGTGAACGACATCCTCGAGGAGCTGCCGCCGCTCCACGCGCCACGCGTCGCCGCGGCTTCGGCTCCATCGAGCAGCAATGGGGCGAACGCGACCTCCTCGCCAGAAGACCCGCTGCTGGAGGCCCTCGGCTTCGAACCGGTGAGCCTCGATGCGCTCAGTGCCCGCACCGGCTGGGGCGCCGCCGAGCTGCAGGCCAGGATGCTCGGGCTCGAACTGGATGGGCATGTTTCGCGGTTGCCCGGCGGGCTCTTTCAGCGGGTGGCTTCCACTTAGCCTTCATTGCACGAACGTCGGCTATATTGGGCCCATGTTCGAAGTGCTTGTCTTTGTCTACGAGAACTACTGGCGCGGCGATGCCTGCCCCGAACCCGAGCAGTTGGGCCGCAAGCTCAGTGCCCATGGCTTCGAGGCAGAGGAGATCCGCGAAGCTCTTCACTGGCTCGACGGCCTGAGCCTTGCAACGCAGGGCCTGCAGATCGAACGCAGTCCTGACGGCAAAGCCAGCGCCACCGTCGGCTCGCGCAGCAGGCCCGAAGCGGCCCTGGCGCAATCGGACGATGCGATGCGCGTGTACTCGCAGGCCGAGCAGGAGCACCTGGGCGCCGAGTGCCTCGGCTTCATCCGCTTTCTCGAATCGTCGAACGTGCTGCCCTGCGGGCTGCGCGAGATCGTCGTCGAACGCGCGATGGCCGCGCCGGGCGACCCCGTCGCGCTCGACGAACTGAAGATCATCGTGCTGATGGTGCACTGGAGCACTGGCATCGAGCCTGATGCACTGGTGCTCGACGAACTGTGCGAGAGCCGCGAAGGCCGCACGGCGCATTAGCCAGGCTCACCCCCCGGGGCTGCGCGCACTTCGTGTCGCTACGCCAACCCCCTTCCGGGGGCAACACCTGAGGCCCGGCAAAGCCGGTTCCTCGGTGTTCCTTGAAAAGAGCAGAAGCCCGGTCTGCTAGTTCAGCAGGCGCTCGGGGTTGGCGTCGAGCTTCGCCAGCGCTTCGCGCGTGGCGCGCACGGTGAGCGTTTCCTCTTCCGCGGGCACCAGCAGGCCGGCCTGCAGATAGGCAGCCAGCCGACCGGCCTGGATCAGGAAGCTGCGGCCGTCGCCCGAGGCGAACAGGTGAAGCTGCTTGCGGTCGCTGCGCCAGACGAACTGCACCTGGCTCACGCGGTCGTTATGGTCGAGCATGAACCAGTTGCCCACCTGCAGTTCATGCGCCCAGGCGATCATGTCGTCGGGCACCTTGGCGCCGGCGGTGTCGGGGATGACCTCGATGGATGCGGCGTCCACGCCCAGCAGCAGTTCGATGCTGTGCGCGTCGAGCGGCAGGTCCGCGGTGCCGCCCACGTCGGTCACGAAGTCTTCGAGGTGCGCGAGCCGCTCGGCCATCGCTTCGATCTTGACCTGCGGGATCGCCTCGGTCTTCGACAGGAAGGCATCCGACAGCGTGGCGCCGATGGTCTTGATGTGCGCTTCCTGCGGCTCGTCGACGATGCCCAGCAGCGCCATGCCCTGGCGCAGGCGCTGCAGCAGCTGCGGCAGGTCCTGGATCACGCGGGCGCGGTCGGTGCGGTTGGGCTTGGCGCTCGCGGCCCACACGAGGTCGGAGGCCACGCGCTTGAGCATCACGGTCTGCTCGCCCTGCGCACCGTAGCGCAGCGCGGCGATGGCCAGCACCTCCGCCCAGACCTTGAAGAGGAACTCCCGGATCTCGTCGCGCACCGGCATGTCGTTGAGCATCTTGCGAAGCTCGATGGTGTACTGGATCGCCATCGTCTCCTTCTGCTCGACCTGCTGGGCCACGCTCATCACGCGCTGCGTGGTGTCGCTCTGGGTCAGGTAGCGGTTGAGGAAGGCGACGAATTCGTCGAACACCAGCTTGAACACGCGCTGGCCGGTCTCGGGGTACTGCTCGATCACCTGCACGACGCGGCGGATCTCGCCTTCGAGCGCGCTGCCGGTGATGGCTGCGGCGTCGAAGCCCATCACGCACGAGCCCATGCGGTCGATCAGCATGCGCGCGGGGTGCTGCAGGGTGCCGAAGAACTCGGGCTCGGCGATGGCCACGCGCAGCACCGGCATCTGCAGGCGCGCGAACCACACGCGGGCCGAGAAAGGAATGCGCTCCTCGGCGAGGATGGCCTGGAACATCAGCGCGACGATCTCGACGGTGGCCTTGTCGGCGGTGGTCGGCGCGCGCTTCTTGAGCTCGGCCGTGCGCCGGCGCAGGTCGACCGCCGTCTGCTGCATGACGGTGGCCTGCTCGCCAGCGCCTTCCATGTATTGAGTGGCGGCCATGCGGTAGGCGGCCTCGGCCTCGGCGATGGCGCCGGCGAACGTCCTGGAGAAGGCGCGCGGTGCGGGGCTCACGCCGCCTCCGCCGCCCTGGCCGCCCTGCTGGCTGCCGGGGCTCGTGGTGCGGCCTTCCCCCGCGCCGGCCTGGAAGGCGCCGCCCGCCGCGCCCGGGTCGCCGCCGATGCGGGCGGTCACGAAGCGCTTGAGGCTCAGCAGCGCCGTCTGCGCGCGCTGGCGCGCAATCATCAGCGGCGAACCGCCGGTGGTCGTTGTCGCGACGGAGCCAGGCACCGAAAGCTGCTGCTGCTGGCCTTCGAATCCGAAACCGGGCCGCTGCACGGCCTGGGGGGCGTGAGCCGCGGACATGCCGCTGTCCATCGGCGCCGCGCCCGATCCGCCGCCTCCTCCCGCGCCTGTGGCATTGCCCGTGCGCCGGACGAAGCTCTTGAGGTCGATCTCCGGCATCACGCCGGCGGCGATCAGGTAGGCGTTGGCGCTCTGGTAGGCCTTGACGATCACGTCGACCAGGCCTTGCTGCACCGTGTCCTGCACGCGGGTCCAGAGGCCGCGGCTCAGGCCTGCCGCGAGCCATTGCTCGACCAGCAGCTTGGCCAGCGTCTCGGGCTTGAGCACGTCCTTGGAATCGAGCTCGGTGGTGCCCTCGAGGTGCTGGATGCGCAGGCGCAGGTCGCTGAGCTCGAAGCTGGCCTTGTCGTGGATGAGCTGCGCGAGGCGCGACGAAAGAATGTTGCTCTCGACCACCTCGTCGCCGATGAGCTCCAGCCGCAGCGCCGAGGGCACGGCGCCCGGGCCGCCCGAACTGGCCGCCAGCGCCTTGCGCCAGCCGGCCTGGGACAGCGCGACCCAGTGGGTGGCCTGCCCCTGGAAGGCGACGAAGTCGTCGCGGTGCTCCTGCATGGAGCGGGCGGTGCCGGCCTCGGTGGACAGCGTGGTCAGCCGGTCCCGGATCGCGCGCGCCAGGGGGGCGATGGCGCCTTCCGTGGCCGAGACGAAACGCTCACGCGTCTCGCGTGCGAGCTGCAGGGAGGAAGCGGACCGCGCAATGCTCATTGAAAGGTCGGAAGGCCAGGGTGGTCGATTCGTTGGCGACAACCGGAGCTTGCATCGGGACGGGCTGCCGCACAAGTGTGGGATTGCCCGGCGTTGCATGCGAACCGCGGCGGGGGCTTTCGCCGCCGCCGCAGGCGCCTTCGGTTGTCGAGCCCCGGAGTATCCGTCAGACGACGGCGCCGGCGTTCGGATCGTCCTCGGAGCCGCCGTCGCGCTTGGCCGGGCCGCCCTTGACGAGGTCTTCGCGCTTGATGCCCAGCCACATGGCGATGGCCGCCGCCACGAAGCAGGAGGAATAGATGCCGAAGCAGATGCCGATGGTCAGCGCCAGGGCGAAGTAATGCAGCGTCGGGCCGCCGAAGAAGAACATCGACAGCACCACCAGCTGGGTGGAGCCGTGGGTGATGATGGTCCGGCTGATGGTCGAGGTGATCGCGTTGTCGATGATCTCGACCGTCGACATCTTGCGGTAGCGGCGGAAGTTCTCGCGGATGCGGTCGAAGATCACGACCGACTCGTTCACCGAGTAGCCCAGCACCGCCAGCACCGCCGCCAGCACCGCCAGCGAGAACTCCCACTGGAAGAAGGCGAAGAAGCCCAGGATGATCACCACGTCGTGCAGGTTCGCCAGCACTGTAGCCAGCGCGAACTTCCATTCGAAGCGGAACGCCAGGTAGATCATGATGCCGACGACCACCATCGCGAGGGCCTTCAGGCCGTTGGTGGTCAGCTCGTCGCCCACCTGCGGGCCGACGAATTCATTGCTGCGCAGCTCCACCGAGGGGTCGGCGGCCTTCAGCGAATCCATCACCTCGGCGCTCTGCTGGGCGGAGGTCACGCCCTTCTTCACCGGCAGGCGGATCTGCACCGACTTGCCGAAGCTCTGCACCTGCACTTCGGTGTAGCCCAGCTTGCCGACGATATCGCGGACCTTGCCGACGTCGGCCGACTGGTTGTAGGCGACTTCCATCACCGTGCCCCCGGTGAACTCCACCGACAGGTGCAGCCCGCGGTGGAACAGGAAGAACACCGCCAGCGCGAAGGTGACGACGGAAACGATGTTCAGCACCAGCGCGTGGCGCATGAACGGGATGGTCTTGTGGATGCGGAAGAATTCCATGGCTGTGCGTCCTTCTTCTGCCGCTTACTTGATTTCGGCCGCGGCCGTGCCGCCGGTCGAGGGGCGCCACACCGTACCGATGGACACCGACTTGAGCTTCTTCTTCTGGCCGTACCAGAAGTTCACGAGGCCGCGCGAGAAGAACACGGCCGAGAACATCGAGGTGACGATGCCGATGCAGTGCACCACCGCGAAGCCGCGCACCGGGCCCGAACCGAAGGCCAGCAGCGCGATGCCCGCGATCAGCGTGGTCACGTTCGAGTCCAGGATGGTGCCCCAGGCGCGCTCGTAGCCCGCATGGATCGCCGCCTGCGGCGACGCCCCGTTGCGCAGCTCCTCGCGCACCCGCTCGTTGATCAGCACGTTGGAGTCGATGGCGACGCCGATGGCCAGCGCCATGGCCGCGATGCCCGGCAGCGTCAGCGTGGCCTGCAGGATGGAGAGGATGGCCACCAGCAGCAGCAGGTTGACGGCCAGCGCGATCGACGAGAACAGGCCGAACAGCGCGTAGTAGATGCACATGAACACCATGATCGCGGCGAAGCCGTACATCACGCTGTCGAAGCCCTTCTTGATGTTCTCGGCGCCCTGCGTCGGGCCGATGGTGCGTTCCTGGATGATTTCCATGGGCGCGGCCAGCGAGCCGGCGCGCAGCAGCAGCGCGAGGTCGTTGGCTTCGGCCACGCTCATCGAGCCCGAGACCTGGAAGCGGTTGCCGAGCTCGCCGTTGATCGAGGGAGCCGTGAGCACTTCGCCCTTGCCCTTCTCGAAGATCAGCATGGCCATGCGCTTCTTGTAGTTCTCGCGGCTGACGTCACGCATGATGGTGCCGCCCTTGGAGTCCATGGTCAGGTCGACCTTGGGCTGGTTGCTCTGCTGGTCGAAGCCGGGCTGCGCGTCGGTGAGGTTCTCGCCGGTGACGAGCACCTGCTTCTTGACGATCACGGGACGGCCCTGGCGGTCGAGGAATTTCTCGGAGCCGAAGGGCACGGGGCCGCCGCTCAGTTCGGCGGCACGGCCTTCGGCGCTTTCATCCACCAGGCGCATCTCGAGCGTGGCGGTGCGGCCGATGATCCGCTTGGCCTGGGCCGGGTCCTGCATGCCGGGCAGCTGCACGACGATGCGGTCGATGCCCTGCTGCTGGATCACGGGTTCGGCCACGCCGAGTTCGTTGATCCGGTTGTGCAGGGTGGTCACGTTCTGCTTGAGCGCCGCGTCCTGGAAGCGGCGGGCGGCCTCGGGCTTGATGCTGGCCACGATGCGCCATTCGCTGCCCTGCTGGGTCTCGACCGTGCTCAGGTCGGGCATCTGGTCCTGGATCAGGCGCCGGGCGATCTCGACGCTGTCGGCGTCGCGCAGGGTGATCTCGACGGTCTGGCCGTTGCGGTTCACGGCGCTGCCGCGCACCTTCTTCTCGCGCAGGCCCATGCGGATGTCGCCCGCGAAGGACTCGGCCTTCTTGTCGAGCACGCCGCGCATGTCGACCTGCAGCAGGAAGTCGACGCCGCCGCGCAGGTCGAGGCCCAGGTACATCGGGAAGGCGTGCAGCGCCGTCAGCCACGAGGGCGAGCGCGACACGAGGTTGAGCGCCACCGTGTACGAGGCGTCGTCGGCATCGGGCACCAGCGCCTGCTGGAGCGTGTCGCGTGCCTTGATCTGGTCGTCGGTGGTCGCGAAGCGGGCGCGCACCGCGGTGGGCTCGAGGGTCAGCAGGTCGGGCGTGAGGCCTGCCGTCTTGAGCAGTTCCTGCACCCTGGCCTGGGTCGACGCGTCGATCTTGACGGTGGACTTCGCCGCCGACACCTGCACCGCAGGCGCCTCACCGAAGAAATTGGGCAGGGCGTAGATGAGCCCCACGAGCAGCACGACGAGGATGATCGCGTACTTCCAGACCGGGTAACGGTTCATGAGAAAGCGCTTTTTCTGAAACGGAACACGGCGTGAATTGGGGCCCCGCGCCCGAAGGCGCAAGGTCAGCTCACGCCTTTATTTGACGGTGCCCTTGGGCAGGACCTGCACCACCGCGCTGCGCTGGATCTTGATCTCGATGCCGTTGGCGATCTCGAGGCCCAGGTACTGGTCGTTCAGCGAGGTGATCTTGCCGAGCAGGCCGCCGGCGGTGGCGACCTCGTCGCCCTTGGCGAGCGCCTCGATCATGGCGCGGGCTTCCTTCTGGCGCTTCATCTGGGGCCGGATCATGACGAAGTACAGCACCACGAACATCAGCACGAGGGGCAGCATGCTGCCGAGCGAGGACATCATGTCGCCGCCGCCTGCAGCGGGCGCGGTCTGGGCGAAAGCAGAGGAAATGAACAAGAGAGTCTCCAGCAGAGGGAAGAGAAAGAAAAAGTGTGGGAGCGCGGGCCACGCCCGCGGTTCCTTGGGGTTCGCGGCCACGCGGGATGCGGGTGCGCCAAGTCAAAGCGCGGCGGGGCCTGGCCGCGCACAGCACCGGGCATTGTATTCGGCGCGGATCGCCGCCCGGAGCGCTTATCCGGCGCGGTGGGGAGGGCTTTCCAGCAGTTCCTGCTGCTCTCGATCGCTATCGATTCAATAGCAAAGGGCGCCCGCAGGCGCCCTTTTGCATGCCCGGCCGGCCCGAGGCTCAGGCCGCCGCGCGCTGCCCCTGCGGATTGCGCCACCTGGCCATCAGCTCGCTCCAGCGGGTGCGGGCGGCCGCCAGGTTGCGGTCCTTGACGTGGCCGTAGCCGCGGATCTGCTCGGGCAGGCTCGCGATTTCCAGCGCCAGCGCGTGGTTGTCGGCGCGCAGGGCGCCGATGACTTCCTCGATGGCGGCGCGGTACTCGCCGATCAGCGCGCGTTCGGTACGGCGTTCCTCGGTGCGGCCGAAGATGTCGAGCGCCGTGCCGCGCAGGCCCTTGAGCCTGGCCAGCAGCCTGAAGCCGGTGAGCATCCACGGCCCGAACTTCTGCTTCTGCAGCTGGCCCTTGGCGTTCTTCTTCGCGACGATCGGCGGCGCCAGGTGGTAATTGAGCCTGAAGTCCTTGCCCATCTGGCCCTCGAACATGCCTTCGATGCGGCCGAGGAAGGCCGGGTCGCTGTGCAGGCGGGCGACTTCGTACTCGTCCTTGTACGCCATCAGCTTGAAGAGATAGCGCGCCACCGCCTCGGTCAGCGCGGTGCTCTTGCCCGCGGCCGACTCGGCCTGGCGCACCTTGCCGACGAAGCGCTTGTATTCCTCGGCGTACGCGGCGTTCTGGTAGCCGGTGAGGAACTCCGCGCGGCGCTCGACGATGCTCTCGACCGACTCGCGCTTCTTGAACTCGATGACCTGGCCCGGGCGAACGCGCTTGTTCAGCTCTTCCGGCCGCACCGCCGCCTGGCGGCCCCATTCGAAGGCCGCCTTGTTGTTGTCGACGGCCACGGCGTTCAGCTCGATGGCGCGCATCAGCGATTCGTGCGCCAGCGGGATCCAGCCCTTCTGCCAGGCGTAGCCCAGGATCATCGGGTTGACATAGATGGTGTCGCCCATCAGCGCGGTCGCGGCGGCGTCGGCATCGAAGCTGCCCACACCGTCGGTGCCCACAGCGCGTGCGATCTCGGCGGCGCAGGCTTCTTCCGGATTCTTCCAGTTGGCGTTGCGCACGAAGGCGGCCGTCGGCGAGCTGTGGCTGTTGAGCGCCACGTGCGTGCGCCCTTCGCGCATGCGGGCCATGGTCTCGGCGTTCACCGTGACCAGCGGGTCGCAGGCCAGGATCAGGTCTGCCGCCGCGGTGCCCACGCGGGTGGTGCGGATGTCGTCCTGCGTGTCGCCGATGAGCACGTGGCTCCAGGTGGCGCCGCCCTTCTGCGCGAGGCCCGCCGCGTCCTGCGTGACGATGCCCTTGGCTTCGATGTGCGCCGCCATGCCCAGCAGCTGGCCGATGGTGATCACGCCGGTACCGCCGACGCCCGCCACCACCACGCCCCAGACCCGGCCGCCTTCCAGCGACGGGATCGAAGGCTCGGGCAGCAGGCCGAACTCGGCCGGCATGGCCGCCTTGTTCTTGCCCTTCTTCTTGAGCTGGCCGCCCTCGACGGTCACGAAGCTGGGGCAGAAGCCCTTCAGGCAGCTCATGTCCTTGTTGCAGCTGCTCTGGTTGATGGTGCGCTTGCGGCCGAATTCGGTCTCCAGCGGTTCCACGCTCAGGCAGTTGCTCTGCACGCTGCAGTCGCCGCAGCCTTCGCAGACCAGCTCGTTGATGACCACGCGCTTCGCCGGATCGACCGCCGTGCCGCGCTTGCGGCGGCGGCGCTTCTCGGTGGCGCAGGTCTGGTCGTAGATGATGGCCGTGGTGCCGGGAATCTTGCGGAACTCGCGCTGCACGTCGTCGAGCAGGTCGCGGTGCTTCACCTGCACATGGTCGCCAGGGATGCTCACGCCCTCGTACTTCTCGGGCTCGTCGGTCACGATGACGACCTTGGCCGCGCCCTCGGCATGCAGGCTCTCGGCGATCTGCAGCACCGAGTGGCCCTCGGGGCGCTCGCCCACCGTCTGGCCGCCGGTCATGGCAACCGCGTCGTTGTAGAGGATCTTGTAGGTGATGTTCACGCCCGCCGCGATGCTCTGGCGGATGGCGAGCAGGCCGCTGTGGAAGTAGGTGCCGTCACCCAGGTTCGCGAAGATGTGCTGGTCGGTGGTGAAGGGCTGCTGGCCCACCCACGGCACGCCCTCGCCGCCCATCTGCGTGAAGCCGATGGTGGAGCGGTCCATCCAGGTCGCCATGAAGTGGCAGCCGATGCCGCCCATGGCGCGCGAGCCCTCGGGCACCACGGTGCTGGTGTTGTGCGGGCAGCCCGAGCAGAACCACGGCTGGCGCGTGGCGTCGGCCACGCCGGTGGAGGCCTGCTGCAGCGCCATCGAGCGCTCCTTGGCTTCGAGGATGGCGAGCTGCGCGTCGATGCGCGCGGCCATGTCGGCGCCGGCCGCGGCCAGCAGGCCGGTCTTCTTCAGGCGCGAGGCGATGGCCTTGGCGATGAGCGCCGGGTTCAGGTCGGCATTGGCACGCAGCAGCGTGTGCGAGGTCGGGTTCGGCATCGACCATTCGCCGCCCGAATAGCCCTCGGCCGCGTGCACCTCGCCCTCGTCGAACTTGCCGACCACGTTGGGCCGAACGTCGGGGCGCCAGTTGTAGAGCTCTTCCTTGAGCTGGTATTCGATGACCTGGCGCTTCTCTTCGACCACCAGGATTTCCTGCAGGCCGGTGGCGAACTGGCGCGTGAGCTGCGCCTCCAGCGGCCACACCACGCCCACCTTGTGCAGGCGGATGCCGAGCTGGCGGCAGGCCGCGTCGTCCAGGCCCAGGTCGATGAGCGCCTGGCGGGTGTCGTTGTAGGCCTTGCCGCTGGCCATGATGCCGAAGCGGTCGTTCGGGCCCTCGATCACGTTGTGGTTGAGCCGGTTGGCACGGATGTAGGCCAGCGCGGCGTACCACTTGTAGTGCATGAGCCGGGCTTCCTGCTCCAGCGCGTGGTCGGGCCAGCGGATGTGCAGGCCGCCGGGCGGCATCTCGAAGTCGGTGGGAATGACGATCTCGACGCGGTCGGGGTCGATCATGGCGGTGGCGCTCGACTCGACGATCTCCTGGATCGTCTTCATGCCCGACCACACGCCCGCGAAGCGGCTCATGGCGAAGGCGTGGATGCCCAGGTCGAGGATTTCCTGCACGTTCGCCGGGAAGAACACCGGCGTGCCGCAGGCCTTGAAGATGTGGTCGCTCTGGTGCGCGGCGGTGGAGCTCTTGGAGATATGGTCGTCGCCCGCCACCGCGATCACGCCGCCGTACTCGGTGGTGCCGGCCATGTTGGCGTGCTTGAAGACGTCGGAGCAGCGGTCCACGCCCGGGCCCTTGCCGTACCAGATGCCGAAGACGCCGTCGAACTTGTTGGTGCCCTGCGGGGAGAAGCCCAGCTGCTGGGTGCCCCACAGCGCGGTGGCGGCGAGCTCCTCGTTCACGCCGGGCTGGAAGACGATGTTCTGTTCCTTGAGGAACTTGCTGGCCTTCCACAGCGCCTGGTCGTAGCCCCCGAGCGGGGAGCCGCGGTATCCGCTGATGAAGCCGGCGGTGTTCTTGCCGGCGTGCTTGTCGCGCAGCCGCTGCAGCATGGGCAGCTTCACAAGGGCCTGGACGCCGCTCATGAATGCGCGGCCGTAGTCGAGGGAGTACTTGTCGTCGAGCGTGACGGTTTCTAGGGCCTTGCGAATGTGCGCGGGTAGCGGTGCATTCATGTCGTCTGTCTCCGTTTGGCAGGGCCTCATGGGCCTGGCTGTTTCTGGGTCTGTGCCCGGGTAGGGCACGAGCCCATGATCACGCAAAGTGTATGCCGGGGTCCGCGACAGGTGTTTGCGTTCTCTGCCTTGAAAAACGCGCTTCCAGAAAGAATCTTGCTTAACATCGGCATCCATGGAAAGCATCGACAAGTTCGACCTCGCAATCCTGCAAGAACTGCAGGCCGATGGACGCCTCACCAACGCCGAGCTTGCGCAGCGCGTGGGCCTGTCGGCCGCGCCCTGCTGGCGCCGGGTGCGCGCGCTGGAGGAGGCCGGCTTCATCAAGGGCTACCACGCCGAGATCGACCGCCACAAGATCGGCCTGGGCGTGCTCGCCTTCGTGCGGGTCGACACGGAGCGCGTCACCCACGAGGCCACGCGCCGGCTGGAAGACGCGATCCGCAAGCTGCCCGACGTGATCGCCTGCCACTACATCAGCGGCACCGGCACCTTCGAGCTGCAGGTGGTGGCGCAGGACCTCGACAGCTTCTCGGCCTTCGCACGCCAGCACCTGATGAACCTGCCCAACGTGAAGGACCTGCACACCAGCTTCTCGCTGGGCGAGGTGAAGGCCAGCAGCGCGCTGCCGCTGGCGCACCTGGGCGGCGGCACCGGCCGCTCGCGCGGGGCATAGGGCCCGTTCACACTGTTTCCGGAGCCGCGAAGGGCACCAGGGCGGGCCGATCAAGGCGCGGGACGACGCGTGCGCACACGCACACGCCAGGAGCGCAACGCCGGGCGGCCTGCCCCGGCTGCCCTTTCCGCAGGTCTGGTGCTCCGAGGGGCCCCGGAATCAGCGCCGCTCGGCGCGGCTGGCCTCGCGGATCGCGCGGAACTCCGACGACTGCCCCCACTCCGGCCAGCGCCGGCTGTTGGCCAGCGTCTCGCCCACGCGGTAGAGCAGCGGCAGGTCGTGCGCCATGCCGGCGAAGGACCAGTCGGCGCGCCATTCGTCGGCCGGCTGGTGGTAGCGCTCGGCGTTGTAGGCCTTGCTGGCGGCCTCGCCGGCCGCGAGGCCGCCGTCCACCAGGTCGTTGCCGGAGGCGAACGAGAGCGCCGGCACGCCGCGCTTGGCGAAGGAGAAATGGTCGGAGCGGAAGAAGTAGCCGGCCTCGGGATGCGGATCGGGCGCATAGGCCAGGCCGAAACCGCGCGCCTGCTCCACCAGCAGGTCCTGCAGCTGCGAGACCGCGCTGCCCGAGGTGCTGAAGTTGCGCGCCGGGCCCTCGGGGCTGAGCGCGTCCATGTTGATCACGGCCACCGTCTTCGCCAGCGGATAGAGCGGCTTCGCGCCATAGAACTCCGAGCCGAGCAGGCCGCGCTCCTCCGCAGTCACGGCGAGGAACACGACCGAGCGCTCGGGCCTGTGGCGCGCGCTCGCGAAGGCGCGGCCCATCTCGACCAGCGCGGCCAGGCCGGTGCCGTTGTCGACGGCGCCGTTGTAGATGCGGTCGCCCTTCGCGTCGGGCGCGCCCACGCCCAGGTGGTCCCAGTGGGCGCTGTAGATCACGGTCTCGTCGGGGTGCCGGCGGCCTTCGACGCGGCCGACCACGTTCTTCGAGACGATCACCTGCCGGTCGATCGCGTACTCGGCCGACAGGCTCGCGTCCTTCAGCAGCTGCGGCTGGAACTCGCGCGTCTGCGCGAGCTTCTTCTGCGCCTCGAAGTCCAGCCCCGCGCGGCGCAGCAGGTCGACCGCCACGTCGCGCTGGATCCAGCCCTCCAGCTTCGGATGCACCGCCGCGGGCTGCTCGCGCTCGATGTCGAGCATGGTCGCGGTGTTGGAGTTCTTGACCGTGGCCCAGCCGTAGGCGGCCGGCGCGGTCTCGTGCACGATCAGCACGCCCAGCGCACCGCGGCGCGCGGCCTCCTCGAACTTGTAGGTCCAGCGGCCGTAGTAGGTCATGGCCTTGCCGCCGAAGTCGCCGCTTCCCGTCTCGAAGTCGGGGTCGTTCACCAGCACCACGGCGATCTTGCCCTTGAGATCGACGCCCTTGTAGTCGTCCCACCGCCGCTCGGGCGCGCTGACGCCGTAGCCCACGAAGACCAGCGGCGCCTGCTGGATCGACACCGCGGTCGAGCCGTCGAGCGCCGCGCGCACCGCGATCTGCTCGCCCTGCGCCAGCGCGTCGCGCTGCGCGCCCACCTGCAGCGTGATCTGCGGCGTGCCGCGGAACTCGGTCTTCACAAGCGGCACCGACTGCGTCCACGTGCGGCGGCCGCCTTCGAGATCGCCGCCGGGCGCGAGGCCGGCGGCCTTGAACTGCGCGACGAGGTAGTCGAGCGTCTTCGCTTCCGCCGGCGTGGCCGGCGCGCGGCCCTCGAAGTCGTCGCCGGAGACCGTCTTCACGATCTGCGACAGGCGCTGCGGATCGAAGGGCGGCGCCGGTGCGTCGGCCGCGGCCAGCGAGATGGCGGCGGCCGATGCGAGGCCGATGCCGCAGAGAAGATGGAAGGCAAGCCGCTGTGTCGTCATGCGAGGCGCTCCTGGGGCCGGAAAGCCCCGGATGCTAGCCAGCGGACCGCGACGGCCGGCCGATGTCCTTCGCGCCGCCCTGAGAACCTTGGTTGGCCTCGTGCGGCGATCCTTGAAACAGGTGCAACGGAAGGCCACCGATAGCGACAGCCTAAAATCCCCGCCCACCACCTTTCTCCCGCCGGACGGCGAACAACAAGGACCCCGCATGAACTCCCTCCGCCGCGCCCTGGCTTTCGGCCTCGCCGCCGCCACGCTCGCCTTTGGCGCCCAGGCCCAGAACCGCGAGCTGATCGTGGCCTCCAGCGCCACCTACGCGCCCTTCGCCTTCGAGAACAAGGACAAGCAGATCGTCGGCTTCGACATCGACATCATCAACGCCATCGCCAAGCAGCAGGGCCTGAAGATCAAGATCGTCAACACGCCCTTCACCGGCATCTTCGGCGCACTGAACAACGGCGACGTCGACCTCGTGATCTCGGGCGTGACCATCAACGAGAAGCGCAAGCAGAGCTACGACTTCACGCCGCCGTACTTCGCGGCCCGCCAGCTGATCGCGGTGCCGAAGAACAGCAAGGTCGCCTCGCTGAAGGACCTGGCCGGCAAGAAGATCGCCGTGGTCAGCGCCTCCACCGCCGACGACATCGCCTCGCGCGAGTTCGGCAAGACCAGCCCCGACATCCGCCGCTTCGAGAGCACGCCGCTCATCATTTCCGAGCTGGCCGGCGGCGGCGTCGATGCCGCCATGGGCGACAACGGCGTGATCGCCTACCGCGTGGCGCAGAACCCCGAGCTGAAGACCATCGACGACAAGTCCTTCCCCGAAGAGGGCTTCGGCATCGTCGTGAAGAAGGGCGACAAGGCCCTGCTGGACAAGCTCACGGCCGGCCTCGCTGCCATCCGCGCCGACGGCAGCTACGTGACGATCTACAAGAAGTGGTTCAACAAGGACCCGAACGTGCGCTGAGCCGCACGGCATTTCTCCGAACACGGCCGCCTCGAAGCGGCCGTTTCGTTTTTTTGTTGACTGAGAGCTGAGGACGCAAGCATGGAACAACCGATCCTGCTGTTTGGATGGTTCCGATGGGACATCCTCGTGGAATACAAAGACCTGTTCTGGCAGGGCGCATGGATGACGCTGCGCATGACGGTGGTCTGCGTGCTGCTGGGCGCGAGCTGGGGCCTGTGCCTCGCGCTCGCGCGGCTTGCGCAGCCGCGCCACGCGCCGTGGACCTGGGTCGCGCGCTTCTTCCTGCGCTGGCCTGCCACGGTGTACGTGAGCTTCTTCCGGGGCACGCCGCTGTTCGTGCAGATCCTCTTGATCCACTTCGCGGTGATGCCGGTGTTCATCCATCCGACCTCGGGCCTGCTGATCGACGGCGAGCTCGCGCGCACGCTCAAGCAGGAGCACGGTGCGCTCATCTCGGGCGTGGTGGCGCTCACGCTCAACTCGGCGGCCTACATCTCGGAAGTGTTCCGCGCGGGCATCCAGTCGATCTCGCGCGGCCAGTTCGACGCGGGCCGCTCGCTGGGCTTCTCGCCCGCGCAGGTGATGCGCTACGTGGTGCTGCCGCAGGCCTTCCGCCGCATGCTGCCGCCGCTGGGCAACAACGCGATCGCGCTGCTGAAGGACACCTCGCTGGTCTCCGCCATCGGCCTGGCCGAGCTGGCCTACGCCGCGCGGACCGTGGCCGGCGCCTATGCGCGCTACTGGGAGCCGTACCTGGCGATCTCCGTCATCTACTGGGTGATGACGCTGATCCTGACGACGCTGCTGCGCCGCCTCGAGCACCGCCTCGCCCGCAGCGACAGGACCTAGGCACACCCCCAGGCTTCGCGCACCTCGTGTCGCTGCGCCACCCCCCTTGCAGGGGGCAACACCTGAGGCCCGGCAAAGCCGGTTCCTCGGTGTTCGCGCGATGGCGATGACGGGATCGCGGGCTCTGCTGGCGCGGAGCCAAAATAGCGCCACATGCCCCCCATATCCACCGAAGAGACACCCATCCCGCCCGCGAGGCCGCAGCCGACGAAGTTCGCGGCGCTCGTGCCCCTGAAGATTCCCGTGTTCCGCATGCTGTGGAGCACCTGGCTCGTCGCCAACATCTGCATGTGGATGAACGACGTGGCCGCCGCGTGGATGATGACCACGCTGACCTCCTCGCCGATCTGGGTGGCGCTGGTGCAGTCGGCCTCCACGCTGCCTGTGTTCCTGCTGGGCCTGCCCAGCGGCGCGCTGGCCGACATCCTCGACCGCAGGCGCTGGCTGGTGGCCACGCAGTTCTGGCTGGCCGGCACCGCCATCGTGCTGTGCGCCGCGCTGGCGCTCGACCTCATGACCGCGCCGCTGCTGCTGGCGCTGACCTTCGCCAACGGCATCGGGCTGGCGCTGCGCTGGCCGGTGTTCGCGGCCATCGTTCCCGAGCTGGTGCCGCGCGCACAGCTGCCGGCCGCGCTGGGCCTCAACGGCATCGCGATGAACGCGTCGCGCATCGTGGGCCCGCTCACCGCCGGCATGCTGATCGCGAGCGCGGGCAGCATCTGGGTGTTCGCGCTGAACGCGGTGCTGTCGGTGGCATCGGGCTTCGTCGTGCTGCGCTGGCGGCGCGAGCACACGCCCAATCCGCTGGGCCGCGAGAAGCTGGTGAGCGCGATGCGCGTCGGCGTGCAGTTCGTGCGGCAGTCGCAGCGCATGCGCGCGGTGCTCACGCGCATCTCGATCTTCTTCTTCCACTCGACCGCGCTGCTGGCGCTGCTGCCGCTGCTGGCGCGCAACCTCCAGGGCGGCGGCGCAGGCACCTTCACGCTGCTGCTGGCGGCCATGGGCGCGGGCGCGATCGTCGCGGTGCTGTTCCTGCCGCGGCTGCGCCAGGCGATGGGGCGCGACCAGCTGGTGCTGCGCGGCACGCTCTTGCAGTCGGGCGCCACGGCGGTGATGGCGTTCGCGCCCAATGCGTGGATCGCGGTGCCGGCGATGTTCTTCGGCGGCATGGCGTGGATCACCGTGGCCAACTCGCTGTCGGTGTCGGCCCAGCTCGCGCTGCCCGACTGGGTGCGCGCGCGCGGCATGTCGATGTACCAGATGGCGATCATGGGCGCGAGCGCGATCGGCGCGGCCATCTGGGGGCAGGTGGCCACGCTGAGCTCGCTGGTCGCGAGCCTGAGCGTTGCGGCGGTCAGCGGCACGCTGCTGATGCTCGCGGCGCTGCGCTGGGTGACCGACCTGAGCGGCGAGGACGACACCAGCCCCGCGCAGGCCGGCTGGGCCGTCGGTCCGCCCGCGGAAGCCCCCGAGGAGACCGGCCGCGTGGTGGTCACCGTCGAATACCTGATCGACCCCGCGCGCGCCGCCGCCTTCCACCTCGTGATGCAGCAGACGCGCCGCGCGCGCCTGAGCCAGGGCGCCATCGGCTGGGAGCTGCTGCACGACATCGGGCAGCCCGAGCGCTACGTGGAGCAGATCGTCGACGAGTCGTGGACCGACCACCTGCGGCGCTTCACCCGCGCCACCGCCAGCGACATGGCGCTGCGCGAACGCAGGCTCGCCTTCCACATCGGCGAGTCGGGGCCGGTCGTCACGCGGTACATCGTGCGGCGCTGAGCGGGCATCCGGTCGGTCGGATGCTTGCCATCCAATTTTTACCAATCGGTTAACTTTAATGGCACGGCGCTTGCATGGAAAAATTTGCCGGGTATCCACGTATATCCGCTCTTTTTTGACCGCATGGATAATTTAAGCCACCGCCACACCAGGCGCCACGAGGTACACCCGCGATGAATCCGCCTCCCCTGCGCAGCCGCTTCTGGTCCGACCTGACCAGCGAAGAGTTCTCCCGCCTCGACCGCGAACGGCTCATCGCCGTGCTGCCGGTGGGCGCCACCGAGCAGCACGGCCCGCACCTGCCGATGTCGACCGACACCGCCACCATCGACGGCATGGTGCGCGCCACGCTGCCGCACCTGCCCGACGACCTGCCGGTGCTCTTCCTGCCCACCGTTCCCTACGGCAAGAGCAACGAGCACTCGCGCTACCCGGGCACGCTCACCGTGTCGGCGAACACGCTGATCTCGATGTGGAAGGACATCGGCGCCTGCGTCGCGAAAGCCGGCGTGCGCAAGCTGGTGCTCTACAACAGCCACGGCGGCCAGATGAGCGTGATGGACATCGTCGCGCGCGACCTGCGCGAGGAGCACGGCATGATGGTCGTGGCCGCCAACTGGTACACCCTGGGCCTGCCCGAGGGCCTGTTCACCGCGCACGAGGGCAGGCACGGCATCCACGCGGGCGACCTCGAGAGCTCGGTGATGCTGCACCTCACGCCCGACTACGTGCGCCGCGACCAGTTCCGGAACTTCAGCTCGATGACCGAGCAGCTGGCCGCGGAGAACAGGTTCCTCTCGATCACGCCCAGCGGCAAGCTCGGCTGGCAGATGCACGACATCAACCCCGCAGGCGCCGCCGGCGACGCCACGCGCGCGACCGCCGAGAAGGGCGCGGCCGTGCTCGACCACGTGGGCCGCCGCTTCGTCGAGCTGCTGCAGGAGGTCGACCGCTTCCCGCTCTCGCGCCTCGCCAACGAGCCGGCCTGGAAATGAGCACGGAAGCCACCACCGCCGCCGCCGGCGCGCCGCTGGTCAGCCTGCGCAACGTCAGCAAGCGCTTCGCCAACGGCACGCTCGCGTTGCAGGGCATGTCGCTCGACATCGGCGAGCACGACTTCATCAGCTTCCTCGGCCCCTCGGGCTGCGGCAAGAGCACGGCGCTGCGCCTCATCGCGGGGCTCACGCGCATCAGTTCGGGCGACATGCACTGGGGCGGTGCCGCCGCCGGCAACAGCAAGAACGGCAAGACCGACCGCGACCTGGGCTTCGTGTTCCAGGAGCCCACGCTCATGCCCTGGGCGAAGGTGTTCGACAACGTCTGGCTGCCGCTGAAGCTGGCCGGCACCAGCCGCGACGCAGCGGCGCCGGTGGTGAAGCAGGCGCTGGAGATGGTCGGCCTCTCGCGCTTCGCCGACGTGTACCCGCGCGAGCTCTCCGGCGGCATGAAGATGCGCGTGTCGATCGCCCGCGCGCTGGTCACCCACCCGCGCCTGCTGCTGATGGACGAGCCCTTCGCCGCGCTCGACGAGATGACGCGCATCAAGCTCAACAACGACCTGCTGGCCATCTGGCGCGAGCACCGCTTCTCGGTGGTGTTCGTCACGCACAGCGTGTACGAGTCGGTGTATCTGTCGAACCGCATCGTGGTGATGGCAGCGCGGCCCGGCCGCGTGATCGACGAGATCCGCATCGACGAGCCGTATCCGCGCGGCGAAGACTTCCGCACCTCGACCCGCTACAACGCGCACTGCACCGCGGTGTCGCAATCGCTGCATGGAGCCCTGCATGGCCTCGACATCGATCACTGAGACCCACGCGGCCGCCCCTCTCGCGGATGCCGCCGCCGCGCCCTCCGAGGCCTCGCTGCGCGCACACGAGGACCGGCTGCGCCGGCGCGAGTCGATGCTGCGCATCGCGGTGCCCGCGGCCATCGTCGCGCTGCTGCTGCTGGCGTGGGAATGGACCGTGCGCGCCAACAACATCCCGCACTACATCCTGCCCGCGCCCTCGCTCATCATCCGCACGCTGTTCGACAACTGGGAATCGCTGTCCAGCGCGCTGTGGTTCACGGTGAAGCTCACGCTGCTGGCGCTGGTCGCTGCCATCGTGGGCGGCGTGCTGCTGGCGATCGCCTTCGCGCTCTTCAAGTGGGTGGAGATCGGCCTGTTCCCCATCGCGGTGATCCTGCAGGTCACGCCGATCATCGCGATCGCGCCGCTGATCCTGATCTACGTGTCGAGCACCACGGCGGCGCTCCTTCTGTGCGCGTGGATCGTGGCCTTCTTCCCGATCCTGTCGAACACCGTCATCGGACTGAAGAGCGCCGACAGCAACCTGCGCGACCTGTTCCAGCTCTACAAGGCCTCGCCCTGGCAGACCTTCCGCTACCTGCTGGCGCCGAGCGCGCTGCCCTACTTCATGGCGGGCCTGAAGATCGCGGGCGGCCTGAGCCTGATCGGCGCGGTGGTGGCCGAATTCACGGCCGGCACGGCGGGCAAGGAGACGGGGCTGGCCTCGCGCATCCTCGAATCGAGTTTCCGAACAGAGATCCCGATGATGTTCGCGGCGCTGCTGCTGGTGTCGTTGCTGGGCATCGTGATCTTCATCGTGTTCGCGGCCCTGTCGCGCCTGGTCCTCGGCCACTGGCACGAAAGCGAGATGCGCCGTGAAAGATAGTTGGCTCGCCCCCGGGCTGCGCGCACTTCGTGTCGCTTCGCCAACCCCCTGCCGGGGGCAACACCTGCGGCCCGGCAAAGCCGGTTCCGCGGCGTTCCCTTGCGAAGAGTCCCCCTTGACGGAGCGTCGATGAACTCCGAACACGTTTCCCCTGCAAACGTCGACTGGAACGCCGTGCGCGAGGAACTGCGCGGCCTCAACGTGATCACCGCGCCCGGCCAGCGCAAGCAGCTGTCGAAGGACTTCTACTGGTACAGCCCCATCCTCACCGAGCAGCTCGCGGGCTGCGTGGCCGACCTGGTGGTGAAGGTCGGCACCGAGGACGACGTGCGCCAGGCCGCGGCCGTGGCCGCGAAGTGGAAGCTGCCGCTCACGGTGCGCGCGGGCGGCACCGGCAACTACGGCCAGTGCGTGCCGCTGGAAGGCGGCATCGTGCTGGACGTGACGCAGATGTGCCGCGTGCTCGACATCCGCGAGGGCAGCATCCGCGTGGAGGCCGGCGCGCGCATGCACGACATCGACCTCGCCGCGCGCGAGACCGGGCAGGCGCTGCGCATGTGGCCCTCGACCTGGCACGTGGCCTCCATCGGCGGCTTCATCGCGGGCGGCTTCGGCGGCATCGGCTCGTTCCGCCACGGCATCCTGCGCGACCCCGGCAACCTGCTGCGCGCGCGCGTGATGACGGTGGAGCGCGAGCCGCGCGTCATCGAGCTGCACGGCGACGAGATCCAGCAGGTGCACCACGCCTACGGCACCAACGGCGTGATCCTCGACGTGGAAGTGGCGCTGAGCCCTGCCGTCGACTGGGTGCACTGCACGGTGCTCTTCGGCACCTACCGCGGCGCGCTCGACTTCGGCATCGCCGCGCAGGCGCCTTCGCTCGACATCTTCCTGCTGTCGACGGTGGAGGCGCGCTTCTCGCCCTACTACACGGCCATGCGCGACCGCTTCCCGGCCGACCGGCACGCGGTGTTCGCGATGGTCTCGCCCGAATCGATGGCCGAGTTCCGCGCGCTCGCCGATGCGCAGGGCGGCACCATCTCGGTAGCGGGTACCGAGGCCGAGCTGCTCGCCGACGGGCTGCCTCCCGCCTACGAGTGCGCCTTCAACCACACGACGCTGCAGGCGCTGAAGGCCGACCGCGGCTGGACCTACCTGCAGGTGGCCTACGCACAACCCTTCGACCCGGCCGTGGTCGAGCGGCACCTTGAGATCTTCGGCGACGACGTGCTGCAGCACCAGGACTTCGCGCGCGCCAACGGCGAATGCGGCACCTTCGGCATCCTGCTGGTGCGCTGGAAGGGCAAGGCCCACCAGTACGAGGTGATCCGCGAGATCGAGTCGCAGGGCGGCTGCGTGATCTTCAACCCGCACGTCGTCACCATCGAGGACGGCGGCATGAAGACCATCGACACGAAGCAGATCGAGTTCAAGAAGCGCAGCGACCCGATGGGCCTGATGAACCCCGGAAAAACACGCGGGTGGCGCGCCGACATGGCCATCGAACGCTGAAAAGCCTTAGTCTGCGCATCCCTTTCTTTTCAACGAAACCTCCACAGGAGCACGTTCCCATGCGCATCCCCGCATTCACCCTCCGCCCGCTCGTTCTGGGTCTGGCCCTCGCGGGCGCCGCCTTCGCCGTGCAGGCGCAGGAAAAAGTGGTGTTCGCCACCAACTGGAAGGCGCAGGCCGGCCACGGCGGCTTCTACCAGGCGCTGGTGGACGGCACCTACAAGAAGTACGGCCTCGACGTCGACATCCAGCAGGGCGGCCCGATGGTCAACAACCGGCCGATGCTGCCGGCCGGCAAGGTCGACTTCCTCATGACGGGCAACCTGCTGCAGTCCTTCGACAACGTGAAGAACGGCGTGCCCACGGTGGTGGTGGCGGCCTTCTTCCAGAAGGACCCGCAGGCCATGTTCGCCCACCCGGGCCAGGGCTTCGACACCTTCAAGGACATGACCAAGGCGCCGGTGGCCTTCATCGGCAAGGACGGCCAGTTCAGCTTCTGGCAGTGGATGAAGTCGGAGCACGGCTTCAAGGACTCGCAGCTCAAGCCCTACACCTTCAACGTCGGCCCCTTCCTGGCCGACAAGAAGTCCATCCAGCAGGGCTACGCCATCTCGGAGCCGCTGTCGATCAAGGCGCAGGCCGGCTTCGACCCGGTGGTGCAGCTGCTGGCCGACAACGGCTTCTCGACCTACTCGACCACCATCGAGACGCGCGCCGACATGGTCAAGACCAAGCCCGAGACGGTGCGCAAGTTCATCGAGGCCTCGATCATCGGCTGGAACAACTACCTCTACGGCGACAACAAGGCCGCCAACGAGATGATCGCCAAGATCAACCCCGACTCGCCCGTGGCGTCCTCGCAGGGCTCCATCGAGCTGATGAAGAAGATGGGCATCGTCGACAGCGGCGAATCGCTCACCAAGGGCATCGGCGCGATGGACGAGGCCCGCGTGAAGGACTTCTACGACAAGATGGTCAAGGCCGGCCTGTACAAGCCCGGCGAGGTCGACCTGTCGAAGGTGGTCACCACGCAGTTCGTGAACAAGGGCGTCGGCATCGACGTTCGCAAGAAGCTCACGGGCAAGTAAGGCCCCTGCGAAGAACGCATTTTTCCCGCGGGCCGCGCGGGGCTTGCGCCGGGGTCAGATGCCGGCGCCTGGGTTGCCATAAGGCACCGCGCGGCCTTTCACCCCCTGGGCTCTGACCCCGTCTCGCCGGCGGCCGACAACCGCCGAGCGAACCGGCCCTCAACCATGAAAACGCTCGTCGTCCATTGCCATCCGAACCCTGACAGCTTCAACCACGCGCTCTACCGCACCGCCCTCGAGGCGCTCTCGCCGCGACATCCCGTCAAGGCCATCGACCTCTATGCCGAGGGCTTCGACCCCACGCTGACATGCGAAGAGCGCATCGCCTACCTCGACAACCCCGACCTGATCCGCGAACGTGTGAAACCCCACGTCGAAGCGCTGCTGTGGGCCGAGCACCTGGTGTTCGTGTTTCCCACCTGGTTCCACGGGCCGCCGTCGATGCTCAAGGGCTGGCTGGAGCGGGTCTGGCTGCCTGGCGTGGCCTTCCTGCCGGCGGAACGCAAGGGACAGCTCGCGAAGTCGGGCATGCGCCACATCAGGCGGCTCACGGTGGTGACCACCGGCGGCTCGCCGCGCTGGTTCGTGATGGTCATCGGAGATCCGGGCAGGCGCCTCTTCACGCGGGCGCTGCGCGCACTCTTCGCGTGGCGCTGCAAGGTGACCTGGCTGCAGCTGCACGACATGAACGCCGTCACCGCGAACGACCGCACCCATTTCATCGAACGCGTCTCGCGCAAGCTGAGCAGCATCTAGCAGAAGAGCCACAGACTCCAGAGGGAGACACGAAACCATGAGCCTCGAACGCACGCTCACCGTCCGCGTCGAACGCATCTCGCGCCAGACGCCGGAAATCCTGGCCTTCGAGCTGGCCCACCCGTGGGGCCGGCCGCTGCCCTCGTACGAGGCCGGCGCGCACATCGACGTGCACATGCCCGGCGGCTTCTCGCGCCAGTATTCGCTGGCGCGGGCGCCGTCGTCGGCCAGCGCGGGGCGCTACGTGATCGGCGTGAAGCGCGAGCTTTCCAGCCGCGGCGGCTCGGCCTCGATGCACGAGCGCGTGCGCGAGGGCGACCTGCTGCCGATCAGCGCGCCGCGCAACACCTTCCCGCTGCGCGAGGAGGCCGCGCACCACCTGCTGCTGGCCGGCGGCATCGGCATGACGCCGCTGCTGGCGATGGCGCAGGCGCTGGCCGGGCGCGGCGCCGCCTTCACGCTGTGCGTTTTCGCGCGCAGCGAGGAGCACCTGGCCTTCGCCGATGCGCTGCGCGCGCCGTCGCTCGCACCGCACCTGCGGCTGCACCTCGACCAGGGCGACGCATCGCAGCGCATCGACCTGCGTTCGCTGCTGGCCCAGCGCGCACCCGGCACGCACCTGTATGTGTGCGGCCCCGGCGGCTTCATGCAGGCGGTGCGCGACGCCGCCGCGCACTGGCCGGAAGACGCATTGCACGCCGAATACTTCTCCGCGCCCACCGATGCCGGCGCGGCCGCCGGCCTGCCCTTCACGCTGAAGCTCGCCAAGCGCGGCATCACGGTGCCGGTGGCGGCGGACCAGACCGCCGTCGACGCGCTGCACGAGGTCGGCATCGACATCCCGGTGTCGTGCCAGCAGGGCCTGTGCGGCACCTGCGTGGTCGAGGGCGACGGTGAAGGCGCCGAGCACCGCGACTTCTGCCTGACCGGCAGCGAGCGCCGCCACAAGGTGGCGCTGTGCTGCTCGCGCGCCAAGGGGCTGGAACTGGAACTGCAGCTGTGAGCGCGCGTGCGTCTGCCTCTTCCGCTGCGGCTTCCGCCATCACCCAGGAGAACGACGGCGAGGCTCCCGCCACGCGCGGGCGCTCGCGCAAGTACACGCAGGTGCTGGCCCTCATCAACCAGGCCGCCATCGAGGTGTTCGCGAGCGAGGGCCTGGCCGGCGCGTCGACGCAGGCGATCGCCGACAAGGCGGGGCTTTCGAAGGCGCAGCTGCACTACTACATCGACAGCAAGGAGGCGCTGTACCGCCAGGTGCTGCAGGACATCCTCAACGACTGGATCGTGGTGTTCGGCTTCAGCGACGAGGCCTTCGGCCCGCGCAGGGTGCTGGGCGACCTGATCCGGCGCAAGATGATGTTCTCGTTCGAGCACCCGCTGCGCTCGCGCATCTTCACGGCCGAGATGATGCGCGGCGCGCCGGTCATCAACGACATGATGGCAACGAGCAAGCAGCGCACCGAACAGGCTGCCGCCGTCATCCAGAACTGGATGAACCAGGGCCTGATGGACAAGGCCGACCCGATGCTGGTGCTGTTCCACATCTGGGCCGTGACGCAGTTCTACGCCGACCACGCCACGCAGGCCGCCTACTTCCGCGACACCGCGCAGCAGGGCGACGACAAGGACCGGCGCTACCTGATCGAGCAGGTGACGGAGTTCCTTTTGAAGGGCGCGGGCGTCAGGTAGGGCGAGACTTTTCGCGGAACACCGCGGAACACCGCGGAACCGGCTCTGCCGGGCCGCAGGTGTTGCCCCCGGCGAGGGGGTTGGCGGCCACACGAAGTGGGCAAGCCTGGGGGAGTACCTATTCCGGCAGGTACATGGTCGCCTCAACTTCCACCAGCACCTCGTCGCCCGGCAGGAAGCGCGACACCTCCACCACCGTGCTGACGGGCGGCTCGCCCGGATAGAACAGGCCGCGCACGCGGTTGTAGAAGGCGTAGTGCGGCAGGTGGCGGAAGTACTGCACCAGCTTCACCACGTCTTCCATCGTGCCGCCGTGCTCGGCCGCGATCTGGCGGATGCGCTCGAGCACGAACCAGCTCTGCGCGACGATGGGCGCCTCGAACACGTCCACCGACATCTGTCCGGTGGCGTAGCCCACGCCCTGCAGCGCGGTGCGCGCTTCTTCCGGAATGGCGTCGTAGCCGGCCACCGCGCGGCGCGTGGCCGGATCGACGGCGACCACGCCGCTCATGAAGACGAAATCGCCCACGCGCTTGGCGGCCGCGTAGTTGGCCATCGGCTTGCCCATGCTCATTGCTCGTTGCTCTCCAGTCGTTGGCCGGCGCGGATGACGGTGCGTTGCCGTCCGCGCGGGCCGATCAGTTCATGTTCCCCGGTGGCCGACAGCACCAGCAGGTCGGCCGGGCAGCCCGGCGCGATGCGCCCGTCCCACGCGAGCCCCAGCGCCTTCGCTGGGCTCACGGTGACGGTGTCGAGCCAGTCGTCGGCCGGCGCGAGGTGCGCCGCCTGCACGCCGAGGCCGAAGGTCTCCAGCAGGTCGTAGCTGCCGTAGGGATAGAAGGCGTCCTGCACGTTGTCGGTCGCCAGGCTCGCACGCAAGCCCCGTGCCGCCGCCTCGCGGATGCGCGTGATGCCGCGCTGCACCGGCGTGCGGTCCCATGCGCCCTGCAGGTAGAGGTTGGTGGTGGGCAGCGCGACGAGGTGGATGCCGGCGCCGGCGCACAGCGCGAGCGTTTCGGCGGCCACGGCGTCTTCCTGCACCGACAGCGAGCAGGCATGGCCGCAGACCACGCCCTGCCCGAAGTCGCGCGCACGCACCAACTGGGCGATGCTGCGCAGGCCGGTGGCCTCGATGTCCAGGCCTTCGTCGACGTGGAAGTCCAGCGCCAGGCCATGCTGCTGCGCAAGGTCGAACACGCGGCCCAGCTTGTGGACGATGCCCTCGTTGCGGTAGACGAAGGCGCCGAGCACGCCGCCCGCGCGCTTCACCTCGCGCGCGATGCGCTCGCCGGCGTCGATGCCGGCGAACAGGTCGAGCGGCGTGAGCGATACGAACTGCAGCTCGATGCGGCCGCGCCATTCCTCGCGCAGCGCCTCGAACACCGCCAGCGCGGCCGGCGGCTCGGGCTGCACCCAGTCGAGGTGCGTGCGCAGCGCGCGCGTGCCCGACAGCCAGGCATCGCGAAGCGCGCGCTCCATGCGCAGGCGCAGCGACTCGCCGGTCCAGCTCTCGCGATGGCGATTCATGCGCTCGATCGCGACGAACAGGTTGCCCTGCGCGGCGCCCACATCCTGCACGGTGTAGTTCTTGTCGATGTGCGCGTGGGCCTCGACCAGTGCGCTCAGCAGCGTGCCCTTCGCATGCTGCTGCTGCGCGCTGGGCGCGATGGAAGCGACCCTGTCGCCGGCCAGCACGATGTCGAACAGCTGCACATCGCCCGCCGCGAAGCCACGCAGCGGCGCCGGGATGCGCAGCGCCTCGAGCTTCATGCGTGCCGCTGCCGCCAGTCGCGCAGCCAGCCCAGGCCGGCCGAGGTGCCGCCGGGCTCCGCGCCGCGCTTCGGCCGGTACTCGCAGCCGACCCAGCCCTGCCAGCCGCACTGCGCCGACACCTCGTCGAGCACGTCGAAGAGGTACGGGTAGTTCTGCTCGCCGATGTCGGGTTCGTTGCGATCGGGCACGCCCGCGATCTGGATGTGGCCGACGCGGCCGGTCGGCAGGTACTTGCGGATCTTCATCGCCACGTCGCCCTCGACGATCTGGCAGTGGTAGAGATCCATCTGCACCTTGAGGTTGGGTGCGCCCACCGTCTCGACGATCTCGTGCGCATGGTCCTGCCGGTTGAGGAAGAAGCCCGGGATGTCGCGCGTGTTGATCGGCTCGATCAGCACGTCGCGGCCTGCCTTGGCGGCCTCGGCAGCGGCCCAGCGCAGGTTGTCGATGTAGACGGGCTGCAGCGCGTCGCGCTGCTGTCCGGCGGGCACGAGGCCGGCCATGACGTGGATGCGCGGGCAGTCGAGCGCCACGGCATAGTCGATGGCCTTGGCGATGCCTTCGCGGAACTCGGCCTCGCGCCCCGGCAGGCAGGCCAGGCCGCGCTCGCCGCCGTTCCAGTCGCCAGGCGGGCCGTTGAACAGCACCTGCTGCAGGCCGTTGTGCTCGAGCCTGGCGACGATTTCTTCCTTGGTGAAGTCGTAGGGGAAGAGGTATTCCACGGCCTTGAAACCGTCCTTCGCGGCGGCGTCGAAGCGGTCGAGGAAGGCGAGCTCCGGGTAGAGCATCGAGAGGTTGGCGGCGAATTGGGGCATGGGGTGTTTTTACTACCAGCGCGCACCGAAGGTGCGGCGCAGTTCATCGATCTGGTCGGCATCGAGCGGCTCGGGCCTTGCGGCCTGGGCGAGCTGCTGGAGCCTTGCGGTTTCCTCGAGTTCCTCGAGCACGGCCATGGCGGCGGCCGGCGTGTCGTGCCACACGTTGGGGCCCAGGCGCGCGAGCATCACGGCGCGGATCGGCGTGCCGGCGGCGCCGAAGCGCCCGATGGCCTGCGCCACCTGCTCGGCCGCTTCGGGCGCGCCCGGCCGGTGGTACGCAATGACCGGCACATGGCCGACCTTCATCACGAAGTAGGGCGTGAGCGCGGGCAGCAGTTCATCGCCGGGAGCCTGCAGCGTGAGCGCCACGCAGTGCGTGCTGTGGGTGTGGATCACGCAGGCGGTGTTCGCATCGAACGCGCGCGCGGCAGCGTAGATGCGCGTGTGCAGCGCGATGGTCTTGCTGGCGCGGTCGCCGCCGGTCTGCCGGCCCTGCGCGTCGAGCCGTGCGAGCCGCGCCGGGTCGAGGAAGCCGAGGCAGGCATCGGTGGGCGTGATGAGGAAGCCGCCGTCGTCCAGGCGCACGCTGATGTTGCCGGCCGTGGCGTGCACGTAGCCGCGCTCGAACAGGCTGCGGCCGACGCGGCAGATCTCCTCGCGGGCCTGGTTCTCTGCAGTCATGCTCTCGGTCATGCGAGCACTGTAAATGCCTTGGTGAAGAAATCGTCGCTGCCGAAGTTGCCCGACTTCAGCGCGATGTGCAGGCCGGCCTCGGGCGCGGCTTCGGAGCGCGCATGGCACCACGGCACGCCGGGGTCGATCTGCGGGCCGATCTGCATCTGCGCGATGCCCAGCGCCTGCACGCAGGCGCCCGAGGTCTCGCCGCCGGCCACCACCAGCCGGTGCACGCCGCGCTCGACCAGGCCGCGCGCGATGGCGGCAATCGTGCGCTCGACCATCGCACCGGCCTCTTCCACGCCCAGGCGGCCCTGCACCGACTTCACGGCGCCGGCCTCGGCGGTCGAGTAGACGAGCACGGGGCCCTTGTCGATCAGCGGAGCGGCCCACGCCAGCGCCTCGGCCGCGACGTCGACGCCGGCCGCGATGCGCAGCGGATCGATGGCCAGTGCCGCGCCGCCGCGCTGGATGAAATCGAGCACCTGCCGGTTGGTGGCCAGCGAGCAGCTGCCCGAGACCACCGCCGACTTGCCGCCGGCCCCGGGCAGTTCGCTCGCCTGCGACGAGGGCGCGAGGCCGAAGTTGGCCGGCAGGCCGATGGCCACGCCCGAGCCTGCGGTGACCAGCGGCATCTTCGCGAGCGCCGGGCCCATGCGCAGCAGGTCGTCGTTCGACACCGCGTCGACGATGGCGATGGAGACGCCCTCGGCCTTGAGCTGAGCGATGCGCTCCTCGATGGCGGCGGCGCCGCGCGCCACCACCGCGTAGTCGACGAGCCCCACCTTGCGCGTGCACTGCGCCTGCAGCACGCGCACGAGGTTCGGGTCGGTCATCGGCGTGAGCGGATGGTTCTGCATGCCGCTCTCGTTGAGCAGCACGTCGCCCGCGAACAGGTAGCCCTTGAACACGGTGCGCTTGTTGTCGGGGAAGGCGGGCGTGGCGATGGTGAAGTCGCATCCCATCGCGTCCATCAGCGCTTCGGTCACGGGACCGATGTTGCCTTGCGGCGTGCTGTCGAAGGTGGAGCAGTACTTGAAGTAGATCTGCTTCGCGCCTTGCGCCTGCAGCCAGCGCAAGGCGCCGAGCGACTGCGCGATGGCCTCGGCCGGCGCGATGGTGCGCGACTTGAGCGCGACCACCACCGCATCCACGTCGGCATCGAGTGGGCCTTCGGGCACGCCGATGGCCTGCACCACGCGCATGCCGGCACGCACGAGGTTGTTGGCGAGGTCGGTGGCGCCGGTGAAATCGTCGGCGATGCAGCCGAGCACGAGCTTGGACATGGCGTTCAGTCCTTCAGCGCAAGCTTCACGGCCTGCGCGTTCTCGCGCACGTAGTCGCGCAGGATCGCGTCGAAGCTGGCGTCGGACTTCAGGCCCAGCGCCTCGGCGCGCGCGGCGTGGATGCGGCTGGGCCAGCTGGTCACGATCTTCGCGATGGCGGCGTCGGGTTCCCAGTCGATCAGGCCGGTGGCCTCCTTGCCCGCGATGCGTTCGAGCGCCTGCGCCATCTCGCGCACGGTGGTGGTCAGCGCCGGCAGGTTGACCGCCGTGCGCGCGCCCCATTCGGCGGCGCTGGCGGTGGCCGCGCGCACGATGCCCGCGACGGTGTTGCCGGGCGAGGCCAGCGCGACGGGCGTGTCGGGCGACACGGGGCAGCGTGCGCGTTCGCCGGCCAGCGGCTCGCGCAGCATGCCGCTCAGGAAGCTCGATGCCGCGCCGTTGGGTCGGCCGGGGCGCACGGACACCGTCATCAGCCGTACGTTGCGGCCCTGCACGAAGCCCTTGCGCGTGAAGTCGGCCACCAGTTGCTCGCCGATGAACTTCTGGATGCCGTAGCTGTTCTGCGGCGTCGGCAGCGTGGTGTCCTCGATGACGGCGGGCAGGCGCTGCTCGGGCGAATCGCCGAACACCGCGACCGAGCTGGAGAACACGAACACCGGCGCATGGCCCGCGCGCCGCGCCGCTTCGAGCAGGCCGCGCGTGGCGTCGAGGTTGCTGCGCATGCCGAGGTCGAAGTCGGCCTCGCACTCGCCGCTCACGGCGGCGGCGAGGTGGAAGACGAGCTGCGTGTCGGCGATGGGCAGCGCGCCGTTCGCGAGCTGCTCCAGCAGGTCGCCCTGCACGAACTGCACGCGCGCATCGGACGCCAGGTCGGCGGGCGGCGGCACGCGGTCGGCCAGGGTGATGCGCGAGACGGGCTGCGCGGCCGATCCGGCCAGCGCAAGGCTGCCGCCCGAGAGCAGCGTGCGGGCGAGGCGGGCGCCCAGGAAGCCGCAGCCGCCGGTGATGAGGATGTTCATGGTCGTCTTGTCTTTCGTGTTCGTTCTAGAGCGCGGGCAGGAAGCGCAGCAGCGCGTCGGCCACAGCCTGCGGCGCCTCACGCTGCGGGAAGTGGCCCACGCCGTCGAGCAGCTCGCGGCGGTAGGGGCCGCTGAAGAAGCGTTCCTTGCCGGCCGAGGTGTCGGGATGATTGCAGGAATCGGCCGCGCCGTGCAGCACCAGCGTGGGCACCGGCAGCACGGGCGCGGGGTTGAGCGCGGCGTCGTCGGCCGCGTAGTGCGGATCGCCCGGCGCATGGCCCCAGCGATGGCGGTACGAATGCACCACCACGCGCGCCCAGTCGTCGCTCTCGAAGGCGGTGGCGGTGGCCTCGAACTCGGCGGGCTCGTACCAGCCGGCCGGCGCCCAGGTGTCCCACATCATCCGCGTGAAGGCGATGCGGTCGTCATGCACCGTGCGTTCGCCGCGCGGCGTGGCCATGTACCAGTGGTACCAGTAGTTGCGCGCCTGCGCGAGCGGCATCGGCTGGTCGGGCGCGTTGGTGCCGTAGCCGACCGACATCAGCACGAGCGCGCTGGCGACGCCGGGCCGCAGCCCGCAGGCATTGGCCACGGCACGCGCACCCCAGTCGTGGCCGACCAGCGCGGGCTGCTGCAGGCCGAGCGCGTCGATGAAGTCGAGCAGGTCGCGGCCCAGCGCCGAGAGCTGTCCGCTGCGCGGCGTGTCGGCATGCAGGAAGGTCGTCGGCGCGAAGCCCCGCAGGGCGGGCAGCAGCACGCGCCAGCCGGCTTCGACGAGCCGCTCGGCAACGCCGTGCCAGCAGCGCGGGCTGTCGGGCCAGCCGTGCACCAGCACCGCGGTGGCCTTGCCCGCGGGGTTCCATTCCTCGTAGCCGATGCGCAGCAGCGGCGTGTCGATGAACTTGAGCGCCGGCTCGCTCACGGCGCTTTCCCCTTCGGCGCCGGCACCTCGATGCCGGGGAAGATCTTGATGACGGCGCTGTCGTCCTCGCGCGCATAGCCGGCGGTCGAGGCCTGCATGAACATCTGGTGCGCGGTGGACGACAGCGGCAGCGGAAACTTGCTCGCGCGCGCCACGTCGAGCACCAGGCCCAGGTCCTTCACGAAGATGTCCACGGCCGACAGCGGCGTGTAGTCGCCGGCGAGCACGTGCGCCATGCGGTTCTCGAACATCCAGCTGTTGCCCGCGCTGTGGGTGATGACCTCGTACAGCGCCGCCGGGTCCACGCCCTCGCGCAGGCCCAGCGCCATGGCCTCGGCCGCCACCGCGATGTGCACGCCGGCCAGCAGCTGGTTGATGATCTTCACCTTGCTGCCGGCGCCCGCCTTGTCGCCCAGGCGGTAGACCTTGGCGGCCATGGCGTCGAGCACCGCACCGGCGCGCTCGTAGGCGGCGGGCGTGCCGGCGGTCATCATCGTCATCTGGCCGCTCGCGGCCTTGGCGGCGCCGCCGGAGATGGGCGCGTCGAGGTAGAGGATGCCGAGCTTTTCGAGACGCGCCTCGAGCGCCACCGACCAGTTCGGATCGACGGTGGAGCACATCACGAACAGGCTGCCGGGCTTCATCGACGCCGCGCAGCCGGGCGAGGTGCCGTCGCCGAACAGCACCGACTCGGTCTGCGCGGCGTTCACCACCACGCTGACCACGATGTCGCACTGCGCGCCGAGCTCGGCCAGCGTGGCGCAGGCCGTGCCGCCATCGCGCGCTAAGGCTTCGGCAGCCTCGCGGCGCACGTCGAACACATGCGGCGCATGGCCCGCGCGGCGCAGCGACTGCGCCATGCCGGCGCCCATGGCGCCCAGGCCCACGAGGCCGACGACGGGGGTGGCGGCGGAGGTGGCGGCGGAGGTGGCGGCGGGAGTCTTTTCTTGATTCATTGCGTTGCTTCCTTCAGTTGCAGGGCCGGCCGCCCGGTGCGACGCGCCCCATTGGGGAACCACCGCGGAACCGGCCTTGCCGGGCCGCGGGTGTCGCCCCCGGCGAGGGGGTGGGCGCAGCGACACGAAGCGCGCGAAGCCTGAGGGTGTACTTCATCTAGCGGTTGACGAGTTGCTTGGGCGTGAACCACACGGCGATGGCGCCGAGCACCAGCGCGCCGGCCAGCACGTACATGCCGATCTGCGTGCTGCCCGTGAGGTCCTTCAGGTAGCCGATGAGGTAGGGGCTCACGAAGCCCGCGAGGTTGCCCACCGAGTTGATGGCGGCGATGCCCGCGGCGGCCGCCGTGCCCGTCAGGAAGGCGGTGGGCAGCGACCAGAAGAGCGGCGCGCAGGTCAGCACGCCGGCGGCGGCGAGCGAGAGGAACGCCAGCGACACGGCGGTGTTCTGCGTGTACGAGGCGGCGACGGTGAAGCCCACGGCGCCCATCATGGCCGGCACGATCAGGTGCCAGCGGCGCTCCTGGCGCCGGTCGGCGCTGCGGCCGAAGAGGTTCATCGCGACGATGGCGCAGAGGAAGGGAATGGCGCTGAGCAGGCCGATGTTCAGGTTGCCCTGCACGCCGGTGGCCTTGACCAGCGTCGGCAGCCAGAAGGTCAGCGCGTACTGGCCCATCACGAACGCGAAGTAGATGAAGGCCATCCACCAGATGCGCGCATCGCGGAACACGCCGGCCACCGAGTGCGGGCCCTTGGCGCCGTGGACGGCGTCGCTCGCCACCTCGCGCTGCAGCAGCGCCTTTTCCTCGGCGTTCAGCCAGCGCGCCTGGGCGATGCCGTTGTCCAGGTAGAAGAGCACCATCAGGCCGATCAGCACTGCGGGGATGGCCTCGATGAGGAACATCCACTGCCAGCCGCTCATGGCCGACACGCCGTGGAAGCTGTCCATGATCCAGCCCGACAGCGGGTTGCCGAAGATGCCCGCCACGGGAATCGCCGACATGAACACCGCGATGATCCGCGCGCGCCGGTGCGCCGGGTACCAGTGCGTGAGATAGAGGATCACGCCCGGATAGAAGCCCGCCTCGGCCAGCCCGAGCAGGAAGCGCAGGATGTAGAAGCTGGTGGGCGTCTTCACGAACATGAAGCAGGCCGAGAGCAGGCCCCAGGTGATCATGATCCGCGCGATCCAGATGCGCGCGCCCACGCGGTTGAGCAGCAGGTTGCTCGGCACCTCGAACAGGAAGTAGCCCAGGAAGAAGATGCCGGCGCCCAGGCCGAACACGGTTTCGCTGAAGCCCAGGTCCTGGCCCATCTGCAGCTTGGCGAAGCCGACGTTCACGCGGTCGAGGTACGCGATCACGTAGCAGAGCATCAGGAAGGGCACGAGGCGCCAGAACACCTTGGAATAGGCGCGCTTTTCGAGCGCGGCGTCGGCGGCGGCGGGCGACATGGCGCCGGCCTGGAGGGTCGAGGAAGTCATGAAAAGCTGCGTCTCTGATGATTTGTCAGGTCATCATACAAATCTGGGTTTTGTTGGCCGACCCGGGTAAACCCTCGGAAAACTCGCCTTCTCGCGACTTTGTGGTGTCTTTGTGTGTCGGCTCAGCCGCCGGCGGGCCAGCCTTCGACCAGCGGACGGGCGAGCTGCTCGCCCTCCTGCTGCCAGAACACCGGATCGGCCTGCTCGATGCGGCGGATCGCGTTGTCCATGTGGCTCTTGGCGGCCTCGCGCGCGCGCAACGGGTCGCCGGCCTCGATCGCCTCCACGATGCGCGCATGCTCCTGCGCCACCTCGCGCGCGAAATCGGCGCGGCGCGCCTCGTTGGCGCGCGTGACGCGGGTGGCGCCGTGCAGGAACTGCCGCAGGTACTGCAGCGTGCCGATCAGGAAGGGGTTGCGGGCCGCCTCGGCGATGGCGCGGTGGAAGAGCACGTCCTCGTCCGCCCCGTTGCCGCCCGCCTCGACCGCCGCGTGCAATGCGGCGATGGCGTCGCGGATGCGCTGCATCTCCTCCTCGGTGCGCCGCTCTGCGGCCAGCGCGGCCACCTCGGCTTCGAGCGCGCGACGCAGCTCGACCATCTGGATCACCGCCTCGCGCGAGGCCACGTGCGGCATCTCGAAGCGCAGCGGCTCGACACCGGCAGCGCGCACGTAGACGCCGCTTCCCTGCCGCGAATCGAGCAGCCCCAGCGACTTCAGCCGCGACACCGCCTCGCGCACCACCGTGCGGCTCACGCCGAACTGCTCGGCCAGCGCAGTCTCGGTCGGCAGCCGGTCGCCTTCGGAGAGCCGCCCGCTGCGCACCTCGGCCGCAAGCGCATCGGCCACCCGGTCGGCCAGGCGGACGGCAGGGGCGATGGACTGGAAGCGGGCGGTCATGGGTGCGAAGGGGGTGGGGCCTGCGACTCTAACGCAGGGCCCGCCCCGTCGCGGAGACCGCAGGAATTCAGCCCAGCGCGTGGCGTGCGGCCTTCGCGATGCTCTGCGCATCGACCCCGAAGAAGCCGCGCAGCGCAGCGCGCGTGTCGCTGCGGCCGAAACCGTCGGTGCCCAGCGTGACGTAGCGGCGGCCCTCGGGCAGGAAGGCGCGGACGCTCTCGGGCACGGCGCGCACGTAGTCGGTGGCGGCGATGATCGGTGTCTTGCTGCCGCCCTTGCCGAGCTGCTGCGCGACGAAGGGCACGCCGGCTTCTTCGCCCGCCAGCTCGCGCTGCTCGCAGGCCAGACCATCGCGCGCGAGCTCGCTCCAGCTCGTGACGCTGAACACCTCGGCCTCGATGCCTTCGTCGGCCAGCAGCTGAGCGGCCTTCACGACCTCGGTGAGGATCGCGCCCGAGCCCATCAGCGTGACCTTCTTCTTCGCCTTGCCCGATGCCGGCGCGTAAGTGCCGAAGCGATAGCAGCCGCGCAGGATGTCGCCTTCCGCGCCGGCCGGCACGTCGGGCTGCGCGTAGTTCTCGTTCATGAGCGTGACGTAATAGAACACGTCCTGCTGCTCGACCATCATCTCGCGGATGCCCGCGTCGACGATCACCGCCATCTCGCCCGCGAAGGCCGGGTCGTAGGCCTTGCAGTTGGGGATGGTCGCGGCCACGAGGTGGCTGCTTCCGTCCTGGTGCTGCAGGCCCTCGCCGCCGAGAGTTGTGCGGCCCGACGTGGCGCCCAGCAGGAAGCCGCGCGCACGCTGGTCGGCCGCGGCCCAGATCGCGTCGCCCACGCGCTGGAAGCCGAACATCGAGTAGTAGATGTAGAAGGGCAGCATCGCCAGCCCGTGCACGCTGTAGCTGGTGGCCGCGGCCGTCCAGCTCGCGATGGCGCCGGCCTCGCTGATGCCTTCTTCCAGGATCTGCCCATCGGTGGCCTCGCGGTAGCTCAGCACCGAGCCGATGTCCTCCGGCGCATAGCGCTGGCCCACGCTCGAATAGATGCCGACCTGCTTGAACAGGTTGGCCATGCCGAAGGTGCGCGCCTCGTCGGCCACGATGGGCACGATGCGCGGGCCGAGGGCCTTGTCCTTCATGAGGTTGCCCAGCATGCGCACGAAGGCCATGGTGGTGCTCATCTCCTTGCCGCCGGCAACAGTGGCGAACTGCGCGTAGCTCGCGATGTCGGGCTTGGCGACCACCTCGCAGGCAGTCTCGCGGCGCGGCATGGCGCCGCCGAGCGACTCGCGGTGCTGGCGCAGGTAGCGCATCTCGGCGCTGTCCTCGGCGGGGCGGTAGAAGTCCATCGCGGTGGCCTGCGCGTCGGTCAGCGGCAGGTTGAAGCGGTCGCGGAACTCGATGAGGTCCACGTCGCCCATCTTCTTGTGCGAGTGCGTGGTCATCTTGCCCTGCGCGGCGCTGCCCATGCCGTAGCCCTTCTTGGTGTGGGCGAGGATCACGGTGGGCTGGCCGCGGTGCGCCGCGGCGGCGGCGTAGGCGGCATGGATCTTCACGAGATCGTGGCCGCCGCGCTTCAGGCGGTCGATCTGCTCGTCGGTCATGCCTTCGGCCAGCCGCGCGAGCTCGGGGTTCTGGCCGAAGAAGTTGTCGCGGTTGAAGCGGCCGTCCTTGGCAGCGAAGGTTTGCATCTGCCCGTCGACGGTGTTGGCGAACACGCGCGCCAGCGCGCCGCTGACGTCCTGGGCGAAGAGCCCGTCCCAGTCGCTGCCCCAGATCAGCTTGACGACGTTCCATCCCGCGCCGGCGAAGAGCTTCTCGAGCTCGTCGATGATGCGGCCGTTGCCGCGCACCGGGCCGTCGAGGCGCTGCAGGTTGCAGTTGACCACCCACACGAGGTTGTCGAGCTTCTCGCGCGCGGCGAGCGTCAAGGCGCTCATCGACTCGGGCTCGTCCATCTCGCCGTCGCCGAACACGCCCCACACCTTTCGGCCTTCGCAGTTCAGCAGGTTGCGATGCGTGAGGTAGCGCATGAAGCGCGCGTGGTAGATCGAGCTGATGGGGCCGATGCCCATCGAGCCGGTCGGGAACTGCCAGAAGTCCGGCATCAGGTACGGATGCGGATAGCTGCACAGGCCGCGCGCGCCGCTGCCGTCGACGAAGGCGGGCGCGGTGAGTTCCTGGCGGTAGTGCTTCAGGTCTTCCTCGCTCAGGCGGCCTTCGAGGTATGCGCGGGCATAGACGCCGGGGGCGCTGTGCGGCTGGAAGAACACGAGGTCGCCGCGATGGTGCTCGCTGCGCGCATGGAAGAAATGGTTGAAGCCGGTCTCGAACAGGTCGGCCGCGCTCGCATAGCTGGCGATGTGGCCGCCGAGTTCGCCGTACGCCTGGTTGGCCTTTGCCACCATCGCGAGCGCGTTCCAGCGCATCAGCGAGGCGAGCTTTTCCTCGATGGCGAGGTCGCCCGGAAACGGCGGCTGGTCTTCCACCGCGATGGTGTTGACGTACGGCGTGGCGAGTTCGGGCTGCCATCCGATGCGCTGCTGCCGTGCGAGGCGGGCCAGCTCGGCCAGCATCTGCCTGGCGCGCTGCGGCCCCTGCGTCTGCGCCAGTGCCACGAAGGCGTCGCGCCACTCGGCGGTCTCGGCGGGGTCGGGATCGTGCGAGAGCTGCGCTTCATCCAGCAGCAGGGCGCGCATCTGGTCGGGCGAAATCGGGGCGTTCATGGCAGCACTTTAGGCCGCAGTCCGGAAAATTAGCTACCGGCAGCGCCAAGCCCATGCAGGCCTCGCAGCATAAAATTCCGCGATATTCAATCTGCACGGCATTTCATGCAACTCGACGCCATCGACCTGCGCATTCTGGACGAGCTTCAGCGCGATGGCGCGCTGTCGAACGTGGAGCTGGCGCGGCGCGTGCACCTGTCGCCATCGCCCTGCCTCTCGCGCGTGAAGGTGCTCGAGGCCAGCGGCGTGATCGACCGCTATGTCGCGCTCGCAAGCGCCAAGGCCCTGGGCCTCGGGCTCAACGTGTTCATCTCGATCAGCCTCACGACGCAGAGCAAGCAGTCGCTCGCGGACTTCGAGCAGCGCATCGCCGAGCACGACGAAGTGATGGAGTGCTACCTCATGACGGGCGACAGCGACTACCTGATCCGCATCGCGGTGGCGGACATGGCGGCGCTGGAGAAATTCATCCTGGAACAGCTCACGCCGATTCCGGGAGTCGAGAAGATCCGCTCCAGCTTTGCGCTGAAGCAGGTGAGATACAAGACGGCGCTGCCGTTGCCGAAATAGGCACACCCCCAGGCTTCGCGCACTTCGTGTCGCTGCGCCACCCCCCTCGCCGGGGGCGACACCTGCGGCCCGGCGAAGCCGGTTCCGCGGTGCCCCCGCCGGACAGGGGAATCCGACCCAGGTCGATCAGAGGCCGATCAGGCCGCCGTCGTTCTTGGTGATGACGATGGTTGCCGAGCGCGGGCGGGCATTGCCGCCTTCCGGCCAGTGGCTGAGGAACTTCGTCGGATCCGAGATGTTCGTGCTGGCCGTGGTCTCGCCTGGGTGCTGGATGTTCACGAACAGCGCGCGGCCGTCGCCGGATTCGGCGATGCCGGTGATCTCGCAGTCGATGGGGCCGACCAGGAAGCGGCGCAGTCCGTCGGTGCCCGGAGCCTTGCCGACGAAGGTGGCCTGCGTGGCGGTGGTGGAGCCGTCGACGTTGGTGATGGTCTTCGCGCCGCCGTCGCCGACCTTGCCCGGCAGGGCCGCCAGCAGCATGCAGTTGGTCACGTCGGTGTAGGCGCCATCGTCGGTCTCCAGCCACAGCAGGCCGGGCGCCGCCTGGCTGAACCACATGCCGTCGGGGCTGGAGAAGTCGTTGTCGGCACCAAGCTGCGAGAGGTTGACATCGGCCGACGCGGTGGAACGCGCGCCGAAGAGGTACACGTCCCACTTGAAGGTGGCGGAGGTCGGGTCGCCGTTGGTATCGGCAAAGCGCACGATGTGGCCGTTCGGGTTGCCCTTCTGGTCCTCCCCGGCGGTGGTCTTGTCGTTGTAGAAGCGCGGGTTGGCGGCGTCGGTCTTGCCGATCGGACGCGAGCTCGAATTGGTGTTGGTCAGCGTGACGTAGACCTCGCCGGTCTTCGGATTGACGGCCGTCCACTCGGGGCGGTCCATCCTGGTGGCGCCGGCCGCATCGGCTGCGTGGCGGGCGTTGATCAGCACGTCGGCCGCGTCGGCGAAAGCGTATGCGGAGTAGCCGGCGGTGATGTTGTTGACGCCCAGCTTCAGCTCGAGCCAGTCACCCGTGCCGTCGGCCTTGAACTTCGCGACGTAGAGCTTGCCGTCGTCCATGTACTTGTCGCCGGCGGCCGTGCCGCCGCCGATGTCGGCGGCGTCCCAGTTCTTGGTCGACACGAACTTGTAGATGTACTCGTTGCGCGAGTCGTCGCCCATGTACCAGACGAGCGGCTTGCCGACCACGACCGGGCCCAGGCAGGCACCCTCGTGGCCGAAGCGGCCGAGCGCGGTGCGCTTCTTGGGCGTGCTGGAGGGGTTGAACGGATCGATCTCGACCACCCAGCCATAGGTGTTCGCGCCGTTGCGGTAGTCGTCGACAGCGGTGCCGCTCGTGGCGACGACCTCGGTGTTCCAGCGCCCGTACAGGTTGTCGGCGGTGTCGGGCGTGACGGTGGCCCAGAGTTCGCGGCCGGTGCCGGCCACGCCATAGCGGCTGAAGGAAGCCAGTTCCTTGGCCGTGCGGTTGGCATCGTCGTTGACGGCGATGCGGCGGAAGTAGCCGGCCCAGTTCTCCTCGCAGGTGAGGTACGTGCCCCACGGCGTGGTGCCGTTGGCGCAGTTGTTGACCGTGCCGCGGGTCTTGCTGCCGTCGGTCGAGTACTTGGTCTTCAGGTAGCCGGTCTTGGCAGCGGGGCCCGAGAAGGCCATTTCCGTGAGCGTGTGGACGCGGCGGTTGAAGCTCGAGTCCTGCTTGTAGCTCCAGGTGCTGCCGCTCTTGTTGACCTCGATCACGCTCACGCCGTGCAGGTAGAACTCGCGCAGCACTTCGTCGGGGACGGTGCGCGCGCCGCTGACGATGGTCTGGCCGGTGGGATGCAGGAACAGCGGTGTGATGGCCTCGTGGTTCATCACGAGCAGGCCGCGCGATGCGCCGGCGGCATCCCACTTGTTCGACGCGTTCATGCCGAAGTAGGTCATGCCGTCGTGATGGTCGCCTGCGCGGCGGTCGTACGTGGTGGCGTCGTCATTGCCGTTGTTCTGGTACGCGGCGACACCCGAGGCGATCGGATCGCCCAGGCGGTACAGCACGCTGGCGGTGTAGCCGGCCGGCACGGTGACCACGTCAGCGAGGCTCTTGGCAACGGCATTGAAGCCGAGCTTCATCGGGGCGGGGCTCGGTGCCGGCGTGGGGGCAGGCGCCGGAGCGGGAGCCGGTGCAGGTGCCGGAGGCAGCACCGGGAAGGCGGTGCCGCCGCCGCCACCACCGCCGCAGGCCTGCAGCAGCGCGGTGCCGGCCGTGCCGACGCCCAGGCCGAACAGGCGGCGGCGGCTCAGTCGGGCGGCGATCAGGTCGTTGAACGAGGGATTCGACGTGGTGTTGGTGCCGATGTCTTCGATTTCGACCGGGCGATCGTCGGAGCGGGTGTTTGCGGTCATGCGCAATGTCTTTCTTCGTGGGTTGGGGAAAAACCAGCCCGCGAAGTTAGGCACTTCGTATGACGACTCCGTGAATTGATCAGCTTCCGGTCAGGTTATGCCGGGTCTTTTTCGGAAACCCTTCATCGAAGCCTCGTCCGGATCGGCGCTCCCCTGCTCAGGGCGCGGGCAGCTGCCGCGGCCACAGGGCCCACAGCCTCAGCGGCTGGTTCATGCTCGCCGCGAGGCGGCCCGCATCGGCACCGGTGCCGGCAAAGTAGTCGGCGCGCACGGCGCCGAGGATGGCGCTGCCGGTGTCCTGCGCCACCACCAGCTTCTGCAGCTGCGCCGCCGGTCCGCTGGATGCCAGCCACACCGGCGTGCCGTAGGGAATGCTCTCGCGGTCGACCGCGATGGAGCGGCCGGCCGTGAGCGGCACGCCCTGCGCGCCCCGCGGGCCGAAGGCGGCATCGACCTCGCTCATGGTCTCTTCGCGGAAGAACACGTAGCGCGGGTTGCTCCACATCATCTGCGTCACGCGCTGCGGGTTCTGCGCGGCCCAGGCCTTGGTGTCGTCCGGCCACTTGCCGACCTTGGCCACGCCCTGGCTGACGAGCCACTGCTGCACGCTGCGGTAGGGCTGCTCGTTGGTGGCCGAGAAGGCGACGCGAACGGTGTGCTGCCAGCCGTTGGCCTCGGTGATGCGCAGCCGCCCGGAGCCCTGGATGTGCAGCATCAGCGCGTCGATGGGGTCGGCCATCCATGCGATCTCGCGCCCGCGCAATGCGGCCTGCGCCTCGGGCAGGGTCTCGATCTCCTGGCGCGTGTACCAGGGGCGGCGCGGCACCAGGCCGTCGGGCGCCTGGTAGATCGGCACGTTGAAGGTGGCAGTGGGCACGCGCGAGGCCTCGTACACCGGCTCGTAGTAGCTGGTGAGCTTGCCTTCGCTCTGGCCGTTGAGCGCTTCCACGCGATAGGGCTGCAGCCGCTCTGTCATCCACTGGCGCTGCTCTTCGGGGGTGGCGATGGTCAGCTGGCGCACGTCGCGGCACAGCGGCGCGAAGGCGGCGTTGGGGCGGGTGCAGTTCGCCAGCAGTGCGATCCACGCCTCGTGCAGGGGGTCTTCGCCGAAGCCAGGGAGCTCGCTCCAGCCGACGGGCACCCAGCGGCTCTTGGGATGCGCGAGCGAACCGGTGAGCGGACCGAGGTCGCGCGGCTGGCTGACGGGGGGGCGGATGGGGGCCTCGGGCGTGCGCGGGCCGGTGGAGCAGGCGGCGAGCGTTGCTACGATCGCAATCCCGACCAGCCACTGGAGTCCATTTCTCATGGGTTTGATTCTGCTTGAAGCCCTCGCCGCGGGACTGGTGTTCATTCTGATCATCTGGTGGACCATGTTTTCCGGCCGCAACAAGGGTGAATTGCACGATGACGACGACGAGCCGGAGGCCGGCCGCGGCACCGACCAGGGAAAGCGCCCGCCCGAAGCGTGAATTGCTCCTGAAGTCCCCGGCCGCTCAGCACTGTCGGACAACCACCCCATTGCTATTACTTTGGTAGCAATCATCGCAGCATTCATGCGCGATGACGAAACTTTTCTTATTTTCCGTAGGGCTTTGAGCCCGTACCATCACGCACTCCCCGAAGGCTAAGCTGTCGCTCGCTTCAATCAACCTCGAAAGGGAACGCCATGAAAAAGTTCGTACTCGCCACCACCGCCGCCGCGCTCGTCCTCTCGGGCTGTGCCGGCGGCATGACCGACACGCAGCGCAACACCGGCATCGGCGCCGGCATCGGCGCGCTGGGCGGAGCCGCCATCGGCTCGGCCACCGGCGGAAACCGCGGGGCCATCGGCACGGGTGCGGTTGTCGGCGCGGCAGCCGGCGCGCTCGGCGGCTACCTGTGGTCGCAGCGCATGGAGAACCAGAAGCGCCAGATGGAAGCCGCCACCCAGGGCACCGGCGTGGCCGTGACCCAGACGCCCAACAACGAGCTGAAGCTGCAGATCCCGAGCGACGTGTCGTTCGACGTGGGCCGCTCCAACATCAAGCCCAACTTCGCGCCGGTGCTCGACCAGTTCGCCAGCGGCCTGCGCGGCAACCCGAACGCCGAAGTGCGCATCATCGGCCACACCGACAGCACCGGTTCGGACGCCATCAACAACCCCCTGTCGGTCGAACGTGCGGCCAGCACCCGCGACTACCTCGTGGCGCGCGGCGTGAACGCAGCGATCTTCCGCATCGAAGGCCGCGGTTCGCACGAGCCGATCGCCGACAACAACAGCGACGCAGGCAGGGCACAGAACCGCCGCGTCGAAATCTACGTGGGCGAGCGCGGGCCGCGAGGCTGAGCGAGCGCCGGCGCACGAGAGGGAAACCGGCCGCGCTGAAAGGCCGGTTCCCGCCATAACCGTTCCATTGGTCCATTAAGAGGGAATCTCATGAGGAAGTTCGTTGTTTCGAGTGCGGCAGCCGCCGCGTTGCTGTTCATCGCGGGCTGCGCATCGCAGTCGGCTCCCCCGCCGGCACCCGCGCCTGCAGCCGCGCCCGCAGCCGCACCGGCCAACAGCTGGACGGCCCGCCTGGCCACGCTGAAGAGCGACCTCGAGACCTCGACCAAGGGAACGGGCGTGGTGATCGAGCAGACCGCCGACAACCAGCTCCACCTGGTGATTCCCAACGAGATGTCGTTCGACACCGGCCGCGCCAACGTCAAGCGCAACCTCGCGCAGGTGCTCGACAAGGTCGCCGAAGGCCTGAAGAGCGCCACCGCCGCCAGCGTGCGCGTGGTGGGCCACACCGACAACACCGGCAGCGAGGAAGGCAACGAGCGCCTCTCGGTGAGCCGCGCCGACAGCGTGCGCAACCACCTCGTGAGCCGCGGCGTCTCGACCACCGCCATCACCACCGACGGCCGCGGCTCGCGCGAACCGCTGGTGGACAACAACACGGCCGCAGGCCGCGCACAGAACCGCCGCGTCGAGATCTTCGTGGCGGAGAAGGCCTAACCCCCAGGCTTCGCGCACTTCGTGTCGCTTCGCCAACCCCCTTTCAGGGGGCACCACCTGCGGCCCGGCGAAGCCGGTTCCGCGGTGGTCCTGAGCTGACCCCCAGGCTTCGCGCACTGCATGTCGCGCGCGCCTTCCCTCTTTCAGGGGGGCAACACCTGCGGCCCGGCGAAGCCGGTTCCGCGGTGTTCCGCGAAGAATCAGGGGGCTAGAGTTCGCGCAGACGGTTGGCCAACTCGACGGCCGACTTCACTTCCATCTTGTCGAACACGCGCGCGCGGTGGACCTCCACCGTGCGCACGCTGATCGCGAGCTGGTCGGCGATGAGCTTGTTCGGCAGGCCCTCGACCACCAGCCGCATCACGTCGCGCTCGCGCTCGGTCAGCTCGCCGATGCGCTCGGCCAGGCCCCGGCGTGCGCGCTGCACTTCCAGTGCCTGCTGCGACGCGCTCAGCGCATGCTCGATGCGGTCGACCAGTGCGTTGTCGGAGAAGGGCTTCTCGCAGAAGTCGAAGGCGCCGCGCTTGACCGCGTCGACGGCCGTCGGCACGTCGGCATGGCCGGTCAGGAAGATCACCGGCATCGCGGGCAGCAGCCCGCGCTCCACGATGCGGTCGAACAGCACCAGCCCGCTGGTGCCGGGCATGCGCACATCCAGCAGCAGGCACAGCGGCTGCTGCGGCAGCGGGTCCTGGTCGAGAAACTGCTCGAACGCCTCCGCGCTCGCGAAGTGCTCGCTGGCCAGGCGCCGCGAGCGCAGCAGCCAAGCCAGCGCCTCGCGCACGCTGGCGTCGTCGTCCACGATGAAGATCAAGCCGTCGATCAGCGGTTGCATATCAATTCAATCCAAAAACAGGCGCGGGCCCTTCGAGGGCACCGCGGAACCGGCTCCGCCGGGCCGCAGGTGTCGCCCCCGGCGAGGGGGAAGGAGAAGCGACACGAAGTGCGCGAAGCCTGGGGGTGATCATGTACTTGGCAGCGTGAACCTGAACACGGTTCCGCGCGGCTTGTTGGGTTCGAACAGGAGCGCCCCGCCGTGCTGCTCGACCACGGTGCGGCACAGGCTCAGGCCGAGCCCCATGCCGTCGGCGCGCGTGGTGAAAAAGGGCGTGAAGAGCCGCTCGGCGACCTCCTCGGTGATGCCGCTGCCGAGGTCGGCCACGGAGAACTCGATCCAGCGCCGGCCGTCTTCCTGGCCCGCGGCGCCCATCGCGGCGGCGCGCGCCACGCGCAGCCGCAGCACGCGGCTGCCGATGTTGTCGGGGCTGTCCATGGCCTGCATCGCGTTGCGCGCGAGATTCAGCAGCACCTGCTCGACCAGCGTGCGGTCGCACATGACCGCGGGCAGGCGGTCTTCCAGCACCACCTCGATGATCACGCCCAGCTTGCGCGCCTGCAGCCGCACCAGCGGCAGCACCGCGTCGATGAGCGCCTGCGGCGCGACGGCCTCGCGCGTGCGGTCGCGGCGGCGCACGAAGTCGTGCACGCTGCGGATCACCTGCCCGGCGCGGTCGGCCTGCTCGGCGATGCGCTTCACAGCCATCGCCACCTCGCCCTGGTCGCCCTTGGCGTCGGGGCCCAGCAGGTTGAGCGAGCCGCTCGCGTAGCTGGCGATGGCGGCCAGCGGCTGGGTGAGCTCGTGGCTCAGCAGCGAGGCCATCTCGCCCACGGTGGCCAGCCGCGCGCTGGCCTGCAGGCGCTCCTGGCTGGCGCGCGAGAGTTCCTCGATGCGGCGCTGCTCGCTCACGTCGATGAACGCGCTCATCCAGCCGGTCTGCACCTTGTGCGCGTTGATCAGCGGCGCCTCGAAGATCAGCACCGGAAAGCGCGTGCCGTCCTTGCGCATGAAGACCGACTCGAAGCCCTCGCGCGGCGGCATGCCGCCCGCGAGTCGCCGCGCCTGCCGCTGCTGGTACTCGTGCGCCAGCTCGGTGGGCCAGTAGGGTGCCTCGGCGTTGTCCGCCATGAGCTCCTCGGGGCTGAAGCCCACCATCTCGCAGAAGGCCGGGTTGACGTAGGTGATGCGGCCGCGCAGGTCGCGCGCGCGCAGGCCGGTGATGACGGAGTCCTCCATCGCCTTGCGGAAGGCCAGCGCGTCGGCCAGGTCGCGCTCGGCGCGCAGGCGGCGGCGCGTGTCGCGCGCGAGCAGCACAAGCACCGACACCAGTGCGATGGAGATCGCCGTGACCAGCGCCGTGAGCATGTTCGGGAACAGGTCGGGCGCCGCGCGCCAGCCGTCCACGCGCAGCATCAGCGAGGTGCCCGGCAGGTCGATGAGCTGCTGCGAGGTGAACACCCGCGTGCCGGTGCGCCGCGAGCTGCCCAGCGCCACCAGCCGCGTGCCGTCGGCCTCGGTGAAGGCCACCTCCTGGCCGCGCGTGAGCGTGGGGCCGACCAGCTCGATCAGCGCGTCGCGCAGCGAATAGCTCGCCACCAGGTAGCCGCCCGCGTCGATCGGCACGCACAGCTCCATCACCTCGATGCCGCCGCCGCCCGCGATGGGCACGTAGTGGCTCGGCGAATAGGCCGACGCGCCCAGCTTGCGCGCCGCGGCGCAGGCCAGCGACACGTCGGACTGGTCGGGGCCGCGCGTGTCCTCGTCGAGCACGCGCATGCGGTAGGGCGTATTGACGGCCTGCAGCGGGCGCAGCGCCGAATCGCGCCATTCGAGCCGCAGCCACTCGCGATGCTCGCGCAGCAGCGCGGCAGCCACCTCCGGCCACCTGGCGGGATCGGCGCCGGGCGCCTGCGTGGCGCGCAGGCTCTGCGCATTGCGCTGGAAGCCGCTGCGCAGGTCGGCGACCGCGTCGGCGGTGTCGCGGTCGAGCGCGGCCTGCACCTGCTCCACTTCGTGCCGGCCCGCGAGCCACACCACCGTGACCAGCAGCACCGACACCAGCACCGCCAGCAGCAGCCACAGGAACCAGCGCTGCCACAGCGAGCGCAGCCGCGCATAGGCCAGCAGCGCCCATCGCTGCGGTGCGACGGTCAGCAGCGCATCAGACATGCCGGCACCACCGCCGCACGCAAGGTACGCGGCTTGTTCCAGGAACACCGCGGAACCGGCTTCGCCGGGCCGCCGGTGTTGCCCCCTGGAAGGGGGTTGGCGCAGCGACACGAAGTGCGCGAAGCCTGGGGGTGAATCCGAGAGTTCCGCGGAACCGGCTTCGCCGGGCCGCCGGTGTTGCCCCCTCGAAGGGGGTCGGCGGCCTCACGAAGCGGGCAGGCCTGGGAGTCATCTAGAGAACGCTGTGCGAGAGCACGGGCAGCTGCGTGCGCGTGCTCTGCACCTTGGCCGCGTCGATGTCGAACAGCACCACGCCTTCGTCGGTGGCCTGCTGCGCCACCACCGTGCCCCAGGGATCGACGACCAGCGACTGGCCCCAGGTCTGGCGGCCGTTCTCGTGCGTGCCGCCCTGCGCGGGCGCGACCACCCAGGCCAGGTTCTCGATGGCGCGGGCGCGCAGCAACACCTCCCAGTGCGCGGCGCCGGTGGTGCGCGTGAAGGCGCTGGGCACCAGCAGCAGGTCGGCGCCCTGCTTCGCGAGCGCGCGGTACAGCTCGGGAAAGCGCAGGTCGTAGCAGACGCTCATGCCCACGCGCCAGCGGTGACCGTCGCGCGAGGGCAGCTCGAACACCACCGGCTTCGCGCCGGGCGCGATGACGCGGCGCTCGTCGTAGCGCTCGGTGCCGTTGTCGAAGAAGAAGAGATGGATCTTGTCGTAGCGCGCCACGCAGCGCCCGTCGGGCGAGAAGGCCAGCGAGCTGTTGAACACGTGCTCCACGTCGGTGCTCTCGACGGGCAGCGTGCCGCCGACGATCCACAGCCCGAACTCGCGCGCCGCGTCGGCCAGGAAGCCCTGCACCGTGCCCGCGCCCGCCGTCTCGCGCAGGGCCAGCTTGTCGGTGTCGCGCGCGCCCATCATGCAGAAGTACTCGGGCAGCACCGCGAGCTCGGCGCCGCCGGCGGCGGCCTGCGCGAGCAGGTCGTGGGCGCGCGCGAGGTTGGCTTCGCGGGCGATGGCCGACACCATCTGGATGGCTGCGACTTTCATTGCTTGGTCTCCGTTTTCTTGCCGTCGTCCGCGGTCCGCGAGGTCGGCGGCAGACCGGGCGCGCCGGGAATGGTCTGCGGCAGAAGCTGCAGGGTGCGGGGCACCTTCGCTATTTTGGGGTCGGCCCAGGTGCCCTCGATGTGGAACTCCTGCGTGGCCGCCGCCGCGAGCGGCTTGCTCAGCACCCACTGTGCAAGAAAGGTGCCCAGGCCGACGGCCGGGTTGATGGCGGTGGCGACCAGCGCGGCGGTGCCGGCATTGATCTCGGGCACCACCACCACGCGCAGGTTCTGCGTCTCGCGCACGATGTCGGCCGAGCCGTCCATCAGCGCGGCGGCGTTGACGCCCTTCATCTGCAGGTTGTTGGTGCTGGCGATGCCCTTGCTGATCTTCGCGTCGCCGCGGATGAAGTCGAAGGCGAAGCCCTCGCTGAACACGTCGCGGAAGTCCAGCGTGAGGCGGCGCGGCAGCGCCTGCAGGCTCAGCACGCCCAGCAGCTTGGCCAGCCCCGGGTCGGCCTTGAGGAACTGGCCCTGCTCCACGTCGAGCTGCAGCTGCCCGCCCAGGCTCGGGTAGTCGAGCGAGAACGGCGAGCCGCGCCAGTTGACGTCGCCCTCCATCCTTCCGCGCCCGCGCCGCAGCACGCCGGGCATGCCGAAGCGCGTGAGCAGCTCGCCGGCGTCGGCGATGTCGAGCCTGAAGGTCATGGCGGTGCGGCGCTGGCCCGCCGGAGCTCCGGCGCCCGCCGCCCAGGTCCCCTTGGCCACGAAGCTGGCCTCGGGCATGGTGAAGGTCAGCTTGTTGAGCAGCCACTCGCGGCCGGCGCCGCCGCGGTTGACCGCGTCGATCTCGGCGCGGCCCAGGCGCTTGCCCAGCAATTCGAAGTCGTCGACGACGATGTCCAGCGCCGGCAGGTTGCCGGGCTGCTCGTCGAGCAGGGTCTCGACCTGGGTGGCCTCGGAGGGCGCGATCTTCAGCCGCGCGAGGCGCGCATAGAGGCGCCCGGCCTGCGCGTGGCGGTATTCGGCATAGCCGCTGAGCTCGCTGGCGTCGATGTTGGCGCGCCAGAGGTTTCCATCGCGCGTGCCGCCGAGCACCACGTTGTGGAGCGTGCGTCCCGCGACACCGAGCTGCTGCGCGCGCACCGCGATGCGCGTGGGCAGGTAGGCCATCGCCGGATCGTCGGGGCGCTCGGGGGCATCGGCGCTGGCGTTGGTGCCGGTGGCCGCGTTGGCGCCTGTGCCTGTGCTCGTCGCCTCGCCCAGCAGCGCCTCCCAGGCCGCCGTGTCGAGCTTGGCGACGTTGATGTTCGCGAACACGCCCTTGTCGGGCAGGCTCGCCGTCTCGCCCGGCGCGAGGCCCACGCCGATGCTGCCGCGCAGCACGCGCGCCTCGCTGCCCACGAGCTCGCGCACGTACTGGACGGCGCCGACACGGCCGAGGTCGAGCGAGATCTGGTCCTGCGTGGCCGCGGCGGCCCCCTGCTTCGAGGTGTCGCGCGCGAGCACCTTCTTCTCGATGCGCAGCGGCATCTGCTCCTCGGCCGTCTTCACGAGCGGCGGCGGCAGCTGCAGCGCCAGGCCCTGCAGGCTGCTGGCGAACGAGAACTCGGGCGCGCCGTCGCGCACCGAGAAGGTGGCTGTGTAGGGCGTGCTGCCGGTCGCCTTCTTCGCGAGGCGCGCGAGCCAGTCGACCTCGCGCGCGCCGCGCAGTCCATCGGCGGTGGCCGTGCCCTGCGCCTTCAGCGCGACCTCGCGGTTGGGGCCGCTGAAGCGCCCGCGCCCTTCGACGCGGATGTCGCCGCCCAGCAGCTTCGCCTGCACGCCGGCCAGCGAGAAGCCTGTCTCGGTGAAGTTGACCGTGCCCCTGGCCTGCGTGAACGACGGCGCCGCCGGCACCACCTGCAGCTCGTTGTCGGCCAGTGCCACGCTGGCCTGCACCTTGGCGTTGTCCATGGCCTCCAGCGGCAGCTCGAGGTGCAGCTTGTAGTCGGCTGAACCGGTGGCGCGCGCGGCCTGCATGATCTCGCCGATGCCGCCCGGCTCGGTGCCGGCCAGCGGCGCGCCCGCACGCAGCACCTCGCCCAGCGACCCCTTGGCCTGCACGTCGACGCGCAGCACCTGCGCATGGTGCGAAAGCTCCGGGATCTGCGCCTCGCCCCTGGTCACCTCGACGCCGGCGGTGCCTGCGAGGCGGCCGCGCGCGTTGCGCACCAGCATGCTGTCGCGCTCGAAAACCAGCTCGCCCGACAGGCCGGTGAGCGCCGGCCAGACGCGCGCCGGGGTGCCGTTGCGCGAAGGCGTTGCGTTGGTGATCGAAGGCGGCGCGTAGGCGTAGTTGACGTCAGACACCTTGGCGGCGATGCGGAAGTCGCCCTGCTTCGGGTCCTTGAAGGGCATGTCGTGCAGGTCGCCGCGCACGCGGAAGTCGACGCTGCTCGCGACGCCCTTGGTGACGGCCTCGCGCACGTAGTCGCGCGTGTGCTGGGGGATGCCCGTCGGCAGGTAGCGGAACACGCGCGTGCCATCGGCGCGGGTGAGCTTGCCCTGCAGGTCGAGCACGCCCGGAAAGCGCGACTTGCCGCCCGAGACGGCCGGATCGCTGGTGCGCCAGCTAGCCTGGGCCTCGCCTTCCGCGTCGGTGTTGGCGAAGCTGAGCTTCGACACCTGCAGTTGCGCGCTGCCATTGCCGCTGTCGAGCTTCCATTGCAGCTGCGTGGAGAGCCGGTCGACGGGAATGACGGGCTCCTCGAACACGCCGGGGAATTCGAGCGTGCCTTGCGCGATGGCGAGCGTGGCGGTGCCGCCGGTGTGGGTGGCGTCGAAGTCGATGGTGGCGCCGCTCAGCCCGGGGGTGCCGGCGTCGTGGGTCTGGTGCGGGGCTGCGGCGTTGGCAGCGGCAGCAGCGGTGGCAGCGGTGGCAGCCGTGGTGGAGACGGTCGTGGTCGCCGCGGTGGGTATCGCGACCGGAGCCGCCGGGGTCTGCTGCGAAGGCCCCGCCGCGGCGTCGGTCGGCGCCGGCTGCGAGGCGATGCGCAGCCCGCTGACCCGGCCCTTGGCCTGGTAGCGGGTGGGTGCGCCCAGCGAGCCCTGCCAGTTCAGGTCGACGTGCTCGACCAGGCCGCGCGGCCCGTAGCTATCGAGCAGGCGGTGGGTGGCGTCGCCCAGCGGCAGCCGGTCGGCGATGAGGGCGAGCGCGGCCAGGTCGAGCCGGTCGGCGCGCAGCGCCCCGTGCTCGGGCGTGCGGCCCCTGGCGGGCGTGTGCTGAAGCCACAGGTTGCCGCCGGGCCAGCGCATGCCGTCGGCGGTATCGAACTGCAAGGCGGTGGTGGAGAACTCCAGCGTCTCCTCGGTGAGCTGGCCGGAAAGGCGGCCGGTGACCGCGCGCAGAACCAGCGGCTGCAGGCCCTTGTCGAGCGAGACGTCGACCTTGTCGAGCCCCAGGTCGACCGCGCCTCCGACGACCTGGCCGTCGTCCACGTCGGCCCACAGGCGCAGCGCGCCGTTGCCCTCGCGGATGCGCGCATCGAGCGAGATGTACTGGCCGAGCCGGGTGACGTCGATGTAGGGCAGGTCGGCGTACAGCTGGCCGTCCCAGGTCTGCCAGTGGCCGGTGCGGATCGACAGCAGCGGCTGGCGGAACTGGCCGCGCAGCGTGAAGCGCTCGCCCCAGCCGGCCGGCGGCGTGGCGTCCAGGCGCAGGCCGTGGCGCCGGGCGCTGTTGCGCGCGACGAAGCGCACGTCGGTCAGCAGCAGGGGCTCTGCCTGGCGCTGCTCGTCGGTCCAGCGCACGGTGCCGCCTTCGATGACCAGCTCGCGCTGCGCAAAAAACCAGTCGGCACCGCGGGTTTCTCCGGTCGTGTCGGTGTCCATGTGCAAACCAGCCACATGGAGTTTTCCCTGACGGTCGCGGCGCACGTCGAGCTGCGGGCGCTCGATGTAGAGCTGTTCGAAATTGAGCCTCCACAGCGAGCGCGGCGACACGCTGGCCACCACGCGTGCGAGGCGAAGGGCCTCCCGCTTGTCCACGTCCTGCAGCACCACGTCGCGCAATTCGAAGGCCGGGAAAAGCCCTTCGGAGCGGGCGGTGATCGATCCGATGCGCACCGGCACGCCGATGGCCTTGCTAGCCTGCGCCTCGAGCGCGTCACGGAAATCGCCGATTCGCGGCACAATCCACGCGTGTAGGACAACGACTGACAGCGCCAGCAGAAGCCATGCAGCGATCAAGAGACCGAGCAGCCAGCGCGCCGTCACAGCGGTGATTTTGAGCAGACGTGAAGGGGAAGACGCCGTGTCGTTCATTGAGGATCGCGCTGTGTCCGGAATTATGACCGCCAGCTTTCAGACGGGTTCCGCGGAAACCAGCATCGGTGTGAACCAGTTGCCAGACACCATTTCTCCCAGTTCTCCGGCGCCGCAGGGCGCCTTCTCTTCGTATTCGAGGTTCGTGCAGCGCCTGCGCCGCAGGTATGCCGCCGAGCTTGCATTGCTTCCCCCGGGCGCGCCGCGGCGCGAATCGATGGCGGTGGCCTACGAGGCACTGCGCCAGCGCGGGGACGGCGTCGGCGACGCTCTGCGCATTGTGCGGCAGCTGGTGATGGAGAGGCTTGTAACTCTTGATTGCGACGAGCAGGCACCGCTGGCCGTGGTGACCACCGCCGTCACCGAGCTGGCCGAACTGGCGCTGGACATCGCTTGCCGCGAGGCCTGCCGCGAACTCGACGCCACGCACGGCGCCCCGATGGGCCCCGAGGGTCAGCGCGCGCAGCTGTGGATCGTGGGCATGGGCAAGCTCGGCGCGCGCGAACTCAACGTGTCGAGCGACATCGACCTGATCTACCTCTACGACGTCGACGGCGAGACCCAGGGCGACGCCGACGGGCGCGGCCGCCTGTCCAACCAGGAATACTTCGCGCGCGCCGTGAAGCGCATCTACGCGCTGGTGGGCGACACCACCGAGCACGGCTTCGTGTTCCGCGTCGACCTGGCGCTGCGGCCCAACGGCAACTCGGGCCCGAGCGTGGTCTCGCTCGATGCGCTGGAAGAGTATTTCCAGGTGCAGGGCCGCGAGTGGGAGCGCTTCGCCTGGATGAAGAGCCGCGTGGTCGCGCCGCGCGACGTCGTGCTCGCGGGCCAGGCCCAGGGCCTGCGCGGCGCGGTGCTGCCCTTCGTGTTCCGACGCTACCTCGACTACAGCGTGTTCGATTCGCTGCGCGTGCTGCACCGGCAGATCCGCGAGCAGTCGGCACGCCGCAGCGCCGGGCGCCCCGAGCGTGCCAACGACGTGAAGCTCTCGCGCGGCGGCATCCGCGAGATCGAGTTCACCGTGCAGCTGCTGCAGGTGGTGCGCGGCGGGCAGTTCCCCGAGCTGCGCACGCGGCCCACGCTCGACGCGCTGCAGCGCCTGGCTCGCGCCAACCTCATGCCGCAAGAGACGGCCGATGCGCTGGCCGCGGCCTACGAGTTCCTGCGCCGCGTCGAGCACCGCATCCAGTACCTCGACGACCAGCAGACCCACGTGCTGCCGGTGTCCGACGACGACCTGCGCTGGATCGCCCAGAGCATGGGCTACGCGAGCTGCTGCCCCTTCCTCGAGCAGCTCGACACGCACCGCGAGTTCGTCGCGCAGGAGTTCGACAAGCTGCTCGGCGGCGAGAAGCCCTGCAACGGCAAGTGCAGCGGCAAGAAGGCCGCCGCCCCCGCCGACCTGGCCGACCTGCTCGGCGACCTGCCCCCGGTGTTCGCCGAGCGCATCCGCGACTGGTGCGAGCAACCCCGCGTGCTGGCGCTGCGCGAGGAAACCCGCGCGCGCCTGCGCCAGCTGGTGCAGCGCACCGGCCAGTGGCTCAAGGAGCCCGACGGCGACGGCGCGGGCCAGACCCCGCGCCACGTCGACGCCGCCATGCGCTGGGCCGACTGGATCGAGCCGCTGATGCGCCGCGAGAGCTACCTGGCGCTTCTGGTCGAGCGCCCCGCCGTGCAGGAACGCCTGCTGCGCCTGCTGGGCGCGGCCAAGTGGCCCGCACGCTACCTGATGCAGCACCCCGGCGTGATCGACGAGCTCGCGAGCGACGAGATGCTCTCGGGCCGCTTCGTCGCCGCCGAGTTCGAGCGCGAGCTCGACGCGCGCCACGCATCGCTCACCCGCACCGGCGAGGCCGACGAGGAGCGGCTGCTGAACCTGCTGCGCCACGCGCACCACGCCGAGGTGTTCCGCACCCTGGCGCGCGACGTGGACGGCCGGCTCACCGTCGAGCAGGTGGCCGACGACCTCAGCGCGCTGGCAGACGCCACGCTACGCGTGACCGCCCGCTGGTGCTGGCCGCACGTGCGCAACCGGCACCGCGAGGTGCCGCAGTTCGCGATCATCGGCTACGGCAAGCTCGGCGGTAAGGAGCTGGGCTACGGCAGCGACCTCGACATCGTGTTCGTCTACGACGACGACGACGAGCGCGCCGGCGAGGTCTATGCGGCCTACGTGCGCAAGCTCATCAACTGGCTCACGGTGAAGACCCGCGAGGGCGACCTGTTCGAGATCGACACCGCCCTGCGGCCCAACGGCAACTCCGGCCTGCTGACCACCAGCTTCGAGGCCTACGAGAAGTACCAGCTCGGCCGCGGCAGCAACACCGCGTGGACCTGGGAGCACCAGGCCATGACGCGCGCCCGCTTCGTGCTCGGCAGCGAGGACCACGGCGCCGAGCTGGGCGCGCGATTCGACCAGGTGCGCGAGGCGGTGCTCGTGGCGCCGCGCGACCGCGAGGCGCTGAAGGCCGAGATCATCGCGATGCGCAACAAGCTGCGCAGCGCGCGGCCGGTGAAGCCCGACCGCTTCGATGTGAAGCACAGCCCCGGCGGCATGGTCGATGCCGAGTTCGCGGTGCAGTTCCTGGTGCTGTCGTCTTCGGCCGACCATCCCGAGCTGATTCCGAACGTGGGCAACATCGCCCTCCTGCTGCGTGCCGAACTGGCCGGCCTGCTGCCCGAAGGCGTGGGCCGCAGCGCGGCGCGCGCGTACCGCGAGCTGCGCCGCGTGCAGCACCGCGCGCGCCTCAACGAGGAACCTACGCAGGTCACGCCGCCCGCGCTGGCGGCCGAGCGCGATGCCATGCTGGCGCTGTGGAAGGCCGTATTTGGCTGAGGGAACCCGTTCCCCGGCCACCACCGCGCTGGCGGCGTGCGCGGTAGCCGTCGCCGTTCTTCTTGCGGGCTGCGCCAGCGGTCCGCGCAGCGGGGGCGGCGTGGCCAGCGGCCGCGATGGCCCCGGGACCAACATTCCGCCCGACCTCGCCAACGTGCCCGACGCCGAACCCCGCGTCGAGCCGATCCGCAGCCTGGGCGGCACCAGCAAGCCCTACACGGTGCTGGGTCGCGGCTATGTGCCGATCACCGACGACCGGCCGTTCCGCGAATCGGGGCTGGCCTCGTGGTACGGGCGCAAGTTCCATGCGGCGTCCACGTCCAGCGGCGAGCCCTACGACATGTACGCCATGACGGCCGCGCACAAGACGCTGCCGCTGCCGAGCTACGTGCGCGTGCGCAACCCGGCCAACGGGCGCGAGGTGATCGTGCGCGTGAACGATCGCGGCCCGTTCGTGGACGGCCGCGTCATCGACCTGAGCTACACGGCCGCGCTCAAGCTCGACCTGCTTCGCGGCGTGGCGCCGGTGGAGATCGAGCGGATCACGAACGAGGACATCCGCACCGGCGCATGGCGGCGCGATTCGGGAACGGCGTATGCCGCCGCCGAAACGCCCCCGCCGGTACGGACGGCGCCGGTGCGCGTGGCGAGCGCGGCGCTGCCACAGCAGCAGCAACAGCAAGTGCGCGTGCCGGCCGAATGGGTGGCCCCGGTGGCGATGGCCGGCGGCGACGCGCCGCAGCCCGCATCAACGATGCCCGTCGTTCCGCAGACGCCGATGGCCGCGGCCCTGCCGCCGGGGACGGGGGCGGAGCCGGAATCGGCGCAGTCGCCGCCATCCATTCCGCCGGGCCGGCAGGCCATCGTGGTCAACGAGCTGCCGCCGCTGCAGGCGGCAGCGGCTCCGCCCTCTGCGCGGCCCTCTACGCCGCCCGCCGACGTCGCTCAGCGGCCCGCCGCGGCACTTCCCGGCTTCTGGGTGCAGCTGGGCGCATTCCGCGAGCGGGACGGTGCCGAGAGCCTGCTGAACCAGGCCGCGCGCGGCGTGCCGTCGCTGGCGTCGCAGCTGCGCGTGTTCAGCGAGGCCGGCACGCATCGGCTGCAGGCCGGGCCATTTGCCTCGCGCAACGCAGCCGGCGAGGTGGTCGGCCAGCTGCGCGAGAACCTGCACATCTCGCCGATGGTGGTCGAGCGCAGGTAGGCACCTGCGCGCCTTCGCCTTGTGGTCAGAGCAGCGGCTTGACCGCTACCGGAATGCCGCTGGCGACGTTGAGGCGGTTCCAGGTGTTGATCTGCGCGACGGCCACCGACAGCTCGGCAATCTCCAGGTCGCTGAAGTTGGCCTTGAGCGCCGCGAATTCGGCGTCGCGCGCGTCGTAGCGGTCGGCCAGCCGCGTGAGCGATTCGGCCCAGGCCAGCGCCGCGCGCTCGCGCTCGTTGAAGAAGCCCACCTCGCGCCAGGTGGCGAGGCTGTTGATGCGCTGCCATTCCTCGCCCTGCTTGCGCAGGTCGCGCACGTGCATGTCGAGGCAGTAGGCGCAGCCGTTGATCTGCGAGACGCGGGCGTAGACGTAGTCGACCAGCACCTTGCCGAGCGTGCTCGACTCGATGGTGGCGTTGACGCCGAGGATGGCCTCGAAGGACTTCGGGACCAGCTTGAACCAGTTCAGGCGTGCGGTGGTGTTCATGGTTCGGTTTCTCCAGTGGGTTGCGATGGAATCGATCTGCTTACCCACTGAAGACGGGCGGGCCGGGCGCCCTGTGACAGCCGCGCGAACTATTTCGAGGAATAGATCTGCGCGATGCGTGCGAGCTTGTCGGGGTTGCGCTGCGCGCGGATGCGCACGATGAGGTCGTTCTCGATCTCGAAGGTCTGGGCCGATTCGAGCTCGCCGTCGAGAAAGCGCAGCATGCCGGGCTCGCCGTTGATGTCGACAAGCTCCATGCGCACCGCCGGCCCCAGGCGGCGCCACAGCGAGAAGTACAGCTGCGCGAGGCGCTGACTGCCGCGCAGGATCTTGCTGAAGGTCTGCACCTTGCCGCCGCCGTCGCCGATGAGCTCGACGTCCTCGGCCATCAGCGCCTTCAGCTCCTGCAGGCTGCCGCGCGAGGCGGCGTCCGCGAAGGCGCGCAACAGGCGCTCGTGGGTCTCGCGCGGCACGGAGAAGCGCGGGCGCCCTTCCTGCACCTGGAGCCTGGCGCGGTGCACGAGCTGGCGGCATGCGGCTTCGGTCTTGCCGAGGGTGAGGGCGATCTCGTCGTAGTCGGCATCGAACACCTCGCGCAGCAGGAAGGCGGCGCGGGCCTCGGGCGCGAGGCGTTCCAGCACGGCGAGGAAGGCGACGGAGATGTTGTCGGCGCGCTCGAGCAGCTGTTCGGGCGTGGCGGGCGAATCGTGCTCGCCGGTCAGCGTGGGCTCGGGCATCCAGGCGCCGATGTAGTGCTCGCGCTGGACCTTGGCGGCACGCAGCCGGTCGATCGACAGGCGCGTGACCACGGTCACGAGCCAGGCTTCGGCGCTGTCGAGGGTGTCCCTGGCGGCTTCGTGCCAGCGCAGCCAGGCGTCCTGCACGACCTCTTCCGCCTCGGCCACGGAACCGAGCATGCGGTAGGCGATGCCCTGCAGGCGAGGGCGGTGGCGGTCGAAGGTGAGGGTTGCGTCGTCCATGCGGGCTAGACGGCTGGCGTCCCCGGTTTGTGACGCCCTCTCACCAACAGGTGGAGTTTTAGGGAGGGCCGTCGCGCACGGCCGCCCCCGCTAGGGGGTTGGCGAAGCGACACGAAATGTCGTGCAGCCTGGGGGCGAGCAACAGTTACGCGCCCTGGTACTCGGGCTTGGGGCCGAGGGTGGCTGCCAGTTCCTTGCGGTAGCGGTTCAGCTCCTGCACCGTCTTGAAGCTGCGGTTCATCAGCAGGCTCAGGTTGTGCAGGATGCGCTCGCCGACCTTGGTTTCCCAGACGGCGTCGAACTTGATCTGCTTGTCGAGCCAGTGCTCCAGCCAGTCGGGGTCGGGCATGCGGCTTTGCACGGTGTCGCGCGGGAAGTGCGCCTTGCTGACGTGCAGGTTGGTCGGGTGCAGGGCCTGCGCCGTGCGGCGGGCGCTGGCCATCAGGACGCCGACCTTGGTGAAGGCGGCACGGGCCTCGTCGCCGAACTTCTCCAGCGCGCGCTTCATGTAGCGCAGGTAGGCGCCGCCGTGGCGGGCTTCGTCCTGGCTCAGCGTGGTGTAGATGTGCTTGATGACCGGCTCGGTGTGCCACTGGGCGGCACGGCGGTACCAGTGGTTGAGGCGAATCTCGCCGCAGAAATGCAGCATGAGGGTTTCGAGCGGCGGGGCCGGGTCGAAGTCGAAGCGCACCTCGTGCAGCTCCTCCTCGGTGGGGGCGTGCTTGGGGCTGAAGCGCTTCAGATACTCCATCAGCACGAGGGAATGCTTCTGCTCCTCGAAGAACCAGATGGACATGAAAGCGGAAAAATCGCTATCGTGGCGGTTGTCGCGCAGGAACATCTCGGTGGCCGGCAGTGCCGCCCACTCGGTGATGGCATTCATCTTGATGGTCTGCGCCTGCTCTTCCGACAGCAAGGAGGCGTCGAACGACTGCCACGGGATGTCCTTGTCCATGTCCCAGCGGACGGATTCGAGTTGTCTGAAGAGTTCCGGATAGAGCATCTATATCTTTCTAAGGCCGTCGATTTTAATCGGCCCGTTTGGCGCGCCCATGACAGACGCGCGATGATGCGGATACGCGCGTCCTTGCAGCATGGATGCGCATTCCCATTTTTGAATCAGGAGCCGCCATGCGAACCCCCTTCCGATTGTCGATGTTGTGGCGCTGCGCCCCTGCGGTTTCCCTCGTGGCGAGCCTGGTTTCGCCCCTTGCGGCGCAGGCCCAGACCCCCCCTGCAGCGCCCGCCGCCGCGGAGCCCGCGGGATGCCCGGTGATCCTTCAGCACACGTTCCCGCGGCTGCAGGACGAAAAACCCCAATCCCTGTGCCAGTACTCCGGCAAGGTGGTCCTCGTGGTCAACACGGCCAGCTTCTGCGGCTTCACGCCCCAGTACAAGGGCCTGGAGGCGCTGGACATGAAGTACCGCTCCCGCGGCCTGGTGGTCCTGGGCTTCCCGTCGAACGATTTCGCCCAGGAGTCGGGCTCCAACAAGGAGATCGCCGAATTCTGCGAAAGCACCTTCGGCGTGAAATTCCCGATGTTCGCGAAGTCGTCGGTGCGCGGCACGGATGCGAATCCGCTGTTCAGGCAGCTGGCGCAGGCCTCGGGAACCACGCCGAAGTGGAATTTCTACAAGTACCTGATCGGGCGCGACGGCAAGGTCGTGCAGGCGTGGTCGAGCATGACGGCGCCGGACGAGAACGGGTTCGTGAACGTCATCGAGAAGCAGCTCGGGCCGAACTGACCGCCGGCAACTTTTACCGACCGGTCGATTTCCGTGCTGCCCCACCGGGAACAAACGTTTACAAACCGGACGGGAACCGTGCCGCCGATACCGCGCTCCTAAATCGCGTGGGCAGCGACTGATTTTCGAGTCGCTGCCGCGCGGTTTTCATGTTGCGAGGTCTTCCGGGCGCTTGCCGTCTGGTCGAAATCCCGAGGCGATTCTTCTCCTCCTCCCTCCCTCCCTCCTTCGCGTCGGGGCGCCTCGCAGCATTTTTGTATTCGGGCCGGACCGGGTTGCGCCGCACGCGAACCCAGGTCCGATAGGCCCCTCCCGATCGTTCTCCCTGAATCCGGTTTGCGCCGCTGCGCGTAATCGGGTCATGGCCGAAAACGACGACCTCCACCCGGTTCTTGGACGAACCCACTGCGAAGCTCCCGGCATGTCCTGCGCGGACGCCATGCCCCTGCCGGGATTCGCGCGCACCGCTCCCTCCCCCTCCTTCGGACGATCCCGGACCCCGCCCACCGCCGCCCGCACGGTGCTCGGCCTGCTCCAGCGGCTGTCCTGCGGCTCGCTCACGGTGAGGCTGCCTGACGATTCGGTGCGGCACTTCGGCGCCGCGGCCGGCTCGGGCCCCTCGGCCTCGATCACGCTGCGCAACTGGAATGTCTGCAAGGCTGCGCTCAAGTCGGGCGACATCGGCTTCGCCGAAAGCTACATCGCAGGCGACTGGAGCACGCCCGATCTCACCGAGCTCCTCCGGCTTTTCATCGCCAACCGCCGCGCCATCGAAGACGTGGTGTACGGCAGCTGGGCCGGCCGCCTGCTCTACCGCCTGCGTCACCTGCTGAACCGCAACAGCAAGGCCGGCAGCTCGCGCAATATCCACGCGCACTACGACCTGGGCAATGGCTTCTACGCGCTGTGGCTCGACGAGACGATGAACTACTCGTCGGCCTGGTTCGAGGGCGACCTGTCGAAGCCCATGCCGGAGGCGCAGCGCGCGAAGGTTCGCCGAGCGCTCGAGGCGGTGCACGCGAAGCCCGGCGACCGGGTGCTGGAGATCGGCTGCGGCTGGGGCGCGCTGGCCGAGATGGCGGCCTTCGACTTCGGCGCCTCGGTGACGGGCGTGACCCTGTCGACCGAGCAGCTCACCTACGCCCGGCAGCGCACCGCCGGGCTCGCCGCCGACCTGCGGCTGCAGGACTACCGCGACATCGACGACGCCCCCTTCGACGCGATCTGCTCCATCGAGATGGTGGAAGCCGTGGGCCGGGCGTACTGGCCGGAGTACTTCCGCGCCCTGGCCCGCCTGCTCAAGCCGGGCGGCCGCGCCTGCGTGCAGAGCATCGTGATCGACGACGCGCTCTTCGACCGCTACATCGGCTCGACCGACTTCATCCAGCAGTACATCTTCCCGGGCGGCTGCCTGCCCTGTCCGCGCGAGTTCCGGCTGGAAGCGGAGGCGGCAGGACTGGAGGTGGTGGACGAGTTCGGCTTCGGCGCCGACTACGCCGAAACGCTGCGCCGCTGGCGCGAGAGCTTCCTGGCCCGGCGCGCAAGCGTGCTGCAGCTGGGCTTCGACGAGCGCTTCATGCGCATCTGGGAGTTCTATCTCGCCTACTGCGAGGCGGCGTTCTCGCAGGCGAACATCGACGTGGTGCAGTACACGCTGCGCAGGCCTTGAGGGACAAGGAAAAAGGCGCCCTGGGGCGCCTTCGTTTTTTGTTGCGTTTCGCCGACGCCCGCTCAGGGCTTGGTGTCGATGAAGCTCGGACGCAGCATCAGCTTGTCGAACAGCTTCGCGAGGTTGGCATTGTCCTTGCGCCAGTCGATCTCGGGGAAGCGCAGGTCCAGCCAGCCCAGCGTGCAGCCCACGGCGATGTCCGACAGGCTCAGGTGGATGCCGCTGCAGAAGGGCTTGTCGCCCAGGCCCTTGGCCATGGCTGAGATGCCGCCCTCGACCTTGGCACGCTGGCGCTCGATCCAGGCGGCGCTGCGCTCGCCGTCGGCGCGGCCGGACCAGGTGGCTTCCAGGCGCCAGAGCACGCCGGCGTCCATGACGCCGTCGGCCAGCGCCTCCCAGGTCTTGACCTCGGCGCGCTCGCGGCCCTGCTGCGGAATCAGCTTGCCCACGGGCGACAGGGTGTCCAGGTACTCGACGATCACGCGGGAATCGAACATCGCCTCGCCGCCTTCCATGATCAGGCAGGGGACCTTGCCCAGCGGGTTGGAGCTGGAGATGGTGGTGTCGGCAGCCCAGACGTCTTCGATCACGAACTGGTAATCGAGCCGCTTCTCGGCCAGCACCACGCGCACCTTGCGCACGTAGGGGCTGGCGGCGGATCCGATCAGTTTCATGAAGGCTCTCTCCCTATGCATTGATGACGTTTGGTAATAGTCATTTTAGGTGAACGGGAAAACCAGAGGCCCGATCCCCTGCGGATCGTCTCCCCAAACGCCCCGGAAGCGCTCCGCCGGCCCCTGCGCGCGGCGCCCGCCTAAAATTGAGGCATGAGCTTTTCCACCGTATCCGCCCTTTCCCCCCTTGACGGCCGCTACGCGGCCAAACTCGCGGCGCTGCGTCCGCTGATGAGCGAGCAGGGCTATATGCACCGGCGCGTGCAAGTCGAGGTGGCGTGGTTCATTGCGCTGTCCGACTGCGGTTTCGCCGAATTCAAGCCGCTGACCGGCGGCGCGCGCAAGTACCTGATGGGCCTGGTCACCCACTTCTCCGAGGCCGACGCGCTGGCCATCAAGGAGATCGAGAAGACCACCAACCACGACGTGAAGGCGGTCGAGTACTGGATCAAGTCGAAGTTCGAGGCCCGTCCCGAACTGCTCGCAGCCGCCGAGTTCGTGCACTTCGCCTGCACCAGCGAGGACATCAACAACACCAGCCATGCCCTGCAGATCCAGGCCGCGCGCGACAAGGTGGTGCTGCCGGCCCTCGACGGCCTGATCGCCAAGCTGCGCGAGATGGCGCACCAGTTCGCCGGCGTGTCGATGCTCTCGCGCACGCACGGCCAGACCGCCAGCCCGACCACGGTCGGCAAGGAGATCGCCAACGTGGCGGTGCGCCTGTCGAAGGCGCGCGAGCAGATCGCCGCGGTGAAGCTGCTGGGCAAGATGAACGGCGCTGTCGGCAACTACAACGCCCACCTGGCCGCCTGGCCCGACTTCGACTGGGAAGCCTTCAGCCGCAAGGTCGTCGAGACGCCCGCACCGCTGGGCCTGGGCCTGAGCTTCCAGCCCTACAGCATCCAGATCGAGCCGCACGACTACATGGCCGAGCTGTTCGACGCGGTGGCGCGTGCCAACACCATCCTGATCGACTTCTCGCGCGACATCTGGGGCTACGTGAGCCTGGGCTACTTCAAGCAGCGCCTGAAGAAGGGCGAGATCGGCTCCTCGACGATGCCGCACAAGGTCAACCCGATCGACTTCGAGAACGCCGAAGGCAACCTGGGCCTGGCCAACGCGGTGCTGCGCCACCTGAGCGAGAAGCTGCCCATCAGCCGCTGGCAGCGCGACCTGACCGACAGCACGGTGCTGCGCAACATCGGCGTGGGCTTCGGCTACGCCACGCTGGCCTACGCGAGCCTGGCCACCGGCCTGGGCAAGCTCGAGCTCAACGACGAGGCGCTGGCCGCCGACCTCGACGCCTCGTGGGAAGTGCTGGCCGAGCCGATCCAGACGGTGATGCGCCGCTTCGGCGTGCAGGGCGCCTACGAGCAGCTCAAGGAAGTGACGCGCGGCAAGACCGTGACGGCCGAGGCGCTGCACGGGCTGATCCGCTCGCTGGACATCCCCGAGGCCGAGAAGGCCCGCCTGCTGGCCATGACGCCGGCCAGCTACGTGGGCAAGGCCGCGGAGCTCGCCAGCCGGATCTAGGAGGCGTTCGCGCCTTCACGCCGACAGCCGCCCTCGGGCGGCTGTTTCTTTCGCATCCCCGGGGCGCCTGCCGCCTAAACTCGCGCACCCATGGCCCTCAAATCCACCATCTTCAAGGCCACCCTCGCGGTGGCCGACATCGACCACGGCTACTACGCCGACCACGCGCTGACCCTGGCGCGCCACCCCAGCGAGACCGACGAGCGGATGATGATCAGGCTCGTGGCGCTCGCGCTCAACGCGCACCAGTTGCAGGACGTGTGCAACGGCGACGGCACGCTGGCCTTCGGCGCCGGCCTGTCGAACGTCGAGGAACCCGACGTGTGGCTTCGCGACTTCACGGGCGAGGTCAAGCTCTGGATCGAGGTCGGACAGCCTGAAGACAAGCCCATCATCAAGGCCTGCAACAAGGCCGACGAGGTGATCGTCTATGCCTTCAACCACGCGGCCGAGATCTGGTGGCGCGGCATCGAGAACAAGCTCACGCGGCCGCAGAACCTCAAGGTGTACCGCGTGCCGACCAGCGCCTCGCAGGCCCTGGCCGCGCTGGCGCAGCGCAGCATGCAGCTGCAGGCGACGATCCAGGAGAACACGCTGACGCTGGGCGACGGCGCCAACAGCGTCGACATCGAACTGCTGCGCTGGAAATAGGGCTCGCCCCCAGGCTGCGCGCACTTCGTGCGCTTCGCCAACTCCCTACCGGGGGCAACACCTGCGGCCCGGCGAAGCCGGCTCCGCGGTGTTTCGCGAAGGCGCCATGCTCGTTGTTTCTAGACCGCCGGCATCATCTGGCCGCACTGCCAGCACTGCTCGAAGCCGCCTTCGATCTGCTCGCCGCACACGCAGCGCCAGCTGCGCTGCGGGCGGTGCTGCAGTTCGTGCAGCAGATGTTTGGCGAGATCGAACTGGGCTTCGTCGTCGATCCAGATCTCGGGCAGGCACTGGTCGGGCGGCAGCTGGCCCATCACCGCGCCGAGGAACTCGCGCTGCACGGTGGCGGCCACGCCCTCCTCGCGCAAGGCGTGCGCCCACACGGTCGCGATCGCGAGGTTGGGCGCTTGCGCAAGACGGCGCATGGTCAGGGGGCCCAATTCTTCTCGTCGTCGGGATCGAACTCGGGCTCGTCGGCCGATGGCGGCGGCGACGATGGCTCGCGTTCGGCCTCGCGTGCGCGCTCGGCATAGCGGTTGAAGCGCCAGGCCGAGTCTTCCATCGTGATGCGGCGCCATGTGGCGCGCTTCTCGACGGGCGACATGCCGGGCCAGAACTGCACTTCGTCGAAGGTTCGGCCGCAGCCCTTGCATTCGTCGTCGCCCTGGCTGGTGGAGCAGATCGCGATGCAGGGGGTGTCGGGCGTGCTGTCGTACCAGGCCATCCAGGCGGCCCAGGCCTTGGCCGGAAAGCCGACCTCGTCGACCTCGTCCTCGTGATGGAAGACCATGAGCGCGTAGACCTCGGCCAGCGCCCGCAATTCAGGGCCCAGCGTGACGCCGTCGGGCGACGGCGTCTTCTCGCGCCAGTAGTTGATGGCGGCCTCGATGTCGGTGATGTGTATGGCGGCCATGGAGCGTGAAAAAGCAGCGGACGGCGATCATAGTCCGGCAATGTCCCGAAGCGTCGAAGGGACATGGTCGCTATGAAAAGAAGAGCTTCAAACCCTTTATCCATGGGCATTCCAAAGCCGTTCTCTTTGAATTCCTGAAAACTTTCGATTGCGCCGCCAAGAGCTTCGATGCTCTAATCCGCCGCACGAAGGGGAGTAGCTCCCGACCGCTGCCGGCCACGGTAGCGCGAATCGTCAGGTCGTCAATACGAAGCAAAACACTTCCGGCCTGTCGGGCAACGTACGCGCGGGTTCTTGCGCGCGCGCTGTCGAGCAAGACCTTCGATTTGAACCTGTGCAGGTTTGGTCGAAGCGTTCGCAAGTCCCCGGTGTCCCCCGGCCTTCATTCCTCGCTTTCGACTCGCCCTGCACGGGATGAATCGAAACGCATAGCCATGCGCCTTCCGTCGTCGCCCCTGAAGGGAGAGGCAGGGGCGCGCAGACAAAGAGGAAACCTATGGAAATGTTCATGACCCCGGAGTTCTGGGTCGCAGTCGGTCAGATCATCATGATCGACATCCTGCTGGGCGGCGACAACGCCGTGGTGATCGCGCTGGCCTGCCGCAAACTCCCGCCGGCCCAGCGCACGCAAGGCATCCTGTGGGGGACCGCGGGCGCGATCGCGCTGCGCGTGATCCTGATCTTCTTCGCGCTGACCCTGCTGGCGATTCCGTTCCTGAAGCTGGTGGGCGCGATCCTGCTGGTGTGGATCGGCATCAAGCTGCTGGCTCCCGAGCATGACGACGGGCACGGCAACATCACCGGCAGCGACAAGCTGTGGGGTGCCGTCAAGACCGTGATCGTCGCCGACCTCGTGATGAGCGTCGACAACGTGATCGCCATCGCGGGGGCCGCACAAGGCGCCGGCGACAGCCACCAGATGCCGCTCGTGATCTTCGGCCTGCTCGTGAGCATCCCGATCATCGTCTGGGGCAGCCAGCTGGTCATCAAGCTGATGGACCGCTTCCCGATGATCATCACCGCCGGCGGCATGCTGCTGGGCTGGATCGCCGGCACGATGGCCGTCTCTGACCCTGCGCTCGCCAACACCGCCGCCTGGACCTGGGTGCCGAAGGTGCCGCAGACCGACCTGATCAAGTACGCAGCCGGCGTCCTCGGTGCACTGCTGGTGCTGGTGGTCGGCAAGTGGGTGGCTGCGCGCCATGCCCGCAACAAGCACGAGGAACCGGCGGTGACGACCGGCTGAGGCCGGCGACCACGCCCTCGCCACGAACTTCCTGACCAACACTGTCTCTGTCACTCTAACTACCTGAAGGAGCACGCCATGGAAAAGATCATTCTTTACGTCGACGACGCCACCTACGCCTGCGAGCAGTTCGCCGAACTGGCGCCGGACGCGAACAGCGTCGTGGCGCGCCATTGGGTGCTCGTGGCCTGCGCTCCTCGAATGACGCATCGCATCAGCAAGTGGGTGAGCCACAGCGCGCGCGAGAACTGGCGCGCCAAGTGGTTCAGCAAGGTGCAGGCGCAGATGACGCCGCTGCTGGAGCGCAATGGCGGCCAGGTGACGCCGGTGCTGGCCAAGGGCCCGCTGGCCGAGCTCACCGCGCAGCTCAAGCGCGAGCATTCGGCCACTCACGTGGTCGATGCGCGCCGCCCGAAGGTCGGCGTCGACCTGGAGCCGGTGACGCCGGACCAGACGCCGCCGCAGCAGTCGGGCTGGGCCTTCCCTGGCGCGGTGATGGGCATGGGCGCACTGCTCGTGCTGGCGAACGAACTGGCCGAATAAGGCCGCAGGACTGAAGCTCGATTCCCTGCGAGCCCCGGCGCCGAAAGGTGCCGGGGCTCGTTGTCTTTTGCGGGCCCTGGGGTATCCTGCCCCCATGCGCATCATCCTCAAATGGCTGCTCAGCGCCGTGGCGCTGCTGGCGGTCGCATACCTCTACAGCGGCGTCCAGGTCAACAGCTTCGGCTCCGCGCTCATCGCGGCCGCTGTGATCGGCCTGCTCAACATGGTCGTGCGGCCGGTGCTGGTGGTCCTGACCCTGCCCGTCACCATCGTCACGCTCGGGCTCTTCCTCTTCATCATCAACGCGCTGCTCTTCTGGGCCGCCTCGGGCCTGCTGGGCGGCTTCCACGTCAACGGCTTCCTGGCCGCGCTGATCGGCTCGCTGCTGTACTCGCTGCTGGGGCTGCTGATCGAGTCGGCGCTGGGCGGGCTGCTCTCCAGGCGCTGAGCACGCCCGCCGGCTGCTGCTACTTGAGCGGCGGCTCCGCCGCCTGCTCCTTCACCAGCACATCGACCGCGCGGGCGCGGGTGTCGATGATCGACGCCTCGTAGTGGTCGACCACCTTCGACTGGCGGATAATCTCCTGCGCCGCCTTGAAGCGGTCGCGCGCCGCCGGGTAGTCGAGGATCGCCACGTTCGCCTCCGCGTCGGCACGCACCGCACGCAGCGTGTCGTTCTGCGCGCCATAGAGGCTGCTGAGCGTGCGCCATGCGGTCGCGTCGCGCGGATTGGTGGCGACCCAGTCGCGCAGCACCTGGATCATCGGTGCCGGCTGGCGCATGGCGGCGGCGGCCTCGGCGGCGAGCAGCATCTCGGGCCGATCCTTCGACTTCGCATCGAGCAGGGCTGCAGCCTTGGGCGCCGCGCCAGCGGCAAGCTCGATCTCGGCGCTGAGCCAGCGCGCCTGCCTGGCCGCTGCAGGGTCGTCGGCCACGCGGGTGGTCAGGCGCTCGGCCAGTGCGCGCGCGGCCTTGTAGTCGCGGATTTCCTTCGCCGACAGCGCCGCCGCGTACAGCGTGCCGGCCTGCTGGGCCGGTGAGCTCTTGGCGAATTCGCCGCTGGAGGCAGAGTCGATCCACAGCCGCAGCACGTCGACGCCCGGGCGCGTCAGCACGCGGGCACGTGCGGCGATCATCGCGTGGTCCATGGCCAGCGGCTGCGGCGGCACCGTGTCCATGTTGAACTGGAAGCGGCCCTGCATGTCGGAGATGCGCTCCGTGGTCAGCGGGTGGCTGCGCAGGTAGGGGTAGGAGCCGTTGTCGTTGAGGCGCGAGGCGTACTGCAGCTTCTCGAACATCGTCGCCGCGCCCTGCGGCGCGAAGCCGGCCTGCGTCATCACGCCGAAGCCGATGCGGTCGGCCTCGCGTTCCATGTCGCGCGAGAAGTTGAGCTGGTTCTGCGCGAACATCGCCTGGCTGCCCATGATCATGGCCTGGCCGGCGTCGGCATTGCGGCTCTTGCCGGCCGCGATCATCCCGAGAATCAGGCCGGCGATCATCAGCGGCATCTGCCGGCCCTGCCGGGTCATGATCCGCGAGATGTGGCGCTGCGTGACGTGCGAGAGCTCGTGCCCGAGCACCGTGGCCAGCTCGTCGCGGCTGCCGACCACGGCCACCAGCCCGAGGTTGAGCCCGAGATAGCCGCCCGGCAGCGCGAAGGCGTTGATGTTTCGGTCGCGGCCCAGCAGGATCGTCCACGCGAAGCGCTCGTCGAGCTCGGGCGTGAGCTCACCGCGCGCGCGGGCGGCGGCCAGCAGGCGCTGCCAGATGTCCTGCACGTAGGCGGCGATCACCGGGTCGTCGATGTAGTCGGTGTCGCGGTACAGCTCGCGGGCGATCTGGTCGCCCAGGTGGCGCTCGGCGCTGGCGGTCATCTCGCCGCCGTCGCCCATGCCGGGCAGCACCTGCTGGATCTGCGCCAGCGCGGGCACCGGCAGCAGCACCTGGGAAGCTATCAAAACACTAGCGCACAACGACCGCAGGGCGGGCGTCCGCTGGTTCCGGGAGTGGCGTTGGGGAGTCAAGCGCGGCGTTCCTCGTCAATGGCTCGGGCTCGTATGATGCACGTCCAACCCGATCGTTCACCCATGAGCACCCTCACCCATTTTGACGCCCAGGGCCAGGCCCACATGGTCGACGTGGCCGCCAAGCCCACCACCCACCGCGTGGCCGTCGCCACCGGCCGCATCGAGATGCAGGCGGCGACGCTCGCGCTGATCGAGTCCGGCACCGCGAAGAAGGGCGACGTGCTGGGCATTGCGCGCATCGCGGGCATCCAGGCGGCCAAGAAGACCAGCGACCTGATTCCGCTGTGCCACCCGCTGGCTCTCACCCGGGTTGCGGTGGCGTTCGCGCTGGCCGACGCAGGAAGCGCGCCCCAGGTGGTCTGCACGGCGACCGTGGAGACCGTCGGGCCTACGGGGGTGGAAATGGAAGCGCTGACCGCCGTGCAGGTAGCGCTGCTGACGATCTACGACATGTGCAAGGCGGTGGACCGCGGCATGCGGATCACCGACGTGCATGTGCTGGAGAAGCATGGGGGCAAGTCGGGGAGCTGGGTGGCGGGGTAGTCCGCCTTCTCAGGAACCCGGGAACCGCGGCTCAGTTCCAGCATTCGCTCGCAGCCGCGAGCGCCGCATCGAAGCCCGTGTAGTTCTCGACCGATTTCCGTCCGGTGTGGGTGACGACATAGTCGCCGCAACGGTCTCCGCTCATCGAACCCGTGCGGGTCGCCTTCAGGCTATAGCCGGTGCCCGCCGCGTTGGGCGTCAGCGCGATGGTGTAGTTCGCGGCACCTCCACCCGGCAAGGGAGAAGTTCCGAACTGCGTCTTGAAGATCCCGCCGTCCGCGTTGATGTCTGTTCCGCCCGCCGTCTTCGCATAGCTGTAGTTCTCGCTGTAGTGCCGCTCCAGCCACTGCTGGGCCTGCGAGAGCGAGGCCTTCACCTGCGCGCGCTTGCCCTTGGCGATCTGCTCCTTGTAGCTCGGGTAGGCGACGGCGCTGAGGATCGCGATGATGACCACCGTGATCATCACCTCGACCAGCGTGAAGCCTCCCGCACGTTTGCGCGCCGCGCTCATCGGTGCTTCTCCACGGTGGTCTTCAGGCCGGGGATCTCGCGCCAGAAGATGCGCGACTGGGTGGTGTTCCTCTTCATCGTGACGTCCGAGTTCGGCCCGACGATCCGGGCGCAGGACAGGCCCGCGGTGCAGCGGGCGGTAGAGTCCTCGGGAACTGCGAAGCGCTGGTCGAGGCCGGCGATGCCGATCACCGCACCGGCAGCGCCGGCAATGCCGAAGAGATTCGGCGTCATGGAGACGCCCGCGACACCGTTCACCTGCACGTCCGCGCCCACTCCGGTGTCGGCGCACACGACGCCCTGCGTTGCCTTCTTGTAGACGATGGGAATGTTGACGTCCTTGCCCACGGCCTTCGGGTTGCCCAGCACCATGCCCGAAGACAAGGACGTTGGAATATCCACATACCAGCCCTTCTTGCTGCTCCAGTCGATGGCATCGGTGGCGCTCTGGACGATCGCCTCGGCCTTCGCCGTGTCGAGGCCCCACGTGCGCTGCTGGAGATCGGTGACGCCCGAGGGAATGGCGCCGGGGGCGGCGGCATAGCCCGGCTTGTCCCAGATTCCGAAGATGCGGTGCTGCCGTACCGTGTCGGGGAAGTCGCCGGAAAAGATCGACTGCCCCGTGCCGAACACCACGACCTGGCCGCCGTGGGGATGAAAGCGCAGCACCGGCGCAGTCGTGATCGGCAGCGTCTTGCTCGAAGCGTCCAGCGCCGAGTACAGCGGTTTGCCGTAGGCCTCCTTCCAGTCCGTCACGTCGGCACCGGAGACATCGAACTTCCACATGTTGCCCTTGAGATCGCCCGCATAGATCGCGTCGGCGATGCCGTCGTCGTTGGTATCGAGCCAGATGGGCTGCATCAGTCCGCCGCCGCCCGCCGTGCCGACCTCGATGCGCTTGTAGTGGGTGTTGTCGACCCACTTTCCGGCGGAGCTCGGCCCGTCGATGAAGAGGATGTAGAGCACGGTCTTGCCCGACGTGCTCGACACGCCGTTGCCGAAGAGCACGGCGAACTTGCCGTTGGCCATCCTGGCGACCTGCGCGGCCTGATTGCTTGCCGGATGCACCCCGCCGTCGGAGATCACGTAGCCGAGATCGGCATCGTCCGCGGCAGTGAATTGCCACTTGTAGATGCTGGCGGCATTCGCCTCGGTCAGCGCCCCAGGCGACGTCACGTCGAGCGCGAAGATCGCCTTCGCGCCACGCCCGAGGCTGGAGAAGAGGTAGGTCTTCCATGGGCTGGTCGCGGCGGAAGTCTTCACGTCCGCGGTGAACGGCGACCCGTCCGCATAGGCGCGCAACTCGGTGATGGTGGCGTCCGGCAACTCCTTGAGGCGCGAGGAGAGCGCCTGCGGCACATAGGACATCACCGGCATCAGCGTATCGGCGGTGAAGGCGTGGAGCATGCCGTCCGCGGCGCCCACCCAGACCAGCTTGGCGCGCGACTTCTGTGCGGTCTTGAAGGTGCCGTAGCCCTCGAAGACGGAGCCGAAGAAATTGGCCGCGGGCCGGTCCTGAAGCCAGGGGTTGGAATTGACCACGCCGCCCATGATCGAATCCGAATTCCGGTCGCGGAAGGTGCCGCCGTACAGCTTCTCCCTGGTGCGGGTGCCGCGCAGGTAGCCGATGATGTCCTGCTGCACGCTCGTCGATGCATTGAGGCCGGCCAGGTATGCAGCGCCCGCGGAGACGTTCAGGCCTGCATAGGTGAACGGCACGCCGGTGGTACCGAGGTTCGTGATGATCTCGCGCGTCGTCGCGTTCGTGAGGTTGACCTGCCCCCTCGCGGAGGGCGTGCTGCCGAAATTGCCTGCCGAATCCAGCCGGTACGACAGCAACTCGCCGTGCAGGTCGGAGGCCGAGAAGTTCGCGACGTACTTGTAGTCGCCGGCGCGCAGGTCGGGACGCGACACGGCCGGGGCGGAGTTCGAATTCCCGGTGATGTCCGCGAAGACCTGCCGCAGCGATTCCTCGAGCAGGTCCGGGCGCCGGGCGAGGAAGTAGTTGTCAGGAATGCCGTCGCTGCAGTTGGGCTGGCCGGCAGCCCCGCAGGCGGCGCCGTCGGCACGCTTGACGTCCCACTTGGAGACGGCGTCGGGGAATCCGGTCGGATTCTTCTCGGAGTCCTTGAAGCCGCCGTACTTGGCAACGTACCAGAGGGGGTCCTGGATCGCTACGTCGCCTGAGCCGATCATCTTGTAGTCGAGCCGGGTCTCGCCCTTGACGAATACGTCGCCGATCTTCACGCACAGGCGCGGGGCCTTGTCGTAACGCCAGTCGGGCGGTGTTGTCCCGTCGTCGTTCAGATAGCACTTGTCTTCCGTGTGCCTGGGCGCGGCCTGCTCGCTGGAGGAAGCGTAGACGACATTCGACTCTCCGGAGGCATAGTTGTTGATGCCGCTGTGGAAGTGGCTCCCGTCCTTGTCGCTGCCCACCACGGTGTAGCCGAAGGCAAAGGGCTTGGCATGCCCGGTGTTCGACTCCAGGGTCTGCGTGAAGATGCGCAGCGTGGGCGGCGTGGTGCTCGCATCGGTCTCGTATCGGATCGAGCCGAGCATGTCCTGGTCCTGGTCTTCGCCGAGCGCCTGGTGCTGCCAGAGCACGAGAAAGGTTCCCGATTCGCCGTTCGCCGCGCGCCTCAGGACCTTGAAGTCCACCATGTTGCCCGGGAGAGGGGGTGTACCGCTCCAATCAATGCTGGCGGGGGTGATGAAGACGTATTTGCTTGGATTGGACCCCGGAACCGGAATGCGGATGGACGCCGACCCACCCGACATCGTCACCGCGTACTGCCGGACCTTCAACACGTTGGCGTTGGCGTCCACGGGCACGGTCAGGTTGGAGCGAATGCGGTTCACATGCGCGTAGTAGGCGGCGCCCGCGCCAAGATAGGTGCCCCGCATGTTCGGCGCCTCGGGGCACAGGCCCGCCACGAGGCTCAGGTTGCCGATGAGCTTGCCGGTGCAGATGCCGTTGACGTCCGTGCCGTTGGAGCCCGCCAGGCGGGTCGTGCCCGAAATGCCTTCATGCTCGGAGTTGCCGATGAGGTCCGTGTAATAGGCGGCGCTATGCGGTGCGCCGATGCCTGAAGCGCGTTCGTTGAAAGCACCCATCTTGTCTCCATCGAAGGTTCCCACGCCGCTGGAGACGGTGACCATGTTGAGCGGGCGGCAGATGTTCTTGCCATAGAGCGACTCGCGCGACTTTCCGGAAGCCGCGTAGACCGGATTCGACGTGAGTGGATCTATCCAGGAGGGAGACGGCAGGCCGAGAGCACTGTCCTTCTCTCCGCCACTGTAGAGAGCCTTTGTTTCGGGGTGGGCGTAGTAACGCAGCCCCTCCAGGAGAATTTCGCCGATCGGATTGCCCCATGACGGGCACTTTCCATTTTTGATGCTTACGGAGTTGCAGTTGTCCGGGCCGTTTCCCGCCCAGTACTTTCCCTCTGAGGGGTTGTACCCGAACGGCCTCAGCCGGTTCAGCGAATAGATGATGCCGCGGTCGTTGGCGTTGGAAAAAACCTTGAACACGCCGGTCTGCGCATCGATCTCGTCGTTGATCTCCGACATGTTCTTTCGAAGCACGCCGCCATCCAGATTGGTGTCGAAGGAACCGAGAAACATCGCGAACTCGGCCTTGGCCGGGCTCTGGCCGTAATTACTGCTTTCGCCGAATTCATTGAGCAGGCCGATGGGTTTCAGGTTCGAGTTCGGATACTGCTTGCAGCGCTCTTCCCCGATGAGGTCCTTCTTGCAGACCTCGACGCGGGCCAGGTATTCGTCGGCCCTTGAAGGTAAGCTGCCGTTGTGGGCCGATGCGCCGCCAGCTCCCACATAGTTGTCGGTCATGAACTGCACGGTCGACGGCTGCCACCCATATCGTTGCTCGTTGCTCCAGTTGCAGCTCAGGACTTCCGTCATGTTCCAGAGGATGTAGTTGCCTTCGGCCGCACGAATCACGGGCCTCAAAGTGGATACCTGCGACTCCTGCGTATCGCCGCTTCCGGGATTTTCATGACGCCGGCACAGGGTCAGTCCGCTCGCATAGGAGAACGGCGTGAGGCGGATCAAGTCGCGGCCGTTGTAGTATTTCGCATAGGCTTGGCTGTTGCGAGGCACGAATGCCATTTCGAGCACGGTCTTGCCGGGTCTGCCCGGCGAGCCGGCCTCGTCGGTGGAACGCAAGCCGCCGTAGAGGATCTTGCGCAGCACATCCATCCGGGACATGGTGGCCCAGTTCAGGAAATTGCCGCTCCAGAGACTGGAGGTGGTCGCGGATGCGCCGGCGCAGTAATACCTTTGCGAGCCCGCAGGATCTCCGTTGACCGTTTCCCTGTCGGCCAATTTGTTCGGAACGAAATTGCCGCTTTGCGTGCTGTAGCTGTAGCACTTCGTGGGATCGAAGTAGCCGTAGTACTTGAAATGGGGCAGGAAGAAATAATCGATGCTGCCGTCGAAGTTCAGGTCTTCGTAGTCGGTGTAGGCGCGGCTGAACATGCTGTAGTCCTTGGACACGTTCAGCACCACCATCGGGAGGTTGGGGTCCGGATTCACATTGGGCGGAATCGCCTGGATCTGGGCATTGGAAGCGGCGGCGCCAACCAGTGCCAGCATCGCAACCAGCTTCGGGATCGATGATTTCATTTTTCAGCTTCGCTTGAAGTAGCTTTGCAGCACGACTTCGGTGTTCGGATCGAGCCCCCAGCCGCGGGCGGTATTCCTGAAATAGATGTCGTCCCCGCGCTGCATGTACTCGATGAGGTACTCGGGCTGGCGCGACACGCCAGTGACTCCAGGCGTGCCGGTGAAGGTGCCGAGCGGCACCGCGCCGGTGAAATTGCAGGTCGAGGGCGGAGACGCCTTCCAGCCGACACCGCCAATGGCCGCCGGCCACCAGGGCTCTGGATTGGTCTTCGACTTGGAGTTGCTGGCTGCGTAATAGGCCGCGGGGCTTTGGTCGCCGAAGCGGCACTGGCCACGCGGGCAGTCGGTGCCGAAGTTCGGCTCGCCGTAGGCCGACTTGATAGGACGGTCGTCGCCACGTGCGCAGGCTGCGCCCTCCACGTCGGCTGCAAGGGAGATGTCTCGCTCCGCATCGCGCAGGGCAGCCTCTGCCGCCTGCCTGGCGACCTCCATGTCGAGCACATTGCGCGCGACGTGCTCGCCGAACATCACGCGCCGCACGGCGAAGGCGGCAGCGCCCGACAGGATCAGGATGAACACCAGCACCACGACCATGGCGAGTCCGCGTTCGGCGGCAGGGTAGCGCGGGATCTTCAAAATGTCCTCGTGAGGTTGTTGCGGACGCCGAAGATGCGGGTCTGCTGCTTGTAGACGGCGCGATCCGAATCGGTGAACGAGACGGAGGTGCCGTCGCAGTCCACATAGCTTCCGCCGGATGTCTGCCTCACGGAGGCGTCGAGCGTCCTGGTCATCACGCACACCTGGACGGCGACGACGCGCTGCCATCCCGTCTTGCTCTCCCCGTTGATGGTGGCGACCGAAAGACGGTTGACTTCCGTTGCCGTGAAGAAACGCGCAGGCGCTTCGAGCGTATTGGCCTCGGAGACGCCGTAGCGGAACCTCAGCTGGGTGACGCCCGGCACAATGGGCTGATAAGGCTTGGTGTTGGGTCCGTTGCCGGCGCAGCGGAAGCTGCGCGTCGAGATGGACCGGCCGTCCTGCTGATAGGTGTAGCTCGCGCCGAGGCCGTAGACGTTGCTGATGAACAGCGGCAGCGCGACGGTGCCCGTGCCTTTCGCACCGCTGCCAGCGCGAGCTTCGTTGTACTTCGTTCCACCGAACTCGGCGAGCTCCACGTCCTGGCGCAGGCAGTCCTTTCTCGTGCCCACGCCTTCGGTCTCGAAGTTGTCGGCAGAGAAGTAGTTGACGACGAGCGAATCGGGCTCTCCGTCCTTGACTGCAGGGCAAGTACCCTTCTCCACGTCGAACAGCCCCGAGCTGCATCCGAAGATGCCCTGGTCGAAGGCGTGGGCCGAGGCCGAGACGATGTTCGAATAGGCACCCTGGAACCTGGGGGATTCGCTGGAGACGGGAAAGCTGGCGGGATAGAAGCCCGCGTTCTTCAGGTCGCGGCCGATGATGTCCAGCACGACGCTCGCGGCCTCCTGCTGCTGCGCGCTGGCGTCGATGGCCCTTGAGGCTCGTGTCGTCGAGATGAACAGGTAGCCCGCTGCGGCAACGAGCAGCAACCCGATCACGATGGCTACCAGCAGTTCGACCAGCGTGAGGCCGCGCGACCTGCAAGCACGGCTTTTCATGGAAGGACCCTCGCGGTATAGCAGCGCACGCCAGCCGGTGCCTTTGCTCCCTCGGGGCAGCAGAAACGTGCGGAGCCCGTTTGCAGGTCCTCCTTTTTCCTGGTGCAAGCGGCCTGCTCCAGGGCGTCACCCTTCTCATCTACAGCGCCTTTGTCGAACCACATGACGCTGACGTCGAACCCGGCGCGGACATCCCCGGTGACGTAGCCGGCGCCCCCCGGCAACGCGGCGCGCAGGATGTTCTTCCAGCGGGCGAGGTCGAAGACGGCCAGCTCCGCCGGTGTGCAGACAGCGCTCGCGCAATCCTTTGCTGGTTCGGTGGCCACCTCGGCGACCTGCTCCGAATAGGCGTCGGTCAGCAGATAGCCCTTGCCCTCCACGCCGACACCTGCGACGACACCCGAATATCCATTCGCTCCGGGCGCGTTGACGCGGATCCTCTCGGACAGGTCGTCGATCACGGCCGAGACGTTCAGCCGGGCCTCATTGCCGGTCTGGTACTTCAGCGCGACGGCCAGCAGGCTCGCGATGGCAACCAGCCCGAGCGAAAAAACCAGGAGAGCGACCAGCGCCTCGATCAGCGCCACACCCGATTGACGAGCGCGAAACATCATCCGTCCCCCGCCTAGTTCTGGTTGCTGTCGCTGCAGCTGATGCCGCTGACGTTGCCGACGCGGGCGCGTCCCATCATGTCCAGGCACACGACCTTTGTGGCGGAGCCGCCTGCGGGCGCGAGATCCAGCGCCTGCTGTCCGGCAAGACTCGATCGGCCTCGCGCATCGAACCGCAGTGTCGCGACCTTGCCGGTGGGCGCGGTCAGCGTGGGGCCGCCCGTCTTGCCGATGTAGAACTTCAGCAGCCGCGCAGTGTCATCGGTCGCGACGCTGTCGCACTTGGGATTGGAGAAGACGATCCAGCCGCCGCTCCATTCGCGCCCTCTTTGGGTACAGACCGGATCCGCGACCGTGATGTCCGCGGGAGCGCAGACGGTGACGCACTTGTTCGTCGCGATGGCCTCGGAGCGCGCGAAGCCGATGGCCATGGCGAATTCGTTGCCGAGCGTCGCGGCAGCAGAGCTCCTCTGCATCGCGACGAAGCTGGGCGCGGCCAGCGCGAGCAGGATGCCCATCATCGTGACGACGACGACGAGTTCGATGAGCGTGAAGCCGCTGGAATGAAACGCCTTGCGCTTCATGAGCATGGTTGGAGTCCTCCCTCGCAACGCTTGTGTCTATATGTGTCTTTCGATGCTAAATGAGTTTGAAAGTATTAAAGATGCCGCTTGTCAGCCGCGCGCGACCGTTCGACGACTTGGGCTCATGCGGGCGAAGGCCGTAGAAAAAGTCACGCTCGTACCGCGAAGCCGGGCGCTCGCAGTCGATGACAGCGGCCAGCTCGCACAAGCGGCCTGCCGATCCACTTCTGTTGCTCTACTGCGGCGGCGGCAGCTGCGCCGGGTCGCGATCGGCTTCTTTCAGCCAGCGGGCGAATTCCTGCGGATAGACCTCGCTGAAACGCTCCGCCTGCGCCCTCGCTTCAGCGTCGCGCCCGAGCAGCCGGGCGCTCTCGATCAGCTTGATGATGACGCGCGGCTCCGGCGAGAAATGGATCACCCGCTGCGCGAGCGAGTGCATTTCGGCGGCGTTGGCGGGTGTCACGGCGACCAGCGTCAACTCCGCGAACTCGGCCTGGCGCGTGAACAGCCAGGTTCCACGCACCTTGGCGAGCGTGTCTTCCTTATAAGCCGGGAGCCGTTCGTCAGGAGGCAGATAGATCTGGCTGACGCGGATGTAGTCCCAGCCCGCGAGCCCCACGATCGCCAGCATCGCGACCGCTGCCAGCGACGACAGCGCAGGCCATATCGCAGATATCGCAGAACGCCCCTTGCCGGGCCAGAGCATGCCGAGGCACAGGCCGAACACCAGCTGGAACGGGCCATACCAGAGCGGATACTCGAGCAGGCTGTGCAGCACGATCGCTCCCAGCATGCCCCAGGCCATCAGGCGGGCGGGGTCCCGTTCGCGCCAGGGCCGCGCGGCAATCACCACCCAGAGAAAGCCGCCACAGATCAGCACGGCGGCGGGAATGCCCAGTTCCACCGCCAGGTGCAGCGGAAGGTTGTGGGCGTTGTCGAGGATCTCGACGAAGCGGGCGCCGTCGTACCGGGTGCTGTAGTGGGCGAAGCTGAGTTCGCCCCACCCCCAGCCGGTCCACGGGTGCTGGGCGATCAGCGTGAGCACGTTGCGCCACAGGATCAGGCGGCTGTGGTCCTGGGGGGCGCCGGTGTGCAGGCGTTGGAGCATGCTTTCGACTGCGCCTTCGCTGCCGCCGGCCAATTGGGGGAGGAGCCAGGCGATGGCGAAGTAGAGGGGGATGGTGGCGAGGAGGAGCAGCGGCGAAGGCAACTGGACCTGTCCCCTTGATTCCGCACGCCAGCCTCGGCGCTCACGCTTGGCGATAAAGCTCGCCACGCCAACGATCGCCAGCAACTGCAGCAATCCTGTGCGCGATGTAGAAGCTGCGGCGGCAACAAGCAACAGCAATGCCACAGCCATCAACCTGCGCCGTGCACGCGCAGTCGGACTCACGACATGGAGCCATAACACTGCAACCCACGCCATGCTGATCAATGTGGCGAACTGGTTGCGCTGACGAAGATTTCCGTAAGCCTGGCCCAGGGCGGGAGACGTTGTCCAGGGGACGAGCCATTCTGCGTGGCCGTAGTACTGGAGCAGGCCGATAACCGAACTGGCCAGCCCTGCGACCACCACACCGGCTGCCAGCGACTTCGTACTTGCAAGCCCTTCCCGCAAGGCGCCGGAACCAACGAAGGCCATGGCGCCCACGCCTGCAATTGCAAAAAGAGCAGCAAGCGTCGAGGGCATCCCGCTCGAAAGAGCTGAGACGGAAACCGTCAACGCCCCGGCCAGCAACCACATCAGGAGGGGCGTGCCAAGTCCTGCAACACGAACAGAGATCAGCAAGCCGGCAACGCACGCCGCCGTCACCAGCGATTGCCAGACAACGACGGAAGGGCCGGCCACAAGAGGGGACAGAAACGGCAGCGCGAGCAGCCCGGACCGAACGATTTCCACGGACTTTGCATTCGTGGCAGCAATCTCCGGCGCAACGTTGCAAGGCGTCATCTACCTATTGTGACGACCAGGGAGCCGGGCAGACACCGACGAATGGCGGTCGACGGCAGACAAGCGGTTTTGCGAAAAGACACATTTGGAGACATTCTTGGTTCCAATTGTTTACAAATCGACCCGCAGTCCAGAACCAAGGGTGTCTTTTCATGAAATTGCAGACAGATCAATTCCTTTCGAGCACGGCGCGGCGCGGCACTACTGGCTTCACCCTGATCGAAGTTCTGATCACGATCGCGATCGTGGCCATCCTTGCCTCCATTGCCTATCCAAGTTACACGGATTATCTGAGGCGCGGTCAGGCACAGGAGGCGCCAGGAGTGTTGGCAGACTTCCGCGCCCGGATGGAGCAGTACTACCAGGACAACCGCAACTATGGGACAGGCGCCACTTGCGGCATTGCCGCGCCCGCTCCGAAGAACTTTAGTTGGAGCTGCACCAATTCGGGCCAAAGTTATTTGGCAACCGCCACCGGGAACACGGGCAGTTTGGTCAAGGGCCTTGCATACAGCATCGATCAAACCAACAGCCAACGAACGACCTGCACCGGCTGCGCCTGGAACTTCACTGGCACCCAGTCCTACTGGGTTTTGCGCAAGCAATGAGCTCAACTATGCGCAATCGAGCGAAAGGCTTCACGCTGGTTGAACTCATCGTGGCTGTCGCGTTGTTCGCTTTATTGCTCACCTTCGCGTACCCAAGCTACACGAGCTATATCCAGAATGCACAGATCCGTACTGCAGCGGAATCGATGATCAACGGGTTGCAGCTCGCGCGCGCCGAAGCCATCCGCAGGAATGTCAACACTCAGTTCCAACTGCTTAACACCTCCAGCGGCATTGCCCTGACCGGTGGTACGGACTGGTCAGTGCGGGCCTCCACAGCCGCAGCTCCTACCACTTTCAATCAAGTCGTCCAAACCCGCCAAGAAAACTCCACCTCCTCCAACGCTCGCGTCGGCGTTGCCAATGCGACCGGCAGTGTCGCGGCAGCGCCGGGTGCCGGCATGCCCGCAGCGATCCTGTTCACGGGAATGGGACGCCTGAGCAATACAACTGCCGTGCGTCAGATCGACATTACTGGTGCAAGCGGGGCACGCCGACTGGCCATCATCCTCGCACCTGGCGGCGATGTGAGGCTCTGCGACCCTTTGCTGTCGCTGGCGACCAATCCTCAAGGTTGTTCATGAAGCCAAAGTTTCTTCGCCGAGCTTCTCGGTCGGCATTCAGATTGGAGCGCGGCGTCATGCTGATCGAGGCGCTCGTAGCAGTTGCCATTTTTTCCTTAGCGGTCCTGGGCATCATGGGTCTTCAAGCGACTTCCATCCGGACGGTGCGCGACGCGGACTATCGAGCCAAGGCGAGCCTCTTCGCCCATCAGATCGTTGGACAGATGTGGGTCGACCGCTTCAACGTTCCAACCTATGCGCTGAATGCCGGCAGCGCCGCATGCAGCGCGGGCACGAATGCCGCAGCCAATCCCGTCGTCACCGGTTGGCTCAACGGTCTCACCGATGCAACCAACTCGGGATCCTTGCCGGGCGCCGCGAGCTACTTGCAGCAGATCCTCGTGGAACCTAACAACGTGGTCACTGTGACGGTGTGCTGGAAGGGCCCTCAGGACACGGCCCCGCACAACTTCGCTCTGAAAACGCAGATTCAAGGCTGATCCATGCCGGCACTCGAGCAAATTCATCGACAACGGGGATTCGGCCTCGTTGAGATTCTCGTCGGCATGGCAGTCGGCCTCGTCGTCACGATCATCATCTACCAGGTGATATCCACCTATGAGGGTGTCAAGCGCACGACCACTTCCGGCGCAGACACCCAACAGAACGGCATTTTCAGCCTCTCGACCATGGAGCGAGACGTCCGCGCAGCGGGCTGGGGCATACCGACCGCAGACCTCATGCCCTGCAGCAGATACTTCACCTATTTCAGCGACGGCACGATCAATGGCCCCGTGCCGAACTTTCCGAGCACTCCGGTGCGAATCATCGACGGCGGGACCGCCGCCGGTGCCTCCGACAGCATCACCGTGCTTTGGGGCTCCTCGGTGCGAGCAAATGTACGCAACGCGCTTTTGCAGAATGTCACGGCCAATCCCACAGGCACCCCAGCATCCAATCTCCAGCCGACCACCAGCGTCGCCTTGTCATCCACGGGGGGCTTTGTCTCCCTGACCGACGACGTAGGCAACTGCGCGCTGACGCGCATCACAGGCACTGCGCCCAATCCGGCGAGTCCTGGCACGGTCATTCTTTCGCACGACCCCGGAACTGGCTCGTCGACGCAACCCGTCTACAACCCACCGGCGAGCTACATGACCGCTCAAGGGTGGCCTGTCAGCTACAGCACCAATCCGCGCATTTTCGATCTTGGCGCTCTTACGCAGCGCACCTACTATGTCGCTGGCGGCTCGCTGATGTCGCAAGACTATTTCAGCTCGACCTCCCAGATCCAGGTCGCCAACAACGTCGTCAGCTTCAAGGCTCGCTACGGCATCAGCGACGCGGGAAGCCAGGTCGTCAACAACTGGGTCAGTGCAACGGGTGCATGGGCCACCCCCTCCGTGGCGGATCTGAAGCGCATCAAGGCAGTGCGCATCGCGGTGGTCGTTCGCAGTCCATTGAAAGAAAGGCTGCCTGACGGCGCCACTGCCTGCGCGATCACGACGACAGCACCCGCGAGCTGGCCGGGCGGCCCGGCCATCGATCTGAGCAATGACCCGGATTGGCGCTGCTACCGCTACCGCTCCTTCGAGACCGTGGTACCTCTCCGCAACGTTCTTTGGGCCAATCTGTCATGACTCTCTTACCCCTCATCCGTGCAACAGGGGAATGCCCTCTCCCCGCGTGGCCCCGCCGTCGTTCCCGGCGGCAAGACGGCATTGTTGTCTTCATCGCGCTGATCGCGGTGCTAGTTCTTTCACTGGCGGCCGTCGCGCTGCTGCGATCGACCGATACCGCCGGCGTGATTTCCGGGAACGTGGCCTTCAAGGAGGCCGCGACGGCCGCTGCCGACACCGGTGCCGAGCGTGCCTTCAATGCGTTGCCCACGCTTGCCAAGAACGATGTGGACGTCGCCAACACATACTTCCGCCTCATGCAGCCGGTGGACACCGCCGGCATTCCCAGCACGATCAACAACTGGGCCAGCGTCCCCTGCTACGACACCGCAGGTGGCAGCGCCACGATCGACTGTACGGACGAGTCTCTCTATCGAGTGCAGTACGTGATCGACAGGCTGTGCACCGTCGCGCCCTCGACTACCGACCCGTTGACGCTGCTCACCAGCAAATGCGTGGCAGGCCAGCCATTCTCCGCGGGGGGAGATGCGGCGGGCAGCGACAACAACAGCCATGCGCAGACCACCAACGTCTTCGGCAGCCTGACACCTCCACCGCCGACACGACCCACGATCCATTACCGGGTGACCGTTCGTGTCCTCGGGCCGCGCTCCACCGTCAGCATTGTCCAGACAACCATCGAATTGCCCTTCGGCTGATTTCGGCCGAATCCACAGCGAGCATTCAGCATGTATCCACAGTTCAAAAATACGACGCGCGGCATCATCGCAACGATGGTGGTGTCCTTGGTTGCGCAACCCTTCGCAGCGTTTGCGGCCACCGACCTGACAGATGTGCCGCTGGTCGTGCAGAGCGGTGTGAAGCCCAATGTGCTGTACACCCTGGACAATTCCGGCAGTATGGTCTGGGGCTCCATCACCGGGACCGATGCGACGGCGGAATACACGAACGGCAGGAAGAACACCCGCGCCTACTATTCTCCTACCTTCAATCAGCTGTACTACAACCCGGCAATCACCTATTTGCCGGGCGTTCAATACGACAGCGGAGCGACAACGACCAACTACACGTCGTCAATGGGCGCCAGCCCTACAAATAACGCACGGATCGACCCCTACCCGACAGCGGCGGGAGATACAGACACCGTCGACCTGACTCGGGTGTGCTACGCCACCTCAACGCCCCCTTCGCTGCCGCGCTATGACCCAAGCTCTTTCGCTCTTGGCACGTCATGCGCAGCGTCTTCGAGCAAGACAAACTCCACGGCATATGCCCTATATGCCTTCTACTATGTGTGGAAAGGTTCCGGGACAGAAGACGGAACCTCCGGTCAAAACTCGGACAGTAACTACGCGCGCGTGGAAATATTGAGCACCACGCCCACTTACGCCAAAGCTGCAACACGGACGGATTGCGGCACCGGCACCACGTGCACCTACGCACAGGAAATACAGAACTTCGCCAATTGGTTTACGTACTATCGCACCCGCATCCAGACTGCGAAGACTTCACTGGGTCTCGCGTTTTCTGTGCTCGACTCCAAGTCTCGCGTTGGCTTCTCGACCATCAACGACAACAATTCCAACAACAACACAAAGGCTGCAAACTTCGTTCCCCTCGCGGATTTTGATAGCGCACAAAAGCAGACTTGGTATTCAAAGGTCTATTCAATCAGCCCAAGCGGAGGGACGCCGTTGATTCCAGCACTCGATCGAGCGGGCCAATACTTCAAGACGGGCACGATGCCGGGCGCAAGTACGACGGCGCGAACCACCACGGTACCGCTGTCTTGCACGCCCAACTACACAATTCTCTCAACGGACGGTTACTGGAACGGAAGCGCGAGTGCATCGGTGGGCAATCGAGACACAACCATCCCGACTTTGCCCGACAACGTTTATCAGGATCCGGATACCAAAGCGCCGATCAACGATCCCATTGCCGGGGTACCACTCGTCGCGGGGCAGAAATTCCCCGCTCCGTTCTACGATGGGAACAGCGCTTCGAACAGTCTCGCCGACGTGGCGATGTATTACTGGATCACCGACCTCACAGGCTCTTCTTCGAAGCAAGTTGCACCAAACAAGTTGGACCCTGCCAACTGGCAGCACATGGTGACCTATACCATCGGCCTAGGTGCTTCCGGCACCATGTCCAGCGTCCCGACTGGCTCAGCGACCTGGCCGACGCCGCAAGCGGACAGCGCGACTGCAATTGACGACCTCTGGCATGCGGCACTCAATGGTCACGGTCAGTATTTCAACACCAAGGACCCGGCCAAGCTGCAAACCGCGCTCGCATCCATCCTCAACGATATTGTCAATCGCACAGGTGCGGCGGCTTCGGTAGCTGTCAGCAATCCGAACGTCAAATCGGGTGACAACACGGCCTTCGCGTCCAGCTTCAACTCAGGCTCCTGGTATGGAGATCTCCAGGCCTTCTCGATTGATCTGACTACCGGCCTGCTGCAGGACACGCCACTGTGGTCGGCCCAGGCGTTGCTGGACAAACAAGCAACCAGCTCACGCTACATCGCTAGTTTCAATGGCAGTAGCGGCGTGCCTTTTACGAAGACCGGCCTTTCGACGACCCAACTGTCCCGGCTGAATTCGCCGAGCAGCCCTCCCGGCCCGAGCGACAGTACGGCCGTGATCGCGTATCTGCGTGGCGACCGTACGGGTGAAGGGAATGGCAGCAACAGCGCGCAGCCTTATCGGACACGCACACATGTGCTGGGCGACATCGTGAATGCCGAGCCGATCTATGTACCGGCGCCGCGTTCCAGCTACACCGACTCGGGATACGCCGCATTCAAAGGAGGGGCCGCTGCCAATCGGGCAAGGATTGTGTATCAAGGCGCCAATGACGGCATGCTTCACGCCTTCGACGCCAGTACGGGCAACGAACTGTGGGCTTATGTGCCCGGCCGCCTCTTCGACACCAATCTTTCCGCCACCAACACATCGACCAGCGCCTTGGTGGGTCTGACGCAGCAGTCTCTGTTCCAACATCGGTTCTACGTTGACGGCACGCCTATCGCAACCGATGTGGACCTCAGCAATACAGTGGCCAACCAGCCGAAACCGCCTGCAGCCAACTGGGCCACGGTTCTGACGGGAGGTTTGGCCAAGGGAGGCCGAGGCTATTACGCCCTGAACGTGACCGATCCCTCTGCAACCTCCGATGCCACCGTGGCGAGCAAGGTAATGTGGGAATTTCCGAATGCCAGCACCGCGGCCGCTGTCGCAAAGAACATTGGCTACACCTATGGGTCGCCGCTCAATGTGAAGACCAAGGCGGCCGGCTGGGTGACGCTGGTCACCTCGGGCTACAACAACGGTTCCGATACCGGTGGCGACGGCGCGGGCCATCTCTTCGTGCTCGATACCGCCACAGGCAGCCTGATCAAGGACTTGAGCACGGGTGTCGGCACGAGTTCTGCTCCGAGCGGGCTGGCAAAGATCAGCGCTTTCCTCGTGAACCCCGGCGTGGACGACACCGCAGACTACGTGTACGGCGGCGACCTGCTCGGCAATGTGTGGCGCTTCGATCTGTCGGACGCATCGACTGCCAATTGGAATGTGAAGCGGCTGGCCACGTTGGTCGACAGCAGCGGCAATCCTCAACCGGTCACGGGTACGCCTGAGCTGGGTGTGGTGAAGAACAAGCGCATGGTCTTTGTCGGCACAGGCCAATACCTTGGCACCTCAGATATTCCCGGCACCACCGGTGCCAACGCCAATGCATCACAGGCGCAATCGTTCTACGGCTTGCTGGACGATCAATCCTCGAACCCCACCATCACATCGCTGCGCACGCAACTCGTGCAACAAACGGCCACGATGTCGGGCACGAACATCAATGTAACCAGCAACCCGCTGGATCTCACGGCCAAGAAGGGCTGGGTGCTGGATTTCGCGACGAAACCGGTTGGCGAGCGGGCCTACACCAGCCCCGTTCTGTTCCAGGGTGTTCTTGCTTTCACCACCAACATCCCCTCGAGCGACCCATGCTCGCCAGGCGGGAGCTCAAACCTCTATTTCCTGAACTATGCCAATGGTGGGTCCATCCCAAATCTGAGCAGTCGCTACATCGGCAATGTGCTGGCGAGCCGAGTGCAGCCTGAAGGACTGCCGAATGGAGCGATAAAGATTCTGGTGCGCACGTCGGATGGGAAGACGAAGGTCTATGACGTGGCGGTGCCGTCTTCGACGACGCCTACCCGGATCATGTGGAGGGAGGTCATTACTAATTGACCGTATCTGGAACTCGGGACTAGGAAGAAGTTGAAAGCTTTCACGGACACAAAGAGTCGAGATGAACTAAAGCGTGCTGCCCAAGAGGTGGTACTAGAGGAAAAGGCTGGCTGCAGTGCGCCGGCTTCTACACGCAACCCCGTCTGACCCTTCACTCGAATCAGTACCGCTCGGAAATAGAAACTTCCCGCTACTGACCCTGCCCAGGATTTCGAATCATTCGGGAACAGAACGACTGGCACGACAAGGGCCCGTTTGAGTCAGGAGCATTTCGCGAAGAAAAGCAAGTTTGATGAAGTCCAGAATGCCTTTGCGCTGAAGCAGGCCGAGCTGGCACCAACGTCAAAGAAAGGTATGTCGCAAGATGGATATCAGCGAAGCAACCTTCTATTTGTGTCGCAAGAAGTACGCAGTGTGAGCCTGACCCTGTCCCAGGTTTCCGTACCGTTCGGTAACAGAACGACCGGCATGATGAAGGCCCTATTTGGGCCAGGAGCATGTCGTGAAGAAGAGCAAGTTCACTGAGGATCAGATCGCCTTTGCGTTGAATCAGGCCGAGCTGGGCACGAGCGTTGAAGAGGTCGGTCGCAAGATGGGCATCAACGATGCAACCTTCTACGTGTGGCGCAAGAAATACGTGGGCGTGGGGCCGTCTGAGCTTCGCCGTCTGCGTCAACTCGAGGAAGAAAACCGCAAGCTCAAGCAGATCGTGGCCAATCTGAGCTCGGACAGGGCGGTGCTACCTACAGGCAGCCGTTACAAAAAAGCCCGAAGCCTTCGCAACGCCGCGCGCCGGCGTCCGATTTGATGCGGCTTTTTGGATGCAGTCAGCGCAATGCATTGATGTCGGCCTCGGCCTACAACCGATCAGGAAAGAGAGTCAGCGCTGAAGATGCGGACCAAGGAGAGCACCGACAGTAAGCGTTTCCTCAATACCCTTTGCTTTTAACGATCGCGTTGGAGCAGGATTGGTTGTTCCGTGCGGATGATGATCGTGTCATGAAGAACTGCTAATGCACATCCCCAAGAACACTTGGAGTAAGTGCCATCGGCGCGAGCATAGCTCAATGTTCAAGCGCGAGCTTGCCGCGCGCAGCTTGGTGGCCGCGAGATCAGTGGTAGCCGGTGCGCTGGCGGTCGGCATCAATTCGAACCTGCTGTTCGCACAGCGTCGAATGGAGCTCTATTCCAGTTGTTGCCGCGCCGATTTGCGACAGAGAATGCAAAACTTGATTAAAGCAGCTTCAAATCAAATCTTAAGGCGAGATCGGCACCAGCCTTCCCAAGAAGAAGAGATTTATCTCGAGGCAATGACGCACTGGATCATTACGTATTTTATCGGCAAATAGGCGGGGCATATATCGCATTCAAAGTCCCCGGAGTCGCCGAGAGACCGCGATCAGCTGCAAACCCTTGTTGATTCGAAGCACAAGCCCAATCTATCGGCCCGACTTTGCCAGCAGCCATTGCAGCCGCGAACTGACTTGCACTTCCGTCAGAACGTACAAATGGATTTAGCCGTAGCGTGTTTGCGCTTGGATCAAGGCCCACGGCAGATGCGTTGTATGTCACGGCGATTTCGCCTGAAGCTGACATCAGAATGCTGGAGACGAATTTGGATGTGCTGCCGGCGCCATTGTTCCGAGCGTTCCATTCAGCAACCGTCAACGACAGCTGTGCTGGCGTTCCCACATCTGTGGTTAATGCGAGCTTCGCTCCCTCGACTAGGGCAAAACCCTCAATAACTCGAGCTCGAACTATGTAGTCGCGATATAGAGGCAAGGCCACAGCAGCCAAGATACCGATGACAGCGACACTGATCATCAATTCAATCAAAGTAAACCCAGCAACGAGAGTTCGGCTTGCTCGTAAAACGACTGCTCTCATTTAGGCTTACCCCGAATGAAAAGGGCCGCATGAAGGCGGCCCCTAGATAGCTTCAGAATGAATTAACGGCAGGCAGAAGGAGCGTACTTGGCGAGCAGCGTGCCGGCGGTGATACCCGTCATGCCAGCATTAGTCGCCGTCGTTTGAGTAACAGAGGCGCAGCCCCAGTCAACAACGCCACTTGTTCCAGCAGCTTGTGCTGCAGCGAGCGTCGAGGCAGTACCGCCTGCAGCGCGAACATAAGGGGCGAGGACAAGCGTAGTTTCGCCGGTTTTCAGGCCAACAGCCGCTGGAATGAAGGTAACGGTGATTTCACCCGAAGCAGCCATTTGAACAGACGAGACGTATTTGCTATTAATACCCGAGCCATTCGTTCCACCGTTTTGCGCATTCCAAGTAGCTACGGTGGTAGCAAGATCGTTTGCGGAAGTAGCTCCATCAGTCGCGACCGCTTGCTTGGCGCTTTCAGCCAAATTCAAGCCTTCAGTGATCCTTGCGCGAACGGTGTAATCCTGATAAGCAGGCAGTGCAACTGCTGCCAAGATACCAACGATCGCCACAACGATCATCAATTCGATAAGGGTGAAACCCTTTTGCACGTTGCGTGCGATGGAACGACGGTTCATTCACTAACTCCAGGTAGGTTGGTTGTTACGCCCGGGAACCTGCCCGGAGCGAGGTACCTTCCGCAGCATCTGTGCCACCCGCTTGGGGCGCCCTTCCCGTACCGGACGTGTCACCTCTGACCACATTGGAGTTACACCGTGTGACACAACTTGCCTCAAGATGCTACACGTGGTGACAAATTTGTCATGCCAACGCGTCACTGACCGATGGTCAGAAAGTCAGGACGCCATCCACCTTCAGCCAGCGAATGTCCCGTTGCGCCATGCCTGCCGCCTGCTCGACCACCAGGGCTTCGATCTGACTCATGATCTCGTCGGTTTCGGCGGGCTTGGTGTGGGTGATGTAGATCGGGTACTGCTTGCCCGGGGCGATGCGGGCCAGCTCGCCAGCCAGGAGTGGGGGCGACAGGTGCAGGCTGCGCTCCGCCAGCGCCTGCTCGCGGCTGCTGAATGCGGTTTCGATGACCAGCATCGCCACGTCGAGTTCGTTCACGCGTTCCCAGAAAGGCGCGTTGCGCTCGGTGTCGCCGCTGAACACCCAGTGGGCGCTTCGCTCGGCCGGCCGCACGGCGAAACCGCACGCCGGCACGGTATGGACTGCGGGCAGCACCTCGACCACCTTGGGCTCGCGGCTGCCCAGCGGCAGCTGCTGGCCCACGGCGATGTCATGGAAGCTCACGAACGGCGCCTGGGGGCTGGGAATGCTCTCGAAGTCGGGCCAGATGACGTTGTTGAAGACGTGAACGCGCAGCGCGTCGATGGTGTCCCTGAGCGCATGCACGCGCAGCGGCTGCGAGCGACGGCCGCCGACGGCGTCGACCATCAGGGGGAGTGCGGCGATGTGGTCGAGGTGGCTGTGCGTGAGCACGACGTCGTCGATGCCGACCATCTCGTCGAGCGTGAGGTCTCCGACGCCCGTGCCCGCATCGACGAGCAGGTCCGTGTCGACCAGGAACGAGGTGGTGCGGCAGTCTTTGGCGATGGCGCCCGAGCAACCCAGCACACGAACCTGCATTGTGAAAGACCCCTTTGATGCGTCTGTCGTCATTTGGTCTCGAACCGGGTTGCGCCGTCCCAGTTCGGGTCTTGCGGTCGCAACGCCATCGAGGCTAAACGCTGGGCGTAGAGCTGGTAAAGGACTTTTTTCGCATCCGCGGCGAGCAGGGGCGCCAGCAAGTTTCGGCCCATGGCCCAGTCCTGCCGGCGATATGCGGCGAGGACTTCGCTCCATCGTTCCAGCATCTGCTGCGCCTGCTGCAGCGCCTCGGGGGTGCCCGCGGCGAGGGGCGTAAAAACGGAAACGGCTTGTGCTTTTCCCTTGACCCGCACGCTGTCGAGCTCCTGCCAGACGAAGCCCGGCGCGAGTTCGCGCGTCGCGCCGCTGGCGACCACTTCGACGCCGTAGTGCCCGCTCAGGCCCTCGAGGCGCGACGCGAGGTTGACCGCATCGCCGACCACCGTGTAGCTGCGGCGCGCCGCCGAGCCCATGTCGCCCACGCTCATCACGCCGCTGTTGATGCCGATGCCCACGCTGATCTCGGGCCGGCCGCTCGCGCGGTGGATGCGGTTGATGTCGTGCACGGCATCGGCCATGTCGAGCGCGGCGCGCACGGCGAGCGTTGCGTGGTCTGGCGTGTCGACGGGCGCGCCCCAGAAGGCCATGACGCAGTCGCCCATGTACTTGTCGACGGTGCCGCGGTGGGCGCTGATGACGTCGGTGAGCCGGCTGAAGACGGTGTTGAGAAAGCCCTGCAGCTCGGCCGGCGCCATCTGCTCCGACAGGCGCGTGAAGTCGCGCATGTCGCAGAACATCACGGTCATGGGCTTGCTCTCGGCGCGCATGCTGTAGCGGTCGGGCTGCGCCATCATCTCGTCGACCAGCTGGGGCGGCACGTAGGTGCCGAAGAGCCGCACGAGGCCGCGCCGGGCGCGCGACTCGAAGAAGTAGCCCCAGCTCATGTTGAACGCGAACGCCAGGGCCGCCATCGCCAGCGCCGAGCCGAGCGGCAGCACGAGGCTGTAGCCCGTGTAGAGCCATACGTTCATCCCGATCAGCGCCGCCATCGCGCCGACGGCCAGCAGCATGGCGCGCGGTGCGGACAGCAGCGACATCCCGAAGGCGAGCAGGAGCCCCGTCAGCACGACGAGCAGCACCTCGTAGCCAGGGGCGTAGTCGGGCACGCTGAGCAGGCGCCGCTCGAGCAGTGCCGAGACGATGTTCGCGTGCACCTCCACGCCCGGGAACGCGGCCTCGGCGGGCGTGGCGCGCAGGTCCTGCAGCCCCGGGGCAGTGGCTCCCACGAGCACGATCTTGTCCTTCAGCTCGCCGGGGGCGAGGCGTCCTTCGAGCACGTCGGCGGCGGGCACGTAGCGGAACGATCCGCCGTCCGCACCGCCCTGGCCGCGGAACGGCACCTGCATGCTGCCGGTGGAGTCGACCGGGATGCGCAGCCGCCCCACCCTCAGCGATTCGAGCTGGGGCGTGCTTCCGCCGCCCGGCGCGAAGGTGGGTTGCACCGGCGGCGATCCGTTCGCGAGCCGGTACACCGCAAGCCCCAGCGATTCGTAGTAGCCCGGCTGTGCCTTGTCGCCGTCGTAGCGGGCGATGAGCGGCACGCTGCGGATGACGCCGTCGCCGTTGATGTCGACCAGGGTGTTCAGGAAGCCCGCGACGGGTGCCGCCTTCGCAAGCTCCGGCAGGCTGGCGCCGAAGCCGTTCCAGCCCGTGGCGTAGGCAGCGCCCTGGGGGAAGGCACCGGCCGGAAGCAGGGGCGCCGCGGGCAGCTGTCCCTTCGCGCTCGGCGGCTCGGTGCGCGTGAAGTAGTAGCCCAGCGCCACCCGCCGGCCGCTCAGCGCGGCGGCCAGCGTGGCGTCATGGTCGAGCGAGGGCGCGAGCCGCTCGATCTCGGCGGCCAGGCCCGGCGTCCTGGCCAGGGGGCCGCTCGCGAGCTGCCGCAGCCTGTCGAGGCCCGAGCTGCGGTCGGGCTCCAGGAACATCACGTCGAAGCCCAGCACGGCCGCCTGCTGGCGGTCGAACAGCTCGGTGGCCAGGGCCGCGATCCTGTCGCGCGGCCACGGCCACTGGCCCTGGCGCGCGAGGCTGGCGTCGTCGACATCGACGATCACCACCCGCGCGTCGGGCGTGCCCGGCATGGTGGCGCGCAGACGGATGTCGTAGATCAGCTGGTCGAGGCGCTCCAGCGCGGTCAGCCGCCAGGCGCCCGTGGCGTGCGCCAGCGCGAGCAGCACCGGCAGCAGCGTGATGACGATGCGCGGCCAGTGCCGCCGCAGTTCTTCTCTCACGGCATGCGGTCCGTGAAGGCCGGCCCCTGGAGAGCTAGAGACGGGAGCGGCTCAGATGCGCACGAACTGCATGCGCGTGGCATTGCCCAGCTCGAGCACGTCGCGCTCCTGCAGCGCGACGGCCTCCGACCCCAGCTGCAGTCCATTGAGCGTGACGTTGCCTTCGACGCCGGCGGCCACGTAGCCCTGGCGCCGCCGCGTGACCACGGCCACCGCGACGCCGGGCTTGCCGACCGTGGTGACGACCTTCTGCAGCGCGACGTCCTGTCCTTCGTTGACGCCGGAGAGCACGCGCAGCACCGGAATGCCGAGTTCGACCAGCGCGCCGGACTCCGTGGGCGCCGAAGACAGTGGCATGGCGCCCGACGGGTACTCGCCCGAGGCCGTGCGGATGGAGCCGGCGCCGGTGTCGAGGTTGCTGCGGGCGCGGAAGTGGATGCGGCAGCCTCCGACCTCGATGACATCGTTGTCCTTGAGCGCCTGCCGCTGGACGGCGAGCGCGTTGACGTAGGTGCCGTTGGTGCTGTTGAGATCTTCAATTTCAACTTCGCCGCCAGTCATGTGCAGCACGGCGTGCTCGCCGCTGACCGCCAGATTGTCGATCACGATGTCGTTGTAGGCACGGCGTCCCAGCGTCGTGCGCTCCTTGGCGAGCGCCACCTGCCCGATGACAACGCCATCGACCGAAATGATCATCTTCGGCATTGCCGACTCCCCGAATCCAAAGCATGAATGACGATGGCGGGCAGACTGCCTGGCTGCCCGCGGAACCTGCCAGCGGCCCTAGCGCGGCGTTTCCGCGACCCTCGCCCTGGCCAGGACGACGGAGATGTTGTCCCGTCCGCCATTGTCATTGGCAATTGCAACCAAAAGTGATGCTTTTTTCTGAAGCCCGACATCGTGTTCTAGAAGCGTGAAAAGCTGCTCATCGGAAACCATCTCGCTGAGCCCGTCGGAGCAAAGCATATAGAGATCGCCCGGTCTTGCGCTGTGCTCATGCATTTCCAGCAAGACTTGGGCCTCGACCCCGACGGCGCGCGTCACGAGGTTGCGGGTGGGGGAATTCAGCGCCTCCTCGGCCGTGATGGCGCCGGCGTCCAGCTGCTGCTGGCGAAGGGAATGGTCGCGGGTGAGCAGTTCCAGCTTGCCGTTGCGCAGGCGGTAGCAGCGCGAATCGCCGATGTGACCGACCACTACTCTTTGCGGCCGGAACGCCGCCAGGACCAGGGTCGTCCCCATGCCTTGCAGTTCGGGGTTGGTGGTGCCTTCGTGCAGGATCGCGCTGTTGGCCTCGTCGGTGGCCGCCTGCAGGGCCCGCCTGACCACGCGGGCCGGCGCCTGCATTCCCGCGTGGGCGAACCAGCGGCCGAAGCTGGCGTGCAGCAGCGAGACGGCCATGGCGCTGGCCACCTCGCCGCCCTTGTAGCCGCCCATGCCGTCGGCCAGCAGGGCCAGGCCCAGGGCGGGATCGACGTGCACCGCGTCTTCGTTGTGGGCGCGCATCCGCCCGACGTCGGTCAGGGAGGCGAACTCCCAGGTCAGCGAAGGGCGGGTGGAAAAAAGGGAGACGCCGACACTCGCCATGGTCTGTCAGCGCCGCTTTCTCTTGGACTCAGTGTTGCGCAGCGGCGTGCGCACGTCGCTGCATGAGGCGGCCGACGGCCACGACGAACACCGCACCGGCAGCCGCAGCCGCGTAGTGCAACCAGGGGTTGGCCGCCAGCGTGTCGCGCAGGATGGCGTCCTGGGCGATGGTCTCGCCGCCGACCCAGCCGATCAGGGCGGCGCCCAGCATGACGATGATCGGGAAACGTTCCATGAGCTTGATCATGAGCGTGCTGCCGAAAATCACCAAGGGAATACTGATCGCCAGGCCAAGAATCAGCAGCACCATGCTGCCCTGTGCCGCGGCCGCCACGGCGATCACGTTGTCCAGGCTCATCACCAGGTCGGCCAGCAGGATGGTGCGCACGGCCGCCATCATGCTGCCGTATTCCTTGGACTCGCCCTCGCCGTCGTCGTCCTCGCTCAGCAGCTGCAGGCCGATCCACAGCAGCAGCATGCCGCCGATGATCTGCAGGTAAGGCAGGGCGAGCAGCTTGGCCGCCACCACCGTGAGCACGATCCGCAGCACCACGGCCGCGCCCGAGCCGAAGAGCACGGCCTTTTGCTGCTGCGCGGGCGGCAGAGAGCGCGCCGCCATGGCGATCACCACCGCGTTGTCGCCCGACAGGATGATGTTGATCCAGATGATCTTGAGCAGACCTATCCAGAAATCGGTGCTTTGAAGAAATTCCATGTCTCTGATCCCACTGTGTTTTATTGAAAAAAGCGCCCGCAAGCCAGTGCGGGCGCTTTCTTGTTTCTGCGTGGTCCTCTCATGACCCGGCTCTGCGGCCGGTGTCGCGGAGCCGTCTCTTTACAGCTTGGCCTTGAGCAGCTTGGCCAGTTCCGAGAAGTTGCGCGTCACGGTGAAGCCGCATTCTTCCATGATGGACAGCTTGGCTTCGGCCGTGTCGGCGCCGCCGGAGATCAGCGCGCCGGCGTGGCCCATGCGCTTGCCGGGAGGCGCGGTGACACCGGCGATGAAGCCGACGACCGGCTTCTTCATGTTGTCCTTGCACCAGCGGGCAGCGTCGGCCTCGTCGGGGCCGCCGATCTCGCCGATCATGATCACGGCGTCGGTGTCCGGATCGTCGTTGAAGGCCTTCATCACGTCGATGTGCTTCAGGCCGTTGATCGGGTCGCCGCCGATGCCGACAGCCGAGGACTGGCCCAGGCCGATCTCGGTCAGCTGAGCCACGGCTTCGTAGGTCAGCGTGCCGGAGCGCGAGACCACGCCGATCCGGCCCTTGCGGTGGATGTGGCCGGGCATGATGCCGATCTTGATCTCGTCGGGCGTGATCAGGCCGGGGCAGTTCGGGCCCAGCAGCAGCGTCTTCTTGCCGCCGGCGGCTTCCTTGGCCTTCATCTTGTTGCGCACTTCGAGCATGTCGCGAACCGGGATGCCTTCGGTGATGCAGATCGCCATGTCGAGGTCGGCTTCAACGGCTTCCCAGATGGCGGCCGCGGCGCCTGCCGGCGGCACGTAGATCACCGACACGGTGGCGCCCGTCTGCTGGGCGGCTTCCTTGACCGAGCCGAAGATCGGGATGTTGAAGATCGACTCGCCGGCCTTCTTCGGGTTCACGCCGGCCACGAAGGCGTTCTTGCCGTTCGCGTATTCCTGGCACTTCTCGGTGTGGAACTGGCCGGTCTTGCCGGTGATGCCCTGCGTGATGACTTTGGTGTCTTTGTTGATGTAGATCGACATGACTTGTTCCTTAGGCCTTCTTGACTGCTGCCACGACCTTCTGGGCCGCTTCCGCCATGGTGTCGGCGCTGATGATCGGCAGGCCCGATTCGGCCAGCAGCTTCTTGCCTTCGACTTCGTTGGTGCCCTTCATGCGCACGACCAGCGGCACTTGCAGGTTCACGGCCTTGCAGGCTGCGATCACGCCGGTGGCGATGGTGTCGCACTTCATGATGCCGCCGAAGATGTTCACGAGGATGGCTTCCACGTTCTTGTTCTTCAGCATGATCTTGAAGGCCTCGGTGACCTTCTCGGGGGTGGCGCCGCCGCCCACGTCCAGGAAGTTGGCCGGCTCGCCGCCGAACAGCTTGATGGTGTCCATGGTGGCCATGGCCAGGCCGGCACCGTTCACCAGGCAGCCGATGTTGCCGTCCAGCGAGATGTAGGCGAGGTCGAACTTCGAGGCTTCCACTTCGGCCGCGTCTTCCTCGTCGAGGTCGCGCAGGGCGACGATCTCGGGGTGGCGGAACAGCGCGTTGCTGTCGAAGTTGAACTTGGCGTCCAGGGCGATGATGTTGCCCTTGCTGTCACGGTTGAGCGGGTTGATCTCGACCAGCGAGGCGTCCGTCTCCATGTAGCAGGTGTACAGCTTCTTGAAGATGTCCACGGCCTGGGCGGTGGAGTCGGCCGGGATGCCGATGCCGTCGGCGATCTGCTTGGCCTGTTCGTCGGTCAGGCCCTGGGCCGGGTCGGCGAACACGGTGATGATCTTCTCGGGCGAGGAGTGGGCCACTTCCTCGATGTCCATGCCGCCTTCGCTGGAAGCGATGAAGGCCACCTTCTGGGTGGCGCGGTCGGTCACGGCCGAGACGTAGTATTCCTTCTGGATGTCGGCGCCGTCCTCGATGTACAGGCGGCGGACCTTCTGGCCTTCGGGGCCGGTCTGGTGGGTCTTGAGCTGCATGCCCAGGATCTCGCCGGCGAGCTTCTTGACGTCCTCGATGGACTTGGCGACCTTGACGCCGCCGCCCTTGCCGCGGCCACCCGCGTGGATCTGGGCCTTGACGACCCAGACCGGGCCACCAAGCTTCTGGGCGGCTTCAACCGCCTCCTGGACCGTGTAGGCCGGGATGCCGCGCGGCACCGGCACGCCGAACTTGGCAAGGATTTCCTTGCCTTGGTACTCGTGAATCTTCATGAGGGATGTCTCTCGGAAGGAGGAAGTTGAGAAATCGGGAGATCTGGGCTGGAGAGGGTCTATGCTCTGTTGTCCGCGGGCGACGGCAGCCTGACGGCTGGGGGCGGCGAACAACCGCGGACTGTATCATGGTGCGCCGCACCAATACTGAGAGTGTGGTTGCGGGCAATACGTACTTCCCGTACTTCCTCCACCAGCTACCCAGGGGCAATTCCATCATGGCCAAGGTTTTCATCGACGGCGAAGCCGGCACCACCGGCCTCCAGATCCGCGAACGTCTGCAGGCGATGCCGCAGGTCGAACTCGTGAGCATCGCCCCCGAGCTGCGAAAGGACGCCAACGCCAAGCGCGAGCTGATGGCCGGCGTCGACCTGGTGGTGCTGTGCCTGCACGACGACGCCGCTCGCGAATCGGTCGCGCTGATCGACCAGCTGCCCGGCGCCAAGCCCAAGATCATCGACGCCTCCACGGCGCACCGCATCGCCCCGGGCTGGGTGTTCGGCTTCCCCGAACTCGCCGAAGGCCACTGGCAGGCCGTGGGCAAGGCCGAGCGCGTCGGCAACCCCGGCTGCTACGCCACCGGCGCGATCGCCATGGTCCGCCCGCTGGTCGACGCGGGCATCCTGCCGGCCGACTTCCCCATCTCGCTGCCTTCCGTGAGCGGCTACTCGGGCGGCGGCCGCACCATGATCGAGGCCTACGAGACGGGCGAAGCGCCGGCCTTCGAGATCTACGCGCTGGGCCTCAAGCACAAGCACATCCCCGAAATCATGACCTATACCGGCCTCACCCGCCGGCCCGTGTTCATCCCGTCGGTGGGCAACTTCAAGCAGGGCATGCTGGTGCAGCTGCCCCTGCACCTCGACCTGCTGCCCGGCAAGCCCAAGGCCGGCGACCTGCAGGACGCGCTGGCCGCGCACTACGCGCGCAGCAACACGCCCGAGAAGTTCGTGAAGGTGCTGCCGCCGACCGAAGACGGCAAGCTCGAGGCGCTCGCGCTCAACGACACCAACAACCTCGAGATCCGCGTGTTCCCGAACGAGGACCATCGCCACGCCGTGGTGATCGCCCGCCTCGACAACCTCGGCAAGGGCGCCAGCGGCGCCGCGGTGCAGAACCTGAAGCTGATGCTGGGGCTCTGAGCCCCCTTTCACGGGCTTCAGCGGCGCGGCGGGCAAACAGCCCGCCCGCCGCTCATTTCACGAGCCAAAGCCCCACGCCCAGCAGGGCCGCGTGAGCGCCCAGCGCGATGTACAGCGGCATGCGCGAGGGCTCCGCCATGTCCTGGAGCGCCGCGTGAATGCGGCGCGTGAGCAGCGCGCGCAGCGCCGGATCCTGCGCCGCGGCACCGCCCTCACCCGCCACCGGCGCATTTGCGTTCTCATCGCGGCTTTGCTGCCATTCGGCCAGCATCTCGCTCAGCGGCAGCCTGCCGATCACGAAGGCCACGATCGTGCGCACCGCCCTGCCCTCGCCCAGCACCGGCGCGAGCTGCTTGCTCAGCGCATCGACCGACAGCCAGTCGGCTGCCCGGTGCAAGGCGCCATGCGCCCTCGGCATGGCCTCGATGCGGCCTGCGATGGCGCCGCCGAGCCGCTGCGACACCGCCTCGCCGCGCGCCTGGACCAGGTGCTGCATCGCGCGCGCACGCCCTTGCTGCACACCCAGCGCCACGTAGACGACCACGAAGAACAGCAGCAGGAGCGCCACCAGCAGCGGCGGCGAGGTGATGAGCGCCAGGGCGGCACCAACGCCGCCCGCGCGCGCGGCGACGTTGCCCGGGCCCTGCAACTGGCTCAGGTAGAAGAAGAAAACGCCGCCGCCCAGGAACACGCCGAGCAGGGCGCCCTTGATCACGGAACCGGCGAAGGACAGCCCGGCCTTGGCACCGGTGCGCACGAGCGACGGCTGCGGGGCCGCGGGGTCGGATGACGACATGTGGAAAGACTCCTCCGTTGTTATTGACGGGGATCATGCCATCGGCGCCGCTCCACCATAATCGCGCGCAAACCATACGAGGAGAATCCCATGGCCGTCCGATTCCAGAAACCGACCGCGGCATTCGTCGCCGCTTCCTGGGCAGCGCTGTTCATCGGCGCCATCGTCTACCTGATCGGGCTGTGGAACGCAGCCATGCAGCTCAACGAAAAGGGCTACTACTTCACCGTGCTGATGTATGGCCTCTTCTCCGCCGTGTCGCTGCAGAAGACGGTGCGCGACCGCCTCGAGGGCATCTCGGTCACCGGCATCTACTACGGCCTGTGCTGGATCTCGCTGCTGCTGTCGGTGGCGCTGCTGGCCATCGGCCTCTTCAACGCCACGCTGGCGGCCAGCGAGAAGGGCTTCTACGCGATGGCCTTCCTGCTGAGCCTGTTCGGCGCGGTGGCCGTGCAGAAGAACGTGCGCGACATCGCCGCGCACAAGAGCGAAGCGCCTTCGCTCGACGACGCCCCCGAAGCCGGCTGAAGCCGCCGCCCGGTCAGTCCGCCCCGTCAGCCCGCCTCGAGCAGGTCGCGCAAGGTGCGCAGGTCGCGGGCGATCCACTGCGCGTCGCGCTCGAAGGCCGCATCGTCCATGTGCGGCTGGCGCAGCAGCGTGAACTGAAGCTCGCAGGCGTCCGGCGCGACGCCGATCACGCGGAACGGCAGGTAGACCTCGGGCACGCCTTCGGGCGCCACCCAGTGGTCGAGCACGCCGAGATCGTTGCGCGGGGCAAAGCGCATGCGGGCCTCGCCGCTTTCGGGCGTGCGCACGATCCAGTGGTCGCCGTGCGGCACCAGTGCGCTCTTCGCAAGGCCGCTGGCCCATTCGGGCAGGCGCTTCGGGTCGGCCGCCAGCACGTAGGCGCGGCGCCATTCGCAGGCGACGCGCTGGGTGATGACGCGAGATTGCGCCGCGGCGCCTTCACTCGTCTGCTGCTTCATCGAAATCGCTCCTGAGCACCTTGGAGACGACGGCGCCCGAGAAGCCGCGCGCCATCAGGAATCGCATCTGCTTCGCCCGCTCCTTCGCATCGGCAGGCGGAGCGTCGAAGCGGCGGCGCCACAGGGCGACGGCGCGCTCGACCTCGGTTTCCTGCAGGCCCGCCACCGCCTCGGCGATGGCCTCGGGCGCGATGCCCCTGGCCTGAAGCTCCTGTCTCACGCGCAGGGCCCCGGAAGTCGCCGCGCGCTGGTGAAGCACCGAGGCCACCACGCGCGGCTCGCTGATGAAGTCCTTGGCGGCCAGCTCGTCGAGCGCCTTCGCCAGCGTGCCGGGCTCTTCCTCGTGCCTTGCCAGCTTGCGCTCCAGCTCCGCACGCGAATGCTCGCGCTGGCTCAGGAGGCGCAGCGCGCGGCCCTTGAGTGAAGGAGCTTCGAATGCCATGCGGGGGGGCGCGATCGCGGCCCCGCGGGGCCGCGCCTGTCCTTGCTCGAACTTACTCGCCCTTGTCCGCCTTGTCGGCCTTGGAAGCCTTCTGCGGCTTCTCGGGCGCGTCCTCGGCATCGGCGGCCAGCAGCGGCACGCCCAGCGACTCGCGCACCTTGTTCTCGATCTCGCGCGACAGCGAGGGGTTCTCGCGCAGGAACTCGCGGGCGTTGTCGCGGCCCTGGCCGATCTTCTCGCCGTTGTAGGCGTACCAGGCGCCCGACTTGTCGATGATCTTGGCGTTCACGCCCATGTCGATGATCTCGCCCTCGCGGCTGATGCCCTCGCCGAACAGGATGTCGAACTCGGCCGTCTTGAACGGAGGCGAGACCTTGTTCTTCACCACCTTCACCTTGGTCTCGTTGCCGATGGCCTCGTCGCCCTTCTTGATGGTGCCGATGCGGCGGATGTCCAGGCGCACCGAGGCGTAGAACTTCAGCGCGTTGCCGCCGGTGGTGGTTTCGGGCGAGCCGAACATCACGCCGATCTTCATGCGGATCTGGTTGATGAAGATGACCATGCAGTTGGTCTTCTTGATCGTGGCGGTGAGCTTGCGCAGCGCCTGGCTCATCAGGCGGGCCTGCAGGCCGGGCAGCGAGTCGCCCATCTCGCCTTCGATTTCGGCCTTGGGCGTGAGCGCGGCGACCGAGTCGACCACGATCAGGTCCACAGCGCCCGAGCGCACCAGCGAGTCGACGATCTCGAGGGCCTGCTCGCCGGTGTCGGGCTGGCTGATCAGCAGGTCGGACAGGTTGACGCCGAGCTTCTGGGCGTACTGCACGTCGAGGGCGTGTTCGGCGTCGACGAAGGCGCAGGTGCCGGCCTGCTTCTGCATGGCGGCGATGACCTGCAGCGTGAGCGTGGTCTTGCCCGAGGATTCAGGGCCGTAGATCTCGATGACGCGGCCGCGCGGCAGGCCGCCGACGCCCAGCGCGATGTCCAGGCCCAGGGAGCCGGTGGAGACGACCTGGATGTCCTCCAGCACCTCGCCCTCGCCGAGCCGCATGATGGTGCCCTTGCCGAACTGCTTTTCGATCTGGGCCAGCGCGGCCTGCAGGGCCTTGGCCTTCTCGCTGTTGGCGCCGATGCTCGAACCCTTGACTACTGCGTCCATTTGAAAAACTCCTTGAAGATCAATGGCTTGTGTGTGACTCCACCCATCTGCGTTTAACTACAGGCTGGATGCTTGAACAGTAGTGTAGAGGCTGATCCCGCGGCGTAAACCTGTTTTTTGGTCAGTTTGCTTTACCATTTCAAGCCATGGCCGATGCCCCCTTCCCAGCCGACCAGGACGCCTGGCGGCAGACCCACCTCGGCCGCCTGCTCGGCCACGCCATGCGCCGCTTCGACGAGCGCGTGCTGGAGCTGATGGCGCACGACGTCGACGTGCCGCTGGCCCTGTCGAACCTCGCGGCGCGCGCGCAGGTGAGCGCGGCGCACATCCACATCACACGGCACCTGTCGCGCGAGGGCTCGCGCCTCACCGAGCTGGCCGAGCGCGCCGGCATGACCAAGCAGGCGATGGGCGCGCTGGTCGACCAGTGCGAGGCCTGGGGGCTGGTCACGCGCGGGCCCGATCCGCTGGACGCACGGGCGCGGCGCGTGCTCTTCACCGCCGACGGGCTGGCCTGGCTGGACGCCTTCCGCGGCGCCGTCACGCAGGCCGAGAAGGAGTTCCGAAGCAGCGTGGGCGACGAGATCGCCACCGTGGTAACCATCGGACTCGAAGCCTATACGGCGGGCTAGACTCCGGCGAAGAGACAAATTTGAACGGCGCCGGCGTGGCGCCCGACACCTGAAACAGGCCGGAGGTGGCGCATGCGGATTCTGATTGCCGAAGACGACCAGGTGCTGGCCGATGCCCTGCTGCGCAGCCTGCGCACCTCGGGCGCGGCAGTCGACCACGTGGCCAACGGCTCGCAGGCCGACACCGCGCTCATGACCCATGACGAGTTCGACCTGCTGATCCTCGACCTCGGGCTGCCCAGCCTGCACGGCATCGAGATCCTCAAGCGGCTGCGCGCACGCGGCTCGCAGCTGCCGGTGCTGGTGCTCACCGCCGCCGACAGCGTGGAGGAGCGGGTCAAGGGCCTGGACCACGGCGCCGACGACTACATGGCCAAGCCCTTCAGCCTGCAGGAGCTCGAGGCGCGCGTGCGCGCCCTCACCCGGCGCGGCATGGGCGCCACCAGCAACACGATCCGCCACGGCCCGCTGGTGTACGACCAGGCCGGCCGCGTGGCCACCATCGACGGCAAGATGATCGAACTCTCGGCGCGCGAACTCGGCCTGCTCGAAGTGCTGCTGCAGCGCGCCGGCCGGCTGGTGAGCAAGGACCAGCTCGTCGACCGCCTGTGCGAATGGGGCGAGGAAGTGAGCCTCAACGCCATCGAGGTCTACATCCACCGCCTGCGCAAGAAGATCGAGAAGGGCCCGGTGCGCATCGCGACCGTTCGAGGGCTGGGCTACTGCCTCGAGAAGATCCAGCCCTGATGCGCCCTGACATGCGGGAAATGCCGCGGAACCGGCTCTGCCGGCCCGCTGGCATCGCCCTCGGAAAGACGGCGGCGCAGAGGCACGCGGTGCGCGCCGCCCGGGAGCGAACCAAGTGAAGCTTTTCCAGCGCGCGCAGCGCTCCCTGTTCGGCGAGATCCTCGACTGGATGCTCACGCCGCTGCTGCTGCTGGTGCCGGTGAGCATCGGCGTCACCTGGCTGGTGGCGCAGGGCATCGCCAACGCGCCCTTCGACCGCGCGCTGGAGCACAACGTGAAGGTGCTGGCCGAGCTGGTGACGGTGAAGGAGGGGCACGTGCAGTTCGTGCTGTCGCAGTCTGCGCGCGAGATCCTGCGCGCCGACGAGGCCGGCCACGTCTACTACCAGCTGCTCGACGGCTACGACAACCTGCTCAGCGGCGAGCGCGACATCCCTCAGCCCGGCCTCGACGAGCCGCTGCCCCCCGGACAGGTGTTCCTGCACAACAGCGACGTGCACGGCCAGCCGGTGCGCGTCGCTTCGATGTGGATCGCCAGCGGTGCCGACGACGTGCCGCCCACGCTGCTGCAGCTGGCCGAGACGCGCGAGAAGCAGTCGGTGCTGGCGGCGGAGATCATCAAGGGCGTGCTGCTGCCGCAGTTCGCGATCCTGCCGCTGGCGGTGCTCCTGATCTGGCTGGCGCTGGTGCGCGGCATCAAGCCGCTGTCGGTGGTGGAGGCGCGCATCCGCGAGCGGCGCCCCGGCGACCTGAGCCCGCTGGATGAGTCCTCGGTGCCGCTGGAGGTGGTGCCGCTGGTGTCGTCGGTGAACGAGCTGCTGGACAAGCTCAACGACTCCATCGGCACGCAGAAGCGCTTCCTGGCCGACGCGGCGCACCAGCTGAAGACGCCGCTGGCGGGCCTGCGCATGCAGGCCGACCTGGCGCAGCGCGAGGGCGCGAATGCCGACGAGCTGAAGCAGTCGCTCAAGCAGATCGGCCGCGCGAGCAAGCGCGCGACGCACACGGTGAACCAGCTGCTGTCGCTGGCGCGCGCCGAGGGCAACAGCGCCCATGCACACCACCAGCCCTGCGACCTCGCGAAGCTGACCATCGAGGTGGTGCGCGAGGCTGTGCCCCGCGCGATCGAGAAGCGCATCGACCTGGGCTACGACGGCGTGGAGCCCGGCCAGCCGGGCGTGGTGTTCGACGGCAATCCCACGCTGCTGAAGGAGCTGGTGCGCAACCTCGTCGACAACGCCATCAACTACACGCCCTCGACGCCCGAGCGCCCCGGCCTGATCACCGTGCGCGTGCTGGCCGATCCCTTCGGCCACGTGCTGCTGCTGCAGGTGGAGGACAACGGCCCGGGCATCGCCGAGGCCGACCGCGAGCTGGTGTTCGAGCCCTTCTACCGCGTGCTCGGCAACGAGGCCGACGGCTCGGGGCTGGGCCTGCCGATCGTTCTGGAGATCGCGAACCAGCACCGCGCGCAGGTGAAGCTGGAGGACGCGCATCCGGGCAAGCACCCGCCAGGGGCGCTGTTCACCGTGCGCTTCGAGGCCGAGCAGCCCTCCTGAGGCGCGCCCGGAAACCGTCTATGGCGCCGGCGCAGCAGGCTTCGCCGATTCCTTGCGGATCTGCAACCACTCGGGGTGGATCTGCCGCGCCATGCGCTGCGGCTCGCGCTCCGCGAGGGAGGCCGGCGCGAGGCCGAAGCCCGCGAGGTCGCCGCGTGTCCAGAGGAAGTAGCCGGCGTTGGCCAGCAGCAGCACGACGAGGAGCAGGCGCAGCTTCATGTTGGTGAAGATCAGAAGGCCATGCCGCGAGGGCGCACGCTCACTTCGTCGCTGGAGATCAGCTGCAGGCCCGCGTCGATGCGTACCTGCAGTTCGCCGCCCCAGGCCACGCCTTCGCACAGGCCGGCAGTGCCGTCGCTGAGCATCACCTCGCGTCCGCGCAGCACGTCGCGCGCGGCGAAGCGCTCGGCAAAGGGCGCGAAGCCCCGCGCCTCGAAGTCGAGCACCGTCCGCACCAGCGGCCCGGCCAGATCGGCCAGCACCTCGGCCGCGGTGGCACCGGGGCGCCACTGGTGCAGCCATGCCGGCGGCGTGCGCATGCCGTCGCCCTCGCGCGCGCCGATGTTGATGCCGATGCCGATCACCACATAGCGCGACGCGGCCGGCCCGCCGTCGGAGGGCAGGGCGGTCTCGATGAGGATGCCGACCAGCTTGCGGTCGTCGACCCAGATGTCGTTGGGCCACTTGAGGCCGACCTTGTGCGCGCCCGAGGGATCGAGCCCCTCGGCCACCGCCACGCCGACGGCCAGCGACAGGCCCGACCAGTCGGCGGGCGCCAGCGGCATGCCGAGCGAGAAGGTCAGCGAGGCGGCCGCATCCTGCTGCGCGCCGCTCTGCCAGGGGCGCCCGAGGCGGCCGCGCCCGGCCGTCTGGCGCTCGGCCACCAGGAGCACGGGCTCGACGCGGCCGGCACGCGCGCGGCGCATCAATTCGGTGTTGGTGGAGTCGATTTCCGCCACGGCCTCGACCGCGAAGCCGGGCAGCAGCGGCGCGACCGCCGCGGCGATCCGGTCCTGGAACCAGTCGGCGGTGCTGCTGTCGTTCATCGCCGTCAGTCCCTGGCGGACCTGGCTTTCTTCGCCGATTTCTTTTCAGCCTTGGCGTCGGCCTTCTTCTCGGCCTTCCTGGCTTCCTTTTTCTCGGCCTTTTTCTTTTCGGCCTTCTTCTCGGCCTTCTTTTCAGCCTTTTTCTTCGCCTTCTTCTTCTTTTTCTTTTCTTCGTCCTCATCCTTCGGTGTCAGCAGCGTGCCGCGGCACTGCTCCGAGCCGCACCAGCACGGAAATTCGGCGAGCAGCTTCGGCGTGTACGGCTCGTCGATGATCAGGCCGTAGTCGTAGTTGAGCTCTTCGCCGGCTGCGATGTTGCGCAGCGCCTTGATATAAACGCGCCCGTCGACCTCGTCGGCTTCGCAGTTCGGCTCGCACGAGTGGTTGATCCAGCGTGCATCGTTGCCCTTGACGTTGCCGTCGATCACGCGGCCGTCGTCGATGTGGAAGTAGAAGGTGTGGTTCGGCTGGCTCGGGTCGTGCGGATGGCGGCGCAGCGCCTCCTTCCAGCTGATGACTTCGCCCTTGTATTCGATCAGCGTCTCGCCTTCGGCCAGGTCCTGCACGGCGAAAACGCCGTTGCCGTGGACGGCGGAGCGCCGCATCTGGATGCGGCGGCCGGTGGAGCGATCCTTGGCGGACTTCGCATCCGCCTCGGGGAGCGCGGTGGCCTGCGAATCACGACCGGCCGGAAGTGGGGATTTGGAAGGCATCGCCGAAGTCTGTTAGTTTGAATATGCACACATGCGCGTGTGCGCGTGCGCACGCGGGAAGCCGCAGAGTATAGAGAGCCCTTAGATGACAAAGACGTTGGTAATCGCAGAAAAGCCGTCGGTGGCGCAGGACATCGTCCGCGCTCTCACGCCGGTGGCCGGCAAATTCGACAAACATGACGAGCATTTCGAGAACGACAGCTATGTCGTGACCAGCGCTGTCGGTCACCTGGTCGAAATCCAGGCGCCCGAGGAATTCGACGTCAAGCGCGGCAAGTGGAGCTTCGCCAACCTGCCGGTGATCCCGCCGCACTTCGACCTGAAGCCCGTCGACAAGACCAAGACGCGCCTGAACGCGGTGGTCAAGCAGGCCAAGCGCAAGGACGTCACGCAGCTCATCAACGCATGCGACGCGGGGCGCGAGGGCGAGCTGATCTTCAGGCTCATCGAGCAGTACGCGGGCGGCAAGTCGGGGCTGAACAAGCCGGTGAAGCGGCTGTGGCTGCAGTCGATGACGCCGCAGGCCATCCGCGACGGCTTCGACTCCCTGCGCACCGAGAAGCAGATGCAGGGCCTGGCCGACGCCGCGCGTTCGCGCTCGGAGGCCGACTGGCTGGTGGGCATCAACGGCACGCGTGCGATGACGGCCTTCAATTCGCGCGACGGCGGCTTCTTCCTCACGACCGTGGGGCGCGTGCAGACGCCCACGCTGTCGGTGGTGGTGGAGCGCGAGGAGCAGATCCGCAAGTTCGTCTCGCGCGACTACTGGGAGATCCACGGCACCTTCGGCGCCGAGGCCGGCGAGTACCCCGGCAAGTGGTTCAACCCCGACTGGAAGAAGGCCAGCGCGCCGCTGCTGCCCAACGGCGAGCCCGACCCCGAGCAGCGCGCCGACCGCGTGTGGAACGAACAGGAAGCCCGCGCCATCGCCGACGCCGCGCGCGGCAAGCCCGCCACCGTCACGGAAGAGAGCAAGCCCACCACGCAGGCCTCGCCGCTGCTGTTCGACCTGACCTCGCTGCAGCGTGAGGCCAACAGCCGCTTCGGTTTCAGCGCCAAGACCACGCTGGCGCTGGCGCAGAGCCTGTACGAGCGCCACAAGGCGCTGACCTATCCGCGTACCGATTCGCGCGCGCTGCCGGAAGACTATCTTCCCGTGGTCAAGCAGACTATGGGCATGCTCGCCAACAGCGGCATGAAGCACCTCGCGCCCTTCGCCCAGCAGGCGATCGACGGCAACTACGTGAAGCCCAACAAGCGCATCTTCGACAACGCGAAGGTGTCGGACCACTTCGCGATCATCCCGACGCTGCAGGCGCCCAGCGGCCTGAGCGAGGCCGAGCAGAAGCTCTACGACTTCGTGGTGCGGCGTTTCCTCTCGGTATTCTTCCCGAGCGCCGAATACCAGGTCACCACGCGCATCAGCACGGTGGAACAGGGCGGCAGGAAGTACGCCTTCCGCACCGACGGCAAGGTGCTGGTGAAGCCGGGCTGGCTCGCCATCTACGGCAAGGAAGCGCAGGACGACGAGAAGGAAGACGACAAGGACGGCAAGCGCCTCGTACCGGTCAAGCCGGGCGAGATCGTCAAGACCCTCGCGGCCGACATCAAGGGCCTGAAGACGCGCCCGCCGGCACGCTACTCCGAAGCCACGCTGCTCGGCGCCATGGAAGGCGCGGGCAAGACCATCGACGACGACGAGCTGCGCGAGGCCATGCAGGAGAAGGGCCTCGGCACGCCGGCCACGCGCGCGGCCACCATCGAAGGGCTGATCGCCGAGAAGTACATCCTGCGCGAAGGCCGCGAGCTGATCCCCACGGCCAAGGCCTTCCAGCTCATGACGCTGCTGCGCGGCCTGGGCGTGGAGGAACTCTCCAAGGCCGAGCTGACCGGCGAGTGGGAATACAAGCTCGCGCAGATGGAGAAGGGCTCGCTCAGCCGCGACGCCTTCATGCGCGAGATCGCCGAGATGACGCAGCACATCGTCAAGAAGGCCAAGGAATACGACCGCGACACCGTGCCGGGCGACTACGCCACCCTGCGCACGCCGTGCCCCAACTGCGGCGGCATCGTGCGCGAGAACTACCGCCGCTACGCCTGCACCGGCAAGAGCGGCACGGGCGAGGACGCCTGCGGCTTCTCGTTCGGCAAGTCGCCGGCCGGGCGCACCTTCGAGGTGGAAGAGGCCGAGGCGCTGCTGCGCGACAAGCACATCGGTCCGCTGGAAGGCTTCCGCTCCAAGGCCGGCTGGCCCTTCACCTCCGAGATCGTCATCAAGTACGACGAGGAGGCGAAGAACTGGAAGCTGGAGTTCGACTTCGGCGACGACAAGAACGAGGAAAGCGGCGAGATCGTCGACTTCAGCGATCAGGACACCGTGGGCCCCTGCCCGGTATGCGGCGCACCGGTGTTCGAGCACGGCAGCAACTACGTCTGCGAGAAGTCGGTGCCGACCAATGCGCAGCCCACGCCGAGCTGCACCTTCAAGACCGGCAAGATCATCCTGCAGCAGCCGGTGGAGCGCGCGCAGATGGAGAAGCTGCTGGCCACCGGCAAGACCGACCTGCTCGACAAGTTCGTGAGCATGCGCACGCGCCGCCCCTTCAAGGCCTTCCTGACCTGGAATGCGGAAGAGGGCAAGGTGACCTTCGAGTTCGCGCCGCGCGAGGGTGCAGCCAAGTTCCCGCCGCGCAAGACCTTCGCCGGCAAGGCCCCTGCAGCCAAGAAGACGGCAGCGGCGAAGAAGGCGCCCGCCGCCAAGAAGGCACCGGCCGCGAAGAAGGCCGCCGCGCCGCGCAAGCCCGGCGCGGGCCTGAAGCCCAGCGACGCGCTGGCGGCGGTGATCGGCAACGAGCCGGTCGCGCGCACCGAGGTGGTCAAGAAGCTGTGGGACTACATCAAGGCCAACGGCCTGCAGGACGCGAAGGACAAGCGCGCGATCAACGCCGACGCCAAGCTCAAGCCCGTGTTCGGCAAGGACCAGGTGACGATGTTCGAGCTCGCGGGCATCGTGGGCAAGCACCTCTCGGCGCCCTGAGCCATGCGGCGCAGACGCTTCGGCGCAAGCCTCGCGATGGCTGCGGCGGTGCTGCTCGGCGGCATCGGCCCGGCGCAGGCCGCCGCGTGGCCCGACAAGCCGGTCAAGCTGGTGGTGCCGTTCCCGCCCGGGCAGGCCACAGACATCTTCGCCCGCGCCCTGGCCGAGCAGCTCGGCAAGCGGCTGGGGCAGCCGGTGGTGGTCGACAACAAGGCCGGCGCCGGCAGCAACATCGGCACCGAGTTCGTGGTGCGCTCGCAGCCCGACGGCTACACGCTGGTGGTGGCAGGCAGCGCGATGGCGGTGAACCAGACGCTCTACGCGAAGCCGGGCTTCGATCCGCGCAAGGATCTGGTCGGCATCTCGCTCGTCGCCAAGGTCCCGCTGGTGTTCCTGGCCACGCCCGAAAGCGGCATCCGCACCCTGGCCGAGCTGACCGCGCGCGCCAAGGCCGAACCCGGCCGGCTGAGCTACGCGAGCGCCGGCATCGGCGGCACGCAGCACCTGTCGGGCGAGATGTACAAGGCGGCGGCGCATGTGTTCGTCACGCACATTCCGTACCGGGGCAGCGGCCCGGCGCAGTCGGATTTCCTGGGCAACCAGGTGCCGCTGATGATCGACTCGGTGACGGCCGCGCTGCCGCACATCAAGTCGGGCCGCGCGGTGCCGCTGGCCGTGACCTCGGCCACGCGCTCCTCGCAGCTGCCCGACGTGCCCACCGTGCGCGAGAGCGGCGTGGCGGGCACGAAGAACTTCGAGGCCGTCGGCTGGCTCGGCCTGATGGCGCCGCGCGGCACGCCGGGCGAGATCGTCGAGCGCCTCAACCATGAGGTGACCGACATCCTCAAGAGCGAGCAGATGGCCCGCTTCATCCGCGAGCGCGGCGCCGAGCCCGCACCGACCACGCCGGCCGAGTTCGACCGCTTCGTGGCCAGCGAGATCGGTGTCTGGGGCGCGGCGGTGAAGGCCTCGGGCGCCAAGCCCGAGTAGCGTCCCGCCGGGCGCTTCAGCCAGGGGCGGGCCGGGGGGCCGGCGCCTCCTGGGCGCGGTCCACCTCCGCGAGCAGCCAGCTGCGGAAATGATCGAGCGTGGCGAGCTGGCCGCGCCCTTCCGGGTAGCAGAACCAGTAGCCCTCATTGCCGCGGTAGCCGCCGCCGGGCAGCGGCTCGTCCACCAGCCCCGAGGCGATCTCGTCCTGCACCAGGCAGCGCGGCACCAGCGCCACGCCCATGCCGGCCATGACCGCGCGAATCATGGTCTGGAACTGGTCGAACTGCGGACCCGCCAGCGGGTCGAGCCCGCGCACCCCATGCGTTTCGCTCCAGTGCAGCCACGACTGCGGCACCGTGACGTGGCGCAGCAGCGTGCAGCGCGCCACGTCCTGCGGCGTGCGTATGGCCACCTCGGCCTGCGCCGCTCGCGGCGCGATCAGCGCCACGTCCTGCCCCGCGAGGTAGTGCGACCGGGCGCCGGGCCAATGGCCGTCGCCGAAAAGAATGGCGCAGTCGAGCTCCGGCCGCTCGAAGTCGTAGCCGTGCACGAAGGGCACGAAATGCAGCGTGATCTGCGGATGCGCGCGCTGGAAATCGGGCAGCCGCGGAATCAGCCACTTGGCGCCGAAGGTGGGCAGGGCGGAGAGGTGCAGCGCGCCACCGCCATCGCCGCTCGTGATGAGCTCCAGCGTGGCCGCCTCCAGTTGCGCCAGCGTGGCGCGCACCGCCTTCTCGTAGCGCTCGCCCGCCGGCGTGAGCGCGAGGCGCTTGCGGCTGCGCTCGAACAGCGGCGCGCCGATCCAGCGCTCGAGTTCCTGCACCTGCTTGCTGACGGCGCCCTGCGTGAGGTGCAGCGCCTCGGCGGCGCGCGAGACGCCGCCGAAGCGCACCACGGTCGAGAAGGCGCGCAGCAGGTTCAGAGGCGGATTGAGACGGCGAAGCGACATGGAAGGAAGCCCATCAAAACATTCCAGATTGGAATGTTAGCTGGTCTATCCTTTGCTTCAGGTGATGGGAGCGAATTGCTCCGTCACCTCCTGATTCATCGGAAAAATCCCATGCTACGTCGTCATTTCATTTCCACCCTCGCCGCCGCATCTGTCGTGCCAGGAATATCCTTCGCCCAGGGCAAGCCGATCCGCCTGATCGTGCCCTTCCCGCCCGGCGGCGCCACCGACATCACGGCGCGCGTGCTCGGCGAGCCCCTCGGCAAGATCCTCCAGCAGCCCGTGGTCATCGACAACCGTGCGGGCGCCGGCGGCTCCATCGGCATGGCCGAACTGGCCCGCGCCACGCCGGACGGCCTGGCCTTCGGCATCGCCACCCTGTCCACGCACGGCGTGAACCCGGCCGTCTACCAGAAGCTGCCCTACGACCCGATAAAGGGCTTCGCCGCCGTCACCGAGATCGTCAAGGCGCCGGGCGTGATCGTCATCAACCCGACGAAGCTGCCAGTGGCCAGCTTCGCCGAGCTGGTGAAGTACCTGAAGGCCAACCCGGGCAAGGTGTCGTACGCCACGCCGGGCAACGGCACCATCGGCCACATGTGGGGCGAGCTGTTCAAGAGCAGCACCGGAACCTCGATGGTGCACATCCCCTACCGCGGTGCGGGCCCGGCCATCAACGACGTGCTCGCGGGCGAGGTGCCGGTGTACTTCGACCAGGTGGCCTCCTCGCTGCCGCACGTGAAGGCGGGAAAGCTGAAGGCGCTGGCCGTGTCGTGGAACGGCCGCCTCGACGTGCTGCCCGACGTGCCCACCTATGCGGAGCTGGGCTATCCGGTCAACAACGACCCGTCGTGGTTCGGCATGGTCGCGCCCGCAGGCACGCCGGCCGAGCTGGTGCTGCGCATGCAGCAGGCCGTGGCCACCGCGCTGAAGGACGCCTCGGTGCGCGATCGCCTTGCGCTGCAGGGCCTGTACGCCTCGGGCACCACGCCGGCGCAGTTCACCAGGCAGATCGCCAGCGAGATCGACAAGATGAAGAAGGTGGCCGAATTCGCACGCGTGCGATTGGACTGAGCCCGGCCTGCCTATGCATCCTGTCCTGAAACTGATTCAAACCCGCGCCCAGGTGACAAGCGTCGCCGGGCACACGCCGCTGGTGCTGGACTCCCCGCACAGCGGCACCGTCTACCCCGAGGACTTCCGCACGGTGCGCGACCTGGCCACGCTGCGCCGGGCCGAGGACACGCACGTCGAGAAGCTCTATGCCTTCGCGCCCGAACTGGGCGCGGCATGGATCGAGGCGCACTTTCCGCGCAGCTACCTCGACGCCAACCGCGACACGACCGAGATCGACACCACCATGCTCGAAGGCACGTGGACCGACCCGGTCTCCACCGACCCGCGCGTGCTGTCGAAGGTGCGCCTGGGCAAGGGCCTGATCTGGAAGCTCACCGACGACGGGCTGCCGATCTACGACCGACTGCTTCCGGTTGAAGAGGTGCGCCAGCGCATCGACAACTGCTGGCGGCCGTACCACGCCGCCGTGGCGCAGGCGGTGGACGAGGCGCATGCGCGCCACGGCTACAGCATCCACATCAACTGCCACTCGATGCCGGCCGTCGCGGCCAGCCATGCGACCGACTTTCCGGGCCTGGTGCATGCCGACTTCGTGATCGGCGACCGCGACGGCAGCACGGCCGATCCGGCGCTGTCGCGCAGGATCTGCGAGCACCTCCGCGGCTTCGGCTACAGCGTGGACTACAACCATCCCTACAAGGGCGTGGAACTGGTGCGCCGGCAGGGCAGGCCCGACGCGAACCGGCACAGCATCCAGGTCGAGATCAACCGCAGGCTCTACATGGACGAGGCCACGCTGGCGCTCGACGAGGCCGGCGCGGCGCGGCTGCAGGGGCACCTGCGCTCGATGGTCGAGATGCTGCTGGCCACCGACCCGCGCCAACAACCCTGACGGCGCCGGGTGTGCTGTTACAGGCCGCTTTACGCGGCCGGCCTATAGTGGTTCCGATCCAACCACCCAGGAGATTCCGTTGAAGTCGTCTTTCATCGCCGCCGCATTCGCGATCGCCATGGGCGTGCTGGCCACGGGTTGCGCCGGCACGGGTTCCGCAGGCAACGCCGGCTCCTCCGCCGCAACGCCGAGCAGCGGCAGCGGCGTCACGGTGTTCGGCACCATCGACGCCAGCGTCAGCGGCTACAAGAACAGCAGCAGCCCGCGCTGACCCGGATCAGGCCACGCCCTTCAGGTAGCCGTGCAGTGCGGCACGCAGCTGCCGAGACAGCGCCTGAAGGTCGGCCCGCCCGCCCGTGCCGATGTGCAGGTGCGCGAACAGGCCGTAGATGATGGTCTGGCACACGCGGGCGACTTCCTTCTTCTGGCAGTCCGGCGACAGGTCGATGGCCGCGTCGAGCACGCCCACCCATTCGGCCACGAAGCGGTCGTACATCTTGCGATAGGCCTCGGGGCCCGAGAGATGCCGCTCCAGCAGGTAGTGCGCGCCCCAGGCCAGGGGCTGCGCGCGATGCGCCTCCAGCTGCGCGTCGATCACCGCATCCACGATTTCCGCGAGCGGCCGGCCCGCATGCGCGGCGACGGCGGCGCGCATGTCCAGCAGCAGCGCCTTGGAGCGCAGGTGCAGGCACACGCGCGCCAGGTCTTCCTTGCTCGCGAAGTATTCGTAGAAGCTGCCGAGCCCCGTGCCGGCCACCGACACGATCTCGCGGATGGTGATGGCGGCGTAGCCCTTCTCGACCAAAAGCCGAACAAAGGCCTCCTGCAGGGCCTGCGAGGTGTGGCGCGCGCGGGACTGGCGCGGCTTGCGCCTGGGGGCGGCGGCCTGGGCGCGAGCGGTCGCCATCAGCGCAGCCGAACCCGAACACCTCGCGGGCGGGTTGTTCCTAGAATTTTCTGACCCATCGAACGGCATTCTGCAATGGCACAAGACGAGAGCACCCGGGACGAATCGCATCCAGCTGTCTACACTGCACAGGGCGACGATGCATGGCTGCCCGGCCCATCGTCGCGCGGCCCCTGGGACCCGCGTGCGCAGCACGGCGGCGCACCGGCCGCGCTGCTGGTTCACGTGGCCGAGCGCGCTGCGCCGGGGCCTGGCTGGCAGCTGACGCGGCTCACGCTCGAACTGGTCAAGCCGGTGCCGCTGGCACCGCTCGTCACGCGCACACAGGTGCAGTCCGCGCGCTCCACGGTGCGCGTGGGCATCGATCTGCTGGCGGGCGAGGTGCTGGTGGCGCGGGCGCACGCGCTACTGCTGGCAAGCCAGTCGCTGGCGCTTCCGCCCGGCCTGCCGGGCTGGCCGCAGGAGCCGCTGCGGCCGCTGCCGCGCGACTGCACACAGCAGGTGCGCATCCCGGGCCTGCCCGAGGGCGAGTCGTTCTACAGCACGGCCATGGAGACGCGCGTCGCCGAGGGCGACTCGACCCGGCCCGGTCCGTGTTCCGCATGGTTCCGCCTCGCGGTGCCGCTGCTGCGCGGCGCGGCCACCTCGCCTGCGATGCGCGCCGCGGCGGCGGCCGACTTCGGCAACGGGCTGAGCTGGGTGCTGCCGGTCGACCGCTACCTGTTCACCAATGCCGACCTGAGCATGAACCTCTTCCGCGTGCCGCAGGGAGAGTGGATCGGCCTGTGCTCGGCCTCGGAGGTGCACGGCGGCGGCGCGGGCCTGGTCGTGTCCCACCTCTTCGACGAGCAGGGCCCGATCGGCATCGCCACCCAGACGCTGGTGCTGCGCGAACGCAGCCCCGGCGCCTGATCCATCGGCACCCGAACGAACACTCAGGAGACAGACGCGCATGACCACCACCGGCATCCATCCCGACAACCAGGTCCCCGAACTCAAGGACTACAACGTCTACACCAGCGACCCCGCGCTGCGCGGCGCAGTGGAACGCGGCGGCGCGGCCTGGCGCGACGAGGAACTGGTGCGCCAGGGCGCGGAATACGGCGCCGAGGCCACGCTGCGCGCCGCGGAGGACGCCAACCGCCACGAGCCCGAGCTGCACACCCACTCGCGCACAGGCGAGCGCATCGACCAGGTGCGCTTCCATCCGGCCTGGCACACGATGATGGCCATCGCCCGGCGCAACGGCATCGCCAACCTGCCGTTCTTCGACGAACGGCCCTCGGCCTGGGTGGGCTACGGCGCGTCGCTGTACATGCACAGCCAGATCGAGTCGGGCTCCACCTGCCCGACCACCATGACCAAGGCCTGCATCCCTGTCGTGCGGCGCAACGCGGCGCTGCATGCCGTGCTGCGCGACAAGCTCGCGTCGAACGAGCACGATCCGCGCGACATTCCGCTCGAGGGCAAGACCTCGATCACCGTCGGCATGGGCATGACCGAGAAGCAGGGCGGCAGCGACGTGCGCACCAACACCACGCGCGCCGTGCCGGCGGGGAATGGTCCATGGGGAAGCGAATTCCTCCTCACCGGCCACAAGTGGTTCTTCTCGGCGCCGATGTGCGACGGCCACCTGGTGCTGGCCAAGACCGAAGAGCACGGCTCCTCGTGCTTCTTCGTGCCGCGCTGGCGGCCCGACGGAAGCAGGAACGCGGTGCACATCCAGCGGCTGAAGGACAAGGTGGGCAACCGCTCCAACTCGAGCAGCGAGGTCGAGTTCAAGGAGGCCTGGGGCGTGCTCGTGGGCGAGGAGGGCCGGGGCATCCCGACCATCATCGAGATGGCGACCGTGACGCGGCTGGACTGCGCGCTGGCCAGCGCCGGCTTCATGCGCCAGGGCTTCGCGCAGGCGCTGCACTACGCGCGCAACCGCCACGCCTTCGGCAAGGCGCTGGCCGACCAGCCGGTGATGACCGCGCTGCTGGCCGACATGGCGCTCGAATCGCAGGCCGCCACGCTGCTGGCGATGGGGCTGGCCTCGCGCTTCGGCTCGGCGGCGCCGCTGGACACGGCCTGGCGCCGCCTGCTCACGCCCGCGGCCAAGTTCTGGAACTGCAAGCGCGCGGTGGCCTTCACCGGCGAGGCGATGGAGGTGTTCGGCGGCAACGGCTACGTCGAGGAGAGCCCGATGGGCCGGCTGTTCCGCGAGGCGCCGGTCAACTCGATCTGGGAAGGCTCGGGCAACGTGATGTGCCTCGACGTGCTGCGCGCCGTCTCGCGCAATCCCGACGACGCGCATCTCGTGCTCGACCAGCTGCAGGAGGTCGCCACCGGCGAGCCCCGCGTGCTCGACGCGCTGCAGTCCGTGCGCCGCATGACGCAGCTGCCGCCGCAGGAGCTGGAGCCGCAGGCCCGCCGCTTCACCCAGCGCCTGGTGCTGGCCGCGCAGGCCTGCCTGATGCTGGAGCACGCGAGCGACGAGGAGTCGGCCGCCTTCCTGTCGAGCCGCTTCGATCCCGACTGGGGGCCGGTGACGGGCATCAGTGCCGGCACTTCCGATCCGGCAGCGCTGCTGCGCGCCGCCTGGCGCTGAGCGCCTGGGCGCCTGGGCGAGGCTCGCGTCCGCCTAGCCCCGCCTTCTCAGCAGCGCCTGCCGCAGCACGCGCGCGGCGCGGTCGCGGATCTTGCCGGGGCCGGAGCGCGGCGAGGTCCTGGGCGCGACCTTGGCGGTGGCGCAGGCCCAGAGGAAGTCGTGCAGGATGGGCGTGTCGTCCACCGTCTCGGTGCTGCCGTACTTGTGGAACTCGGGGTGCCACTGGGTCGCGGCGATGTAGCTGCGGCCGCGGTCGGGCAGCCGGCGGATGGCCTCGGGCACGCGGTCGGGCAGGCTCCAGGCCTCGATCTCGAAGCCCGGCGCGAGCCCCTTGATGCCCTGGTGGTGGATGCTGTTGACGCGCGCCGAGCGAATCTTCGGATAGAGCTTGGAAAGCCGCGTGCCCTCGACGATTTCGATGTCGTGGAAGTTCTGGTCGTAGGTCACCGGGTCGCGGTGCTTCAGCGTCTGGGGATGGCCGTGCTGCTCCTCGATGTCCTGGTAGAGCGTGCCGCCGAAGGCCACGTTGATGAGCTGCAGGCCCCGGCACACGCCGAAGATGGGCTTGCCGGCCTGTTCGAAGGCCTCGACCAGCGCGAGGTCGTAGAGGTCGCGGATGCGGTCGCCGATCCAGGCGTCCTTCAGCGGCACCTCGCCGTAGCTGCCGGGCCAGACGTCGGCCCCGCCGTGCATCACCACGCCGTCGAGCCACTCGGCGTAGTGCGACAGCTTGGTGTCGCCGCGCGCGGTCTCGCCGGTGGGGCAGGGCACCATCACGACCATGGCGCCGGCGGACATGAGCCAGTGCGCGATCGACTGCTCGACGTACTGCAGCGTCTTGTTGGTGAAGAGCGAACGCGCCGGGTCGGCATGCGAGAAGCAGGCCGACAGGCCGATCTTGAGCCGGGCGGAAACAGGTTGTGTCATCGCAGGACTGTCGCCAGTGCGAACCGGACGGGGGATGCGGAAAGGAAAGTCCATTTTGGCTCGTTGGCCTCTCGCACGGGGTCGGACGACACGCCAAGTATGCTTTCAACGCTGCCCCAACGTACAAGGAAGACAAGCCGATGAAAACCATCAAGGGCCCAGCCATATTCCTGGCCCAGTTCGCGGGAGACACCGCCCCCTTCGACACGCTAGACGGCATCGCCGGCTGGGCCGCCGGCCTGGGCTACAAGGGCGTGCAGATACCGAGCTGGGACGCCCGCCTCTTCGACCTTCGGCGCGCAGCCGAGAGCAAGACCTACTGCGAGGAGGTGAAGGGCACGCTGGCGAGCCACGGCCTGCAGATCACGGAGCTCTCGACCCACCTGCAGGGCCAGCTGGTGGCGGTGCACCCGGCCTATGACGCGGGCTTCGACGGCTTCGCGGCGCCCGAGGTGCGCGGCGACCCGGTGCGGCGCCAGCAGTGGGCCGTCGAGCAGCTGCACCTCGCGGCGAAGGCCTCAGCCAACCTCGGGCTCGCGGCGCACGCGACCTTCTCGGGTGCGCTGGCCTGGCCCTATCTCTACTCATGGCCGCCGCGCCCGCCGGGCCTCATCGAGGAGGCCTTCGACGAACTCGCGCGCCGCTGGCGGCCCATCCTCGACGCCTTCGACGCGGCCGGCGTCGACGTGGGCTACGAGATCCACCCCGGCGAAGACCTGCACGACGGCGTGAGCTACGAGATGTTCCTGGAGCGCGTCAACAACCATCCGCGCGCCTGCCTGCTGTACGACCCGAGCCACTTCATGCTGCAGCAGCTCGACTACCTGGCCTACATCGACCACTACCACGAGCGCATCAAGATCTTCCACGTCAAGGACGCCGAGTTCAACCCGACCGGCAAGCAGGGCGTGTACGGCGGCTTCCAGAGCTGGATCAACCGGGCAGGGCGCTTCCGCTCGCTGGGCGACGGGCAGGTGGACTTCAAGGCGATCTTCTCGAAGATGGCGCAGTACGACTTCCCGGGCTGGGCGGTGCTGGAGTGGGAGTGCTGCATCAAGCACCCCGAAGACGGCGCGCGCGAGGGCGCGAAGTTCATCGCCGACCACATCATCCGCGTGGCCGACCGCGCCTTCGACGACTTCGCGGCAGGCGGGGTCGACGTGGCGGCGAACAAGCGGATGCTGGGGATCGGCTAGAGACTAGGACGTAGACCGGATCGCGTCGTCGAGGATCTCGAGGCCGCGGTCGATCTCGGCCTCGCTCACGTTCAGCGGCGGCGCGATGCGCCACACCGCCGCCATGCCGCCGACGGACACGATGTTCATGCTGAGGCCGCGCGCCATGCAGGCGTCGGTGATGGCGCGGCCGCGCTCGGCGTCGGGCTCGCGGGTCTCGCGGTCCTTCACGAGTTCGACGCCCTGCAGCAGGCCGTGGCCGCGCACGTCGCCGATCACCTCGTGCCGGGCCTTCAGCGTCTGCAGGCCCTCGCGCAGCCGCCGGCCCATCTCGGCGGCGCGGCGGGCGAGGCCTTCCTCCTCCAGCACGTCGAGCACGGCCAGCGCGACCTCGGCCGGCAGCGGGTCGGACACGTGCGAGGTGACGTGCACGAAGCCCTTGTCGTGGCAGTCCTGCTCGATGGCCTCGCCGGTGATCGTCGCGCCGATGGCCACGCCGCCGCCCAGCGTCTTCGACACGGTGAGGATGTCGGGCACCACATCGGCCTGCTCGAAGGCGAAGTTGGCGCCCATGCGGCCGAAGGCGGTCTGCGCCTCGTCGAGGATCAGCAGCATGCCGCGCTCGCGGCACTTCTCCTTGAGCTTGGGGAAGTAGCCCCTGGGCGGCACGATCACGCCGCCCGAGCTGAGCACCGGCTCGGCGATGAAGGCCGCGAGCGAGCCACTGGATTGCGCGTCGACCATGTCGAAGCCGACGTCGAGGCAGGTGGTGTCGCAGGCATCGCGGCAGTGGCGCACCGGGCATCGGTAGCAGTTGGGCGCCGGAATCGACATGGTGCCGGGCTTGCGCGGCCCGTAGTCGACGTGGTGACGGCCGGCGAAGGTGAGCGAGGCGATGCCGCCGGTCACGCCGTGCCAGCCGCCGTTGAGGCCCACGATCTCGTAGCGGCCGGTGGCCAGCCGCGCCATGCGCACCGCCGCCTCGTTGGCCTCGCCGCCGGTGGAAAGGAAGAGCGACTTCGACAGCGACGGCGGCAGCATCGACGCCAGCCGCCCTGCCAGCGCGGGCACGGCCGGGCCGACGAAGCCGCTGTAGAGGTGCAGCGCGCCTTCGCAGGCCTTCTCGATGGCCGCGACGATGCGCGGATGGTTGTGGCCGATGGTGGCGCACATCTGGCCGGAGGTGAAGTCGAGGATCTCGCGGCCGTGCTGGTCCCACAGCGTGGCGCCGCGCGCCTTGACGATCACGTGCGGGCTCAGGCCCATGCCGTAGCGCACGAGGTGCCTGGCGGCCGCCGGGTCGTAGGTTGCGCCTTCTGCCATCGGATGCTCCTTTTCGTGGGGATGCGGGCAGCGTAGCCAGCGGCGGGAGAATCCGGTGTCGTTGTGCAGGCCCCAAAGCGCATCCGATTGCACGGGCGTTGCGCCACACTGGCGGCACCATGAAGACCGGCACCCTCGATCTCGATCGCATCGACCAGAGCATCCTCGCCGAGCTGCAGGCCGACGCCGGCCTGCAGAACCAGACGCTGGCCGAGCGGGTGAACCTCTCGCCCTCGGCCTGCCTCAAGCGCGTGCAGCGGCTGCGGCGCTCGGGCGTGATCCGCGAGGAAGTGGCGATCCTCGACGCGGCGCGCGTGGGCTTTCCGGTGCTGGTGATCTCGCGCGTGTCGCTGCGCAGCACCACGCGCGAGGCGATACAGGCCTTCGAGCGCAAGGTGCACGCGCTGCCGCAGGTGCTGCAGTGCCACTGCGTGGCGGGCGACACCGACTTCGTGATGGTGATCTGCGCGCGCTCGCTGCCCGAGTACCAGGCCTTCGCGCAGGAGCAGCTGGGCGACGCGCTGGAGCTGGAGAACTATTCGAGCGACGTGGTGCTGTCGACCACCAAGTTCACCACGCAGCTGCCGCTGGACCGGGCCTAGGGGCCTGTTCACACTATTTCCGTGGCCGCGGACATAGTGTGAACAGGCCCTCGCTACAGCAGCCCGGCCAGCCGCCGGATCGCCCCGTCGATCTGCGCTTCGCCGATCAGCCCGTAGCCGAAGGCCAGCCCGTTGGGCGTGCCGGGCGCCAGCGGATCGAGCGCGAAGCGCGACAGCGGCGGCAGCGTGATGCCGGTCGCCGCGGCGCGCTCGACCACCGAGTCGGCGCGCGTTCCGCCGTGCAGCCAGGCCGACAGGTGCAGGCCCGCGCTGGAGGGAATCACTTCAAGCCGGCCCGCGCCGTGGCGCGCCAGCGCGTCGAGCAGGGCGTTGCGCCGCGCGCCGTAGAGCTTGCGCATCTTGCGGATGTGGCGCGCGAGGTGGCCTTCGGCAATGAAGGCCGCGAGCGCCTCCTGCCCGAGCACCGGGCCGTGCCAGTCGGCCAGCTCGCGCGATCGCACCAGCGCCGCGCGGGCCCAGGGCGGCGCCACCACGAAGCCCAGCCGCAGCGCGGGAAAGAGGCTCTTCGAGAAGGTGCCGACGTAGAAGACCGACTCGGCGCGGTCCAGCGTCTGCAGGGCGTCGAGCGGGCGGCCGGCGAAGCGGAATTCGCTGTCGTAGTCGTCCTCGACGACGACGGCGTTGCGCTCGCGCGCGAAGGCCAGCAGCGCCGCACGGCGCTGCGGCGACATCGCGACGCCGGTCGGGAACTGGTGCGAGGGCGTCACGCAGACAACGCGCGCCTCGGGCGGGATGCGCTCCACGCACAGGCCCTCGGCGTCGGTGGGAACGGTCACCACCTTCGCGCCGGCCGCCAGCATGGCCTCGCGCAGCGAAGGGTAGAAAAGCTGCTCCACCGCGACCACCGTGCGCCCCGGCACCACCAGGATGCGCGCGAGCAGCCCGAAGGCCTGCTGGGCGCCGGCCGTGACCACGATGTCGTCGGCGGTGCAACCGACCGCGCGGGTGAACGACACATGCCCCGCGATCGCCTCGCGCAGCGCGGGCTGGCCCTGCGGGTCGGCGTAGTCGGCCGTCTGGCGCGCGATGCGGCGCAGGGCGCGGTCGCTCAGGCGGCGCCAGATGTCGAAGGGAAAGAGGCTCACGTCGGGCAGGCCGACGCGGAAGTCGTCACGCGCGGGCGGCGGCTGCAGGGTGGGGGCGAGGTCGGCGCCGGGAACGCTCGCGGGCACGAGGCGGGGGTCGCGGCCGGAGGCCTGGGCTCTCCTGGGGACGAGGCGCCGTCGGGACACCGGCAGCGTGTCGGCCACGTAGGTGCCGGCGCCCGGCCGCGCGAGCAGGTAGCCCTCGCCCAGCAGCAGGTCGTAGGCCGCCAGCATGGTGTTGCGCGAAACGCCCAGCCGCTGCGCCAGCGCCCGCGTGGCGGGCAGGCGGGAGCCGGGCTGCAGGCGGCCATCGACGATGGCTGCGCGCAGCTGGCGGTGCAGTTCGCGCAGCAGGTCGCGCGAGCCGGCGGGCGGCAGGCGGATGGCGAGTTCGAAAAGTGGCTCCATGAACTTCGCCGATTGTGGTTCTTTTGAAGAGCCAGTTGCAAACCTATTCTGGAGGCACTGAACACACTCGCCACGGAGTCCATCGTCATGAACAACCCGGCTCTTTCTTCTTCCCCCTCCTCGCCGCAGCCGGCCGAACGCCTGCCGCTGAGCCTGGGCTGGCTCGCGCTGGGCGCATTCGCCATCGGCACCGAGAGCTTCATGGTCGCAGGCCTGCTGCCGGTGCTGGCAGCCGACCTGCGGATCAGCGCCGCGCGCGCCGGGCAGCTGGTGCTGCTGTTCGCTCTGAGCTATGCGATCGGCTCGCCGCTAATGGCGGCGCTGCTGGCGCGCTTCGGGCGCCGGCGGCTGCTGTTGGTGAGCCTCGCGGCCTTCTCGGGGCTGACGCTGGCCGCATCGATGGCGCACGGGTTCGTGCAGCTGGCGCTGGCGCGCGTCGCACTGGGGCTGGTAGCCGGCGTGTTCCTGCCGACGGCAAGCGCGGTGGCGGCGGTGATGGTGTCGCCCGCGCTGCGCGGCCGGGCGCTGGCGATCGTGACCGGCGGCGGCACGGTGGCGGTGGCGCTCGGCGTGCCGCTGGGCGCATGGATCGCGGGCTGGGGCGGCTGGCGCACGGCCTACCTGCTGATCGCGGCGGTGGCGGCGCTCGCCACATGGGGCCTCGCGCTGGGGCTGCCGCGCGATCTGTCGCAGGCGCCTGTCGCGGAAAAGCGCACGCCGGCCTTCGCCGTGGCCCGGGAGCCGGGCGTGCTGCCGGGGCTGCTGGTCAGCCTGCTTTGGGCCACGGGCGGCTTCAGCTTCTACACCTACATCGCGCTCTTCCTCTCGCACACGCTGGGCTTCGGCACTGAAGGCACGGGCGCGGTGTTCTTCGCCATCGGCGTGGCAGCGGCCATCGGCACTGCGGCCGGCGGCTGGGCCACCGACCGCTTCGGCGCCGACCGCATGGCGCAGGGCTTCGCGCTGATGCTGGTGCTGATCCTTGGCGGGCTGTCGTTCGCCGCGCAGATGCTGCCGCACGGGCTGGCGCTGCCGGCGATCGTGGTGCTGTCGGCGCTCTGGGGCTTCGCGGGCTGGGGTTTCGGGCCGGCGCAGGCGGTGCGGCTGATCCGGCTCGCGCCGGAGCGCGCGCCGATGACGCTGTCGCTCAACGCCTCGGCGATCTACCTGGGCATCGCGGCGGGCTCGGGACTGGGCGGAATGGCGATCGACCTGTTCGGCGTCGCCACGGTGGGCTGGGTGGGGGCGGCCTGCCAGCTCGCCGGCCTGATGCTGCTGCGTGCCGCACGCCGGGCGCGCGTGCCCGGCTCCGCTTCGACGAAGCTATGTTTTTGATAGCAAATGGAGCTTGCACCACGGCCCTTCGGGGCCTTTTTCTTTGGAGCGTTGCTTCAAGACAAGCAACTGTCATGCCCCGCAAGCTATAATGTCGGGTTCGTTTCGATACCACGACGAAGAATTTCGTCAATCCCGCCTGCGAGCTGCGCTGCTTTCCGGATTCTCCGGCCTCCCGCTCGGCACGCCGGCGTTCACAGTGTGTTGGAGTGCCCGACCGGCGCCCATGATGGCCACCACTGCCGTCGTTCCTGTTGAAGCGAATCGCGCGTCCGTCTCGCGCTCCCGTTCGCGGGCTGAAACAATCACACCAATTCAATCTCCAACACACATCGAACGAACGATTCAGAGGTAAGCACAGATGCCAAAGGAAGAACTGATCGAAATGAACGGCGCGGTGACCGAAGTCCTGCCGGACTCGCGCTACCGCGTCACGCTGGACAACGGCCATCAGCTGATCGCCTACAGCGGCGGCAAGATGCGCAAGCACCACATCCGCATCCTGGCCGGCGACAAGGTCTCGCTCGAGCTCTCGCCCTACGACCTGACCAAGGGCCGCATCACCTTCCGCCACCTGGAGCGCCGCGGCCCCCCGCCGACGAACTCCGGCTCCGGCGGTTCCGGCAACAACTCACCCCGCCGCTGATACGCCACCGACCCAAGGCCTTGCGACGCTCCCCAGGGGCGCCGCAAGGCCTTTGTCATTCGCGCGTCTGTCGGCCTTAGAACCATGACCACCCCTGATTCCACGGCCGGCAACAACGGCTTCTCCACGCTGGCGCTCTCGCCCCGGATGCTGGCCAACCTCACGCAGCTCGGCTACACGCAGATGACGCCGATCCAGGCAGCCTCGCTGCCGAGCGCGCTGCTCGGCAAGGACCTGATCGCGCAGGCCAAGACCGGCAGCGGCAAGACCGCCGCCTTCGCCCTGGCGCTGCTGGCCAACCTCAATCCGCGCCGCTTCGCGGTGCAGTCGCTGGTGCTGTGCCCGACGCGCGAGTTGGCCGACCAGGTCACGCTCGAGATCCGCCGCCTCGCGCGCGCCGAGGAGAACATCAAGGTGGTCACGCTCTGCGGCGGCGTCGCGCTGCGCGGGCAGATCGCGAGCCTGGAGCACGGTGCGCACATCGTGGTGGGCACGCCGGGGCGCATCATGGACCACCTCGAGCGCGGGAACCTGGACCTGGAAGCGCTCAACACCCTGGTGCTCGACGAGGCCGACCGCATGCTCGACATGGGCTTCTTCGACGACATCGTGAAGGTGGCGCGCCAGTGCCCGAAGGAGCGCCAGACGCTGCTGTTCTCGGCCACGTATCCCGAAGGCATCGCGAAGCTCGCCGAGCAGTTCATGAAGAGCCCCGAGCAGATCGCGGTGCAGTCGCAGCACGAGGGCAGCAAGATCCGCCAGCGCTGGTACGAGGTGGAAGACCACGAGCGCCTGCACGCCGTGAGCCTGCTGCTCGACCACTTCCGCCCCGTCAGCACGCTGGCCTTCTGCAACACCAAGCAGCAGTGCCGCGACCTGGTCGACGTGCTGCGCGCGCAGGGCTTCAGCGCGCTGGCGCTCTTCGGCGAGCTGGAGCAGCGCGAGCGCGACCAGGTGCTGGTGCAGTTCGCCAACCGCAGCTGCTCGGTGCTGGTGGCCACCGACGTGGCGGCGCGCGGGCTCGACATCGCGCAGCTCGAAGCGGTGATCAACGTCGACGTGACGCCCGATGCCGAAGTGCACATCCACCGCGTCGGCCGCACCGGCCGCGTGGGACAGCAGGGCGCATCGGAAGGGCTGGCGCTGAACCTGGCCAGCATGGACGAGATGGGCAGCGTCGGAAAGATCGAGCAGCTGCAGGGCCGCGAATCCGAATGGCACCCGCTGGCCGAACTCACGCCGGGCAAGGGCGCGCCGCTGCAGCCGCCGATGGCCACCCTGCAGATCGTGGGCGGGCGCAAGGAGAAGATCCGCGCCGGCGACGTGCTGGGCGCGCTGACCGGCGAATGCGGCTATGCGAAGGAGCAGGTCGGCAAGATCAACGTCAACGAGTTCTCGACCTATGTGGCGGTGGACCGTGCGATCGCGGCCGAGGCGGCGCGCAAGCTCTCCGCCGGCCGCGTGAAGGGCAAGTCGGTCAGGGTGCGGCTCATCTAGGACTCGCTCCCAGGCTTCGCGCACTTCGTGTCGCTTCTCCAACCCCCTACCGGGCGCGGCGGCCCTCACGAAGATGCGGCGCCCTTCGGAACCGATTGCGGCGTGCTCAAAGCCGCGGCCTCCGCATGCGCCGAGGTCGGTGCCACCGGCGCGTCGAGCACCGGGGCCGGTACGGCGTCCGGCGCCGGCAGCTCCTGGCGCGCCAGCTTCGCGGCCAGCCGGAACGCGACGATCACCGCCAGCAGGCCGAAGATCGACGAGCCGACCGCCTGGCCTATCAGCACGCCGGCCGCGCCGTAGTGCGAGCCCCACCAGGCGAACGGAATCGTGCCCAGCGTGGCGCGCCCCCAGTTGAACGCCGTCGACAGCAGCGGATGCCCGAGGTTGTTGAACGAGGCGTTCGCCACGAACAGCCCGCCCGCGAAGAAGAAGCTCGCGGCCAGCCAGCTGCAGAAGAGCGAGATCAGCTGCGCCGCCTGTCCGTCGGCCGAGAACGCCCGGATGATCACGCCCTGCCCGAGCCCCAGCACCAGCCACGCCGCGGCCACCGACACCACCATGAAGAGCAGGCTGTCGCGCAGGCCCTCCTGTACGCGGCGGAACTGCCCCGCACCCAGGTTCTGCGCAAGGATCGGCCCGACCGCGCCGCTGAGCGCATAGACCAGCCCGAAGGCCACAGGCGTCAGCCGGTCGATGGTGGCGGCGCCCGCGACCGCCGAGGGCCCGAACTGCGCGACCGAATGCGTGACGAAGGCCGCGCCTACCGGCGTCGCGAGATTCGTCAGCACCGCCGGAGCCGCCACCGTGCCGAGCGCGCGCGCATCGTCGGCGAGCTTGTGCGGCTCGAAGCGCCCGAGCATGCGGTGCCGCACGATCACGCCGTGCAGGCCGATGGCCGCGAGCACGATGCGCGAGACCACCGCGCTGATGGCCGCGCCGTCGAGCCCCAGGCCGAAGCCGAAGATCAGGATCGGATCGAGCACAGCCGTCACGAAGGCACCGCCGAGCGTCACCGTCATCGAGCGGCGCGCATCGCCGATGGAGCGCAGCAGCGCCGAGGTCGCCATGCCGATGCCCAGCAGCGGCAGCGTGTGCACCGTCACCGATAGATAGCGGTGCGCGAGCCGCGCCGTCTCGCCCTGTGCGCCGAGCACGTGCAGCGCCGGATGCAGGAAGAACGCGGTGCCCGTGCCCGCCACCACGGCCAGCGCCGTCATCAGCAGGAGGCTCGACGTGGCGATGCGGCGCGCATCCTCGGCGCGCCCTGCGCCCACGGTCCGCGACACCACCGCCGCGATGCCGATCGTCAGCCCGATGCAAAGCGACGCATGGAAGAAACCCACCACGCCCGCGAAGCCGATGGCCGCGGCGATCTCCTTCTCGCCCAGCAGCGAGATGTAGAACAGGTTGATGAGGTCGACCGCGAACACCGCGATCAGCCCGATGGCGCCCGTGCCGGCCATCACGCAGACGTGGCGCATCAGCGAGCCCGAAACGAAACGCGCGCGCCCGACACCACCCGCCGTTGCGGTTATTGGCATGTGAAATTCCCGATGTGGCCTAATTGCAGGTTCGAACATTCACTTTTACCCGAGCTTTTCATGCCCAAGACATTCCGTACCGAAGCCGAACGCGTTGCCACCCCGAAGCCGACGCCGCTGCCCGGCTACACCGCGCCGCGCTCCGGTGGCGGCCAGAAGGTCAGCCTCGAACGCGGCACCGCCACGCGCAGCAAGAAGAACCCCGGCAAGCGCGCCAAGAAGGGCGGCTGATCCGGCTTCTGCCCCCGCCGGCTCCCCACGCTTCCTGAAAGAGCACCGAAGGAGCCACGACGAACGCGCCCCAGGGCGCGTTTTGTCATTGGGGCCGCCGCTGCCACCAGACTTTCCCCAGGCCCGCGATGTCCGAAGACAACCAGATCCTCATCCCGCCCTCGTTCTTCGCCGTCTACACCGACGCGCGCCAGCGCCTGAGCGAGCCCATCGGCGTGGTGCGCGAGCGCTACGAGATCTGCGAGGACCTCGCCAGCCATCTCGTGGGCCACGCGCAGATCCAGCACCACACCGAGGTGCCGGTCGAAAGCGAGATCCTGCGCCGCATCCACGCCGGACTGGCCGCGCCCGAATCGGGCGTGTCGCCGGCCGAGGCCACGTGGGTGGTGCGGCGGCTGGCCGAACTGCTCGGCTGGGAGGATCCGGAACTGCCCGAGCCCGAGCCCGGTTCCGAAGCCGGCTGAGTCCCCGCAGGAGCGACAACCCGTGCTGCTCAAGGTCGGAGAACTCGCCCGGCACACCGGCCTCACGGTGCGCACGCTGCACCACTACGACGCCATCGGCCTGCTGGCGCCCTCGGCGCGCTCGGAGGCCGGCTACCGCCTCTACCACGCGGCTGACATCGCCCGCCTGCACGCCATCCAGGCGCTGCGGCTGCTGGGCCTGCCGCTGGCCGAGATCGGCGCGGTGCTCGACGCGGAAGGCGGCTCGATGCCCGCGATCATCGCGCGGCAGATCGAATCGCTCGACCAGCAGATCGCGCAGGCCACCGCGCTGCGCGAGCGGCTCGGCCTGCTCGAGCAGCGCCTGGCCGAAGGCGCCCAGCCCGACATGAAGGACTGGCTCGCCACGCTCGAGCAGATGACCACGTACGGTCGCTACTTCAGCCCCGCCGAGATCAGGTCGCTCATGGCCAACTGGAAGCAGGTGGCCGACCGCTGGCCGCCGCTGGTGGCCGAGGTGGCCGCGCTCATGGCGCGGGGCGTGCCGGCCGATTCGCTGGAGGTGCAGCCGCTGGCCGCGCGCTGGATGACGCTGATGGGCCAGTGGATGGACGGCAACTACGACCTCGTCACGCGCTGGGGCGAGATGTACCGCCGCGAACCCGTGGCGCGCCGCGACGACGGGCCGTCCGCCGAGCTGGTCGACTACATCGGCGAGGCCATCGGCATCCGCATGGCCGCGCTCTTGCGCCACATGCGCACCGACGACTTCGCACGGCTGGGCCCGCCGCCCGAGGACGAATGGCGCAGGCTCGCGACCGAACTCGCTGCCCTGCAGGCGCGCGGCGTTCCGCCCGAAGACGAGGCCGTGCAGGCCATCGCGCGCGAATGGGTGCGCCTGTTCGACGCCTTCACCGACCACGACCCCGGCATCGGCGCCCGGCTGATGCAGGCGATGGCCGCCGAGCCGGTGCTGCAGGCCACCGCCGTCACCACGCCTGCGGTGCGTGACTACCTGCTGCGTGCGATGAACCCCGCGACGGCCCCGCGCAGCGCTTGACCCTGACGTTGCGTGAGGCCCGACAGTGGCCTCATGAACAACGCACACACTCCACTGCCGCCACATCCGCAGCCGCTCGAGCGGCTCCACGCGCTCGACAACCTCCGCGCCCTCATGATGTGGCTCGGCATCGTGCTGCACGTGGCGATCAACCACCTCACCGTCGACTCGCCGCTGCCCTGGCGCGACCCGAAGACGTCGCCGGTGGCCGACCTGCTGCTGCTGTTCATCCACAGCTTCCGCATGCCGGTGTTCTTCGTGCTGGCCGGCTTCTTCGTGGCGCTGCTGGCCGAGCGGCGCGGCGCGAACGGCATGCTGAAGAACCGCTGCCTGCGGCTCGCGCTGCCCTTCGCGATCTTCTGGCCGCCACTGTTCGCGGCGACCACGGTGCTGGCGATGGTCTACATCCACCTGACGGTGCGCAGCGTGCCGGGCATCGACGTCGCGCTGGCACCCCCGCGGCAGGCCGGCGGCTCGCCCTTCAACACCATGCACCTGTGGTTCCTGTACCAGCTGTTCTGGCTCAGCGTGCTGGCCTGGGCCGGCATGCGGGTCCGGCGCTTCGTGCCGGCACGGCTGCGCGAGGCACTGGCACGGGGCTTCACGCAACTGCTGTCGCGGCGCTGGGGCTTCGCGGTGCTGGCGCTGCCGCTGGCCCTCGTGGGCATGGCCTATCCGTCGGGCCTGCTCCAGGAAACAGGCTCCTTCCTGCCGCCTGCGGCCGAGTGGATGCGCAGCGGCCTCTTCTTCGCGGCCGGCTGGTACGTTCATGGCCGGCAGGAGCAGCTGCTCGCAGTCTTCTCGGCACGCTGCAAGGGCCATGCAGCGGCCGGCTTCGCCTTCCTGGTCGCGACGGTGCTGCTGCTGGGTGCCACCCGCGGCGGCAGCCTGCATCGTGTGCCGCATCCCGAGTTCTGGATCGCCTACGCCTACAGCGCGACCGCGTGGCTCTGGAGCATGGCGCTGATCGGCGGCTTCCTGCGCTACCTGCCGCGCCGCAACGCGGTGCTCGACTACCTGTCACAAAGCTCGTACTGGGTGTACCTGGTGCACATGCTGGGCACCGTGGGCTTCGGCATCCTGTTGTTCGACGTGCCGCTGGGCGCGGTCGCGAAGATGGGGCTGAACATCGCGGCGACCTCGCTGGCCGCGCTCGCGAGCTACCAGCTGCTGGTGCGCCGCACGCCCCTCGGCAGGCTGCTGAACGGTCAGCGGCCGGAGAACCGCTCCACCAGGAAGTCGACGAAGGCGCGCGTCTTGGCCGCGAGGTGACGCGAGGGGTACACCGCGTACACCGGCGTGCGGTCGGCCTCCCATTCCTGCAGCACCGCCTCCAGCCGGCCGGAGGCGAGCTCTTTCTCCACATAGATGCGTGGGATCAGACTCAGCCCGAAGCCCGCGAGCAGCGCGTCGCGCACGGCGATGCTGGAGCCGACCTTGTAGCGTCCGTCGATCGGCACCGCCACGCTGCGGCCGGCGCGCGTGAAGGTCCATTTGTTGGCATGGCCCGAGAGCGTGAACTGCACGCACTCATGGCTCTTCAGGTCGGCGGGCTGCCCCGGCCGGCCGGCGGCGTCGAGGTAGGCGGGGGCGGCGCACAGCACGTGGTCCATGGTCATGAGCTCGCGCGCGACGAGGCTCGAATCCTCCAGCCGGTCGCTGCCGCGGATGGCGAGGTCGTAGCCCTCGCCGATGATGTCGACGCGGGCGTCCTGCAGGTTCAGCTCCAGCCGCAGGTTCGGATGCCGGCCCATGAACTCCGGGATGGCCGGCGACAGCAGCGTGAGCGCCAGGGTCAGGGGCGCACTCACGCGCAGCACGCCGCCGGGGCTGCTGCCCATGGGCGCGAGCGCGGCATCGGCCTCGGCGAGCTCGTCGAGGATGCGCGAGAGCCGCTCGTGGTACGCCGCGCCGGCCTCCGTCAGGCTCATCTGCCGCGTGGTGCGGTTGATGAGCCGCACCTTCAGGTGCGCTTCCAGCTCGGCGATGTTCTTGCTCACCGCCGCGGGCGAGAGCCCCATCTGCCGCGCGGCGCCGGCGAAACTGCCCGTGGCGGCGGCGGTACGGAAGACTCTGAGGGCGGTGAGGTGGTCCATGCCTGATTGACGACTGACGGTAAAGAATCAATTCATTATTCGAACATTCACAACCACCGGTCAACTCACTAGATTCGAGGCATGACCAGCCGCACCACCGACATCCTCCTGACCGCCACGGCGCCCGCCGTCTGGGGCAGCACCTACATCGTCACGACCGAGCTGCTGCCTGCGAACTACCCGCTGACGGTGGCGCTGCTGCGCGCGTTGCCCGCCGGCCTGCTGCTGCTGGCGATCGTGCGGCAGCTGCCCGAGCGCGCGTGGTGGGGCCGCATCCTGCTGCTCGGCGCGCTGAACTTCTCGGTGCTGTGGGCGATGCTGTTCCTCGCGGCCTACCGGCTGCCGGGCGGCGTGGCGGCCACCATCACCTCGGTGCAGCCGCTCTTCGTGGTGTTCCTGGCCAGCGTCTTCCTGGGCTCGCCGGTGCGCGCGCTGTCGGTGGTGGCGGCGGTGGTCGGCATCGGCGGGGTGGCGCTGCTGGTGCTGACGCCGAACGCGGCGCTCGATGCGCTGGGCATCGCGGCCGCCATCGCCGCCGCGGTGTCGATGGCCTTCGGCACGGTGCTGAGCCGGCGCTGGCAGCCGCCGGTGTCGGCGCTGACCTTCACCGCCTGGCAGCTCACCGCGGGCGGCCTGCTGCTGCTGCCGGTGGCGCTGCTGCTGGAGCCGCCGCTGCCTGCGCTCACGCTGCACAACTGGATCGGCTTCGGCTGGCTGGGCCTGGTGGGCGCCGCGCTGACCTACATCGTGTGGTTCCGCGGCGTGGCCCGCCTGGAGCCATCGACCGTCGCGCCGCTGGCCTTCCTGAGCCCGGTGACGGCGGTGATCCTCGGCTGGGCGCTGCTCGGCCAGGCGCTTTCGACCTGGCAGGTGCTGGGCATCCTCGTCGTGATCGCGAGCATCTGGCTGAGCCAGCATGCGCAGCGCGGCGCGCAGGCGCCGAAGGTGCGCACCGCGCCGGCGGGCGCGCGCTGAGGGAAGGCTAGGCTGCGGCCGTGGCCCGCCCGAGCAGGCTCAGGTAGCCCGGCTGCACTTCCATGCGCGCGATGGCGCCCTGCCGCTGCAGCAGGCGGTGCGCCTTCGGCAGCGCCCAGCAGGGCAGGCTGGTGAACATGTGGTGCTCGCAGTGGTAGTTGACCCAGTAGGGCGCCACCAGCGCACGTTCCAGCCAGCCGGCATGCGTGGTGCGCGCCTGCCGCAGCGGATCGGGCTCGTTCTGCGCGACCAGCGCATGCTCGGCGATGTTGCGCACGCGGCTCACCAGAGGAAGCCAGGTCGCCATCGGCAGCAGCCACATCGCGAGCCACGCCCACCCGTAGCCGGCGAGGGCGAAGGCGAGCAAGCCCAGCCCGTTGGCAACGAGGAATCGCCGGTCCTTCGCGAGCTCGCGGCCGAAAACCTGCAGTGCCGATTCGCCGGGCGCCCTCTTGCGGATGCCTTCGGCGATGTGCCCGAAGCGCTGCTTGTAGAAGGTCTGCCCGCTCAGGTCGCGCACCACCTTGCGCCACATCGAGGCGCGCGTGATGGGGAAGGGCGCCGACAGCACGAGGTCCGGGTCTTCGGTCTGCTGCACGAAGCGATGATGCTGAAGGTGATAGGGCCGGTAGTCGCGCAGCGTCGACGAGCACAGCCAGTGGCCCACCCAGTCGTTGATCTTTCGGTTGCGGTGCAGCGCCGCGTGCGCGGCGTCGTGCATGAGGATGAAGAGGCCCAGCTGCCGCGCGCCGACGATCGGCACGACCAGCGGAACGGTCCACGGCCACATGATGCCCGCGAGCATCGCCGCGCCGATCACGCCCCAGCAGTGCAGCACCAGCCAGAGGCCCTTCCACGACGAGCGCGCGGTGAGCGAGCCCCACTCGTCGGCGGTGAAGAAGTCCTCGGGTTGGGCGCGGGGTGCGACGGCCATGCGGGCCAGTATGCGCCGCGAGACGGGCGCAGGCACGCGGAGTTGCCCGGGGTGCCAGTGCGGAAAGCGAAGCCCTTCGGCCTAGTTGTCGATGATCTTGCGCGCGAAGACTTCGAGATAGTCCATCAGCCGGTTGGCGCCCGCGGTGGCGGCCGCCTCGTCGCCGGTCGCGATGCCCCGCGCCAGCTGCAGGTGCGCGTTCGCGCCCTCGACGATCTCGCCTTCGTGCTGGTAGGCGTACCAGAAGCGCCGGCACTGGACGATGGGCGGGATCACCGCGCGCACCGCCGAGTCGTTGTGGCTCGCCCGGTGGTTGACGAGGTCCAGCGCGCGGTCGGCCTGCATGTAGTCGTTGAGGTCGCCGCGGCTCGCGGCCTCGACCATCATCTCGGCGCAGCGCACGATCTCCTGGCGCTGCTGCGCGGTGGCTCGGCGCGCCGAGCAGGCGGCGATCAGCACCTCGAGCACGCGCCGCGTCTGGATCACGTCGAGGTGGTCGGCCAGGTCGATGGTCGACACCAGCAGCCCGCGGCGCGGCTGCTGCACGATCAGGCCGATGGACACCATTCGCATCAGCGCCTCGCGCACCGGCGTGCGGCCCAGCCCCGTGCGCTCGGCGAGTTCGGCCTCGACGATCTGGCTGCCGGGCTGCAGCTGCATGGTGGACAGCAGCGTCTCGATGGCGTCGTAGGCCTCGTCGGCGGCCCGGCGCTTGGGCCGCGCGCGGGCGGCGGCCACGGGGGCTGTCTCTGCTTCTTTCTTCTTCGGTGCTGTCTTCGGGGAGGCCATGGTCTCGTTCTGCGGATGCGGCGGCGCCGTCATTGTCGGGCGTCCGCGCCCGTGGACTCGATCTCGACGAGTCCCGCGAGCGTCGCGATGCGCACCGGCGACAGCGGCGGGCGCGGCGCGGGCGGTGTCCATCCGAAGAGGAACTGCGCGGCATCGCCGCACACGCGACCCTGGCAGGCGCCCATGCCGCAGCGGCGGTGCAGCTTGGCGTCGGTCCAGCCGCTGCAGTCCTGCAGCGCGGAGAAGGGCACGTCCTCGCATCGGCACACGAGGGTGTCGGGCCGTGGCAGCGCCCGGATGGCGGCATGCAGCGCGAAGCCGCGGTGCAGCTGCGCCGCGAAGGCATCCCAGCGCGCGCGCTCGCCCTCGTGCGCGGCGGCCGCGCGTTCGTCGCCCACCGCTGCATGGCCGGCGATGCTGCCCTGCGCCAGCGCGCGCTCGCTGCCGCCGAAACCGGTGCACTCGCCCGCCGCGTAGATGCCCGGCACGCTGGTGGCCTGCCGCGCATCGACCTGCAGGCCCCGCGCGCCGAAGCCGTCCGAAGCCAGCGCGCAGCCGAGCATGCGGCCGGGCTGCGTGTTGGGCACCAGGCCGAAGCCGCAGGCGATGCGGTCGCAGGCGATCTCCACTTCCTGGCCGTTGCCCTGGCGCAGGCGCACCGACTCGACCTGCACGGCGCCACCCGCCGAGACGACGTGCGACGAGGTGCGATAGCAGGGGTCAGCCAGCGCGACGGCCTGCGCCGCCTTGCCGGGCCAGCGCGCGAGGCTGGCGCCGAAGCGCGCGACCGCGGCGAACGAAGCCTGCTCGGCGATGCGCAGCACCTTGGCGCCCGCCGAACGCGCAGTGGCCGCGGCGGCAAGCAGCAGCGGTCCGCTGCCCGCGACGACGATGCGCTCGCCCTCGAGCGGCAGGCCGGCCTTGACGAGCGCCTGCAGCCCGCCCGCGCCGGTCACACCGGGCAGCGTCCAGCCCGGGAAGGGCAGCAGCAGTTCGCGCGCGCCGGTGCACAGGATGAGCCTGCCCCATCGCATGCGCACGGCACCGTCGGCATCTTCGAGCAGCAGTTCGCCGGGCGAGGGCGCAGCGACGACGCGCGTGCCGCTGCGCACGCGGATGTTGGCATGGCGTTCGAGCGCCTCGCGCCACTTGCGCGCGGCCGGCGGCAGCTTCGCGCCGGGGCCGTCGCGCCAGATCTGTCCGCCGGGCGCGGGGTTGTCATCGATCACGACGATCGATGCGCCGCTGCGCGCAGCCGCCACTGCCGCCGCCATGCCGGCCGGGCCGGCGCCGACGACCAGCACGTCGCAATGCTCGGGCACGACGCCGCTCATTCCGCAGTCTCCACGCGCATGCCCTCGACGCACACCGTCTGGCAGGCGAGTCTGCGCCGGCCGTCGACGAGCACGCGGCATTCCTGGCACACGCCCATGCCGCAGAAGGGCGCGCGCGGCTGGCCGCCGACGGAGGTGCGCGCCACGCCCGTGCCGCCGGCCACGCGCAGCGCGGCGGCGACCGAGCTGCCGGCCTTCACGCGGACCAGGCGGCCGTCGATGTTCAACAGGGTGTGGGCGCTCATGCGGCCCCCCGCAGGCCGCGAGGCGCGTAGGGCGCGGCGTCGAAACCGGGTGTCGCCCCGGTCATCAGCGCGGCGAGCAGGTGTGCGCTGCCGGGTGCCGTGGTCACGCCGAGGCCCTCGTGCCCGACGGCGAGCCAGAGCCTCTCGCGCCACGGATGCCTGCCCAGAAGCGGAAGCCCGTCGGGCGAGGCCGCGCGCATGCCGGTCCACGAGCGCAGGGCGTTGAGGTTCGCGAGCCCCGGCAGGTAGTCGAGCGCGCGCTGGAGCATGCGCGCGAGCATCGGCGCTTCCACGGCCGCGTCGGTGGTGTCGAACTGGCGCGAGGAGCCGATCAGCAGCTGCCCCGTGGGACGCGGCTGCACGTTGAAGGCGACCGAGTCGCCCTCGCTGTGGTGGGCGCTGGTCACGTAGCCGAGTTCGACGAGCTGGTGGTGCACCGTGCCCGGATAGCGGTCGGTGATGAGCAGGTGGCCCTTCTTCGGGCGTATCGGCAGCTCGGGGCACAGCGCGGTGGCCTGGATTCCGTTGGCGAGCACGACGCGCGGCGCGGCGCGGCGGCTGCCGTCGGCCAGGCGCAGCGTGCCGTTTTCCTCAATGGCATCGACCTTCGCCTGCTCGACGCGGATCGATGCCCCATGCTGGGCGAGCAGCCAGCGCGCCGCGTTGGGTGCGTAGAGGATGCCGTCGCCAGGCACTTCGAGCGCGCCCGCGAGGCCCTTGCGCAATGCAGGTTCGGCGGCCGAGAGCTGCCGTGCGTCGAGCAGGCGGCTGTCGATGCCGTCGGCGCGCAGCCGCTGCAGCTTGCGCCCGGCCTCGGCCATCTCCTCGTCGTTCGCGGCGATCCACAGCGTGCCGCAGGCGCTGTAGGCGCAGTCCTCGCCCATGCGCGGCGCGAGCTCGCGCCACTGCGCGATCGAATGGCGGCTCAGCGCCAGTTCGGCCGGGTTGTCGTCCATCACCACGAGGTGGCCCATGCCTGCGCCGGTGGCGCCGCCGATGCCGGCGTCGAGCACCAGCACCTTCGCGCCCGCATTCGCGAGCGCATGCGCGCACGCGGCGCCGACGATGCCGGCGCCGATGACGATGACGTCCGCGTCCATTGCGCCCGTCGTGCCCGTGGTCAGAGCCGGATGCCCCAGCCGAAGGGATCGGCGTCGTCGATCAGCAGCGTGGCCTCTGCGCTGATGTGCGCGCGGCCGCGCAGCGTGGGAATGACGCGGCCGTCGCCGTCGAGCGCGTAGCTGGCCTCGAAGACGCTGCCGATCACGCTGGCCTGCTTCCAAACCTCGCCCGGCGCGAGCTTGCCGTCGGCCGCGAGGCAGGCGATCTTGGCGCTGGTGCCGGTGCCGCAGGGCGAGCGGTCGTAGGCGTTGCCCGGGCACAGCACGAAGTTGCGGCTGTCGGCGCCTTCGCTGTCGTCGGCGAAGAGCTCGATGTGGTCGATCTCCGCGTCGTCGGCACCGGTGATGCCCTGCGCCGTAAGGGCCTTGCGCAATGCGGCGGTGTAGTCGGTGAGCGCGGCGAGGTTGTCGCTCGCCACGCGCTGGCCGTGCTCGCTCACGAGGAAGAACCAGTTGCCGCCCCAGGCCACGTCGCCGCGCACGATGCCGTGGCCGGGCAGCTCGACCGCCGCCTGCCGCAGGTGCCGGTAGGCGGGCACGTTGCGCACGCTCACCGAGCCGTCTTCGTGCAGCGTGGTGGTCACGGTGCCCACGGGCGTCTCGATGCGGTGCTCGCCCACGCCGATGCGTCCCATGTGCGCGAGGCTAGCGACCAGCCCGATGGTGCCGTGGCCGCACATGCCGAGATAGCCGGCGTTGTTGAAGAAGACGACGCCCGCGACCGCATCGGCCGAGACTGGCTCGCACAGCAGCGCCCCCACCACCACGTCGCTGCCGCGCGGCTCCAGCACGGCGGCGGCGCGCCACTTGTCGTGCCGCTCGGCCAGCAGCGCGCGGCGCTCGGCCATGCTGCCCTTGCCCGGATCGGGGAAGCCCCCGATTACCAGGCGCGTGGGCTCGCCGCCCGTGTGTGAGTCGATGACCTGGATGCGATGCATGTTCTTCGCTTCGTCTCAGTAGCTCGCGATGGGCACCGGGGCCGCGTTCTTGAAGGTGAACACCGTGATCGGCGCCTGCTTCATGTTGCCCTTGTCGTCGTAGGCGTAGGTGGCGGCCACGCCCTTGTAGGTGGCCTTGTAGAGCTCGGCGCCGACCTTGTCGGGATCGATGGAGTTGGCCTTCTTCATCGACTCGCCGATGAAGAGCACCTGGTCGTAGTACGAGGCGGCGTACGCATCGGGATCGATGTTGAAGCGCTTCTTGAACTTCTCCTTGAAGGCCGGTCCGCTCTGCGCCTTCTCGAGGATGGAGCCGCCCTGCGCGCAGAACACCAGGTCGTTGACCGCGTCGCCGCCGAGCTTGCCGGTGGCGGGGCTGCAGACGGTGTCGCCGCCCAGCAGCTTGCCGGGCACCGCGAGCTGCTTCATCTGGCGCGCCATGGGCGCGGCCTGAGGCGCGTAGCCGCCGAAGAAGATGGCCTCGGGCGCCTTGGCCTTCATGTTGGTGAGGATGGCGGTGAAGTCCACGGCCTTGTCGGTGGTGAACTCCTGGCCGACCACGGTGAGGCCCTGCTTCTTCGCCTCCTTGGTGAATTCCTCGGCGAGGCCCTGGCCGAAGGCGGTGCGGTCGTCGATCACGCCGACCTTCTTGACCTTCATCTCCTTGGCCGCGTACACGGCCATGGCGCCGCCGATCTGGTTGTCGCTCGCGATGATGCGGTAGAGGTTCTTGTAGCCGCCCTGCGTGACCTTCGGGTTGGTGCCCACGGTGGAGACCATGGTGCCGCCGTCGGCGTAGATGCGCGAGGCCGGGATGGCCACGCCCGAGCAGTACGGGCCCATGACGTACTTGACGCCGTCGTCCACGAACTTCTGCGCCACGCTCACACCGGTCTTGGCGTCGCACTGGTCGTCTTCGGAGACCAGCTCGAACTTCAGCGTCTTGCCGCCGACGACGAGCTTCTTCGCGTTGAGCTCCTCGATGGCGAGGCGCACGCCGTTTTCATTGTCCTTGCCCGCGAAGGCATTGGGGCCCGAGAGAGGACCGCTGTGGCCGATCTTGACCACCTGCTCCTGCGCGTGCGCCTGGCCGGCGAGGGCCAGGGCCGCGAGACCGAGAAACGAAACCATGCTTGCTTTTGTCTTCATGCTTCTTCCTGCTGGGTTGGGGACGATGAAAAACACGCGGCCGGCAGCCGACCGGTAAGCCGGTGCCGGCGCGCCGTCGGTTTATTGCATGACCGACTGGTATTGAACAGGCCTCGTCGCGAGCGCCTTCTTCACGATGCCTTCGACGAACTCGCGCTCGGCGCCGACCAGCGGCAGGCGCGGGCGGCGCATGTGCTCGGTGCCCACGCCCACGATCGCGTCGATGAGCTTGAGGTTCTGCACGAGCTTGGTCGACACGTCGAGGTGCAGCATCGGCGTCATCCACTGGTAGAGCTTGAGCGCCTCGGCGAAATTGCCGGCCTTCATCAGGTCGTAGAGCGCCACCGTCTCGCGCGGGAAGGCGCAGCCCACGCCGGCGAGCAGGCCGTCGCAGCCCAGCGCCAGGCCTTCGTAGGCGAGGTCGTCGACGCCGAGGAACAGCTGGTAGCGGTCGCCCACGGTGTTGCGCAGGTCGGTGATGCGGCGGATGTCGTCGGTGCTTTCCTTGATGGCGGCGATCCATTCGCAGTCGGCCAGCTCGACCATGTGCGCGGGCTTCAGGTCGACGCGGTAGGCCACCGGGTTGTTGTAGACCATGATGGGCTTCTGCGCCGCATTGGCGATGGTGCGCACGTTGAGCATGGCCTCGCGCGCGTCGGCCACGTAGATCACCGAGGGCATCACCATGAAGCCGGCCACGCCGAGCCTGTTGGCGCCATCGACGTAGCGCAGCGCCTCGCGGGTGCTGGTCTCCGACACGTTGGCCAGCACCGGGATGCGGCCGTCGGCGGCTTCGAGCGCGATCTTGGCGACCTGCAGCTTCTCCTCCAGCGTCAGCGTGCTGGCCTCGCCGAGCGAGCCGCAGGTGACGAGGCCGTGGATGCCGTTGCGGATCTGGAAGTCGATGTGCCGGGCGGTGCCCTCGGCGTCGATGCTCTCGTCGGCGTGGAACTTGGTGGTGACGGCGGGAAAGACGCCTTGCCAGCGGGGATTGCTCACTTGATCGCTCCTTCGGATGTGCGGTGGAAGACACCGGACTCTAAATATATTAAGGATATACGGTCAAGATACTTTTGGGGCAAGCGCTCTTTTGCAGCGTGTTCTTCTGTGATACGGAAGCGGCGGCGCAGGGCGAGCGGCCCTGCCGTGCAGGTGGCTCGCCCGCCTACTTGTGGCCGTCGGCCGGTCGCAGCACGCCGCGCTGGAGCGTGACCTGCTTGCCGATCGGCGGCGCGGTCTTCGTCTCGACGGTGCGCAGCCTGCCGTCGTCCATGCGCACGCCCACCTCGTAGACGGTGACGGTGCGCACGTGCTTCTCGATGGCATTGCCCGCGAAGCCGCCGCCGACCGCGCCCAGCACCGTGGTGGCGACGCGACCGTTGCCGTGGCCGAACTGGTTGCCGACGAGGCCGCCGACCACGCCGCCCGCTACGGCGCCCACGCCGGTGGTCTTCTGCTGGCGCTGCACCGGCCGGACCGATTCGACGCGGCCACAGACCGCGCACGGCGGCGCGGCACGCGTGGGAGGCGCGGGTTCGGCTGCAGCAACGGCAGTCGAATTTGCAGGAGCGGGCGCTGACTGCGGTGCGGCAGCCATTGCCTGAGGGGCGGGAGAGGCTGGAGCGACCGCAGGCGGCGGCATGGCAGGCGCGGGCGGCATGGCCTCGGGCTTGAAGTCGTCGGGCGCCGGGGCGGTCGAAGCGGCGGCCAGGGGCGCGGAGGCGGGCGCCGCGGTTTCCTGCCCCTGCCTGTGCAGCAGCACCCCGCCCAGCGCCGCGACCGCGATGGCCAGCACGCCGATCACGGCCCAGAGCACCTTGGGCGATCTGCCCGCGTGCACGGTGGCAGGCTGTTCGAGGGGCGATGTCGAGTTCATGAGATTTCCTTTCCGCCCCGGCGCACGGCGCGCGGGGCACCGCCAAAGCATGGCTTCGAGGGGCGGGAAGTTCAATCCGCCGGCGTCCTACAAGGCGATTTCGCGCCGGAGGCGCCGCCGCAGGGGATCAGCCCGCCCGGGCCATGTCCGCGATCGGCTCCAGCGCGAGCAGGGTCAGCTGCCCGTAGCCGACGTGCAGCCAGCCTTCGGCCTGCATGTGCTGCAGCGCGAGGTTGCAGCGCTGGCGCGAGACGCCGGCGATGGCGGCCAGTTCGTCCTGCGCGATGGGCAGGTGGATCAGCCCGAGCGGGTTGTTCAGCGGATGGGCCAGCCCGCACAGCGCGTTCGCCACGCGCGCGGGGCCGCGCATCAGCCGCACGTCGCCCACGTGGTCCATGAAGTAATGCAGGCGCTCGTTGATCTGCGCGTAGATGAAGTCCTTGAACGCCGGGTGCTCCTGCAGCAGGCGGGCGAAATCGTCCAGCGGCAGCAGCGCCACGCGGCTGTCGCGCAGCGCCACGTAGTCGGCGTGGCGGGGCTTGCCGCGCAGCAGTGCGCCCTCGCCGAACCAGCAGCCCGGCAGGATGCCGCCGAGCGTGGAGCTGCGGCCGTCGGCGGCGAGCACCGAGGTCTTGAGCAGCCCCTCCATCAGCCCGAACCAGGTCGACGGAATCTCGCCGCGCCGCGCCAGCAGCTGGCCCTTCGACACCCGGTGCTCGCGCATGCGCTCCATCACCTGCTTGCGCAGCGGCGCGGGCAGGGCCGCGCTCCACGGCGACAGGCGCAGCAGCTCGTCGATGCCCAGGCCCGCGGGTTCGTCGGCCTTCGCACGCCGCGAAGGAAGGGGCTCCGCTGCTCGCCGATGAGGCACGGCCGGCGGATCGTGCGACGGCCCCTGCGACGGCTCGTGTGGCTTCTTTTCCAACGGGCAAACCCTTAATTCAAATGTCTCATTTCCAACAGTATCGCCGCCGCATCGCCCGAACAATCCGGCCCGAACCGCCCGCCGGGCGGCTTCTGGATGCCCGCTACACGATGCACGATTCGCCCCCTTCCGACGCCCACGGCCAGCTGCTGTGGACACCCTCGGCCGAACAGGTCCGCGCCAGCGGGCTCCATGCCTACCAGCAGTGGCTGGACGAACGCCACGGCGTGCCGGCGGGCGGCTACGAGCAGCTCTGGCAGTGGTCCGTGGACTCGCTGGAGCCCTTCTGGCAGTCGATCTGGGAGTACTTCGGCGTCGTGGGCGAGGGCGACACGCATCCGGTGCTCGCGCAGCGCGAGATGCCCGGGGCGCAGTGGTTTCCCGGCACGCGGCTGAACTACGCCGAGAACGTGTTCCGCAGGGTGGGCAACGACCCGGCGAGCCCCGCGATCGTCGCGCGCAGGGAAGACGCGCCGCTGCGCACCATGTCGTGGGCTGAGCTCGAGCGCGACACCGCCGCGCTGGCCGGCCGGCTGCGCGCATGGGGCATCGGCCCAGGCGACCGGGTGGCCGGCTACCTGCCCAACTGGCCGGAGACCGTCGTCGCCTTCCTGGCCTGCGCCAGCATCGGCGCCATCTGGTCGAGCTGCGCGCCGGACATGGGCCCGGGCGTGGTCCTCGACCGGCTGCGCCAGATCGAGCCCTGCCTGCTGCTGGCGACCGACGGCTACCGCTACAACGGCAAGCGCCACGACCGCAGCGCCCAGGTGAAGGAGCTGCTGGCCGAACTGCCCAGCGTGAAACGCGTGATCCACGTGCCGGGCCCGGGCGACGAGGCCCCGGCACCCGACTGGCGCGACCGCGTCGACTGGGCCGATGCGCTGCGCGAGGACGCGCCGCCGCGCTACGAGCGCCTGCCTTTCGACCACCCGCTGTGGATCGTCTATTCGTCCGGCACCACCGGCCTGCCCAAGGCGATGGTGCACGGCCACGGCGGCATCGTGCTCACGCACCTGAAGACCATGGCGCTGCAGCACGACCTGCGCGCGGGCGACCGGCTGCTGTTCCTCGGCAGCACCGGCTGGATCGTGTGGAACCTGCAGGTGGGCGCGCTCCTGACCGGCGCGAGCATCGTGCTTTTCGACGGCAACCCCGCCTGGCCTGACGCCGGCGCGCTGTGGCGCTTCATCGGCGAGCAGGGCGTCACGCTGTTCGGCTGCGGCGCGGCCTACCTGGCCAACTGCATGAAGGACGGGCTGCGCCCGCGCGACATCGCGGACCTCGACCGGCTGCGCGCCATCAACGCGACCGGCTCGCCGCTGCCGGTGGAGGCCTATCTCTGGGTCTACGACGCCGTCAAGTCCGACCTTTGGCTGGCCTCGATCAGCGGCGGCACCGACATCGCCTCGGGCTTCGTTGCCTGCGCGCCCAGCCTGCCGGTGCACGCCGGAGAGATCCAGTGCCCCGAACTCGGCGTGGCGGCCTACGCATTCGACGATGCCGGCCGGCCGGTGGTCGACGAGGTGGGCGAGCTGGTCATCACGAAGCCGATGCCCTCGATGCCGCTGTACTTCTGGAACGATCCCGGGAACCGGCGCTACCGCGAAAGCTACTTCGAGACCTTCCCCCATGTCTGGCGGCACGGCGACTGGATTCGCTTCACGCCGCGGCGCAGCGCAGTGATCTACGGGCGCTCCGACAGCACCATCAATCGCTTCGGCATCCGCATGGGCACCGCCGAGATCTACCGCGTGGTCGAGCAGCTGCCCGAGGTGCGCGACAGCCTCGTGGTCGATCTCGAATACCTGGGCCGTCCCTCGTTCATGCCCCTGTTCGTCGTGCTGCAGCCGGGCATGGCGCTCGATGCGGCCCTCGTCGAGCGCATCCGCGCCGCCATCCGCACCAAGGCGTCGGCGCGCCACGTGCCCGACGACGTCGTGCAGGTGGACGAGATTCCGCGCACGCTCAGCGGCAAGAAGATGGAAGTGCCCCTGCGCAAGCTGCTGCTGGGCACGCCGGCCGAGAAGGTGGCGAGCCCCGACAGCATGCAGAACCCGCGCAGCCTCGCCTTCTTCGTCGACTACGCAGGCAAGCGCGCGGCGGCCTGATGCCGCGCGGCCACTCGCTTTCCACCCGCATCCCACCCATACACACACCCAAGGAGACACAGAAGATGCAACGACGCCACTTCCTCAACGCCATGGCAGGCGCCGCCGCCACCGGCGCACTGACGCCCTTCGCCGCCCTCGCCCAGGCCCTGGAGCAGGTGAAGGTCATCTACGGCTTTCCCGCCGGCAGCGCCGGCGACAGCGTGGCGCGCCGCGTCGCCGAGAAACTCGGCGGCACGCCCTACAGCAGGAACCCGGGCTACGTGGAGAACAAGCCCGGTGCGGGCGGGCGGATCGCGCTGGAGACGCTCAAGGCAGCGCCGGCCGACGGCTCGGTGCTGGCGCTGGCGCCCGTGTCGGCGCTGTCGGTGTATCCGTACATCTATCCGAAGCTCTCGTACAAGCCCGAGGACGTGACCGCCGTGTCCATCGGCGCGGTGATGTTCCACGGCCTGGCCGTTGGGCCCTCGGTACCGGCGGAAGTGAAGACCCTCAAGGACTTCCTGGCCTGGGCCAAGGCCCATCCCGAGAAGGCCAGCTACGGATCGCCAGGCGCCGGCTCCATGCCGCACCTGCTGGGCGCGCTGCTGGGCATGCGCGCGGGCGTCGACCTCAAGCACGTGCCCTACCGCGGCACCGTGCCCAGCATCACCGACCTGGTGGGCGGCCAGATCGCGGCAGCCATGAACCCCAGCGGCGACTACCTTCAGTACGTGAAGGCCGGCCGCATCCGCGTGCTGGCCACCTCCGGCAAGAAGCGCTCGCCCTTCCTGCCCGACGTGCCGACCTTCACTGAGCTGGGCTACCCCGACGTGACCTCCGAGGAATGGTTCGGCTTCTACGCACCGGCCAGGACACCCGCCGCCACCATCGCTGCCGCCAACGCCGCCATCACCCAGGCGCTGAAGGACAAGGCCGTGGTCGACGCGCTGGCCCTGGTCGGACTGGTCGCGAACGGCACCACGGCGCAGGACATGGCGGCCGACCAGAAGGCCGAGTACGAGCGCTGGGGGCCGCTGGTGAAGCAGATCGGGTTCACTTCGGAGTCCTGAGCGGCATCCGGCGCAAGCCGGTTCGATGTCGGCCCGGCGGCGTCCTACGAGGCGATGTCGGCGCCCGCGAGGAATCGCTTCGCCTCGCCTCGCATGCCTTGCGAGATGGCCTCCCAGGTCCGCGCGGGAAAGTCCGGCGGCAGCAGCGCCTCGACCTCGCCCAGCGCGGCGTCCACCGACGTCACCAGGTCGAGCATCGCGTTCCACACGTCGATGCCGCCGTTCTTCATTGCCAGGCCATGCCAATGGCGGGCCTGGATGGTCTGGAACACGTAGTGCGCATTCCTTGAACGGATCGCCATTGCCAGGCCCGCCCTGCGCTGCTGGAATTGATTGGCGCCATCGCCGAAATACGGCCACATCGAGATGACGTCGTACAGCGGCGTCATCTCGTAGGCGTCGCCACGCTGGAGATGGATCGAGAAGTTCTTGGCATGCCCGTCGGTGGCCGCGAGCAGAAAGAAGGCCAACTGCGCAAGCAGGAAGCGCGCGCCGTCGTACACGCTCCTGCTGCCCTGGAGAAGCTGCAGGCACTTCGACATGCCGGGTCCGCCGTGCTGCTCGTACTTCCTTTCGGACGGCAGGCCCAGGGCCTGGCAGAAGTCTTCCTGCGGCAGGCGTGCGATCCAGGTGCTGTCGTCCATCCACTCGCGATCGAAGCGCTCCACGATCAGCACCGTCTGCCCGCCGAAGGTGGCCACGGTGCTTGGCGCCACCGGCAGGCCGAGGGCCAGCACGATCTGCGCGCACAGCCATTCGTTCTGCACCGAGTCGGAGGCGTCGACACGCCTGGAGCCGCCGATCAGCCCGAGCGGCAGCTTGACGATGTGCGTGGTTGGCGTGGCGCCGTGCGGCCGGCACCATTCGCCATTCCAGCGGGTCAGCGCCGTCTTTTCCTGCGCACCGGCCAGCGAGATGCGCAACAGGTCTTCGTCGCGCATGCCTTGCGGCACGTCTTCGGATGGCACCGCCTGCAGCAATTCGGCGATCTGCGCCTCGTCCAGCGGCTCGCAGTCGACGGAGTTCCAGCCCTGCGGCGCAGCGCCCTCCGGCACGAGTTGAACGGCGCCGACACAGTCGCGGCCGATGGCTTCGAGCAGGCCGAAGGTCGTGGCGTCCCTGAGCCGGAAACGGTTGCGCAGGCGCGCGCGAATCCTGTCGTTGTCGGGCAGCAGGTTGTCGAAGTAGTTGCGGACCACTTCGCCGCGAACCTCGAGCGCGCTGTTCAGCGGGATCGACAGCGACAGCGATCGCCGCCGCGGCGATTCAGACCAGGCCGGGTCGTAGCGGAAGGAATGGGTGCCGCGTTCGACTATCCAGGTGCCTACGCGCTCTCCGTTCATCCAGGCGTCGAGGGCCTGCGTCACCACGACTCCCTCTTGGGCCGGACGACGAAGTTCCGGCGCGAGGTGGGCTTGACGTCCTTGCCGGGATTCAGTGCCTGGAGTGCGCGAAGCGATTCGCCCGGCGCACCGGGCGATTCCGCTTCCAGGCGCACCAGCACCGACTGGTCGCTCATCGGCGTGGCGGTCCATGGGCCGGGGGGAAGCTTCACGGCGTCGTACGGCGCGGGCTCTTCCGCTGCCACGGGCACGGGATTCGGCGCTGCTTCCTCGCGCAGACAGAAGGATGCGCCCAGCGCCGACAGGAGCTTCATCAGCTGCTCGAAGCTGACAGCGCCGGGGTTCGCCTCGATTTCGGCGATGCGGGCCTGGCTGACGCCGATGAGAGCGCCGGCCTGCGCCTGCGTCAGGCCGCGCTGCTTGCGCAGGGCCTTGAGATGCGGCCGCAGCTGATCGACGAAGCGCAGGGGATATTCCATTGAGGTTTCAGAATATCGGCCCTGTCTTGTTTTGTCAAAATATCTGTCTTAGCTTATTTTTACTTTATATCGGCTCAGGCTTGTAATTCACTGACCTCAGTCGACCTTCGCCCCCGACGCCTTCACCACCGCCCCCATCGCATCCCAGTCTGCGCGCAGCAGCTTCTGGAACTCCTCCGCGCTCTGGCTGCGCGGCTCCACGCCCAGGCGCTTGAAGCGTTCCTGGATCACCGGGTCGGCCAGCACCTTGTTGGTCACGGCGTTCAGGCGTTCGACCTCGGCCTTGGGCGTGCCGGCCGGCGCGAGCAGGCCGATCCACGAATCGAAGGCGTAGCCGGGCAGGCCGCTCTCGGCCACGGTCGGCAGCTTGGGCAGGAAGGGGCTGCGCGACTGGCCGGTGGAGGCCAGCAGCTTCATGCGCGCGTCCTCCTGGAAGCCCATCACGCCGATGCTCGACGAGATCACCGCCTGCACGCGGCCCGCGAGCACCTCGTTGACGGCCTCGCCGGTCGACTTGGTCGGGATGTGCGTCATCTGCAGGCCCGCCTTCGCGAGGAAGGAGGCCATCGCCAGGTGCGTGGCACTGCCGTTGCCGGCGGAGGCGTAGTTGTACTTGCCGGGATTGGCCTTGACCTCCTTGATGAAGTCGGCCGTGCTCGACACGCCCATGCCGCTGGACACCGCGAGCACGTAGCCCGCGTTGCCGACGTTGGCGACGCCGACGAAGTCCTTCAGCGGGTCGTAGCTGAGCTTGCTGTAGAGGAAGCCCGCGATGTTGTGGCTCGCCGCGGCGAGGACCAGCGTGTTGCCGTCGGCCGGCGCGCGCGCCACGATCGCCGCGCCCACGGTGCCGCCTGCGCCCGCGCGGTTCTCGACGATGGCGCTGGCGTTCAGCGCGGCGCCCAGTTCGTTGTTGAAGGCGCGCGCCACCGTGTCCTGCACCGCGCCGGTGCCGAAGGGCACGACGATGTGGATCACGCGCTGCTGCGCGTGCGCCGCAGCGATGCCGCAAAGCGCCGCCGCGGCGGCAATCGCGTTGAATGAACGTCGGGTGAATCGAGTGGGGGTCATCTGTGTGGCCACTTTCTTGGTCATCGGTCAGCAGTAGGGAAACAACTTCAGGCGCGCGCCGCCGGCAGCCAGCGCTGCACCAGCTTCACGAAGTAGCTGGCGCCGATCGGGATGATCTCGTCGTTGAAGTCGAACGAGGTGTTGTGGATGATGCAAGGGCCGGGCCCGTGGCCGTCGAGCCGGTGGTCGCCGTCGCCGTTGCCCAGGAAGGCGTAGCAGCCGGGCCGCGCGAGCAGCATGTGGGCGAAGTCTTCGGCGCCCATCACGGCGGGGAAGTCGTCGGTGACCATGTCGTCGCCCACCACTTCGCGCATCACGCCGGCCGCGAAGCGCGCCTCGGCCGGGTGGTTCACGGTCGGCGGCGACGAGCGCTTGAAGAAGACCTCGGCCGTGCAGCCGTGCGCGGCCGCCACACCGGCGGCGACTTCGCGCAGGCGGGCCTCGAGCTTGTCGATGGCGTCGATCGAGAAGGTGCGGATGGTGCCGCCGACGGTGGCGACGTCGGGAATCACGTTCGGTGCGTCGGAGCCCTGCAGCTGCGTGACCGCGAGCAGCGCGCGTTCGGTGCTCGGGATGGTGCGCGCCACGATGGTCTGCAGCTGCTGCGCGAGCGTGACCACCGCCGCCACCGGGTCGATGCCGGTGTGCGGCATCGAGGCGTGCGTGCCGCGTCCGCGCACGGTGATCATGTAGGTGTTGCTCGAGGCCATCAGCGCGCCTTCGTTGAGCGCGAAGCGGCCCACGTCGCCCACCGGGAAGTTGTGCAGGCCGAAGACGGCGTCGCAGGGGAAGCGCTCGAACAGGCCCTCGTCGATCATCTTTTTGGCGCCGGCCTTGCCCATCTCCTCGGCGGGCTGGAAGATGAAATTCACCGTGCCGTCGAAGTCGTCGGGCCCCTGCTGCGCCAAGTGCCAGGCGGCGGCCAGCAGCATGGTGGTGTGGCCGTCGTGGCCGCAGGCGTGCATGCGGCCGGGGTGCGTCGACTTGTGCGCGAACTCGTTGGCCTCGTGCAGCGGCAGCGCGTCCATGTCGGCGCGCAGGCCGATGGTGCGGCTGCCCGTGCCCTTGCGCAGCACGCCGACGAGCCCCGTGCCCGCGATGCCGCGGTGCACCTCGATGCCCCACTCGGCGAGCAGCTTCGCGACCTTGTCGGAGGTGCGGTGCTCCTCGAAGCCGAGCTCGGGGTGGGCGTGGATGTCGCGCCGGATCTCGACGAAGCGGGCGGCGTTGGTGATGAAGGAATCGGCGATGTTCATGGCGGGGCTGCTGCCGGCTGCGAAGCCGGCCGGGTCGTTCGACGTTGGGGGTGAAGCGAACGATTCTGGCGCAGCAGCCCGCCGCGCGCACGCCGGATCATCTGCCGGCCCGGCTACGCGATGCGCCCTTCCTGCCTCAGCCGCGCGCCGATGCGCCGGATTTCGGCCTCGCCCTGCTCGAGCGCGGCCTTGCTGGTGTGCACCGAGTAGTAGCCCATCACCAGCTCGTGCGGATGCTTCGCCGCCGAGCCCAGCACGAAGGCCGTGTCGCCGTGCGCCACGAAGTCGATGGCCGCGCCCGATTCCTCGAACACCGCGAGCTCGCCCGCGGCGACAGGGCCGCCGGTGCCGCCGGTGTCTCGGCCCGCTTCGAGCGCGCCCGCGCTGACGGCGATCCAGCCCACCGTGTGGCCGGCCGGCGGCAGGTAGGTCCAGCGTTCGCCGTCCTTCAGCTTCACGGCCAGGTAGTTCATCGGCGAGGGCGCGGCGATGGGGCTCTGCGCCGCGCCATAGCGCCCGAGCAGCACGCGCGCCGGGCCTTGCGCCGGCACCTGCGAGGGCGCGAGGTACATGCTCTGCGCGGGCCCGTTCTCTTCCGAAGGCGGCAGCGCCACCCACAGCTGGAAGCCGCTCACGCGCTCCACGCCCGGCGCGGGCGCACCGGTGTGCCACACGCCGTTGCCGGCGCGCATCCATTCGACGCCGCCGCCGCGCAGCGTGCCCTGCTCGCCGGTGGTGTCCTCGTACTGGGTGTCGCCTTCCATCAGCCAGGTCAGCGTCGCGATGCCCGAGTGCGGATGCAGGCCGAAGCCCTTGTGGCCGCCGGTCACGTCGAAGCCGAAGAGGTCGAGGAACACGAAGGGCTTGAGGAATTCGCCCAGGTCGCCGGGGCTCATCAGCCGCGTGATCCCGCCGTGGCGCGAACCGCGCGTGCGGTAGACGATGGCGCGGGCGCCTGCTTCGATGGCCGTGCTCATCATGCGGCCTCCCTCGCGCTCTTCAGCGCCTTGGTCCACCACGCGATGTCGTCGAGCAGCGCGGTGGCCGCCTGCGCGAGGTGCGGGAAGTCGGTGAAGCTCTTGCCCTGCTGCCAGATGCCGAGGAACTCGACCATGCCGATGTGCACCGCGTGGCGCACCGGCGCCATCTGCATCTCGACCGCCACCAGCCGCAGCTGCTCGATGGCGCGCGCCGCGCCCACGCCGCCGTAGCCCACGAAGCCGATCGGCTTGCGGATGAACTCCTTGTAGGCCCAGTCGATCGCGTTCTTCAGCACCGCCGTGGGGCCGTGGTTGTATTCGGGCGTGACGACGATCAGGCCGTCGAAGCCGGCCAGCTTCGCCTGCCAGCGCTGCGCGGCCTCGTTCTTCACCGGGTCCCAGGCCGGCGCGCCGGCTTCGTCGAAAAGGGGCAGCGGGTGGTCGCGCAGGTCGACCAGTTCGAAGGCGAGGTCGGTGCGCTGCTTCGCGATCTCGTGGATCCACTGCGCGGGCTTCTCGCCGAAGCGGCCTTCGCGGGTGGAGCCGAGGATGATGCCGATGCGGGGTTGCTGCTGGGTCATGGGGTACTCCGAAAGAGGTTGGAAGAAAGAGAGAAAAAGGAAATCAGGCCGCCGCGGCGACGGACCCGGACTGCGGCCGCAGCCGCCAGGCGACGAAGCCCGACAACAGCGCCAGCACCACGGCCGGCGCGGGGTTGCCGCCGATCAGCAGCAGGTGCGTGGCGACGGCGCACACCATGGTCGCGAACAGCAGCAGGCCGCCGAGGAAGCCGGTAGCGGGCACGAGCAGCAGCACCGCGCCGCCGACCTCGACCAGCCCCGTCAGGTAGCGGAACCACTGGCCGAAGCCGATGGCGTCGAACACCTGGACCATCTGCTGCGCACCGGCCAGCTTGGCAGCGCCCGCGGCGCCGAAAGCCAGCGCCAGCAGGACGCGCACGCCCCAGACAATGCGGCGCCGAGTGGGGGAGATAAGGGATGAAGTAGTCATGGGCACAAGGTTAGGCATGCACCCATTAATCGACTAGGCGGTAGAGTCGGATTGCACTCGTCCATGAATTGAAGGAATCAGCCCGCCATGTTCGACCTCAACGACGCCGCCGTCTTCGTCCAGGTGGTGCGCCACGGCAGCTTCGCCGAGGCAGGCAGGCGGCTGGGCCTGCCGCCGAACACCGTGAGCCGGCGCATCCAGCAGCTCGAATCGCAGCTGGGCGCCCGGCTGATGCAGCGCTCCACGCGCAAGCTCACGCTGACCAGCGCCGGACAGGATTTCCACGACCGCTGCGCCGGGCTGATCGACGGCCTGGCCGCCGCCGGGCAGGCGCTGGCGGCCGGCGGCCAGGAGCCCAGCGGCCTGGTGCGCGTGGCCGCGCCGGCGGATTTCTTCGATTTCTTCCCGATGGAATGGGTGGCCGACTTCCTGGCCGCGCATCCGCTGGTCAAGCTCGATTTCGTGCTCAGCGACGCAGCCGCCGACCTGATCGCCGAGCGCATCGACGTGGCCTTCCGCGGCGGCGTGCTGCGCGACTCGGGCTACGTCGGCCGGCGGCTGGTCACCCGCAGCGCCGGCCTGCTGGCGAGCCCCGCCTACATCGCCCGGCGCGGCGAGCCGAAGAGCCTGCAGGAGCTGGCCCGGCACGACTGCGTGACCCCCTCGACCCCCACCGGCCACACCACCTGGCGCCTCACCGGCCCCGACGGCGTGGAAGAGGAAGTGCAGGTCGCCGGCCGCTTCACTGGCAACACCGCCCAGGCGCTGCGCAGGGCGGCCCTGGCCGGCCTGGGCATCGCCCAGCTGCCGCCCGCGATGGCCACGCGCGACGAGCAGGCCGGCGAGCTGGTGCGCGTGCTGCCGCAGTACGAATACACCGGGCGCGGGCTCAACGTCGTCTATCCGAGCCGCAAGCACCTGCCGCTGGCGGTGTCGGCCTTCATCGAGCTGGTGATGGGCAAGCTCGACCAGATGGACGTGCTCAAGTAACCGGGCAGCCACCGCGATCCCCGGGAAAGGCCCGGCTGCGTGCGCCTTCGGGTTTCGGCCGAGAATGCGAGCCCATGAAAATCGCAAAAGACACCGTCGTCACCATCAAGTACAAGGTCTCCGACGCACAGGGCAAGCTCATCGAGGCGAGCCCAGAGCCGATGGCCTACCTGCATGGCGGCTATGAGAACACCCTGCCGAAGATCGAGGAAGCGCTCAACGGCAAGGAAAAGGGCTACCAGACCGTGCTGAACCTCGCCCCCGAAGACGCCTTCGGCGAGCGCGACGAGTCGCTGGTGCGCTCCATTCCCAAGACCGACTTCCCGCCCGGCGTGAAGGTCGGCGGCCAGCTGCAGGGCCGGCTCGACGACGGCCGCGAGCACGTCTTCACCGTGATGAAGATCAAGGGCCCGGTCGTGCTGCTCGACGGCAACCACCCCTGGGCCGGCAAGGCGCTGAAGTTCAGCCTGCAGGTGACGGACGTGCGCGCGGCGCAGCCGGTGGAGATCGAGCACCGGCATGTTCATGGGGCACACGGGCACCATCACTGAACGGGCTGCGTAGCCCCGCGACTAGCTCTTCTTCCAGAACCTCGCCGCATCCTCGATCTTCGCGAGCGCCTTGCGGCAGGCCTTCGCCCCGGCCTCGCGCCGCGCGGTGAACCACCCTACGGCGAACCATGCGCGCGCATCGCGGGCGGCGGCCTCGCGGTACAGCGCGAGCGCGACGGCCTCGTCGTTGAATTCGCCCAATGCGTCCTGCGCGGGGCGCAGGGCCTTCAGATAGGTGTCGGCGCCTTCTTCCTTTTCATCGAACAGCGGCGCCACGAACTCGGCGAGGTAGCGCAAACGCTTGAGGCGCTTTCGCACGCGGTGCTGGCTTTCGGTGTCCAGCGATTCGAAGCGTTCGCCGTCGCGCAGCACCTGCTTGTGGAGGCGCTGCAGGCGCTTTCGCAGCAGGCGGTGGGCGTCGTTGGCGCCGACCGTTGCTGATGGCGGGTCGCCTTCCGCGGCGGGCGCGGGTTCGGGTTCGGCCGGCTTCGCCGCGGTGAAGCCGATCAGCGAAACGAGCACGTTCTGGAAGGCCGGGGAGCGAACGATGTCGCCGGGCGAGGGCGCATCGGCTGCGGCTCCACCGTCGGCGGCCAGCGGGTCGAAGTCCGGCGCACCGGCTTCGCGCAGGCGGGGCTGCGCCAACTTCACGACCTGTTCGCGGTCGCGCAGTGCGCCGAGGGCGCGGAAGGCGTCTACGAGCGGGGACTCCCATTCCGCGGCCTGGGCGGCACCCGAGGCGGGGTCTAGATCGGCGAGCTCACGCAGCGCCGTGCGCAGGCGGCGGATGCCGATGCGCAGCTGGTGGATCTGCTCCTCGTCGGCGCTGCCCGCGGCGATCTCGCTCGCGTTCGGCAGCATCTGCGCGAGGCAAGACGCGACCACGGCCTGCCGGATGGCCGGGCCGTCCGGATGCTGGTCGGCGAAGCGCGGCGGCTCGGCCTTCACGGCTTCCACCGTTTCCTGCGCCGCAAGCAGCCGCGCGCCGCGCTCGGCCTTCGACACGGTGCTGAACCACAGCCCATGCTGCTGCGACCAGCGCCGCGCGAGCGAGACCAGGCCCTGCACGTCGCCGCGCTTGAGTTCGAGCTCCAGTTCGCACACCGGCGATTCGCGCTGCTCGGGCGTGCCGGCGTGGGCGACGACCTTGCCGACGTCCAGCGCCATCTCGATCACCGCGCCGGCGGAGCCGGTGACGCGGACGTCGCGGGTGAGCCGCACGATGTCGGTCGATTGCCGCTCGACCAGCGGGCTGCCGTCGGCGAGCAGCTTCGCGAGCCGTTCGCCCACGGGCGTGCCCTGGTGGCGCTGCGGATCCATCTGCGGCGCCGGCGCTGCAGTGCCGAGGTCGACGTTGTGCTCCAGCCGATGCAGGGCGTTGTCGCCGGTGGCCTTCACGGTCTGCACCCAGCGAGGCCCCTCCTTGCGCAGCCGCAGCACCACGCCGTCGGCGGCCAGGCGCTGGTCGGCGGTGTCGAAATAGCGGGCCTGCAGGCGGGTGCGGGCGACAGTGCCGCGCCTGAGGGCGGCTTCGACGGCCTTCAGGCGGCTGGCGGGGATGCAGAACTTGAACTCGATTTCCATGATGGCAGCCATGATGCCCGGTCCGTTTCGCCCCTTGCAATCGCGGCCGCATCGTCGGGATCGGCAGCCTCGAAAAAATATGTGGACGCCGTCCATTTGATTTGCTATCGTTTGTGGACGGCGTACACAAAACGCCGGACAACACCCTCACAAACCTCTTTTCATCGACAGGACGACACCATGGCCACCAAGCAGATCTTCGTGAACCTCCCCGTCAAGAACCTCGACAAGACCAAGGCGTTCTTCGCCGCGCTGGGCTACACCTTCAACGAGCAGTTCACCGACGCCAATGCCGCGTGCATGGTCGTCCAGAAGGACAGCATCCACGTCATGCTGCTGGTCGAGGAGTTCTTCAAGACCTTCACCACCAAGAGCATCGCCGACACCGCCAAGAGCACCGAAGTGCTGCTGTGCCTCTCGTGCGAGAGCCGCGCCGAGGTCGACGAACTGGTGGCCAAGGCCAAGGCGGCCGGCGGCACCACGCCGACCGAGCCGAAGGACTACGGCTTCATGTACGGCCACGGCTTCCAGGACCTCGACGGCCACCTGTGGGAGCTGGTCTACATGGACCCGAACGCCGCCGTGACGCACCAGAACCCCTGAGGCAGCGCCGCCGCCGCCGAGGACCCGAACGATGCCGATCGTTCCATACGCGCTCTTCACTGTTGCACGGAAGGCCTCTGGCGAAAGGCGCCGGCGGCCCGATATTCCACCCACCGGCACGGCATCATCGGCCGCGCGCCCCAAGGAAAGGAATATCCGCATGCCCGACGACAAGAACAACGACGACAGGAGCCCCGTCCTGCAGGTGAAGCCCCTGGGCTTTCCCTGGCAGACGATCGACCCGTTCCTCTTCTGCGTCTACCACGACGACGCCTACCCGAAGGCCAACGGCCGCATGGGCCCCGAGGCCTCGCTGGCCGGCCGCCAGATCGGCCAGGACTTCAGCCGCAAGGACGGCTGGAGCATGTACCACGGCGAGACGGTGCCGGGCTTTCCCTCGCACCCGCACCGCGGCTTCGAGACCGTGACCATCGTGCGCAAGGGCCTGGTCGACCACTCCGACTCGCTGGGCGCCACCGCGCGCTTCGGCGGCGGCGACGTGCAGTGGCTCACGGCCGGCAAGGGCATCGTGCATTCCGAGATGTTCCCGCTGCTCGAGGCCGACTCCGCCAACCCGCTGGAGCTGTTCCAGATCTGGCTCAACCTGCCGGCGAAGAACAAGATGGCCGAGCCGCACTTCACGATGTTCTGGTCGGAGGCCATTCCGCGCTTCGTCTCCGACGACGCGAAGGGCGGCCGCACCGAGGTCGCGGTGATCGCGGGCCGGCTCGGCGACGACCCTTCCAACGGCCGGGCACCGATCCAGCCGCTGGCGCCCCCGCCCGATTCGTGGGCCGCGCAGGCCGATGCCGACGTGGCGATCTGGACGCTGAAGATGACGCCCGGCGCCCAATGGACGCTGCCCGCCGCCACCGGCGAGGGCACGCGGCGCATGCTGTACTTCTTCAAGGGGTCGGCCGCGCGGGTGGGCGGCGAGCAGGTGCGGGGGCCGGTCGCCATCGAACTGCGCGCGGGCGTGGACGTCGAGATCGCCAACGGCGACGCCGACGCCGCGGAGTTCCTGGTGCTGCAGGGCCGTCCGATCGCCGAGCCGGTGGTCCAGTACGGCCCCTTCGTGATGAACACGCAGGCCGAGATCAGCCAGACCATGGCCGACTACCGCCGCACGCAGTTCGGCGGCTGGCCCTGGGAAGACCCCGCGCCGGTGCACGGCCACGACGCGCCGCGCTTCGCCCGGCATCCGGGCGGGCGCGAGGAACTGCCGGCGGATGCGGCCGCGGCGCGCTAGAAGTTCTTGAGGATCTCGACGCCCGGCGCCGTCATGCGCGGCACGAACTCGATGACGTCGGTGCGCGCCACCCCGCCCTGCACGAAGGGGTCGCGCGCCAGCACCGCCTCCAGGCCCTCGCGGTCGCCCGAGCGCGCGAGGATCACCCCACCCTGGCGCGGCACCTGCCGGCCCGAGGCCACGAAAAGCCCGCTTTCGTAGTGCTTCTTGAGCCAGACCATGTGCGCATCCATCAGCGCGTCGACTTCCTCGAGCGGACGGATGTAGGTGAGGGTGACGATGAACATGGGCGGGAGGCGGTGATTTCGGAAGCCCTGATCCTATGGCCTCGGCGCCCATGCCGCTGAATGCAGGTGTGCGCGTGCGTAACCGGCTGCACGCCGCCGTCGAGCCGTCCGCCGCGGCGCTATTCGATCGCCACGCCGCCTTCCTTCACCAGCTTCGCGAACTTGGCCGTCTCCTCGCGGATCTGCCGCGCCATCTCTTCCTGCGTGCCGCCCAGCGGCTCGGCGCCGATGGCCTGCATGCGCTGCGCGAAGTCTGGCGAATGGATGATCTTCACCATCTCGGCGTTCAGGCGCGCCACGATCTCCTTCGGCGTGGCCGCGGGCGCCAGCACGCCGAACCAGGTGCCGATGTCGAAGCCCTTGAGCCCGGACTCATCCAGCGTCGGCACGTCCGGCAGCACCGACGAGCGCCGCGCGGTGGTCACCGCCAGCGCACGCAGCTTGCCACCCTTGATGTGCTGCAGCACCGGCGTGATGGTGTCGAATGACATCGCCACCTGTCCGCCGAGCAGGTCGGTGGTGAGCGGCCCGCTGCCCTTGTAGGGCACGTGCAGCAGCTTCGTGCCGGTGCTGGCCTGGAACTGCGTGCCGATCAGGTGCTGCGCCGTGCCGTTGCCGTTGGAGCCGTAGGCCAGCTTCTCGGGCGCGGCCTTGGCGAGCACGACCAGTTCGGCCACGTTCTTCGCGGGCGTGTTCGCCGCGTTGACCACCAGCACGTTCGGCACCATCGCCACCACGGTGACGGGCGCCAGGTCCTTCTGGAAGTCGTAAGGCAGCTTCCTGTAGACGCTGGTGGCGATGGTGTGGTGCACCGCGCCCATCAGCAGCGTGTAGCCGTCGGGCCTGGCCTTGGCGACGTAGTCGGCGCCCAGCGTGGCACCGGCGCCCGGCTTGCTCTCGACCACGACCGGCTGGCCCAGCGACTGAGAGAGCTTGTCGGCCAGCGCGCGGGCCAGCACGTCGGTGGTGCCGCCGGCCGGGAAGGGCACGACGAGGCTGATCGGCCGCGCGGGCCAGCCCGCGGCGCCCGGCCCCTGCTGCGCGAAGGCGAGGGCGGTGGAGCCCAGTCCCAGCGCGATGGCTGCGGCCTGCAGCACGATGCGCCGATGCAGGCGCGCGTTCGATGAAGCGTTCATGTCTTGTCTCCGGCTCGTTGTTCTGCGCCGCGCGCTTCGAGGCGCGCGGATACCGTCGTTCGCCTGCTCGGCAGGGGGCCGATCAGGCCGCCAGCCGCAGCGGCTGTGCAGTTATGTGCGCGCACACCGCACGCGTCACCTCCTCGGTGGTCGCGTTGCCGCCCAGGTCGCGCGTGTGCAGCGCGGGGTTGGCCGTGACGTGCTCCACCGCGGCCATCACGCGGCGCGCGGCCTCGGCCTCGCCGAGGTGCTCCAGCAGCATCACCACCGACCAGAAGGTGCCCACGGGGTTGGCGAGCCCCTTGCCCATGATGTCGAAGGCCGAGCCGTGGATGGGCTCGAACATCGACGGATAGCGCCGCTCCGGGTCGATGTTGCCGGTGGGCGCGATGCCCAGGCTGCCCGCGAGCGCGGCCGCGAGGTCGCTGAGGATGTCGGCATGCAGGTTGGTGGCGACGATGGTGTCGAGCGTGGCAGGCCGGTTGACCATGCGCGCGGTCATCGCGTCCACGAGCTCCTTGTCCCAGCGCACGTCGGGGAACTCCTTCGAGACCTGCAGCGCGATCTCGTCCCACATCACCATCGCGTGGCGCTGCGCGTTGCTCTTGGTGACCACCGTGAGCAGCTTGCGCGGGCGCGATCGCGCCAACCTGAAGGCGAAGCGCATGACGCGCTCGACGCCCGCGCGGGTCATCATGCTCACATCGGTGGCGGCCTCGATCGGATGGCCCTGGTGCACGCGCCCGCCGACGCCGGCGTATTCACCTTCGGAGTTCTCGCGCACGATCACCCAGTTCAGGTCTTCCGCCCGGCAGCGCTTCAGTGGCGCATCGATGCCCGGCAGGATGCGCGTGGGCCGCACGTTGGCGTACTGGTCGAAGCCCTGGCAGATCTTCAGGCGCAGGCCCCACAGCGTGATGTGGTCGGGAATGTGCGGATCGCCCGCGGAGCCGAAAAGAATCGCGTCCTTGCCGCGCAGCGCCTCGAGGCCGTCGGCCGGCATCATCTCGCCGTGTTCGCGGTACCAGTCGCCGCCCCAGCCGAAGTCCTCGAAGCTGAAACGCAGCGCGCCGCCGGAGGCCTCGGCCAGCGCCTCCATCACCTGGCGGCCTGCGGGTATCACTTCCTTGCCGATGCCGTCGCCGGGAATGGTGGCGATGCTGTAGCTGCTGCTCATCGTCGATGTCCTTCTTCGTGTGTGTGGGTGCTCTGTCGGGCTCCCACTGTAGGATCGGCTGGGTCGAACGATTCACGGCGGAAGTGAATCCATCGTTAACCTGAATTCAACAATCGGATCACCCATGGCAGCCCCGGTCCAGCCCGCCGATCTCGGCTTCTTCTCCACGCTCGCGGCCAGCGGCAGCCTGAGCGCGGGGGCGCGAGAACTCGGCATCAGCACGCCCGCAGTGAGCAAGCGGCTTGCGCATATGGAGTCGCGCCTGGGCGTCACGCTGGTGAACCGCACCACGCGGCGCATGAGCCTCACGCCCGAGGGCGAGCTCTACGTGGCGCACGCGCGCCGCATCCTCGGCGAGATCGACGACATGGCGCAGCTGCTCGGCGGCGCGAAGGGCGAGCCCCAGGGGCTGCTGCGCGTGAACGCCACGCTGGGCTTCGGGCGCAGCCACGTGGCGCCGCTGATCTCGAAGTTCGCGCGCAGGCATCCGCAGGTCGAGGTGCAGCTGCAGCTCTCGGTGAACCCGCCGCCGCTGACCGACGACGCCTTCGACGTCTGCATCCGCTTCGGCGCACCGCCCGAGGCCCGCGTGATCGCGCGGCGCATCGCGTCGAACCGGCGCCTGCTGTGCGCCTCGCCCGCCTACCTCGCGCGCGCCGGGCAGCCCAAGGTGCCCAACGACCTCACGCGCCATCGCTGCATAGGCATCCGCCAGGGCGACGAGGCCTACGGCATCTGGCGCCTGAGCAGCGGGCGCGGCACCGCGCAGCGCACCGAGGCAGTGAAGACGCGCGGCATGCTCAGCACCAACGACGGCGAGATCGCGGTCAACTGGGCGCTCGACGGCCACGGCATCCTGATGCGCGCCGAGTGGGACATCGCGCGCTACCTGCGCAGCGGCCGGCTCGTGCAGGTGCTCGCCAGCTACCGCACGCCCGATGCCGACATCTACGCGGTGTACCCGCAGCGCCACCAGCTGTCGGCGCGCGTGCGAACTTTCGTCGACTTCATGGCCGCCGCGCTCGGCAAAGACGACATGCCGCCCAGGGCTTGAGCCGCGATCCGACAGGCGCCGCCTCGCGTTTCTGCTACGGTGGTTTCGAACCGATCGATGCCCCGATCGACCTTCGACGAAAGGCCCGCCCATGCCGTCGCGCAATCCGCAGATCCTGCCGCCCGCCTTCGTGCCGCCGTACCTGCTGAGCCGGCTTGCCGAAAGCGCCAGCCCGCCGCTGAGCGAGCGCGCGGTGAGCACGCTGGCCATCGACCGCGAACATCGCGCGCTGCGCGGCCTGGTGCCGCCGGCGGTGGTGTCGAACATCACCGGCACACCGGTGCGCCCCGCGCGGCCCGATTCGCCAGAGCGCGCCATCCACGACGCGGGCCACACGACCGAGCTGCCCGGCAGGCTGGTGCGCACCGAAGGCAGGCCCGCCACCGGCGACATCGCGGCCGACGAGGCCTACGAGCACCTGGGCGCGACCTGGCGGCTGTACCGCGAGGTGTACGAGCGCGACTCCATCGACGGCGCGGGCATGCCGCTGACCGGCAGCGTGCACTACGGCAAGGACTACGACAACGCCTTCTGGAACGGCGCGCAGATGGTGTTCGGAGACGGCGACGGCGAGGTGATGAACCGCTTCACCATCGCGGTGGACATCATCGGCCACGAGCTCACGCACGGCGTGATCGACCACGAGGCCGCGCTCATCTACCAGGGCCAGCCAGGCGCGCTCAACGAATCGATTTGCGACGTGTTCGGCGTCCTGGTGAAGCAGCACGTGCTGAAGCAGACCGCGCAGCAGGCCGACTGGCTCATCGGCGCGGGCCTCTTCATGTCCACCGTGAAAGCCAAGGCGCTGCGCTCGATGGCCGAGCCCGGCACCGCCTACGACGACCTGGTGATCGGCAAGGACCCGCAGCCCGCGCACATGAAGGACTTCGTCGTCACTTCGCAGGACAACGGCGGCGTGCACATCAACTCGGGCATTCCGAACCGCGCCTTCCACCTGGCGGCCGTCGCCATCGGCGGGCCGGCATGGGAGAGCGCAGGCCGCGTCTGGTACGACACGCTGCGCGACGGGCGCCTGCGCAACGACGCCGACTTCGAGGCCTTCGCGACGCTCAGCATCGATGTCGCGTCGCAGCGCTTCGGCGCCGGCAGCGCAGTCCGCAAGGCGGTCGTCGACGCCTGGCAGGCCGTGGGGGTGATCGCGCCATGATCCGCCTGCCGCCGCTGAACGAGGCGACCACCGTGCGCGTGACGCGCGAGGGCGGGCTGGCCTTCGTGCCGGGGCTGGCGCAGCCGCGCAGCTTCCGGCTGGGGGAGTGCACGCAGGAGCTGCGCCAGCAGATCGGCGACGCGCTGCACAGCGCCGTGCCCCACGCGCAACAGCAGGCCGGCGCGACGGTGTCGGGCGGCGACCAGCGCTTCTACCGCGTCGAGGTGCTCGTGCGCAGCGCCGGCGAGCAGCAGGACATCTTCGTGAGCTTCGAGGTGCCCGAGGCCGAGGCGCCGGAGGCGCTGGTGCACCTGTGGAAGGAAGCGGGCAAGCGCTGAGGCCTAGGCACCGCTCACGACCACCGATGCGATCAGCCAAACGTTGGCCGCGCCGATCACGCCGAACAGCAGCCACGCCAGCGACTTCACCACCGGGCCGTTGGCGAAGCCGCCCATCAGCGCGCGGCTGCTCGTGAAGCGGATCAGCGGCCACATCGCGAAGGGCAGCTGGAAGCTCAGCACCACCTGGCTGAGCACCAGCATCTTGCCCACGCCGCCGTAGCCGAACCACCAGACGCCCAGCCACGCCGGGCCCAGCGCCAGCGCGCGCGTGATGAGGCGGCGCTGCCAGCAAGGGATCTTCAGGTCGAGGAAGCCTTCCATGATGATCTGGCCTGCGATGGTGCCGGTGAAGGTCGAGCTCTGCCCCGAGGCCAGCAGCGCGATGCCGAACAGCGTGGCCGCGACCGCGCTGCCGACGACGGGCTCCAGCAGCCGGTAGGCGTCGTCGATCTCCGTCACCTCGCGGTGGCCGGTGGCGTGGAAGGCGCTGGCAGCGAGCACCATGATGGCCGCGTTGACCAGCAGCGCAAGCGAGAGCGACACCACCGCGTCGAGCGTGCAGAAGCGCACCGCCTCGCGCCTCGCGGGCTCGGTGTCGGCGATCAGGCGCGTCTGCACGATCGACGAGTGAAGGTACAGGTTGTGCGGCATCACCGTCGCGCCGACGATGCCGATGGCCAGGTACAGCGCGCCCGGCTGGTGCAGCCGCTCCAGGCTCGGGCCGAAGCCCATCGCCACGCCGAACCAGTTGGGCGGCGACATCGCCAGCTCGACCACGAAGCAGGCCGCGATCGTGCCCACGAGCCCCAGCACGATGGCCTCCACGCGGCGGAAGCCCGCGCCCTGCAGGCCCAGCACCAGCAGCGTGTCGAAGGCGGTGATCGCGATGCCCACCGGGATCGACACGCCGAACAGCAGGTGCAGCGCGAGCGCGCTGCCCAGCACTTCGGCGAGGTCGCAGGCCACGATGGCCAGCTCGGCGCCCAGCCACAGCAGGCGGTTGACGCGCGGCGAGTAGTGCTCGCGGCAGATGCGCGCCAGGTCCTTGCGCGCGACGATGCCCAGCCGCACGCACAGCGTCTGCAGCAGCATCGCGGCCAGGCTCGCGAGCAGCACCACGAACAGCAGGCCGTAGCCGAAGCGCGAGCCGGCCTCGATGTCGGTCGCCCAGTTGCCCGGGTCCATGTAGCCGACCGACACCAGCAGTCCCGGACCCGCGTAGCGCATCAGCTTCTTGAAGAACGGCAGTTCCTGCGGGACGGCGACGCTGCCCTTGACTTCGGAAGGACAGAAGGGCGCGGTGGCCGTGCGAGGGAGCGGGAAGAACATGCGGAAGATGATAGGGACAAGACAGGGACACGGCCTTGTCGCGGACCTGACCGGCACCGCCGCGCCAAATCTCTTAGATTCGGCCGTCGCATTCCAGTCGACCACCCATCCAACCAACCAACCGGAGACCCTTTCAATGATCCACGTCGTCGCCGTCATCACCGCCAAGCCCGGCCAGCGCGCCAGGCTGCTCGAAGCCTTCGCCGAGAACCGCGCAGCCGTGCTGGCCGAGGCAGGCTGCATCGAGTACGGCGCCACGGTCGATGCGCAGGGCATCCCCGCGTCGAAGGCCAGCTTCGGCCCCGACACCTTCGTCGTGATCGAGAAGTGGGAAACCCTGGCGCACCTGCAGGCGCACGCGGTCGCGCCGCACATGAAGGCCCACGGCGAGAAGACGAAGGAGCTCACCGCGGGCAAGCTGATCCACGTGCTCGAGCCGGTCTGAGGCTCGCCTTAGCCCCTCCTTCCCACCTCTTCGTACCTTTCGGTTTCGCGGCTTCACGCATTCGCGCGCCGCGCGATGCGTGCTACCGTCACGCCGGGAGCACGCGCCACCGATGCACCATGCATGCATCGCGGGCCTCGTGAAGATGCAGAGAGGGGACCGAAGGGATGGCGATCTTTAGTTCGCAGCAAGGCTGGCGTTTGCGCAGCCTGCTCTTGATAGGCGCGCTGGCAGCCGCCGTTCTGGCCACCGGTTGCGCGCCATTGCTGGCGCCGCCCTACGCGGCCGACTACGAGACCCTCGACAAGCTGGAAGCCACGCGCCCCGGCATGGTGGCCCTCGCGAAGGCGCAGCCCTCCGATGCAAACGACAAGGTCAACACCGTGCGGCTGCGCAGCGCCCGGTTGCTGTCGCCCAGCGGCAGCTTCGCCCAGTACCTGCAGGACGCGATGATGCGCGACCTCAGCGAGATCTCCGTCTACGACCCGAAGGCGCCAACGCGCATCGCGGCGCGCGTGCTGGTCAACGAGATCGACCTCGGCGTGATCAACGGCGCGGGCCGCATGGAAGTCGAGATCACCGTCACGCGCGACGCCACGCAGCGCCTGCGCAAGACCTACCGCGCCGAGACCGCCTTCGATTCGAGCTACGCGAGCATCGTCGCCGTGCCCGCCGGGCAGGCCGCGTACCCGCGCCTCGTGCGTGCCTTGCTGCGGCAGGTGTATGCCGATCCGCAGTTCGTGGCCGCCATCGGCCGTTGACCCCTGAGGCCAGGAGGCGCTTCGATGCAATCCCTTTTTCGTCCGGCGTCCATCGCACTGTCGGCCTTGTTGCTGCTGCTGCTCGGCGGCTGCGTGCACCCGATCACCATGATCACCGAGACCGCCCCGCCACGTTCGCAGGCGTACCTCGTGTCGAAGAAGGTCGCCTACGTGATGACCGATGCCGACCGCGACCTCGAAGTGATCACCCCCGGCGGCAGCGGCGACCGCGTGAGCTACTACCCGTACCGCGACCTGGAGAAGTCGATCCGCGATGCGCTGCGCGCCGTCTACCGCGACGTGGTCGTGCTGCGCAGCGCCAGCGACGCGAAGGCGAACGAGGCGGCGGGCGTCTCGCTGGTGTTCTCGCCGCGCATCAAGACCGATTCGAGCTCGTCCTCATGGATCAGCTGGCCGCCGACCTCGTTCACGGCCGAGGTCTCGTGCGTGGTGACCGATGCGGCGGGCACCGAGGTCACGCGCGTGCGCGCCGCGGGCAACGGCACAGCGGAGTTCGGCGAGTTCAAGGGCGACTTCGGGCTGGCTGCGCGAAGGGCCGCGACGCGGCTGACGGCGCAGTTGAGCAGCGAGATACGCAGGAACGAGAAGCTGCGATAGCGGTGAGGCGCCCGATCAAGGAGCCCAACAAAAAACGCGCCCGGAGGCGCGTTTTTTTATGGAAGCGGCGAAGCCTTACTTCGACACGACCTTCACCATCTCCAGGCACTTGTTCGAGTAGCCCCATTCGTTGTCGTACCAGCTCACGAGCTTCACGAAGGTGCCGTCGAGGGCGATGCCGGCTTCGGCGTCGAAGATCGAGGTGCGGGCGTCGCCGCGGAAGTCGGTGGCCACGACCTTGTCTTCGGTGTAGCCCAGCACGCCCTTGAGCGCGCCTTCGCTCTGCGCCTTCATCTCGGCGCAGATTTCCTTGTACGTGGCTTCCTTCACCAGCTCGACCGTCAGGTCGACCACCGACACGTCGGAGGTCGGCACGCGGAAGCTCATGCCGGTGAGCTTCTTGTTGAGCTCGGGGATCACCACGCCCACAGCCTTGGCGGCGCCGGTCGACGACGGGATGATGTTTTCCAGGATGCCGCGGCCGCCGCGCCAGTCCTTGTTGCTCGGGCCGTCCACGGTCTTCTGCGTGGCGGTGGCGGCGTGCACGGTGGTCATCAGGCCGCGCTTGATGCCCCACTTGTCGTTCAGCACCTTGGCCAGCGGGGCCAGGCAGTTGGTGGTGCAGCTGGCGTTGCTGATGATGGCTTCGCCGGCGTACTTCTTGTCGTTCACGCCGTAGACGAACATGGGCGTGTCGTCCTTCGACGGTGCCGACAGGATCACCTTCTTGGCGCCCGCGTCGATGTGCTTCTGCGCGGTTTCCTTGGTGAGGAAGAGGCCGGTCGATTCCAGCACCACGTCGGCGCCGACTTCGTTCCACTTCAGGTTCGCGGGATCGCGTTCCTGCGTGAGGCGGATCTTCTTGCCGTTCACGATCAGCGTGCTGCCTTCGACGGCGATGTCGCCCTTGAAGCGGCCGTGCACCGAGTCGTACTGGAGCATGTAGGCCAGGTAGTCAGGCTCGAGCAGGTCGTTGATGGCGACGATTTCGATGTCGTTCTGGAAGTTCTGCACGGCTGCGCGCAGCACGTTGCGACCGATGCGGCCGAAGCCGTTGATACCAAGTTTGATAGCCATCTGACTTGCTCCTAAGGTTGAAAAACTGTTGTGTGTCGTGAACGGCGAAGAAGGAATCGATCAGTCGCGCAGCACGGCTTCCACCGTGGCCGCGACGTTCTCCGCCGTGAAGCCGAAGTGCTTGAAGAGCACCGGCGCGGGGGCCGATTCGCCGTACGTGTCGATGCCGACGACGGCGGCGCAGCCGTACTTCCACCAGCCGCCGGTGCAGCCCATCTCCACGGCGATGCGCGGCAGCTTCTTCGGCAGCACGGCCTTCTTGTAGGCCAGGTCCTGGCGGTCGAAGGTGGTGGTCGAGGGCATCGACACCACGCGCACGGCGATCTTCTTCTCGGCCAGCAGCTTCTGGGCTGCCAGCGCGAGCGGCACTTCGGAGCCGGTGGCGATGATGACGGCCGCCGTCTTCTTGTTCTTGAGGCCGACGTTCTCGGGCTCGGAGAGCACGTAGGCGCCTCGGCTGATGTCGCCGAGTTCGCTCTTGGGCGAGTAGGCGATGTTCTGGCGGCTCAGCAGCAGCGCGGTCGGGCGCGACTGGTTCTGGAGCGCCACGGCCCAGGCCACGGCGGTCTCGGCCGTGTCCGACGGGCGCCAGACGTCGAGGTTCGGGATCAGGCGCAGCGACGCGGCGTGCTCGATCGACTGGTGCGTCGGGCCGTCTTCGCCCAGGCCGATGGAGTCGTGCGTGAAGACGTGGATCACGCGGCGCTTCATCAGCGCGGCCATGCGGATGGCGTTGCGGCTGTAGTCGCTGAAGGTGAGGAAGGTGCCGCCGTAGGGGATGTAGCCGCCATGCAGCGCCACGCCGTTCATGATGGCCGCCATGCCGAACTCGCGCACGCCGTAGTTGATGTGGCGGCCGATGGTGCCGTGCGGCGTTTCGGCCGGGGCTTCGGACTTGGCTTCGTCTTCCGCGCCCTGCTTGCCTTCGACGGCGGGCACGTTCATGACCACCGCGCCGGTCTTCGCGTCGAAGCGCAGCGCGGCGGTGCTCTTGGTGTTGGTGAGGTTCGAGCCGGTCAGGTCGGCGCTGCCGCCGAGCATTTCGGGCAGCGCGGCGGTGAAGGCTTCGAGCGCGAGCTGGCTGGCCTTGCGGCTGGCGACGGTCTCGGCCTTGGTGTGTGCGGCGACCACGGTGTCGAACGCCACCTGGTGGAAGTCCTTGGGCAGCTCGCCCTTCATGCGGCGGGTGAACTCGGCAGCCAGCTCAGGGTAGGCGGCGGCGTAGGCGGCGAACTTGGCGTTCCACTCGGCTTCGATGTTGGCGCCGGCTTCCTTGTGGTCCCAGTCGGCGTACACCTCGGCCGGGATCTCGAAAGGCGGGTAGTGCCAGTCGATGGCGTCGCGCGTGAGCTTGATTTCTTCGGCGCCCAGCGCCTCGCCGTGGGCCTTGGCGGTGCCGGCGCGGTTCGGGCTGCCCTTGCCGATGACGGTCTTGCAGTTGATGAGCGTGGGCTTGTCGGTCGACAGCTTGGCCTTGGCGATGGCCTTGGACACTTCGGCGGCGTCGTTGCCGTCGATCGGGCCGATCACATGCCAGCCATAGGCGTGGAAGCGTTCGGCCACGTTGTCGATGTACCAGGGCTTGACCTGGCCGTCGATGCTGATGCCGTTGTCGTCGTACAGCGCGATCAGCTTGTTAAGGTGCCAGGCGCCGGCCAGCGCGCAGGCCTCATGGCTGATGCCTTCCATCATGCAGCCGTCGCCCAGGAAGGCGTAGGTGTGATGGTCGACCACGGTGTGGTCCTTGCGGTTGAACTCGGCCGACAGCAGCTTCTCGGCCAGCGCGAAGCCCACGGCGTTGGTGATGCCCTGGCCCAGCGGGCCGGTGGTGGTCTCGACGCCCGGGGTCACGTCCACTTCGGGGTGGCCGGCGGTCTTGCTGTGCAGCTGGCGGAAGTTCTTGAGTTCGCCGATGGGCAGGTCGTAGCCGGTGAGATGCAGCACCGAGTACAGCAGCATCGAGGCGTGGCCGTTCGACAGCACGAAGCGGTCGCGGTCGAACCAGTGCGGGTTGGCGGGGTTGTAGCGCAGGTGATCGCCCCAGAGTGCGACGGCCATGTCGGCCATGCCCATCGGTGCGCCCGGATGTCCGGAATTTGCTTGTTGGACGGCATCCATGGCCAGTGCGCGGATTGCGTTGGCCATCAGGGCGTGGTTTGCCATGTGCGGTGGACTTTCGGAGGGAAAAGGGAGGTTGGGGTGGGGAGAACCCGCGATTTTACCGGGCGAGCCCCGAACGCTCCCGATACGGCCCGAACACCCTTCCGATGCTCCTGTGCGCCTGGGCAGCAGGGCGGACTGCTAGAGTTGCCACCCATGCACGGGCTGCACCTCACCGCCGACCTCCACGACTGCCAATGCGGCCCCCAGTGGCTCATCGATCGCGATGCCCTCGGCGCGGTCTGCCTCAAGGCGGTGGCGGCCGCCGGGCTGCAGGCGGTGGGCAAGCTGATCCACGGCTTCCCGGCCACGCCACAGGGCCCGGGCGGGGTCACCGCCACGGTGCTGCTGGCCGAATCGCACCTGTGCATCCACACATGGCCCGAACAGCGCGGCGTGACGCTGGACGTGTACGTCTGCAACTTCAGCGGCGACCACTCGGCCAAGGCGCATGCGCTGATGGAATGCCTGGTGTCGCTGTTCCAGCCTCGGCACAGCGAGCGCAACGAGCTGCAGCGCGGACGGGTCGCGGCGTGAGCGGCAACGCGGTGCGCGCCATGATCCTGGCCGCCGGGCGCGGCGAGCGCATGCGGCCGCTGACCGATGCCACACCCAAGCCCCTGCTGGAGGTGCACGGCAAGCCCCTGATGCAATGGCCGATGGAGGCGCTGGCCGACGGCGGCTTCACCGAACTGGTCGTCAACACCGACTGGCTCGGCGCCCAGATTTCGGAGCGGTTCGGCGCAAAACCCTTGTTGGGCGGTCATTCCGCGCTATCGATTTCATACTCCGACGAGGGCCGCGACTTCGGCGGTGCGCTGGAAACGGCCGGCGGCATCGTGCGCGCGCTGCCCCTGCTGGGCGACGTGTTCTGGGTCGCGGCGGGTGACGTATTCGCGCCCGGATTCGCCTTCACGCAGGCCTCGGTCGACCGGTTCGTGGCCAGCAACAGGCTCGCGCATCTCTGGCTGGTGCCCAACCCTGCGCACAACCCCAAGGGCGATTTCGGACTCTCGCCGGATGGCCTCGCGCTCAACACCGCCGACCAGAAATACACCTTCTCGACCATCGGCCTGTACCGCGCTGCGCTCTTCGCGCCGCCCTATTGCGACATCCCTAACGGCAACCCGGCCGGCCGCAAAGCCCCGCTGGCGCCGATCCTGCGCGCCGCGATGGACAATGAACTCGTGAGCGCCGAGCTCTACACCGGCCCCTGGACCGACGTGGGAACCCCCGAACGGCTCGCCCAACTGAACACGCCAACAAGATGACCGCAGCAGACATCGCCACCACGATCTACGCCGAGCGCCGCGCGCGCCTCGCCTCGCAACTGGGCAAGGACGGCATCGCCATCATCCCGACCGCGCCCGAGCGGCCGCGCAACCGCGATACCGACTTCCTGTATCGCCACGACAGCTACTTCTATTACCTGACCGGCTTCACCGAGCCCAACGCCTGGCTGGTGCTGGCGGGCGACGGCCGCTCGACGCTGTTCTGCGCGCCCAAGGACATCGAGCGCGAGATCTGGGACGGCTACCGCCTGGGCCCCGACGCGGCGCCCGCGGCACTCGGCGTCGACGAGGCCTTCCCCGTCACCGAACTCGACGCGAAGCTGCCCAAGCTGCTGGAGAACCGCGCCACCGTGTGGTTTCCCTTCGCCATCCACAAGGGCCTGGAAAGCCGTGTCGACGGCTGGCTGCAATCGGTGCGCGCGCGCGTGCGCTTCGGTGCGCTGTGCCCCGACGAGCAACGCGACCTGTGCGGCCCGCTCGACGAGATGCGCCTGGTCAAGGACGCGCACGAGCAGGACATCATGCGCCGCGCCGCGCAGATCAGCGCCCGCGCGCACGTGCGTGCGATGCAGTTGTCGGCCCGCATGCTGCGCGAGGGCAAGGACGCCCGCGAGTACCACCTCGACGCCGAGCTGCTGCACGAATTCCGCCTGGGCGGCTCGCAGTACCCCGCGTACTACTCCATCGTCGCGGCCGGCGCGAATGCCTGCGTGCTGCACTACCGCGCCGACGCCGCGCCCGTGCGCAAGGGCGAGCTGGTGCTGATCGACGCGGGCTGCGAGCTCGACGGCTATGCCAGCGACATCACCCGCACCTTCCCCGCCGACGGCAAGTTCACCGGCCCGCAGCGCGCGCTGTACGACCTGGTGCTGGCCAGCCAGGACGCGGCGGCTGCGGCCACCAAGGCCGGCAACCGCTTCAACGACCCGCACGACGCGGCGGTGCGGGTGCTGGCGCAGGGCATGCTCGACTTCGGCCTGCTCGACGCCAACAAGGTCGGCAGCGTCGACGACGTGATCGACAAGCGCGCCTACTTCCAGTTCTACATGCACCGCACCGGCCACTGGCTCGGCATGGACGTGCACGACTGCGGCAGCTACGTCGAGCCCACGCAGGTCGGCGAGGTGAGCGAGCGCAAGGACCCGCTGTCGAACGAGGTCATCAAGAACCGGCCGAGCCGCATCCTGCACCCCGGCATGGTTCTCACGCTGGAGCCCGGCATCTACGTGCGCCCCGCCGAGGGCGTGCCCGAGCAGTTCCACAACATCGGCATCCGCATCGAGGACGACGCGATCGTCACCGCCACCGGCTGCGAACTCATCTCGCGCGGCGTGCCGGTGAAGGCGGACGAGATCGAGGCGCTGATGCGGGCTTGACCGCCCGCTGCGACACCGGCGGCGGCGCGTGCCGCGCCTGCAGGAAGTCGATGAACACCCGCAGCTTGCGCGGCATCTGCGCGCGGCTCGGGTAGTAGAGATAGAAGCCCGGGAAGGTCGGCCACCAGGGCTCCAGCAGCGGCACGAGGCGGCCGCCCGCGAAGTCCTCCCGCACCGCTCCTTCGAACGACGTCGCGATGCCCGCGCCCGAGCGCGCGGCCGCGAGCAGCAGGTCTGCGTCGTTGCTGACGAGCGGGCCTGCGAGCTCCACGTCGAGCACGCGCCCGTCCTGCGCGTATTCCCATCGATAGAGGCCGCCGGTGGTCAGGCGGTAGTTCAGGCAGCGGTGCTCGCGCAGGTCCTCAGGCGTGCGCGGCGGCTTGCGCCCCCTCAGGTAGCTGGGCGCCGCGTAAGTCACCATGCGCAGCGGCCCGCCCACCGGCACGGCCACCACGTCCTGCGCGAGGCTCTCGCCCAGGCGGATGCCGGCGTCGAAGCCGCCTTCCACGAGGTCGACCATGCGGTTGTCGCAGACGAACTCGAGCGTGATGTCCGGATAGGCATCGGCGAACGCGCCGAAGTGCGGGAAGAAGAGCAGCTCCGCCGCCACGCGCGAGACGTTCAGGCGCAGCAGCCCTGCCGGCTTGTCGCGCGCCTCGTCGATGCCCTCGACCGCCTGCGCGAGCGCGGCCAGGCCCTGTTGCGCACCCGCGAGGAACTGCTGCCCCAGCTCCGTCACGCCGACGCGCCGCGTGGTGCGGTCCAGCAGCCGCACGCCGAGCTTCTGCTCCAGCGTACGGACGGTCTGCGAAAGGGCCGATGGCGACACCCCGAGCTCCTCCGCGGCGCGCGTGAAGCTGGCGTGGTGCGCCACGCGGGCGAGGGCGGCTATGGCCGGAAGCAGTTCGGGCGACATGGTGGCCATTATGAAGACCGGCTTCACAAAGCATTCGATCCAGCCGGCTTTTTCAGGAGCAATCGCGCCAATACCTTCGAGGCCATGGCAGTGCGGCCCTCGCGCCGCCGCCTTCACCTCGCAACGAAAGCACGAAAGGAATCTGCATCATGAAGCTGGACGACTACATCACCCTCGGCCGCTCGGGCCTGCGCGTCAGCCCCGTGTCGCTGGGCACCATGACCTTCGGCCAGGAATGGGGCTGGGGCGCCGACGCGGGCGAATCGCGCCGCATGTTCGACCTCTACCTGGAGCGCGGCGGCAACTTCATCGACACCGCCAACTTCTATACCAACGGCAGTTCGGAGCGGGTGCTGGGCCAGTTCATCGCCGACAGGCGCGAGTCGGTGGTGGTGGCTACCAAGTATTCGCTCAACATGCAGCCGGGCAACCCGAACGCCGGCGGCAACCACCGCCGCAACATGGTCCGCTCGGTGGAGGCCAGCCTGAAGCGGCTGGGCACCGACTACATCGACCTGCTGTACCTGCACATCTGGGACGGGCTCACGCCCTTCGAGGAAGTGATGCGCGCCTTCGACGACCTCGTGCGCTCGGGCAAGGTGCTGTACGCGGGCATCTCCGACACGCCGGCCTGGCAGATCGCGCGCATGCAGACGCTGGCCGAGCTGCGCGGCTGGTCGCCGGTGGTCGCGCTGCAGATCGAATACAGCCTGATCGAGCGCACCGTGGAGCGCGAGCTGCTGCCGATGGCGCAGGAGCTGGGCCTTGGCGTGCTGGCGTGGTCGCCGCTGGGCAGCGGCGTGCTCTCGGGCAAGTACACGCGCGCCGATCTCGAGCATCGCAACGACCCGGGCTCGGGCGTGACGGGCTCGCGCAAGGACGTGGCCGTGGGCAACGGCGCGCTCAGCGCCCGCTCGCTGGAGATCGCCGAAGTGGTCGGGCAGGTCGCGAAGGAGCAGGGCCGCTCGAGCGCGCAGGTCGCGCTGGCGTGGCTGCTGCAGCGCCGCGCGCCGACGGTGATGCCGATCATCGGCGCGCGCACCTTCGCGCAGTTCGAGGACAACCTCGGCGCGCTCGACGTTCAGCTCGACGCCGAAGCGCTGCAACGCCTGGAAGCGGCCAGCGCCGTGTCGATGGGCTTCCCGCACGACTTCATGGCGCTGCCGATGACGCAGGGCGTGCTCTCGGGCGGCAGCTCGGTGCGGCGGCCTGCGTGAAACCGCGGAGGCTGAGGGTGGCGGTCATCGGCCGCCCGGTGGTGGCCGCGCTGAGCCAGGTACAGGAAACGCTCGACACGATGGGCCTGCAAGGCCCGAAGGGCGCGCTGGTTTGCGATGTGGCGCGGCCCTATGTAGGGCGGTGGAAGGCGCGATGAGCGCGCAGGCGCTGCGCACCGCTTCCGTCACGGCGTGAGCGATGCGGACGACGGCGAAAGCAAGCTCGCCAGCAGGCTGCACAGCGCGACGGCCGTCGCCGCGAATGCGATCCAGTGGAAGCGTCGCGGCGCGTAGCTGAGCAGCGCCACCGTGGACAGCGCCGCGGCCGTGAGCGTGCCCAGCCACAGCACCCAGCCGACCGCGCTGCCGGCCACCCGCAGGCTGCCTCCCAGCGACAGGCACAGCAGCACGGCACCGCCGAGCTGCAGCCAGCGCCGCCACCGCCCCGGCGTGCTGCCTCGGCCGTAGACGTCCTCGCTGTGGCGGTCCATCGCGAGGCTCAGCGCGCAGAAGCCCGCGAGCGAGGCGGCGAACACGAGGGAAAGAAGGGACGAATCCATCGCCGTCACGATCCCTGGCCCGACGCGGCGAGCGTCGACGACGACTGCTGCTGTTGCGGCGAGGCCGGCGGATGCTTCTGCGCCTGCTGCCGGGCAGCCATCGACTTGCGCCGCTTGCGCTCGACGATCCACACCGCGCCCGCGAGCCCCAGGCCCAGCGCGATCACGACCAGGTCGAAACCCGCCACCGCGCTGGGACCGGTGCGCAAGCTGACGGTCAGCGGCGCCGGCCCGGTGAAGGCGTTGAGCACCGGCAGCAGTGCGAAGAGCAGCGCGCCCGCCGCGAGCTGCGCCTGCCACATGCGCAGCGTGGGCCGCAGCAGCCCGAGCACCGCAGCCGCGCCCCAGACGATGAAGAACCAGCGGATCTCCGCGTCGCCGCGCTCGGCCATGCCGACCGGCAGCAGGCGATTGGCCCAGAAGAAGGCGGCCATCGCGACGGGCAGTCCGGCGATGGCGCCGAGGTTCAAGCCGTCGACGAGGCGCAGTCCGAAGCCGATGCGCCCGCCCTGCTTGAGCGCCTTCGCGAACTTCTGGCGCTCCTTCACGGCCCACAGCAAAAGCCCCGTCGCCACCATCAGGCAGCCCGCGATCCCCGAGAGGAAGAACAGCGCGCGCAGCAGCGGATCGCCGAAGCGTGCGATGTGCAGGCCGTAGAGCACGCCGCGCGTCTCGGCCGCGGGCTTGGGCACGTCGCCGAAAGCGCCGATCAGCGCGCCCGTGGTGCCGTTGAAGAGCATCGACGGCTTGTCGTAGGACAGCTGCGGCCCTTCCGCGCGGGTGAGCGAGACGACCGCGTTGGCGTCGTTGGGCTGGTGCACGGTGATGCGGCCCACGGCGGCGCCGTTCCAGTGCGCGGAGGCCTGCGCCATCATCGGCGCGATCGGTGCGAGCGGCGCCTTGTTGCCGGACGCCTTGACCTGGTCGCGGCCGCCGCCGGGAAAGACCTCGGAGAAGAAGGCCTGCTCGCCGCCGCGCTCCTTGTAGGCCACCTGCGGGGCCCAGGGCATGTACATGAACATCAGCGTGACCAGGCCCGTGTACGTGATCATCAGGTGATAGGGCAGGGCGAGCACCGCCGTCACGTTGTGCGCGTCGAGCCACGAGCGCTGGCCCTTCTTCGGGCGGAAGGTGAAGAAGTCCTTGAAGATGCGCTTGTGCGTGACGATGCCGCTGAAGATCGCCACCAGCATGAACATCGCGCAGAAGCCGACGATCCAGCGCGCCCACAGCGCGGGCATGTAGTGCAGGTCGAAATGCAGGCGATAGAAGAACTCGCCGCCGCGCGTGGCCCGTGCGGCGGTGAGCGCCTCGCCGGTGGAGGGGTCGAGCGATACGCGGTCGAAGCGGCGACGCGGCTTGTCGCCGGGTGCGGCAGCCGAGGCCGGCGTGGCCAGATACAGCACGTCGGTCGACGGCTGGCGCTCGGCCGGCAGGTTGATGAACCAGCGCGGACTGCCGGCGCCGTGCTTCTGCAGATAGGCCACCGCGCCCTCGGCCGCCTGGACCTGCGGCACCTGGGCGCGCGCGGCCGGTGCATGCAGTTCCGGCTTCATCCAGAAGGTGATCTCATCCTTGAAGTACGAAGCCGTCCCGGCCGCGAACACCATGAACAGCACCCAGCCGACCAGAAGGCCCGACCAGGTGTGAAGCCATGCCATCGACTGGCGGAAGCCTTCCTTCATGCGGCCGCTCCGGTGGTGCGCATGAGCAGCATGAGGAGCGCACCCAGCACCGCCGCGGCCACGGCAAGGCCGGACCACGCACGCAACGCCGTGCGCGCGGCGAAGACCCACATCACGGAGAGCGCGAAGACGGCGAAGGAAACGAGCAGGCCGGTCATCGTGGCCTCGCTGCGCGCCATGCCGAAGGCGGCGGGCAAGCACAGTGCGAGCACGACGGAAGAGAGCGCCGCGACGCCGTAGCCGCCGGCGATGGCGGCCACGGCGCGCGAAACAACGCCTAAGCGATGGCGAACGCCGGCAGTCACGACGCGCGCCGGACGGCGTGCGAGGTCGTACGGAGGTTCATGGAGGAGGGGAGAGAAAATCCGAGAAGATGAGAATAATACTCATCTGAAAAGGAATCTTCTCAACCACCCCGCCTGCGATCCGGGGCATTCCCCCGGACGCGCCCGCTAGCTCACTTCGCCTGCAGCAGCGCCCCCGCCTCCAGCAGCACCAGCTCGTTGTCGTCCGCCTTGTTCGGCTCGCGGCTGCTCGAGAAGGGCAGGTTGTTGTCGTTGCCGACCACGATGTGCGTCGCGTCGACCACGTCGACGTTCTCGATGGTGAAGAAGGGGAACTTCAGCACGCCGTCGTTCAGGGACTTGCGCGCGAGCTTGTTCGGGTCGGCGATGTCCAGCAGGTCGATGTAGCCGATCTTGCGCACCGGACCGCCCACGTTCGCGTCGTTGAGCTCGACCTTGTAGACGCGCTTGAACTTCGCGATGTCGTGGAAGCAGTCGGTGCGCTTCTGGCCTTCGGGGCAGGCCTTGTCGCTGGTGCCTTCGCCGTTGTCGCGCTCGATGATGAGGCCCGTGGTCGCATCGATCATGTTGAAGTCGCCGATGGCGTTGCCATTCGCCTCGAGCACGTACTTCCAGTGGCGGCCGGTCCACTTCTCGGTGGCGACGTCGAACTCCAGCACGCGCAGCGCTTCCTTGCCTTCGACCTTCTCGTAGTCCTTCGCCTCGGCGTTCCACACCGGGCCTTCGAGCAGCGCGTACAGCTTGCTGCCGTCCTTCGACGAGGCCATGCCCTCGAAGCCCTTGGAGCGCTTGATCTGGAAGTCGACCGCGCCGCCCGGGGCGCCGGGCGTGGTCACGGCCGGATGGTCGGGCGAGCGCACGGTCTTGCCGTCGACCAGCGTGTCATACACGGCGAGCACCTTGCCCTTCAGGTCGGCCTTGATGAGGAAGGGGCCGAACTCCTCGCCGATCCACAGCGCGCCGCCGGCGAACTGGAAGCTCTCGGGGTCGAAGTCGGAGCCGGTCAGGTAGCGCTGCTTCGTGCCTTCATGGACGATGCGGAAGGGCACCTTCCTGTCGGGGTCGTGCAGGAAGACGGTTTCGATGCGGTTGAACTTGCCGCTCTTGAAGTCCACCTTGTAGTGGTTCAGGTAGAGCATGAAGTCGGGCGAGTTGGCCTTGGTGCCGGCGCCGTTGTCGGTGAGGATCCAGAAGCTGCCGTCGTCCATCTTCTTGATGCCCGAGTGGCCCTGCAGCGGCTGGCCCTTGAAGGGCAGCGACACGCCGGTGCCGCGGCCGCCCGAGAGGCCTTCGACCGAGCCCACCGCCTCCACGCGCTTGCCGGTGGTGAACTTGCCGCTGACCTGCAGGTCGGCCGGCGCATCCTTGGGCGCGGCGACGAAGCTCTGCGCGGGCAGCACGGCGTGGCCGGCGAGCGTGGCGGGAAAGGCGGTCTGCGCCTGGGCTGCGGTGCATGCGAGGGCGGCGGCAAGGGCGACGAAGGACAGGGGAGCGAAACGCGTCATGAGCGGGAAAGGTTCCAAGTCGAAAACGCGTGACCATGCCGGCCAGGCATGACGCGGCCATGACATGCCCCATGGGATTTCAGGGCGCGATGTCGACCGTCACCTCGCGCGACTCGGCGCGGCCCTGGTCATCGACCGCGCGCAGCAGGTAGCGCCGCCCGGATGACGCGAGATCGGGCATCCATGTGATGCCTTCGCCCGGCGCGGCGCGGCCGATGAGCGCGTCGTCCGCGAACCAGTAGATCGCCTGCGTGCCGGCCGCGGCTTCGGCGCGCAGCACCAGGGGCTCGGGCTTCTTCGCGCGCAGCGTGTGGCGCACGCCGCGCAGCGGCGAGGTGATGAGCGGCGCGCTGTCGGACGAGGCGTCGCCCTCGCTGCCCTGCGACTTCTCGCAGCCGTCGGAAGGTGCGCTCGCACGCGGCAGCCCCGCCTGGCGGAACAGCCGGCGCATGTCGCTGCCCCATTGCTCCACAACCTGCTGCCGCGCATTCGGCTGCGGGCCGCAGACGACCTTGCCCGTGGTCTCGTCGACCCACACGGCGCGGTGCAGGTTGCTGACCTGGATCGGCGACTTGCCGGCGATGAACCATGTCATGGTGCGCACCGGGCACAGCGCATCGGGCAGGCCGCCGGTCGCCGAGCAGACTTCGACCTGGCGCAGGTCGGGCGGTCGGCGCGAAGCCATCTCGCCCGGGTCCAGCCGCTCGGCGCGCAGTGCGTCGACCATGCGCAGGAAGAGGGGCGCGGCGGCATCCACGCCCACCAGCGCGGGGTTGCTGCTGCCATCGAAATTGCCGACCCACACCACCAGCACGTGGCGGCCGAACACGCCCGCGGTCCACGCATCGCGAAAGCCCCAGGAGGTGCCGGTCTTCCATGCGATGGCGGGGCGCGCGGGCAGCGTGGTGTCGGGGCGCGGCGTTTGCCGCAGCATGTCGAGCGTGATGAACGAGGCCTCCTCGCTCAGCAGGCGCAGCGGCTGCACGGGCTTCTCGCCGGGCGCGGGCTGCGTGTAGCGGATGGGCTGCGAGACGCCGCCGTTGGCCAGCGTCGCGTACATGCCGGCCAGCTCCTCGGGCGTGACCTCGCCGCCGCCCAGCACCAGCGCGAGGCCGTAGTGCTGTTCGCTCTGCAGCTTCTGCACGCCCGCAAGGCGCATGAAGTCGTAGAGGCCGGGCTTCGAGAGCTTCGCGGCCACGGCCACCGCGGGCACGTTGCGGCTGCGGATCAGCGCCTCCTGCGCCGGCAGCGGCCCTGCGAAGCGGTGGTCGAAGTTCTCAGGCGTGTAGGGGCCGAAGGAGGTGGGCGCGTCCTTCAGCATCGTCTTCGGATGCAGCAGGCCCTGGTCGAGCGCCAGCGCGTAGATGAAGGGCTTGAGCGTGGAGCCCGGCGAGCGCTTGGCCAGCACGCCGTTGACCTGGCCCGAGATGGCGTCGTTGCGGAAGTCGGCCGAGCCGATCATCGCGCGCACCTGCATCGTCGACGCGTCGAGCAGCAGCGCGCTCGCGTTGTTCATTCCCACGTCGGCATGCGCGCGCAGGTACTGCGCCATGACGCGCTCGAGCGTCGCCTGCATGCGCAGGTCGATGGTGGTGCGCACCTCCTGCACGCCGCGCTCCTGCGCGAGCAGCATGTCGGTGGCGTGGGGCGCGAGAAAGGGCAGGCTGCCGCGCGACTGGGCCGACAGCGCGAGCTGCGCGTCGGGAGCATGCTGCTTCGCCGTCGGATCGCGCTCGGCCCACAGCGCCGAGAGCCGCTCGCGCGCGGCCTGCAGCTCCGCATTGCGCCCGCGCTCGGCGATGCGCTTGACGGGGTTCTGCGGAATCACCGCCAACGTCAGCGCCTCGGGCAGGCTCAGCCTGGCGGCGTCCTTGCGGAAGTAGATGAGGCTGGCGGCCTGCACGCCCTCGATGTTGCCGCCGTAGGGTGCGGTGTTGAGATACGCCTCCAGGATGTCGTGCTTGCTGAAGCGGGCCTCCAGCCACAGCGCCGCGAAGATCTGCACGACCTTGCCGGTGGGCGTGCGGCTGTCGATGCCGTAGACGCGGCGTGCAAGCTGCATCGTGAGGGTGGAGCCGCCCTGCCTGCGCTCGCCGCTGGCGATGCGCCATGCGCTGCGCACCAGCGCGGCGGGGTTGACGCCGGGGTGCGCGTAGAAGCGGCGGTCCTCGTACAGCAGCACCGCATCGACCAGCGTGGGCGAGATGCGCTCCAGCGGCACCCAGAGCCGGTACTGCTCGTCGGCGGCAAGCGTGAGCCTCATCAGCTCGCCGCCTTGCGCGTAGACGGCGCGCGAACTGCCGACGGTTTCGCTCAGCGGGGCGTGGGGCCACAGGCGCAGCAGCGCGAGCAGGAAGACTACGGCTGCGAAAGCGATGACTGCTCTCTTCCTCCCTCTCCCCCCGGGAGAGGGTTGGGGTGAGGGCGTGGGCGACGGATCGAGCTCGGTGCTCATGGAAGGCGCCGCGCCCTCACCCTGGCCCTCTCCCGCACGCGGGAGAGGGGGCAAGGCAAGCGCGCGCGTGATCAATTCGCCACCACCTGGAAGCGTGCTCCCGCCGAGCGCGAGAACACACGACGGTCGTACATCGCCTCGCCGTAGGCGGCCGGCACCACGTAGTCGCCCACGTTGGTGGCGCGGGCCTTGTACGTCACCTCGAGCAGGTCCTTGCCGACACCGCCGTAGAACACGACGCGGTCTTCGCGGATGTCGGCGTACTGCACCTTCCACGAGCCGCCGCCGCCCAGGCGCTTCTTCCAGATCGGCGCATCGGCATTGGCTGCATCCTCGTCGTCGCCCACGGCCTGCAGCACCGGTTCCAGGCCACCGGGCAGCACGTCGACCAGCGCCACGTCGTTGATCTGCGCGCGCTCCAGGCTGCGCACGCGCACCCGCACCGTGACCTCTTCGCCGAGCTTTGCCTTGGTGATGGTGTTGCCCTTGGCGTCGAGCACCTCGTGGAAGATCTCCATGCCCTTGTTCACCGGCGTGGCGGGCACGTTGCGCTCGAAGCCCTGTTCGGCCCAGCTGTAGTAGAGGTTGAAGTCGCTGTCGTTCGACAGCTTCAGCCTGGCGGTGCCGGCCGGCACCGCGGCACGCGTGATCGGGTTCACCGAGCCCAGCGCGAGCGCCGCGGCCTGGCCTTGGGCGTTGACAGCGCTCGCCGAGAGCTTGCCCTCCACGTTCTGCCCCACGGCCTCGAAGTACGAGTCCACCGCCAGCAGCATCGAGGCCGACGACAGGCTGTTGTACCAGCCCTCCCGCACCATCTCGGCCATGCCTTCCCACACCGCGGGCTTCAGCGCCTTCAGGCGCGAGGGGAAGTGGCGGCCCACCAGGTGCAGCGTCATGCTGTCGTGCACCAGCGGGTCGTAGTAGGCACCCCAGGCATTGCGGCGCTGCTTCTTCTCGGTGCGCGCAAGCAGGTCGGACCACACCGGGTCCAGCAGCTCGTTGGCCACCTGCTCCTGCTTCACGAGCTGATAGCTCGCTGCGAGGTACACGGCGCCGAGGTCGTCGCCCCAGCCCACGCCCTGCCGCGACATCTGGTTGCGGCGGGCTTCGCGCAGGTTGGCGAGCGCGGCCGGCGCGACGATGCCCTGGCGCGTCAGCAGGTAGGCCGCCTGCGCACGCTGACGCCAGCCGTCGAGCGTGTTGTCGCCGCTGCCGAGCCAGCCCTGCAGGTAGGTGTCGGCCTTCTGCAGCAGGTCCTGCGGCACGGGCAGCTTGTGGTCCTTGGCCTCGACCAGCAGCTGCACCGCATAGAGCGTCGCGAAGGCATCGGTGCCGGCACCGGGCCACAGCGAGAAGCCGCCGTCGGCCGTCTGCCGCGCACGCAGCTGCACCAGGTAGCGCTCGAAGGTCTTGCGCGCCTCGGGCAATGGACCCTGCTCAGCGGTACGGCCGCGCGACATCTCCTTCACCAGTTCCGGGCGGCCCGACAGCAGCACGGCCGGGAAGGTCTGGCTCGTGATCTGCTCGGTGCAGCCGTGCGGGTACGCCTCCAGGTACTGCATGAGTCCGGTCGCGAAGGCCCACGGCGCGGCCGACACGGCCACGTCGCTCTGGCGGAAGTTCGGATACAGGTCGGCCTGGCTCGAGATTTCTCCCGCACGCTGGAAGCTGCCGGCCTGCACCAGCGTGACGAAGGGCGACGCGGGCCGCACGCTCACCTCGGTCGACAGGCGCGCGCTGTAGTTCTTGTGCGTGGAGGTGAACACCAGCGCCGAGGAACCCAGCACCGCCTGCTCGCCCGGCTTGGCGCGCACGTTGAACTTGGTGCTGGCCTCGCCGCGCTCGTTGACCTTGAGCGTCTGCGTGGCGTCGCCCACCACTTCGAGGCCGCCCGATGCGGTGAGCGTGAGCGCGATGGGCGCCTCCCTGCCCGAGCCGACGATGTTGTTGGCCAGCCCAACGCCCACCTCGACAGTGTCGCCGGGCGCCATGGCCAGCGGTGCGTTCGGCAGGATCACCATGTCGCCGCGCACCACGGTGCGGGTGCTCTTGGCGCCTGTGGTCTCGTCGTTCACCGCCACGGCCATCACGCGCAGGCTGCCGTTGAAGCTCTCGGGCACCGTGTAGCTGAACTCTCGGCTGCCGTTCACGTCGACCAGGCCCGACCAGTAGGCCACCGGCTTGTCGCGCTTGCGCTTGAACGGGTTCAGGTGCTTGCCGAGCTCGCCTTCGCCGTCACCGCCGGGGGCGGCGCCCTGCATGAGCTTCTTGAACTCGGGCAGGATCAGGTCGAGCGTCTGCAGCGTGCCCACCTCGAGTGCGCGCTTCTGGAAGAAGTGCTTGAGCGGGTCGGGCGTCTTGTAGCGCGCCACCTGCAGGATGCCTTCGTCCACCGCGAACACCACGGCGCGCGTGGGCTTGTCGCTGGTGAGCTTCATCTTCATCGTCTGCCCCGGCTTCACCAGCTCGCTGCTGGTGAGCTGCAGGTTGGCGGTGCGCCTGGCCAGCGCGGTCGCGAAGGGCACCACGCCGTACGACAGCGGGCTCATGTAGACCTCGTCGGAGGCCGGGTCACGCACGAAGTGCACGTTGATGTAGCCGGTGCCCTCGAAGTCCTTTGGCACGGTGATCTTCTGCACCGAGGCGGTCTTGTCGGTCTTGAACCACGCGTGGGCGTAGACCTTGTCGCGCTCGATGGTGATGAGGCCCGCGCCCACGTAGGGCGCGCGGATGCTCACCGAGATCTCCTGGCCCGGCTCGTAGTCCTTGCGGTCGAGCGTGAGCTGCAGTTCGGCGTTGCGGTCGAGCGAGCGCGACACGTTGGCGTTGCCGGCCACGCTGTACTCCACGCGGTTGAGCTCCATCCCCTGCGCGTTGCGCATCACGTAGGCGAAGTTGCCGGGCGCGGAGGTGTCCAGCGCCACGTTGTTCCCCGCTGCCGCGATGGCGAAGGGCTTCTCGTCGAGCACGATCTCCTTGAGGCGCGACTCGTAGCGGTACAGCCCGTTGTCCTGCTTGATGAGCACCGACATCACCTTGCGCTCGACGCGCTCGATCTTCAGGTCGGCCACGGCCGTCTTCTTCGCGCGCGGGTCGATGGCGATCACCGTGGCGTTGCGCGTGGCGCCCTTGCTCACGTAGCTGGTGTCGCCGTCGACCTTCACGCCGACGAGATAGGGCAGGTCGCTCACCAGCGTCTGGGCCTCGGCCGACACGCTGCGCCCGCCCTCGGGCTCGAAGGCCTTGGCAAGCACGTGCACCTGGTAGGTGGCGGCGTCGAAGCGCGAGAGGCGCAGGTCGAACTCGGCCTTGCCCTCGGCGCTGGTCTGCACGCTGCCCAGGTCGTCCACCTGCTTCTCGGTGGCGCGCTGCGGGTCGAAGAAGGCATAGTCGGTGAAGGCGCGGAACACCGGAAAGCCCGGGCTCAGCGTGAGCGTGCCTTCCACCTTCCGGTCGGGCGCGGGCGGGCCGAAGAGGTTCTGCACGTCGATCTGCGCCTTCAGGTCCTTCGGGCTCACCCAGCCTTCGGCAACTTCATTGCTGAGCTTGGCCGTGACCTTGGTGCGGTCGGGCAGGAACTCCTGCACCTTCACCGTGGTGCTGCCGATCAGCAGGCTCTCGACCTCGGGAGTGCCGGGCGACGACTGGCGCGGCAGGTACAGGTTGACGGCGTAGTTGCCGGTGGGCGAGATGTCCTGCGTGGTGTGGGCGATCTCGGCCGCGCCGCCCGGGCCGAGGCGGAGCTTCTCGCGCCGCACGCTGAGCCCGCGCGCGTCGATGATCTCGGCTTCGAGCGGCAGGTCGCGCAGCGAGGTGCCCCAGTTGCCGGCCTTCACCATCATCGCGATGTGCATGGTGTCGCCGGGACGGTAGATGCCGCGGTCGCTGAAGACGTACGCCGTCATCTGGTTCGGCACGCCGGCCGCGCGCAGGCCGCCCACGTCGAAGCGCGAGATGTCCAGCGTGCGATCGCTGCGGTTGAAGGGCAGGAAGCTCAGGTCGCCGTCCTTGCGCACCACCAGCACCACCGGCGCCTTCTCGCGCTGATAGCCGGCGAGGTTGGGCAGCTTGGCCGCGCCAGTGGCGTCGGTGGACTGCGACGCGACGATCATGCCGTTGCGGCCCCACACCTCGACCATCGCACCCGCCACGGGCTGGCCGCTGGCGATGCTCTGCACGAACACGTCGCGCGTGCCGTCGAGCGACTTCTTGGCGACGATGCCCAGGTCGGTGACGAGCACCAGCCGCTGGTCGACCTGCTGCTCGGGGCTGCCGCCTTCACCGTCACTGCTGCCATCCTCTTCGGAGGATTGCTCTTCCTGTTGCGGCTGTTGCGCCTCCTCGGGCTGGCCTTCGCCATCGGGCTTCTTCTTCGCCTTGGGGTCGTAGCCCTGCACCTTGAGCAGGAACACGCCGCGGCGATCAGTCGCGTCGCTGCGCAGGTAGTCGGCGAAGTCGACGGTCTCGTAGTGCGCCTTGCCGGCGGGGATGCTCAGCGGAATCTCCTTCTGGAAGCGGTCGACGAGGTTGTCCGACTGCAGGCCGCCGTAGAACTGCGGATGCGCGAAGTCGCCACTGGTCTGCGTCACCAGGTGCTGCAGCTGCTGCGGCAGCAGGCGGCCGATCTCCAGCCGGATGCCGGGCAGGTCGCGCACCAGGATCGGCAGCTTGCGCTCGCCCGAGAGCGCGAGCAGCGAGCCCTGGCTCATGATGCTGAGCTCGGGCGCGAAGGTCTTGAGCAGGCGCACGTCCTGCCGCGCGGCTCCGAGCTGGTAGCCGCCGGGCGTCTTCAGGCCCTTGGCCACGCGCACCAGCAGGTAGCGGCCGCCTTCGGCCTGCGGCATGCGGAAGCTGACCATCTCGGTCACCTCGCGCTCGCTGGCGATGGGCTGCAGGTTGAGCTTCTTTGCGCGGCGCAGCACGGCGTCGGTCACCTTCGACGGATCGGCGGACCAGTCGAACTTCTCCGCGGGATCGCCCTTGGCCTCTTCCGTCACGGGCAGCAGCCAGGCCTGCACCACGCGCGCCATCTCGCGCTCGTGCACCGGCATGGAGGCGCTGACCTGCATCACGTGCTCGGGCTCGCCGTTCTCGCCGGTGACGATGGTGGGCTCGATGCCGGAGATGGAAAGGCTGTAGAGGCCGGGGATGTCGACCGCGCGCGACTGGTCGTTGCGCAGCGCCGGCCCGCCCTTCTGCGCGACCGCGCCGGCCGTGAGGCTCAAGATCGCGGGCCGGTTCTTCTCGGGAATGGGCAGCGGCTCCGACTGCAGCGTGGCGATGAGGCGCAGCTTGTCGTAGCTGACGGTGAACTTCTCGCTCGCGCACTTGCCCACGCTGAAGAAGGAGCTGCTGCAGGGCTGGTCGTAGGTCAGCACCAGGCGCTTCTCGAACTCGGCCGTGTTGACGGGGTGCGAGAAGCGCACCTGGAAGAGTGCGCGTCGCACGTTGGCCTGGACCGGGTCCTGGTAGAACTCGGCGCCGATGATCTGCGCTGTGAACTCGGGCGAGGTGAACTCGTACTTGCGCTGTGCCAGCTCGATGTGCGGCGCGAGGGCGCTGTCGGCGATCTGAACCTTGTACGGCTGGCCGACGGGCCAGTCCTGTGCGGGCAGGAATTCGAGGCGTTTCTGGCTTGTCCAGGTCCAGCGGCCGGCAACGGCGGGCTCGATGGTGACGCCGGTGGCCTCCTGGCCGATGCGCGCAATCGGAGCGACCGAGGCAGAGAAATTCACGACGAAGGGATTCGGCCCCTTGTCGAGCTCGATCTGGGTGCGCTGCGGCGCATCGGCCTTGGCGGTGGCGACCACCGGCTCGACGCGGTCGGGCGTGAGGCCGTGCCACCACTTCATCACGTGGGGATGGGCGATCCAGCCGGCCAGTGCGATCAACACAAGCAACACCAGCCATGCAAGCCGCTGCTGGAGCCACTGCAGCCCGAGAAGAAGGAAGGCGCCCAGGATGCGCAGCCAGCCCGGTGGTCGCCAGGAACCGATGAGCCCGCGAGCCAGCGGACGCAGGAAGCCGAGCGCGCGGCCCAGCCCGGTGAAGAGCACGTCGCTGATCGACGCGAGTTTTCTGTTGGCGACTTGAAGCATGGAAGCTCCCCACTGTTTTTGTTGGCGCCCGCGAGTGTGCGAGCCATCTGTGAAGCAATCGCGCTGTGTGTGAAGTCTTCGTGAAAACCGCACAGGCCCGCGCCAGGCCTTCTTTCATCGGCTCGTTTCAGCGGCTCATAGCTGGGGCTTATTCACCATCAGGTAGAACACCACCACCATGGCCGCGAAGGCCGGGTAGCCCAGCAACTCCCACCAACGCTGGTAGCGCGCATAGAGCGGCGGCAGCGGCACTGCGTCGCGATGCGCCTGCGCCGCGATCGCCGCCATGCGGATCTGCAGCCACACCACCGGCAGCCAGCAGGCCCCCGCGAAAACGAACAACCCCAGCGACAGCGCAAGCCACGGCGTGGAAAGCGGAAAGCCCGCCATGTGCGCCAGCGCGAAGCCGGTGGCCGGCTGCAGGATCGCGGTGGGCGTGGTGAACCACCAGTCGGCGCGCACCACCAGCCGGCTCACCACCGCCTGCGCGGGCACGCTGCCGCTGCGGTTGGTGAAGAACATGTAGAAGGCCGAGCCCAGCCCCGTGCCGACCATCAGCACGCTGGAGACGATGTGCAGCCACTTGAGGACGAGGTAGGTGTTCATGTCATGGTGCGGCGCGCCGATACAGATGCCAGAGCAGTGCGGCAATCGGGATGTTCTTGAGCAGCGGCCCGAGCGGGTGCAGCCACAGGCCGGGCTGCAGCACGGTCGCCACCAGTGTCATGACGAGCATCAGGGCCAGGGCCGCCGCATAGCTTGCGCGACCAGGCCAGCGCCACAGTGCGATGCCGACTGCAAGATCGGCAGCCGCGCCGCCAATGATCAGCCCTTGCACCAGCCACTGCGGCGATGCGATGCCGGCGGCGGCCAGCACCTGGCGGCTCTGGCCGTTCAACTCGACGATGCTGGCGACGGCGGTGAATAGCCAGACGGCGACGAGGCTCAGACGCAACAAGCGCTCCTGCGCAACAGAATCCTTCACGTGGCGGAGCTCCCACGCTCAGCGTGCTGCCACGCAACGACTTCATGCGCATGCGTGGCCAGGAACGCATGCAAGCGCGCGAAGCGCCGCCGCGTCTGCCATGCAAAGACCCACGCGACCACCGGCTCCAGCAACCAGCGCAAGGCCTTCGGCCCCGCCTCGATGGTGTAGACGTAGATGAGAACGGAATGACCCGGCTGCACGTCGCGGTGCCGCATGGAAGCGGCCCAGCGGCTGAAGGGGAAAGAGCGGCCGACCATCGAGGCTGCAGCCACATGCGGTCGATCGAAGCTCACGAAGCGCGTTCGCATCGACAAGCCGCGCAACCAACCGTGACCCGTGTTTTCCGTCTCGGCCCCGACGAAGGGACAGGGCGCGCCGCCCACCACGCGGGCGTTGCCGACCAGCGAGTCCCAGCGTGCGCGCCAGACGTGGTAGTGGAAAGCGTCGAATACCACGTCGGCAGGCGCCGGCATGTCGAACTCAAAACGCCGGTGCGCCATGGCCTGCCACTGCGATCGGCGCTTCTTCGACCACGTCGGTCACCATGCCCCAGCGAGCGAACTCCGGCCCGAATTCGGGCAGGGTCAACAGACCCATGCAGGCGTGCGCACCCACGGGCGGCAGCGTCGCGTCGCCTTTCGCGAGCCGGCGCGCCAGCAGGATCGCGGCCATGCACGGGATCTCCGGCCCATGGTTGTCGTCGGCAGCGACGTGCCAGGCGCGCCGTGCCGGCCGGCCCTGCGCATCGGTGCCTTCGACGCGCACGACCATGCCGCCCAGCGCAGTACCCAGCGCGTCGAACACGCCGCCGGTGGCGTGCAGCAGGGGCGCCAGCTTCTGCGGCGCCGGCAGCAGTCCCGCGCGGCGCATGAGGGCCAGAAAGGCGAAGGCGCGCTGCGTCAGCCCGACTTCGAGCGCGGCGCGGAACATCACCGACTGCACGCCTTCGTACCGCGCCGGAAAGAGCTCCAGGTCGGGAATGTCGCAGAGCGCGCCGCGGCGCGGCTTCATGCGCGCGAACTCCACTTTCTCCGGATCGGCCCAGCCGGGAAGCTCGACCCAGCGACCGCCCTGCCAGACGCGGATGGGCTCGCCGCAGTACGCGAGCACCCCAGCCAGCGTGGCCTCGCCGAGCGGCGCGCCCTGCGCGGGGGCGATGCAGATGTCGATGCTCCGTATGTGCTGCCAGCCGTCCGCGAGATGGTCGACCACGGCGGACGACAGTGCGGGCACTGTGCTGGCGCCGCTCACGGCGATGCGGTCGGCGCGGCGAAAGGCGGCGTCCAGGGCGGCAGGAAAGTCGCACACGAAGCGGCGTCCGTCGGCCAGGTCGATGTAGTGCGCGCCCGCGGCAGCGACGGCGTGCGGCACGCGGTAGTCCTGGTTCTGGAAGGGGCCGGCGGTGTGGATCACGAGCTCCACGCCAAGACCTCGCAACGTGTGTGCGAGATCGGCAGCCTGCACGTCGATGCGTACGCCGCTCGCGGCCGCCTCCAGCGATGAAGCGAAGGCCGTGGCGCGCTGCGCGTCACGCCCCGCCACGAGCAGCTCGATGCCAGGACTGCCGGCCAGCGCGCGGCAGATGCGTGCGCCGAAGTTGCCGTAGCCGCCGAGCACCAGTGTCTTCATGCCGCCGCCGCATCCGTTCCCGCGACGTGCCCGCGCGTGAACGCCTCTTCGAAGATCGAATAGCCCGACCAGTCCGCGTGCGCGAACGACAGCAGGCCCGCCACCACGCTGCCGCGATGCCCGGCGTCGGGTGCGCTGCGCTCGGGGCCGATCTGCGCCAGCAGGCCGGGCCTGGGGATGGACATGGCGTGCCCGTAGCGCGTGATCTCGATGCGAGAGACCAGCGAAGGCAGGTCGGGGTGGGGCACCGACAGCTCGGCGAGCAGGTCGTCGCGCCAGCCGGTCCACGGGCGCTCCAGCAGCAGCTTGCGGCCGTCGACGGTGTCGTAGCCGCTCGGGCCCAGCGGGCGGTACCAGCTCAGCACGGTGCCGCGCGGCGTGGGGTCCAGTGCCTGGTGGCGCGCGTCCACGTAGCCGAGACCCCTGGTGCCGTAGATCACGTTGTCCCAGCTGGGTGCGGCGCCGGGCCGGTCGGCCAGCGGGCCGCGCAGGTGGATGTTGGCCACCAGCCAGGGCGCATAGCGCACGTGCGCGGCGGCGTTCTTCAGCAGCTCGGGCGGGTTCTCGACGACGCGCGCGGCGATGAACACGGGCAGCGCGACGATGCAGCGCTCGGCCTGCCAGCGCACCATGGATTTCGATGCCACATCCCATGCATCGACCTCGACGCCGTCGCGCACTTGCGCGATGCGCGTGACGACGCTGCCAGTGCGAAGCCGCTCGCCGAGCGGCCTGGCGAGCTGCCTGGCGAGCCAGCCGTTGCCTTCGGGCCAGGTCAGGATGCCGTCGCGCTCGGGGCTCGAATCGTTGACGCTGCCCGTCGGATCGCCGGGCGCGTGGAAGCCGTGCCGGCTCGCGAAGTAGTGGATGCCGGCCCAGGCCGACACCTGCCCGATGCCGGCGCCGTAGTCGTCGCGGCAGCAGTAGTCGAGGTACCAGCGCAGCTGCGCATCGCTGAAGCCTTCGCTGTCGAGCCAGTTCTGGAAGCTGACCGCATCGAGCGCCAGCAGCTCGGGCGTGATGGCGACCTTGAGCGTCGGAATGGCGAAATGCGCGGCGTGCTGCAGCGCGTCGATGCGCTGCGCGAACCTGCGGTACTGCGCGAGCGTCGCCTCGCCCACGCCATGCACGGGCAGCAGGCCGTCCTGCCACTCGCCCTGGAAGAACAGGCGCTCCTGGGGGCTGTGGCAGAGCGTGACCTCGTCGTATTCCCAGCGGCCGGCCACGCGGCGGCGCAGGCCGAGCTCTTCCAGCAGGTCCTGCACCTCGCGCGCGTCGTCGCCCGGCACCGGCAGGTAGTGCGCGCCGAGCGGGCAGGCGATGCCGTTGACCATGCCGCCGCGCGCGTTGCCGCCGGCGGTGTCTTCCAGCTCGAGCAGCGCGAAGTCGTCGACGCCCGAGAGCCGCAGCGCGCGGGCCGCGGCAAGGCCCGCCACGCCACCGCCCGCGATGACCACGCGCGTGCGCTTCACCACGGCAGGCGTCGTGCTCCCGAGAGTGCGGTCGCGCATCGCATGGCCACGCGCGACGTCGATGCCGGTGAAGCCACCCTCGATGGGCGGCGGAGGCGCCTCGCAGCCGGCGAGCGCGAATGCACCAGCAGCCCCCGCGGCAGCCCCAAGAAACCCACGCCGCCTCATACGCACCTGCCTGTCCCAGGAACACCGCGGAACCGGCTCCGCCGGGCCGCAGGTGTTGCCCCCGGCGAGGGGGTTGGCGAAGCGACACGAAGTGCGCGAAGCCTGGGGGAGTACGTCATTCAATGCGCCATGACCTTGCCCCACTCCTGCTCGTAGGTGGTGACGAGGATCTGGTTCGAGAGGCGGTTCACTTCGGCCGGCACGCGCGCCATGTCGAGCGGAAAGTCGAACATCAGCGGCAGGGTGGTCGGGGAGAGGAATCGCAGGCCGGGCGGCAGCGCATCGGGCATGCGGTAGGGCCTGCGGCTCGCGATGATGTAGCCCCATTCGCCGAAGCTGGGCACGTGCGCGTGGTACGGCGTGGCGCGCAGTCCCACCGACTCGATGGTCGCCGCCACGGTCCAGTAGCTCTTGCGCGCCACCAGCGGCGAGGTGGTCTGGATCACCGCGTATCCGCTGGCCGACAGCCGCTTCTCGAGCAGCGCGTAGAAGCTGTTGGTGTAGAGCTTGCCGATGGCGAAGTTGGTGGGATCGGGGAAGTCGACCACGATCACGTCATACATGTCACCAGGCTGCTGCAGCCACTGGAAGGCATCGGTGTTGACGATCTTCACCTTCGGCGAAGACAGCGAATGTCCGTTCAGCGCGGCCAGCGTCTCGTGCTCTGTGAAGAGCCTGGTCATGTTCGGGTCGAGCTCCACCAGCGTGATCGATTCGACCGACGGGTACTTGAGGATCTCGCGCACCGCCATGCCGTCGCCGCCGCCGAGCACCGCGACCTTCTTCGGCGCGCCCTGGGCGGCCATCACCGGATGCACGAGCGCCTCGTGATAGCGGTATTCGTCGCGCTCGGCGAACTGCAGGTTGCCGTTGAGGAAGAGCCGATGCCCCAGCAGCCCGCGCGTGACCACGATGCGCTGGTAGGGCGAGGTGGCGCTGAAGACGATGCGGTCCTGGTAGAACTTGTCTTCAGCCAGCGTGGTGATGTGGTCGGCGCCGACGAAAGCCCCCACCAGCGCCCCCAGCGCGAGAACGCACGCGACGGCATGCGCGCCCACGCGGCGCAGCTCATGGCGGAAGAGCCACAGCGCCCACACCGCCACCGCCGCGTTCATGAAGCCGAACAGCAGGCCGGTGCGGATCATGCCGAGCTGCGGCACCAGGATCAGCGGGAACGCCACCGACACCGCCAGCGCGCCGAGGTAGTCGAAGGTGAGCACCTGCGACACCAGGTTCTTCAGCACGATGTTGCGCTTCAGGATGCGCATCACCAGCGGGATCTCGAGCCCCACCAGCGTGCCCACGACCATCACCAGCCCGTAGAGCAGCAGCCGGAACGCGCCGGGCACGTAGGCGTTGGCCAGGAACAGGATCGCCGGCAGCGCGCCGCCGATCAGCGCCACCAGCAGTTCGATGCGAAGGAAGTGCGCGGGCAGCTGGCGCTCGAAGTAGCGCGAGAGCCACGAGCCCACGCCCATGGCGAACAGGTAGGTGCCGATGATGGTGCTGAACTGCAGCACCGAGTCGCCCAGCAGGTAGGAGCTGAGCGCGGCCGCGGTGAGCTCGTAGACCAGCCCGCAGGCGGCGACCACGAACACGCTGGCGAGCAGCGCGATCTCCACGGGCTGCGGGCCTTTGGCCGGCAGCGGACTGGCAGGGGTATCCATGGATCAGGCGGTCGCCGCCGGACCGCCCCGAGGCGGACCGCGCCTCCCCCGCGGGGGGTGGCGAACGACGCGTAGCGAAGCGAAGAGCAAGGCCGGGGGCTAATGGATCGCTGCTGCGACGATGATGCTGATGCCGAGGCTCATTGCCGCCACGACGAGGCCCAGCGCCACGTTCTGCTTCTCGACGATCTCGCCCCACAGGTCGTAGGGCGTGATCTTGTCGATGATCAGGAAGCACAGCCAGAAGATCACGACGCCGATCAGCGCGTACACGAGCGATCCGAGGACCACGCCCGGTTTCAGCCATTCAAATCCCATGGGGACCTCCAGTCGTAGCAGTAGTTAGAGAGAGCATCGCGCGCATCTTCGCCGTCATTTGTGGCCGCCGCCACTGGAATAGCCGCCGTAGGAGCCGCCCGAGCTGCGGTAGCCGCTGGACGATCCGCTGCTGCTGCAGGTGCTCAGGATGATCAGCAGGATGATGATCACGACGATGATGAGGATGATGGTGCCGCAGCCCAGCCCCGACGCGGCGCTCACCGGCAGCGCGTCGGCGCGCTTGAACATGTCCTTCTTCGCGTCGAGCTTGAAGGCGGTGGCCACCGCGCCGCTGTCGATCTTGCTGCCCGCGGACCAGGTGAGCTCGTTGGCCGAGCGCTCCATCGACAGCAGCGCGCCGCCGCTGGCGAAGTCGCGGTTGAAGGTCTTCTGGCCGCGCTCGACCTGCCAGTAGAACTCGCCCGCCACGTAGGTGGTCTCGGCGTTGTAGGCGTACTGCTGCTGGTAGCGCTTGCCGAGGTAGGTGGCGCTCGTGCCGTTCTCGGCCATCACCGGCGCGCCGGTGGTCGGCTTGACCATGCTCCAGCCGTCCTCTGCGTCCACCAGGAAGCTGAAGCCGCGCTTGTTGTTGTAGAGCAGGTATTCGTCCCAGCCGAAGTGCTCGTCGTCGCCGGGCTCGCTGCCCATGCGGTGCTGGAAGCCCACCACCTGCCACTGCGCGCCCTGCAGCTGGCCCATGCTGCCCAGCGCGATGAGCGGGCGCACGGGCTCGTCCTGCGTGGCGTGCTTGAGCTCGCCGCCGATGCCCTGCGACAGGTCGATGATGCTGTGGCACGAGCCGCAGGTGATGCTCTTGCTGTCGGCGAGGTTGACGGTGACGGGCGAGCCGCAGTTGGGGCAGTTGAAGCTGCGGCCTTTTTCGTCCTTGGCGGACTCGGCGCGCAGGCCGGTCAGCTGCAGGTCTTCCAGCTGTACCGAGCGGCCGAGGTAGGCGCTGGGCTTGGCGGTGCCGTAGTCGATGCTGAGCACCAGCCCGCGGTCGTTGCGCAGCTCGACCATCGCGAAGGGCCGGCCGAGCTCGGGCAGGTGCGGCAGCTCGCCCTGCGCCGAGGTCAGCGCCACCTGCTCGTTCGAGGTGACGGTGTAGCTCTGGCCGGCGAAGGCGCTGGTGGCGCCCACGCGAAGGTCGCCGGGCGGCGGCGCCGCGCGCTGCAGGTCGAAGGGCAGGGCGAAGACGTAGGCGCCGTTGTCCTCGCTGAGGATGGCGGTGCGGTCGCCGTCGAGCGCGGCGATCCATTCGGTCCAGCGGCCACCGGGGTAGGTGTACTGCAGCCGGCCGATCAGCGTGAAGGGCTTGTCCTGGATGCGGCCGGCGGCGAACAGCTGCAGCGGGCTGAAGTCGTCGAACAGCTCCGCCATCTTGCCGGTGCGCGCGAGCGTGTCGCCCTGGCGCACGACGGTGCTCTGGCAGTAGGGGCAGACCGCATGGGTCGACTGCGCCGAGCGGAATTCGACCGGCGCTCCGCAGCCGGGGCAGGGCGCCCGGTAGTAGCGTTGGTTGCCGTTTTCCTCAGCCATGGCACGCGGCTGAAGACACGACGAACGAGGCGGGAGATACCGCGCAGCCGGCTATGCCGGGCTGCTGGCATCGCCCCCTGCAAGGGACGAGGGAGGGCGACACGAAGTGCGCGAAGCCTGGGGTCAGACCAGCTTCTTGAGCAGTTCGGCCTTCTTGGCGTCGAACTCTTCCTGGGTGAGGATGCCCTTGGTCTTGAGTTCGCCGAGCTTCTCGAGCGTGGTCATCACGTCGGCAGCGCTCACCACGGCCACCGACGGTTGCTGCTGCTGGGCTGCAGCGGCAGCCGCGGCGTTGGGGCTCAGGCCCTGCGCGAGGTTCTGCGCCAGCACCTGGCCGAGCGCCACGCCCGCGCCAAGTCCCATCGCGTCGCCAGCGACACCGCCGCCGCCGGCCGCGCCCTCGGCGAACTTGGGAATCGCCTGCGCCGTCTGGTACTGCATGAACTTGCCCATGTCGTTGCCGACCATGCCCATGCCGATCTTCTGGTCGAGGATCTTCTGCAGCTCTTCGGGCAGCGAGACGTTCTGGACCGTGATGTTCTCGAGCTTGATGCCGATCTTCTCGAACTCGGGCACCAGCTGGGCGGCGAGCGCCTGCGCGAACTGGATCTGGTTGGCCGCGAGGTCGAGGAAGGGCACGCCGCTGGAGGCGATGGCGTTGCTGATGTTCTGCAGCACCAGGCCGCGCAGCTGGCCGTCGAGGTCGGCCACGGTGTAGGTGTCGCGCGTGCCGGAGATCTCGGTGTGGAAGGCCTTGGCATCGCCGATGCGGAAGGAGTAGTTGCCGAAGGCGCGCAGGCGCACGGCGCCGAAGTCCTTGTCGCGGATGGTGATCGGCTGGGGCGTGCCCCACTTCTGGTCGACCTGCTGGCGGGTGCTGAAGAAGTAGACGTCGCTCTTGAAGGGGGACTCGAACAGCTTGTCCCAGTTCTTCAGGTACGTGAGCACGGGCAGCGTCTGCGTCGTGAGCTTGTACATGCCGGGGCCGAACACGTCGGCCACCTTGCCCTCGTTGACGAAGACGGCGACCTGCGATTCGCGCACCGTGAGCGAGGCGCCGTTCTGGATTTCCATCTCCGCCATCGGGAAGCGCCAGGCCAGCGTGCCATCGCCGGTCTCGGTCCACTGGATGATGTCGATGAACTGCTTCTTGATGAAATCCATCAGGGCCATGGTCGGTCACTCCTCTTCAGGTTTTTCAGGTTTTGTCCGAACCGTGCATATTGCCACACAGCCCCGCGGAAACACCCGTGCTATTGGTCATGGGAGCCCCTGGCCATGCGGCCTAGGGCGTCATGCGCGAGGTCTACAATCGGCGCCCCCAGAAGAAGCGCCACCAGGAGCTACGGCACATGTCAGATTCGACCCCCTCGACCTCATCGACTCCCACGCCCGAAGACAAACGCGCAGAGCTGCGCCGTGCCGCCCTCGAGTACCACGAGTTTCCCGTTCCCGGCAAGATCGCCATCGCGGCGACGAAACAGATGGTCAACCAGCGCGACCTGTCGCTGGCCTATTCGCCCGGCGTGGCGGCTCCCTGCGAGGAGATCGTCAAGGACCCGGCCAACGCCTTCAAGTACACCTCCCGGGGCAACCTCGTGGCCGTCATCAGCAACGGCACCGCCGTGCTGGGCCTGGGCGACATCGGCCCGCTGGCCTCCAAGCCGGTGATGGAAGGCAAGGGCGTCCTCTTCAAGAAATTCGCGGGCGTCGACGTGTTCGACATCGAGATCGACGAGAAGGACCCGGCCAAGCTGGTGGACATCATCGCCTCGCTGGAGCCCACCTTCGGTGCCGTCAACCTGGAAGACATCAAGGCGCCCGACTGCTTCTACGTCGAGCGCGAGCTGCGCAAGCGCATGAAGATCCCGGTCTTCCACGACGACCAGCACGGCACGGCCATCACCGTGGCGGCCGCGATGGTCAACGGCCTGAAGGTGGCCGGCAAGAAGATCGAGGAAGTCAAGCTGGTCGCCTCCGGCGCGGGCGCCGCGGCGCTGGCCTGCCTGAACCTGCTGCTCAAGGTGGGCCTGAAGCGCGAGAACGTGTTCGTCACCGACCTGGCCGGCGTGGTCTACGAAGGCCGCACCGAGCTGATGGACGACGACAAGCGCCAGTTCATGCAGAAGACCGACGCGCGCACGCTCGGCGAGGTGATCGAGGGTGCCGACGTGTTCCTGGGCCTGTCGGCCGGCGGCGTGCTCAAGCCCGCCATGGTGGCCAAGATGGCCAAGCGCCCGGTGATCTTCGCGCTGGCCAACCCAAACCCCGAGATCGCTCCGGAAGACGCCCACGCGGTGCGCGACGACGTGATCATGGCCACCGGCCGCACCGACTATCCGAACCAGGTCAACAACGTCCTGTGCTTCCCGTACATCTTCCGCGGCGCGCTGGACTGCGGCGCGACGACGATCACCGACGAGATGGAGATCGCCGCGGTGCACGCCATCGCCGACCTGGCCCAGGCCGAGCAGAGCGAGCGCGTGGCTGCCGCCTATGTCGGTGAAAAGCTCAGCTTCGGCCCCGAATACCTGATACCCAAGCCCTTCGACCCGCGCCTGATGATGAAGATCGCGCCGGCCGTGGCCAAGGCTGCCGAGGAAAGCGGCGTGGCGCAGCGTCCCATCAAGGACATGGACGCCTACCGCGACAAGCTGCAGAGCTTCGTCTACGCCTCGGGCACCACGATGAAGCCGATCTTCGACGCCGCCCGGCGCGCCAGCAAGAAGCGCGTGGCGTATTCGGAAGGCGAGGAAGAGCGCGTACTGCGCGCGGCCCAGATCGTGGTGGACGAGGGCGTGGCACGCCCGACGCTGATCGGCCGGCCGGCCATCATCGCCCAGCGCATCGAGAAATTCGGCCTGCGCCTGAAGGAGGAGCTGGACTACGACGTGGTCAACGTCGAGCAGGACCACCGCTACCGCGAGTTCTGGCAGACCTACCACCGCATGACCGAGCGCAAGGGCGTGACGGTGCAGGTCGCCAAGATCGAGATGCGCCGGCGCCTGACGCTGATCGGCTCGATGCTGCTGCACAAGGGCGAGGTCGACGGCCTGATCTGCGGCACCTGGGGCACGACCGCCAACCACCTGCACTACATCGACCAGGTGATCGGCAAGCGCCCTGGCGGCTGCGAAAGCACCCCGCAGGACGTGCCGGTGTACGCCTGCATGAACGGCCTGCTGCTGCCCGATCGCCAGGTGTTCCTGGTCGACACGCACGTCAACTACGACCCCTCGCCCGAGGAACTGGCCGAGATCACCACCATGGCGGCCGAGGAAATGATGCGCTTCGGCCTGAAGCCGAAGGCTGCGCTGCTGTCGCACTCCAACTTCGGCACCAGCAACGGGCCCAGCGCCGTCAAGATGCGCCGCACGCTCGACCTGCTGCGTGTGCAGGCGCCCTGGCTCGAGGTGGACGGTGAAATGCACGGCGACGTGGCGCTCGACAGCAAGCAGCGCGCCGTCGTCATGCCCCACAGCGCGCTGGCGGGCGACGCCAACCTGCTGGTTTTCCCGAACATCGACGCGGCCAATATTTCCTACAACCTGCTCAAGACGGCGGCGGGCGGCAACATCGCCATCGGCCCGGTTCTGCTTGGTGCGGCCAAACCTGTGCATATTCTCACGGCGAGTGCAACTGTTCGGCGCATCGTGAACATGACAGCCTTGACGGTGGCGGACGCAAACGCCGAGAGATAAGCCCTCTGGCGAGAGTGGCCGCCAACTTGAAAAGCCATTCGATAGCCTCGCGACTGCTCAAACTTTGGGCAGTCGCTTGCTATTTTCGCCAGCGTGGTGCACACTCGCGGGCTTGAATTTGCGGGTTAACCCCGACGTTGATCGCCGATTCGACCCCCCGCTCTTTTCTTGTGGTGCCCCATGGCGGCTTACGCCTCGATCACGTCCTCTGTCACAAAGTTTGCGCTCACCAGTCTGATGCTGGTGGCGTTGACGACGGGGGCCGAGGCCCGCGGATGGTTCGGCGCCGGGAAGACCTCCGCCGATGAAACCATCGCACTGGCCGACCTGCCGGTGCAGGGCCAGCGGACCTACCAGGCCATTCTCGATGGCGGCCCCTTCCGGTATGACAAGGACGGCTCGGTGTTCGGCAATCGCGAACGTCTGTTGCCGCCCGCCCGCCGTGGCCACTACCGTGAATACACGGTATCCACGCCCGGTTCTCGCGACCGCGGCGCACGGCGGATCGTCTGCGGCGGAGAGCGACGCACCGCGCCCGAGGCCTGCTGGTACACCGCAGACCACTACGCGAGCTTCAGACGGATTGCGCCATGAGCGATGAAAACGACCTGAGCGGCGCCTCGAAGCGCCCCGACGAAATGATGATGACTATGGAAAGACCAGCGGAGATGACCTTATCCCTTCGTGCCGTACGCCCGAACATCGTGCAATCGATCCGCGCGTTCCGCGTGAACGACCTGCAGGACGCAGCCAATGCGGCCGGCCAGCACTTCCTGTACGCCAACCTGGGCAACGCCCAGACCAAGCAGGACGTCCTCGACCTGATCGCGCAGCAGTTCACGTTCCCGGCCCACTTCGGGAAGAACTTCGACGCGCTGTACGACTGCATGACCGACCCGTTGCATAAATCGGGCCCGCAGCCGGGATTCGTCATCGTGCTGGAGCAGATTCCGGCCAACGCCAAGTTCGACAAGGAAGCCCGCGAGCAGCTGCTCGACATCTTCCGCGACGCCTCGGACTACTGGGGCGACCGCAAGGTCCCGTTCCGGTGCTTCTATTCTTTTCTGTAGCCCGTTCTGCATCCACCAGCCAAGCAGAACGGGCGAACGAGGCTCACCCGAACGTTGAAACCCTCGATGGCATCGAAGTGAACTCCACGGCAGCAGCCGAGCCGGCCGGCGAAAAGATGCCGACCGACAAACTGGTCGACGTCTCGCCGCTGGCGCTGCGCATGAGCAGCCCCTTCAACGCGGGCTATTGGCTCGCTGCCGCTTGATCGAGAAAAGTCGGCAAAGCTTGCCGGCAACAAGCAAATGAAAAAAGCGCGCCTGGGGCGCGCTTTTTTCATCGGGGTACGGCCTGGGCCAGCGCCACGTAGTCGGCCACCGGCACCTCCTCGGCCCGCCGCTGGGTGTCGAAGTCGCCGGAAAAACCGTGTTCCTCCAGCCACTTGCCCAGCGTGTGGCGCAGCAGCTTGCGGCGCTGGCTGAAGGCGACCTGCACGATTTCGCCCAGGCGTTGCTCGTCGACGGCCGGCGGCATCGCCAGCGGCACCATCCGCACCACGGCGCTGTCCACGCGCGGCGGCGGGTCGAAGCTCTCGGGCGGCACGAACAGCACGTTCTCCATCTCGTAGCGCCACTGCAGCATCACGCTCAGGCGGCTGTAGTCGGACGTGGCGGGCCTGGCCACCATGCGGTCGATCACTTCCTTCTGCAGCATGAAGTGCTGGTCGGCGACCAGATGGGCGCAGCCCAGCAGATGGAAGAGGATCGGCGTGGAGATGTTGTAGGGCAGGTTGCCCACCACGCGCAGTGGCTTGTCGGCCGGAAACCTCGCGGCCAGTTCGGCGAAGTCGACCTTGAGCACGTCGGATTCGACCACGTCGAGCTGCGGATGCTCGCGCAGGCGCTTCGCAAGGTCGCGGTCGAGCTCGATCACGGTGAGCCGGCCCAGCCGCTCCACCAGCGGCTGCGTCAGCGCGGCGAGCCCCGGGCCGATCTCGACCATGGCATCGCCGGGCTGCGGCGCGATCTCGCGCACGATCGCATCGATGATCCCGCCGTCGGACAGGAAGTGCTGGCCGAATCGCTTCCTGGCGATGTGCTGCGCCATGCCGTCAGGCCATCATCGACGTGAAAGCGAGCCGGCTCCCGCAAGGAAGCCGGGAAACCGACCCGAGGTGCGCGCAGCTTGGGCGCATGCCATCAGGACTGCGGCGGCTCACGGTATTCGACGTAGGCACGCGCGCGCACTTCCTGCACCCAGGTGGTGAAGGCTTCCTCGACGCGCTGTTCGCGCAGCGCGGCGCGTGCGGCTTCGCGCTGCTCCGACTGGCTCAGCTTCGAATCGCGGCGCGCCACCACCTGGATCAGGTGAACGCCGAAGCGCGAGACAACCGGGTCGCTGATCTGGCCGGGCGAGAGGCGGTCCATGGCTTCCTCGAACTCTGGCACGAACTGCCCGGGGCGCGACCAGCCGAGATCGCCGCCCTGCTTGGCGCTGCCGTCCTGCGAGTTGTCGCGCGCCAGTCCCGCGAAGTCTGCGGTGCCGGCCTGGATGCGGCGCTTGAACTCGGCCAGCTGCGCAACCGCCTGAGCGGTGGTGCGCTTGGGATCGTTGAGCAGCAGGATGTGGCGCACCTGGGTCTGGGTGACGGTGGCGTCGCCGGAGCCGATCTGGGCCTTGGCCAGCACCTTCAGCACGTGGAAGCCGGCGCTCGAACGCACGGGCCCGGCGATGCCGTTCACGGCGGTCGACTGCGTGGCCTCGACGAACAGCGAGGGGTAGCGGTCGGCGCTTCGCATGCCGATGGCGCCGCCGTTGCCGCGGTCGGGCGAATCGGAGTTCTCGCGCACCAGCTTGGCGAAGTCTTCGCCGGCACGGGCGCGCTGGGCGATGTCCTGCGCCTTCTTCTGGGCGGCGGCCACCTGCGCGTCGGTGGCGTTCTCGGGAACGGCCACCAGCACCTGGGCGAGGTTGAGGTTCTCCAGCGCCACGTTCTTGACGGACTGGTTGCGCTGATCGCGCAGGTACTCGTCGGCCTCGGCGTCGCTGATCTTGACCTTCGACTCGACCTCGCGGTCGCGCAGTCGGGTGAGCAGCAGCTGGTCGCGCAGGTCGTTGCGGAAGTCCTGCTGCGCGATGCCCTCGGCAGCCACGCGGCGGCGCAGCTCCACCAGGCTGATCTCGTTCTGGCGCGCCACGGTCTGCTCGGCCTGGTCGATGGCCACTTCATCGACCTTGATGCCGTTTTCCTTCGCGAGCTGCAGCTGCGCGCGCTCGGTGATCAGGCGCTCGAGCACGAGCCGCGTGAGCTCGCCGCGGGGCACGCGCTCGGCGTCGGGGTTCTCCTTGATGAGCCGCGTCACGCGCGACTGCACGTCGGTGTTGGTGATCGGCTCGGAGTTGACCAGCGCGACGATGAATTCCGCCGAGCGCTGCACCGGGGCCGCCGCAGGAGCGGTGGACGGGCGCGCCGGCGGCGGACCCAGGCGCGGACCGGCGCGCATGATGTCCGTGATGCCGGTACCGGGACGATAGCCCTGGGCACCCGCCGTGGCGGCGATCGCCGCGAGGCAACCCAGGGTGATGATGGAACGGATGTTTTTCATGGCGTCGCTCGCTAGCTCAGTCGGAGTCAGTCGTCTCAGTCGTAGTTGGTGAAGCGGCTGGGCGCTTCGCCCGGTTGGCGCAGGGGTTCGTAGCGCTGGATGTTCTGCCGCAGCGTCTGCATGGGGCTCGAGCCGATGCTGGAGAAGCCGACGAATTCGAGCTGGAACATGATGCGCGTGTTCGCCGTCACCTGGCCGGTGGTGATGCGCTGCATCACCACGCGACCGATCCAGCAGCAGCCGTCGTATTCGAAGCCGAGCACGCCGTCGGTGAGTTTCTTGTCCTGCAGGCTGTAGTTGAGGCGGCCGACCGCATACCAGCGCCCGCCGCCCTGGCCCTTGCCGGGGCCGAGGTTCTTGCCCTTGTCGCCCCACAGGTCGTTCAGCGGCCACTGCCAGCCCACGTCGATCGACTTGTTGCCGTCGGTCGCGGTCGGGGTGCTGGGCGCCTGATAGCGGAAGGCCGCGCTCAGGTTGTGGTACGGCTCGGGGTTGTAGCGCGCGCTGATGGCCGAGCGCTCGGACCGGCGGGTGTCGGGGTTGTACTGGACCAGCGTGTCCAGGCTCCACTTGGGCGTCCAGTTGATCGTGGCGCCCAGCAGCAGGTCGCTCGCTCGGTCGGTCACCGGCGTGCCGCCCGGCAGCGTGACCTTCTGGTCGCTGAAGCGCAGGCGCTGCGCGATGCCGAAGCGCGCGGCCTCGACGCCGGTGTCCGGGTCGATCAGGCGGGAGGTCACGCCCAGCGTGAGCGCGTTGGTGTCGGAAATGCGGTCGCCGCCCGAGAACGCGTTCTCGGTGTAGATGGTCGCGAAGCTGAAGTCGTTGGCCGCCGAATCGTAGTTCGGCAGCATGCTCTGGTTGCGGTAGGGCGTGTACACGTAGTACGCGCGCGGCTCCAGCGTCTGGCGGAAGGCGCGGCCGAAATAGCTGGCGTCGCGCTCGAAGGTCATGCCGCTGTCGAGGCTGAAGGTCGGCACCACCCGGTTGCTGGACGTCGGGAAGAAGTACAGCGAACTCGGGTTGTAGACCTGTCCGTTGACGTACTGCACGCCATTGAGCGTGAGCTTCGGAATGTCGGACTGCGGCAGATAGTAGTTGTACGAAGCCGCGTTCAGGATCAGCTTCGGGATGACGTACGTGCTCGGCGTGATGAAGGGCCGGCTGATCGTCGCCACGGCCATGGCGCGGTCGCCGTCGGGCTGAGACTGCTGGTTGACGTCGTAGCCGAGCTGCGTCGGCGAGAGCCTGTTCACGCGGAAGCGCGTGTAGTCGAGGTTCAGCGCGACGTCGAAGCCGTGCCAGTCGTACTTGCTGTAGTTGGCCGTGATCTGCGGCATCCGGTCGTACGACGGCGTGATCGGCGACAGGTTGTACTGCAGGTTCTGGTACTTGAGCGTGCGGATCATGCCGCTCCAGTCGCCCTTGCTCCAGTTCAGCGAGGCGTCGTTCGGCAGCTGGCGCTGCGCGAGCGAGGGCGTGCGGGTGAAGTCGCGCCAGTAGTCGTCGTCGCTCACCCGGTTGATGGTGACGTTGGCCGAGAGCGAATCGAGGCCGAGCGCCTTGGCGTCGAAGTCCTGGTGGTGAGTGAGCCACAGGCCCCAGCGCCGGGTGTTCTTCGGCGGGTTGGTCAGGCTGCCGGCCGTGATCTGCCCGTTGGCCAGCTGCTGGAGCTGGCTGGTGCGCAGCTCGTTGTAGCGGTCGCCCACGAGGCGGTCGCTGCCCATCAGGTCGAGGCGGATCTCGCCCTTGTATTGCTTCTCGAGGTAGCGGAACTCATTGCTGAAGTTGACGCCGCGCTTGCTCATGATCGTCGGCGTGAACGTGGCGTCGCGGTTGGGCGCGATGTTCCAGTAGTACGGCTGCGCGATCTCCAGGCCGTTGATGTTGTCGATGCCGATGGTGGGCGGCAGCAGGCCGGTCTTGCGGTCGTTCGACAGCGGGAAGCTCACGCTCGGGATGGGCGGCGTGCTGATGCCCATGAAGCTCAGGCGCGCGTTCTTCGCCACGCCCTCGTTCTCCTCGGTGTCGGTGGTGATCGAGGTCGCGGTCAGCAGCCAGGCGGGCATCCAGCCGGGGAAGTCCTCGCGGCGGCAGGTGGTGTAGGTGGCTTCGCGGGCGATGGAGACGTTGGCGTCGACGAAGTCGATGCGCTTGGCCTCGCCGTGCGCCTCGTTCGCGAGGAACTGGTAGCGCACGTTGTTGAAGAAGCCCTCGAAGGTCTCGAGCTTGAGCTGCAGCTCGGGGCCTTCATAGACGTTGCCGGCCTGGTTGACCCGCACGCTGCCGGTGGCCTTGGCGCGGTCGTCGGGCTGGTAGTACTCGAGCCGGTCGGCGGTGATGGACACCGCGCCGCGGCGCAGCGTGGCGTTGCCCTCGACCACGGTCTCGAGGTCGGGCCGGCCGGAGATGCGGTCGCCGGTGACCAGGCTGGGCATCTGGCCGCGGTCGGCGGGCGTCAGGGTCTCGGTGAGCTGCGGCGTGCGCTTCAGCGTGAGCGGGGCGTCGGCGAGATTGCCGGCCGTCTGGGCCGAGGCGCCGTGCACATGGATCAGCGCCAGCGACAGCACGGCCAGCGGCAGGGGCGGCACGCCCGGGCGCCGCGGACGCGGGGCGGCGACACGACGTCGGCTCATCAGGCCTCCCGCCCGGCCGTTCCGAGGAAAGCCGGCGACTCTCCCGTGGAGAGCAGCGAGCGCACAAGGTGCCAAGCGTGAGGGCTTTGGGTCGTAGGCATCGGTTCGGAACGAAAGGTCGTCGGGGGACGGCGCGGCAGGCCGGCGGGTTGCAGGGGCCGGTGGCGATCCGCATCGGCCGGAAGCCGGCCAAGGGGGATTGCCGCGCCAGGCGGATTTGTAGAATCGATTATCCATGACAGCACCCCCGCCCCCGGCCGCATTGGCCCCAAGCCGCCCTGCCGAAACCATTGCCTGGACGGATCCGCAGCGGGCCGAAGCGTTCCGAGGCTGGCTGGCGGCCGTCGCGCCGCGCCACGCGCTGCGGCCCGAAACCGTGAGGCTCGCCTCGGCCGACGCGAGCTTCCGCCGCTACTTCCGGCTCGACACCACCGACGCTGCCACCCCCACGCGCATCGTCATGGACGCCCCGCCCGACAAGGAAAACAGCGCCCCCTTCGTGCAGGTGGCCGGACTGATGGCCACGGCCGGTGTGCTGGCCCCCACGGTGCTCGAATGGGACGAGCCCAACGGCTTCCTGCTGCTGGACGACCTGGGCCGCCAGACCATGCTGGACGTGATCGATCCGACCCGCCCGGAGGCCGCCCGCCCGCTCTACGACCAGGCCATCGACGCGCTGGTCCGCTGGCAGCTTTCCTCCCGGCCCGGCGTGCTTCCCCCCTACGACCGGGCGCTGCTGGAGCGCGAACTGGCCCTCTTCCCCGAGTGGTACATCGGCCGCCACCGCGGCATCGCCGTCGAGGGCAAGCTGAAGGAGCGGCTCGAGCGCAGCTTCAAGCTGATCGTCGAGAGCAACCTCGCGTCGCCCAGCGTCTACGTGCACCGCGACTTCATGCCTCGCAACCTGATGGTGGATGCGGCCCCCACGCCCGGCGGCGACTCGGGCGCTGCTCTCGGCGTGCTCGACTTCCAGGACGCGGTGTACGGCCCCATCACCTACGACATCGCCAGCCTGATGCGCGACGCCTTCCTGAGCTGGGACGAGGAGTTCGTGCTCGACGTCACCATCCGCTACTGGCAGGCGGCGCGCAAGGCCGGGCTGCCGGTCGACGAGGACTTCGGCGCCTTCTATCGCGCGGTCGAGTGGATGGGCCTGCAGCGCCACCTGAAGGTCGCCGGCATCTTCGCGCGCCTCACGCTGCGCGACGGCAAGCCGCGCTACCTGGCCGACACGCCGCGCTTCATCGCCTACATCCGCGCTACCGCGAGCCGTTATTCGGAACTGACGCCCCTGTCGCGCGTGATCGACGAGATCGAGGGCACCTCGGCCATCACCGGCTACGCCTACGGCCGTGTCTGAAGGCGAACTGAAAAAGCACCACCCTGCGGCGCCCGCGCAACGGCCGCTCGCAGCTATCGGTTCCGGAGCATGCCGCGTTTCCACTGTTCAGTGCCGTTGAGCGCCGGCGCCAGCCTGGCGCTGCCGGCAGGCGCCGCGCGCCATGTGCAGGTGCTGCGGATGCAGCCCGGCGACGCGCTCACGCTGTTCGATGGCTCGGGCGGCGAGTACGCGGCCACGGTCGAGCGCATGGGCCGCAGCGACGTCTCGGTGACGGTCGGCGCGCACCTCGCCGTGGAGCGCGAAGCGCCGCGCGCGGTGCATCTCGCAGTCGGCATGCCGGCCAACGAGCGCATGGACTGGCTGGTCGAGAAGGCGACCGAACTCGGCGTGGCGAGCATCCAGCCGCTGGCCACGGCCCACGGCGTGCTGCGCCTGGCCGGCGAGCGTGCTGAGAAGAAGCGTGCGCACTGGGAAGCCATCGCCGTCGCGGCCTGCGAGCAATGCGGCCGCAACCGCGTGCCGGCGATCCATCCGGTGCAGCCTTTCGCTGCCTGGCTCGAAACCCAGCGCGAACCGGCCGTGCGCCTGGTGCTGAGCCTGGCCGAGGGCACGCGCGGCATCGCGGCCATCGCCCCGGGCGACCAGGGCGCGACCGTGCTGAGCGGCCCCGAAGGCGGCCTGAGCGCCGTAGAGGAGCAGCAGGCCATCGCCCGAGGCTTCGCTCCCGTCACCCTCGGCGCGAGGGTGCTGCGTGCCGAGACGGCGGCGCTGGCCGCGCTGGTGGCCTTGGCCGGCCTCTAGGCGGGCGAACGGTCAGGCGGAGCGCCGCCGGCGTGCCGGTGGGTGTTTTCCGCAACGCGCGCCTGGACAGCCTGAGAAACAATCGTTACTTCTTTAAGACAAAAGAAGGACTCCCGCGCCCATGTTCAAGTTGCCCGGCCTGCTGCGCCTCGCCCCTCTGACACTTGCCGCGACGCTGCTTTGCGCGGCTCAAGGCGCGCTCGCCCAGCCCCAGGCCGTCGCCCCGACGCCCGCTCAGGTCAGCCCCGAGATCGACCAGGCTTTCACCCAGCTGATGGCGTCCCCCGCCATCCAGAAGCTGCTGGACGCAGTCAGGGCCGACCACGACCGCTCGATCGAAGACCTGAAGATGCTCACCGAGATCGAGGCCCCGCCGTTCAAGGAGCACCGGCGCGCCGAAGCTTTTCTCGCCCGCATGAAGGCGCTCGGGCTGACGAGCGCGAAGATCGACGCCGAGGGCAATGTGGTCGGCCTGCGCAGGGGCACGGGCAACGGGCCCAAGCTGCTGATCTCGGCCCACCTCGACACCGTGTTCCCCGCCGGCACCGACGTGAAGGTCAAGGAGCGCGACGGCCGGCTCCATGCGCCGGGCATCGCCGACGACACGCGCGGCCTCGCGGTGCTGCTCTCGTGGCTCAAGGTGCTCAACGACAACAGGATCCAGACCGTGGGCGACCTGATGTTCGTCGCCAACGTGGGGGAGGAAGAACTCGGCAACCTGCGCGGCATGAAGGCGATCTTCCGCGACCACCTCGACATCGACGGCATGGTGGGGCTCGAGCCTTCGGCGCCCGGCTCGGTGCTGGTGCTGGGCACCGCGAGCCACCGCTACGAGGTCACTTTCCAGGGGCCCGGCGGGCACAGCTTCGGCGCCTTCGGGCAGGTGCCCAGCGCGATCCACGGCATGGGCCGCGCCATCGCGAAGATCGCCGACATCCGCACGCCGAGTTTCCCGAAGACGACGTTCACCGTCGGCACCGTGAGCGGCGGCACGTCGGTGAACACCATCGCGCCCGATGCGCGCATGGCCATCGACATCCGTTCGGACGACATGGCCTCGCTGCTGGAGACCGAGAAGAAGATCCTTGCGGCCATCGACGAGGCCGTGGTCGAGGAGAACAGGCGCTGGAACGTCAGCACGCTGAGCGTGAGCATCAAGCTCATCGGCGAGCGCCCCGGAGGCCGTACGCCGCCCGACTCGCCGATCGTCGAAGCCGCGATCCGCTCGAACGCCGCCTTCGGCAACAGGACGCTGCTGCGCGGCGGCAGCACCGACGCCAACGTGCCGATCTCGCTGGGCGTGCCGGCGATCATCGTGGGCGGCGGCGGAAGGGCCTCGGGATTCCATTCGCTGAGCGAGTCCATTGACATGACAGATGCGTGGAAAGGCGCGCAGAATTCGCTCGTCACCGTGCTCGGCCTGGTGGGCGTGCAGGGAGTCAGCCCCGCGCTGCTCGCCAAACGGACGGCACGTACCAAGTAATTTGTCACGTTGCCGGTTCGAAAGTGGCGTGGCACTTTCGACTTACGGTCCGCGGCATTTAACAATGTTGGCGGTTCTGTCACACACCAAGGAAACAGCCATGGGATTGCTCGATTCGGTACTCGGCCAGGTGCTCGGAGGCGCTGCGCAACAGCAGCAGCCGCAAGGTGGAGGCCTCGGCGGTCTGGGTGATCTGGGCGGCCTGGCCGGCGCGCTGGGCGGCCTGCTTGCCAACAACGGCAGCGTGGGCGGCCTGGGTGGCCTGGTCTCGAAGTTCGAGCAGGCCGGCATGGGCGACGTCATCGGCTCTTGGATCGGCAAGGGAGAAAACCAGCCCGTCACCGGCGACCAGCTGCAGAACGCGCTGGGCAGCGACACCATCGCGAGCATCGCATCCAAGCTCGGCATCAATGCGCAGACGCTTCTGCCGATGCTGGTCACCATGCTGCCGGCGCTCATCGACCAGCTCACGCCCCACGGCAAGGTCCCCGACCAGGGGCTGGGCAACCATGACGACCTGCTGGGCTCGCTCAGCGGTCTGCTGCAAGGCAAGCAGTCCTGAACCGGACTGCCTTCTCCAGCGTTCGAGCGCCCGCGAGGGCGCTTTTTTTTGGCCCGCGCGTGTTGGCCGACAATCCCTGCGGCATCAACGGAGAGCAATGGCATGGCGGGCAGTCGCAAGTCGAAGGGAGAAGACGAGAAGAAAGAGGGCGGCCTCGACGCGCGGCCCGACGGCAAGGTGCGGTGGTCCAAGAGCATGCGCGAGGCGCTCGCGCGGTTCAACGACCGGCCCTGCGGCCAGTGCGGCGGCTCGCTCTCCGACGAACGCAGCCTGGCCGACAGCCTCGACTTCTTCCGCCGCCACCGCTCCAGCTTCTATCCGCCGCGCGCCGCGCGGCTGCGCATGCTCGAGATGCATGGCGCTGCGGCAGCCGAGCTGCTCTTCGAGCCCTCGCCGCACAAGGAAGCCGTCACCGACCTGCTGGCCATCCATGATGCGGAGGTGGTGCGCTTCTTCGTCGCGCAGGTCAAGCAGATCGACTGCAAGAACGCGCTGGTGAAGCAGGCGGCTCGCTGGCCGCTCTTCGTGCTGCGCGAACTGCTGTCGGCGAACCCGGCGCGGCACCAGGCCGGGGCCGCGCTGATCCTGGAGCTGCTCGCGGCGAACCCCGAATGGCAGAAGCCGCTCGAGGCCTCCTGCGACGAGGCGCAGCGCAAGACGCTCGCGCGCCTGCAGGAAGACGGCTCTCCCGGCGTGGCCGACGCGCCCGCCGACGACTGGCCCGCGCTGCTGCGCCGCCCGCCATGGAAGAACCGGCAGGCGCTGCCCGTCATTCCGGTGCTGGCGCTGCAGCCGCTGCCGCCGACGGCGCGGCTGCATTGGGCCGACCTGCAGCCACCGCAGTACCTGCAGGCCACGGGCGACCTGTCCGACTGGCTGGCGCGCGAGGTGCGCGTCTCGCGCGATCGTTCGAACCAGTGGATGACCGAGTTCCCGCGCCACCAGCCCGATGCGCCGGATGCCATCCGCGAAGGCGGCAGCGTGCACAAGGCGCTGTGGATGCTGGGCCTGCGCCCCGAACTCGTCGACGACGTGGCCGCCGGGCGCCGCGAGATCGCCGGACCCGAGGATTTCGGCCCGCTCCCGGGCACGCACTGGGGCGTGGCCGAATACATCTGGCAGCTGCCCGCGCCGCTGGCCGTGGCGGCGTTCACGCACGGGCCGGCCGTCGATCACTTCATGGGCGACGTGGCGCGCGTGCGGCCCATCCTCCACGCCCTCGGTGCGGACGCGCTGCCGGGGCTGCCGCGCTTCCTCAAGCAGGGCTCGCGCGCGATGTTCGAGCTGGCGTCGGTCATCGAGTGGGACCTGCTCGCCGGCTGGATCGCCAGGGGCTTCCACACCAACCGCTGGGTGCGGCGCGAGGCGGCCGCATGGCTGGAGCGCTACCCCGACACCGCCGCGCGCGGCCTCGTCCCCATTGCGCTGGGCGAGCCCGGCGCCGCGCACGAATCGGCACAGGCCGCACTGCGCTGGCTGCACGACAACGGCCATGCCGATGCGGTGCGCACGCAGGCACGGGCCTACGGCGCCGAAGCCGCCGATGCAGTGGCGCAGCTGCTGTCCATCGCGCCCGAGGACGTGCTGCCCGACAGCCTGCCGGCGGTGCCGAAGACGCTGCCGCTGCCGACGCTGCCCCGGCTGATCCTCGCCAAGGACGGCCTCGCGCTGCCGCAGGCCGTGGTGCCCGACGTGCTGATGGCGATGATGCTCGGCAAGGCCGACGCGCCCTATCCGGGGCTCGCCGGGCTGCTGGAGGCGATCACGCCCGACTCGCTGGCACGCTTCGGCCGCGCGCTGCTGGCCTGGTGGATCGGCAACGGCCGCCCGAGCAAGGAACGCTGGATGTTCGCGCTGCAGGGCCGCCTGGGCGACGGCGAGACCGCGCGCCAGCTCTACGGCCTGCTGCGCCAGTGGCGCGCCGCGCTGGACCGCGTGCGCGCCTACGACGCCATGGCCATGCTCGGCGAGATCGGCAGCGACGCCGCGCTGATGCACCTGGCCGAACTCTCGCGCCAGACCCGCTACGACGACCTGCGCACCCGCGCCGACCGCATGCTCGGCGAAGTGGCCGAACAGCGCGGCCTGAGCCTCGACCAGCTGGCCGACCGCACCGTGCCCGAGCTCGGCCTCGATGTCCGCGCGCGCCTCACCCTGGACTTCGGCTCGCGCAGCTTCGAGGTGCGCATGGACGACAGCTTCCAGCCCGTCGTGCACGATGCGAAGGGCAAGGCGCTCAAGACGCTGCCCAAGGCCGGCGCGAACGACGACCCCGGCAAGGCGGCCGCCGCAACGACCCAGCTCAAGGAACTGCGCAAGCTCGCGAAGACCGTCGCCACCACGCAGATCAGGCGGCTCGAAGCCGCGATGTGCGCGCAGCGCCGCTGGAGCCCCGACGAATTCATGCCCTTCTTCGCCAACCATCCGGTGCTGCGCGTGTTCAGCCGGCCGCTGGTCTGGGGCCTGTTCGATGCCGCCGACAGGCTGCAGGGCACGTTCCGCGTCACGGCGGAAGGCGAGCTGGCCGACCTGAACGACGACCCGGTGAAGCTGGCGGAGAACGCGCGCATCGGCCTGCCGCATCCGCTGGACTTCGCAGCGCTCGATGCCTCGCTCGCGGCCGCATGGGGCCAGGTGCTGGCCGACTACGAGCTGCTGCAGCCCTTCGAGCAGCTCTCGCGCCAGTCCTTCGTGCTCGACGATGCGCTGCGCGCCGGCCGCGAGCTGCCGCAATGGGCCGGCCGCGCGGTGTCGAACGCCGCGCTCATGGGCCTGGAGACGCGCGGCTGGGTGCGCGAGATCGGCGACGGCGGCATGGTCAACGCCTTCAACAAGGGCGTGCCCGGCGAGGGCCGGGTCCGCCTGCAGCTGGAGGAAGGCTGGTTCGTGCAGGACAGCCCCGACGGCAAGGCGCTCCAGACCGTGCTCGGCGTGGCGCTCACCGGCACCGAGCGCACGCTGGGCGACCTGCCCGCCATCGCCTTCAGCGAGATCGAGCGCGACCTGCAGCGCGCGATACGAGAGACCGCACCATGAACCGCAACCTCTGGCTGCTCGCCATCTGCCAGGGACTGCTGCTGACGAACAACGTCACCTTCATCGCCATCAACGGCCTGGTGGGCCTGGCCATCGCGCCGCGCGGCTGGATGGCCACGCTGCCGGTGATGAGCTACGTGATCGGCGGCGCGCTCTCCACCGGGCTGGTGGCGCGCACGCAGCAGCGCTTCGGCCGGCGCGGCTCGTTCCAGACCGGTCTGGCTGTGGCGCTGGTGTCGGCGCTGCTGTGCTGCTTCGCGGCCGTCACCAGGAACTTCTGGCTGCTGTGCTTCGCCACCGTCATCGCGGGCTACTACAACGCCAACGCGGGGCTCTACCGCTTCGCCGCGGCCGAACTGGCGGCGCCGGAATGGCGCGAGAAGGCGGTGTCGATGGTGATGGCCGGCGGGCTGATCGGCGCCGTGGCCGGGCCCAACCTCGCCAAGGCCACGCGCGAGGCCTTCGCCGTGCCTTTCGCGGGCGCCTACATCGCGCTCGCCGCGGTGGCGCTGCTGTCGATGGTGGTGATGCACTTCATCGAATTCCCGCCGGCGCCCACGCGCAAGGAATCGGGCGGCGGACGCTCGCTGTCGGAGATCGCGCGGCAGCCCGTGTTCATCGTGGCGGCCGCAGCCGGCGCGCTGGGCTATGGCGTCATGAACCTGCTGATGGCCGCGACGCCCATCGCGATGCAGATCTGCAGCCTGCCGTTCTCCGACGCCGCGCTGGTGCTCGAATGGCACGTGATCGGCATGTTCGCGCCGGGCTTCTTCACCGGCCACCTGATCCGCCGCTTCGGCGCGCTGCCGGTGATGGGCGCGGGGCTGCTGCTGAACCTCGGCTGCATCGCCGTCGCGCTCTCGGGCGTGGAACTGCATCACTTCATCGTGGCGCTGTTCCTGCTGGGCGTGGGCTGGAATTTCCTGTTCACCGGCAGCACCACGCTCTCGCTCACCGCCTACGCGCCCGAGGAGCGCGACCGCGCCCAGGGCGCGCTCAACTTCTGCGTGTTCGCCACGCTGGCGCTGACCTCGTTCGCCTCGGGCGTGCTGGTGACCACGCAGGGCTGGCAACTGCTGAACGTCGGCTCGCTGGTGCCGGTGGTGCTGACCGGTGCAGCGCTGCTCTGGCTGGCGCGCCGCAAGCGCACCGTCAGGTCCGCGGCGGAAAGCGCCGGTTGAGCCAGCGCTGCAGGGCCTCGAAGACCGCCTCGGCTTCGAGCTCGTTGAAGATCTCGTGGTACAGGCTGTCGAAGCAGTGCGCCTCGACCTTGCCGCCGGGCGCCGCCGCCGACGCAAAGGCGCGGCTGGCCGCGGGGCGCACGAGGCGGTCGTCGCCCGCGTAGAGCAGCAGCGTCGGTACGGGCCAGTCCGGGGCCTGCTGCAGCACGGTCTGCCCCTCGTACGCGAGGAAGCGCGCGAGGCGCCCGCCGATGCGGTCGTGCGTGAGCGGATCGTCGCGATAGGCCTGCACCACGGCCGGATCGTGCGAGAGGAAGTTGTCGTCCAGCCCGTTGCCCACGCGCAGCCCGGGCGCGATGCGCGGCAGCACCGCGAGCAGCATCTTCTGGAAGCCGCTCAGCCCCGGGTCGAGCCCCGGCGAGGAAAGCACCAGCGCATCGACCTGCCGCAAGCCGCGCGCGACCAGGCTCGCCGCCACCAGGCCGCCGAGGCTGTGGCCCAGCAGCACCAGAGGCAGGCCGGGGTTCTCGCGGCGCGCGTCGTCGATGACCAGCGCAAGGTCGTCCACCAGCCGCAGCTCGCTCGGCAGGCCGCCGCGCGGGCCGCTGGATTCGCCGTGCCCGTAGTGGTCGTGCGCCCACACTGCGAAGCCCCATTCGTGCAGGTACTCGGCCAGGCCGTGGTAGCGGCCCGCATGCTCGCCGAGCCCGTGGACCACGACGACCACGGCGCGCGCCGGGCCGGGCGCGGGCAGCCGGCGCAATGCGAGCGTCTCGCCGCCGGGCGTGGACAGCGAAACGCGCTGCGGCAGAGGCAGCGCCTCGCTCAAGCGGCCACCGGCTCCGATGCTGCTGCGCGGTGCGCGGCCGGCAATGCGGCGATCACTTCGGCCACGGCCGCGGTGAGCTTCTTGGCATAGGGCACGTGCAGGAACTCGTTGGGGCCGTGCGCATTGCTCTTCGGGCCGAGCACGCCGCAGACCATCATCTGCGCCTTCGGGAAGCCGGCGCTGAGCATGTTCATCAGCGGGATGGTGCCGCCCTGGCCGATGTAGCCGCAGGAAGCGCCGAAGTGCGCCTTCGAGGCCTTGTTGAGCGCGTCCTCGAACCACGGCGTGATGGTGGGTGCGTTCCAGCCGGTGGCGCCGCCGTTGCTCTCGAAGGTGACGCGGGCCTGGTAGGGCGCGTTGTCCTCCAGCAGCGTCTTGAGGTTCTGCACGGCCTCGGCCGCGTCCACCAGCGGGGGCAGGCGCAGCGACAGCTTGAAGGCGGTGTAGGGGCGCAGCACGTTGCCCGCGTCCTTCAGCGCCGGGAAGCCTTCGGCACCGGTCACCGACAGCGTGGGCTTCCAGGTGCGGTTGAGCAGCGCCTCGACCGGGTCGGTGGTGGTGGGCAGCGCGAACACGGTCGAGCCGCCGCAGTCGTAGTGCGCCCACGGGAAGCGCTTGTAGACCTCCTCGCCGAGGATGGCGGCGGTGGCCTTGGCCTGCGCGAGGCGGTCGGCGGGCACTTCGCAGTGGAAGCTCGCGGGCAGCAGGCGGCCGGTGGCGCTGTCCTCGAGCCTGTCGAGCACCTGCCGCATGATGCGGAAGCTGGAGGGCACGAGGCCCGAGGCGTCGCCCGAGTGGATGCCCTCGGTCAGCACCTCGACCTTGAGCGTGCCGCTGGCCATGCCGCGCAGCGACGTGGTGAGCCACAGCTGGTCGTAGTTGCCGGCGCCGGAGTCGAGGCAGATCACGAGCTCGACGTTGCCCAGGCGCGGGCGCAGCGCGTCGACGTAGGGCAGCAGGTCGTAGGAGCCGCTTTCCTCGCAGGTCTCGATCAGGCCGACGATGCGCGGATGCGCCGCGCCCTGGTTCTTGAGCGCCTGCAGCGCGGCGATGCTGGCGTACACCGCGTAGCCGTCGTCGGCGCCGCCGCGGCCGTAGAGCAGGCCGTTCTCGTACTTGGGCGTCCAGGGGCCGAGGTCGTTGCGCCAGCCGGTGAACTCGGGCTGCTTGTCGAGATGGCCGTACATCAGCACGGTCTCGCCCATGTCGGTGCCGGTGGCCGGCACTTCGAAGAACAGCACCGGGGTGCGGCCCTCCAGGCGCACGATCTCGAGCTTCAGGCCCTCCACCTTCTGCGCCTCGACCCACGCGGCGGCGTTGCGCAGCACCGTCTCGAGATAGCCGTTGGCCGACCAGTCCTTGTCGAAGCCGGGCGACTTCGCGGGGATGCCGATGTAGTCGGTGAGTTGCTTGAGGATGTCGCCGTCCCATTGGGCGGTGACGTCGGACAGGGCGCGCTCGGCGTCGAGCGTGCCGGCGGGCATTTCGCGGTGCAGGGGGGCGTTCATCGGTGGGTTCTCCGCGGGTGACGAAAGAAAGGACGCATTTTGCGCCTTGGAGCGACCGCGCGTAGAGTGCGGGCGATCTCAACCCGGAGGGCCACGTGAGCAAGGCAAACATCAAGGTGGGCATCGGCGGCTGGACCTACGAGCCCTGGCGCGACAACTTCTATCCCAAGGGGCTCGCGCACGCGAAGGAACTCAACTACGCGAGCCGCAAGGTCAGCGCCATCGAGATCAACGGCACCTACTACAGCACCTTCAAGCCCGAGACCTTCCGCAAGTGGCGCGACGACACGCCCGACGACTTCGTGTTCTCGATGAAGGCCTCGCGCTTCGCGACCAACCGCAAGCTGCTGTCGGGCGCGGGCGACTCCATCAAGCGCTTCATCGACAGCGGCGTGGCCGAGCTCGGCGACAAGCTCGGGCCGATCGTGTGGCAGTTCATGCCGACCAAGCAGTTCGACGCGGAGGACTTCGAGGCTTTTCTCGCGCTGCTGCCGAAGAAGGAGGGCAGCCGCGCGCTGCGCCACGTGATGGACGTGCGGCACGAGAGCTTCATCGTGCCCGCCTACAAGGCGCTCGCGAAGAAGTACAAGGTGTCGACGGTGTTCACCGACGCCGACAAGTTTCCGTCCTTCGAAGAGCCCGAGGGCGACATCGCCTACGCGCGGCTGATGATGGCCGACGCCAAGCTGAAGCTGGGTTATGCGCCGAAGGCCCTCGACACATGGGCCGAGCGCGCGCAGGGGTGGGCCACGTCGCCGAAGAAACGCGACGTGTTCGTCTACTTCATCAACGGCGCAAAGGAAAAGGCACCGGCTGCTGCCGGTGCCTTGCTGGAGCGTCTTGGATGGACCGCGCCTGCCACGTGAAAGGCGCCCGTGGGCGCCGCCGGGCCGCTCCCAGGCGGTCCGCGCCATTCCCCTCGAGGGATGGATTTACACGCAGCGAAGCGAAGCGAAAAGCCGGGGGCCGACTTCAGGCCGCAGCCTGCAGCGAGGGCTTGGCGGCGCCGAAGCTGATCTCGCCGGAGATCTGGCCGCCTTCCTCGATCACGATCTTGCCGTAGCGGATCTTGCCCGTGACCTTGCCGGTCGAGTGGATGACGAGCTTCTCGCGCACGGTGAGGCTGCCGTCGAACACGCCGCGGATCTCGGCGATGTCGATCTCGGCGGAGCCCTTGAACGCGCCCTGTTCGGCGATCTGCATCAGGCGCGAGTCCATGGTGGCTTCGACCAGGCCTTCGACCACGAGCGTGTCGCAATCGGTGATCTCCACGCCCTTGAGCTTGATGTTGGGACCGACGGTCAGCTTGCTGCCGCCTTCCTTGGCCGGCGCGGTCGCGGGAGTGTTCAGGCCGCCTTGCTGTGCGGTGAGCGAAGAAGGATTGACGGGGCTTCCGGAGAGGTTGGTGCCCGAGCCGACGAGCGGCGCGGGGCGCGATGTCAACGAATCGGTGTCACGATCACGCTTGCCGAAGAAGGGGGACTGTGTAGCCAAAGGGGAGCTCCTCATGAAAGGGACTATCGTAAGAACGCACTCACGGCCTGCGGCACTTCATTGCGCAAGAAGCGTAACTGAATAAGTCGATCGCGCGCATGACAATGTGGCGCCATGACCCGCCAGAACACCGCAGCCGACGCCACGCCTTCCACCATGCCCGCATCGCGCGCCATGTCGGCCTCTTCGGACTCGCGCTTCGACAAGCCCGCGCACGGCTGGCGGCGCACGCTCTTCACGGTGATCTTCGAGGCCGACACGCGCGCAGGGCTGTGGTTCGACCTCGCGCTGATCGCGGTGATCGTGGCGAGCGTGCTCGTGGTGATCCTCGACAGCGTGCAGTCCATCCGCGAGCAGTGGCGCTCGGTGTTCAACGTGCTCGAATGGGTGTTCACGGCGCTCTTCACGCTGGAGTACATCGCGCGGCTGAGCTGCGTGAACAGGCCGCTGCGCTACGCGACGAGCTTCTACGGCGTGATCGACCTGCTCGCGCTGCTGCCGACCTTCCTCGTGGTCTTCGCGCCGGAAATGGGGCTGGGCTATCTCATCGACGTGCGCATCCTGCGACTGCTGCGCGTGTTCCGCATCTTCAAACTATCGCGCTACTCGGTCGAGTACCGCGCGCTGGTCTCGGCGGTGGCGGCGAGCCGGCGGAAGATCACCGTGTTCGTCGGCTTCGTGATGCTCGTGGTGCTGGTGATGGGCACGCTGATGTACGTGGTCGAGGGGCCGCAGCACGGCTTCACCAGCATTCCGGTGGCGGTCTACTGGGCGATCTCGACGATGGCCACCGTGGGCTTCGGCGACCTCGTGCCCAAGACCGACCTCGGCCGCGCGATCGCCTCGGTGATGATGCTGGTGGGCTGGGGCGTGCTCGCGGTGCCGACCGGCATCGTGACCGCCGAGATGGCGCGGCGCGGGAGCGACGACGAACCGGCCGTCCTGCCGGTGGCGCAGCGCGGCGTTCTCGCGATGGTCGAGCCGGCACCCGCGGTCCCGGCGAAGAGGCTCACTCCTGCGGCCAGACGACGCGCCCTTGCGCAGCATCGCCGAGGCGCGCGATGAAGGCGTCGGCCTCGGGCTCCGGCAGCGAGAAGGCGAAGGCCACGTCGTCGCCGTGCTGCGCGCCCTCGAGCACCGCGCCCGCGGCAGCGAGCTCGCGCCGCACCAGCCCTTCGAGCGCATAGGGCACCGAGCAGCGCAGGCTGCGCTGGCGCAGGAGCGGCACCAGCGTGGCGCCGAGCAGGGCCTGCGCGACCGCATCGGTGTAGGCCCGCACGAGCCCGCCCGCGCCCAGCTTCACGCCGCCGAAGTAGCGCACCACGGTCGCGAGCGCACCCTCGACCTGCTGGTGGCGCAGCACTTCCAGCATCGGACGTCCTGCGGTGCCGCCGGGCTCGCCGTCGTCGTTCGCGGCCGACTGCCCGCCCGCCATGAGGGCCCAGCACACGTGCGCCGCCGCGGGATGCTCGGCACGCAGCGAGGCGACCACGGCCAGTGCCGCCGCGCGGTCGGCCACCGGCTGCACGCAGCCGATGAAACGGCTCTTCTTGATGACGAGCTCGCTGTGGACCGGCTGTGCGAGCGTGAAGCTCATCGCGCTATCAGCCGCCGCCGCGCTCGAACTTGAAGACGGCCGTGCTGGCGCGCGCGTTGGGCAGCCAGCGCACGTCGCGGCCGTTCTGCAGCCCGAAGGCGTCGAGGATGCGAAGGTTGTTCTTGCCGGCCAGCACCTCGAAGTCCTTGAAGGTGCCGACGCGGATGTTGGGCGTGTCGTACCACTGGTAGGGCAGGCGGCGCGTGACGGGCATGCGCCCGCGCGCCACGCTCAGGCGGTTGGGCCAATGCGCGAAGTTGGGGAAGGCGACGATGCCGATGCGGCCCACGCGCGCTGTCTCGCGCAGCATGACCTCCGCATTGCGCAGGTGCTGCAGCGTGTCGATCTGCAGCACCACGTCGAACGAGGCGTCGTCGAACATCGCGAGGCCTTCGTCGAGGTTGAGCTGGATCACGTCGACGCCGCGGCGGATGCACTGCAGCACGTTGCCGTCGGCGATCTCCACGCCGTAGCCGGTGCAGCCGCGCTCGCGCTGCAGCAGGTCGAGCAGGGCGCCGTCGCCGCAGCCGAGGTCAAGCACGCGCGAGCCCTGCGGCACGAGTTCCGCTATGAGTCTTTGGTGTTCGAGGTCGCTCATTGCTGGAACTCCTTGGCGACACGCTCGAAGTAGGAGCGCACCACGCCCATGTAGCGCACGTCGTCGAGAAGGAAGGCGTCGTGGCCATGCGGCGCGTCGATCTCGGCGTAGCTCACGTTGCGGCTGTTGTCGAGCAGCGCCTTGACGATCTCGCGGCTGCGCGCGGGCGAGAAGCGCCAGTCGGTCTTGAAGCTCACGAGCAGGAACTTGGCGCGCGCCTGGGCCAGCGCGGCGCTGAGCTTGCCGCCGTGGTTGCGCGCGGGGTCGAAGTAGTCGAGCGCGCGGGTGATCAGAAGGTAGGTGTTGGCGTCGAAGTACTCGCTGAACTTGTCGCCCTGGTAGCGCAGGTAGCTCTCGATCTGGAACTCGACGTCCTGCGTGGAGTAGCGGTAGTCCGCGCCTGCCGCCTCGCCTTCCACCGCGCTGCGCAGGATGCGGCCGAACTTGGCGTTCATCACGTCGTCGCTGAGGTAGGTGATGTGGCCGATCATCCGCGCGATGCGCAGGCCGCGCTTGGGCACCACGCCGTGTTCGTAGAAATGGCCGCCGTGGAAATCGGGGTCGGTCACGATGGCGCGGCGCGCCACTTCGTTGAACGCGATGTTCTCGGCCGTGAGGTTGGGCGCGCTGGCCACCACCACGGCGTGGCGCACGCGCTCGGGATACTGCAGCGTCCACGAAAGGGCCTGCATGCCGCCGAGGCTGCCGCCCATCACTGCGGCGAGCGTCTCGATGCCGAGCGCGTCGAGCAGCGCGGCCTGGGCGTCGACCCAGTCCTCGACCGTCACCACGGGGAAGTCGGCGCCGTAGACACGGCCCGTGGCGGGGTTGACGTGCATGGGGCCGGTCGAGCCGAAGCAGGAGCCGAGGTTGTTGACGCCGATCACGAAGAAGCGGTCGGTGTCGACCGGCTTGCCCGGACCCACCATGTTGTCCCACCAGCCCTCGGAGCGGGCCTGCCCCTGGTAGACGCCGGCGACGTGGTGCGATGCGTTGAGCGCGTGGCACACGAGCACGGCGTTGCTGCGATCGGCGTTCAGGGTGCCGTAGGTTTCGTAGGCGAGCGTGTAGTCGCTGATCGATGCGCCGCTGCGCAGGGCCAGCGGGCCTGCGAACTGCATCGACTGCGGAGTGACGACCAAAGGTGGCGACGAAGACATGAATGAAAAAACCCGGCCTCGCCAAAAACGAGCCGGGTTGTTCGCCAACTGACTGTCTTTAGCTGCATTTATCAAGCGCCCGCAAGCTGAAGCAAATCGGCGCAGAGAGAGTATATCCCCCAGGCTTCGCGCACTGCGTGTCGCTTCGCCTACCCCCTTGGGAAGGGGCAACACCTGCGGCCCGGCAAAGCCGGTTCCGCGGTGTTCCTGGGAGGGGGACGGTGTTTTTTATATGCCGACGATCATGAGAACGCCGAGCACCAGGAAGATCGCTGCCGAGATGCCGTGCACGAGCTTGATCGGCACGCGCCGCACGATCTTCTCGCCGAGCCACACCACGGGCGCGTTCGCCAGCATCATGCCCAGCGTGGTGCCCACGACCACCCAGAAGTAGTCGTGCGTGAAGCGGGCGGCGAGCATGACGGTGGCGATCTGGGTCTTGTCGCCCATCTCGGCGAGGAAGAACGCGACGACAGTGGTGCCGAAGACGCCGAACTTCGATGCACCGGGGGCGTCATCGTCGTCGAGCTTGTCGGGGATCAGCATCCAGACGGCCATCGCGATGAACGAGCCGCCCAGTATCCATCGCAGCACCTCGGGTCCGAGCCAGCGAGTGAGGTAGTTGCCGACCGCGCCCGCGAGCGCGTGGTTGATGACGGTGGCGGCGAAGATGCCGAGGACGATCGGCCAGGGTTTCCTGAAACGCGCGGCCAGGAGAAGGGCCAGGAGCTGGGTCTTGTCGCCCATTTCCGCGAGCGCGACGACGCCCGTTGCTACGAGAAAAGCTTCCATGATGACGTGGGGTTCCTTGGGCCGAAGGACGCAATTGACCGTGCAACACCTTCGGCCATATTCCCGAAGTTGCACGGTCAAAGGTCTCGCCAGGTGTTTTTCACTGCACGCGCCATATCCTGGTGGGACAGGACAAGTCTGTTGACGCGGGCCCTTCTCGCAGATCGGAAGGCGGCTACTCCCCAATGACGATCGGAATTCTACATGCAGGCACGGATGTAGGGCGAAGGACTTCGCTTCATCACGAGAGTATGCGCAAACTTCCGAATTGTTTTGACAGGTGCTACCTCAAGAAGCAAATTCCCGCTTGCAATTCGGATATTTCACCCATAATGCACGAGCCTCCCTCTTCAATTTGGTCGGGAGGCAGTTCGGTGATCGGTCAGTTTCGCGCGACTCGACGCTCTCGTTTGAGTGATGCTTTCGGGACTCCATCGCTTTTCTTGATGTGTTTATAGGAGTCCCTTGATGGGCAACAAACTGTACGTCGGCAACCTGCCTTACTCGGTGCGCGACGGAGATCTCGAACAAGCCTTCGGGCAGTTCGGCGCCGTGACCAGCGCCAAGGTCATGATGGAACGCGACACCGGTCGCTCGAAGGGCTTCGGCTTCGTCGAGATGGGCAGTGACGCGGAAGCACAGGCCGCAATCAACGGCATGAACGGCCAGCCCCTGGGCGGCCGCAGCGTCGTCGTCAACGAAGCACGTCCGATGGAAGCCCGTCCCCCGCGCAGCGGCGGCTACGGCGGCGGCGGTGGTGGTGGTTATGGCGGCGGTGGTGGCGGTGGCTACGGCGGCGGTGGTGGTGGCGGCTACGGTGGTGGCGGTCGCTCCGGCGGCGGTGGCGGCTACGGCGGCGGTGGCCGCAGTGGTGGCGGCGGCGGTGGTGGCGATGGCGGTTTCCGCAGCCCCTACGGCGCAGGCCCCCGTGGCGGCGGCCGCTCGGGCGGTGGCGGTGGTTACGGCGGCGGCAACAGCGGCTACTGAACCCTGCGACACTCCTGCAAAGCACACTCAGACTGAAAAGGCTCCCTCGGGAGCCTTTTTCTTTGCCTGTCCACTTATCTGCTTGTTTGCGTGTCTGCCGGTGGATTCGGTCCGACCGGATGCGATCAGGCCGCCGAGTTTCTTCAGGCTTCGCCGCTTCGCTTTTTACGCTCGCGCCCCTGCACGGCCCGGTCGAGCACGGCGTTCGGCAGCATGCGCATGATCTTCGCGACCACACCCATCTGCCAAGGGATCACGCGATAGCTGGTGCCGGCCTCGATGGCACGCAGCGCCTGGGCGGCGAAGTCTTCCGCCTTCATGAGGAAGGGCATGCCATAGCGGTTGCCCTGCGTGAGCGGCGTGTCGATGTAGCCCGGGCACAGGGTGACGACCTTGACGCCGCTCTTGTGCAGTTCGCCGCGCAGGCTCTCGCAGTACGCCACCACGCCGGCCTTGCTGGCGCAGTAGGCGCCGTGCCCCGGCAGTCCGCGGATGGAGGCCACGCTGCCGATGCCAACCAGCCGCCCGCTGCCGCGCCGGACCATCGCCCGCACGAAGGGATGGAAGGTGGCCATCAGGCCCACGTTGTTGGTTGCGAAGGTGCGCGCCATCACGTCGATGTCCTCGCGCTCCCCCGTGTCGATGCCGACGCTGATGCCCGCATTGGAGATCACCACGTCGGGCAGGCCCTGCTGTTCGATGCACGCGTTGCCGGCGGCGACGATGCTGTCGGTCTGGGCGACGTCGGCACCGTAGACCCGGTAGCGGTCGGGGCTCAGCCGGTGGGCGCTCGCCCACGATTCGATCTCTTCCGTGCGCCGCGCGACCAGCGCCAGCCGGTAGCCCGCGTTGTAGAAGCTCGCGGCCAGTGCCTGGCCGATGCCGCTGGAAGCGCCGGTGATGAAGACGAGCGGGGAGCTGCCGTTGGCCATGCGACGAATCTTCCTCAGCGCTTCTTGGCCGGCGCGGGAGCTGCGGCCGCTGCCGCCGACGGGATCAGCACGCCGCGCACCCGGCCGTTCAGGTTGGCCACGCCGCTGAGGTTGTCGTAGTCGAGCGTGTCGCCGGTGAACTGGTCGGTGCCGCGGATGAGCGTGACCGGCTTGTTCGAGGTGACGCGCTCGGTGTCGACATAGGCATGCAGGAAGTCGCCGCGGAACTCCAGCTGCGGCGTGGGCTTGCCGTTCGGTCCCACGGAGGGGTCGCGGATGACGATCGCATTGCCGAAGAGCTGAATCTCGCTGCCGTCGGAATTCGACAGCCCGCGGTCGGCGCTGCCGCGCGTCACGAGCCCCTCGGGGGACACCGAGCGCATGCGCACCTTGTCGATCTCGATGGTGTCGGTGTCGGGGTAGTGCCGGCCTTCGACGCCGTGCAGCTCGCTGCGCAGGTCGCCGTTGGGCAGGAAGTTCTTGATGACGAAGTCGCGCATGAAGTAGTCGGGCTCGTGCGTGGGCGCGACCTTGGGAGTGGGCTCCAGCAGCTTGGGCGCGTTGCGCACCAGCCAGTAGGTGCCGAGCGCGACGGCGGCCGTCAGGATGATCGGCAGGTAGATCGTGGCGCGGTCGAGGCCGTCGCGCACCATGCCCCACGCGCGTTTCATGCCGCTCATGCGATCGGCCCCCGGGCCGCGTCGAGCATGACGCGGTACTGCCCGCAGGCCGTGAGCAGCAGGTCGCAGAACTCCCGCGCCGCGCCTTCGCCGCCGCGGGCCTTGGTCACGTAGCGGGCGATGCCGCGCACTTCCGCATGGGCATTGGCCGGCGCCGCCGGGAAGCCCACGCGCGATAGCACCGGCAGGTCGGGCCAGTCGTCGCCGATGGCCGCGGCCTGCGCCCAGCCGAAGCCGAGCTGGTCGAGCATCGCCTGCGCGGCGGGCAGCTTGTCTTCGGTGCCGTAGCGCACGTGCTTGATGCCCAGCGCCTCCAGGCGCACGCGCAGCGGCTTGGAATCTCGCCCGGTGATCACCGCCGGCACGATGCCCGCCTTGCGCAGCAGCTTCAGGCCGTAGCCGTCGAGGATGCTGAAGCGCTTGAGCGTCTCGCCGTGCTCGGTGAAGTACACGCCGCCGTCGGTCAGGACGCCGTCGATGTCGAAGAAGGCGATGCGCACGTCCTGCGCGGCGAGCAATGCCTCGGCCTGGAACTCGAGCGGCATCAGATGACTTTCGCCCGCATCAGGTCGTTGGTGTTGATCGCGCCGACGACCACGCCTTCGCCGTCGATCACGAACAGCCGCGTGATGCCGCACTGCTCCATGAGCTCGGCGGCCTCCACCGCCAGCGCGTCGACCCGGATGGTGCGCGGGTTGCGGTGCATGACCTCGGCCGCCCTCGGGCTGCGCAGGTCGGCGCCGGCCTCGATCAGCCGGCGCAGGTCGCCATCGGTGAAGATGCCCGAGGCACGGCCGTCGGGCTCTACCACGGCCGCGGCGCCGAAGCCCTTGTTGCTCATGGCGCGCATCAGCTCGCTGATGTTGGCGTCGGGCGCCACGCGCGGGACGTCGTCGCCCGAGCGCATGACGTCGCTCACGTGGGTGAGCAGCTTGCGTCCGAGCGCGCCGCCCGGATGCGAGCGCGCGAAGTCTTCCGAGCCGAAGCCGCGTGCGTCGAGCAGCGCCACGGCCAGCGCGTCGCCCATCGCCATCTGGGCGGTGGTGCTGGCGGTGGGGGCGAGGTTGAGCGGGCACGCTTCCTTGGACACGCCGGCGTCGATCACGATGTCGGCGTGGCGGGCGAGGGTGGATTCGGGGCGGCCGGTCATGGCAATCAGGGGCACGCCCTGGCGCTTGACGACCGGCAGGATGACGGTGAGCTCGTCGACCTCGCCGCTGTTGGAGATGGCGAGCACCAGGTCGACCGACTTGATCATGCCCAGGTCGCCGTGGCTGGCCTCGGCCGGGTGCACGAACATCGCCGGCGTGCCGGTGGAGGCGAGGGTGGCGGCGATCTTGCGTCCGACGTGGCCGCTCTTGCCCATGCCCATCACGACCACGCGGCCGCGCACTTCGAGGATCTTGCGCACGGCCTCGACGAAGCTCGGGCCGACGCGGCTCTTCAGGCCGGCAACGGCTTCGGCTTCGATGTCGAAGGTGAGGCGTGCCCGGGCCAGGATGGCCTCGGGATCGGCCACGGGGGCCGGGGCGGGACGGGAGCTCATCGCCGGATTTTACGGGCCCGCGGCTTGCCCCCGCGCCCGGCGGGCCCCTTGCGGCACGGGCACGCCGGCCAGCCTGCGCCGCGCGGCGCCCGGTGTCCTCACTGAGGCGGCGCGCACGGCTCTTGCTCTAGCATCGGCGTCTATGTCTTCGTTCGATCTCACGCTGTTGTATTTGCTGGCCGCGGTGATCGGCGTGGTGGCGTGCCGCTCCCTCAAGCTGCCGCCGATGCTGGGCTATCTGTCGGCCGGCGTGCTGATCGGGCCGCATGCCTTCGCGCTGGCCCAGAACACCGAGGGCATCCAGCACCTCGGCGAATTCGGCGTGGTGTTCCTGATGTTCGTGATCGGGCTGGAATTCAGCCTGCCCAAGCTGCGCGCGATGCGAAAGCACGTGTTCGGCCTGGGCATGCTGCAGGTGCTGCTGACGATGGCACTCGCCACCGCCGGCGCGCTGCTGATGGCGCGGCTGCTGCCGCCCGCATGGCACCTGGGCTGGCAGACGGCGCTGGCGCTGTCGGGCGCGCTCACCATGAGCAGCACCGCCATCGTGGTCAAGCTGATGGCCGAGCGGCTCGAACTGGAGAGCGAGCACGGCAAGCGCGTGATGGGCGTGCTGCTGTTCCAGGACCTGGCGGTCGTGCCCCTGCTGGTGCTGATCCCCGCCCTGGGCGCGCCGCCGGAAGCGCTGGCCAAGGCGCTGGGCCTGGCGCTGCTGAAGGCGAGCTTCCTGATCGGCGTGTTGCTGTACGGCGGCCCGCGCGTGATGCGCTGGTGGCTCACGCTGGTGGCGCGCCGCCGCAGCGAGGAGCTCTTCATCCTGAACGTGCTGCTGATCACGCTGGGCCTGGCCTGGCTCACCGAACTGGCCGGCCTGAGCCTGGCGCTGGGCGCATTCATCGCGGGCATGCTGGTATCGGAAACCGAATACAAGCACCAGGTCGAGACCGACATCCGCCCCTTCCACGACGTGCTGCTGGGTCTGTTCTTCATCACAGTGGGCATGTCGCTCGACTGGCACATCGTGGTGGAGCGCTGGGTGCTGGTGGGCGTGCTGCTGCTGTTGCCGCTGGCCTTCAAGCTGGCGCTGGTGACGGTGCTGGCGCGGGTGCTGGGCGCCACCTCGGGCGTGTCGCTGCGCACCGGCCTGTATCTCGCGCAGGCCGGCGAGTTCGGCTTCGTGCTGCTGACGCTGGCCCAGGAGCGCAGCCTGCTGCCGCAATGGCTGGCCAACCCGGTGCTGGCCTCGATGGTGCTGTCGATGCTCGCAACGCCCTTCATCATCATGTACAGCAACGCCATCGTGCGAAAGCTCGTGGCCAGCGACTGGCTGCAGCAGTCGCTGCAGATGACGACCATCGCGCGCAAGACCATCAACACGGCGCAGCACGTGATCATCTGCGGCTACGGACGCTGCGGCCAGAACCTGGCGCGCATCCTGGAGCGCGAGGGCATCCCGTACATGGCGCTCGACCTCGACCCCGACCGCGTGCGGCAGGCCGCCGCCGCCGGCGATTCGGTGGTGTTCGGCGACGCGGCGCGGCTGCAGGCGCTGATGGCCGCGGGCCTGGCGCGGGCCAGCGCGGTGGTCGTGACCTACCTCGACGTGCCCGGCGCGATGAAGGTGCTGGCCAACACGCGCGCCCACGCGCCGCACGTGCCGGTGATCGTGCGCACGCAGGACGACCACGACCTCGAGAAGCTGCAGGCCGCCGGAGCGACCGAGGTGGTGCCCGAGGCCATCGAGGGTTCGCTGATGCTTGCGAGCCATGCGCTGGCACTCGTCGGCGTGCCGATGCGGCGCGTGATCCGCGTGGTGCAGGACCAGCGCGACGCCCGCTACAACCTGCTGCGCGGCTACTTCCACGGTGCCGACGACGACAACGCCGACGAGATCGACCACGAGCGGCTCAACAGCTTCACGCTCGACGCCCGTGCGCGCGCCGTCGGACAGACGCTGTCGGGGCTCGGGCTGAATACGCTGGGTGTGCGCATCGCAAGCCTGCGCCGCCACGACGGCCAGCCGCGCTCGGTGGCCGACGACACGGTGCTGTCGGACGGCGACACCCTGGTGCTGTCCGGCAAGCCGGCCGCGCTGGCGATGGCCGTCGAGCGTCTGCAGAAAGGCTGAGCGGCGGCGCGCCGCCCCTGCCTTCTCGCCGCTGCGCTCAGTTGATGAGCGTCGGGTTGCGCTTCTCTTCCTCGATGCGCTGCTGGCGGCGCACCGCCTCGCACTGCGCGTGGGCCTTGAACTCGGGCTTCAGGCACTGCGCCGCCATGCACTGGGCCCTGGCGATGAAATTGCGGTCGCCGCACATGGCTGCGGGCTCGGCCGGCGCCGCCGGTGCGGGCGGCGGGGCAGGGGCTGCGACGGGAGGCGGCGCCTCGGCGGCGGGCTGGGGCACGGCAGCAGCGGCCGGTTGCTTGCGCGCCTGCTTGGCGGCGGGGGGCTTCGGCGGCGTAGATGCCGTCGGCGCGGCCTCCGCGGGAGCCGCCGGTGCCGTCTGATCGGCAGCCTGCGCATCCGCTGCGAGGGGCTCCACGGGTGCCGGCTGTGGCGGCTCGGCCGCGGGCGGTGCGGCGACGGGCGCTGGCGCCACGGCGGCCTGCGGCGCGGTTTCCTCGGCGGCCGGCGCTGTCTTGCGCGTTCCGTAGCCGGACCAGCCCGCCACGATCATCGCCACCGCCACCAGCAGCAGGCCGACCCACAGCAGGATCGCCCGCCAGCGCGGTGCCCGGTCGATCGCAGCGGGCTTGCGGATCCTGACGCGGGGCTTCTTCGATCTCTCGCGCGACAGCGCCCAGCTCGATTCCAGCCCCTGCGGCGCCGCGGGCGGTGCCGGCACGCGCGGCGAGCCGTCGTCGTGCAGCATGAGGACGGTCTGCTCGTCGTCGTCATGCCGCGGCGCGGAGGCCGGCGACCTGCTGAAGAACGACGGGCGGGCCGGCGTCGGGGCCGGCGGGATCTCCTGGAGCGGCGCAGGAATGGTCGGGGCGCGGAGCTGGGCGGGTGCGGTGGTGGCCCATTCGCGTTCGGGGGTCGGCGGCGGAGGGATCCGGTCTCCCGCGGCGGACAGCTTGATGCCGCAGCTCCTGCAGAAATTCGCGCCGTCACGGTTCTCCGTGCTGCAGACCGGACAGATCGAGGCCATGGATTGCTTGCTGACTACTTCTTGTTTTTCAGGGGTCTTGGACGGCGGTGGCTGGCCCGCATCCGCAGGATCGATCCGGCGGCAGGCGGGAGAGGAAGCTTCCCGCTCAGGTCACCGCGACGCGCTTGGAACGGTGCGCCATGCGCTTGGCGATCACGCCGCCCAGCGCCATCGCGATCTCCAGCGCCATGTTGGGCTGGCGGTTGCCCAGTTCGCCGAAGCGGATCGCCGTGAGCCGCCAGACTCGGCCCGCGCCGGTGACCACCACGTTGGCCGAATGCGGTTGCCGCGAGAAGAACGAGCCTTCGCCGACCACCGACCCCGCGGTGAGCACGGCCAGCTTCATCTGTTCCTTGCTGCTGACGCGGTGCACGCTGATGGCGCCACTCTCGACGAAGAACACCGAGCGGTCGGGCGTGCCCTGTTCGATCAGCACGTCGCCGACGCCGGTGTCGATCGGCTGCAGGTAACCCGCCAGCGTTTCCCATTGCTGGACGCTGAACGTCAACGCGAACGCGTCGGTGTTGATGTTCTCCGCGATGGCGCGGCTCAGGTTCTGGATGGACATGTGTTTCTCGGCCCCCGCATGTGGGCTGAAGTATCCGCCATGGCCATGTTATTTCGCTACAACTGTTTACGTTTTTGGGGGCCAGCCGCTGCCGTCTGTGGCTATTTGCCAATGCAGAAGCGCGAAAAGATGACGCCCAGCAGGTCGTCCGCGCCGAACTCGCCGGTGATCTCGTTCAGGGCGTTCTGCGCCAGGCGCAACTCCTCGGCCAGCAGGTCGAGCAGTTGCGCCTGCGCCGCGAGGTGGTCGGCGGCCAGCGCCAGGTGCGTCTCGACCCGCGCCAGCGCCTGCACGTGGCGCGCACGCGCGAGGTACACGCCCTCGGGCACGGCCTGCCATCCCGCCATGGCCAGCAGCTGCTCGCGCAGGGCCTCGATGCCCAGGCCGGTCTTGGCGGAGAGGGCGATGCCCTGCGCCGGCCGGGCGGCGGGCGCTGCGTCCTGCTTGTTCCAGACGTCGAGCACCGGCACGCTCGCGGGCAGCTTGCGCTGAAGGCCGGCCAGGATCTCCGCGTCGGCGGCGGCGTAGTCGGGCTGGTCCGCGCGCGTCAGGTCGTGCAGGAACAGCACCGCATCGGCGCTCTCGATCTGCCCCCAGGCGCGCGCCACGCCGATCTGCTCGACCTCGTCGCTGCTCTCGCGCAGGCCGGCGGTGTCGGCCACGTGCAGCGGCACGCCGTGGATCTGGATGGTCTGCGAGACGACGTCGCGCGTCGTGCCCGCCACCGCGCTCACGATGGCCAGCTCCGCCCCGGCCAGCGCATTGAGCAGCGAGCTCTTGCCCGCATTGGGCTGTCCCGCGATCACGACCTTGATGCCCTCGCGCAGCAGGGCGCCCTGGCGCGCACGCTGCTGCACGGCGGCCAGCTGCGACTGCAGCTTCGCCAGCTGCCCGGCCGCGTCGGCCTTCTGCAGGAAGTCGATTTCCTCCTCGGGAAAGTCGAGCGTGGCCTCCACCAGCATGCGCAGGTGGATCAGCGCGTCGCGCAGCGTATGGATCTCGCGCGAGAAGGCGCCCGACAGCGATCGCCCGGCGCTGCGCGCGGCCGCCTCGGTGCTGGCGTCGATCAGGTCGGCGATGGCCTCGGCCTGCGCCAGGTCGATCTTGCCGTTGAGGAAGGCGCGCTGGCTGAATTCGCCGGGCTCCGCCACACGCAGCCCGGGCAGGCGGGGGCGGCCGGTGACCGGGTCGGGCTCGGCCGCCGCCTCCAGGCAGCGCGCCAGCAACAGCTGCAGCACCACCGATCCGCCGTGGGCCTGCAGTTCGAGCACGTCTTCGCCCGTGAAGGAGTGCGGTGAGGGAAAGTGGATGGCTAGGCCGTGGTCGACGGGCTCGCCCTCGGCGTCGCGGAACGGCAGGTAGGTGGCCTCGCGCGGCTTGAGCGCGCGGCCGCAGATCGCGTCGACCAGCGGCGCCAGCCTCGCGCCCGACACGCGCACGATGCCGACCGCGCCGCGCCCCGAGGCGGTGGCGATGGCGACGATGGGATCGGAGGTGCGGGCGAGCATGGTGGTGCGGATTCTTTCAGCAAAAAGGGCCGCTGACGCGGCCCTTCGAAGGATGGCTGGAGTGCCGTGCGGCTACTGCCGCCGTCACTTGGTGCCGAGCACGCCCAGCCGCTTGTTGATGAACCACTGCTGCGCGATCGACAGCACGTTGTTCGTGATCCAGTACAGCACCAGGCCGGCCGGGAAGAAGATGAACATCACGCTGAACGCGAGCGGCATGATCCACATCAGCTTGGCCTGCATCGGATCGGGCGGCGTCGGGTTGAGCCAGGTCTGGAAGAGCGACGTGGCCGTCATCACGATCGGCAGGATGTACCAGGGGTCGGGTGCCGACAGGTCGGTGATCCAGCCGATCCAGGGCGCATGGCGCATCTCGACCGACGACAGCAGCACCCAGTAGAGCGCGATGAACACCGGGATCTGGATCAGGATCGGGAAGCAGCCACCCATCGGGTTGACCTTCTCGGTCTTGTAGATCCGCATCATCTCCTGCTGCATCTCCTGCGGCTTGTCTTTCAGCCGCTCGCGCATTTCCATGATCTTGGGGTTGATGGCCTTCATCTTGGCCATGCTGGCGTAGGCCTTGGCGTTGAGCCAGTAGAAGGCCGCCTTCAGCAGCACCACCAGCGCGACGATCGACCAGCCCCAATTGCCGATCAGGCCGTGCAGCTGGTTCAGCAGCCAGTACAGCGGCTTGGAGATGATCGCGAAGATGCCGTAGTCCTTCACCAGGTCCAGGCCGGGGGCGATGGCTTCGAGCTTCTTCTCTTCCTCGGGGCCGGCGAACAGCGTGCTGTTCACGACCTGCGTGGCGCCGGGGGCGATCTTCGGCAGCGTGGCCACCATGGCGATGGAGAACTGGTTGTCGCCCAGGTCCTTCACGCGGAACTCGCGGCGCAGCTGTTCGCTGGCGGGGTCGCCGCGCAGCAGCCAGGCCGACACGAAGTAGTGCTGCACCATGGCGATCCAGCCGTCGTTGGCCGGCGGCGGCGGCTCGACCTTGCCCTTGGCGATGTCCTTGAAGTCGAGCTTGTGGAACTTCTTCTCGTTGGTGTACGCGGCCGGGCCGGTGAAGGTGTTGGTGCCGAACATGGTGCCGGCGGCCACGGTGCCGTGGCGCAGCAGCTGCATGTAGAGCTGCGCGTCGCGCGGCTGGTCGGTGGTGTTGACCACTTCGTGGCGCACGCCGATGGCGTAGTCGCCGCGGTGGAACACATAGGTCTTGACGTACTTCAGGCCGCCGACGGGGGCGCTCTCGAAGCTCACTTCCAGCGTGTTCTGGCCGTCGGCCATCTCGCGCGGGCCGGGCTTGGGCGTCATCTGCGTCAGGTGATTGGGGTAGCGCTCACCGGTGTCGACCTGGTTCAGCAGGCCGGTCTGCGCGACGTAGCGGGTGGCGGGCGAGCCATTTTCGAACAGCACCACGTGCTTGGTGCGGTCGGCCTCGTCGTACTTCAGCAGCTCGAGGTAGTTGACGGTGGCGCCTTCGCTGTCGATCGTGGCCTTGAACAGGTCGGTGGTCACCTTGACCTGCTCGCGCGGCGTGGCTGCGGCCGGCTGCGTGGGCACTGCGCCCGCGCTGCCGCCGGCAGCGGCGGATGCGGTCGGCACGCCGTTGTTGGCCGCGGGGGTGGCGTTGGCGGGGGCGGCGGCCGTGGCGGCCGGCTTGGTCGACGGCAGGAAGGTCGGCTTGTTGCCGTTGAAGACCTGCCATTGGTCCCACAGCAGCACCAGCGAGAAACCAAAAATCACCCACAGTATCGTGCGGCGGATATCGTTCATGACGAAGACTTCTTGTCGGAAGAGAGAAGAGACGAAAACAGCGATCCTGACCGCTCAGTGCGACGCTGCGATTTCGGCGGGACCGGATCGTGGCCGCCCTGGCACCAGGGCTGGCATCGCGCGATACGGTGCAGGGTGAGATAGCTGCCCTTGAGCGCGCCATGCACTTCCAGCGCCTCGATCGAATACACGGAGCAGGTCGGCGTGAAGCGGCACGACTGGCCGAGCCAGGGGCTCAGCAGCAGGCGGTAGGCCTTCACGATGCCGATCAGCACGCGTTTCATGGCGAGGAGGAGGGTGCCGCAGAAGGGGCCGGAGCCTGCGCCGCGGGAGTGCGCACGGCCCGTGCGAGCAATTGCCGGAGCTCGGCGCGCACGGCGGCCTTGAGCTTGTCCGAGGAGGCGCTCACGAACTCCTTGCGGTCGAAGCCCGCGCGCAGGCGCACCACGTGCGCCGCACGCGGCAGGCTGGCGCCCGACTCGGCGCTCACGGAATAGATCTGGCGCTTGATGGCGTTGCGCGTGACAGCGCGGCGCGCCCAGCGCTTGGGCACCATGGCCCCCAGCCAGACGTCGTCGGACGCGAACAAAGGCTGTGCGCTCGATGCGAGATCGAGCGCACAGCGATGCAATGCGAAATGAGCAGTGCGCGCCACGGTGGCACCTGCGAGGACGGCCTGGAATTGCGCGCGGGTCTTGAGCCGCTGCATGAGAGCCGGGCCGCTGGCGTCGCGCCTGTTCGGGCCAGCCACGCTGGCTGTTGGAGTTGGCGCTGACGAACCGGCTGCTGGCAACGGCAGGTGGGCTGCCGTCAGACGGCCAGGCGCTTGCGGCCCTTGGCGCGGCGTGCGTTGATGACGGCACGGCCGCCGCGGGTCTTCATGCGGACCAGGAAGCCGTGGGTACGGGCGCGGCGGACTTTGGATGCTTGGTAGGTGCGTTTCATGGTGATTTCCTTTTTCCCTGTTCGCGCTGGCCCTTCGCGCTTTCGCGTGCGAAAGCCTGAAGTACCTGCGGGGCGCCGGGCGAGCGTGTTTCGGATGACCCCCGAAAGACGCAAAGAGGTTTTCAGGGAAACCCGCAATTATCGCAAACATTGGGGCCCTGAACAATCTTCGAGCAGATTTGCGGGCCTTTCGACACACTCGGCGGCGTGTGGATAAGGTTTTGACAAGTTAGAATGTCAGGCGCCTTCCAGCAGAGAATATCCACAATACCTATACCAAAAAATGCCCGAGGGTCCCTTCACTTTTCCCTACGCCCATGTCGACTGACGGCATCGGCGAAAGCCTCTGGCAGGCCTGCGTCGACCAGCTCGCGCAGGAGCTGTCCGAGCAGCAGTTCAACACCTGGATCAAGCCCCTGACCGCACAGGTCGCCGACGACCTGTCGCGCATGACCGTGTTCGTCGCCAACCGGTTCAAGCTCGACTGGATCCGCGCCCAGTACGCCGGCAAGATCGCCGCCATGGCGGAGAAGATGTACGGCCAGCCGGTCGCCATCGAGTTAGCGCTTGCTCCTCGTGAAGTGCCCGTGCGTTCTGCGCCCGTGGCCGTCATGACCGAAACGGACGTGCCGCGCGACGTGGCCGGCCCGGGCGAGGAGCCGGCCGCCGCCGGCTTCAAGAACCGCCTGAATTCCGGCCTCACCTTCGACACCCTGGTCGAGGGCACGGCCAACCGCATGGCGCGCGCCGCGGCAATGCACGTGGCCGGCATGCCGGGCCATCTGTACAACCCTCTTTTCATCTACGGCGGCGTCGGCCTGGGCAAGACCCACCTGATGCATGCTGTGGGCAACCGGCTGCTGGCCGACAAGCCGGACTCCAAAGTTCTCTACATCCACGCCGAGCAGTTCGTCTCGGATGTGGTCAAAGCCTATCAGCGCAAGACCTTCGATGAGTTCAAGGAGCGCTACCACTCGCTCGACCTGCTGCTGATCGACGATGTGCAGTTCTTCGCCAACAAGGACCGGACGCAGGAAGAATTCTTCAATGCGTTCGAGGCCCTGCTGGCCAAGAAGTCGCACATCGTGATGACCAGCGACACCTATCCGAAGGGCCTGGCCGACATCCACGAGCGCCTGGTCTCGCGTTTCGACTCCGGTCTCACCGTCGCCATCGAGCCGCCCGAGCTGGAGATGCGCGTGGCCATCCTGATCAACAAGGCACGCGCCGAATCGGCCGAGATGCCGGAAGAAGTGGCCTTCTTCGTCGCCAAGAACGTGCGCTCCAACGTGCGCGAGCTCGAAGGCGCGCTGCGCAAGATCCTCGCCTACTCGCGCTTCAACCAGAAGGAGATCTCGATCGCCCTGGCGCGCGAGGCGCTGCGCGACCTGCTGTCGATCCAGAACCGGCAGATCTCCGTCGAGAATATCCAGAAGACGGTGGCCGACTATTACAAGATCAAGGTCGCCGACATGTACAGCAAGAAACGCCCGGCCAGCATCGCGCGGCCGCGGCAGATCGCGATGTACCTGGCCAAGGAGCTCACGCAGAAGAGCCTGCCGGAAATCGGCGAGCTGTTCGGCGGGCGCGATCACACGACGGTGCTGCACGCGGTGCGCAAGATCTCGGGCGAGCGCCAGCAGCTCACCGAGCTCAACCAGCAGCTTCACGTGCTCGAGCAGACCCTCAAGGGCTGACCGGAAAGAAATCGAATGTCGTCCAGGAAGCTCCCCGCGACAGCGGAGAATGGCGCCCTGCAAGCTGATTCAAAGAGATAGGAAGAGGAAGAAGACATGATCGTTTTGAAGGCAACCCAGGACAAGGTCGTCGCCGCGCTGCAGTCGGTGGCGGGCATCGTGGAGCGGCGTCACACCTTGCCGATCCTGGCGAACGTGCTGATCCGCAAGACCGGCGGCCAGCTGCAGCTGACCACCAGCGACCTCGAGATCCAGATCCGCACCACCGCCGAGCTGGGCGGCGACGACGGCAACTTCACCACCACCATCGGCGCGCGCAAGCTGATCGACATCCTGCGCACCATGCCGGCCGACCAGACCGTGAGCCTCGAGTCGAGCGCGAGCAAGCTGGTGCTCAAGGGCGGCAAGAGCCGCTTCACGCTGCAGTCGCTGCCCGCCGAGGACTTCCCGCTGGTGCAGGAGGCCGCCAACTTCGGTCCCGTCTTCAGCGTGCCGCAGAAGACGCTGAAGGACCTGCTCTCGCAGGTCTCGTTCGCGATGGCCGTGCACGACATCCGCTACTACCTCAACGGCATCCTGTTCGTGGCCGAGGGCAAGCAGCTGAGCCTGGTCGCCACCGACGGCCACCGCCTTGCCTTCTCTTCCGCCACGCTCGACGTCGAAGTGCCGCGCCAGGAAGTGATCCTGCCGCGCAAGACCGTGCTCGAGATGCAGCGCCTGCTGTCCGACGCCGAAGGCGCCATCGAGATGCAGTTCGCGAACAACCAGGCCAAGTTCAGCTTCGGCGGCATGGAGTTCGTCACCAAGCTGGTCGAGGGCAAGTTCCCCGACTACAACCGCGTCATCCCGAAGAACCACAAGAACACCGTCACGCTGGGCCGCGCGCCTTTGCTGGCCAGCCTTCAGCGCACCGCCATCCTGACCAGCGAGAAGTTCAAGGGCGTTCGCCTGAACATCGAGCCGGGCACGCTGCGCATCGCGTCGAACAACGCCGAGCAGGAAGAGGCCCAGGACGAGCTCGACATCGACTACGGCGGCGACACGATCGAGATCGGCTTCAACGTGACCTACCTGATCGACGCGCTGTCGAACATGGACCAGGACATGGTCAAGATCGACCTTGCCGACTCCAACAGTTCGGCGCTGCTGACCATCCCCGAGAACGCATCCTTCAAGTACGTCGTGATGCCGATGCGGATCTAAAAGACACAGACCACAGCGCCTTGCGCACACGACCCGCGGCCCTCCGCGGGTTTGCGCTTTCAAGAGGCGGCGAATTGAGCTTTTGAGAGCCCGAAAAATCACGCGAAACGCGTGAGAGACAGAGGAATATCCGAATGAGTGCTGAAGAAAACAAGCCCGACGTGCCGCACACCGAGCCCGTCTACATCCCCGAGATCGAAACCGTGGCCGCCGACACCAGCTATGGCGAAGGCTCGATCACGATCCTCGAAGGGCTTGAGGCCGTGCGCAAGCGCCCCGGCATGTACATCGGCGACACCTCCGACGGCACTGGGCTGCACCACCTCGTCTTCGAGGTGGTCGACAACTCCATCGACGAAGCGCTGGCCGGCCACTGCGACGACATCGTCGTGACCATCCACACCGACAACTCGATCTCCGTCACCGACAACGGCCGCGGCATTCCCACCGGCGTGAAGATGGACGACAAGCACGAGCCCAAGCGCTCGGCCGCCGAGATCGCGCTCACGGAGCTGCACGCGGGCGGCAAGTTCAACCAGAACAGCTACAAGGTCTCGGGCGGCCTGCACGGCGTGGGCGTGAGCTGCGTGAACGCGCTGAGCACCATGCTGCGCCTGGTGGTGCGCCGCGAGGGCAAGATCCACGAACTCGAATTCAGCCGCGGCTTCGTGCAGAACCGCCTGCTGGAGACGGTGAACGGCGTCGAGGTCTCGCCCATGAAGATCATCGGCGACACCGACAAGCGCGGCACCGAGGTGCACTTCCTGCCCGACACCGAGATCTTCAAGGAGAACTCGGACTTCCACTACGAGATCCTCAGCAAGCGCCTGCGCGAACTGAGCTTCCTGAACAACGGCGTGCGCATCCGCCTGAAGGACGAGCGCACCGGCAAGGAAGACGACTTCTCCGGCGCCGGCGGCGTGCGCGGCTTCGTCGAGTTCATCAACAAGGGCAAGACCGTCCTGCACCCGAACTCGTTCTACGCCGAGGGCGAGCGCCCGGCCGACACCTACGGCGGCATTCCCGGCACGCACATCGGCGTCGAAGTGGCGATGCAGTGGAACAGCGGCTACAACGAGCAGGTGCTGTGCTTCACCAACAACATCCCGCAGCGCGACGGCGGCACCCACCTCACGGGTCTTCGCGCGGCGATGACGCGCGTCATCAACAAGTACATCGAGGAGAACGAGCTGGCCAAGAAGGCCAAGGTCGAAGTCACTGGTGACGACATGCGTGAAGGCCTTTGCTGCGTGCTGAGCGTGAAGGTGCCCGAGCCCAAGTTCTCCAGCCAGACCAAGGACAAGCTGGTGTCCAGCGAAGTGCGCGCGCCTGTGGAAGACATCGTCGGCCGCCTGCTGACCGACTACCTGCAGGAACGCCCGAACGACGCCAAGATCATCTGCGGCAAGATCATCGAGGCCGCCAAGGCCCGCGAAGCCGCACGCAAGGCCCGCGAAATGACGCGCCGCAAGGGCGTGCTCGACGGCATGGGCCTGCCAGGCAAGCTGGCCGACTGCCAGGAGAAGGATCCGGCGCTGTGCGAGGTCTACCTGGTGGAGGGCGACTCCGCCGGCGGCTCCGCCAAGCAGGGCCGCGACCGGAAGTTCCAGGCCATCCTGCCGCTGCGCGGCAAGATCCTGAACGTCGAGAAGGCACGCTACGAGAAGCTGCTGACCAGCAACGAAATCCTGACGATGATCACCGCCCTGGGCACCGGCATCGGCCGCGCCGGCGCGAGCACGCCGGGCGGCGGCGCCGACGACTTCAACGTCGCCAAGCTGCGCTACCACCGCATCATCATCATGACCGACGCCGACGTCGACGGCGCCCACATCCGCACCCTGCTGCTGACCTTCTTCTACCGGCAGATGCCGGAGCTGGTCGAGCGCGGCCACATCTACATCGCGCAGCCGCCGCTGTACAAGGTCAAGGTCGGCAAGGAAGAGCAGTACCTGAAGGACGGCCCCGCGCTCGACGCCTTCCTGCTGAAGGTGGCGCTGAAGGACGCGCGCATCGAGACCGGCGGCGCCAGCTCGACCACGCTCAGCGGCGACACCCTGGCCGAACTGGCGCGCAAGCACCAGGTGGCCGAAGCCGTCATCGCGCGCCTGCGCAACTTCATGGACGCCGAAGCGCTGCGCGCCATCGCCGACGGCGTGGCACTCGACCTCGACACCACGCCCGCCGCCGAGGCCTCGGCCGTCGCGCTGCAGGCCAAGCTGCGCGAGCTCAACACGACCGGCGTGCCGGCCGAGGTGAGCAGCGAGTTCGACGCCCGCACCGACAAGCCGCTGCTGCGCATCAGCCGCCGCCACCACGGCAACATCAAGAGCAGCGTGCTCACCCAGGACTTCGTGCACGGCGCCGACTACGCCGCGCTCGCCGAGGCCGCCAACACCTTCCGCGGCCTGCTGAGCCCCGAAGGCGCGGTGGTCAAGCGCGGCGAGGGCGACCGCACCAAGGAAGAAAAGGTCGACGACTTCCGCCAGGCCATGAAGTGGCTCATCGGCGAAGCCGAACGCGCCACCTCGCGCCAGCGCTACAAAGGCCTGGGCGAGATGAACCCCGAGCAGCTGTGGGAAACCACCATGGACCCGAACGTGCGCCGCCTCCTGAAGGTGCAGATCGACGACGCGATCGAGGCCGACCGCGTGTTCACGATGCTGATGGGCGACGAAGTTGAGCCCCGCCGGGAGTTCATCGAGCAGAACGCGCTGCGGGCGGCGAATATCGACGTGTGATTCTTCTCCCTGCCCTGGGGCCGCGCTCCACCGGAGCGCCCAGCCTCAGTGCTGCAGGATCTTCGAAAGAAACTGCCGCGCCCGATCCGACCGCCCCGCGGGGTTGCCGAAGAACTCCTCCTTCGCGCAGTCTTCGACGATGCGGCCGCGGTCCATGAAGATCACGCGGTTCGCGACCTTGCGGGCGAAGCCCATCTCGTGGGTGACGCACATCATGGTCATGCCTTCGCGGGCGAGTTCGACCATCACGTCGAGCACCTCGTTGACCATCTCGGGGTCGAGCGCGGAGGTGGGCTCGTCGAACAGCATGGCGACCGGGTTCATCGCCAACGCGCGGGCGATGGCCACGCGCTGCTGCTGGCCTCCGGAGAGCTGGCTCGGAAACTTGTGCGCGTGGGCGCGCATGCCCACGCGCTGCAGCAGAGCCATCGACGCGGCGCGTGCCTCCGAAGCCGGGCGCTTGAGCACCTTGACCTGCGCGATCGACAGGTTGTCCTCGATCGAGAGGTGCGGAAACAGCTCGAAGTGCTGGAACACCATGCCCACGCGGGCGCGCAGCTTGTTGAGATCGGTCTTCGGCTCGCCCACCGACACGCCGTCGACGGTGATGCGGCCGCGCTGGAAGGGCTCGAGCGCGTTGACGCACTTGATGAGGGTGGACTTGCCCGAGCCCGAGGGCCCGCAGACCACCACGACCTCGCCCTTGCGGACCTGGGTGGTGCAGTCTGTCAGCACCTGGAAGGTGCCGTAGCTCTTGTCGACGTGGCTGATTTCGATCATGTCGTGTCCCGGTGAGATGAGGTTCAGCGCGACAGCAGCCGGTGCAGCGTGTTGGCGACCACGCGCGTGGCCTTGCGCAACTCGTCCAGCGGCACGCGCTCGTCGGCGCGGTGGCCGTTGGCTTCGAGCAGCGACTCGGGGCCGGCGCCGTACATGACGGTGGGAATGCCGGCCTCGCTGTAGAGGCGCGCGTCGGTGTACAGCGGCACGCCGATCGGTGTGACCGGCTTGCCCATGACTTCGCTGGCCTCGCGGCACACGAGCGCCGCGAACTCGTCTGCGCCGGGCGCGGGTGCGAAGGGACGGGCCAGCAGTATCTGGCGGATCTCGACCGAGATGCCGGGCAGCGGACGGCAGGCCGACTCGATCACCTCGCGCAGTTCGGCCTCGACGGCCTCGGGCGATTCCTCGGGAACGATGCGCCTGTCGATGCGCAGGGTCAGCACGTCGGACACCACGTTGGTGTTGATGCCGCCGTCGATCAGGCCCACGACCATCGTGGGGTGGGTGATGCCCGGCGTGAGCGACGGGCGGTCGGCGAGGCTGTCGCGGTAGCGGTAGAGCGCGGGCAGCAGGGTGGCCGCGGCCTCGATCGCGTCGTGGCCGGTGTCGGGCCGTGCGGCATGCGCCGAGGTGCCGCGCACGACGACCTCGAGATGCAGGCAGCCGTTGTGCGCCACCACGACGTGGTGCGAGAACGCGGCGGAGAGCACGAAGTCGGGCTTGCTCAGGCCCTTGGAGAGGATCCAGTCGGGGCCCGTCATGCCGCCGGTTTCCTCGTCGTAGGTCAGGTGCAGCTCGACGCTGCCGGCCAGGGGCGTGCCCGAGGCCGCAAGGTGCTTGAGCGCGCGCATCGCGAAGGCGTAGGTGGTGAAGTCCGACTTCGACACGGCGGCGCCGCGCCCGTAGAGCCAGCCGTCGCGTACCTCGCCGCCGTAGGGGTCGACGCTCCAGCCCGCGCCGGGCGGCACCACGTCGCCGTGCGCATTGAGCGCCACCACCGGGCCGTCGCCGAATCGTTCGCGCACGATCAGGTTGGTCACGCTGCGCATGCCGTGCGCGGCCGCGAATTCGGCAGGCACTTCGTGGCGCTCGACAGTGAAGCCCATGGCTTCGAGCAGCCGGGCGGTGAGTTCGGCGTGCGGGGCGCAGTCGCCCGGCGGGTTGTCCGAGGGGCAGCGCACGAGTTCGGTGAGCGCGCGGACCTGCTCGTCGAAGTGCGCGTCGATGTAGTCGCGCAGCGTGTCGCGCGGGGAGGCGTTTTCGGTCATGGCGGTCAGAGGAAGCGGTCGATGAGGAAGGGGCTGATGTCGATGTCGGCTCGGCCGCGCACGATGAGGTCGGTGACCAGCCGCGCGGTGACGGGGGCAAGCGTGTAGCCGTTGGAGGTCACGGCGTTGTAGAAGCCGGGGCGGCCGGGCACTTCGCCGAGGATGGGCGCGCCGTCGATGTTCACGTTCATGCCGGCCCAGCAGCGCACCATGTGCAGCCCGCGCACGGCCGGCAGCACATGACCCGCCACCCAGAGGTTGCCTTCGATGCTCTCGCGCTCGGCGCGGTTGAGGCGCATGCCTTCGTTGAAGGCGGCGGTCCAGCCGCCGCCGATGATCAGGCCGCCGCTGGCCGCCTGCTTCAGGCTCAGGTGCCGGTCGGCATGCGCGACCAGGTGGTTGACCAGCGGCGGCGCGGGCTCGGTCACGATCATCTGCAGCGGTGCGCCCTTGACGGGGATGTTCACGCCCAGCATGCGGCCGACGGCGCTCGACCAGGCGCCGCTCGCGTTCACGACGCGCCCCGCGTGGATGGCGCCGCGAGAGGTGCGCACCATGAAGCCGGCGCCTTCGCCCGGCAGCGCCTCGATGGACTGCACGTCGCAGCCGCGCAGCATGCGCGCGCCATGCTGCTGCGCGCGCCGGGCGACGGCGTAGGTGGCGCGCAGCGGGTTGATCTTGCCTTCCATGGGGCAGAGTTCCGCGCCCAGCAGCTCGTCGGACAGGGCAGGCGAGAGGCGGCGCAGTTCGGCGCCGTCGATCACCTGCGCGTCGATGCCGTGGCTGCGCTCCAGCGCGGCCTTGGCTTCTAGAAAACGCATGCCGGCCTCGCTGTCGGCCACCATGAGGCCGCCGGTGATCTTGATCTCGAGGTCTTCGCCGCAGTCGGCCTCGATCTCCTGCCACAGGTGCACCGACATCGGCCCGAGCGGCAGCGTGGCCGCGGCCGGCCCGCCGCCTTCCTGCGCCTTGGCGCCGAAGTCGAAGGACAGCAGCTGCACGTGCAGGCTGCCGGCATTGGCGCCCGAGGCCTGCAGGTTGATGTCGTCGCGGTCGACCACCGTCACGTCCTGGCCGGCCTTCGACAGGTAGTAGCCGAGGCAGGAGCCGAGCACGCCGGCGCCGATCACGAGCACGTCGGTGCGCAGCGTGCCCTCGAAGGGTGGCTGCTCCACCGGACGCGCGAGATTGGGCGTGATGGCGGGCTTGTGGCCGCCCCACTCGGGTTTCTCGAAGCCGAGCGCGCCGGCCGGCACCGGCTTGGCGGGCGGACGCGGTGCGAAGTACTGCTCGACCTGCGGCGGCCTGCCGGTCATCTCGGCCAGCAGCCGGCCGGCGGTGACACCGCAGTAGCGCGCCTGGCAACGGCCCATGCCCAGACGGGTGTTGCGCTTGAGCGCGGCCAGCGTGTCGCTGCCGGCGCGGATCTGCTCGCGCACCGAGCCGAAGGTGATTTCCTCGCAGCGGCACAGCAGGGTTTCGTCGGGCACCGCCGTGAGGGTGACGGGCGGCGGCGCGTAGATCGACCACAGCGCCTGCTGGAAGCATTCGGCGCGATGCAGCTTTTCAACGGCCTCGTCCGGCTCGGGGGCCTTCAGGCCGAGGTTGCGCGCGACTGCGGCACCCGCCAGCGTGCCGCGCGCGAGCGCGACGCGGGAGCCGCCCAGATCGGCGCCATCGCCCACGACATACACGCCGGGCAGGCTGGTGGCGCCGTCTTCCTGCGTGACGGTTGCCAGGTAGCCGAGATGGCGGGGCGCGAGGCGGTGCTCGCAGCCCAGCATGCGCGCGAGTTCGGTGGAGGGGATGAAGCCGTAGCCGAGGCAGAGGGTGTCGGCTTCGAGGCGGCGCAGCGTGGAGGGCACGGCGTGGCCCTGGGCGTCGATCCGGGCGACCTGCACCGCGCTCAATCCGGTCGGGCCTTCCGCGGAAACGACGGCGTGTTCCCACAGCACGGGCACCTTGTGGGCGCGCAGCTTGCGCAGGTAACGCCAGCCGTCGAGCAGCAGGTCGGGAGCGGTGCGCGCCGCGCTCAGCAAGTGGCGCCATTGCCGCGGCGAAGGGCGCGGGGCCGACTCCAGCACGGCGACGACATCGGCGCCGCCCGCGAGAAGCTCCGCGGCGAGCTGCAGGTTCAGCGGCCCGTTGCCGGCGATCACCACGCGGCGTCCGGGCGCTACGCGGTAGGCGCGTGCGAGCGTCTGGCCGGCGCCGGTGGTCATCACGCCGGGGAGGGTCCAGCCGGGAAAGGGCACCGGCCGCTCGTACGCGCCGGGTGCGATCACGAGCTGCCGGCAGCCGATCACGCAGGCTCGCCCGTCGATGAGTGCGGCGACTTCGTGTGCAGAGAAGGCCGCCCAGACCTGCGCGCCCTGGGCGATGGCGACGCCGGCGGCGCGGACTTCGCTTTCCAGCGCGAGGCCCTGCGCGAACTGGCGGTCCGCGGGGGAGGGCGCCGCATGCGAGGGCGCGAGCGGCTTGTAGAACTGGCCGCCGGACTGCGGACGCTCGTCGAGCACGAGCACGTCGGCACCCGCCCGGCGCGCGGCGAGCGCGGCCGAAAGGCCGGCCGGGCCCGCGCCGATGACGAGCACGTCGACCTGCCGGCGATCGGGTTCGGCGCCGGCCTGGGGAGTGAGCGGCTGCAGCGGGTCGTCGGGCGTGCCTGCGGGCTGGGTCGAACGCACCTGCTGGCCGTCCGCCACTTTCGTGAGGCAGGCGCGCTGGCTGGCCTGGCCGTCGACGGTGACGAGGCAGTCGAAGCACGCGCCCATGCCGCAATAGAGACCCCGGCGCTCGCCGCCGCGGGTATGGCGCATCGCCTTGATGCCGCCGGCCGCCAGCGCCGCGGCGATGGTCTCGCCCTCCAGGCCCTCGACGGGCTGCCCGTCGTACCAGAAGCGCACGGGGCGCCCGGCCGGGGTGATGGAAGGGTGGGTCAGTCTGGCGCTCATGGGCAGTGCGAAGGAAGAACGTCAACTTACGATTGACGCGCCGAATTGTATACGTATACTCAACGTATACATATACCGAACTGCCCGAATTCTTTCCAAGGACTGCCCATGACAGCGTTCCGCGGCACCTATACGGTGCTCATCACCCCCATGACCGCCGACGGCAAGCACGTGGACGTGCCTGCGCTGAAGAAGCTGGTCGATTGGCAAATCGAGGAAGGCATCCACGGGCTGATCCCCCTGGGAAGCACCGGTGAGTTCCTCTCGCTGACGCCCGACGAACGCCAGCTGGTGATCGAAACCTGCGTGAGCACCGCTGCAAAACGCGTGCCGGTGCTGATCGGCACCGGCGCGGAGTGGACCGACGAATGCGTGCGGCTGAGCCGCGAGGCCGAGAGCATGGGCGCCGACGGCGTCATGATCATTCCGCCCTTCTACAGCACGCCCACCGACGACGAGCTGTTCGAGCACTACCGCAAGGTGGGCGAGGCGATCGGCATTCCGATCATGGTCTACAACAACCCGGCCACCGCCAACGTCGACCTCAAGCCCGAGCTGGTGGCGCGCCTCTCGCGCATCGACAACTGCAAGTACATCAAGGAGTCGACGCTCGAGGTCACCCGCGTGCGCGACATCATCGAGCTGTGCGGCGACCGCATGACGGTGTTCGCCGGCATCCTGGGCTACGAGTCGTTCTGGCTCGGCGCGCAGGGCTGGGTGGCCGTGTGCTCCAACCTCATCCCGAAGATGTCGGCGCGCCTGTTCGAGCTGGTGGCCGACGAGCGCGACATGCCCGCCGCGCTCGCGCTCTACAAGAAGATGCTGCCGATCGTGCGCTGGGTCGGCGGCCACCGCTACGTCGCGGCCTCCAAGGACGGCCTGTCGATGATGGGCCTGCCGGTCGGCAAGCCCCGCGCCCCGCGCCTGCCGCTGCCCGATGCCGATGCCGCCGATCTGCGCCGCGAGCTCGCGCGCCTCGAACTGCTGGACTCGATCCGCGCCTGAGGCAGCCGGCAACTCGTTTCCATCTCTCCCTGACTTCCCACCTCGTCGCCTCGATCCCTTCCTCAAGGACCACACCATGAAACTGCTTCCCGCTCTCGCGTCGGCAACGGCACTCCTCATCTCCTTCGCTGGCGCCGCGAACGCGCAGCAGGCCTGCAAGTCGCCCGTGCCCGATTCGGCGCTCGTCAAGAAGGGCACGCTGACCATGTCGGTCAACCCGACGCTGCCGCCGATGCAGTTCGTCGACCAGACCGGCGCGCTCAAGGGCATGCGCGTGGAGCTGGGCGAGCAGATCGCCAAGCGCCTGTGCCTCACGCCCGAATACGTGCGCATCGAGTTCTCGGCCATGATCCCCGGCCTGCAGGCAGGCCGCTGGGACGTCATCAACACCGGCATCTTCTTCACCGAGGAGCGCGCCAAGCTGATGCAGATGCTCGTCTACGAAGACCAGGCCATCAGCATCAGCGCCGCCAAGGGCAACCCGCTGAAGATCGCCAAGCCCGACGACCTCTCGGGCAAGAGCATCGGCGTGGAGATCGGCGGCTTCGAGGAGCGCAAGGCGCGCGAGCTCGACAAGCAGCTCACCGACAAGGGCATGAAGGGCATGACCATCCGCACCTTCGAGAACTTCGCGATGGCCTTCCAGGCGCTGCGCGCGGGCCAGGTCGAGGTGGCGCTGTCCATCGACTCGACCGGCGCCGAATACCAGAAGCGCGGCGACTTCGAGCGCGTGCTCAACGGCCTGTTCCCCACGCCGGTCGCGCTGGCCGCGCGCAACAAGGAGCTGGCCGCCGCGATGGCCAAGGTCATGAACGACATGAAGGCCGACGGCAGCTTCCAGAAGCTGTTCGACCAGTACGGCGTCAAGGCCGCCGACGGCGCCGTGACGGTCAAGGGCCCGGCGAGCTGAGGGCGCGCCGCCGTCCGCATCGCCATAGAGCAAGCAAGCCAAGGAAACTTCCATGGGACAAGGCTGGAGCTGGTCGGGCTTCTTCGACTACCTGTTCAATCCGTACATCCTCAGCGGCGCGGTGACCACGCTGTGGCTCACGCTCGCGGCGATCGCGGGCGGGCTGGTGGTGGGCTGCGCGCTGGCACTGGCACGGCTGTCCAGCCACCGGTGGCTGGCGGCGCCGGCGCACTTCTACATCTGGGTGTTCCGCGGCACGCCGCTCCTGGTGCAGCTCATCATCATCTTCACGGGGCTGCCCCAGCTGGGGCTGAAGCTCTCGGTGATCGAGTCGGCGCTGCTGGGCCTCATCCTCAACGAGGCGGCCTACCTCGCCGAGATCGTGCGCGGCGGCATCCAGTCGATTCCCGCGGGGCAGACCAACGCCGCGCGCGCCGTGGGCTTCAGCAGCGCGCAGACCATGCGCTACATCGTGCTGCCGCAGGCCATGCGCCTGATCGTGCCCACGCTGGGCAACAGCATCAACGGACTGCTCAAGACCACCTCCATCACCTCGGTGATCTCGATGGAGGAGCTGCTGCGCCGCACGCAGGTGCTGATCCAGGAGAAGTTCATGGTGCTGGAGCTCTTCATCGTCGCGGCCATCTACTACCTGCTCATGACCACCGCCTGGGACTTCATCCAGCGACGCATCGAGCGCCACTACGGCCGCGCCTACGGCAATGCCTCCGCGGCGCCGGTGGTGCCTGCGGAACCCGCGCTCGAGCAACGCTAGGAAGAACCTGAAAGAAAGCGGAAGGAACGAAAGCCCATGAGCACCTACGACCTGATCCTGCGCAACGCGGACATCGCCACCGCCGGCGACCGCTACACCGCCGACATCGGCGTGCGCGACGGGCGCATCTGCGCCATCGCGCAGGGGCTCGACGCGAGCGCCGCGCGCGAGATCGACGCGCGAGGCCGGCTGGTCACGCCCGGCGGCGTCGACGGCCACTGCCACTTCGACCAGCCCACCAGCGACGGCTCGCGCTTCGCCGACGACTTCCTCTCCGGCACGCGCTCGGCCGCATGCGGCGGCACCACCACAGTGCTGCCCTTCGCCGCGCAGCAGAAGGGCCGCAGCGTGCAGGAGGCCGTGGACGACTACCACCGCCGCGCCGAGGGCAAGGCGGTGATCGACTACGCCTTCCACCTCATCGTGGCCGACGCCACGCGCGACGTGACGCAGCGCGAGCTGCCCGCCTTGATCGAGAAGGGCTACACCTCCTTCAAGATCTACATGACCTACGACGACCTGAAGCTGGACGACCGCCAGATCATCGAGGTGCTCGCCACCGCGCGCCGCCACGGTGCGATGACGATGATCCACGCCGAGAACAGCGACTGCATCGCCTGGCTCACCGAGCAGCTGCTCGACGCGGGCCTCACCGCGCCGCGCTACCACTCCAGCTCGCGGCCGATGGCGGTGGAGCGCGAGGCCACGCACCGCGCCATCGCGCTGGCGGAACTGGTCGACACGCCGATCCTGATCGTGCACGTCTCGGGCCGCGAGGCCGTCGAGCAGATCCACTGGGCGCGCGGGCGCGGGCTGCCGATCCACGCCGAGACCTGCCCGCAGTACCTGTTCCTGAGCGCCGAGGACCTGGGCATCGACCCCGACGACCCGATGCACGGCGCGCGCTGCATCTGCAGCCCGCCGCCGCGCGACAAGGCGAACCAGCAGTTCATCTGGAACGGCCTGTCCAGCGGACTCTTCACCATCGTCTCGTCCGATCACGCCCCCTTCAACATGAACGGCAGCGACGGCAAGCGCGTGGCCGGCGACAACGCTTCCTTCGACCGCATCCCCAACGGCATTCCCGGCGTGGAGACCCGCCTGCCGCTGCTCATGAGCGAAGGCGTGCTCAAGGGGCGCATCGACATCCACCGCTTCGTCGAGCTCACCGCCACCAACCCGGCGCGCCTGTACGGCCTGTACCCGCGCAAGGGCACCATCGCCGTGGGCAGCGACGCCGACTTCTTGGTGTGGGACATGTTCCCCGAAGGGCAGGAGAAGCTGCTGTCCAACGACATGCTCCACCACGATGCCGACTACACGCCCTACGAAGGCATGCGGCTGCGCGCCTGGCCCGGCATGACCGTCTCGCGCGGGCGCATCGTGTGGCAGGACGGCGTGTTCCAGGCCGAGCCCGGTTCCGGCCAGTTCCTGCCTTGTCTGCGGCCGCGCGCGCCCAACGACGGCAATCCGCTGGACAAATGGCTCTGAAAGAATGGCGCTGAGGCCGCCCGGCCGGCCCTGCTAAGCTCACCCGCCCTCGTGGCTTTCGCCCGTTCTCGCATGCCCAGCCTTCCCAGCCCCACGCAGCCCGCCACCATCACGATCGCCCCCCTTGAGGTGCGCTCCGCCAGCCTGGCCGAACAGGCCTACGACCGGCTGCGCACGCTGATCCTCGATCGGCAGATCTCGGCCGGCAGCCCGCTGCAGGAGGCACGGCTGGCGGAAGACCTGCGCATCTCCCGCACGCCCATGCGCGAGGCGCTGGTGCGGCTGGCGGGCGAGGGCCTGCTGGTGCGGCGCGACGCGCGCTCCTATGCCGTGCGCGCGCTCGGCACCAAGGAGTACTTCGACTGCATGCGCGCGCGCGAAGTCATCGAGTGCGAGGCGATCGCACTGGCAGTGGGCAAGATCACCGATGCGGAGATCGACGCGCTGGAGGCCGACATCGCCACGCTGGGCGGCGGCGAGCACAGCGAGACCGAGCACTGGCACTTCGACGACCGCTTCCACCTGCTGATCGCCACGGCCAGCGGCAATGTCGTGTTCCCGCGGCTGGTGGAGGAGCTTCGCGTCAACGCGCGGCTCTTCCGTCTGCACAGCCCGCTGCACAGGCATTCGGAGAACCACGACGAGCACGGAGAGATCGTCCGCGCGCTGCGCGAGCGCGACGCCGAGCGCGCACGCTCCGCCATGCGCGACCACCTGCGCAGCCTGCAGGAAGACGTGAAGCGCGCGCTGATCGAGTGACGGCTCAGGCCGCGCGCTCCTGCGGCTTCTTCGACCTCGGCGCCTCGCTTCGCGCCAGCCAAAGCCCGCTGGCGATGATCAGCGCACCGCCGCCCAGCGTCCAGGCATCGGGCGCGGCGTTCCAGAACAGCCAGTCGATCAAGAGCCCCCAGGCCAGGGCGCTGTACTCGAACGGCGCGATGGCTGCGGCCTGCCCGTGGCGGAAAGCCTCCGCGATGGCGAGCTGGCCCAGGAAGCCGCTCAGGGCCAGGCCCGCGAGCACCCAGGCGTGCTGCGGCTGGATGGGCACCCATTGCGGCGCCGCCAGCAGGCTGCCGCCCAGGGCCATGCCGGCGGTGGTCCAGAAGACCAGCGCGGCGCTCGGCTCGGTGCGGCTGATGAGCCGGCCCAGCATGTTCGACAGCGCATAGCAGACAGCCGCCACCAGGATCGCCAGCGCGCCGGGCGAGAGAAAGGCGTCCTGCTCGGGCCGCAGCGCGATCACCACGCCTGCGAAGCCCAGCCCGATGGCCACCCAGTGCCGCGGCAGGATCGATTCGCCCAGCAACGGCACAGCGATGAGCACCATCAGCAGCGGCGCGATGAAGGTGAGCGTGTAGGCCTCGGCCAGGCCCAGCGTCCTCAGGCCGTACACGAAAAGCACGAGCATCGCCATGTTGAGCGTGGCGCGCAGCAGGTGCAGGCGCCAGCGCAGCCGGCGGTTGAAGACGCCGCCCGCTTCGCGCCGCCAGGCGATATACAGGCACACCAGGGGCAGGGCGGTCAGGCCGCGCAGCGCCGTCACCTGCAGCGGCGGGTAATGGCCGGCCAGGGTCTTGAGCATGGCGTCCATGCAGGCGAAGAAGGCGCAGGCCAGCAGCATCGCCACGATGCCGCGCAGGGTTCCGGTCGGTTGCATGGATGGGATCGTCGCGCGGCAGCGGCCGGGACGGGGATTGTTGTTCTAGACCGCCGAGCATAGGGCCCCGCGAACATCCCCTGCTGCCGTGCGGCGACGCGGCTCGTGGATGCGGAACACGCCCGCGCTTGTCGATGGGGCTGCGCATGGCAGCCGCCATCGGGAGGCGAGATCCGTCACATCACGTCAGATCACGTGGCGCCGGTGCCGTTGCCCTCACGGTTGCCGGTGCGGGCGCAGCCGAGGTTGAACTGCCTCTCCAGCACGCGCTGCATCTGCCGCGTCAGCCTGGCGATCCCGCCGGTGCCGCTCGCTGCGCGCCCGATCAGCGCGCCGCCGGCCGCGCCGGCAGCCAGCCGCGCCGCGAGCGAGCGGCTGCGCCCGGCCGCCAGCAGCAGCAGGACGCCCACGCCCAGCACCACCAGATGCTCGCCGGGGTAGTCCTCGCGCTGCGCGTCGACGCGCCTGAATTCGTTGATCGTGGATTCCAAAGACATGGCTGAAGCTCCTTCGTTGCAGTTTCCAGCCGTCGTTCTTAGCCCGGGGCGCCATGCACCGTTGTAGGCGTTCGCCATGCCCGCATCGGCGAACGCGCCGCAAAGGTGCCGATCAGGGTTTTCCTGATCGTGGCCCCGCGAATCGGGCCACAGCCACGTCACATGGCCGTCATCAGCTATGAAAACAATAGCATTCAGTTCCGATCCGTAGATCGTTCCTCGTAAACGCTATATCTAGCCCGACTCTTGCTAAGCAAAATCCCCGACGGATTTCACGTCACGCAAGATCGAGGACCACACAGCAATGAACCCTAAGCGTCTCCGCCGGCCGCTGGCCGCGCTGGTATTGGGCGGCACAGCAGCATTCCTCGGGGCCGTGAGCACGGCCCATGCGTTCACCAACCCGCCCATCCAGATGGCGCAGGGCATCGAGTACATGTGCGGCGGCGCCGCCAGGGACGAGGCCGCGTTCATGGAAATGGTCTCGCCGCGCTGGGCCGCCACCATCGAGCTGGGCATCAGCGACGGCAAGGGCGCGCTGCAGCCGGGCTTTCCGGCCAAGGCCTCGGTGGAGATCCGCCAGAAATACACCGGCCAGCCGGTGATGAGCGTGGAATCGCAGAGCCCCTACATGCTCGCGCGCCTGAATCCGGGCGCCTACGACGTGAACGTGACGCTCGGAGGCCTCACGCTGACGCAGACGATGGTCGTGATCGCGGGCGTGCCGGCGCGCGCCTCCTTCGCGTGGCCATCGAACTTCGACATGGCCTCGGTGACGCCGCCGCAGGCGCAGACGCTCGCGCAGTCCTCCGCCAGCATCCGCTGAGCCCGGCCCGCCAAGGCGGGCGGGGGCAGGCCCCCAGGTCAGACTTTCCTAAGCCGTGCGCCGCACAGTGGCTTCGTGGCCTGTTGCCATGACGACCAAGGAAAGAAAGGACCTGAGCATGAACTCCCGTTTCCCATCCTCGCTGCGCGCGCTGCGGCCGCTGGCGGCCGCGATGTTCTGCGGCGCCGTCCTGTTCGGCGCGCTCTCGCCCGCGCAGGCCGCGATGAATCCGCCGATCTACATGTCGCACGGCGTCGAGTACATGAGCGGCGGCATCGGCAGCGACGAGGCCAGGCTGATGGAGACGGTTTCTCCGCGCTGGCCCGCCACCTTCGAATTCGCGGTCAAGGACAGCAAGGGCGCCGACTTCGCCTCCAACGTGCACGTGACGGTGCGCGACAGCAGCGGCCAGGCGCTGCTCGACAACGTGGTCTCGGGCGGCCCCTTCATGGTGGCGCGGCTCGAGCCGGGCAGCTATGAAGTCGAGGCCCGGCTGGGCGGCCAGGTGCTGAAGCAGCAGCTTCGCGTGCCGGAGGGTGCGACGGCCAAGGCGACCTTCGTCTGGCCGGCCGGCACCGACATGGCCTCGGCCGGCACGCGCGCGGTGCAGTAGCACGAGGCTCCGGGGCGCCGGACGCGGCCCCGGATCTGGCGCACAATCATGGATTCGCCGGCCGCAAGGCTTGCTATCCGGGCATCGACAGCTATAGAAAAAATAGCGACCCAGGGCGCCTCGCGGTGTCTTGAATGCGCGGCATGCGCCTTGCAGATGGCCTGTCCCGGGCAGTGCCCGACCCCATTGCCCCGATGCCGATCCGTCCCCTGAGCGCGCTCACCGCGCTGTTGCACGTCTATATCGCGCTGCGCCTGCTGCCGGCGCTGGCCGTGCTCACTCCCGCCTGGCCGCTGGCGCTCGCCGCGCTGGTGGTGTCGGCGGTGACGATTCCCCTGCCTTTCGTCTCGCGCCGCGGCCGCCGCGAGGGTGCCGGCAACAGCGACCTGCTCAAGTGGACCGGCATGATCAGCATGGGCTGGTTCTCCTCGATGTTCGTGCTGACGCTGGTGCGCGACGCCGGACTGCTGCTGGCCTGGCTCGCGGGCGCGGCGGGCGGCCTGCAGGTGCCGTGGAATGCGCTGCTGCCCTGGAGCGCACTCGCAGTGCTCGTGGTGGCCACCGCCACGTCGGTGGTCGGCTTCCTGAACGCGCGCCGCACGGCCGGCGTGAAGCGGGTGGAGGTGCCGATCCGCGGCCTGCCGCAGGCGCTCGAGGGCTTCACCATCGCGCAGCTCAGCGACATCCACGTGGGGCCGACGATTCGCAACAGCTACATCCAGCGCATCGTCGACGCGGTGAACCGCCTGGGCGCGGACGCCATCGCGATCACCGGCGACCTGGTCGACGGCAGCGTGCCCGAGCTGCGCGAGCACATCGCCCCGCTGGCCGGGCTGCGCGCACGGCACGGCACCTTCGTGGTCACCGGCAACCACGAGTACTACGCGGGCGCGCATGCCTGGATCGACGAACTGCGCCGCCTGGGCCTGAAGGTGCTGCTCAACGAGCACGTGGTGCTGCAGACGCGCAACGTGCGCGGCGCGCAGACCGACGAAGAGCTCTTCGAAAGCGCGCTGGTGCTCGCGGGCGTGACCGACTTCACCGCCGGCCATTTCGACGCGGCACATGCCAGCGACCCGCACCTGGCGCTGCACGACGCGCCGCCGCTGGTGCACACGCGCGTGCTGCTTGCGCACCAGCCGCGCAGCGCGCCGCTGGCGGCCGCGGCCGGCTACCAGCTGCAGCTGTCGGGCCATACGCACGGCGGCCAGTTCTTTCCGTGGAACCTGTTCGTGCCGATGCAGCAGCCCTTCACGGCCGGCCTGCACCGGCTGCACGACATGTGGGTCTACGTGAGCCGGGGCACCGGCTACTGGGGCCCGCCCAAGCGCTTCGGCGCGCCTTCCGAGATCACGCTGCTGACGCTGGTGCCGGCGAAGGCCTGAAGAGGCTCAGGACTCTTCGAGCCCCGACAGCCGCCGCGCGTTGGAAGTGGCGGCGGCGTGGATCGGCGTGAGGCCCTGCCTTGCGATATCCGCCGCGATCGCGGGCAGCTCGCTCGCCGCATCGACCGTGTCGGCCGCCGATTGCACGAAGGCGTCGCCGTGCGCGGCGGCCTGCGCCGGCGTGACGCTGCCTGCGAGCGAGAAGAAGGCCGTCGTGCTCTGCAGCCACTGCTGCAGCACCCGGTTGGCCAGCGAGAAATGGCTGCTGTGCCACTGCCGCGCCATTGCGATGCCCGACTCGCTCGCGGCCTCGAGCTTCTCCTGCCCCATGAGCTGGAACTCGGCGAGATCGTCCGCGCTGGGGGCGAGCCCCGCACGGGCCATGCGTCCGGTGCGCATGCCGATCACGAGGCCGGAGGACAGCAGCAGCTCGTGGGTCTTGAGCGCCAGGTCGAGCCACTGCTGCGTGAGCGGTGCCTGAAGGCGAGCGACTGGACTTGAAGAAGAAGACGACATGTTGTGGAAAGGGCCGTAGAGGAAGTCGAGGCCACTATAGGCGCGAGCCGGCGCAAGCGGTTGGTGCACAAGAACAGCGGTTCTGCATTTTTGTTGATCGAGTCCTACTTTCCGATGTGGAAATTACGTGCCGCTCGCGTGCGAACAGCAGCGGAGATTGAAGATGGCCGCTCGATTCCATCCGGTGCACTCGCCAGCCACATCATGAGATTCCACATCCGCCTGCCTGCCGCCGCAACCGCTCTGGTCGCGGGTCTTCTCGGTCTGGCGGGGCCCAGTGCCCATGCCTTCGAAGACAAGGAGCGCGGCTTCTACGTCGAAGGCGGCCGTGCGGCGCACGGTGAAAGGGGCAGCACCAATTCGGCAACGGTAGGCATGACCATTCCGTGGTCGCCGCGGCAGCCGGTGCAGGAGGGTGCGCTCACCACCTACTGGGATCTGTTCCTGAGCAACTGGCATGCGCCGGCGCTGGCCGACGGTCCGCACGACTACGCGCAGATCGGCGCGATCTACACCTGGCGCTACCGTTTCGACCACGGCAGCTCGCCCTGGTTCGCCGAAGGCGGCGTCGGTGCCACGGTGATGGACCACGTCTACCGCACGCCCGACCGCAGCTTCAGCACCGCCTTCCAGTTCACCGAGGCGATCGGCATCGGACGCAGCTTCGGCGAGCACGGCGCGCACGAACTTGCGCTGCGGCTGCAGCACTTCTCCAACGCCGGCATCAAGAAGCCCAACCCGGGCGAGAACTTCGTGCGGCTGCGCTACACGTATCACTTCTAGGTACGCCTAGCGCCTGCCGCGCAGCCGCCGGGCCCGCGCCTCGGTGAGCAGGTAGGCCAGCGCGGCCACCGCCAGGGGCAGCAGGTAGTAGAGGCCCCTGTACGCCAGCAGCGCGCCGAGCAGCTGCGCCTGCGGCACCTCGTGCGACAGCAGCGCGACGAACACGGCCTCCAGCACGCCGAGGCCCGCCGGCACGTGAGTGACGACGCCGGCCACCGCCGCCACCAGCAGCACCGCGAGCACCTGCACGTACGCCACCTGTCCCTGCAGCAGGAACCAGATCACGCCCCCGATCAGCGACCAGTTGGCGCACGACATCGCCAGCTGCAGCGCCGCCATCGCAAGCCCCGGCACCTTGAGGCCATGGCCGCGCACCCGCAGCACACGCCCGCGCGCGAAGATGCACACCGCCACGTAGGCCAGCGCGACCGCCAGCAGCGCCGCACCGAGGATGCGCAGCCCCTCGCTGCCGATCTTCCACTCGGGCGGCAGCGCCATCGGCCAGAGGCAGAAGGCCGCGCCGGCCACCACGAGGTAGCCCAGCCAGTTGGTCAGCATGCTGAAGCCGAGCACGCGCGTGATCGTGTCGTTGGAAAGCCCCAGCCGCGAGTACAGCCGATAGCGGAAGGCCACGCCGCCCACCAGCGAGCCGAGGTTGAGGTTGAAGGCGTAGCTGATGAAGGTCACGCCCATCACCGTGGGCGTGCCCAGCTTGTGCCGCGTGAGGTGCCGGCCCAGCAGGTCGTAGGTGCTGTAGAGGGCGAAGCTGCCGGCCGCCAGTGCGCCGGCCGCGAGCAGCGATGCGGCGGGCAGCGCGCGGATCGCGTCGAACACGTCCTCCCACTCGACGACGAGTGCCTGCCGCACGATCAGCCACGCGATCAGTGCGAAGAAGCCCCACACCGCCACGCGGCGCGCCCAGGGCCACCAGCTTTGGCGCGAGAGGGCCATGGTGCTCATGAGGGGGCGGCTCCTGCTTCGGCTCAGGCCGCTTCCGTCTGCGTGGCGCCGCCGGTCGGATTGCTGAGGCCGGTGTCGCGCCGGCTCGCCAGGTCGGTGGCCTCCGCCGGCGTCAGGCGCGGCACGTGGCGCGGCAGGCGGCCCAGCAGGGCCGGATACCAGCGCAGGATGTGGAAGACGAAGAAGCTGCGCACCAGCCGCCAGCCGCTCCATTCGCTGGCGAGGTCTGCGGCCTCCACCTGCTTGCAGCTGCACTGCATCAGCTTGTCGAGGCGCTCGGCCAGCACGCTGTTGAAGGCCTCGTCGCGCACGACCACGTTGGCCTCCAGGTTGAGCGAGAGGCTCAGCGGATCGAGGTTGCTCGAACCCACGGTGCTCCATTTGCCGTCCATGAGCGCGACCTTGCCGTGCAGCGGGCGGTCGCAGTACTCGTAGATGCGCACGCCCGCGTGAAGCAGGTGGTGGTAGAGCATGCTGGCGGCGGTCTTCACGATCGGCATGTCGGGCTCGCCCTGCAGGATGAGCCGCACGTCCACGCCGCGCCGCGCCGCGCGCCGCAGTTCCTTGATGAGCCGGTAGCCCGGAAAGAAATACGCATTGGCGATCACGATGCGCTCGCGCGCGGCGCGGATGGCCGCGCGGTACTGCCGCTCGATGTCGTTGGTGTGGCGCCGGTTGTCGCGCGTGACGAACATGGCGTCGGCAGTGCCTGCATGCGGCATGTGCGCGACACCCGGCGCCTGGCGCAGCCTGCGGCGGAACCAGCCCGCGCCCTTGCCGCCCAGCGCGATGGCGCGCAGCACGAACTGGTGGATCTCGCCCACGATCGGGCCCTGCAGCTCCACTGCGTAGTCCTGCTTGGCCATGGGGCCGTAGTCGAGCATGTGGTCGGCCGAATAGTTGATGCCGCCGACGAAGGCGCGCTCGCCGTCGACCACCACGATCTTGCGGTGCATGCGCCTGAACACGTTGAGCCGCTGTCCCATGAAGCGGCGGCCCGGATCGAACACGCGCACCTTCACGCCGGCCGAGGTCAGCCCCTCGATGAACTCGCGCGAGAGATCGGGCGAGCCGAAGCCGTCGATCATCAGGTCGACCTTCACCCCGCGCAGCGCCGCCTCGCGCATGGCGGCGTGCAGCTGCAGGCCGACCTTGTCCTCGAACAGGATGAAGGTCTCGACGATCACCTCCCGCCGTGCTTGGCGGATGACCTCGAACACGCGCGGGAAGAACTCCTCGCCGTTTTCCAGCAGCTCGATGCTGTTGCCCGGGATCCAGTGGTTGCTTGCGCCGTTGCCGTTGTTCATGTCGGGCCCGTTCACAGATCGATCTCCGCCACCAGCGGCGCGTGGTCCGACAGGTGCGACCACGGACGGCGCGGCAGCACCACGGGCGCGTGCGCGCCTGCATTGCGCACGTAGATGCGGTCGAGCGACAACACCGGGAACCGCGCAGGAAAGGTCCGCGCCGCTCGGCCGGTGGCGTGCACGAAGACCTCGCGCAGCGAGGCGCCCCTTTCGAGGATGTCGTGCGCGCGACCGCGCCAGTCGTTGAAGTCGCCCGCCACGATCAGCGGTGCGTCGGAGGGCACCTCGTCGCGCACGATGTGGCACAGCAGCTCCAGCTGCTGCTGCCGGTGCGCCTCGGCCAGGCCGAGGTGAGTGCAGATCACGTGCACGTCGACCACCCGGCCGGGCAGGCGCAGCACGCAGTGCAGCAGGCCGCGCTTCTCGGGCCCGCTCACCGACACGTCGTGGTTGCGGAAATGCACGATCGGGAATTTCGACAGCACCGCGTTGCCGTGATGCCCCTTGGGATACACCGCGTTGCGGCCGTAGGCGAACTGCGGCCAGATGGTGTCGGCCAGGAATTCGTAGTGCGGCGCCTCGGGCCAGTTGCTCACGCGGCGCGAATGGCGCGAATGGGTGCCCAGCACCTCCTGCAGGAACACCACGTCGGCGCCCACGGTGCGCACGGCGTCGCGCAGCTCCGGCAGGATGAACTTGCGGTTGAGCGCGGTGAACCCCTTGTGGGTGTTCACCGTCATCACCTTCAGCGAGGTCGGCGCGACCTGCGCCGCAGCCCCTGCAGGCTGGGCTGTCTCGGCGTCGGGCGCGGTGGCGTCGGGAATGATGGGCGAGGAAGACATCGTCGTACAGGTTGTACGTGGCCCAGCCCTGGCCGACTGTAGGAACGCGCCAACTTCTTCCCGCCGCCATCCTGCCGCCGCCTTCGTACCCGGGCGGCCGGCTCCTACAGGCATGCCTGCCGCACCCCCACACGGGCGGAATTTCGAGGCTCCTACGGTGACTTCACGGTCCGCAAAGAAAGCAAGGAGCAGGAGTAAAGGCCCCGTTGCTCCTTCATGCGGAAAGAATAAATGGATTCAGCCACAAGGAGATTACCCATGAGACATCAAGCAGCTTCCCTCCGCGCCACCGTCCTGGCCGCGTTGCTCGCCACCGCAGGCTTCGCCATGGCGCAGACGACTTCCATTCCAGCCCAGCCCGACCCGTCGGTGGGCGGCGAGGCCAGCACCATGACGCCGGCCGGCGTCGCCAACCCGCCGCAGCGCCCCGACAACTCGGCGCCGATGTCGCGCGATTCCGTGAAGGCAGAGGCGCGCGCCCACAACCGCAACAACGCCAACAACCCGGTGCCCAAGGGCGAGGTGACGACCACCGTCAACCACCAGCCCAACGCCATGCCGCAGCCGACCGGCGAGATGTCCCGCGCGGAGGTCAGCCAGACCGGCCGCAAGGTGACGCCGCGCTTCGGCGAGAAGGGCGAACGCCCGGACGTGGTGACGAACCCGACCGACAAGACCGGCACGCCGAAGTAGTCACGACGGGCCAGGGCGCGATTGCCTGATGGCCGATGAAAAAGCCCGCAGCGCTTTCGCGTTGCGGGCTTTTTCTTTGGATGCCGCCGGGCGGCGCTCGATCAGCTCTTGGCGGGGGCCGCAGGTGCACCGTGGTTGCCGCCGTCATGGCCGCGGTGGCCGCGATGGCCGAAGTGCGCGGTCTCGGTGTCGAAGGTCTTCTGCTGCTCGGGCGTCAGCGCGGCGTAGAAGGTCTTCGTGGCTTCGGCGCGCTTGGCGAACATCGCGCTGCGCTCGGCCTGGCGGGCCTGCATGCGTTCCAGGCGTTCGGGCGTGGTCAGCTTGGCGAACTCGGCGCGGTCCATGTGCGGACGCGGACCGGCCGGCGGCTGCGTCGCGCTCGTGTAGGTGCTCCATGCGCCTTCCTGCGCCGAGGTGAGCTTGAGCTTTTCCTTCAGCGCTGCGAGGCGCTTGGCGCGGTGTTCCTTCATGCGCTCCATGCGCTGGGCCGGATCCATGCGCTTGTGCTGCGCCTTGGGCGCGGCGGCGTTGTCGGCCTGGGCCACCGCTGCGGTGGGCGCGGCTGCGGACGGAGCGGCTGCCGGCGCTTGAGCGAAGGCGCCCGAGGAGGCGAGGGCGGCCGAACCCAGCAGGCTGGCCCAGACGATGCGTTGGCGAAGAGAAATCATGAGAAGTGCTTCCTTTCGAAGAAGCCTGCCACCGATGGGCAGCAGGTGAGACGAAGTGTGGAAGCCCTCTGTATCGCATCCGTTAGCCCGGCGTGAGCTTGCGTAAAGAATGATGAACAGGCCGTCGGGCCCTGCGCAGGCTGCCTGCGGCGTGCGGACTCTGCATCACTTGGGCCGCGGCCGCTTCAGCCCGCGGTCCGGCGGCTGAAGCCTTCCCGCACGCAGCTCGGCGACACCCCTGGCGACGGCGCGGGCCACCTGGCGCACCTCCTCCTGCACGTCGGCGTCGGCATCCAGCGTGTCGTGGCTGGTGGCGTACGGCTCGTAGTAGCCGATGTAGCGGTCCAATCGGGCCTGCGTGCCGGCGTCGATCAGGCCCATCCAGTCGAGCCAGTCGCAGAGGTTGCGGCGCAGGCCCTCCACGCCGGCCACGTCGCCGTGCACCACCACGCCGTAGACACGGCCGTCGAGGTGCTTGGGATAGCCCCAGCCTTCCAGCTCCAGCGCCTTGGCCTCCTCGGGTTTCTTGCCGTGCGTACTTGTGGGATCGGGATTCCCACCGTCGGCGCAGACCAGCCGGTCGATCATCAGCTTCAGCGGGCTCGTGGCCTGGTACCAGTGCGTGGGCGTCAGCAGGATCACCCCGTGTGCGGACACCCAGCGCTCGTAGATCTCGTTCATCCAGTCGCCGGTCTGGCGCAGCGAATGGTTGGGGTAGCAGCTGCAGGGCCAGTGGCACAACGGCATGGCGGTGGAGACGCAGCCCTTGCAGGGATGGATCTGCCGGCCGTATTCGGAGGTGAGCAGGCTCAGGTCGAGCAGGTCGGTCTCGATGCCGCTGCCCTCCAGCACCTCGCGCGCGATCTGCGCGAGTCGCCAGGTCTTGGAGACTTCGCCGGGGCAGGTGCCGTCGTTGCGCGGCGAGCCGTTCACCAGCAGCACGCGCGAGGGGGTCTGCGGCTGGCTCCACGCTGCCTGCGCGGCGTCGAGGCGCGCCTTGGCCTCCAGCCAGTCGACAGAGAGTTCGTACCCGGGATCGGCATAGCCCGGCCCGGCCTTGCGGGTGACGGGCGCCTTGCGGCCCTCCTCGTAGGCCTGCCATGCGATGAGCTCGATGCGCCGCAGCGAGTCGGCCTCGGCGCGGAAGGCCGGGTCTTGAAAAGGCTGCATGAAGCGTTCGTGGAACTCGGCGCGCTGCAGCGTCTCGGGCGCCTGTCCTTTCCGGATCGTGGGGGGCATGCGCGCAATCTAGGCTGCGCGGCGCGCAGCCGGTGCGTGTGCGCGATGCCGATTTCCGGTAGGCGGGCGACTACATGCCTTGCCCGCAACGAGCGTTCAGCCGAGCTTTCCGCTCTGGAAGTCGTGCACTGCCTGCCTGACCTGCTCGGGCGTGTTCATCACGAAGGGCCCGTATTGCGCGATGGGTTCGTTGAGCGGCTTGCCGGCGATGAGCAGGGCGCGCGCCGGGCTGTGGTTGGTCGCGCCGGCGCGCAGCACCACGCCGTCGCTGTGGGGCTCGTTGGCGAGGATGGCCATGCGCCGCGTGGGAATCTCGCTGCCGGCGATCCACAGCGATTCGCGGAACACGTACACCAGCGCGTTGTGGTCGTGCGGCAGCGGCTGCGCGAATTCGGCGCCCGGCTGCAGCTCGATGTCGAGGTAGAGCGGCTCGGTGTGGGCGCGCCGCACGGCGCCTTCGATGCCGTGGCTCGCGCCAGCGATCACGCGCACGCGCACGCCGCCGGAGGTGGTGAATTCGGGAATCTCCTCGCTCTGGATGTCGCGATACCAGGGCTCGCGCATCTTGTCCTTTGCCGGCAGGTTGAGCCAGAGCTGGAAGCCTTCCATCAAGCCTTCCTCCTGCTCGGGAAGTTCGCTGTGCACGAGGCCGCGGCCTGCGGTCATCCACTGCACGCCGCCGTTCTCGAGCAGCCCTTCGTGGCCGGCACTGTCGCGGTGCCGCATGCGCCCCGCGATCATGTAGGTGACGGTCTCGAAGCCGCGGTGCGGATGGCTCGGGAAGCCGCCGATGTAGTCGCCCGGGTTGTCGCTGCCGAAGGCATCGAGCATGAGGTACGGGTCGAGCCGCTTCTGCAGCGGCTGCTGCAGCACGCGGGTGAGCTTCACGCCGTCACCATCGCTGGTGGAGACACCGGCCACGATGTGGTCGATGCCGCGCGGCGTGGCGACGGGATCGGTGGGGTGGTTGGCGTGGTGGTTGGCGTTCGTCATGCGCCCATGGTGGCACTAACTCCCCCGCCGCGCCACCCGTGCGCTGTCAGCCGGCAGCGCGTACGGGCTGTCGCGTCAGGGCCACTGCTGGCGCTGCCAGTAGCTGTATTTCCAGTGCGTCTCGAAACCGGCGCGCCGATACAGGGAGCGCGCCGCCTGGTTGCCCGCATCGACCTGCAGGAACACCCGCTCGAAGCCGCGCTCCGAGGCGGCCTGCGCCAGCCCGGCCAGCACGCGGCCCGCCAGGCCGCGGCCGCGCTGTGCCTGGTCGGTGCGCATGCCGTGCACGCTGGCCCAGCCGTGGCCGAAGGCCATGGCGCCGGCGGCCAGCGTCCGCCCGTTCTCGCGCACGCTGGCGTAGAGGGTGCCCTTGGCGCGCGAGAGCATGCGCACGCGATGGGCGCCGTCCACCGGGTCGAAGCCCTCGCCGAGGAACTGCGCCGACCACGCGCCGTCTGGGGTGCCGTCGACGTCGGCCAATGCCGCGCCCGGCCCCGCCACCTGCCGCATGCGCTGGACCGAGGCGATCTGCACGCAGGTGGGACTGTCGGCGACGTAGTGCCTGCGTTCCAGCTCGGCACGCAGGCTGTCGAAACACGGTGCGTCGGCCAGCCGCAGCGCGGGCGCCGCCTGGTGGCTGTCGTAGCGGTCCTCGATGCGGTCGAGCGTCGCGGCCTCGACCGCATCGCGGTGCAGCGGTACGGCCGACTTCGCGCGCTTGACGGTGCCACTCGCGAAGGGCAGGAGCCAGCCGTCGATTTCTTCCGTCACGTCGGGCGAAACCGCCGCGATGGTGGCCCGCTCGATGGCTTCGATCTCGGCCGCGGACAGTTGGAGCGTGCTCATTGCGTGACGGCCTCCGGCGCCGTGAACTTCGCCGCGGCCACGCTCTTGAGCAGGGCTTCGCGCTGGTTGCGGCTGATCCCGCGGATGCCTTCGGCGATCCACTTGATGCGCTCGGGGTCGACCTGGCCGTCGCGCCGCCATTGCTCGAGCACGGCCTGCGGCTTGTGCAGCATGGCAGCGAGCCACACGGCCTGCGCCGGCTCGAGCGTGCGCGCGCTGCGCTTGAAGTAGCGCTTCGCCGCCGCCTCGGCGCCGCAGATGTTGCCGCCCCATGGCGCGTTGTCCAGGTACAGCTGCAGGATGCGGGCCTTGCCCAGCGTCTGCTCCATCTCGACTGCGTAGAGCAGCTCGCGCAGCTTGCGCTCGGCGGTGCGGTCGCTGCCCGTCACCAGCAGCTTGGCGAGCTGCTGCGTCAGCGTGCTGCCGCCGCGCCGCGTCTGGCCAGGCTTCTGGTTGTTGTCGATGGAAGCGAGGATCTCGGTCAGGTCGTAGCCGCCGTGGGTGAAGAAACGCTGGTCTTCGGCGGCGATGACGGCGCGCGCCAGCCAGCTGTCGTTGGCCAGCTTCGCCGACGGGCCGCAGCTGGTGCGCGCGCCCAGCATGGCCTCGGTGCCCAGCCCTTCCACGGTGAACTGGCTGATGGTGGGCTGCACCGCGAAGGTGGCCTCGGGCAGCACCAGCTGGCCGCGCAGCGCGAGCGTGCCGCCGATGCGGGCGCGCTGGAGCTCGGGCAGCGCGGGCACAAGCACGGCGTACCAGCGGGCGATGGGCGCGTCCTGCACGCTGGCGTTGAGGTGGATGTTCCTGGGCATGAGCCTGCCGTCCCAGTTGCCATGCAGCTGACTCGTGTCGTTGCTCTGCGGCGTGGCCTCGAAGGTGCCGGCGAGCGTGTTGCCGTCGCGCCTGACGGTGGCGACCAGGCGTTCGACGCGGATCGGCTGGGTGCCCAGCGCCGGCACGTCGGCGCTGCACGGCGCGCACTGCATTTCCAGCATCTCGCCGGCCGGCTTCCAGGCGAAGCGCACGATGCCGAAGCGGGTGTCGAACGAACGGCCGTCGAGGTAAGGCGCGAACCATGTCGAGGTGGCCACGCGCACCGCCGTCGGCACGCCGATCTCGAAATTCAGCGGCCCCGCCTTCACCGTCGTGCTCCATTCGCCGGCAGCCGGCGCGAGCGCCAGCTTAACTATCAAAAAGATAGCCACACAGGCCGTAATGACCAGGGCCAGCAGGCCATAGAGCACAAATCGCAGGGTCTTCTTCACAGGCAGGTTTCTCAGATCGGTCTCGCTACGGTGACAGCTTGCCACGGCCCATGCGATTGGCCGCTGGCGGCTGCCCAGTACCAGCTTGAAGTGTCTGTGAAAGCCGTGCCTTGGGCGTCGACGATGCGCTCGCAGACGCTGATTTTTTGCGCTCCGTGCCGTTGCGCAACAAAACAGCGCCACATGCGCTCCTGGGCGTCGCGCTCCAGCCGCGCCTGCTCGATGCGGTAGCCCAGCGCGCGGTAGCAGTCCGCGGCCGGGTGCAGCATGCGCGTGGGCTGGCTGACCTCGCGCATCACCAGCGTCCGGGTGCCGTCGGTCATGCGGCCGATGGCGCCGGGGAAGCGGTCGGCAAAACGCTGCTCCACGTCGCTCAGCGCCAGCGGGCGCAGCGCGGCGCCGTCCCACTCGCTCGGCCACTCGTGCGAGGCGACGGCAGGCGCCATCGGTTCGGCCGGGGTGCGCAGGGCGGCCATGGCCGACCACAGCATGCACATCAGCATCGCCAGCGCGAAAGCCGTCTTGTGGCCGATGCGGTTGATGAAATGGTTCGCGAACCAGCGTTCAAAGAACGGTGTCGACATGGCGGGCTCCCTGGGTGGTGATCAGGCCCGGAATGGGCAGTTCGGCAGCTTCGGGCGCGGGGCGGGCCGGCACCATCAGCCGGGCGATGGCGCCGCACACCGCGGCCAGCAGCACCAGGCCCAGCGCGTTGTGCGCCCATGGCACGAGCGGATGGCCGGCGCCCTCGAAGGCGATCAGCACGCTGTTGCGCACGATGTTCCCGGCAAGCACCAGCAGGCCGACCATCGGCAGCCGCGCCATGAAGTCGCGGCCGCTGCGCGAAGCCCACAGCGCGACCGCGCAGGCCGTGAAATAGCCCAGCCACACCATCTGCACGCCGGAGCAGGGCGCATCGACGATGACCAGCCGGCCGTCGACCGCCAGGGCGGCGCCTTCGCGCGCCACCTCGAAGCCGGGCGACAGCAGCCAGCGGCTGACCTCGGCCGTCACCACGCGCAGCGGATAGCCGGCATAGAACTGCAGCGACGAGAGCAGCGGCAGCGCGAGCACCGCGAGGCCGGCCACCGGCAGCGCCGCCACCTTGCGCGGCAGGAAGGCCAGCAGCCCGCAGGCCAGCGCCAGCACCGCGACCAATCCGGCCGCGAGTGGCGGCAGCGCGGGCACGAAGCCGAGCCCCGTGCGCATCAGCGTCGCGAGCACCGTGCCCGCACCGGCCAGCGCGAGCCAGCCCAGGCGCGGCGATGCGCGCAGCTCGCGCCGGCGGCTCCAGGCCAGCGCCGCGAGCGCGACCAGCGCCAGCAGGCCCAGTGGATCGTCGGAGCCGTCGCGCATGCGCTGGGTCATCCACACCCAGGTGGGCATCAGCGCGACGAACTGCAGGCCGATCCAGCCGGCGGCCGGCGTGCGGTCGATGTGGATGCCCCAGTCCACGATGCGCGGATGGCGGTGGGCAAGCATTGCCAGTGACATTCTTTTCTTTCTTACGGACGGGTCAGGCGGTGAAGCGGCGCGCGTCGTTGCGGCGCGCGCGGCGGCGCAGCATGGCGAGCATCGACAGCACGACGGCGATGGCGCCCAGCGACTCGGGCTCGGGCGTACTCGGCACCTCCGCGCCGAGCGCCAGCTCGCTCACGCCTTGCGGCAGGGGCAGCGGCTGGTCCACGCCCACGCTGTCCTGCGGCGCGACGTTGCGCACCACCTTGTCGACGGCGATGAAGCTCGTGTATTGCGTGAGCAGGCTGTACTTCAGGCCGAGCTCGGTGATTCGGTCCTTCAGGGCCGTGCCGCCTTCCAGCGTCTCCTGGTCGCTCAGGCTCTGGATGCGGTGGCGCGCCCACAGCGTGCGCAGCGCGGCCGTGTCCTGGCGGGTGCTGCCGTCGATGCGCACTTCCTGGCGATAGGGGCCGCTCGCGCCCTGGCCTTCGATGATCACGCGGCCCCTGGCCTCGCCGCGCCACTTGCCGAACACGATCACCGGTCTTTCGCCCAGCACGTCGGGCAGCGCCTGCGGTTCCACGTCGTACACATCGAGGCCGCCGAAGGTGGCCTTCACGTTCGTGAGCACCGGCGACTCCACCATGCGGCGAAAGCGCGCGGCCTGCTCGGGGGCCTGGATCGGGTCGGTGATGATGAAAGGCTCGCCCATGCCGGCGCGTGCGATGCCTTCCATCAGGCTGCGGTTGACCGAGGAACCGATGCCGAAGGCGAACACGTTGGCCTTCGACAGGTTGTTGCGCACCAGCTCGAAGGCCTCGCGCTCCACCGTCACGTAGCCGTCGGTCACCACCACCACGGTGCGCGACACGTTCTCTTCCTTCGGCTCTGCATATACGCGCTTGAGCGCCGGGATGAGCTCGGTACTGCCGCTGCCGCTGTAGTTCTTGATGGTGGCCAGCGCCTGCTCGATGTTGGCGCGCGTGGCCGGCACCGACTTGGGCGAGAGCATCTTGTTGCTGCCCGAGAACAGCAGCACGTTGAAGGTGTCGCTCGGGCGCAGCCCGCCGATCAGGCGCTCCAGCACCGTCTTCGCGGTATCGAGCGGAAAGCCGTGCATCGAGCCCGAGATGTCGACCACGAAGATGTAGTCGCGCGGCGAGATCGCGCTGGCGGCCACGGCCTTGGGCGGCTCGACCATGGCGAGGAAGAAGTTCTCCGCGTTGTTGCCCTGGCCCTTGTAGAGCATCAGGCCCGATTCGATCTTCTCGCCCGCAAGGCGGTAGTCGAGCACGAAGTCGCGGTTGTCGGCGGGGCGGCCGTCGGCTGCGAGCACGACGTCGGCGTGCTGGTCCTCGTCGCTCTTCTTCACGTCGATGGCGTGCGTGGCCGAGCGGATCTCCTTGATGCCCATCGGCGTGTCGATGGTGGCCTTGAGCCTGAAGCTTGTTGCGGCGGCAGCGCCGGCGGCCAGCGTGGGCTGCGCGACCCACCTGGCCTGAGCGTTCTCGGACTGCGGAGAGTTGTAGCGCGGGCCGACCACGGTCGGGAACACGAACTGGTAGTTGCCCGACTGCGGCACCAGAAGTTCGGTGTAGCGAAGCTCCACCTTCACATCGTCGCCCGGCAGGATGTTGGCGACGTTCATCTGGAACACGTTGGGCAGCTGCTGCTCCAGCAGCGCGGCGGTCTTGCCCTCCTTCTTGGCCTTGTCGTACTCGATCTGCGCCTGCTGCTTTTCGCGGATCTGCGCGGTGATGAGCCGGTCGGCCAGCCGCACGTTGAGGCCGCTCACCGCGGCCTTGGTCGAGCCGGGGAAAACGTACTTCGCCTCGATGGCGCGCTGGCCTTCGTTGCGGTAGGTCTGCGTGACCGTCACGTCGGCGATCACGCCCGAGATCTTCACCGAGACTTCCGTGCCCTTCAGCGGCAGGCGGTCGACCGAGGGATCGTCGCTCTTCACGAAGAAATAGGGGCTCTCGGTCTTCTGGCGCGGGCCGGCGGGCGCTTCCTGCGCGTGCACCGGGCGCACGCCCATGGCGATGAAGCCCGCGGTCGCCAGGCTCACGGTGGCGAGCCAGAGCCAGCGGCCGGGACGTGGGGTGGTTTGGGCATCCATGGCGGGGGTCCTTGTCCGTGCGAACTTGCACGGCCGCAACTTTCTCCACCGCGCGAGAAGCCAGTTGGAAGGCCTCTTGAAGTCGACGGCCACCCGCATCCGCTGTGTGAAGTCTGTGTGAAGCGAGACGGCCCGCGCCCTTCACACGGCCTTCGGCTCGCGCGGCGAGCATCGCGGCCATCGCTACAGACGAGGAGAGAAAAACATGCTTCAGCTGCTCAGGGTCGTGATGAGTTCCATGCTGGCCAAGGTCGCCGGCCTGCTCTTCCTGCTGCTGCTCCTTTGCATTCCGCTGGGGGAGATCGATTCGATCAACCGCGCACGCGGCGAGAGCCAGCGAGAGGCGGCCAGCGAGCTCGCCGCCACCTACGCGGGGCGCCAGACCATGGTGGGGCCGCTGCTGCTGGTGCCGTACGTGGAACGCTGGATGGAGCCGCTGCGCAACGCGCAGGGCAAGGTGATCGGCCAGGAGCCGCGCAGCAAGGAGATGGCCCACGTGGTGTTCCCCGACAAGCTGCACATCGAGGGCACGATGGCACCGCAGGAACGCTATCGCGGCATCTTCAAGATTCCCTTCTACACGCTCGACGCCACGCTCACCGGCGGCTTCGCGGCCTTCGATCCCAAGGCCGTGTCGCACAGCGAGGCCGACTCGAAGATCGAGTTCAATGCTCCGCTGATCGCCTTCAACGTGAGCGACCTGCGCGGCCTCGATGGCTCGCCGGGCATGACCATGGGCGGCGAGGCCCTGCGCTTCAAGCAGCGTGTGCCGGGCCTGGACGACGACGCCTGGTTCGCCAACGGCATCCATGCACCGGTCACCGGCGCGGCGCTCGCGGCCTGGCAGGCCGGCACGCCGATCCCCTTCGAGATGAAACTGGGCCTGGTGGGGCAGGACACGCTCGCCATCGCGCCCATCGCCGAGGAAACCACCGCGCACCTGAGCTCGCCCTGGGCGCATCCCAGCTTCGGCGGCCGCTTCCTTGCGACAGAACGCAGCGTGACGGCACAGGGCTTCGACGCCCGCTGGCGCGTGTCCTCGCTCGTGACCTCGGCACGCGAACAGGTGCGCGCAGGCCTTTCGGGCCGCGGCGGCGCAGTGGACGTGGCCAGCAGTGCCGACGTGGCAGCTTCGGCTGCCCCAGCCGTCGCGCCGCGCCGCAACCTGGGCCCTTTGCAGACCTTCGACGTGTCGCTCGCCCAGCCCATCAACGTCTATTCGATGAGCACGCGCGCCGGCAAGTACGGCGTGCTCTTCATCGGCCTGGTGCTGATGGCGGCCTTCATGTTCGAGCTGTTCCGCAAGCTGCGCCTGCATCCGATCCAGTACGGGCTGGTGGGCTTGTCGATCGCGCTCTTCTTCCTCCTGCTGCTGGCGCTTTCCGAGAAGTTCGCCTTCCGGTGGGCCTATGCCGGCGCGGCTTCGGCAAGCGTCGCGCTGCTGGCGGTGTACTTCAGCGCCGTGCTCGGCGGCTGGCGGCGCGGCATGTCGTTCGGCGCGTTCGTGGCGCTGCTGTACGGCGCACTCTATGGCCTGCTGGCTTCGGAGAGCAACGCGCTGCTGCTGGGTGCGCTGCTGATCTTCGGCATGCTGGCCACGCTGATGCTGGTGACGCGCAAGGTCGACTGGTATGCGCTCTCGCGCCGCGGCGAGGCGACGCCCGTGGCACCCATGGCGGTACCCGAAACGCAGACCGCCGCATGAAGCTGCTGCGGATCGTCGCGGGTGCATCGGGCTGGCTGGCGCTGGCCGTGCTGTGGTTCTGGGCCTGGCACCTGAAGGATCCGCACCTGCGCTTCATGCGCGCGTGGGAACTGCCGCTGCTGTCGGCGTTGCTGCTCGGGGGCATCGCGATCGCGTGGCGTTTTGCACGAGGCACGCTGCGGCCCGTGGCACTGGGACTGGCGTTTGCAGCGCTGCTCACGGCGATCTGCCAGGAAGCGATGTCGCGCCAGCACCGCGCCGAGGTGAACGCCATGGAAGGCCCGCTCGCGCAGGCCGTGGGCGCGCATTTCATCGTCGGCTACGACGACGCCAGGGAACTGCGCGACCTGGCCCGCAAGGGATTGATCGGCGGCATCTTCGTCACCAGCCGCAACGTCCAGGGCCGAACAGCCGAGGCGCTGCGCGACGAGATCGCGGGCCTGCAGGCCTTGCGCAGTTCGGCCGGTCTTGCGCCGCTGATCGTCGCCACCGACCAGGAAGGCGGCGCCGTCTCCCGCCTGTCGCCGCTGGTCGAGCACCAGCCCTCGCTCGCCTCGCTGCTCGAAGCCGACCTGCCCGACGATGAACTCGCCAGGCGCGCCCACGCCTACGGCTCGCAGCAGGGCAGGGCGCTCGCCGCGCTGGGCATCACGCTCAACTTCAGCCCCGTGGTCGACCTGCGCACCGGCCGCGCGCCAGGCCGGTGGGACTTCCATACCCGCATCGACGAACGCGCCATCTCGGCCGACCCGGCGGTCACTGCGCAGGTGGCGCTCGCTTACGAGCTGGGCCTCGAATCGGCTGGGGTGCGAGGCACGCTCAAGCACTTTCCCGGCCTGGCGGACGTGGCCGAGGACACCCACCATTTCGCCGCCGAACTGCGCACGCCGGTCGCCCGGCTCTCGGCCCGCGACTGGAAGCCGTTTCAAGACGTATCGAAACATTCGGATGCGGCCATCATGCTCGGCCATGTCATCCTCGCGGAACTTGACGCCGCTTATCCGGTCTCTTTCTCGCGCAAAATCGTGCAATGGGTGATCCGCGGCGAGTGGGGCTACCAGGGCCTGCTCGTCACGGACGATCTCACGATGGGCGCGGCCTACAACCGCGGTCTCTGCGACGCCACCGTCCGTGCGCTCGACGCCGGGGTGGATCTTCTGCTTATCGCCTTCGACCACGACAAGTACTTCGATGCCATGCATTGCGCGCAGCGTGCTGCGCGGCAAGGCACGCTCGAGCTCCGGACGCCGGAACGCGGCAGCGTGCGGCGGCTCCAATCCTTTCGCTAGCCAAACAGGCATTTCCCATGTTCAAACGCTCAAACTCCAAGGCCCCCGGCGACGACGGCGCGGCGCCGCCCGGCTCCCGCTTCGACTGGAAGCGCATCGCCGGCTGGGGCGCCATCGGTGTCGGCTCCGGCGCGCTGGTGGTGCTGGTCGCGGCCATCGTCGCGGTGGTGACCATCTATCCGAAACTGCCCGACGTCTCGGAGCTTTCCGACTACCGCCCCAAGCTGCCGCTGCGCGTGTATTCGACGGAAGGCCAGCTGATCGGCGAGTTCGGTGAAGAGCGCCGCAACCTCACGCCCTTCGCCAACATCCCCAAGGTGATGAAGGACGCGGTGCTGGCCGTGGAGGACGCCCGCTTCTACGACCACGGCGGCGTCGACTACAAGGGCTTCGTGCGTGCCGCCGTGGCCAGCCTGAAGGGCGGACGCAAGCAGGGCGCGTCGACCATCACGATGCAGGTGGCGCGCAACGTGTACCTGAGCTCCGAGCGGACCATGAGCCGCAAGACCTACGAGATCCTGCTGGCGATGCGGCTCGAGCAGCAGCTCACGAAGGACCAGATCCTCGAGATCTACCTGAACCAGATCTACCTCGGAAACCGCGCCTACGGTTTCGCCGCCGCGGCCGAGACCTACTTCGGCAAGCCGCTGCAGAACATCACCATCGCCGAGGCCGCGATGCTCGCGGGCCTGCCGAAGGCACCGGGCGCGAACAACCCGGTGGCCAACCCGCGCCGCGCGCGCGCGCGCCAGCTGTACGTGATCGACCGCATGCAGGAAACGGGGTTCATCACCGCCGAGCAGGCGGACGCCGCGAAGAAGGAGGAACTGCACCTGCGCGACGCGGCCGACCCCAACCGCCTGCATGCCGAATACGTGGCCGAGACGGTGCGCCAGATGATGTACGCGCAGTACGGCGACAGCATCTACACCAGCGGCATGAAGGTCTACACCTCGATCGTGGCGGCCGACCAGGCGGCTGCCTACAGGTCGCTGCGCAAGGGCATCATGGACTACGAACGCCGCCAGCCCTACCGCGGCCCCGAGAAGTTCGTCGACCTGCCGACCGAGCAGAAGGAGATCGACGAAGCGGTGGACGACGCACTGGCCGAGCATCCCGACAACGGCGACGTGATCGCGGCCGTGGTGCTCGAAGCGAGCGCGAAGGAAATCAGCGCGGTGCGCGCGAACGGTGAAACCATCCAGGTCACCGGCGAGGGCCTCAAGCCCGCGCAGTCGGGCCTTGCCGCAAAGGCGCCGCCCAACATCAAGATCCGCCGCGGCGCGGTCATCCGCGTGGCGAGGACGCCGAAGAACACCTGGGAGATCACCCAGCTGCCCGAGGTGGAGGGCGCCTTCATCGGCATGGACCCGCGCAGCGGCGCCATCAAGGCGCTGGTGGGCGGCTTCGACTACGGCAAGAACAAGTTCAACCACGTGACGCAGGCCTGGCGCCAGCCGGGTTCGAGCTTCAAGCCCTTCATCTACTCGGCCGCGCTCGAGAAGGGCTTCACGCCCGCCACCGTGGTGAACGACGCGCCGCTGTACTTCGACGCGAGCGCCAACGGCGGCCAGCCCTGGGAGCCGAAGAACTTCGAGGGCACCTACGAGGGCCCGATGCCGCTGCGCACCGCGCTGATGAAGTCGAAGAACCTGGTTACGCTGCGCGTGCTGCAGTCGATCGGCGCGCCCTATGCGCAGGACTGGATCACGAAGTTCGGCTTCGACAAGGACAAGCATCCCGCCAACCTGCCGATGGGCCTGGGCGCCGGCTCGGTCACGCCAATGCAGATGGCGGTGGGCTACTCGGTGTTCGCCAACGGCGGCTACCGCGTCAATCCGTACCTGGTCACGCGCGTCACCGACCTGCGCGACAAGGTCATCATGGAAACCGAGCCGCCGGTGCTCGACGAGACGCGCCGCGCGATCCCGCAGCGCAACGCCTTCATCATGGATTCGCTGCTGCAGAGCGTGGTGCGCAACGGCACCGGTTTCAAGGCCTACCAGGCGCTCAAGCGCGACGACCTCTTCGGCAAGACCGGCACCACCAACGATTCCTTTGACACCTGGTTCGCAGGCTTCCAGCCGACCATGGTGGGCATCGCGTGGGTCGGCTACGACACGCCGCGCCAGCTCGGCGTGCGTGGCGAGACCGGCGGCAGCCTGAGCCTGCCGATCTGGACCGGCTACATGCAGACCGCGCTGCAGGGCGTGCCGGTGACGCATCCGGCCCAGCCCGAGGGCGTGGTGAGCATCGACGGCGAGTGGTACTTCGACGACTTCACGCCGGGCCACAACGTGGCGAGCCTGGGCCTGGAGAGCAGCGACACGCCGCCGCCGCCGGTCGAGCAGCTCACCGGCGCTCCCGTCGGTGCGCCGCCCCCGCCGGAGGAACGCAACCGGATCCTCGATTTCTTCCGGTAGCCGGGCTTCTTCGGGGAGCCGGAAGCGAAGGCGGGTTCGCGGTGCCTACACTCGGTACCGCCTCCCGCCTTTTCCTTTTTCTCCTTCTCCCGCATCCATGGAAATCCTCACCCTGGTGGCACTCGTCGCCGCCGGCTTCTACATCCTCAAGTCCAGGGAACAACGCCTGCGCATCGCCCTGCTGGCCAGCCACCTCGGCCGCTATCAGATCGAGAAGCTGATGGAAAGCCTCACCTCCGGCTACATGCGCTGCCTCGGCGAGGACGACGCCGAGCGCCGCCGCCAGATCTGGCAGATCCTGGACAGCACCGAGGAAAAACTCTCCGGCCAGATCGACGGCTTCGCAGCCGAGTTCTCGCGCATGCCAGAACCCGTCACCCGCGTGAGCAAGCTGCCGGTGGCCGTTCCCCTCTTCACCCAGTTCTTTCCGTCGGCGACCTTCGACATGCGCCAGGCGTTGCTCATCCATGCACGCGGCATCGCCGGCGTGATGCGCAACGAAGAAGGCCGTACACCGAAGTCGAAGGCCTACATGATGTCGGCCGAGCTGTTCCTGCTGCAGCACACCTGCCACTGGTATTGCCGCTCGAAGACGGTGGCCTCGGCCCGCATGATCGGCCAGCACCAGACGCAGTATCTGCAGGCGCTGGGCGCGGCGAGCCCGCAGACGCGTGAAGCCTATCGCGCGCTGGTCGGGCGCTGAGCCTTTCGCGATGCTGCCCACGGGTCTCGATCACCATCGGGTTCACGCAGGGCAGGCCGATTTCGCCTGCGAAGGCGAGGTTCTGTATTCGCCAGTCAAGTCGCTCTGGTTCTCCGGCATGGCAGCCTCCGCGGCGGTGGGCGGCTTTTTCTGTTTCCGGTGGGATGCATTCGCGCTTTTCGTCGCCAGCACCGCGTTCGTGCTGCTGTTCGGCCATTCGCTCGGAAGCCATCGCCAGCTGATTCACCACAGCTTCCAATGTCCGCGATGGCTGCGCTGCGCCTTGATCTATTGCGGCGTCCTCGTCGGCCTGGCCGGTCCGCTGAGCATCCTTCGCCAACATGAGTTGCGCGACTATGCGCAACGTCTGCCAGTCTGTCACGACTACCTGAGACACGGCCGCGGTTTCTGGACAGATGCATGGTGGCAGCTTCACTGCGACCTCCATCTCGCGCATCCGCCCGGCATCCGGATCGAGCCGTTTGTCGCCAATGACCGGTTCCTGTACTGGCTGGAAAGAACCTGGATGCTGCAGCAACTGCCCATCGCCGTGCTCTTCCATCTCTGGGGCGGATGGGCTTTCGTCTTTTGGGGTGTGCGCGCGCGTCACCGCCGGTGTGCTGGGCCATTGGCTGATCGGCTGGTTCGCCCACAACCACGGCGAGATGAACTACGAAGTGCGCGGCGCCGCCGTGCAGGGACGCAACATTCCATGGACCTCGCTGCTGACCATGGGTGAAAGCTGGCACAACAACCACCATGCCTATCCGGGCTCGGCCCGGCTGGGACTTGCGCCCGGCGAATGGGACCCGGGCTGGTGGATGCTCCGGCTGTTCGAACGCTGTGGGCTCGCCTGGGAACTGCGTCAGCCGGAGTCGCTGCCGCCGCGCCCCGAGCTCGTCGAAATCCGATCGGTGGCTCAGTGATGCGATGACAGCGGCAGCGTCAGCGTTGCCACTGCTCCGCCGCGCGACGCATTGCCCAGGTCGATGCGGCCGTGGTGCAGGGCCGCGATCTCCTTGACGAACGCCAGGCCCAGGCCCGTGCTCTTCTTCTGGCTGTGCGGCCTCGCGAGCGAATAGAACTTCTGGAAGACCTTTTCCTGCGCGTAGTCCGGAATGCCGGGGCCGTGGTCGCGCACGCTCACGCGGGCGAGCTTGGAAGTGGTTTCCAGGGTGAGCAGCACCTCGCTGTCCGGCGGCGAGAAATCGATGGCGTTGTCGAGCAGGTTGCTGATGGCGCGACGCAGCAGGAACGGGTCGCCTTCGGTGCGGGCTTCGTTGCGGATGTTCACGAGCAGCCTGATGTTGCGCTTCGCAGCCGCGGGCTGCGCGCTCGCGGCGATGTCTTCGATCAGCGCGGCCAGCGACACGGCTTCGGTGCGGTCGAGCGCACGCCGGGTTTCCAGCGCGGTGAGCTCCATCATGCGGTCGACGATTTCCTGGATGCGCTGTGTCTCCCGCTCGATGTTCTTCAGGAAGCGTTCGCGCTCGGGGTGCGGCATCGACGGCTCCTGCAGCAGCTCGGCCGCGCCGCGGATGGCCGAGAGCGGGCTCTTCACCTCGTGCGTGAAGGTCTGCACGTAGTCGGCGACGTAGTTGCGCCCGGTGAGCGCATCGCGCATCTCGCTGAAGCCGGTGCGCACGCCGTCGACCGCGCGGCGCGCCATGCGCGAGAGGCTCAGGGTGCGCTGGGCGCGCACCCAGGTCCAGTAGTCGCGGATCAGGCCGAAGGGCCGCACCAGCCAGACCGAGACGATCAAGGTGAGCAGCAGCAGCGCCAGCGCCGAACCCACGCCGACCCAGATGGTGCGCCCGCGCGCGTCTTCCACGAACTGGCCGAAGCTCTGCACCGGCTTGCCGACGCTGACCATGCCGACGATCTCGTTGTTCCAGCGGATCGGCGCGCCCACGTACATGACCGAGGTGCGCGGGTCGCCGTCGACGTCGCGCGTGGTACGTGCGCCGTACACCCCGGCCAGCGTGCGGCTCACGTCGCTCCATTTCGAATAGTCGGCGCCGAGGTGCCTGCCTAGCGAATCGAACATCACGCGGCCGTTGCGGTCGGTGACGTACACGCGCAGTTCGACGCGGCTCTTGTGCAGGTTGTAGATCTGCGCCGAGAACTCGCGCGCATAGAGCGTGCGGAACAGGGGCTCGAGCCGCGCGGTGTTGATGGCACCGGCGATCACGTCCTGCTCGACCAGGCTGGCCACCAGCTGCGAAGTTTCGACCAGCGATTCCTCGGCCGATTCGCGGTAGCGAGGGTCGATGTCGGAGACGACGCGATAGAGAAGGAAGGCGATGCCTGCCGTGTAGATCAGCAGGATGCCGATGAATATCCGGGTGCGCCGCGTCAAGGCCTGGCTCTCCCACAGGCTTGGGCCGCCGACCCCCTCATTGGGGGTGATACCTGCGGCCCGGCAAAGCCGGTTCCGCGGGATTCCGCGAAAAGGCGGGCCAGGGCCGGCGTCATGCCCTTGATGGCAGTTCTTCGTTCAGCGCATAGCCGGTGCCGCGCAGCGTGCGGATCGGCTCCACGTCCGGCGCGATCGCCTTGAGCTTGGCGCGCAGGGTCTTGATGTGCGCGTCGACGGTGCGGTCGAAGCTGTCGCTGGCGTCGTCCCAGACGAGCTCGAGCAGTTCGTCGCGCGTGAAGACGCGGCCCGGGCGCTGCACGAGCAGCCGCAGCAGGCCGTATTCGTAGCGCGAGAGTTCGAGCAGCCTGCCGTAGTAGCGGATCTGCATGCGCTCGGTGTCCAGCGCGAAGGGCGATGCGGGGGTCTGGGAGGCCGCAGGAGCGCCGTTTGCCTGATTTTGCTGCCCCCCCACGTGGTTCGGGGCTGCGGCGCCCTGGGAGGCTCCTGAGCCGTTTCTGGCACTCCGGCGCAGGATGGTCCGCACACGGGCGACCAGCTCTCTGGGGGAAAAGGGCTTGGCGATGTAGTCGTCGGCGCCCAGTTCGAGGCCGACCACGCGGTCTATCTCGTCGCTGCGGGCCGTCAGGAACACCATGGGTACCTCGGGGCCCCCCATGGACTGATTCAGCGCCTGCAAGCGCTTGAAGAGCTCGAAACCGTTGAGATCGGGCAGTCCGATGTCCAGGATGGCCAAGGCGGGTGGCTCCTGCGCGAACTGGGCGATGGCTTCCTCGGCGGTGGCGCACCACACGGGGACGAATCCGTCGCTCTTCAGGACGTATTGCAGCGTGTCGGCGATGCCCGACTCGTCTTCGGCGATCAGGATCCGGGGTTTGAAGCTCATCCGCGAATGTTAGCGAGGGGAGGAGCGCCGGGAGGACCGGTTCCGGCCCCTGCATGTGCGACCGGCGCGGCCTTTCGCGGCTTTTTTTTCGGGCGCAGCTTTTCCTGTCCCCTATCTCTTGTTCTTCTTATTCAAATTAGTAGTAGTAGATAAGGGTCGCACCCTGCTGTGGACATGCCGGTTTTTTCGTTATGCGACAAGCACTTGTCATACCGCCGTCACTGTGCGCAGCCGCGCTTCCGGTTTGTACCCGCCACATGGACAACATTGGGTAACCCTTCGGGCCTGTGGATAAACCAGGCCTTGTTCCAGAAATGTCCCCAGACTTGTCCTTTGACGGCCCTTCCGAAATCTGCGAAAGGCGGTTTTCGTCCGGAGAAATTCATTGCTGAAAATTTGGGCAAACCAAGGATTCCTCAATGAAATCAATGGGTTGCAAGGCCCCTACACAGAAGTGCCGACGTTATCCACAGAGTTGCCCAAGTTTTGTGGGGAGAAAGGCCGAAGGAACCTTCGGGCCGCGGCCGCGACCCCACCGAATCGTCGAAATCGAGGAAATATCGAACATGTCACCTTCTGAAACAAAGTCGATCGTTACCCTGAGCCTGCTGGCCGCCTTCGTCGACGGCGAGAAGCACGAGCGCGAGCGCGCCGAGATCAAGCGCATCGCGGAAGGGCTGTCGCAGGCCGACGGGTTGAACCTGCCGACGCTCTACCAGGATGTGCTGATGAAGCGGGTGTCGCTGGCCTCGGTGGCGGGCGAACTCAGGAGCACGGAAGCGAGGCAGCTCGCCTACGAGATGGCGGTGTGCGTCTGCGATGCGGACGGCACGCAGTCGGAGGCGGAGCGAATGTTCCTGGCGGACGTGCGCACCTCGCTGGGCCTGGACGCCTCGGCGGCCGCTTTCTCGCAGAAGGCCGAGGAGATCGCCGCCGTGCCCGTGGCGGCCACCGCAGCGGCAGCCGCGGCGTCGGTGCCGGCATCGGTGCCCGTTGCACCGAAGAACCCCGACACGGCGGAACTGGACAAGTCGATCCTCAACGCCTCCATCCTCAACGGAGCGCTCGAGCTGCTGCCCGAGACGCTCTCGACGATGGCGATCATTCCGCTGCAGATGAAGCTGGTCTACCGCATCGGCAAGTCGTATGGATACGAGCTCGACAGCGGCCACATCAAGGATTTCCTGGCGACGGTCGGCGTGGGCCTGACCTCGCAGTACCTGGAGCAGGCCGGACGCAAGCTGCTCGGCGGCCTGCTAGGCAAGGTCGGCGGCGGACTGCTGCGCGGGCTGGGCAACCAGGCCGTGAGTTCGGGCATGAGCTTCGCATCGACCTACGCCCTGGGCCACGTGGCCAAGCGCTACTACGCCGGCGGCCGCACGCTCTCGGCGCAGACGCTGAAGGACGCCTTCTCGGGCGTGGTGAAGGAAGGCCAGAACCTGCAGACGCAGTACCTGCCCGCCATCCAGGAGAAGGCCCGCACGCTGGATGCGGGCAAGGTGCTTTCACTGGTGCGCGGCGCTTGAAGTACTTATTCCAGGAACACCGCGGAACCGGCTTCGCCGGGCCGCAGGTGTTGCCCCCGGCGGGGGGGTAGGCGAAGCGACACGAAGTGCGCGAGGCCTGGGGGAGTACTGAGGGCCTGCTCACACTGTTTCCGGGGTCGCGTTGGTGCCCCTTGGGGCACGAACCCTGCGGGAAGGGCAGCCAGCTCGCGCCACTCGGCGTTGCACTCCTAGCGTGTGCGCATGCGCACGCGTCGTCGCGCGCCTTGATTGGCCCGCCCTGGCTGCCCTTCGCGACCCCGGAAACAGTGTGAGCAGGCCCTAGTTCGCCAAGTCGTCCAGGATCGGGCATTCGGGCCGCGAGTCGCCGTGGCAGCAGTGCACCAGGTGCGCCAGCGTGCTGCGCATGGACTGCATGTCGGCGATGCGCTGCTCCAGTTCGCCCAGGTGCTTCTCGGCGATGCGCTTCACGCTCGAGCTGGCCCGGCGCCGGTTGTTCCACAGGCCGACCAGCTCGGCGATCTCTTCCATCGAGAAGCCCAGGTCGCGCGAGCGCTTGATGAAGCGCAGCGTGTGGATGTCGGCCTCTCCGTACTGGCGGTAGCCGCTCTCGGTGCGCGCCACCGCCGGCAGCAGGCCCAGGCTCTCGTAGTGGCGGACCATGCGGGCCGACACGCCCGAACGCTGCGCCGCTTCGCCGATGCTGACCGGGCCCGTCGTCATTGAACCGCGTACCCCGCGTTCTCGATGGCGGCCACGATGTCCTTGCGCGGCTGTTCGCTCAGCACGTCGACATGGCCCGTTTCCAGATCGACCGTGACCTGCGCCTCGGGATCCACCGTCTGTACCGCGTTCTGCACTGCGTTCACGCAGTGGCCGCAGCTCATGCCCGTGACCTGGAATTTCTGGCTCATCGTGTTGCTCCTTTGAGGGTGATTGATGATGATGACGAAGGAAAGCGGCCATCCGACCGATCAGGCGACCGCATGACCCGAAGTTTGAACCTTCCCACGATGTCAATGTCCAGGGAATGGGTTCTGGAACTGCACCCTTGACCTTGACATGGTGTGAGGCCTTAGCCTCGGGCCATGGAAAAAGTTCAGCATCTCCCGCAGATCCCCACCGCCACGCTCGACCTGTCCGTCGGCGGCATGACCTGCGCCTCGTGCGTGATGCGCGTCGAGCGTGCGCTGAAGAACGTGCCCGGCGTGCAGGACGTGAGCGTGAATCTGGCGACCGAATCCGCCCGCGTGGTGACTGGCGGCGGGGAGGGCATCGAGGGCATGGACGCCCGACTGCGCCGCGCAGTGCGTGCCGCCGGTTATGAGCCCCGTACCGTGGACAGTGCTGCCGACGAGGCGACGCTTTCCCCCTGGGCCGGCTTCGCGCCCGTGGCGATCGGACTCGCGCTGTCGATTCCGCTGATGGCGCCGATGCTGGGCGATCTCTTCGGGCTCGACTGGATGCTGCCGCCGTGGCTCCAGTTGCTGCTTGCCGCGCCAGTGCAGTTCTGGCTGGGTGCGCGGTTCTACCGCGCGGGCTGGCATGCGCTGAAGGCGCGCACCGGCAACATGGACCTGCTGGTGGCGCTCGGCACCAGCGCTGCCTTCGGGCTCTCGCTGTGGCTCTGGTGGCGCGCCGTCGGCGGCGAGCATGCCGGCCACGGCATGGTGCCGCACCTGTACTTCGAGGCCTCGGCGGTGGTGATCACGCTGGTGCTGCTGGGCAAGTGGCTGGAGGCGCGCGCCAAGCGCCAGGCCACGTCGGCGATCCGCGCGCTGCAGCAACTGCGGCCCGAGGTGGCGCATCTGCTCGACGCCCGCGGCAAGGAAAGCGATGTGCCGCTGGCCGAGGTGATGGTGGGCGACCGCCTCGCGGTACGGCCCGGCGAGCGCGTACCTGCCGATGCGAAGGTGGTCGAGGGGCATTCCGAAGTCGACGAATCGATGCTCACAGGCGAACCGCTGCCGGTGGCCAAGGGCCCGGGCGATGGGCTGACCGGCGGCGCGGTGAACGGCGACGGCCGTATGGTCGTCGAGGTGCGCGCGGTCGGCGCCGAAAGCGTGCTGGCGCGCATCATCCGCCTGGTGGAAGACGCGCAGGCCGCGAAGGCGCCGATCCAGCGGCTGGTGGACAAGGTCGCCGCTGTGTTCGTGCCGGTGGTGCTGCTGATCGCGCTGGCCACGTTCGCGGGCTGGATGGTGTCGGGCGCGGGCATCGAGACCGCGCTGATCCATGCGGTGGCTGTGCTCGTCATCGCCTGCCCGTGTGCGCTGGGCCTCGCGACGCCGGTTGCGGTGATGGCGGGGACTGGCGTAGCGGCGCGGCATGGCGTGCTCATCAAGGATGCGCGCGCGCTCGAGATCGCGCACCGCGTCGACACTGTCGCTTTCGACAAGACCGGCACGCTGACCATCGGCCGCCCCGTGCTTACCGCGCTGGTTCCCGTGGCCGGCGCTGCGGCCTCGCAAGACAGGCTGCTGGCCACCGCCGCGAGCCTGCAAGGCGGCAGCGAGCATCCGTTGGCGAAGGCCGTGCTTTCAGCAGCAGCGCAGCGCAACCTGCAGGTGCCCGCGCTGGGCGCGATGCAGGCATCGCCGGGACGCGGCGTGCGCGGCGAGGTCGAGGGCGTCCAATGGGCCATCGCCAGCCTGCGCTGGTGCCGCGAGCTCGACGCGATGCCCGACGGCGCGGAAGTCGAGCGCCTGCAGTCCCAGGGCGCGACCGTCTCCGCACTGCTGCGCTTCGACGAAGCCGGCGCCGCGCATGTGCAGGCCCTGCTTGCATTCGCCGACGAACCCAAGCCGCAGGCGGCCGAAGCCATTCGCACGCTGCGTGCGCGCGGGCTGCGCGTGGCGATGATTTCCGGCGACAACCTGCGTGCGGCGCAGGCGATGGCGGCAAGGCTGGGCATCGCGGCGGAAGACGTCCGCGCCGACGTGCTGCCGGCCGACAAGGCCGCGCAGGTCAGCGCTCTTCGAAGCAACGGACACGTGGTCGCGATGGTCGGCGACGGTGCCAACGACGCGCCCGCGCTCGCGGCGGCCGATGTCGGTATCGCGATGGCGCCTTCGGGCGGCGGTACCGACGTGGCGATGGAAGCCGCGGGCATCACGCTGATGCGCGGCGATCTCGCGCTGGTGGCGCAGGCCTTCGAACTCTCGGGCCGCACGGTGGCGAAGATCCGCCAGAACCTGTTCTGGGCCTTCGCCTACAACGTGGCCGGCATTCCGCTCGCCGCCTTCGGGCTGCTGAGCCCGGTGGTGGCCGGTGCGGCGATGGCGCTGTCGAGCGTCAGCGTGATGGCCAATGCGCTGCTGCTGCGGCGCTGGAAGCCCTGAGCTTGTCGCGTCCGGCGCTCACGCTCAGTCGAACAGCAGCGCCATGATGTGGTCGTCGATGGCCTGTGCATCCGAGGCGCGCTTGTAGAACCTGCGCAGCGTGCCCTCGCGTTCGAAGCCGAGCTTTTCGTAGAAGCGCAGCGCAGGTGCGTTGTCGCTCTCCACGATGAGCTCGATGCGCTTGACGCCCTCCGACTTGAGCCGCTCGATCGCGTCCGTGACCATCGCCATCGCGATGCCCTGGCCATGCAGCGCGGGGTCGACCGCGAGCGTGCCGAGTCCGGCCACGTGCCGCACGCGGCCCGTGTAGCGCGATGCGCGGTAGAAGCCGGCGATGCGACCGTCGCGTTCGTAGATGAAGAAGTCGCCGCCGTCGAGCAGCTGCCTGTAGATCGGCCTGAAGTCTTCCAGCGGCATCGGGTCGTAGCCCAGGTAGGGCACGACCTTCTCGTGCATGTAGAGGGCGAAGACGGTGTCGATGTCTTCGGGAGTGGCCGGCCTGCGCATGATGGGGTGCCCCGCAACGATGAAGGCGCCGAGCATAGCGAGCGGCGCCGCGATACCGTTCAGCTGGCGAGCAGCACCGCCGAGACCGCCAGAAGCATCGCCTGCGCGCACCAGGCCCATCGCAGGCGAAGCCGCGAATCGAGCACCGCGCCGATGGACCAGAAGCCGCCGACCGAGAGCGCGAGAAGCGTCAGCCCGGTGTGGAATGCGAGATCGTCCGCGCGCCAGAGAAAGGCCAGCGTCACGCCGACCCAGCATGCGAAGTGGAGGGCGGCCGAGGCGACCTGCGCTCGCGTGAGCGCGGGAGCGTGGATGTGCATCGCTTCTTCCAACGAGAACGCGGCTTCAGGGAAGCGCGCCGCCACGTCGGCCGGCCGCCAGCCCGGCGGCTTGAACCACACGGCGATCTTGTCCCGCCAGCGTTTCGTGTGCCAGGCATCGCGCAGCAGCGGCACGTAGGGACCGAGGATCGCGCGCATCGGGTCGAAGCTCGCGAGCGCCTTGCGCGTGCCGTAGACGCAGCGTTCGGTCTCTTCGGCGAAGGTGCCGAACATGCGGTCCCACACCACCAGCATGCCGCCGTAGTTGCGGTCGATGTAGCGGTCGTTCACCGCGTGATGCACGCGATGGTTCGAGGGCGAGGAGAACACGCGGTCGAACCAGCCCAGCTTGCCGATGTGCTCGGTGTGGATCCAGAACTGGTAGACCAGCACGATCAGCCCCGCGAGGCCGAACTGCTCCGGCGGCACGCCGATGACGGCCATCGGCAGGTAGAAGGCCCAGCCTAGGAATGCGACCGTGCTTTCCTGCCGCAGCGCGGTGGAGAAGTTGAAGTGCTGGCTCTGGTGGTGCACCGAGTGCGCGGCCCAGAACACGGCCGACCTGTGCCCAGCGCGATGCAGCCAGTAGTCGAAGAAGTCGAACAGCAGCACCGCGGCGATCCAGCCCATGGCGCTGTCCCAGAAGGCGGGCCGCGTCCAGATCGCGACCATCGGATAGGCCATGGCGTACAGGCCGATCTGGAACAGCTGCGTGCACACCGCGAGCGCCTGGCTCAGCAGGCCCTGGCTCAGGCTGCCGATTGTGTCGCCGAAGCGGTAGGTGTTGCGCCGCTTCAGCCAGCCCCAGGCGAACTCGCACGCCATGAGCAGCGCGAACACCGGCACCACGAAAACGACCAGCCGATGCACCGCGCGATTTTTCAGGAAGCGTTCAGCGAATCTTCAGCGATCGGACGCGCGGCCGGCCACGATGACTGCGTTGGTGCCGCCAAAGGCGAAGGAATTCGACAGCGCATAGCGCATGCCCTTGGCTTCACGGGCCTCGCCCTGCACGAAGTCGAGATCGAACGCCGCATCGGGCGTCTGCAGGTTGGCGATGGGCGGCAGCGTCTCGCGCGCCAGCGCGCGCAGCGCCGCGACGAGCTCGATCGCACCGCCGCCGCCGAGCACGTGGCCGTGGATGGCCTTGGTGGCGCTCACCGGCACGGTGTTGCCGAACACCTCGCGGATCGATGCGGCCTCGGCTGCATCGCCGGCCGAGGTGGCCGTGCCGTGTGCGTTGATGTGGCCGATCTCGGAAGCCTCGATGCCCGCGTCGCGCAGCGCGGCGCGCATCACGCGCACCTGGCCTGCGGTGTCGGGGTTGGTGATGTGCGTGCCGTCGCAGTTGGTGGCGTAGCCCGCGAGCACGAAGGGCGCGGCTTCCGCGCCGCGCGCAGCGGCGTGCGCTTCCGATTCGAGCACCAGCGCGGCCGCGCCCTCGCCGATGGCGAAGCCCGCGCGGTCGCCCGAGAAGGGGCGGCAGGCGGTCGACGGCGCATCGGCCGGCGGCGGCGCCATCACGCGCATGGCGTGCCAGCTGGCCATCACGCCGGGCGTGAGCATGGCGTCGTGGCCGCCGACGATGGCGACGTCGATCCAGCCGCCGCGGATGGCGCGCATCGCCTCGCCGATGGCCACCGCCGAGGAGGCGCAGGCACAGGCGTAGGCGATGGCCGAGCCGCGCGCGCCGAAGTGCAGCGCGAGCTCCGCCACGGCGGCGTTGGGCATCACGGTGAGCACTGTGGTCGGGCGCATGCGGCGCTGCTCGCCGTAGAGCGCGCTGGTGGTGTTGTCGAAGCTGCCGGCTCCCGCCAGGCCGCAGCCCCAGAAGATGCCGAGGCGGTCGCGGTCGATGGATTCGAGGTCGAGCTTCGCTTCGGCAGCGGCGTCCTGCGCGGCGGTGAGCGCCATCGCGGTGCCGCGGTCCAGCGGCAGGCGAGAGGTGCTGCGAATGCCGTTCGAGTCGAAGTCGCAGGCCGCGACGGCCAGCGACATCGGGTCCATGCCCTTGATCTCCAGCGTCTGCGCGCGCACGGCAGAGCGGCCCGCGAAGAGCGCTTCGTCGAAGGCCTCCACGGTGCGGCCGATGGGCGTGACGAAGCCGATGCCGCTCACGCGCACGGGGGCCGATGCGGCGCGCGCGGCCGAGGCCGCGAGCACGGAATGCGCTGCGCCGCTGCTCATGCCGTTGCTTCGGCGGGCTGCGCAGCGACGTCGCCCGCGCTCTCCGCGTCGATCACTTCGCACAGGCGCTGCAGCGTGATGCCGGCTTCGCGCGGATCGAGGCGCTCCTCGGGAATGCGCAGGTGGAAGGCGTCCTCGACCGCGAAGACGAACTCCATCAGCGCGAGCGAGTCGAGGCCGAGGTCGGTCAGCGCGGTGGCCGGCGAGACGGCCGCGGGGTCGACGCGGAAGTCGTCACGCAGGATCGCGGCGATGGTGTTGAAGGTGGGCGAGAAGAGATCGGAAGAAGACATGGAGATGCTTTCCTTTCGGGCGTGATCGGGGTTGTCAGGCGTACAGCGGATGCTCGGGCATCGTGCCATGCGCCACCGCTTCGACGAATGACACTGTTTCGCTCACGACCTGTTGACGATCGTTGTCGATCGTGATCATGTGGTAGCTGTTGGCCACCACGACGGCACGGAATGCGCGGCAGCGAAGGCCGCGCGCGAGGATGCCCAGGTTGGCCACGCTGGCCACCTCGTCCTGCTGGGCATGCAGCGCGAGCACGTTGTGGCACTGCACGCGCTCGAGGTTGCGGCGCACGTGACGGATGAGCCGGTCGTGCTCGCGCAGGTGGCCCACCCCGATGACCGAGCTGCCAGCGCGCGAGATCTTGCGGTGGCGCAACTCGCGCTCGATCCAGGCGCGCACGCGTTCGTTCTTGACGCCGTAGGGCGGGCGCTCGCGGTATTGCCAGAGCCGGCCCAGCGGCGTGTAGAAGGCCAGCGGCAGCAGGAACTGCGTGCGCGGAATGGCCCAGCCGTCGAACCGCAGCGTGGTCGACATGAGCACCAGCGCGTCGACGTCACTGCCGCAGCGGATGGCCGCGCCCAGGGCCAGCGAGGAGCCGGCCGAGATGCCGATGAGCATCACGCGGTCGTGGCGCTCGCGCAGCGACTTCACCTGCGCCTGGATCGTGTCGAGCCAGCGTTCGTAGGGCGCCGCGTGCTGCAGCGGTGCGCTGGGGTCGAACGAGTAGCCCTCGATCGAAAGCGGATAGACCGGATAGCCCCGGCTGCGCAGCGCCGACTGTACGGTCAGCAACTCGTCAGGCGTGCTGCATAAACCATGCAGCAGGACCACCGCGGTGCCTTGCACCTCGGGAGGAACCAGGCTCAGCAGATCGGAGGGTTCGCGCGCACTCATCGTGTGGTTCGGGCCATGAAAATGGCCCGTGATTCATCGTGCTGTCGTATGCTCATGCTGCGTTTATCGCTTGGAGCGACTGACCGGCCGCTGACCCGTCGTTCGCAAGGCAGATTACCCCCAACCATTCAGAGACCATGCGAATTCTGCTTGTCGAAGACGACACCGTTCTGCGCGATGTGATGGTGCGCAGCCTTGCCGATGCAGGCCATCGCGTCGACGTTTCCACCAACGTCGAAGACGCCGATCACCTGTGGCGCGTGCAGCCCTTCGACGCAGTGCTGCTCGATCTCAACCTGCCCGCCACAGCGAGCCCTACCAGCGGCCTTGCAAGCGGCCTCACGGCGCTGCGGCAGGCGCGTGCGCGCGGCGACCGCACACCGGTGCTCGTGCTCACGGCGCGCGGGCGAACCGAGGAACGCATCGCCGGCCTCGACGCAGGTGCCGACGACTACCTCGGCAAGCCCTTCGACCTGGCCGAGGTCGAAGCCCGCCTGCGCGCGCTGGTGCGCCGCGCCAAGGGCACGGAAGACATCGTGCTGCTGGGCCAGCTCAAGCTCGACCGCAAGGCGCGCCGCTTCTCCACTGCGAACGGCCCGCTCGACCTGCCCGCGCGCGAGTTCGAGGTGCTGTGGGAGCTCATGAGCCCGCCGGGGCGCACGGTGAGCAAGCGTGCGCTGTCCGACAAGCTCTCGAGCTTCGACGAATCGCTCGGCGACAACGCGCTGGAGGCCTTCATCTCCCGCCTGCGCAAGAAGCTGCAGGGCACGGGCGCGAGCATCCGCACGCTGCGCGGCATCGGCTACCTGCTCGAAGCCGAGGTGTGATCGACGCCGGTCCGCGCGTGAACGGGCAGCAGCAACAGACCATCGCCGAATCGCAGACGGCTGCGGTGCGCGCGCCGTCGCTCACGCAGCGCGTGCTGCGTAACGTGCTGGTGCCGCTGGCGCTCACGTGGATGGTCGGCGCGGTCATCGCGCTGGTCATCGCCAACTACTTCTCCGAACAGGCCTTCGACCGCGGCATGCTCGACGACGCCTATGCGCTGTCGGCCAACGTGCAGGCCGGCGAGCGCGGCATCGAGCTGATGCTCTCTCCGCGCGAGGTGGCCACCGTGCTCTTCGACCAGGTCGACAAGGTGTACTTCGCGGTGCAGCGGCTCGACGGCTCGCTGATCTCGGGCCAGGCGGGCCTGCAGGCGCCGCAGCCGGTGGACGGCTCGCGCTACCGCTTCTCCGACGTGAACTACGAAGGCAGCACGCTGCGTGCGGTGGTGCTCGAGCACGACGCCGAGCCCGACATCAGCATGCCCTACCGCGTGATCATTGCGCAGACCACGCTGAGCCGAACCGCGCTGGTGCGGCAGCTGCTGGGCTATGCGCTCGCGCCGCAGATCGTGCTGCTGATCCTGCTCGCGGTATGGCTCTGGCATGGCATCCGCAGCGACCTGCGGCCACTGGGCGACCTGCAGCGCGCGCTCGACCGGCGCGACGTGCGCGATCTTTCCCCGGTGCCGGTGGTGCAGACCTCGCGCGAGATCCAGCGCCTGGGCAATGCGGTCAATTCGCTGTTCGAGCGGCTGGGCAACAGCGTGCAGGCGCAGCGCGAGTTCGTGGGCAACGTGGCGCATGAGCTTCGCACGCCGCTTGCGGGCATTCGCGCGCTGGCCGAATACGGCCTGGCCCAGCACGACACCAAGGTATGGCGCGAGCAGCTCGAGCGGGTGTCGGAGCGCCAGGCGCGCGCCAGCCACCTCATCGACCAGCTGCTGGCGCTCGCACTGGCCGAGGAGGCGCGCACAGAGCTCAAGCGCGTGCCGGTGCGCCTCGACGTGCTGGCCGAGCAGACGGTGCTGCGGCACCTGGCGCGTGCCGATGCGCGCGGTGTCGACCTGGGCGCGCGCGGCCTCGACGACGGCGTGATCGTGAACGCCAACGAGGCGCTGGTCGAAGGCATCCTCGACAACCTGATCGACAACGCGCTGCGCTACGGCGGGCGCACCATCACGGTCGAACTCGCTGGCCATACGCTGAGCGTGATCGACGACGGCCCGGGCATTCCGCTGGAAGCACAGCGCGACCTGATGCAGCGGTGGGCGCAAGGCCCGGCGGGAGAGAAGCTGGGCCAGGGCTCCGGGCTTGGCCTGTCGATCGTCTCGCGCTACGCCGAACTGCTGGGCGCGGAGCTGCGGCTCGAAGCCGCCGAGCCCACGGGGCTGCGTGTCAGCGTGGCGTTCGGCGAAGTGGCCTGAACTGCGGCGCTCAGGCCAGCGGCGTGCCCTGGTGGAAGGCCATGCGCCAGCGGCCGGCGCGCAGTTTCCACAGCGAGCTGCGAAGCGAGTCCGCAGCAGGACGATCGGGAATGGCTTCGCGATGCGCACGGTAGGTGACCAGCGCCACGTCGGGTGCCATGCGCTTCACGCGGAAGTCCGAGATCGTGCGTTCGGAAAACGCCTCGTCGCGCAGCGCCTCCACGATGGCGGCACGCGTCCACACCGTGCCCGAGACGCCGAGCTCGTGGAAGTCGTCGTCGAGCAGTTCCTCAAGCCGGGCGGCGCTCGCACGCACCTCGCGCAGGAGCAGCGCGCTCTCTAGCTCCAGCAGCAGCGCCTCGAGGTCCTTGCCTGGTGCGGCTTCGTAGAGTTCGAGCGGCAGGCCGTCGGGGTCGGCGAAGAAGGTGAAGCGCCGGCCCGTGTATTCGTCGATGCGCAAGGGCTCCACGGCGATGCCCTGCGCCGCGAGTTCGGCGGCGGCGGCCTGCACGTCGTGCACTTCGAAGGACAGGTGCCGCAGGCCCTGCGCTTCGGGGCGGGTCGGCCGCGCGGGTGCGTCGGGGAAGGAGAAGAGTTCGATCTGCGAGCCGTCGGGCAGGGCGAGGTCGAGCTTGTAGGAATCGCGGGCTGCGCGGTAGTTTTCCGCGATCACTCGCAGCCCGAGCACCTCGGTGTAGAAGCGCTTCGATATCGCGTAGTTTGAACAGATGACGGCGACGTGATGGATGCGTTCGAGCTGCATCGTGGTCATCGCTTTCTCAGTTGCTTGCGAAGAAAGACGCGCGTGCGCTCGGCGAAGGCGAGTCGCTTGTACTCGACGTAGCCGATGCGTTCGTACAGTGCGCGGTTCTCGGTCATCTTCTCGTTGGTGAAGAGGTAGACCGAGTCGTGGCCCTGCCGCAGCGCTTCGTGCTCCGCGAGCTCGAGCAATGCGCGGCCCACGCCGGTGCCCTGCTGCGCGGGGCGCACCGCGATCACGTCGATCAGGAAGCCTTCGTCGGTGACGTCGAGCACCAGCGCGGCGACGATTCGCTCCTGCTGCTGCGCGACCCAGACCTGCGCGTTGGCGATCGCCGCGCCGTAGTCCTTCGTCATCGGAATAGGCGTGAGGCCGAGGCGCGGAATGTAGTGGCGAAAGGCTTCCACAGCGCATTCGCCGATGGCCGGGGCATCGGTGATGTCCGCGCGCCGCAAGGTCCATGGCACGGCGCTCATGCGTCGAACTCCACCTCGCCTTCGATCTCCACGGGGATGTTGAAAGGCAGCTCCGCCATGCCCACCGCGCTGCGCGAATGCGCGCCGACGTCGGGCCCGAAGATTTCGAGGATGAGATCGGAGAAGCCGTTGATGACGGCCGGCTGCCTGTCGAAGCCCGGAGCGCTCGCGACCATGCCGAACACCCGCGTCCACGCGGTGATGCGGTCGAGGTCGCCAAGCGCGCGCTGCAGGCTGCCGAGCATCGCAAGCGCGGTGAGACGCGCGGCGGTGTAGCCCTGTTCCACGCTCAGCTCGCGGCCCAGCTTGCCCAGCGGCGCGGCGATGGTGCCGTCGGCGTTGAGCGGGCCGTGGCCCGAGATGAGTGCGCGCCTGCCGACGACGCGCACGAACTGGAAGGGCAGCACGACGCCGGGAGGCGGCGTCACTGCGGGCGGAAGAACGAGGCCGAGCGCGGCCAGTCGTTGCTCGATGCGGGCCATGGCATTTCTCTCCTTGGGATGGCGGACACGAAGCGTCCGCCATCTTGCCATGGCCCTCGCTGCGGCTTCGGGCTCAGGCCAGCGTCGGATAGTCCGTGTAGCCTTTCGCGCCGCCGCCGTACATCGTGGCCTTGTCGAGCGGGTTCAGCGGTGCGTTCTCGCGCAGGCGGCGCACGAGGTCGGGGTTGGAGATGAAGGGCTTGCCGAAGGCCACGAGGTCGTCGCCTTCCTTCAGTGCCTCTTCGGCGAGCGGACGGTCGTAGCCGTTGTTGACCATCCAAGCGGCCTTGCCGCCGGCCTCGCGGTATGCGGCCTTGAGGGCTTCGTAGTCGAAGGGGCGGTCCTCGATCTCACGCGGGCCGCCGGTGGCGCCTTCGATGATGTGGATGTAGGCCAGATTGAGCGTCGCGAGCTGCTTCACCACGTAGGTGAAGAGGGGCTGCGGGTCGCTGTCGTAGGCGTCGTTGGCGGGCGTGACGGGCGACAGGCGGATGCCGGTCTTGCCGCCGCCCACGGCGTCGACCACGGCACGCGTGACTTCGAGCAGCAGGCGGGCGCGGTTCTCGATGCTGCCGCCGTAGTCGTCGGTGCGCTTGTTGCTGCCGTCCTTCAGGAACTGGTCGAGCAGGTAGCCGTTGGCGCCGTGGATCTCCACGCCGTCGAAGCCGGCCGTCTCCACCGCGCTGCGGGCGGCGACGGCGTAGGAATGGACGATGCCCGGCAGTTCGCCGGCATCGAGCGCGCGCGGCTCGGAGGTGTCGACGAAGGTGGGCACGCCGTCCTTGATGAGCACGGTCTTCGTCTTGGCGGTGATGGCCGAGGGGGCGACGGGCTTTCCGCCATCGGGTTGCAGTTCGTTGTGCGAGACGCGGCCCACGTGCCACAGCTGCACCACGATTTTGCCGCCCTTGGCGTGCACGGCTTCGGTCACGCGCTTCCAGCTGTCGAGCTGCTCGGTGCCGTAGAGGCCGGGCACGTCGGAGTAGCCCTGGCCCTGGTGGCTGATGGCGGTGGCTTCGGTGATGAGCAGGCCGGCGCTGGCGCGCTGGGCGTAGTAGGTGGCGGCGATGTCGGGCGGAATGGCGTTCGGCGAGCGGTTGCGCGTGAGCGGCGCCATGACGATGCGGTTGGCGAGCTTCAGGTCGCCGGCCTGTACGGGATCGAAAAGAGTGGACATCGTGCGATCGAAAGCAGAGTTGATACGGGGCGCAAGGCTAAGCGCGCAGCCTCAACCCTGCTGTCGCACGGTTGACGGATTGGTGCTAGGGCCTGTTCACACTATTTCCGGGGTCGCGTTGGTGCTCCAAGGGGCTGGATGCAAGGCGCCCGTGCGCAGCAAGGCTTTCGCCTTGCAAGCGCGGGCAACGCCGCAGACGGCCCCTTGGAGCACCAACCCTGCGGGAAGGGCAGCCAGGGCGGGCCACTCGGCGTTGCGCTCCTAGCGTGTGCATGCGCACACGCGTCGTCCCGCGCCTTGACTGGCTCGCCCTGGCTGCCCTTCGCGACCCCGGAAATAGTGTGAACAGGCCCTAGCCGAGCAGCACCAGCAGCGCGGGGCTCACGTGCACCGGCATGGCCAGCAGGATCTGCCCCATGCCCTTGCCCAGCGGATCGTTGCGCAGCGAGGCCATGCCGCCGCCGCCCAGCGCCTGCTCGCAGACGAAGTTGAAGGCGTCGATGCCGGGCACCTCGTAGCGCGTGACGCGGCCCTTGACCAGGTGGGCGAGCCAATCGGCCACGCGCGCTTCGGTGAGCTGTTCGCGCAGCAGCGGCAGCAGGGCAGGGTGGCGCGCGATGACGCCGATGTTCGAGGTGTCGCCCTTGTCGCCGCTGCGGGCCCAGGCCAGGCGCAGCAGGGGCACTTCGATGCGGTCTGCCCCGGAAGAAGACGAAGGCGAAGTCGAGTGCGAGGATGCCGAGGCGATCTCCGTCCGGGCGGCTCTGGCAGGCGAAGGGACGGCCCCGGACGCTCCTGCCGCCGTCGATGGTTCGCTGCGAGGAATGGCGATGCGCTCTCCATCGATGGTCACCGATGCCTCGACCAGCGACTTGTCGAGCAGGAAGGCGTATTGCCGGATCGAAGGCGACACGGACGCGCGCCCGCCCCCCGCGCCGGTGGTGCCCGGGGCCCAGGAGGTGCCTGCAGGAGCGACCTCGCGTGCGAACAGCTCCAGTGCCTCCTTGCGCGGGTGCGTCACCGCGAGCCGCAGTACCGCTTCGCGCGTCTGCGATGCGCGCGCATGCGGGCCGTAGCAGGACTCCGCGCCCAGCACTTCGAGCTGCGTGCCGCTGTAGGGGCCGAAGCCGTATTGCGAGAAGAGCGCACTGGTGCGCGCGAGGATGGCCTCGCCCGTTCGCTTCGCCTTGGCCACCGCGTCGAAGCCCACGATGGTGAGCTGCGCCGCCGTCTTGAAGCCCTCGACATGGGTGGCGCTGACCTTGTAGCTCGCGGTGGGCGCATGGCCGCGCGCGCCGTGCACGCGCACGCGGTGCTCGCCGGCCTGCTCGATGCGCACCTGCGTGAAGTCGGCCACCACGTCGGGCAGCAGGTAAGCGGCGGGGTCGCCGATCTCGTAGAGCATCTGTTCGGCCACCACGGCGGGCGTGACCTTGCCGCCGGTGCCTGCGGGCTTGGTGACGACGAAGCTGCCGTCGGCGCTGCATTCGACGATGGGGTAGCCGATGTTCGGCCAGTCGGGCACGGTGTCCCAGTCGGTGTGCAGGCCGCCGGTGGCCTGGCAGCCGCATTCGATGATGTGGCCCGCGAGGCTGCCCGCGGCGAGCAGGTCGAGGTCGTTCGGCTGCCACTCGAATTCATGCATGAGCACGCCGAGCGTGACGGCGGAGTCGACACAGCGTCCGGTGATGACGACCTGCGCGCCCGCGTCGAGTGCGGCCCGGATGGGCTGCGCGCCGAGGTAGGCGTTGGCGGTGAGCACGCGCTCGGGCAGCGCGGCACCGCTTTGCAGTTCGCGCACGGGCGATTGCGACTTGCGCAGCTCGGGCAGCAGCGGGGACACGTCGTCGCCGCTCACCACGGCGATCTTCAGTGCGATGCCCTGATCGGCCGCGAGCGCCGCGAGCGCATCGGCGCAGCCTTGCGGGTTGACGCCGCCGGCGTTGCTGACGACGCGGATGCCCTGTTCCACGACGTCTTTCAGCACCGCCTTCATAGCCACCGACACGAAGTCGGTGGCGTAGCCGAGCTCGGGCTTCTTGAGCCGCGCGCCCGCGAGGATCGACATGGTGAGCTCTGCGAGGTAGTCGAACACGAGGTAGTCGATCCGGCCGCTGGCCACCAGCTGCGGCGCGCCCACGCTGCTGTCGCCCCAGAAGCCGGAGGCGCCGCCGATGCGAACGATGCGTTCGTCGTTCCTGGCGCTCATCGTCCGCTCCATTGCGGCTTGCGCTTCTCGCGGAAGGCGAGCTGTCCTTCGGCCGCGTCCTCGGTGAGCGCGAACAGGCCGATCTGGCTTTCGGTGAAGGCCATCGATTCCTCGAAGGCCATGGCCTCGATCTTCTTCATGGTGTAGAGGCCGCGACGGATGGCGGCGGGCGACTTGTCGAGCATGCGCCCGAGCAGCCAGTCGACGCTCTCGTCGACGTCGTCGCTCACGCGGTTGACGAGATTCAGTTCAAGCGCCTGCGCCGCGTCGATGGGCTCGCCGGTGATGCACATCTCGGCCAGCACGCGGCGCGGGAGCAGGCCGCCGAGCACGCTGAGCACCTGCGCGGGAAAGAGGCCGACCTTCACCTCGGGCAGCCCGAACACCGCCTGGCTGCCGGCCACGGCCATGTCGCACATCGCCATGAGCCCCATGCCGCCGGCCATGCAGGCGCCGTTGACGCGCGCGATCAGCGGCACGGTCGATTGCCGGGCCTGGCGGAAGAGGTTGGCGAAGCCCTGGTAGGGCGCTGCGTAGTCGAACTTGAACGAGGAGCCGCTGTGCAGGTCGGCGCCCGCGCAGAAGGCGCGCGTGCCGGCGCCGGTGATGACCACGGCGCGCACCGCGTTGTCGCTGTTGGCACGCGCGATCGCGTCGCCCAGGCCCGCGAGCACGGCAGGGCTGATGGCGTTGCGGCGCTCCTCGCGGTCGATGGTGAGCCACATGACGGGCCCGCGCATCTCTTCGCGCAGTTCGGTGGACGGGGGTGTTTCGGGCATGGCGCGGGTCCTTGTGCTTCGGTGTCCGGAGATTTGTTTCTCTCCTGCCCGTAGCGTGGCCCGAAAAAAAAGCCGCATCGTGCGGCTTGTGGCTGAAGCGGTTCGGGTTTTCCCTGAAGAAGATCCGATCCGCTTGTGGCTTCTGCACGCTTTTGCGTGCTTCGGCTTACTTCAGAAGACCTTCGGCCTTCATCGCTTCCTGCACGGCGGGGCGGGCGCCGACGCGGGCATGCCAGGCCTGCAGGTTGGGGAAGCCGGAGATGTCCACGCCGGTCGGCTTGGTCCAGTTGGTCACGGTGAACAGGTAGCCGTCGGCCACGCTGAAGTGTTCGCCCATCAGGTATTCCTTGCTGGCGAGTTCACCGTCGAGCCACTGGAAGCGCGACTTGAGCTTGTCCTTGAAGATGGCCTTGGCTTCCTCGGGCATGTTCGGGTTGAACAGCGGGCTGAAGCCCTTGTGCACTTCGGTGCCGATGAAGGTCAGCCATTCCTGCAGGCGGTAGCGCTGCATGGTGCCGGCGGCCGGCGCCAGGTTCTTGGTGGGAGCGAGGTCGGCGATGTACTGGAGGATGGCGGGGCCTTCGCGCAGGCGGGTGCCGTCGTCGAGTTCGAGCATCGGGACGTAGCCCAGCGGGTTGATGCCGTAGTAGTCGGTGCCGTCCTGGAGCTTGTGGCTCTTGGTGCTGGCCAGCACGGGTTCGGCGGCGATGCCCGCTTCATGCAGCGCGATGTGGGGGGAGAGCGAGCAGGCGCCGGGCGAGTAGTACAGCTTCATTCGAGAACTCCAGTGAATGTCGAGGTTGGTTGGATTTTTTGGGTAAACCGCAGCGGATGCTAGCGGGTTTGGGGGCGTCGCGTTTTTGTCCTACGGCCTCACGCGCAGGGCGACTATCGGGCCTGAAGACGGCGTTTCCTAAGCTCCGTTCCACGGCAGGCAGGGCCTGCTGCAAGGAGAAACGAATGTTGAAGTACGCCATCATTTTTGCAGTCATCTCGCTCGTGGCCGCGCTGCTCGGCTTCGGCGGTATCGCCGCGGGTGCAGCCGGCATCGCCAAGCTGCTGTTCGGCCTGTTCCTGGTGCTGGCTCTGCTGTTCGTGGTGCTGGCCGTGCTGGGCGTGGGCGCGGTTAAAAAAGCGATCGACTGATGCACCTCTCGCACATCGAGGCGCAGCTCGACTACGAAGTTGCCGCCCCTGCGCACATGCTGCTGAACATCGAGGCAGCGCGTTCGGGCATGCAGAGCGTGATCGGGGAGGAACTGGTCGTGGAGCCGCCGACGCCTTTGCGGCTTTTCTGCGACGAGGGAAGCGGCAACCGCTTCGTCCGTTTCGATGCGAAACCGGGGCTGCTGAAGATCGTCTACAAGGCCAGCGTGCGGCGCGCCCACGTGGTGGTGCCGACCGACCTGGCCGAGATGCCGGTGACCGAGGTGCCAGACGAGGTGCTGCACTACATGATGCCGACGCGCTATTGCGAGTCGGACCTGATGTCGCGCTGTGCCCAGCAGCTCTTCGGCGATCTGCCGCCCGGCATCGGCAGGGTGCAGGCGATCGTCGACTGGATTCATGACAGCATCACCTACGAGCCGGGCAGCAGCGATTCGACGACGACCGCACGCGAGGTGTTCGTGGAACGCGCGGGCGTATGCCGCGACTTCGCGCACCTGGGCATCACCTTCTGCCGCGCGCTGAACATTCCGGCGCGGCTGGTGGTCGGCTACGTGTGGTTCGACGAGCCGCCGCAGGATTTCCATGCCGTGTTCGAGGCGTGGCTCGGCGGTCGGTGGGTGCTGTTCGATCCGACCCGCATGGCGCCGGTCGACCGGCTGGTGCGCGTGGGCACCGGACGCGATGCGAAGGACGTGGCCTTCTGCACGATCTTCGGCGACGTGCGCATGACGGGGAAGAAGCTCGTCGTGCGCGAACTGCAGGACGAGAGCCTGCAGCCCTCGATGCCGCCTTCGCCCACCGGCGAGGTGATGGGCATCGAAAAGCCCGTGCCCCTGGGGCAGGTGGACGAAGCGGCGGCCTGACTGGCTTGTTTGCTATAAAAATAATAGCAAACTATTCAGCGGCAGTCATGGAGGCAGCCCTTAGGCGTCGCTCTCCAAGCTTATCCACACAGGGGACGCAAGAGGGTGCGGCCGATTAAAATCGGTGCCCCTTTTGCGCCGCGCACGCGTCAGTTGTGCGCTCCCACTCCAAATGCTGTACCCCGAAGAATTCGACGTGATCGTCGTCGGCGGTGGCCATGCCGGCACCGAGGCTGCGCTCGCCGCCGCGCGCATGGGCGCCAAGACGCTGCTGCTCTCCCACAACATCGAGACGCTGGGGCAGATGAGCTGCAATCCGTCGATCGGCGGCATCGGCAAGGGCCACCTGGTGAAGGAGGTCGACGCGCTCGGCGGTGCGATGGCCATCGCGACCGACGAGGCCGGCATCCAGTTCCGCATCCTCAACTCGAGCAAGGGCCCGGCCGTGCGCGCGACCCGCGCCCAGGCGGACCGCGTCCTGTACAAGGCCGCCATCCGCCGCCGCCTGGAGAACCAGCCGAACCTGAGCCTGTTCCAGCAGGCGGTCGACGACCTGATGGTGGAGGGCGATCGCGTGGTCGGCGCCGTCACGCAGGTGGGCATCGCTTTTAGTGCGCGGACCGTGGTTCTGACGGCGGGCACTTTCCTCGATGGCCGCATCCACGTCGGACTCGACAACTACCAGGCCGGGCGCGCGGGTGATCCGCCGGCGGTCAGCCTGTCTGCGCGGCTCAAGGAACTGAAGCTGCCGCAGGGCCGGCTCAAGACCGGTACGCCGCCGCGGCTCGACGGTCGCAGCATCGATTTCTCGAAGTGCACCGAGCAGCCGGGCGACGGCATGCCCGGCGGGGCAGGGCCGATGCCGGTGTTCAGCTTCATGGGTCGCGCCGACATGCACCCTCAGCAGATGCCCTGCTGGATCACGCACACCAACGCGCGTACGCACGAGATCATCCGCTCGGGCTTCGACCGCAGCCCGATGTTCACCGGCAAGATCGACGGCGTGGGCCCGCGCTACTGCCCGAGCGTGGAAGACAAGATCAACCGCTTCGCCGACAAGGAAAGCCACCAGATCTTCCTGGAACCCGAAGGCCTGACGACCAACGAGTACTACCCGAACGGGATCTCGACCAGCCTGCCCTTCGACGTCCAGTACCAGTTGGTGCGCTCGATGCCGGGCCTGGAGAACGCGCACATCCTGCGCCCCGGCTACGCCATCGAATACGACTACTTCGATCCGCGCGAACTCAAGAGCAGCTTCGAGACGCGCTCGATCAAGGGCCTGTTCTTCGCCGGGCAGATCAACGGCACGACCGGGTACGAAGAGGCGGCCGCCCAGGGGCTGTTCGCCGGCATCAACGCCGCACTGCAATGTCGCGGGGAAGATGCCTGGCTGCCGCGCCGTGACGAGGCCTACCTGGGCGTGCTGGTCGATGACCTGATCACCAAGGGTGTGACCGAGCCGTACCGCATGTTCACCAGCCGCGCCGAGTTCCGGTTGCAGCTGCGCGAGGACAACGCCGACATGCGCCTTACCGAGATCGGGCGAAAGCTGGGCCTGGTGGACGACGAACGCTGGGATGCCTTCAGCCGCAAGCGCGATGCTGTTTCACGTGAAACAGAGCGGCTCAAGTCGATCTGGGTGAACCCGCGCAATCTGCCGGCATCGGAATCGGAGCGGGTACTGGGCAAGGCCATCGACCACGAATACAACTTGGCTGATCTACTGCGCCGGCCCGATGTGAGCTACGAGACGCTGATGACGCTCGATGGCGGCAAGTACAGCGCCCAGGCTCCGCTGAGCGAAACCGAGATCGAGCAGATCGAGATCTCGGCCAAGTACTCCGGCTACATCGAGCGCCAGCACGACGAAGTGGAGCGGGCGGCGCATTTCGAGAACCTGAAGCTGCCTGCCGATTTCGACTACAGCCAGGTCAAGGCACTGAGCTTCGAGGTCCGGCAGAAGCTGAACAAGCACCGTCCCGAGACGCTGGGACTGGCCTCGCGCATCTCGGGCGTGACGCCGGCAGCCATTTCCTTGCTGATGATCCATCTGCGCAAGGGCGGTCACAAGGCATTCGCCCCGGGGGCTACCGAAGCTGCCGCCACGGAAGCCGCCGCCGAATGACGGCGCCGATTGATACGCTGCGCGCTGGCGCAGCCACCATGGGCGTGGCGCTGTCCGATGCCCAGGGGGAACAGCTGCTGGCCTACGGCACGCTGATGCTCAAGTGGAACAAGGTCTACAACCTCACGGCGCTGCGTGATCCCGCCAGCGTGCTCACGCACCACCTGCTCGACAGCCTGGCGGCTGTTGCACCGCTGCAGCGCGAGTGGGCAGGGAAGGGCAAGCTGCTGGACGTCGGGTCCGGCGGTGGACTGCCCGGCGTGGTGATCGCGATCATGCGGCCTGATCTGGAAGTGAGCTGCCTTGATGCGGTTGCCAAGAAGGCGGCATTCGTTCAACAGGTTGCAGCCGAACTGGAGCTGCCGAATCTTCGCGGGCTGCACGCTCGAGTCGAATCGCTGGCGGGAAGTTACGAAGTCATCAGCTCGCGCGCCTTTGCATCCCTGCCGGATTTCTTCAGCGGCTCGATGAACCTGCTTGCTCCGGGCGGTGTGTGGCTCGCGATGAAGGGCAAGGTGCCGACCGACGAACTGGCGGCCGTGCCCAAGGGCGTGTCTGTGTTTCACGTGGAACAACTGACGGTTCCCGGCCTGGATGCGGAGCGCTGCATCGTCTGGGCTCGCAAGATCGCCGCTTAGATCGGCACCTGATTCACAAAAAGAGGGCGCGACACCGGTAAAAGCCGGTGTCCGAACGATCTTCGCGGCGGTGTGCTCGCTTAGACTCGATGCCTCCCTCTGGTCTCTTCCCCGGCTCGCTTTTTCGAGGCAACCCCATGTTCGGCATTGCTGACTACGGCGCATTCGTCGCCGCCATCGTCCTCTTTCTCCTGATTCCCGGTCCGGGCAATCTGGCGCTGATCACCTCGACCAGCAAGGGCGGCATCCGTGGGGGCCTCGCCGCGACGGCGGGGGTGATCGTCGGCGACCAGTTCCTTCTCTGGGCAGCGGTGGCCGGCGTGTCGGCCGTCATGGCGGCCTACCCGGCGGCGTTCAAGGCCGTGCAGTGGCTGGGCGCCGCCTACCTCGGCTGGATGGGCATCAAGATGCTGATGGCGAAGCCGGGCTCGGCGCCCATCCTCAATATCAAGCCCAGCCACTTCATGCGCCAGGCCTTCACCATCACGCTGCTGAACCCGAAGGCGATCGTTTTCTACATGGCCTTCTTCCCGCTGTTCGTGGACCCGGCCCGGCATCAGGGCCTGATCACCTTCGGCGCAATGGCCGTGACCATCGCCGCACTGACCTTCCTGTACGGCCTGACCTCGACGCTGCTCACGCATTTCCTGGCCGAGCGCATCCGCGCGAATCCCCGTATTTCCACCACGCTCGAAAAGCTCGCAGGCACCTTCCTGGTCGCCTTCGGCGTCAAGCTTGCAATTTCGCGCTGATCGATCGCTCCCCGGTACTCACATGGCCAAGATTTTCTGCATCGCAAACCAGAAGGGCGGCGTCGGCAAGACCACCACCACCGTCAATCTCGCCGCCGGCCTGGCGAAGGTCGGCCAGCGCGTGCTGATGATCGACCTCGACCCTCAGGGCAACGCCACCATGGGCTCGGGCATCGACAAGCGCGAGCTGGAGCTGACGGTGTACGACGTGCTGCTCGAATCGGCCTCGGTGGCCGAGGCCCGGGTCAAGGCCGACAAGCTGGTGGAGGGCGGCTGCGGCTACGACGTGCTGGGTGCCAACCGCGAACTGGCGGGCGCCGAAGTCGAGATGGTCGCGCTCGACCGCCGCGAGAAGCGCCTACGCACTGCGCTCGCGGCCGTCGGTGCCGAGTACGACTTCATCCTGATCGACTGCCCGCCCAGCCTGAGCCTGCTGACGCTGAACGGCCTGTGCGCCGCCCACGGCGTGATCGTGCCCATGCAGTGTGAGTACTTCGCGCTCGAAGGCCTGACCGACCTGGTCAACACCATCAAGCAGGTTCACGCCAACCTCAACAAGAACCTGCAGATCATCGGCCTGCTGCGCGTGATGTTCGATCCGCGCATCACGCTGCAGCAGCAGGTGAGCGAGCAGCTCAAGTCCCACTTCGGCGACAAGGTGTTCGATACCGTGATCCCGCGCAACGTGCGCCTGGCCGAGGCGCCGAGCTACGGGCTGCCGGGCGTCGTGTTCGATCCGGCCGCCCGCGGCAGTCAGGCCTTCATCGCCTTCGCGCAGGAGCTGGTCGAGAAGATGCCGCCTGCGAGCGCCTTCGCCTCCGGTGCGGTTGCCCCGCCCATCGCGCCGGTCTCGCGCATCACGCCCGACCTGCCCATCCCCGAGGACGTGTTGGCACCCGCCGCTTCGCCGGCCGCCGACTCGACCAGTGAGAACAACGCCTGAGGCTTCTTGCGACCCGCGAGTGAGCTGCTATTAAATTCGTAGCAAATGACAGAGCCACGCATCCTGCTGCTGCCCGGCTGGCAGAACAGCGGTCCCGGCCATTGGCAGACACGCTGGGAATCTCTCCATGGCGACCATCGCGTCGAGCAGCATGAGTGGATGCGTCCGCTGCGCGGCGACTGGTCCGCGCGGCTCGAGGAAGAAGTACTGGCCTCGCCCGGCCAGGTGGTCTTTGCGGCGCACAGCCTCGGCTGCATCCTGGTCGCCGCCTGGGCCGCGCATTCGCGCAACACGCACAAGGTCCGCGGCGCGCTGCTGGTGGCGCCGGGCGACGTCGAGAGCGACAGCCTGCGCCAGCTCATCCCGGGCTGGGCGCCCATCGTGCGCAAGCCCCTGCCGTTCAAGGCGGTGCTGATCGCAGCCAATGACGACCCGTACTGCGAAGCCTCGCGCTCGCGACAGCTCGCCGCCGACTGGGGTGCGCGCTTCGTCGACGCGGGCGCGCGCGGCCACCTGAATGCCGAATCGGGCCTGGGCGACTGGCCCGAGGGCCGGAAACTCCTGAACGAAATCTCGAAAGAAAAGAACTGATGGCGACCAAGAAACCCAAGGGACTGGGCCGCGGCCTCGAGGCGCTGCTGGGACCGGCGGCTGCTCCTTCCGCCGACAGCGGCAACAGCGGCGGCCATGGCGGCGCGGCCGGCTCGGAGGAGGGCGGCGCCCAGCGCAACCCGAGCACGCTGATGCTCGACCAGATGGTCGCCGGCGTCTACCAGCCGCGCACGCGCATGGACGAGGGTGCGCTCTACGAGCTGGCCGAGAGCATCAAGGTGCAGGGCATCATGCAGCCGATCCTGGTGCGGCGGCTCGATCCCGAATCGGCCGCGGCCAAGAACGCCGAGTACGAAATCATCGCGGGCGAACGGCGCTTCCGTGCCGCGAAGCTCGCCGGCCTCGACAGCGTGCCGGTGCTGGTGCGCGACGTGCCGAACGAGGCGGCCGCCGCGATGTCGCTCATCGAGAACATCCAGCGCGAGGACCTCAACCCGCTCGAAGAGGCCCAGGGCCTGCAACGCCTGGTGACCGAGTTTGGGCTCACTCACGAGCAGGCGGCCCAGGCCGTGGGCCGCTCGCGCAGCGCGGCCAGCAACCTGCTGCGCCTGCTGAACCTGGCCGAGCCCGCGCAGCAGATGCTCATGGCCGGAGACATCGACATGGGCCACGCCCGTGCGCTGCTGTCGCTGGACCGCGGCACGCAGATCACGGCCGCCAACCAGATCGCGGCCAAGAAGATGTCGGTGCGCGAGGCCGAGTCGCTGGTGAAGAAGCTCGCGGCCGAGTTCACGCTCACGCCTTCGCGCCGCAGCAACGACGGCGAGAAGTCGCGCGACCTGCTGCGCGTGGAAGAAGAACTGGCCGACCTGCTCACCGCCGAGGTCGAGGTCCGCATCAAGAAGCGCATCAAGCGCGGCGGCCGTGTCGAGGAAAGCGGCGAACTTGCGATCCACTTCGGCTCCATCGAGGCGCTCAACGGATTGATCGAACGCATCCGCCGAACGGCCTAGTGTTGCGAATCGGGGCTCCGGCATTCGTTTGATTGATTCCTGCAATCCTTTGCGCGTATCCTCGACCGCTGGTTTTTCCAACCCCAGTTCTCTGAACAACAGAGGGAGTAGTCCACCATGCAACTCACCAGGTTCCCGCTGGCGGCCATCGCCGCTGGCGCAATTCTTCTCACCGGTTGCGCCGCGACCGACATGCAGATGGGCAGCCAGTCGGCCAAGACCATGGCCACCGGCAGTGCCGCAGGCAGTGCCACCGACAACGCCAGCAGCCAGCTCGAACGCTGCGAGTCGCCGCTCGGCACCGTCTCGCTGATCGAGAACCAGAGCGCGGGCTGGTACACCATCCTCACCGGCGAATACCGCCTGCCTCCCACCGCCAACCTGCTGCGCCTGCTGGTGCAGCAATCGAACTGCTTCATCGTGGTCGAGCGCGGCGCCGCCGGCATGAACGCGATGACGCGCGAACGCGCGCTGCAGCAGTCGGGCGAGATGCGCGGCGGCAGCAACTTCGGCCGCGGCCAGATGGTCGCCTCCGATTACGGCCTGTCGCCCGAGATCGTGTTCAGCAACAGCGATGCCGGCGGCATCGGCGGCGCGCTCGGCGGGCTGGTGGGCGGCGGCCGTGGCCGTGCGCTCGCAGCCATCGGCGGCAACATGCAGACCAAGGAAGCCAGCGCGCTGCTGACGCTGATCGACAACCGCTCGGGCGTGCAGGTCGCGGCCTCCGAAGGCAGCGCCTCCAAGACCGACTTCGGCGCCTTCGGTGCGCTGGCCGGCCGCAGCGCGGGCGGCGGCCTCGGCGGCTACACCAACACGGCGCAGGGCAAGGTCATTGCCGCGGCCTTCATGGACGCCTTCAACCAGATGGTCCGCTCGCTGCGCAACTACAAGGCGCAGACCGTGCGCGGCCAGGGCCTCGGCGGCGGCGGCCGGCTGGGCGTGGATGGCGGCGCCGCACCATCGCAGACCTACGTGCCGGCGGAGAAGGCTCCCCCGACGCGCCGCCGCACCAACTGATCTGCCGGTCACCGCACGGCAAAAAGCCCGGGGCTCTCGCGAGCCGCCGGGCTTTTGTTCGTTGGACGCCTTCGGATCAGAGGCTGAAGATCTTCCCCGGATTCATGATGTTCTTCGGATCGAGCGCCCGCTTGATCGTGCGCATCATGTCGATCGCGCCCGCGCCTGCCTCGTTCACCAGGAACTCCATCTTGTGCAGCCCCACGCCGTGCTCGCCGGTGCAGGTGCCTTCGAGCGCCAGTGCGCGGCTCACCAGCGCATGGTTCAGCTCCTCGGCCTTCACGCGCTCCTCGGGGAGGTTCGGGTCGAGCAGGTAGCCGAAGTGGAAGTTGCCGTCGCCCACGTGGCCGACGAGGAAGTAGGGGATGCCGCTGGCATCGGCCTCGGCCACCGAGTCGAGCAGGCAGTCGGCCAGGCGCGAGATAGGCACGCAGGTGTCGGTGGAGATCACGCGGCAGCCGGGACGCGACTGCACCGCCGCGAAGTAGCTGTTGTGCCGCGCCGTCCACAGGCGCGTGCGTTCTTCCGGCGTGCTGGCCCACTCGAAGGCATTGCCGCCGTGGCCGCTCGCGATTTCCTGCACCGTCTCGGCCTGCTCCTTCACGCCGGCCGGCGAGCCGTGGAACTCCATCAGCAGCATCGGTTCCTCGCGCAGGTTCAGCTTGGCGTAGGCGTTCACCATGCGCACCGTGTTCACGTCGATCAGCTCCACGCGTGCGATCGGCACGCCGAGCTGGATGGTCTCGATGGTGGTGCGCACCGCGGCCTCGATGCTCGGGAAGGAACAGATCGCGGCGGACACCGCCTCGGGCAGCGGGTAGATGCGCAGCGTGATCTCGGTGACCACGCCCAGCGTGCCCTCGCTGCCCACCATGAGGCGCGTGAGGTCGTAGCCGGCCGACGACTTCTTCGCGCGCGTGCCGGTGCGGATGATGTCGCCCGCCGCCGTCACCACCTCGAGCGCCAGCACGTTCTCGCGCATCGTCCCGTAGCGCACCGCGTTCGTGCCGCTCGCGCGCGTGGCCGTCATGCCGCCGATGGAGGCGTCGGCGCCCGGGTCGATGGGGAAGAACAGACCCGTGCTCTTGATCTCTTCGTTGAGCTGCTTGCGCGTGACGCCGGGCTGCACCGTCACCGTCAGGTCGTCGGCATTGACGGACAGCACCTTGTTCATGCGCGACACGTCGATGCTGATGCCGCCCTGCACCGCCAGCAGGTGGCCTTCGAGCGAGGAGCCCACGCCGAAGGGGATGACCGGCACGCTGTGCTCGCTCGCGAGCTTCACCGCGTCTGCAACATCCTGCGTGCTCTCGGCGAACACCACCGCGGAGGGCGGCGGCGCGTCAAAGGAAGACTCGTCGCGGCCGTGCTGCGTGCGCACCGCCATCGCCGTGGAGCAGTTGGCGCCGAAGCGCGCCTTCAGCGCCTCGATCAGGCTCTCGGGCACTTCGCGCAGATGAAGCTCCGGCAGCAGGTGCGAGGTTTGGGTCGGGGCATTCATCGGGCGTCTCCTGGCGGGTGAGGGGGATCGGCCATTCTACGGAGCGAGCACCATAATGCGCTTCGGAAAAACATGAACCCCACCACACTCAACGCCCTTGCGGCCTTTCCCTCGCAGCTGGAGGCCCACTACGCGGCCATTCCCTTCGCCTTCAGGCACTGGGCGCCGCCGTCGTGGGAAGGCGTGCCCAGCGAGGCCTTCACCGCCATCGAGCAGCTCTGCCACGTGCGCGACATCGAGATCGAGGGCTACCACGTGCGCTTGCGCCGCACGCTGACCGAAGCCCACCCGACGCTCGCCTCCATCGACAGCGAACCGCTGGCCATCGAGCGCAACTACGGCGCGGCCGATGCGGCCCAGGTGCTGGCCGATTTCCGCATGGCGCGCGCGCAGACGATGGAGATCATCTCCGGCCTGAACGATGCGCAGCTCGCGCGCACCGCCGTGTTCGAGGGCTACGGCCCGCTCACGATGCGCAGTCTCATCCACTACCTCTGCAGCCACGACCAGCAGCACCTCGCCGGGCTGCAATGGCTGGCGGGCAAGATCGACGCATCGACCGTCGCGCAATAAGTAGAAGCAGGAGCGCCCATGGGCAACCGACTTTCCCAGATCGCCACCCGCACCGGCGACGACGGCACCACCGGCCTCGGCGACAACACGCGCGTGTCGAAGGACAACCTGCGCGTGCACGCGATGGGCGACGTGGACGAACTCAATTCGCACATCGGCGTGTTGCTGTGCGAGCCCATGCCGGAGCTCGTCCGCGAGCTGCTGGTCGACGTGCAGCACCAGCTCTTCAACCTCGGTGGAGAGCTGTCGATGCCGGGCTTCACGCTGCTGAAGCCCGAGGCCCTGCTGCAGCTGGACAACGCACTGGCCGAGCACAACGCCGCGCTGCCGCGCCTGGCCGAATTCATCCTGCCCGCAGGCACGCGCGCGGCCTCGCTCGCGCATGTGTGCCGCACCGTTGCGCGCAGGGCCGAGCGCGCCGTGGTGGCGCTGGGCGCCGCCGAGCAGCTCAACGACGCGCTGCGGCAATACCTCAACCGGCTCAGCGACCTGCTCTTCGTGCTCGCGCGCGTGCTCAACCGCGTGGACGGCGGCGATGACGTCTACTGGAAGAGCGAGCGCATGGCCCGCGCTGCCGCTGTGGCAGCGGAAGAAACAGACACCAAGGAGGCTCCATGAAACTTTCCGTCCCTCTCCACGCGTCGCTTGCTGTGGCGATGTTCGCCATGCTGTGCCTGCCTGGTCTCGCGCAGGCCCAGAGCGCCGACAACCCGCCGAAGGCGCAGCGCGCACACACGCTCAAGTCGCCCTCGCGCGGTGGCAAGGTGGTGGGCAGCGTGCAGCGCGGCACCAATGCCGCTGGCCGCAGCATCGACCGCGCCGACTCTGCCACGCGACGCGGCGTCAACAACGTGTCGGAAAAGGCCAGCCGGCCCGTGCGCAGGGTGGGCGAAGCCTTCGGGCGCAAGCTCTCGCCGGGATCGAGCGGACGTGCTGCACCGCCGTCCGTGGGCCCGCAAGGCAGCGCGCCCTGATATCGAACGCCGCTGTTCGGGGCGCGATCACGCCGACGGTGTGATCGATGTACGCAGCGCTCGTGCGGCCGGCATAAGCAGAGCGCTTGTGTGCGAATGGCACCGGGTACTCCCCGCAGCGAAATAAAGGAGTAGCCGAAGGCGGGGGACATTCGCGGAGGGGAGTACCCGATGTCATTCGCACGCATCCCGGAACATCTCTCCAAGGATCACATGGCACGAAATGTAGAGATCAAGGCCCGCATCGACAGCATCGAACGTGTCGCAGCCATCGCCGCGACACTGGCCGACAAGGGCCCTGTCGAGATCGCGCAGGACGACACCTTCTTCCGCTGCACCGACAGCTCGGATCGCCTCAAGCTGCGAACCTTCGCACCCGACCGCGCGGAGCTGATCTTCTACCGCCGCGCGGACAGCACCGGCCCGAAGGAATCGTTCTACCTGATCACGCCCTGCGCCACGCCCGACGTGCTGCGCGAATCGCTCACGCTCGCGTGGGGGCAGGCGGGCCGCGTGCGCAAGCAGCGCCGGCTGTTCCTCGCGGGCCGCACGCGCATCCACCTCGATCGCGTGGAAGGGCTCGGCGAGTTCCTCGAGCTCGAAGTGGTGCTGGCGGAGGGCGAGCCGGCCGAAGCCGGCATCGCCGAGGCGCATGCGCTCATGGCGCGGCTCGGCGTGGGTGCCGACCAGCTGGTGCAGGGCGCCTACGTCGACCTGCTCAACGCCAGCCGGCGGACCTGAACTGCTCCGCCAGGAGCTGCGCGACCTTCTCGTAGCCCCGCGCGTTCGCATGGATGCGGTCGGACCGCAGCGACGAGTCGGAGAGCACGCTCGAGTACACGTTCGCGACAAGCAGCGCCTGCTGCGACTTCGCCACCTCCTCGTAGAACGGCGCATCGCTGAGCGAGCCCACCGCTGCGCGCATCGCGTCGGGCGCGGGTGTCGCCAGCACGGCCACGTAGGGCGTGTGCGCGCGCGCCTGGGTGACGAGTTCCACGAGGTTGTCGCGCGTGGACGCGGCCGACACGCTGCGCAGCATGTCGTTGCCGCCGATGCCGATCAGGATCGCGTCGTAGCTCGCGCCGCTCAGCAGCCCGGGCAGGCGCTGCAGCGCGCCTGCGGAGGTGTCGCCGTTGACGCCTGCGTTCTCCACCTGCCAGCCCGTGAGCTCGCCCAGCTTCATGGGCCATGAGGCCTCGGGCGGCGCGCCGTAGCCGAAGGTGAGGCTGTCGCCCAGGGCCAGCACGTGCGCACCGGGCTTCAGTGCCGCGGCCGATGGCTTGCGCCTGCCGCAGGCTGCCAAGAGGCCCGCGGCAGGCAGGCCCGCCAGCAGATGGAGGAGGTGTCGTCGCTTCATGTGGCGCGCAGCTTAATCGCAGCGCGATGGCCGGCGAGGGCTTGTCCCTTTGCTCGGAAAGCGCATAAGCCTCTCCGTTTTTGTTCGTTCCACGGCGTGGAGCGCGGGCGAAGAATGACTGGCTCCCTGCACCTCTCACTCCATCACCGGACCGGAACGACACCATGCCGCTGCTCTTGAACCGCCACCGTTTCCTGCGTCATGTGGCCGCACTCTCCGTGGCCCTGCTGGCTGCGCCTTTCGCCGCGCTGGCAGCGCCTGCCACCGGCGAGCCGGTGTGGTTCGGCGTGAGCGGGCCCGTCACCGGGCAGAACGCGCAGTACGGCGCGCAGTGGAAGGCCGGCTTCGACCTCGCGCTGGAGCACATCAACGCGCAGGGCGGCATCCACGGCCGTCCGCTGGCCTACAACTTCGAGGACAGCCAGAGCGACCCGCGCCAGTCGGTGGCCATCGCGCAGAAGCTGGTGAACGACAAGCGCGTGCTCATCGAGCTCGGCGACTTCTCCAGCCCGGCCTCGATGGCCGCATCGCCGATCTACCAGCGTGCGGGCCTCGTGCAGCTGGGCTTCACCAACTCGCACCCCGACTTCACCAAGGGCGGCGACTACATCTGGAGCCCTTCCATCAGCCAGGCCGACGCGCAGCCCCTGCTGGCCGAGCTCGCGGTGAAGACGCTGGGCTTCAAGCGCCTCGCCGTGCTGTATCTCAACACCGACTGGGGCCGCACCAGCAAGGACGTGCTCGTGAAGGCCGCCCAGGAGCGCGGCGCGCAGGTCGCCATCGCCGAGGGCTACCAGCCCGACGAGAAGGACTTCCGCTCGACCCTGGTGCGCGTGCGCGATGCCAACCCCGACGGGCTGGTGCTCATCTCCTACTACCCCGACGGCGCGCTCATCGCAGGCCAGGTGCGCAGCGTGGGGCTGAAGCAGCCCATCGCCGCGGTGGGCTCGGTGTATTCGCCGAAGTTCATCGAGCTCGGGGGCGCGGCGGTGAACGGCATCTACACCAACACCGCCTTCTATCCCGACGAGCCGCGCGCCGAGGTGCAGGACTTCGTGAAGAGCTTCCGCGCGAAGTACGGCAAGGAGCCCGACGCCTTCAACGCCTACGCCTACGACGCGGTGGTGTACGCAGCCGCCGCGTTGCGCCAGGCCGGCCCCAGCGCCGACCGCAAGGCGGTGCGCGATGCGTTCTACAAGATCAAGGACGTGCCCAGCGTGATCTTCGGCAAGGCCAGCTTCGATCCGCAGACGCGGCGGATCATCGGCGTGAAGAGCGTCAACCTCGTCGTCAAGGACGGCAAGTGGGCGCAGCTGGACGAGAAGGCGGCGGTGGCCGCTTCCAAGTGAGCCGTCTTCCGCGTTGTTCCCTCTCCCGCCTGCGGGAGAGGTCCAGGGTGAGGGCAGGGGCCTTCGCAAATCAGCAGTCCCTCGCATCGGCCGCTGCACCCTCAGCCCAACCCTCTCCCGCACGCGGGAGAGGGAGCAAAGCCGGCATGCCATGAGCTTCACTTCCTTCTTCGACTACACCGTCAACGGCCTGATCATCGGCAACATCTATGCGCTGCTGGCGGTGGGGCTCGCGCTGATCTTCGGCGTCTCGCATCTCATCAACTTCGCGCATGGATCGGTGTACACGGTGGGCGCGTACATCGGCTGGGCGTCGATCACCTGGCTGCACACGCCTCTGCCCGTGACCATCGCGCTGGTGGTGATCGGCTCGGGTGCGCTGGGCATGCTGATCGAGCGCGTGGGCCTGCGGCCGCTGCAGGGCTCCGCGCGCATCGCGCCGCTGCTGGCCACCATCGGCATCAGCTTCGTGCTCGACATCCTGGTGCAGCTGGTGTTCAGCCCCGACCCGCGCTCGCTGCCCACGCAGCTGCCCGACTGGCGGCTGCAGATCGGCACCGGCACCATCGGCGCGCTCGACATCCTCATCGCCGGCATCGGCCTCGCGAGCGCGGCCGTGCTCTTCGGCTTCCTGCGTTTCACGAAGCTGGGCTGGGCCGTGCGCGCCACCGCACAGGACCGCGATGCCGCGCAGCAGATGGGCGTGGACGTCGATCGCGTGAACCAGACCGTGTTCGCCATCGCCGCCGCACTGGGCGGTCTCTCGGGCCTGCTGGTGGGCATGTACTACAACAACATCAGTCCCGCGATGAGCTTCCAGGCCACGCTCAAGGGAGTAGTGGCCACCGTGGTCGGCGGCGTGGGCAACGTGCCGGGCGCCATCGCCGGCAGCCTGCTGCTGGGGCTGATCGAGAGCTATGGCGTGGCGATCCTCGGCACGCCGTACCGCAACCTCTTCGCCTTCGCGCTGCTGCTCGTGATCCTGCTGTGGAAGCCCAACGGGCTGTTCGGGCGCAAGCGCGCATTGCCGCCCGAGCCGCTCACTGGCACCTTCATCGCGCCGAGCAAGCCGTGGCACGTGCCGCGCAGCCTGCTGCTCGCGCTGTTCGCAGCGGCGGTGGCGCTGCCTCTGTTCGACCCCTCGCCTTACCTGCTGCAGACGCTCACCAACGCATGGCTCTACGGCGCGCTCGCGCTGAGCCTCACGCTGGTGGCGGGCACCATCGGGCAGATCTCGCTGGGCCACGCGGGGCTGCTGGCCATCGGGGCCTATGCGTCGTCGCTGCTGGTGCTCGATCTTCGCCTGCCGGTGGGCACGGGCATCGTGCTCGCGGGGCTTCTCACGTCGCTGATCGGCACCGCGCTGATCTTCCCGGCCTTCAGGCTGCGCGGCCACTACGTGTCGATCGCCACGCTGGGCATCGGCGAGATCGTGGCGCTCACCATCCTCAACTGGGAAAGCCTCACGCACGGGCCCATCGGCGTGTCGGGCATTCCGCCGCTGTCGCTGTTCGGGCGCGACGCGTCCTCGAACGAGGCGCTCTACTGGGCTTCGTTCGGCGCGATGGTGCTGCTATCGCTGCTGCAGTGGCGCCTTCTGCGCTCGCACCTGGGCCGCACCTTCCGCGCGGTGCGCGAGGACGAGGTGGCCGCGCGCGCCTACGGCGTGAGCCCCGACCGCTACAAGGCGCTGGCCTTCGGCTTCGGCGGCTTCGCGGCCGGCGTGAGCGGCGCCTTCACCGCGCACATGTACTCGTACATCAACCATGAGACCTTCGGCTCGCAGATCTCGATCCTCGCGCTGACGATGGTGATCCTCGGCGGGCTCGGGAACATCAGCGGCGCGCTGCTGGGCGCCGTCGCACTCGTGAGCCTGCCGGAGCTGTTCCGCGTGACGGCGGAGTACCGGATGCTGATCTACGGGGTGGCGCTGCTGCTGTTGATCCGGTTCCGGCCGCAGGGGTTGTTGGGCACGGTATGAGTTTCACCCCCAGGCTTCGCGCACTCCTTGTCGCTTCGCCAACCCCCGTCCGGGGGCGACACCTGCGGCTCGGCCGAGCCTGCTCCGCGGTGTCCCCCGAAGGATCGATCCCGAACCCGATGTCCGTTGTGCATCCATCACCGAGAGATAGAAGACCATGAGCCACCTCAACGAATACCTCGCCGAGAAGCGCGCCGCGGTGCTGGCGCGCAACGCCGCCGTCGAAGCGGGCGCTGCGAAGCCCGTGCAGCTGAAGGCCAACGTGCGCGCCGAAGGCCGCAGCGGCGTGCGCAGGCTGCGCATCCGCGAGCACCAGGTCATCAGCGACAGCCCGCCGGATTTCGCGGGCTACGACCTCGGGCCCAGTTCCCCCGAGCTGCAGCTGGGCGTGCTGGGCACCTGCGTCACGCACATCTTCCTGATCCAGGCGGCCGAGCGGCAGGTTCCGCTAGAGAGCCTCGAGGTGGAGGTCACGGGCATCATCGATCCGCGCGGCGGCAAGCCGGGGCATGAGAAGACGCCCATCTGGCCGCACGAGATCGGCTACACGGTGCACATCGACTCGCCCGCGAGCCGCGAGGAGATCGACGCGCTGTTCGAGGCGGTGGAGCGCAACTGCCCCATCCTCAACCTGCTGCGCAATCCGCAGACCATCCGCGCGGAGGTGAAGCTGGTCGACTCGAAGGCCGAGGCTGCCAACGCGTCGCGGAAAGAGGACGATGCCGTCTCTGCTTGAGATACGCGGCCTCGTGCGCCGCTTCGGCGGGCTCACGGCCGTCAACGCGGTCGACCTGCATGTGGGCGAGGGCGAGCTGCTGAGCGTGATCGGGCCGAACGGTGCGGGCAAGACCACGCTGTTCAACCTCGTCACCGGCCTCGACCGGCCCGACGAAGGGCAGGTGCTGTTCGACGGGAGCGACATCACCGGTCTGCCTGCGCAGCAGTTAGCGCAGCGCGGGCTTGCGCGCACCTTCCAGCATGGGCGCGTGTTCGCCAATCTCTCGGTGCTCGACAACGTGCTGGTCGGCGCCCACACACGGCTGCGCGCCGTGAAACCCCGCCTGGGCGGCGTGCCCGGGCTGGGCGCCATCGCCGAGCTGGCGCTCGCGCTGGTGCAGCCCGGCGCGGTGCGCCGCGAGGAAGAGGCGCTGCGCGAGGAGGCCCGAGAGATCATCGCGCTCTTCGGCCAGCGCCTCGCGCCGCGCATCGACCACCCGGCCTACAGCCTCTCGTACGCCAACCGCCGCCGCGTGGAGATCGCCCGCGCGCTCGCGCTGAAGCCGCGCCTGCTGCTGCTGGACGAGCCCACTGCCGGCATGAACGAGAGCGAGACGGCCGAGATGCTGGAGATCATTCGCGGCCTGAAGGCGCGCGGCCAGGCGATCCTGCTGATCGAGCACAAGCTCGACCTGGTGATGCAGCTGTCGGACCGCGTGGCCGTGCTCGACGACGGCCGCAAGATCGCCGAAGGGCTGCCCGGCGAGGTGCGCCACGACCCGGCGGTGATCGAGGCGTATCTCGGCCATCGCCAGGTGGGTTCGGCGGATGTGCCGCGCGAAGAGAAAGAGGCGGTGCCCGCATGATCGCCACCGTCGCCCGCACCGGCCTCGCTCCCGCGCCCCTCTGGGGAGAGGACAGGGAAGAGGGGGGGCTGCCCGAGCGCAGCACTGCGCCTGCCTCCGATGAACGGCAGCCACAACAGCAGCAGCAGCCGCTGCTGCAGCTGCGCAAGATCAACAGCTTCTACGGTCCCGTGCAGGCGCACTTCGATCTCGACATCGAGGTGCGCAGGGGCCAGATCGTCAGCCTGCTCGGCGGCAACGCCAGCGGCAAGTCGACCACGATGAAGATCGTGCTCGGGCTGCTCAAGCCGCGTTCGGGCGAGGTGCTCTTCAACGGCGAATCGACGCTCGGGCTGAGCACGCCGCAGATCGTGCGCAGGGGCATCGGCTCGGTGCCCGAGGCGCGCCGCCTGTTTCCCGCGATGACGGTGCGCGAGAACCTGCTGATGGGCGCCTATGCGCGCAGCGACCGCAAGGCCGTGGCCGAAGACCTCGAGCGCATGCTGGAGCTGTTTCCGCGCGTGGCCGAGCGCATCGAGTTCCAGGCCGGCACGCTCTCGGGCGGCGAGCAGCAGATGGTGGCGATGGCGCGCGCGCTCATGGGCCGGCCGCAGCTCATCTGCATGGACGAGCCGACCATGGGCCTGTCGCCGCTTTACGTCGACAAGGTACTGGAGCTCATCGCGCGCATCAACGCGCAGGGCGTGTCGGTGTTCATGGTCGAGCAGAACGCGAGCCTCGCGCTGCAGATCGCGCACCACGGCTACGTGCTGCAGACGGGGCGCATCGTGCTGTCGGGCCCGGCGCGCGAGCTGCTGGCCGATGCGCGCATCCGCGACGCCTATCTTGGCGGCGATGGCGCGGCGCGCACTGCATCCTGAACTCGGAACATTCACGGAGAACGCATTCATGGCACTCAGGCTCGACCACATCGTCATCGCGGTCCACGACCTCGAACGCACCATCGCCGACTACGGCGCGCTCGGATTCCATGTGCTGCGCGGCGGCGACCATCCGGGCCGCGCCACGCACAACGCGCTGGTGGTGTTCGCCGACGGCAGCTACCTCGAACTGATCGCATGGCGCGAGCCCTCGCCCGGCGAGCGCTGGTGGCAGCTGCTGCACAAGCATGGAGAGGGCATCGTCGACTTCGCATTGCTGCCGCGCGACACCGCCGCCACCGTGGACGACGCGAAGGCGCGGGGGCTCGTGCTCGAAGGCCCGCTCGACGGTGGCCGCGTGCGGCCGGATGGCGAACGCCTGCGCTGGCAGACGGCACGCCCGCTTTCTGCAGACCTGCCCTTCCTGTGCGGCGACCTCACGCCGCGCGCCTTGCGCGTGCCCGAAGGCGACGTGCGCGTGCATGCCAACGGCGTGCTGGGCGTCGCGAGCCTGGCGGTGGCTGTCGCCGACCTCGACGCGACGCTGGCGCGCTACCGCGCCCTGCTCGGCAGCAGCATCGCCGACGATGCCGACACCCACGTCGGCGAGCCCGTGGCGGTGCCCGGCAGCAACGTGCGCATGGCCGTCATCGCACTGGGACGCAGCGTGCTCGTGCTCTCCTCGCCCAGAGAGAACGGTGGCGGAAGGCTCGGCCAGCGCCTCGCGGCGCGCGGCGAAGGCCCCTATGCGCTCGTGCTGCACACCGACAGGCCGCAGTCCACCGGCAGCTTCGACCTGGCAAAGGCGCACGGGGCATTGATCGAGCTCGACCTGCCGCCGGTGGACCGCGATCCGAGGAACGGCAGCGGCTCGCGCGTGCACCAGGCCCACAACACGGTCGGCGGCTGAGTCCTCGCTCCGCCAGCCAGGGCCGCATGCCGGCCCCTCGGCCGCCGCGTCTCGCTTTCTAGTGCGAGGCGAGATGGGCCTTGCGCAACTCGGCCCGCATCTTCTTCTGCAGGGCGGCGCCGCCTTTTTCGAGGGCCACCGAAGGCGCTGCGCTCTCCTTGGTCACAGGCCGGTACTTGCGGCCCCAGATGCCGATCTGCGTGACCACCGGCAGCAGGTCGATGCCCGTCGGCGTGAGGCTGTAGACGGCCTTCTGCTTGTGGCTGGGGTCATCGGCCTTCGAGAGCACGCCGTACTCGACCAGCTTGTTCAGCCGCTCCGCGAGGATGTTGGAGGAGATGCCTTCCTCCGACTGCAGGAACTCGCGGAAGTGGCGCTTGTCCGCGAACATCATGTCGCGAACGATCAGCAGGCTCCACCGGTCGCCGAAGACTTCGAGCGCGAGGTTGATAGGGCACGCCGACTTTTCGCTGGAGGCCATGGTTCTTCCGATCTCTTTCAAAAACTGCTTGCATTTTGATATCGGTTGATCAACACTGCAACCGCTTGCATTTGGCAAGCAGTATTTCGTATCTCGCCGAGAGCAGCGCCAGCTTGCCGGCAACGAAACCAAAGGAGTGCGCATGACCAGAAAGCTCATTCTCCAAATGCAGATGTCGGTCGACGGCTACGTGTCGCCGGCCGATGGCAACCTCGACTGGCAGCTATGGGGCTGGGGCGATCGCTGGGGCTGGGACGACAAGCTGAAGCGCGACTTCAATGCCGTCTTCGAAGGCATCGACACCATCCTGCTGAGCCGGCTCGTCGCACAGGAGGGCTACCTCGACCACTGGGGACGTGCCGCCAAGAGATTTCCCGCGAATCCGCACTACGCCTTCGCGCAGAAGATCGTCGACGCGCGCAAGGTCGTGCTCACCGACAAGCTCGAGTCTTCGCGATGGGAGCGCACCGTCATCGCGCGGGGCGGCATGACGGACGAGGTGAACGCGCTGAAGCGCGAGACGGGCAAGGACATCATCACCATCGGTGGCGTGGGCTTCGCGTCGGCGCTGGTGGCGGCCGGCCTGGTCGACGAGTTCCAGTTCTTCGTGAACCCCACGGCCGTGGGCGCGGGGCGCTCTGTGTTCCACGACACGCACAAGGGCCACAGGCTGAGGCTGCTGGGCTCGACGGCCTACGAGAGCGGCATGGTGGTCAACCGCTATGCCCCGGCGGCATGAAGGACAAGGCGCCGCGCTGATACCAGCGCTTACCTGATTTCACCTGACCGCGACCTGAACGGTCCGAAGCGGACACATGCGCGGCACACAATGAACTCGTCATCAACGCATGAAGGAGTTCCGATGAAAACCAACTCGAAGATCATGGCCGTGGGAGCCGCGGCACTCGCGATGTGCATGGCCGCGGGAAGCGCCTTTGCGCAGGACCGCCGCTTCGACAACCATGGCCGCCCCGGCGACGGCCGCTACGAGCAGCGCGACCGCAATTTCGATCGCCGCGGCCCGCACGGCGACCACTACCGCGGCAACCAGGACTTCCGCGATGGCCGCCAGTTCGACCGCCGCGGCTTCCCGCAGCCGCATGCCGACTGGCGTCGCGGCGGCCGCGTGCCGCCGGAATACCGCGGCCGCAACTATGTGGTGCAGGACTGGCGCGCCTACAGGCTGCAGCAGCCGCCCCGCGGCTATCAGTGGGTGGGCGTGGGCGGCGACTTCGTGCTCGCGGCCATCGCCACGGGCGTGATCGCGAACATCATCGCCGGCCAGTAAAGGCAACCGGCAAGCGCCACCAAGCCGCCGCAGGACACTGCGGCGGCTTTTTCATTCGGGGCAACGATGACCCTCAGGCCAGGGCAGTGGGTATCGACTGGGCGCAGACGTTGCGGCCCGTGATGGTCAGGCGCAGGCCGCCGCCGTGCCACTCGAGCCAGTTGAGGCTCACGTAGGCGTCGATGTCGGCATCGTCGATGCGATCGGCCTGCCGGTTCTGCAGCAGCTCCACCGTGGCGGGGAGGCTCCGTCTCAGGCGTTCTCGCCGCTCCGCTGCATCGGCCGCCCTCTGGGAGGCCCTTGTTTGCTGTTGCTGCTGCTGCTGCGAGGTCGACGATGCCATTGCTGATCCATTTCCAGGAAGCCAAGGAATTAACCCGAATGTACGCCGCCTGTGTGAAGCTTCAGACTTCTTTTTTAACCACTCTGTCGTCCCCGGTACACACCCCCTTGCAGCTTCTGGACAAAGCCTAGATTTCGTAGTGGGAGGCCTTTTCCTGGTCTCCCAGAGCCCCTTCGACGACAGCGCGCGTCAGCGTGGGGGCGAAGGATTCGATGAAGGCATAGACGTATTTGCGCAGGTAGGTGCCCCTGCGCACGGCCAGCTTGGTGAGGTTGATGCCGAACAGCCGCCCCGCGTCGATCGCACGCAGCTGCGTGTCGCGCTCGGCCTCGTAGGCCACGCCGGCCACGATGCCGATGCCCAGGCCCAGCTGCACGTAGGTCTTGATCACGTCGGCATCCATCGCGGCGAGCACGATGTTGGGCTGCACCCCGCGCTGCTCGAAGGCCTCGTCGATGCGCGAGCGGCCGGTGAAGCCCGTGTCGTAGGTGATCAGCGGGTAGCGCGCGAGCGCCTCCAGCGTGAGCGGCGCGTCGAGCAGCGGGTGCTCCGGCGGCACGATCACCGAGTGCGTCCAGCGGTAGCAGGGCAGGGCCACCAGCTGCGGATAGTCGCCCAGCGCCTCGGTCGCGATGCCCACGTCGGCCTCGCCGTCGAGCAGCATCTGCGCGATCTGCTTGGGCGAGCCCTGGTGCAGGTGCAGCTTCACGTTCGGGAACTGCGCCCGGAATTCCTGCACCGCCACGGGCATCGCGTAGCGCGCCTGCGAGTGCGTGGCCGCCACCGAGAGCAGGCCGCTTTGCTGCGCGACGAACTCCTGGCCCGCGTGCTTGAGGTTGCTGCTTTCCATCAGCATGCGCTCGATGATCGGCAGCACGTGCCCGCCGGGCTCGGTGAGCCCCGTGAGGCGCTTGCCGGCACGCACGAAGAGTTCGATGCCGAGCTCTTCCTCGAGCTCGCGGATCTGCCGGCTCACGCCGGGCTGGGAGGTGTGAAGCGTATGGGCGACCTCGGTCAGGTTGAAGCCGCAACGAACGGCCTCGCGTACCGAGCGCAGTTGTTGGAAGTTCATCTGGCGCGGAGGAGTCATCGAAGCCCCGGATGGGGCCGACCGGCGATTCTCGGCAGAAGCGCTTATTCGGGGAACGATGCGTTTGTTGGTTTCACATGAGCAAAACATCTTTGAGCCGCTCCTGCGGAGTCCGTGACCCCGTCGCTTGCAATTTCGCACGAACGTGCTAAAGTTCGCCGCATGGACGCCAAGACCCAGAAAAGCGAACTCACCCGCGCCGCCATCGTCGGCGCGGCGATGAACCTCGCGCTGGCCGAAGGCCTGGAGGCCATCACGCTGCAGGCCGTGGCCAGCAGGCTGGGCCTGTCCAAGAGCGGCGTGTTCTCGCGCGTGGGCTCGCGCGAGGCGCTGCAGAAGGCCGTCATCGAGGAGTACGGCCGCGGCTTCCTGGCCGACGTGTTCGTGCCCGCCATGCAGAAGCCCAAGGGTCTGGCCCGGCTCAACGAGATCGTGGCGCGGTGGATCGCCCGCATGCGCGACGTCGAGATGCACACCGGCTGCCTCTACACCGCCGGTGCCTTCGAGTTCGACGACCGCGAAGGCGAGCTGCGCGAGATGCTGCTGGGCGAGATCACCCGCTGGCGCGCCGCGCTGCGCCGCACCGTGCTGCAGGCCATCGAGACCGGCGAGCTCAGGGCCGACACCGACCCGGCCCAGCTCGTGAGCGAGATCAACGGCCTGACCATGACCCAGCTGCACGACGCGCGCTTCCTGCGCGACCCGCAGGCCGCCGACCGCGCCACGCAGACCTGGCAGCGGCTCCTGTCCAGCTACCTCGCCTGAGCGAGCCCCCTTCACGAAGCAGGCGGATTTCCCGCGCATCGATTTGCCAAGATTTCGCACAGTCGTGCGATAAAAAGGAGAAGCACCATGCTGATCATCGCTCTCTTCCTCGCCGCGTACGCGGCCGTCCTCGGCCTCAGGGGCCTCCGCGACACCCTGCGCAGCCTGCCCGCGAGCAACAACGACTGGGTCTGGTACTGAACACCCGCAAGGAACACCTGTCCATGACCAGCACTTCTTCCTCCGCCGGCCACGCCGCGCAGTCGAACTACTACCGTCCCAGCCGCACCATGCGCGCACTGCGCTTCGGGCTCACAGCCTCGCAGCGCCTGTGGCCCGCGCTGGCGGTGCGAGCCGCCTACCGCGTCTTCGGCACGCCGCTGCCGCCCAAGTGGCTCTATCGCGGCCAGGGCCCCGGTGCCGAGTGGGGGCGCGAGAGCTGGGCCTTCGAGGACGCGGGCGTGGGCATCTACCACCTCGCCGCGCAGGACTCGGGTGCCGAATCGGCGCCTGTGGTGCTGCTGGTGCACGGCTGGGGCGGGCATGCGGGCCAGATGCTACCGCTCGCGCAGGCGGTGGCGGCCGCGGGTCTGCGGCCGGTGCTGCTCGAACTGCCGGCGCATGGCCGCAGCGCCGGGGTGATGAGCAACTCGCCGCAGTTCGCACGCGCCATCGCGTATGTTGCGGCGCGGCTCGCGGCGGACGGCCATGCGCTGCGCGCCGCTGTCGCACACTCGCTGGGTGCCAACGGGCTTGCGCTGGCCGCTGCGCGCGGTCTGCCGGCCGAACGCATCGTGCTGCTCGCGCCGCCGGCTTCGCCGCGCGACTACACGCGCTATTTCGCGCACACCTTCGGCCTCAGCGAAGCCACGCGGCTGGCGATGCAGCGGCTGTTCGAATCGCGCGAAGGCGTGCTGATGCAGCAGCTCGAGCCGGCGGCGGTGGGGCCGCGCATCGCGCAGCCGACGCTGATCGTGCATGACCGCGACGACCGCGTGAACCGCTTCGCAGACGCGGAGGCCTACCGCGACGCGATCGCCGGAGCACGCCTCGTCGCCACGCAGGGCTGGGGGCATCGCCGCATCCTCAAGGAAGCCGAGGTGCTGGAGCAGGTGGCGCGCTTCGTGACGGCGGACTGACGCCGTCCGCGATCAAGTCTCTACCAGTTGGGATGGACCGGGGTGAACACCGGCTTGAACAGGTGCCTGCGGAAGTACACCGGGATCTCGTACCACGGCATGGTCGGCGCACGGTGATGCACGTGGTGCAGGTTGTTGAAGAGGTACAGCAGCCCGAACACGAGGTTCGATTCCACGATGGCCACGCGCTCGTGCGGCGTGTCGGCCCAGCGGTGCTCGGTGAAGGTGCGCAGTGAGCCCAGCATCATTCCGGGATAGACGAAGTACAGAAGGTACTCGCCGAAGCCCATGCCGCAGACCTCGACCACGTAGTACAGCACCGGCGCCACGCTCAACGCGTGCCAGAACCACGTCGGCAGCCGCGAGAAGTCGCCCGCGAGCACGCGCCCGGCCTCGAAGCGCACCAGCTTCCACAGCCGCAGGAACGGCCCCAGCACCACGCGGAACGCGATCGTCTGGTTGGCCATGTAGATCCATCGCCACACGAGCCCATAGCTCTGCCATGCCGGCGCGGAGTGGTAGGCGCTCTCGTTGTCGCGCTCCGGATGCGTGAGATGGAAATTGACGTGGTGCGAGCTGTGGCCGCGGTTGTAGAAGGGGTACGGCAGCCAGAGGTTCAGCGGCGGCCACACCACCGCGTGGCGCAGCCACTTCGGCAGGTGGCGCATCGCATGGATGCTCTCGTGCTGCAGCGAGAAATGCAGCTGAGCGAGAAAGCCGCCCACGATGAACAGCGCCCAGCCGGGAAGCAGCGCGTGCCACCACACCAGCGCACCCCATGCGGCGTAGAGCAGGGCGGCCAGCAGAAGCGTGGGCACCTCGTAGTGCCACCACCAGTGGCGGCGCGCAGGTGCATTGCGGTGGAGGGGCAGGGCAGTCGATGTCATGGCGATGGACCGGACTGCGATGCTAGGTAGCAAGCGGACGCTTGCATGCGCGCTTTTCGCATAAGCATCGGCGCGAAACTTAGTTCGGCAGGCGCGGGGCGAGGGCTACGCTCCACGGCTTTGCTGCGCGCCCGCAGGGTGCGCCTTTACGGCAGCCGCGTGCCGGCCCTTTCGCTTCGCCCCATGAAGAAACTCCTCACCCGCATCGCGCTGGCGCTGCTCGCCGCGCTGTCCGTCGACGTGCAGATCCAGGCCGCCACGCTGGACGACTATCCGGCCAGGACCATCCGCCTCGTCGTGCCCTATCCGGCCGGCGGCATCGCCGACAAGATCGCCCGAGAGGTCGCCGAGCAGCTCCAGCAGCGGCTCAGGCAGGCGGTGGCGGTCGAGAACCGCAGCGGCGCCGCAGGCAACATCGGCTTCGAGTACGTCGCGCGGCAGCCGGCCGACGGCTACACGCTGCTGCTCGCGCCGGCGTCCAACCTCACGGTGCAGCCCGCGCTGTTCAGGCAACTGAGCTACGACCTCTCGCGCGACTTCACGCCCGTGTCGCTGCTCGTGCAGACGCCGCAGGTGCTGCTGGTGAATCCGAAGCTGCCGGTGGCCAGCCCGCGCGAGCTGATCGACTATTCGAAGAAGAACCCCGGCAAGGTCAACTACGGCATCAGCGTGGGCGCGTACTCCCACCTCGCGGGCGAGCTGCTGAAGACGCAGACCGGCGCCGACTTCACCGCCATTCCCTACCAGGGCAGCGCCCCGGCCCTCAACGACCTGCTTGCGGGGCAGACGCAGTTCATCTTCAACGAGGTGGTCACCGCCATCCCCTTCGTGAAGGCCGGCACGCTCAAGCCGCTGGCCGTGGCCTACCGCACGCGCGCACCCTGGCTGCCCGATGTGCCCACCACTGCAGAAGCCGGCCTGCCCGATTTCGAGGTCACCTCGTGGTACGGCGTGGTGGTGCGCAGCGGCACGCCCGCGCCGCTGGTGCAGCGCCTGTCGCGCGAGCTGCGCGACATCGTGCAGACGGCCGAGTTCAGGAAGCGCTACGACGACATCGGCGCCTTCACCGTGGGCAGCTCGCCCGAAGACTTCGCGCGCTTCATCCAGTCGGAGACCGTCAAGTGGACCGCGGTGGTGAAGCAGGCCGGCATCCAGCCCAATTGATGAGCGACGGGCCCCGGAGAATGCGCGCATGAGCACGCCCCCGAAGAACACCGTCGCGCCGGCCGAACTGTGGGCCCTGCTGCTGGCGGAGCCCGCGGCCGAGCTGGCCCTGCTCGACGTGCGCGAGACGCGCTGGTTCGTGCAGCGACACCTGAACCTCGCGCGCAACGCGCCCATCAGCGGGCTCGAGCTGCAGGTCGGCGCGCTGGTGCCGCGCCGTTCCACGCCGGTGGTGCTCTACGACGACGATGACGCGCCCGGCGGCGCCGCGCAGGCGGCATCGGCCGTGCTCGCGCGCCTGGGCTACGGCGATGTGCGAACGCTCGACGGCGGCTTGCTGCGCTGGGTGAGCGAGGGCCTGCCCGCCATCGATGGCTACGGCACGCTGGTGAAGGCCTTCGGCGACCGCGCACGGCTGCACTACGGCACGCCGGGCCTGCCCGTGGAGGCGCTGCGCGCCCGCCTGCGTGAGGGCCGCCCGACCACGCTGGTCGATGCGCGGCCCTGCGCGGAGTTCGAATTCCTCTCGCTGCCCGGCGCACGCAACCATCCGGGCACCGAGCTGGCGCTGCGCCGCTTCGAGCCGCCCGAGGCCGGCGGACCGGACCACCTGTGGGCCATCAACTGCTTCAGCCGCACGCGCGGCATCGTCGGCGCGACCACGCTGCGGCTGCTGGGCCGCGCGAGCGAAGCGGTGTTCGTCGAGGACGGCGTCATGGACTGGGGCCTGCACGGCGCGCCCACCGTGCAGAACGCGGCGCCCGACGACGAGCTGCCGCCCGAATCCCCGCAGGTGCTGCGCGGCCTCGCCGACGAGCTGCTCGCGCGCTTCGCGCTGCCCGTGGCCGACGCGACCCGGCTCGCCGCCTGGCGCGACGATCGCGGGCGCACCCTCTACCTCTTCGACGTGCGGCCCGAACCCGATCCGGCCTTCGCGGGCACCGGCCTGCGCCAGGTGCCGGGCGGCCAGCTCCTGATGCACTTCGAGAACCTCGTGGGCACGCGAGGCGCACGCATCGTGCTGGTCGACGATCCGGCCCATCGCCTGCGTGCGGCCATCACCGCCTTCTGGCTCACGCAGCTGGGCCAGGCCGAGGTCTACGTGTACGACGGCGAGTTCACCCCGCAGCAGGCCCCGCCGGACCCCTCGGCCGCCATCGACGGCGCACCGCCGCCGCTGGATGCCGAAACTCTCGCGCAATTGCACAGCGACGGCGCCGTCACCGTGATCGACGTGGGCCCCAGCCTCGACTACGAGCGCGGCCACCTGCAGGGCGCGCTCTACATGCTGCCGGCCTCGCTCGCGCCGCTGGCTCCGCACGCCGTGGCCGGCGGCAAGCTGGTCTTCACCTCGCCCGACGGCACGGCGGCCGCCCGCGTGGCGCGCGATGCGCGGAGGCGGTGGCCGGATTCGGGTGCGGAGTTCAGCTGGCTCCGGGGCGGAACGCAGGGCTGGAGGGCTTCGGGCAGGCCGCTGACCGCGGCTCACGCGCCGGCCCAGCTGCTTACCCCCTTCGACGACGACTGGGGCTCGGTGATGCGCGTCTTCGGTCCGCGCCGCGATGCGGCCTGGGCCGACTACCTCGCTTGGGAGCGCGCACTGTCGCAACGGGTCCTGCAGGACCCGTCCGTGCGCTTCAGGTTCTTCGCGCTCAGCGCGCCGGCGTCGGAGCCGGGTCGGGCAACTCGATCTTGATGTCGAGCACTTCGAGGTTGTCCTGGGTCTCCAGGTTGACCTTGATGTCGTCCGCGTTGATCGACACGTACTTGGAAATCACCGCCACCAGCTCGCGCTGGAGTTCGGGCAGGTAGTCGGGCCGCTTCTTGCCGCTGAGGCTCGAGCGCTCGTGGGCGAGGATGATCTGCAGCCGCTCTTTCGCGACGCTGGCAGTCTTCTTCTTTTCGCCCAGCAGGAACGAGAGGAAGGACATGGGCTACTTGCTCCCGAAGATTCGCTTGAAGAAGCCCGGCTTCTCCGCCTCGACGAAGCGCATCGGCCGTTCCTCGCCGAGGAAGCGGGCCACCACGTCGGTGTAGGCCTGCGCCACGTCGGTCTCCTTGTCGTGGATCGCCGGCACGCCCTGGTTGGAGGCGTGCAGCACGCTCTCCGACTCGGGGATCACGCCGATCAGCTTGATGCGCAGGATGTCCTGGATGTCCTCCAGCGACAGCATCTGGCCGCCCGCCACCCGGTTCGGGTTGTAGCGGGTGATCAGCAGGTGCTCCTTGATCGGCTCGCCGCCTTCCTTGGCGCGCTTGGTCTTGCTGCTGAGCATGCCCAGGATGCGGTCGGAGTCGCGCACCGAGGAGACCTCGGGGTTGGTCACCACCAGCGCCTCGTCGGCGAAGTGCATGGCCATCATCGCGCCGGTCTCGATGCCCGCGGGCGAGTCGCAGACGATGTATTCGAAGTCCATCGCGGCGAGGTCGGCCAGCACCTTCTCGACGCCTTCCTGCGTGAGCGCTTCCTTGTCGCGCGTCTGCGAGGCGGCCAGCACGAACAGGTTGTCGCACTGCTTGTCCTTGATGAGCGCCTGGCTCAGGTTGGCCTCGCCCTGGATGACGTTGATCAGGTCGTACACCACGCGGCGTTCGCAGCCCATGATCAGGTCGAGGTTGCGCAGGCCCACGTCGAAGTCGATCACAGCCGTCTTCTTGCCCGCGAGCGCGAGGCCCGACGCGAAGCTGGCGCTCGTCGTCGTCTTGCCGACGCCGCCCTTGCCCGAAGTCACCACCACAATTTTGGCCATGGCCATTCCTTCTTGTTTCGATTCAGTTGTTGCTTGTCAGGGTCGCCGCATTCCGTGATCGGGTTCGTCCGGTCAGGGAATGGGATCGATCGAGATTTTCTTGCCGTCCAGGCGCACCTGGGCCGGCTTGCCCAGCACCGTGTCGGGCAGCGGCACCTCGTTGGTCCGGTAGATGCCGGCCACGGCCACCAGCTGCGCTTCCATGCAGGTCGAGAAGATCCGCGCCTCGGTGTTGCCGCGCGCCCCGGCGATCGCCTTGCCGCGCAGCGGTGCGTACACGTGCACGTTGCCGTCGGCGATGACCTCGGCGCCGAAGCTCACCACGGCCGTCACCACCACGTCGCCGCCGCGTGCGTACACCTGCTGGCCAGAACGCAGCGGCTTGTCGATCAGCAGCGTGCCGTTGGCCGGCACCGGCACCTCGCGCACGATCTGCGGGGCTTCGGAGGCGGGGGGCTCGGCCGGCGGGGCCGGGGCGCGGGGCGCCGGGGCCGCTGGCATGGCCGCCACCGAGAGGCCGGCCGCGCGCGCGGCGGCGTGCTGGGCGTCGTTGCCGCCGCGCACCGCGATGGGCTGCGTCTGGTGGCGCGCCAGCAGGCCGCGCAGGGCGGCGAAGTCGATGTCGCCGTCGTCCTGCGCCTCCTGCAGCAGCGAGAGGTCGATCACCACCGGCTCCTGCTCGAAGAAGTCGGGCGAATCCGCAAGCTGGGCGTCGAGTGCCTCGGCCAGCACGTCCAGGTCGGACGTCTTGAGGATCACTGCGATCAGCGGCAGCGTGGCGCTCTTGAATTCGAAAACCGCCTTGGTGCGTGCGGCGGAGACATCGGCCATTGGGAAAACGTCGGTGCGAAAAGCGTTGGAGTCTAACGGGCGCGGGCCAAAGGCCGGTGAAGGCCCCCGGCTTCAGGCCCTCCGGAGAACACTTCTTTCATGAGGTTACCAAGCCAACCCCCAGGCTTGGCGGTACTTCGCACCGCTTCGCCAACCCCCTCGCAGGGGGCGATACCGGTGGCCCGGCAAAGCCGGTTCCACGGTATCCCTGGGAGGTTCGCCTTCGGCTCAGTTCTTCGAGCGGCCCAGCAGCGCGTAGAGAATGATGGCCCCGAAGGTCGCGCAGCCGATGCCGCCGAGGGCGAAGTCGCCGAACTTCAGCGTGAAGTCGCCCGTGCCGACGATCAGCGTGATGGCCGCGACGATCAGGTTCCTGTTCTGCGAGAAGTCGACCTTGTTGTCGACCCAGATCTTGGCGCCGGCAATGGCGATCAGGCCGAACACCACGATGCTCACGCCGCCCATCACCGGCAGCGGAATGGCCTGGATCAGCGCGCCGAACTTCGGGCTGAAGCCCAGCACCAGCGCGATGACGGCAGCCACCACGAACACGGCGGTGGAATAGATGCGCGTGGCCGCCATCACGCCGATGTTCTCGGCGTAGGTGGTCACGCCCGTGCCGCCCGCGGCGCCGCTCACCACCGTGGCGATGCCGTCGCCGATGAAGGCGCGGCCCATGTACGGGTCGAGGTTGCGGCCGGTCATGGCCGTCACCGCCTTCAGGTGGCCGAGGTTCTCCGCCACCAGGATGATCGCCACCGGTGCGATCAGCAGCATCGCGTTGGCCGTGAACACCGGCGTGGTGAAGGTCGGCAGGCCGAACCAGGCCGCGTTGGCGATGCCGCTCAAGTCCACCGGCTTGCCCATGCCCAGCCCGTTGGTCAGCGCCGCGTAGACCAGCGTGGCCAGGATCAGACCCACCAGGATCAGCAGGCGCTGCAGCATGCCGCGCGTGAACACCGCCACCAGGCCCACGCAGAGGAAGGTCACGGCCTGCATCCAGGCGTCGAAGTTGCCGGCCGCCATGTTCTTGACCGGCACGCTCGCCAGGTTGAGCCCGATCACCGCCACCACCGCGCCGGTGACCACCGGCGGCATGAAGCGCTCGATCCAGCCCGTGCCGACCGCCTGCACGATGGCCCCGATAAGGATGTAGACCACCCCGCAGGCCACGATGCCGCCCAGCGCCACCGCGATGTTGGCGTTGGGGCCCTTGCCCGCATAGCCGCTGGCCGCGATCACCACGCCGATGAAGGCGAAACTCGAGCCCAGGTAGCTGGGCACCTTGCCGCCGGTGACGAAATAGAAGATCAGCGTGCCGATGCCGCTCATCAGGATCGCGATGTTGGGGTTGAAGCCCATCAGGATCGGCGCCAGCACCGTGGCGCCGAACATCGCGATGACGTGCTGTACGCCCATGGCGCCGGTCTGCAGCCAGGGCAGCCGTTCGTCGGGCGCGATGACCGCGCCGTTGGCCAGCGCGGACGCGGGCCGTTCAGTCCAGTTGAACATTCTTCTATCTCCTCTTGTTGGGGTGTGTTGTGCGCGGGGGCCCGGAACGCTCCGGCTTTTCCCGGGGCGTGATTGTGGGCGATGAAAACCGCACTGAACACCGGCACGCACCCTGTGCCGGAGAAAGAAGGAAAGGGTGCGAGGGCGGCAGAGCCGCCGCGCTCAGCGCGGCTGCAGCACCGCCATCGTGATGCGCGACACGCAGGTCAGCTCGCCAGCCTCGTTGGTCAGATCGATCTGCCAGACCTGCGTGGTGCGGCCCCGGTGCACCGGCCGCGCGGTGCCGATGACCCAGCCGCTGGTGACGGAGCGGATGTGGTTGGCGTTGATGTCCAGGCCCACGGCGCGGTCGCCTTCGGGGGCGGAGTAGTGGGCGCCGCAGGAACCCAGCGTCTCGGCCAGCACCACCGACACGCCGCCGTGCAGGATGCCGTAGGGCTGGCGGGTGCGCTCGTCCACCGGGCAGCGGGCGCGGATGAAGTCGTCGCCCACCTCCAGGAACTCGATGCCCAGCGCCGACACGACGGTGCCCACGTGGTTGCTCGTCAGGGTCTCGACGGAGACCTCCTTCTTCCAGATACGCATTCGATGCCTCTTTCTTTCTTCCGGCCTGTAACAGTGGCCAAAACTATAGCGATGGCGGCTGACAAACCGAGTCGCCTTTGCGTGCTACCTTGCGCCGATGAAGCTCCCCCTGCGCCGCTGGCTCCTCGGCATCACTGCCGCATTGCTGCTGGGCGCGGGTGCGCTGGTGTGGGTGGTGAGCACGCGCCTGCCCACCGACGACGAGGTGGCCGCGAGGATCGCCGACACCTTCGAGAAGCGCTTCGGCGTGGCCCTGAAGGTGGGCGGCGCCCACTGGGAACTGTTCCCGGTGCCCATGCTGGTGCTGACCGACATCGCCACCGACCAGCCCAAGCCCATCACCCTGCGCCGCGTCAGCGCGCAGCTGCAGCTCGCGCCCTTGCTGCGGCGCGTGATCGCCGTGGACGAGATCGAGGTCGACGGCCTGGTGCTTCCGCGCGCCTCGGTACGGGCGTTCAGGGGCAAGGGGCCCAGGCCGCAGGAGGGCGGGGCGGGCGTCATCGCGCTGCCGGCGCCGTGGACGCTCGCGCCCGTTCCCGTGGAACAGGTGCGCTGGCGCGACGTGAGCTGGATCGACCGGCGTGACATCGCGCTGGCCTACGACGGCGACATCCGCTTCGACCCCGGCTGGCGCCCGCGCCAGGCCCGCATCGAGCGCGCCGGCACCCCTTCGCCCGTGCGCCTGCGGCTGGACCGCCAGGCCGGGCAGGACCGCTGGCGCACCCGCATCGACGTGGGCGGCGGCACCTGGAACGGCGTCTCCCGCCTGGAGACGCTGCCCGACGGCAAGCTGCAGCTCTCGGCCGACCTGGAGCCGCGCCAGATCGACATCGAGAGCCTGGTGCAGGCCTTCGGCCGTCGCACCTCGGTGGCCGGCAGGTTCTCGGGCACGACCACGCTCTCGGCGGAGGCCGCAAGCGCCGAGGAACTGGGCGCGCTGGTCCGCAGCCTGCACACCCGCACCACCTTCTCGGTGCAGCCCGCCACGCTCACGAAGCTGGACGTGGCCAAGGCCGTCACCACCGCCGGCATCAGCCGCGGCGGCACCACCAGGCTGGACGAGCTCACCGGCACCCTCGATACCCAGGGCACCGAGGACGGCGTGGTCATGCAGTACAGCAACCTCAAGGCCCGCTCGGGCGTGCTCACGGCCAGCGGCAACCTCAACGTGTTCAACCGCAGGCTCGACGGCGAGATCGCGGTCGACCTCGTCGACGGCGTGGTCGGCGTGCCGCTGAAGCTGGGCGGCACCATGAGCGACCCCGAGCTCTCGCTGACCGGCGCTGCGCTCACCGGCGCGGCCATCGGCAGCGCGGTGCTGCCGGGTGTCGGCACGGCCATCGGCGCGCGCGTGGGCCAGCAGGTGGAAAAGCTGTTCGGTACCGACAAGCCGAAAGCGAAACCCACAAAGCCCATGAAGCCGACTGAGCCCGCCGCCGGACCGAAGCAGGTCGCGCCGCGGCATTGACGAAGGCGGCACTCCTCTTCAGGGCCTGCCGAACTCGCCGTGGCGCCCCGCGCCGCCGGCAAAGCGCGCCGCGCCGGCCTGGCCCTCGGCGAAGACCACCGGCACGCCCAGCGAGCCCTCGCGGCGCAGGGCCTCGGCCAGCGGCATGTCCCACTGCGCGTAGGCGGAGCGGCGATCGGCCAGCATGCATCGCTGCGGGAAGGCAGCGAGTTCGCGTGCCAATTGCTGTGCGGCGGCCAGTGCGCCGCCAGGCGGCGTCACGCGGTTGACCAGGCCCATCGCCAGCGCCTCGGACGCGCCCACCGCGCGGCCCGTGAGGATCATGTCGAGCGCGCGCCCCATGCCCACTATGCGCGGCAGCCGCACCGTGCCGCCGTCGATCAGCGGCACGCCCCAGCGGCGGCAGAACACGCCGAAGACGGCGTCCTCGTCGGCCACGCGCAGGTCGGCCAGCAGCGCGAGCTCGAGGCCGCCGGCCACCGCGAAGCCGTTCACCGCCGCGATCAGCGGCTTCGACAGCGCCATGCGCGTCGGCCCCATCGGACCACTGCCGCCGCCCTCGGGGTCGAGCTCGTTGCGGCGGGCCGGGTCGCCCACGGCGGAGAGGTCGGCGCCCGCGCAGAAGTGGCCGCCGGCGCCGGTCAGCACCGCGACGCGCAACGCATCTTCGGCCTCGAAGCGGCCGAAGGCCTCCCGAAGTTCGGCCGCCACCAGGCCGTCGACCGCATTGCGCTTGTCGGGCCGGTTCAGGGTGATGGTGCAGACGGCGCCATCTGTGTCGTAGCTCACGTACTGCATGGCCATGCGCGCATCCTTCCGGGGCAAAATTACATGTTCGATCGCCCACGATGATCGTAGGAAATATTTCTCTCGCCCGCAAACATGGACAAAGTATGTAATGTGCCGGTCGCCGTACCCAGCGCGCCCGACCTGATCCTCGACCTGCTGGTGGCCGACGGCGGCACGCTGAGCGCCCAGGCGCTGTGCCGCGCGGGCGCACTCATGGGCATCGGCGAATCGACGCTGCGCGTGGGCCTGACCCGGCTCACGGCCGAGGGCAAGATCGCGCGCGGCGAGCGCGGCAGCTACATGCTCGACCGCAAGGGCGCGGCGCTGTCTCGCACCGTCGACGCCTGGCACAGCCGGCAGGCGCAGACCGTGGCATGGAAGGGCGACTGGCTCGCGGTGCACGACGCCGGCGTGCCGCGTGCCGACAAGACCGCGTGGCGCCACCATGCGCTCGCGCTGTCGCTGCGAGGGTTCGCCGCGCTGCACCCGGGCCTGCACGTGCGGCCCGACAACCTCTCGGGCGGTCTCGCGGCCGAGCGCAAGCAGCTGGCGGCGCTCGGCCTGTCTTCCGACGCGCTGGTGTTCCGCATCGCCGACCTCGACGGCGCGGCGCAGGCAGCGGCGCGCAAGCTCTGGAACGTGCGCGCCATGGAGGCCGACTACCGTCGCCTGCAGGCCGGCGTGGAGCGCAGCGGAAAGCGGCTCGCCACCCAGAAGCTGGAGACCGCGACGCGCGAGTCGCTGCTGCTGGGCCGCGCCGTGATCGGCCACCTCATCCGCGACCCGCTGCTGCCGGCCGAGCTCATGTCGCCCAAGCCGCGCGCCGCGCTGCTCGCCGCCACCCGGCGCTACCAGGACAAGGCGCTGGTGCTGTGGCGCAAGTGGCTGGCGCAGCCGTAGCTGCGCGCGGGCTTCAGTTTTTCGGCCGCACCACCTCTACGTCGCCCGGCGAGCGCGCGTGCAGCCGCTCGACCTCTGCCGCGCGCCGCGCGAGCACGGCGCGCTGGTTGATGTAGCCCTTGTCGGTGATCTCGCCGGCGTCGAGGCTCGGCGGCTCCGACAGCACCAGCGCGCAGGCGGGGCACTGCGAAGAGCCCGCGCCCTCGTCGCGCAGCGATCGCATCACGGCGGCGATGCGCTCGCCCAGTGCCTGCGGTGCAAGCGCGGCGCCCTGGGGGCTCGCGAAGACCAGCATGCCGATCTCGTCGCGGTCGTGGCCGGTGAGCACGATGTCCTGCACGTGTGGCGCGAGCATCGACACCAGCTTCACGCGCAGCGTGCCCACCGACACCCAGGTGCCGGTGGAGAGCTTGAAGTCTTCCGCCACGCGCCCGTTGAAGATCACGCCCTGCGCGGGCTGCGAAGGCTCGGTCAGGAAGCCGGCGTCGCCGATGCGGTAGTAGCCTTCTTCGTCGAAGGCCTGCGCCGTTTCGCGCGGTGCGTCGCGGTAGCCGGGAAACACGGACACGCCCTTGACGCGCATCTCCAGCTTCTCGCCGTTGGGCACGAACTTCAGCTCCAGGCCCGGCAGCGGTGCGCCGATGCAGCCGGCGCCGTCGAGCTTCCAGTGCGCGGAGGTGATGGCGGGCGATGTCTCTGTCGCGCCCCACGAGGTGGTCAGCCACAGAGGCCGTTCGGGGCGCACGCGCCGGGCCACCGCCTCGAGCCTCTGCCAGGTGGAGGGCGCGAGCGCCGCCGCCGCATAGAAGGCGAGGCGCAGCCGCGAGAACACCTCGGCCGCCAGCGCATCGTCGGCCTCCAGGAACGGCAGCAGCATGTCGAAGCCGCGCGGCACGTTGAACAGCAGCGTGGGCTTCACCTCGCGCAGGTTGCGCACCGTCTTCTCGATCAGCCCGGGCGCGGGCCGGCCCTCGTCGATGTAGAGGGCGCCGCCATGGCACAGCACCATGTGCAGGTTGTGGTTGGCGCCGAAGGTGTGGCTCCAGGGCAGCCAGTCGACCAGCACCGGCTTCTCCTGCGAAAGGAAGCGCCAGGTCTGCGCCATCATCTGCTGGTTGGCGCACAGCATGCGGTGCGTGTTGATGACGACCTTGGGCTTGCCGGTGGAGCCGGAGGTCAGCAGGTACTTGGCGTGCGTGTCGGGCAGCACGTTGGCGAAGGCCTGCATGACGGCGGGCGTCTCCTTCGCCGCGAGCAGGCTGTCGAAGGCCAGCGCGCCCGGATGCGCATCGGCGTTGCGGCTGAACACCGTGACCGCCTCGACGCCGCAGTCTGCGAGCGAGCCGCCGTAGACCCGGGCGTCGGACGCATAGATCAGCGCGGGCTTCAGCGCCTGCAGCATGCCGTGCAGCCGCGACGGGTCCTTCGCCATGCGCGAGTAGGCGCTGGAGAGCGAGCACGCGGTGCGACCGACGTGCATGGCCGCGAGCATCAGCACCGCGTGGTCTATGGCGTTGTCCGAGAGGATCACCACCGGCTGGTCGGGCGGCAGGTCCAGGTCGAGCAGTGCCTGCGCCACAGAGCCCACAGCCTGGCGCAGCGCACGGTAGTCGAGCCTTCGCCAGCCATCGCCGTTCTCGTCGCGCTCCGCGAACGCCAGAGCATCGGGCGTTTCGCTCGCCCAGCGTTCGATCCATTCGCCGATGCAGCGCGCATACGGCTTCAACGTCATCGGCGAACGCAGTGCGAAGGAGCCGTCGTCGAAGTCGATGCGCACCGTGCGGGGTGGGGCGATCAGGGTTTCGTCGTGGAGGAAGTCGGTCATTTGTGTTTTCCGGGTTTGTTCTTGGGAAGTGCACAGGCCACCGGGTACTCCCCTCCGCGAATGTCCCCCGGCCTGCGGCCTCCTCCTTTATTTCGCTGCGGGGAGCACCCGGTGCCCTGTGCACAACGAGCGCGGTTCTCGTGCTGGCCGATCAACGACTGCTCTGTACAACGATCACGACGATGGGGTGCCTTGCGCAGCGAAATAAAGGAGGAGGGCGAAGCCCGGGGGACATTCGCGGAGCAAGGTACCCCGTCGGCGTGAGCGAGCCCCGAACAAACCGCTCACTGCACGACAAGAGCCAAGCAAGGCCTCGACCTATTCAAGCTTGCCGCTATCAGCCTTCGAGCGGATCAGGTTTAACAGCAGGGTGTCGCGCACAACTTCAAGGTCCGCCGTGCGGCGTTGCCCCAGCTCCTCGTCCACACCTTCCTTCACCTTCTGCTTCAGCTCCGCCGTCATCGACGGCGCCCCCAGGTCTTTCCACCAGTCCTCGATCGGCCCGCCCAGGTGCGCCAGCACATGCTCGATGCCGCCCGCGCCACCCGACAGGTGCAGATTCATGAACGGCCCCATCACCGCCCAGCGGAGGCCGGGCCCGTGCGCGATGGCTGTGTCGATGTCGGCCACGCTGGCCACGCCCTGGTCGACGAGGTGGAAGGCCTCGCGCCACAGCGCCGCCTGCAGCCGGTTCGCGATGTGGCCCTTCACCTCGCGCTTCACGTGGATCGGCCGCTTGCCGATGGCCGCATAGAAGGCCATGGTGCGCTCGATGGCCTCGGCCGAGGTCTGCTCGCCGCCGATCACCTCCACCAGCGGGATCAGGTGCGGCGGGTTGAACGGATGCCCCAGCACCACGCGCTGCGGATGCGCGCAGCCCGATTGCACACCGCTGATCGCGAGGCCGGAGGAGCTCGATGCGAGGATCGTCTCCGGCGGCGCGGCCGCGTCCATGCGGCGGAACAGGTCGATCTTGAAGTCCATGCGCTCGGGGCCGTTCTCCTGGACGAAGTCGGCCACCGAGACGGCGTCTTCCAGGCTGTCGTGGAAGCGCAGGCGCTCGATGGAGGCACCCGCTGCGAGGCCGAAGCGCTCCAGCGTGGGCCAGTGCCGCGCCACGGCTTCGCGCAGCCGTTCTTCCGCACCGGGCGAGGGGTCGGTCGCGTTCACGTCGAGACCGTGCGCGAGGAAGTGCGCGACCCAGCTCGCGCCGATCACGCCGGTGCCGACCACCGCCACGCGCTGGATGTCCGTGGATGTGCTCATGTCGATTTCCACCGCGCGCAGCGGCTCTCAGCCTTCGTCGTCCATGCGGCCTCGCCGCGGATCGGCTCGACCACCTTGTAGTAGTCCCAGGGCTCCTTCGACTCGGCCGGCGTCTTCACCTGCATCAGTTGCATGTCGTGCACCATCAGCCCGTCTTCGCGCAGCCAGCCGCCCTTGACGAACATGTCGTTGAACTTCGTCTTGCGCAGCTGGGCCATCACCTTGTCGGCGTCGTCGCTGCCTGCGGCCTTCACCGCCTGCAGGTACTGCAGCGCGGCCGAGTAGTCGCCGGCATGGAAGGAGGAGGGCATGCGCTTGTGCCTGTCGAAGAAGCGGCGTGCCCATTCGCGCGACTCGGGGCTCTGGTTCCAGTACCAGCTGTCGGTGAGGTACATGCCCTGCGACGCCTTCAGGCCCAGCGCGTGAACGTCGTTGATGGTGATGATCATGCCGGCCAGCTTCATGTTCCTGCCGATGCCGAACTCCGCCGCCGACTTGATCGCGTTGACCGTGTCGCCGCCCGCGTTGGCCAGCGCCAGCACCTGGGCCTTCGAGCCCTGCGCCTGCAGCATGAACGACGAGAAATCGCTCGCGCCCAGCGGGTGCTTCACCGAGCCCGCCACCGTGCCGCCGGCAGCCTGCACCGTCTTCGTGGCGTCTGCCTGCAGCGCCGCGCCGAAGGCGTAGTCGGCCGTCACGAAGTACCAGCTCTTGCCGCCGGCCTTGGCCACCGCGCTCGCGGTGCCGCGCGCCATGGCCACCGTATCGTAGGCGTAGTGCACCGTGTAGGGCGAGCAGTATTCGTTGGTGAGGCCCGAGGCGCCCGAGCCCACCACGAAGTAGGGCTTCTTCTTGTCGGCCGCCACGCCCGCCATGGCGATGGCCGCACCCGAGTTGACGCCGCCGATCAGCATGTCGACCTTCTGCACGTCGAACCACTCGCGTGCCTTGGCAGCGGCGATGTTGGGCTTGTTCTGGTGATCGGCCGTGACCAGCTCGATCTTCCTGCCGTCGATGGCGCCGCCCATGTCGGCGATGGCCATGCGGATCGCCTCCGCGCCGGCCGGGCCGTCGTAGTCGCGGTAGATGCCCGACATGTCGCTGATGAAGCCGATGCGGATCACGTCGTCCGACACCTGCGCCGAGGCGCCCGTCGCCGTGAAGGCCGCACCGAGCGCCGCTGCGAGGGCGCTGCGGGAAAGCTTGCTCATGTATCCGTCTCCGTCTCTCTTCTGTTTGTCGCCCGCCTTCAGCCCAGTGCGAACTCGGGCCTCGGCGTGCCCACCCGCGGCAGGCCCATCATCTGCCGCGCCTCGGCGGGCGTGGCCACTTCCATGTCGAGCTCGCGGATCACGCGCACGATGCGCTCGGTGAGCTGCACGTTGGTGGCCAGCTCGCCGTGGCGGAAGTAGAGGTTGTCTTCCAGGCCCACGCGCGCATGGCCGCCCAGCAGCAGCGCCGCCACGTTGGCCTCCAGCTGCGAGGGGCCGATGCCGCTCACGCAGAAGATGCTGCCCCTGGGCAGCGTGTCGACCATCATCTGCAGGAAGCGCGGCGAATACGGCATCGCGTTCTGGAAGTTGCGGTGCACATTCATCACCAGGTTGATGAAGTAGGGCTCGTCGTCGTGGCCCTCGCCGATCAGCGTGGTCGTGTCCTGCAGGATGTGCGTGGGGCTGAACACCTCCCACTCGGGCTTGATGCCGCGCGCCTTCATGCCGGCGGCCAGCTCGCGCCCGCGCGTGATGGGCGTGTCCATCAGGATCTGCTTGCCCTCGAAGCTCAGGTTGAGCGTGGTCGCGTCGAGCGTGCACATCTCGGCGCCGGCGTCCATGCCCTTGATGCGCTCCTCCCACGCGATCTCCCAGCGGTCGCCGGCCAGCGGCTTCACCATGTCGCCGTGCACGCCGCCGCCGGTGGAGTTGTTGATGACGATGTCGCTGCCGCCCGCGCGGATGCGGCTGTTGATGTCGCGGTACACCTCGGCGTCGCAGGTGGCGCCGTCGTCGGGCCGGCGTGCGTGGATGGCGACCACGCTGGCGCCGGCGTTCCAGCAGCGCAGCACGTCGGCCGCGATCTCTGCGGGCTGGGTGGGGAGGTGGGGGTTCTGCGACTTGTGCGCCATGCCGCCGGTGGGGGCGATGGTCACGATCACTTTGCGCTTCGACATGCTCGGGGGCTCCTGGTGTCTGTCATGGGCGCGCAATTATTTTTTTGAGCAGCGTCCCCACTCAGTCATCGCGACGACATTCGGGCTCAGGGTTTACGCTGCGCCACCGGCTAAAGTCGCCCCAGCGCCATCTGCCTTCCGTCCCATGCCCACGAACAAGCCGGCCCCCAAGGCGGCCTCGCTCACGATTGCCCAGCTGCTGCAGAGCTCGGCCTGGTTCCCCCTGCTCGACGTGAGCGCGGGCGAACGCGTGCTCGACGAGATGCGCGAGGTCGAGGTGGCGCCCGGTGCCGCGCTGTGCCGGCGCGGCGACACGCCTCTGCACTGGTACGGCACGCTCGAGGGCCTGCTCAAGTGGTCGATCACGTCGAGCGACGGTCGCTCCGTGACCTTCGGCGGCCTTTCGGTCGGCAGCTGGTTCGGCGAAGGCACGCTGCTGCGCGCGCTGCCGCGCTCGGCCGACATCATCGCGCTGCGGCCCAGCCGGGTGGCGGCGCTGCCGCTGGAAACCTTCGAATGGCTGCACCGCACGCAGCGCGGCTTCGACCACTTCCTGCTGCAGCAGATCAACGAGCGGCTGCACTGGTTCATGGGCAACTACGCGGCGCATCGCCTGCTCGACGCCGACAGCCAGGTCGCCCGCGCGCTCGCGGGGCTGTTCCACCCGTGGCTGCACCCGGGCAGCGAGCCGCACCTGCAGACCTCGCAGGAAGAGATCGCGAACCTCTCGGGCGTCTCGCGCCAGCGCTGCAATGCGGCGCTGAACCGGCTGAAGGAAGCGGGCTTTCTTCGGATCGAGTACGGGGGAATCACCGTGATCGACCTCGAAGGGCTGCGGCGGTTCATCGAGTAAGGAGCGAAATGCAGGAGGAGCTTTCATGACCATGCCTTGGCCCCTGTTTCTCCTGCTGCTGAAGCTCCTGGGCCGCCGTCGCCGCTTCGAGAGCATCGAAGGGCTGCGCGCGGCCGTGGAGCGCGACCGCAAGACCGCGAGCGCCGAGCCGCCGGCGTCGGTGCGCAAGCGCTGCGCGATCGGCAGGCGCCAGGTGGGCGGCCATTATTGCTACACCCTCGCGCCGCTTGCCGGCGCGGGACCGGTGCAGCTCCTTTACCTGCACGGCGGTGCGCACGTGGCCGAGATCTCGCCGTTCCACTGGCGCCTGCTGGCGGAATTCGCCGAGACCACGGGCTGTGTCGCGCACGTGCCGATCTTTCCGCTCGCGCCCGAGCACACCTACCGGCTTGCCTACGCGATGGTGAACGAGATCTACCGTGGGCTGGCTGCCGCGCATGACCCCCGGCAGCTGGTGCTGATGGGCGATTCGGCGGGCGGCGGCCTCGCGCTCGCGCTGGCCCAAGGCTTTGCCGCGCTGGGCCTGCCGCAGCCGCGCGACATCGTGCTGATTTCGCCCTGGCTCGACCTCACGGTGTCGAACCCCGCGATTCCGGCACTCGAAGCCGACGATCCGTGGCTGGCCCGCCCCGGACTGGAGGAAGCGGGGCGGTGGTGGGCCGGCGGCGAAGATCCGGGCCTGCCGCACCTGAGCCCCGTGCACGGTCCGCTGCAGGGGCTGGGCAGGCTCACCGTGTTCATCGGAACGCGCGACCTGCTGCTGGCGGATTGCCGGGCGCTGCGCGATCGGGCCGCGGCGCAGGGCGTGCATGTCGAGATGCACGAGGCTCCCGGCATGGTCCATGTCTGGCCGCTGCTGCCGGTGAGGCAGGCGATGGCGGCGCGCGCCGCTATCGCGGGGATCGTGCGGGGCCGGGACTGACCCGGTCAGCGCACGTGGTGCGACGGCGCCCGCTCGTACACCGGCGTGTCGATGCCTTCCATGCGCGCCTTCAGCTGCAGCGCGAGAAACTGCGAGTAGTGCCGCGACTGGTGCAGGTTGCCGCCGTGGAACCAGAGGTTGTCGACCTGCGTCGGCTTCCACATGTTGCGCAGCTCGCCTTCCCAGGGCCCCGGGTCCTTCGGTGTCTCGGAGCCCAGCCCCCAGCACTTGCCGACCTTGTCGGCGATCTCCGGCGAGATCAGGTCGGCGAGCCAGCCGTTCATCGAGCCGTAGCCGGTGGCATAGACCAGCAGGTCGGCGGGCAGCTCGGTGCCGTCGGTCAGCGTGACCGAGCGCTCGTTCACCCGCTCGATGTTCACGCCGCTCTTCAGGTGGATGCTGCCGTTGGCCACCAGCTCGGAGGCGCCCACGTCGATGTAGTAGCCCGAGCCGCGCCGCAGGTACTTCATGAAGAGGCCCGAGCCGTCGGCGCCGAAGTCGAGCATGAAGCCCGCCTTCTCCAGCCGCGCGTACAGGTCGGCGTCGCGCTTCTTCATCTCCTCGTACACCGGGATGTGGAAGGTGTGCATGATCTTGTAGGGCACCGACGCGAAGATCAGGTCGGCCTTGTGGTGGTCGATGCCGTTCTTCACCGCCTGCTCGGAGTAGAGCCCGCCCAGCGCCAGTTCCATCAGCGACTGCGAGGGCGCGATGTGCGTTGACGAGCGCTGGATCATCGTCACGTCGGCGCCGTGCTCCCACAGGGCGGCGCAGATGTCGTGCGCCGAGTTGTTGGAGCCCAGCACCACGCACTTCTTGCCGGCATAGGCCTCCGGCCCGGGGTGCTGGCTGGAGTGGTGCTGCTCGCCCTTGAAGTTCTCCGCGCCCGCGATCTTCGGCACGTTCGGATAGCCCGACACGCCCAGCGCGAACACCAGCTGCCTCGGCCGCAGCACCACCGGCTTGCCCTCGCGCTCCACCGTCACCTCCCAGCGCTGCGAGGCCTCGTCGAAGCGCGCCTTCTTCGCGGTGGTGGAGCTCCAGTAGTTGAGCTCCATGATCTTCGTGTACATCTCCAGCCAGTCGCCGATCTTGTCCTTGGGCGCGAACACCGGCCAGTCGTCGGGGAAGGGCATGTAGGGCAGGTGGTCGTACCAGACCGGGTCGTGCAGGCACAGCGACTTGTAGCGCCTGCGCCAGGAGTCCCCGGCCTTCGCATTGCGCTCCACGATGATCGCCGGCACGCCCAGCCGCCGCAGCCGCGCACCCAGCGCGATGCCGCCCTGGCCGCCGCCGATGATCACCACCTCGGGCTGCTCGGTGTAGCCCAGCGTGGACTCCTCATCGCGGCGCCTCTCCAGCCAGGTCTTGCGGCCCTTGTGCACGCCGTGCTCCGCGCCCTTGATGCGGTTCTCGCCCGTCTTCTCCTCGAAGCCCTTCAGCTCGGTCATGGTGGTGAGCAGCGTCCAGGCCTTGCCGTTGCGCAGCCGCAGATGGCCCCGGCCGCGCGCCACGCGCGTCTCGAAGGTGAACCACGCGTCGACCACGCCGTCGGCCTCGGTCGCCTCGCCTTCCACCGCGAAGGCCGTGGGCTGCACGTCGGCCAGCCGCGCCTGCAGCATCGCGCGGATGGCATCGGGGCCTTCCTGCGTGCGGATGTTCCAGGTGAAGGCGACGAGGTCGCGCCAGAAGCTGTCGGCCTCGAACAGCGAGACGGCCGCGTCGATGTCGTTGCGTGCAAGCGCGGCGGCGAAGTCGGCGAGCCATTGGGCCGCGGCCCGGGTGGGGGCGGTGGTGGGGTCTGTCATTGCGTGTCTCCGTTGCGTCGTTGATGGATGCGCGGCGCCTTTGGGGGCGGCGCGGCATGCGTTGCGCAGCTTTCGTGCCGCGCGCGGGGCGACGATGGATCAATGACTTGCGCGGGGTTTTGTCTCAGTGCGTGCATCCCGTCTCGGTCGCAGTGCGACTGTCCTGCGACACGTCGAGACGCGTCATTCAGGCAAAGAAGACTTTGGAACTAATTTTGAGCAGGGTGACTTGAACCTGGCCGAACAAATGTGGCGTCGATCCGACTTTCCGTAGGCCTTTTATCTTCGTAAACAAAGGTTGTCGCTACATTCGAAGTGCCCCGGCGTCGCCGGAGTGCATCGATCAATACAAATCCAGAGGGACAGAGAGATGAGGAGAAGCATTGGCACCGCGTTCACCGCGGCCATGGTGGTTGGTCTTGCCGGTTGCGGCGGTGGTGGGGGCGGAGGAGGAGGCGGCGTTCCGCTGCTGCCGATCGCGGTTGCGCCGGCGCCAGCGCCGGCACCTGCACCGCAAACTCCGGCCGCGCCGGAGTTGAAGCTCACCGTCGAGATCGGCGGCAGCGCGGCCAGCCCGGACGGTTCGGGCAACTACGTCGTCGTGCCGGGGCAGTTGGTGGTGGTCAAGGCGAGCGACAGCGCGGCATGGCTCGGCAGTTCTCAAAGCACCGGCACGACCCGTACCGATGTCGACACCACCACGACGCAATGGGCTTCACGCTTTGCCAATTCGAGCAAGTCGGCGGCCGGCAGCTACAAGCTCGTGGCCAATGCGTCGGAGAACCGCTCGAAGGAACTGAACTTCACTGTCAAGACTGGCACGTATGGCAACGGTGAATACATGGTCTTCGCGGGCAACGGCTCACGCCAGAAACTCAGCCTCGATCTCGACAATGCAACCTATAGCCTGACTGACGCAGCGGGCGACACGACGTCGGGAACGATGACGCCACTCACGACGCCGCCCGACGCCAACTGGCAGATTCAGAGCAGTCGAATGACCGTCACCAATGCGTCCTCTTTATGGATATCGGGCGACAGCATCGTTGGCGGCTTTCCCTTCGCAAAACCGTTCTCGGCGCCGGTGTCATATGCCGAATCCGCCTTTTTCGCGACGCGGGCGCTGGTCCTGACACAAAGCAAATTGGACGGCACCTACGACCGGGCTCGCATCGAAGTCTCGGCCTCCGGCGGCGAATCGGCCATTGCCCAGATCCAGATTTCAGGCGGCGGAACTGTGATGAAGCAGTGCGTCGACCAGATCATTTATCGGATCGAGCTTTGCCCCACAGCCAAGCTGGTCACCAGCAAGGTCGAAGCAGACACGGAGGCGGGCATGTGGCGACTGAAAGACCCGACTGACGGAACATTGCTTGGAAAATTTGCAATCGCCAATGTAGAAGGCGACAAGATCTACCTCAGCGCGGGCACGTCGCCTGCCAATGGCAACCAGGTTCTTGCCATCGGCGTGCCCGCGGCTGCCGACTTCAATGCTTTCAGCAGCCAAGCATGGTCCACGAGCGGTACCTTGGATATGGTGATCGTTTCCCCAGCGGGCTATCAGCTAGCCAACCCGATCTCCACTCTCACGCTGAGCAGCCTTGGTTCTTCGTCTCCACTTGGCATGCGAGCAGCACAGTCCGGCGCGGATCTCTACTTCGCCATGCGCTCGAAGCGACTCGAGTTGCTGATCGGCGGGCGCAGTCCTTCGCCGAAGGCTGGCTTCTTGCATATGGGTTTCGTCTATAGAGAAAACTGATCGGTCGATTGAAGACCCGTACGCTGTCGCGGGCGTACGGGCTTCTCGCCTCGGTGCTTCGACGCATGTGAGGCGTTGCGTCAAGCTTCGTATCGTTGCGGATCGAGACTTCCGTCCGCTACCCGCGGCGCGGCGCCACGATGCCCAGCCGCTTCATGTGCCGATAGGCGGTCGCGCGGCTCACGCCGAGTTCGTCGGCCGCGCGCGCGACATGCCAGCGGTGGCGCTTCAGCATGTCGAGCAGGCGGTCGGCCTCGGCGGCGGCATCTTCGCCGGCCTCTTCGATGCGCATCTTGTCGTTGGCCGCGATTTCCGCGCGAGGCTGCAGCTGCAGATCCTGCGCGCTCACGCTCGCCCCGCTGCACAGCGCCAACGCCAGCCGCAACACATTGCGCAGCTCTCGCAGATTCCCCGGCCAGTCATGCGCCAGCAGTCTCCGCATCGCCTCTTCCGACAGCCGCGCCGGCGAAGACATCGCCGCGGCCTCCTCGTTGAACATGCCCTCGATCAGGTAGCGCATGTCGCCGCGCTCGCGCAGCGGCGGCAGCTTCAGCACCGCGCCGCACAGGCGGTAGTAGAGGTCCTCGCGAAAACGCCCCGAGGCCACCAGCCCGGGCAGGTGCCGGTGCGTGGCTGCCACCACCGCAATGTCGACCCGCTGCGGCGACTCTGCGCCCAGCGGCAGCACCTCGCCTTCGGACAGCACGCGCAGCAGCCGCGTCTGCAGCGCCATCGGCATGTCGCCGATCTCGTCGAGGAACAGCGTGCCCCGGTCGGCCTGCGCGATCAGGCCCTTCATGCCCTTGGCGCGGCCGCCGGTGAAGCTGCCGGGCGTGTAGCCGAACAGCTCGCTCTCGATGAGCGAATCGGGGATGGCCGCGCAGTTCACCGCCACGAAGGGCATCGCCGCGCGGCTGCTCGCGCCGTGCAGCGCGCGGGCCAGTACCTCTTTGCCGCTGCCGGTCTCGCCCTCGACCAGCACGTGGATGCCGCGGTCCACCAGCCGGCGTGCCTGCGCGAGGAGCTTCTGCATCTGCGGATCGTCGCCCGCGATGCGTTCCAGCGGCGGCAGCCGATCGCCCGGACGTGCCGACGGCGATGCCGGCGCGACAGCCGCTGCGGCCGTCGCCGCCGGCCTGCGCACCCGCGGCGCCAGCAGCGACGCGTGGTACTCGCCGCCGCCCGGCAGCAGCACCGTGTGCGCGAAGGGCATGGCCGATGCGCCGCCGTTGCCGATGCGCCAGATGGCATCCATCGGCATGTGCAGCCATTCAGATATCGCGCTGCCCAGCGCGCGTCCGGCAAAGGCCTGCCGCGCGCCGCCGTTCGCGCCCACCACGGTGCCGCCCTCGTCGAAGGCCAGCATCACCTCGCCCGCCACATCGACGAGGCCGAAGGCGCTGCCCAGCCGCAGGATCCAGTGGCCGCGGAAGCTGCGCAGGAAGTCGGCGTCCTCGATCATCCGTGCGTAGATGGCCACCAGGTGCCGCACGAGATGCTGGCTCTCCCTGGCCTCCGGCGAGCGCAGCGCCGACACGTCGAGGATCGCCGTGAGCTTGCCGCTGTGGTCGAACAGCGGCGCGGTGGTGCAGGTCAGCGCGATGTGCGTGGCGTCGAAGTGCTCGGTCTGGTGGCAGGTCATCGGCTGGCGCTCCACCAGGCAGGTGCCCACGCCGCAGGTGCCCGCATGCGCCTCGTTCCAGTCCGCGCCCAGGTAGAGGCCGGCCTTGCGCAGCTGGTCGTCCCACGCGGGGTTGCCGATGTAGTCGACGGTGATGCCTTCGGCGTCCGTCAGCAGCACCATGTAGCCCAGGTCGGCCACGCGGCGGTAGATGTCTTCCATGCCCGCGCGCGCGGCGCGCAGGAAGTGCTCCAGCTGCTGCTGGTGCGCGCGCACCTCCTGCGCCGGCAGGATGCGCGCCGGCGTCGGCTTCGACGGATCGAGCCCATGGTCGCGCACGCAGCGCGCCCACGACTTGTGGACCAGGCTCTGCGCCGGATCGGCCACCAGCGCGGTACCGGTGGCGATGGAGTAGACGTTGTCGATGTGGCGCGATTGCAGGGACGTCATGCGCAGCCTCGCGAGTGGAGGGGAATGGGGTGCGCACGGCCAGGCCGGGGCCGTGCAGCCGTCCATCATTCGGCTGTCGCGCTGTCGCAGGACAGAGGTGAAACCCGGTGGAACGGACGTGTTACTCCCGCTCACAGCGGCGGTACGCGCCTGCCTTTGGGTCGCTCAGACGCCCAGCAACTCCTCCAGCGCATGGGGCTCGGCGAGCAGGTCCGCCGAGGCACCGTGCCGCACGATCTGGCCCTTCTCCATCACTACCGCGAGATCGGTGTTCGCGAGCACCTTGCGGTAGTCGCGGTCGACGATCAGCGTGGCGATGCCCGTCGCGCGGATCTCGCCGATCACGCGCCAGATCTCGGCCACGATCAGCGGTGCGAGGCCTTCGGTGGCCTCGTCGAGGATCAGCAGGCGCGGGTTGGTCATGAGCGCGCGGCCGATCGAGAGCATCTGCTGCTCGCCGCCCGACAGCTGCTGGCCGCCGTGCGACAGCCGCTCCGACAGGCGCGGGAAGGTCGCCATGACGCGGTCGAAGGTCCATTCGCGGCGGCCGTCGATGCCGGCTCGCTCGCTCATCACGAGGTTCTCGCGCACCGACAGGTTCGGGAAGATGCCGCGCCCTTCGGGCACGTAGCCGATGCCCAGGCGCGCCATCTTCTCGGGCGGCAGGCCGGTGACGGTGCGGCCGTCGACCTGCACTTCGCCCGACGCGGGGCGCACGTAGCCCATCATGGTGCGGATCAGCGTGGTCTTGCCCATGCCGTTGCGCCCGAGCAGGCCGACCGAGGTGGCCGCCGGAACGCCCGCATGCACGCCGCGCAGGATGTGGCTGTTGCCGTAGTAGGTGTTGAGGTCTCGGACGATGAGCATGTCAGTGGCCTCCCGCCGGTCCGCCCCAAGGGAGGCCGGCGCCCCCTCGGAGGGCAGCGAATACACGAAGTGATGAGCGTGGGGGCATCAGTGGTCTTCTCCGAGGTAGGCGGTGCGGACTTCGGGGTTCTCGCGGATCTCCGCCGGGTTGCCGGTCGCGATGACGGTGCCGTTCACCATCACCGTGATGCGATCGGCGATGCGGAAGACCGCGTCCATGTCGTGCTCCACCAGCAGGATCGCGTGCGTTGCCTTCAGCCGCGCGAGCAGCGTGAGCATGCGGTCGGTTTCCTCGGCACCCATGCCGGCGAGGGGCTCGTCCAGCAGCAGCACGCGCGGATTGGTGGCCAGGCACATCGCCACCTCGAGCTGGCGCTGCGCGCCGTGGCTCATGGTGCCGGCGATGCGCTGTGCCTCGTGCGCGAGGCCGGCGGCTTCGAGCGCCGCGTCAGCCGATGCGCTGCTGGTGGCGCAGCCGCGCGACGACTGCCAGAAGGCCCAGGGCCTGGGCGTCGCGGCCTGTGCGGCCAGCCGGCAGTTCTCATGCACGCTGAACTCCGGGAAGATGGTCGTGCGCTGGTAGCTGCGGCCCACGCCGTCGCGCGCGCGCTTCCATTGCGCGCGGCCGGTGATGTCCACGCCGTCGAGCGCGATGCGGCCTTCGCTCGCCTCGATCTCGCCCGAGAGCATGTTGATCAGCGTCGACTTGCCGGCGCCGTTGGTGCCGATCACGGCGTGCACCTCGCCCACGTGCAGGTCGAGCGTGACGGCGTTGACTGCGGTGAGGCCGCCGAAGCGACGGGTGAGCTTGTCGACGGAGAGCAGTGCGGTCATGGTCTTGCTCCTTCCCACTTTGGGGGAAGGTGGGGATGGGGGCAGGCAGGGCGCTCGATGGAGGCTCCGCGTGCCCCCACCCCGGCCCTCCCCCAGCGGGGGAGGGAGGAAGTCGGCGTGCAAGTCATGCAGCCCCCTTCGGCGACAGGCGTTGGACGAGACCGATCAGACCCTTGGGCAGCAGCGCCACGAACACGATGATCGTGAGCCCCAGCGTCAGCTGCCAGTGGTCGGCCAGCGGGCCCATCACCGCGTGCGTGGAGAAGATCTCCTTGAGCAGCGTGAACGCCACCGCGCCAATCACCGCGCCGCGCAGGTGTCCCAGGCCGCCCAGGATCACCATCAGCAGCACCTCGCCCGAGTTGTGCCAGGCCATCAGCTCCGGATTGACCACGCCGTCGCGCGAGGCCAGCAGGAAGCCCGCGAGCCCGGCCAATGCGCCGGCCAGCACGAAGGCCGCGAGCTTGTAGCCGTACACCGCGAAGCCGGCGGCGCGCATGCGCTGCTCGTTCACGCGGATGCCCGCGAGCGCCGCGCCGAAGCGCGAGCGCCGGATGAGCGCCAGCAGCGCGTAGGTGAACACCAGCGACGCCAGCACCACGTAGAACAGCACCGTGCGGTTCTCCATGTCGAGCGCGCCGATGGCGGGCCGCACGTACATGTAGATGCCGTCGCTGCCGCCGCCGACCTTGGTGTCGTGGAAGACGAAGAAGGCCATCTGCGCGAAGGCCAGCGTCACCATGATGAAGTAGACGCCGCGCGTGCGCAGGCTCAACGCGCCGACGAAGAGCGCGTAGAGCGCGGCCGCGCCCATGGACAGCGGCAGCAGCAGCGCGAAGTTGCCGCCCTCGTTGCCCGAGGCCAGCACGGTGACGTATGCGCCGATGCCGTAGAACGCCGCGTGGCCCAGGCTCACGAGGCCGGTCATGCCCACCAGCAACTCCAGGCTCAGCGCGAAGATCGAGAGGATCATCACCTTCACGATGAAGTCCGATGCGTAGTTGCCCATGAACGGGCCGGCGACGCCGATGGCGACCGCGCAGGCCACGGGCAGCAGGAATGCGCCGCGCTTCATGGCTGTCATGGCCGCCTCCCCATCAGCCCCTCGGGCTTCCAGATCAGCACGATGGCCATCAGCAGGTAGATGCCGATGCCGGCGAGGTCGGCGAAGAACACCTTGCCGAAGGTGTCGACGAAGCCCACCAGCAGCGAGGCCACCAGCGCACCGGTGATCGAGCCGATGCCGCCGATCACCACCAGCACGAAGCAGATGATGAGCACGCTCGCGCCCATGTTGGGATACACGGAAGACATCGGCGCGGCGATCATGCCGGCCAGCGCCGCGAGCGCCACGCCGGCGGCGAACACGATGCGGTAGAGCCGCTTCACGTCGATGCCCAGCCCGCGCACCATGTCGCGGTTGCTCGCGCCGGCGCGGATCATCATGCCCAGTCGCGTGCGGTTCACCACCCAGTACAGGCCCACGGCCAGCACGATGCAGGCGGCCGATGCGAAGAGGCGGTACCACGGATAGCTCATCACGCTGCCCAGCGCGAAGCTGCCGTCGAGCCACGCGGGCACCTTCACGCCGTGCACGTCGTTGCCCACCAGGATGGAGCGCAGCTCCTCGAACACCAGGATCAGCCCGTAGGTCATCAGCACCTGCTGCAGGTGGTCGCGCTGGTAGAGGTAGCTGAAGAAGGCCCATTCGAGCAGGTAGCCGAACACGGCCGCCAGCACCACGCCGGCCACCAGCATCAGCAAGAACTGGTCGCCGAACAGCGGCGCGAGCGAGAACGCCATGTACGCGCCGATCATGTAGAAGCTCCCGTGGGCAAGGTTGATGACGCCCATGATCCCGAAGATCAGCGTCAGCCCCGAGGCCACGAGGAAGAGAAGCAGTCCGTACTGAACCGAGTTCAGGCACTGGACCAGGAAGGTTCCGAAATCCACGAGGAGGTTCTCTCTGGGCGGGATCGTTGTTCAATGGGAGTGCACTGCGCGGGACACCGCGGAACCGGCTTCGCCGGGCCGCAGGTGTCGCCCCCTGCAAGGGGGTTGGCGCAGCACACGAAGTGAGCGAAGCCTGGGGGTGTACCTATCTACATCCTGCAGCCGCGAGCGGGGTCGGCCAGGCCCTTGATCGCGGTGCTCACCAGCTTGTTCTCCTTGCCCTCCACCTTGCGCAGATAGATGTCCTGCACCGGGTTGTGGGCCTTGCTCACGGTGAAGGTGCCGCGCGGGCTGTCGATCTTCGCCTTCTCGACGGCGGCCGCGAATTCGGCCTTCTTCGAGATGTCGCCCTTGGTCGCGTTCAGGCCCACGCCCAGCATCTGCGCCGCGTCGTAGCCCTGCACCGCGTACACGTCGGGCTGCAGCTTGAACGACTTGGCGTACGCCACGCGGAAGGCGTTGTCGCGTGCGGTGTTCAGGCCGTCGGCGTAGTGCAGCGTGGTGAGCATGCCCTGGGCCGATTCGCCCTGCGCGTCGAGCGTGCCGTCGGTCAGGAAGCCGGGGCCGTACAGCGGAATGGTCTTGTTCAGGCCCGCGGCCTGGTAGTCCTTGACGAACTTCACCGCGCCGCCGCCGGCGAAGAAGGCGTACACCGCATCGGGCTTGGCCGCCGCGATCTCGGTCAGCAGCGCCTGGAACTCCACGTTGGGGAAGGGCAGGGTGAGCTGCTTCTCGACCTTGCCGCCGTTCTTCTCGAAGCCTTCCTTGAAGCCGTTGACCGACTCGTCGCCCGCCGCGTACTTCCAGGTGATGGTCATCGCCTTCTTCTTGCCCTGCTGCTTGGCCGCCACCTCGCCCATGGCGTAGGCCGGCTGCCAGTTGCTGAACGAGCTGCGGAAGATGTTGGGCGCGCACATCGGGCCGGTGACGGCGTCGGCGCCGGCGTTGGGCACGATCAGCACGGTGCCGCTTTCCTTGGCGGCCTTGGCCATGGCCATCGCTACGCCCGAATGCACCGTGCCGACGATCACGTCGACGTTGTCGCGCTTGATGAGCTTGTTGACGTTGTCGGTGGCCTTGGCCGGATCGGATTCGTCGTCGACCTTGAAGTACTCGATCTCGCGGCCGGCGAGCTTGCCGCCCTGCTCGTCGACGTAGAGCTTGAAGCCGTTCTCGATGGCCACGCCCAGTGCGGTGTAGGTGCCGCTGTAGGGCAGCATCAGGCCGACCTTGAGCTTGCCTGTGCCTTGGGCGCCTGCAGCCGACGCGAGCGCGGCGAAGGCGATGGCCGTGAGGGCCAGGCGGGCGGTGCGGATTGTCATGGTGTCTGTCTCCTGTTTTTGGTGATGAAGGAAGTGGCCGCGACGATGACACGATCCGGCTGATCGCGATGCGGGGAATGCCCGCATTCAGGGATTTCGAGCAGCTCGCAACCACCGACGCGCGCGGCGATGCCGCGGATCTGCGCGAGGGTGCCGTACTCGTCGTCGATGCCCTGCACGGCGAGCACGGGGCAGCGGATGGTGTCGAGTTCGCGCTCGATATTCCAGTCGCGAAATGGCGGATGCAGCCAGATGCGGTTCCAGCCCCAGAAGGCCGAGTCGGCGCTGTCGTGGTAGCGGCCCAGCTTCTGCGGCAGGTCGGTGTCGAGGTAGGCGGTGCGCGCGTTCTCGATGTTCGCCACCGTCACGTCCTCCACGAAGATGTGCGGCGCCAGCACCACGAGGCCCGCCACCTTGTCCGGAAAGCGCGAGGCGTACAGCAGCGAGATCGAACCGCCGTCGCTGTGGCCGAAGAGCCAGGGCTTGCGGTCGCCGAGGCCGAGCGCGGCGAAGAGCGCGGGCAGCACCTCGTGCGCCTGGCGGTGCATGAAGTCGACGTCCCAGATCTCGTCGTTCGCGCGCGGCGTCGAACGGCCGTAGCCGGGGCGCGAGAACACGAGGCCGCTCACGCCGGCGGCTTCGCACAGCCGCGCGGGGAAGTCCTTCCACATCGCGACGGAGCCCAGGCCTTCGTGCAGGAAGACGACGAGCGGGGCGTCGGTGCGCTCGGGGGCGATCCACTGGCATTCGATGCGCACCTCGCGGTTGCGCCAGATGATGTCTGCGAACTCCGTGCTCATGAGGTCGCTGCCGGCTGTTGCTCCTTCCCCCTCTGGGGGAAGGCCGGGATGGGGGCAAGCGGCGCTCGCAGGGGCCGTGTCTGCGTGGAGGCCGATGGCCTCACCCCGGCCCTCCCCCAGCGGGGGAGGGGGAAAGACGGAGACGGCGCGCGCATCACGATTGCCTTTCCTTCTCACGCAACCTGAACCGCTGGATCTTCCCGGTCGCCGTCTTCGGCAGCTCGGCCACGAACTCCAGGAAGCGCGGGTACTTGTAGGGTGCCAGCCGCTCCTTGACGAAGGCCTTGAGCTCGTCCTCGGTGGCCGCGCCGCCGTCCTTCAGCACGACGAAGGCCTTGGTCTTGGTCAGGCCGTCGGCGTCTTCCTTGCCGATCACAGCCGCCTCGAGCACGGCCGGGTGCTGCATCAGCGTGGCCTCGACCTCGAAGGGCGAGACGTAGATGCCGCTGACCTTGAGCATGTCGTCGCTGCGCCCGGCGTAGGTGTAGTAACCGTCGGCGTCGCGGGTGTACTTGTCGCCGCTCTTGGTCCAGCCGCCCTGGAAGGTCTCGCGCGACTTCTCGCGGTTGGCCCAGTACATCAGCGCCGAGCTGGGGCCGCGGATGTAGAGGTCGCCCACCTCGCCGTCGGGCACGGGGCGGCCGTCCTCGCCGCGCAGCTCGACCTCGTAGCCTTCCACCGGCCGGCCGGTGGTGCCGTAGCGCACGTCGCCGGGGCGGTTGGAGATGAAGATGTGCAGCATCTCAGTCGAGCCGATGCCGTCGATGATCTCGCAGCCGAAGTGCGTCTTGAAGCGTTGCGCGATCTCGCCGGGCAGCGCCTCGCCGGCCGATGAACACATGCGCAGCGCCACCGCTTCGCGCGCGGGCAGCTTCGGCGACGCGAGCATGCCGGCAAAGCCCGTTGGCGCGCCGAAGAACACGGTCGGTCTGTGCTCCGTCCAGCGGCGGAAGGTGGCATCGGGCGTGGGGCGCTCGGCCATCAGCACCACGGTGGCGCCCACCGAGAGCGGGAAGGTCAGCGCATTGCCCAGCCCGTACGCGAAGTACATCTTGGCGGCGGAGAAGCAGACGTCGTCTTCGGTGAGGCCGAGCACCGGCTTGCCATAGAGCTCGGCCGTCCACCACAGGTTGGCGTGCGTGTGGACCGTGCCCTTGGGCTTGCCGGTGGAGCCGGAGGAATACAGCCAGAAGCCCGGGTCGTCCGATGCGGTGGTCACGGGCGATGCCAGCGGTTCGACGGCGGCGAGCGCGGCGTCGAATTCCTGCGCGCCTTCGGGCAGGGCGCCGGTGGGTTGCGAGACGAAGAGAGCGCGCACCTCGTGCCCGCCGCGCGACATCGCCTCCTGCAGCGTCGGCAGCAGCGCGCCCGAGACCAGCACCGCCTGAGCGCGGCTGTGGTCGAGCATGTAGGCGTAGTCGTCGGGCGTGAGCAGCGTGTTCACTGCCACCGGCACCACGCCGGCATATAGGCTGCCGAGGAAACTCACGGGCCAGTCGTTGCCGTCGAGCATCAGCAGCAGCACCCGCTCCTCGCGCCGGATGCCGGCGGCCCGCAGCGCGGCGGCCAGGCGGCGCGAACGCTCCTCGAGCTGGCCGTAGCTCATGGTGCCGCGGTCGTCGATGTAGGCGGTGCGCGCGGCGCGTTCGCGGTTGAGCTCGAACAGGTGTCCGGCGAAGTTGAATCGTGGGGGCAGGGTCATGGTCTTGTCTCCTTCAGCCTTGCGTGTTCTTGTTTTTTTCTTCTTCTAGAGGCCGAGTGCGGCGAGGACGCCGGGGCTTGCCTGTACCGCCGCGCGGCGGTGGTAGAAATCGAGCGCACGCAGCCCGCCCAGCTCGGCGCCGCCGCCTGCGCGGCCGGGGCCGCCGTGCAGCGAGATCGGCATCACGTTGCCGTGGCCGGTGTGGGCCTGCGCCACCTCGGGCGTGATGACGTGCACGCGGCCGTGGCTCGGCGCGACGGCCAGCGCGGCCTGCGCCAGCGCCGCATCGTCGCTGCCATAGATGGAGGTGACGAGCGAGCCCTGGCCGCGATGCGCGAGCGCGATGCCGTGCGCGAGGTCGCGGTAGGGCAGCAGCGTGGCGACGGGTCCGAACACTTCCACGTCGTGCACCAGCTGCGCCGCGTCGGCATCGCGTGCGCCCAGCAGCACGGGGCCGATGCAGGCGGCGACGGCCGGGTCGGCGTCGACCAGAGGCTTGTTGCGGCCGTCGTGCAGCACGGTGGTCTGCGTGGCCAGTGTGTCGAGGCCTTCGCGCACCGCGTCCAGCTGGGCGCGGCTCACGAGCGAGCCCATCCGCACGCTCTCGTTGCGCGGATTGCCGACCGTGGTGCCCGCGAGCTTTGCGCCGATGGCCTCGGCCACTGCGTCGTACGACTCCGCCGGCACCAGGATGCGGCGGATGGCTGTGCACTTCTGGCCCGACTTCACCGTCATCTCGCGCACCACTTCGCGCACGAGCAGGTTGAAGGCGTCGCTGCCGGCAGCGGCCCCGGGCAGCAGCAGGGCGCTGTTGAGGCTGTCGGCCTCGATGTTCACGCGCACCGAGCGCTGCGCCACCGCCGGGTGCGAGCGGATCACCGCGGCGGTCTCGGCCGAGCCGGTGAAGGAAGCCACGTCGAAGGGCTGCAGCGCATCCATCAAACCGGCCGAGCTGCCGCAGACGATGGAAAGCGCGCCGGCTGGCAGCACGCCCGCATCGACCACGTCCTTCACCATGCGCTGCGTGAGCCAGGCGGTGGCGGTGGCCGGCTTCACGATCACCGGCACGCCCGACAGCAGCGCGGGCGCGGCCTTCTCCCACAGGCCCCACGAGGGGAAGTTGAAGGCGTTGATGAAGAGCGCCACACCCTGCGTCGGCACCTGCAGGTGCTGCGACTGGAACACCGGCTCCTTGCCGAGCTTGACCGCATCGCCGTCGCGCAGCGCGCGCACGTCGCCGAGCGCATCGCCCCACTTCGCGTACTGGCCCAGCGTGAAGATCGCGCCGTCGATGTCCACGGCCGAGTCGTTCTTCACCGTGCCCGAGTTGGCGGTGGCGATCTCGTAGTAGGCCTCGCGGTTGGCCTGCAGCACCTTCACGATGGCCGCGAGCAATGCGGCCCGCTGGCGGTAGGTGAGGGCGCGCAACGCATTGCCGCCCTGCTCGCGTGCAAAGGCGAATGCGGCGGGCAGGTCGAGGCCGGTGGCATCGACGCGCGCGAGCTTGGTGCCCAGCACCGGGTCGAACAGCGGCGTGCCGGCGCCCGATCCGCTTTGCCAGCGGCCGGCGACGTAGTTGGAAAGAAGCTCCGTCATTGGGTGAACTTGATCTGCCCCTCGGGCAGTAGATAAAGGACGAGCGCGCGGCCGCTGGCCACGGTCGGGCGGTGCGCGGTGCCGGGCCCGTAGACGCACCAGCCCGCGGGCCGTCCGTCGAAGGTGGCCGGGTGGTCGTCGAGCGGCATGATCAGGTCGATCTCGCCGTTGGGATGCGTGTGGTGAGGACCGGCGATGTCCTGCATGTCGACCACGTCGACCGAGAAGCGGTGCAGGGCGTCTTCGGCCTTGAAGACTCGGCCGTACCTGATGCCGCCGCCCTCGCGCTCGCAGAGCCAGCCTTCGGCGACGCCGCCGATGCAGGCCTGGCGCAGCTGCTCGAAGCTGGCGCTGCCGGCGCCGTGGTGGGCGTTGAGCCACCGGTCGAGCTCGCCGTCGAGCGGCTTGCCGGCGATCTGGGCGGTCAGGCCGGCGATCAGCTGGTGGAATGCTTCCTTGCCGATGGCGGGAGTGCTGCTGGTGTCGGACATCGTGGGGCCTCGAACTTTGGAACTACCTTGCAGGATCACTGCGCGTGCAGTATCTTGCGTGTGGCCGAACGATAAGCAGCGAGACAAAGGGTGTCAAGCAATATAGTGCATCTATGGTGTTTACCCTGAGCGAGCACAATCCCGGCGAAGAACGAGGAATTGCATGAACGAGCACGTAGACGCGGCGCTGGCCGCCGCGGCTGAAGGCGGCGACAGCGCGCCGGGCCAGGCCGTCGCCGGGGAGGCGAAGAATCCGCTGCTGTCGGCGCTGGGCGACCGCGTGCGCAACCTGCGCGCGCAGCGCGGCCTCACCCGCAAGGCGGTGGCCATCGCGGCCGACGTGTCTGAGCGCCACTTGGCCAATCTCGAATACGGCATCGGCAACGCGTCGATCCTGGTGCTGCAGCAGGTGGCCGGCGCGCTGCACTGCTCGCTGGCCGAACTGGTGGGCGACGTCACGACCAGTTCGCCCGAGTGGCTGCTGATCCGCGAGCTGCTCGAGAACCGCAGCGAGGCCGACCTGCGCCGCGTGCGCGTGGCGATCGGCGAGCTGCTGGGCACCGCCTCGGTCGATCCGGCGCGGCACCGCCGCATCGCGCTCGTGGGCCTGCGCGGGGCGGGCAAGTCCACGCTGGGCCAGATGCTGGCGGAAGACCTGGAGATTCCCTTCATCGAGCTCAGCCGCGAGATCGAGAAGCTCGCCGGCTGCAGCGTGCGCGAGATCCATGACCTGTACGGCACCAACGCCTACCGCCGCTACGAGCGCCGGGCGCTGGAAGAGGCGGTGCAGATCTACAGCGAGGTGGTGATCGCCACGCCCGGTGGCATCGTCTCCGACCCGGCCACCTTCAACGAGCTGCTCGCGCACTGCACCACCGTGTGGCTCCAGGCCGCGCCCGAGGAGCACATGGGCCGCGTGGCCGCGCAGGGCGACACCCGCCCGATGGCCGCCAGCAAGGAAGCGATGGAGGACCTGCGCCGCATCCTCAATGGCCGCGCCGCCTTCTATTCGAAGGCCGACCTGTCGGTGGACACCAGCGGCAAGACGCTGCCGCAGAGCTTCCAGGCCCTGCGCGCGGCCGTGCGTCAGTCCATGGGACTGGTCTAGTCGCCCTCGGGGCTTCCAAAATCTGAAAAAAAGTGCAGCAGGCATTGACTTGCCTGTGCGCATGCAGCATGATGCATGTCATCGGAACAAGAAAGTGCATTATTTTTCCTGTTCCCGGTTTCCGAATACTGCCCCACAGCTGCCCCCACAGGAGACTTCCGCATGACCGACACCACCACGCCCCAGGCGCCCCAGCGCGTCGACTACCGCACCGATCCGAGCCAGTACCGCCACTGGTCGCTGAGCTTCGACGGCGCCATCGCGCGCCTCGTGCTCGACATCGCGGAAGACGGCGGCATCCGCCCCGGCTACAAGCTCAAGCTCAACAGCTACGACCTGGGCGTGGACGTGGAACTCAACGACGCGCTCAACCGCGTGCGCTTCGAGCACCCCGAGGTGCGCAGCGTGATCGTCACCAGCGGCAAGGACCGCATCTTCTGCTCGGGCGCCAACATCTTCATGCTCGGCGTCTCCAGCCACGCATGGAAGGTGAACTTCTGCAAGTTCACCAACGAGACGCGCAACGGCATCGAAGACTCCTCGAAGCACTCGGGCCTGAAGTTCCTCGCGGCCGTCAACGGCGCCTGCGCGGGCGGCGGCTACGAGCTGGCGCTGGCCTGCGACGAGATCCTGCTGGTGGACGACCGCTCTTCCGCCGTGTCGCTGCCCGAAGTGCCGCTCCTGGGCGTGCTGCCCGGCACCGGCGGCCTGACCCGCGTGACCGACAAGCGCCACGTGCGCCATGACCTCGCCGACATCTTCTGCACCAGCGTCGAAGGCGTGCGCGGCCAGCGCGCGGTCGAGTGGCGCCTGGTCGACGCGGTCGCCAAGCCTGCGCAGTTCGCCGCCGCCGTGCAGGAACGCGCCTCGCAGCTGGCCGCCGGCAGCGACCGCCCCGCGAATGCCAAGGGCGTGGCGCTCACGCGCATCGAGCGCACCGACAGCGCCGACGGCATCTCGTACGCGAACGTCAATGTGCAGATCGATCGCAGCAAGCGCACCGCCACCATCACCGTGAAGGCGCCCACCGGCGCGCAGCCCTCGGACATCGCCGCCATCGAGGCGGCCGGCGCCGCGTGGTGGCCGCTCGCGATGTGCCGTGAGCTCGACGACGCCATCCTGAACCTGCGCACCAACGAGCTCGACATCGGCACCTGGCTGCTCAAGACGGAAGGCGATGCCGCCGCCGTGCTCGCGTCGGACGCGGTGATGCTCGCCAACAAGGACCACTGGCTGGTGCGCGAGACCATCGGCGCGCTGCGCCGCACGCTGGGCCGCCTGGATGTTTCCTCGCGCAGCCTGTTCGCGCTGATCGAAGCCGGTTCGTGCTTCGCCGGCACGCTGGCCGAGCTGGCCTTCGCGGCCGACCGCGCCTACATGCTCGCGCTGCCCGACGATGCCGAACGCGCGCCGAAGCTCACGCTCGACGAATTCAACTTCGGCTTCTTCCCGATGGTGAACGACCAGAGCCGCCTGCAGCGCCGCTTCTATGAGGAAGCCGCGCCGCTGGAAGCAGCGCGTGCCGCCGCGGGCAAGCCGCTCGACGCCGACGAGGCCCTGAAGCTGGGCCTTGTGACCGCCGCCCCCGACGACATCGACTGGGACGACGAGATCCGCATCGCCATCGAGGAACGCGCCGCGATGTCGCCCGACTCGCTCACCGGCCTTGAAGCCAACCTGCGCTTCGCGAGCAAGGAGAACATGGTCACCCGTATCTTCGGCCGCCTCTCGGCCTGGCAGAACTGGATCTTCAACCGCCCCAACGCCGTCGGCGAGAAGGGTGCGCTGAAGGTCTACGGCACCGGGCAGAAGGCCGGCTTCGACCTGAATCGGGTATGACCCCCAGGCTTCGCGCACTCCGTGTCGCTTCGCCAACCCTTCCAGGGGGCAACGCTAGCGGCCCGGCAAAGCCGGTTCCGCAGCGTTTCTTGAACAGACATCTCTCCAGCAACCACTCGATAAAGGTTTCGCCATGAGCACGATCAACTACAGCGAGAAGATCCCCAACAACGTCAACCTCGGCGAAGACCGCACGCTGCAGCGCGCGCTCGAAGGCTGGCAGCCGAACTTCATCAACTGGTGGGACGACGTGGGCCCCGAGGGCTCCACCAACCACGAGGTCTACCTGCGCACGGCCGTGAGCGTCGATCCGCAGGGCTGGGCCCAGTTCGGCCACGTGAAGATGCGCGACTACCGCTGGGGCATCTTCCTGAACCCCGGCGACTCCAACCGCGAGATCCACTTCGGCGACCACAAGGGCGAGAAGGCGTGGCAGGATGTGCCCGGCGAGCACCGCGCCAACCTGCGCCGCATCATCGTCACGCAGGGCGACACCGAGCCCGCGTCGGTGGAGCAGCAGCGCCACCTGGGCCTGACCGCGCCCAGCATGTACGACCTGCGCAACCTGTTCCAGATCAACGTGGAAGAGGGCCGCCACTTGTGGGCCATGGTCTACCTGCTGCACAAGCACTTCGGCCGCGACGGCCGCGAAGAGGCCGAGGCCCTGCTGCAGCGCACCTCGGGCGACGAGAACAACCCGCGCATCCTGGGCGCCTTCAACGAGCGCACGCCCGACTGGCTCGCGTTCTTCATGTTCACGTACTTCACCGACCGCGACGGCAAGTTCCAGCTGTCGGCGCTGGCCGAGAGCGCCTTCGACCCGCTGGCGCGCACCACGAAGTTCATGCTGACCGAGGAAGCGCATCACATGTTCGTGGGCGAGAGCGGCGTGTCGCGCGTCATCGCGCGCACCGCGCAGGTCATGAACGAGCTCAAGACCGACGACCCGCAGAAGGTGCGTGCCGCCGGCGCCATCGACCTGGGGACCATCCAGCGCTACCTGAACTTCCACTACAGCGTGACCATCGACCTGTTCGGCGCCGACCAGTCGAGCAACGCCGCCACCTTCTACAGTTCGGGCCTGAAGGGCCGCTACGAAGAGGGCAAGCGCACCGACGACCACGTGCTCAAGGGCCAGACCTACAAGGTGCTCGAGGTGCAGAACGGCCAGCTCGTCGAGAAGGACGTGCCGATGCTCAACGCGCTCAACGAAGTGCTGCGCGACGACTTCATCAAGGACTCGGTGGCCGGCGTGGGCCGCTGGAACAAGGTGCTGGAGAAGGCTGGCATCCCGACGCGCCTGGTGGTGCCGCACAAGGCGTTCAACCGCCAGATCGGCGCGCTCGCCGGCATCAAGATGTCGCCGGAAGGCCGCGTGGTGAACGACATGGAATGGGCCGCCAAGCGCGACGAGTGGTTGCCCAGTGCCGAAGACTTCGCTTTCGTGGCATCGTTGATGGGCCGCGTGGTGGAACCGGGCAAGTTCGCCGGCTGGATCTCGCCGCCGGTGATGGGCATCAACCGCCAGCCGGTGGATTTCGAGTACGTCCGCTTCGGCTGATTGGTATCTGGTATCGCTCCTTCCTCCTGTGGGGGAAGGCGGGGATGGGGGCAAGCAGCGCGACCACGACAAGCGCCGCGTGCCCCCACCCAACTCTCCCCCGGAGGGGGAGGGCTCTAGGAGAACAACATGGACATGGCCGTCGAAGCCGGAGTCATCAAGCAGCACCTGATCGACCCCGAGATCTGCATCCGCTGCAACACCTGCGAGGCCACCTGCCCCGTCAACGCGATCACGCACGACGACAACAACTACGTCGTGCGTGCCGACGTCTGCAACGGCTGCATGGCCTGCATCTCGCCGTGCCCCACGGGCTCGATCGACAACTGGCGCACCATGCCGCTGGTACGCGCGTATTCCATCGAGGAGCAGTTCACGTGGGAATCGCTGCCCGCAGAGCTCTCGCCGGAGGAGCTCGAAGCGGCCGGCGTCGCGGCGGGTGCCGAAGCTGCCGTGCCCGCCCAGACGCAGGCGCAGGCCCAGGCCGCGGTCGAAACGATAGAGCCGGCCTTCAATTCCGCGCAGTACGGCGCCACCGTGCCGCCCTGGTCGGCCGCGCATGCCTACACCAACCTCTTTCCGCCGAAGACGCCGACCACCGCCACCGTGGTGGGCAACTTCAACTGCACCGAGGCCGGCTTCGACAGCGAGACGCACCACATCGTGCTCGACTTCGGCGTGGTGCCTTTCCCGGTGCTCGAGGGCCAGTCGATCGGCATCGTGCCGCCAGGCACCGACGCCACGGGCAAGCGCCACCATGCACGCCAGTACTCGGTGGCCAGCCCGCGCAACGGCGAGCGGCCCGGCTACAACAACGTCTCGCTCACCGTGAAGCGCGTCACCGAAGACCACGACGGCACGCCCGTGCGCGGCGTGTGCTCGAACTACGTGTGCGACCTGAAGGTGGGCGACACGGTGCAGGTGGTGGGGCCCTTCGGCTCCTCGTTCCTGATGCCGAACCATCCCAAGTCGCACATCGTGATGATCTGCACCGGTACCGGCAGCGCGCCCATGCGCGCCATGACCGAGTGGCGGCGCCGGCTGCGCAAGAGCGGCAAGTTCGAGGGCGGCAAGCTGCTGCTGTTCTTCGGCGCGCGCACGCAGCAGGAGCTGCCGTACTTCGGTCCGCTGCAGTCGCTGCCCAAGGACTTCATCGACATCAACCTCGCGTTCTCGCGCACGCCCGGGCAACCCAAGCGCTACGTGCAGGACCTGATGCGCGAGCGCGCCGCCGACCTGGCCGCGCTGCTGAAGGACGGCGCCACCCACTTCTACGTGTGCGGCCTCAAGAGCATGGAAGAAGGCGTGGTGCTCGCACTGCGCGACGTGGCGAAGGACGCCGGGCTCGACTGGGACACGGTGGGCGCCGCGCTGAAGCGCGAAGGCCGCCTGCACCTCGAGACCTACTGAGCCGCGGCGAATGGAGTTCGCCGACTTCCACGCGGGCCAGGTCATCGAGGCCGGGCCCTATGTGCTCTCCGAGGCCGAACTCCTGCAGTTCGCGCAGGCCTACGATCCGCAGTGGTTCCATGTCGATGCGCAAGCCGCCGCGGAAAGCCCCTTCGGCGGGCTCATCGCGAGCGGGTGGCATACCTGCTCCATCGCCATGAAGCTGGTGGTGGAGGCTGCGCTCGCCGGTTCGGAATCCTTCGCGTCGCCGGGCCTGGAGCATGTGCGCTGGCCCAACCCGGTACGCCCCGGCGACGCATTGCGGCTGGTGGCCGACGTGATCGAGGTGCGCCGCTCCGAGAAGCGGCCGACGCTCGGCATCCTGCGCTGGCGCTGGCGGCTCTTCAACCAGCGCGAACTGATGGTGCTCGACGCCGAGGTCACGAGCCTGTTCAAGCTCCAGCCTGCCTGCTGATCGAGGCGACGTGAAAAAGGCCCGCGGCGCTCCGGCACCGCGGGCCTTTCTCATCGGGCTGAAGTCGCGGTTACTTCTTGATGTCGACCGCGCCCGAGCCCTGTGCCCGGCCCTGGGCCTTGGCGCCCACGGCAGGCGCCTTCACCGCGCCGCCGGCCGATCCGACCGCACCGGTCGCGCCCTGGAGCGTGCCGCCCACCGTGTTGGTCACGCCGCCCACGGCATTCGTCGCTCCGCCGACGGCACCGGTGGCGCCGCCCAGCACGCCGCCGACCGTATTTCCGACGGCACCTGTGGCGCCGCTCGCCGCGCCGCCGGCATTCGTGTTCGCGCTGGCCCCGGCATTGGCGCCGGTTGCCGCACCCGCACCGCCGCGTGTGCCTGCGGTGGAGCCCGAGGCATTCACGTCGGCATTGACCCCGACGCCGACCCCGACGCCTTGCGCCTGGGCGACGCCGCCGACGGCCAGCAGGCCTGCGAGCAGGGTGCCGAGGACGATGCGCTTGTGTTGATGCTGTTGCTTCATGGGTGACTGTTCCTTTCGTTGCATGGTCACGTTTCACGGACCGACCGGGTTCGATCGATCCGGGTGCAACCATCGCCGCGCCGGGATCTGTCGCCATGTGCGCGAGGTTCGCCTGCGCGCGTGGGAACCGGCCGTCGGCGGAAATGGGGGGTCGTGCGTTAGGGCGCCAGGCCAACGTTCCGTCCATCAAGGCAGAAGATGAGTGCGGAAGAAGGCCGTTGTCTTCTTGTTCACGTCTTGCAACACATTCGGGCGGTCAAAGCCCGGCGGGTCATCGAGCATGTCGCCGATGAGGCCTGACAGCCCTGGCGGGGGCGGCGACAGCAGAGCACCGTGGCCGCCGGTAGGCATTTCGGCGATCAGCTCACAGCGTGGCAGACAGGCCGCGAGCACGCGGTCGCTGTGGAAGCGCGGAATCAGCCAGCGGTCTTGCCGGGCGGTGATGAGGCCCAGCGGCACGCGCGGATCGGCCAGCGAGCCCATGTCGAAATCGGCCGACGAGGGCACACCTGCCACGATGGCCGCGATGCGCGGGTCGGTGTGCTCGCGCGCCACGGCGTCGTCGCCGAAGCGGCGGCGGATCACGAAAAGCGCTGCCCATTTCTTGATGTCGTCCAGCGGGCTGCCGGTCAGCCGCGTGACGAGGCCGACGCAGGACTGGAAGTCGTCCACCAGGTTTGCCTCGCAGTGCCGGGCGAACGCGGCCGGAGACCAGCGCCCGCCCGCGAGGCTCAGTGCGGTGTGCCCGCCCGCCGACATGCCGTACATGCCGACCTTGTCCAGCCGCAGCAGCGGCGCGAAGCGCGGGTCGCGAACCACCGCGTCGATGGCACGCGACACCTCGGCCGGCCGCATGGTCCAGCTGTCGGGCCCGGGATCGCTGTCGTCCTTGTAGTTGTCGGCCTTGTGTTCCGGCATGGCGACGACGAAGCCAGCCTCGACCAGGCTGCGCGCGATGTCGGCGTGCACCCACGGCGCGCCGCCCGAGCCGTGCGAGATGACCACCAGCCGGCCGTTGCCGGGCACTGGTGTGCCCTCAGCCGCCACTTCGAGCGTGAACCGGGCGCGGCGGGTCGGCTGGGCAGCATCGGACGATGGGTAGAACACCGTGACCGGGCCGTCCCCGGGGGCGGCGGGAAGCTCCGCCAGACCCATCGAGGCCTGTGCCCAGCTGCAGAAAAACGCGAGAAACAGGAAGAAGAAAGAAGAAGAGCGTCGCATCGTTGGTTCCTTGCCTTTGGAGCCCGCACGATGCCGGGGTGCTGCCGCCCGGTCTTGCCGAAAGCCGCAAGCGCCGGTTTTCGGCCAGAGATTTCAGGATTCGGCCAGCTTCTTCCTGCGGAACTCGGTGGGAGTCAGGCCCGTGGCGGCCTTGAAGGCGCGGTTGAAGGGACCGATCGACTGGAAGCCCGCAGTCAGTGCAATAGTCAGCACCGGCAACTCGCGTTTGGAGGAATCGGCCAGCGCCGCCGTGGCCTCGGCCAGCCGGAAGCCGTTGACGAAGGCGTTGAAATTGCGGTGGCCCAGCCGCTGGTTGATGAGGCGCCGCAGGCGGTACTCGGGCACCGAAAGTCGGGCGGCGAGGGTGGCGATGCTGAGGTCTTCGCTGCGGTAGGCGTGCTCGACCGCCATGGCGTGCTGCAGGGATGCGGCGAGGCGGTCTTCGGCGGGGTCGGAGGCTGGCTCGGTAGCGGGCCCCGGCTCGGCGGGTCGGGGATCGGCGGACTCTTCGGCGGACTGGGCCGGCGCGCCCGGCATCACCGGCGGAATCACGGCCGGTGCCTGTGCCGCCGGGAAGAACTCCGACCTTGCCAGCCGCACCATCTGCCATGTCACCACCGCCACGATCAGCAGCAGCATCGCTGCGTCGGCCGTGGCGGAAGGGCCCGACAGCTGTCCGCGCGGGGAGGCCAGCCGCACCACCAGCATCCCGATGCTGTAGCCGACGCCTGTCACCACGATGAACACGCGCAGCCGGCGCCGGCCTTCCACCAGATCGGCCCGCCACTGCGAAGCCGCGGCCATCGCCGCAAGCACCGCGAACACCAGCGGCACGGCGCGCTGGATACCCACGGTGATCGGCGCGACCACCGAGGCGCTGCCCGCGACCATCGCGCAGTTGAACGCCGCCAGTACCGCCACTGCCAGCCATGAAGCGATGTGAAGCGGCCGCAGCGCGAAGTCGTCGTCGAAGAGTGCTCGCACGAACACCCAGAACAGCACCGCGTTGCCGACCGAGATCGCGACGAAGGGCGATTGCCACGCCCGAGGCACCGTCGCTTCGAACAGCGGCGTGGAGCCGATCACCTGGATGCACAGGCCGAGGGCGAGCAGCAGACCCGCCCGCGCCGCCGGCAGGCGAGGACGGTCGCGGCCGAGGACCAGCACGAGCACGAGCAACAGGGCAAGCAGCATGCCGCGCAGCGCGGCGTCGAGCAGGGTGGTCGGGGCGGGTGTCATGGTCGGGCCCGATTCTCACCCCGGCTCCGCGGCCGCCGATGGGCGAGCGATTGCACAAGACCCTGCACCGTGCCATGTCGAACACATGCAACTCATAATGTTGCATGAAACGCGACAGCAAGCTTTCCGCCGTCCTCCACGTGCTGCTGCACATGGCCGAGATGAAGGCGCCCGTCACCTCCGAGTCGCTCGCGGTGGCGATGCAGACCAATCCGGTGGTCGTGCGCCGACTCATGGCCGGCCTCCGGCAGGCGGGGTTCGTGAGTTCGGCCAAGGGGCATGGCGGCGGCTGGGTGCTGTCTTGCACCTTGTCGGCAGTGACGCTGGGCGACATCCACAACGCGGTGGGCGCGCCCGCGCTGCTGGCCTTGGGCAACCGCACCGAGAGCCCCGGCTGCATCGTCGAGCAGGCGGTGAACGCGGCGCTCGACGGCGTGTGCGACGAGGCTGAGGCGCTGCTGCTCAGGCGCTTCAACAGCATCACGCTGGCCGATCTCTCCAGGGACTTTCATCGCCGCATGACAGGCGGCGGCTTCACATCGAAGGACATCGAACATGCGCCATGACGCTCTGATCGTGGGCGGCAGCTTTGCCGGCCTTTCCGCTGCCATGCAGCTTGCCCGGGCGAGACGCAAGGTCTGCGTCGTCGACACCGGAGCGCCGCGCAACCGCTTCGCCGCCGCGTCGCACGGCTTCTTCGGACAGGACGGCGTGCCGCCGTTGAAGATGATCGGGGACGCGCGCGAGAAGCTGCTCGCGTACCCGACAGTCGAATTCGTCGAGGCCGCGGTCGTCGATGCGGGCGCTGACGAGGCAGGTGGTTTCACTGTGTCGCTGAGCAGCGGCGAGCACCGTTCGGCCGACAGGCTGCTGCTGTCCCACGGCGTGCAGGACGGCCTGCCGGAGATTCCGGGCCTGGGCGAACGCTGGGGTGCGAGCGTGCTGCACTGTCCTTATTGCCACGGCTACGAGTTCGGCGGGCGCCGGCTGGGCGTGCTCTATCACCACGGCGTGCAGCCGCAGGACCATGCGCTCCTGATCGCCGAATGGGGCCCGACCACGCTCTTCCTCAACGGCGGCGAAGGGCCGGATGCCGAGGCGCGCGCGAGGCTGCAGGCGCGCGGCGTCGCCATCGAGCCCGGCCGCGTCGCCGGCCTGGAAGGCGATGCGGCCGACCTCGCCGGGGTGCGCATCGACGACGGCAGGCTGGTGCCCATCGACGCGCTCTACGTGACGCCGCGCACACGTCCCGCCAGCCCTCTGGCCGAACGGCTGGGCTGCGCCTTCGACGACGGCCCGCTGGGCAAGGTTCTGCGCGTCGATGCGATGAAGATGACGACCGTGCCCGGCGTCTATGGCGCGGGCGATCTCGCGATGATGTTCTCCAACGCCACGCTGGCGTCCGCGGACGGGCTGATGGCCGGCGTGTCGATGCACCGCTCGATGGTGTTCGACGCCTGATGACCTCTTGCCCCGGCTCTCCGCGCCCTCGCCAGGAAGAAAAATGAACTTTTTTCAGGGATTCGGAAAAATCCGCCCGATTCCACCCTATAATCTGAGGCTAACGCGGGAATAGCTCAGTTGGTAGAGCGCAACCTTGCCAAGGTTGAGGTCGAGAGTTCGAGACTCTTTTCCCGCTCCAAATCGCAGAAAAAGGCCACCTCATCGGTGGCCTTTTTCATTTGTGCTCCAACTCAGCGGTCCGAGTGCTTCAGCAGGTAGCTGTTCGAGATTGCCTTGAACGACAGCCTGCCGTCCAGCCGCTTGAACACGAGTCCTTCGCGAGAAGTCTCCCGATTCAGCGACGGCCCCTCGGCATACGCCAGCACCTCGGCGATCGATCCGCCGAAGCGGTCGAGCGCGGTCACTTCGAGCAAAGGCACGGTGCGCACGGTGGCTCCCAGCGCGCGCAGCGAGTCGACGACGGCGCCGCGCTCCTCCATTCCGCAATAGCCGCCGCGATCGATGTCGAACACATCGAAGACGTGGAATTGCTGGCCGCGCAGCTTCTCCGGGTTGCCCTGGATGCCTTCGCCGATGATTTCCCCCTGGAGCGCCACGTTGCGGCCCAGTGCCGCGAGAGCTTCCAGCAGGCGATCTTCCCGGGCCACGCGCCAAAGGCTGTTGCCCGGGCTTTCACGCAGCTGCCAGTTGCGCCCGCAGACGCCGACGGCTCCCGCGTTGTGGAAGGCGGTCATGCTCGATCCGTCGAGTTTGACCGTGACTTCGAACGCGTGTCCGTCGTTCCCCGCCAGAACCTCCGGGAGGTTCTGGATGCGCTCCTGGTCGGTCTTGGCAATGAACGAAGGGAATGCACCCTCCACCTCGCCCGACAGGCAGGCCGGAACCACCGGCTCCCACTTGTCGATGCCGAGCAGCTGCGCCCAGTCACGCTGGCGCAGCGCCGGATCAGCCAGCGCGAGCGCGTCGATTTCCGAGAACTGCAACAGTGGCAGGATCAGCCCCTGCGAAATCTGGCCGCGCAGCTTCATCGTGCGAAGCCGCACGCCGCGCTGTTCGTTCCAGGTGATCGCGGCCTTCTCCAGGAAGGTAAAGCGCGGATCGTCAAGCGGCAGGAATGAATCGATCTCGAAGAAGACGCAGCGGTCGCCGACGGCGAACTCGCCCTTCTTGATCACGACGGTCCAGCCTTCGACGATGGCGCATTCGATGGCATCCGCTCCCGGGATGGGGCGGATCGCATCGACAGTGCGGACGGTGACCAGTTTGCGCATGGTTGTTTTCTCCCTGTGGTTGATGATGGTGACGCAAAAAGAAAAGAGGCCCGGAACCATTCGGTGTCCGGGCCTCCTTGAAAAGAGTGCTGAAGAGGTGCGCGCTATGCGCCGGCTTCGCCCGGTGAAGCCTCGTTGGGCGTTTGCGGCTGGCCCATCTCATGGGCCATGCCGTGTTCGAACGCGCGCACCGATGTCGGACTCGCGTTGTCGCAGACGTTCTTGGCAATGACCGGCGTGGTGTTCACGAAATGACTCGGTGTGAGAGTGGAGTGCTCGTCGTGTTGTCGAGAATCTTTGCGGCTCATCCGCAAAAGGAGTCGGACTGTAAATAGTGTTTACTGGAACGTCAACCCCTTGCCGCCAGCACCGTCCCCCGACTCTCCCCGAATCCGATGCGCGCATGGCCCGGCTTCTCGCACCAGCCGCGCAGCAGCACCGCGTCGCCGTCTTCCAGGAAGCCGCGCTGCTCGCCGTTGGCCAGGGTCACCGGGCTTTGACCAGCGCGCGTCAGCTCGATGATCGCGCCGGCCTCGCCCTCGCCTGGGCCGGAGATCGTGCCGCTGCCGAACAGGTCGCCGGGGTTCAGGCTGCACCCGCCCATGGTGTGGTGCGTCACCATCTGCGCGACGGTCCAGTACTGGTGCCTGAAGCTGGTCGATGAAAGCCGTGACGGTCCGGTCTTTTCCTTGCGGGCCTTCTCGCTTTCGAGCCACACCTCCAGCCGGATGTCGATCGCGCCGCTGTCGCGGTTGGCCGCATGCTCCAGGTAGGCCAGCGGCTGGGGCTCGTCCGATGGGCGTGTCCATGCCTGCCGGTAGGGTGCGAGCGCTTCCATGGTCACGATCCACGGCGAGATGGTGGTGGCGAAGTTCTTTGCGAGGAAAGGCCCGAGCGGCGCCATCTCCCAGAACTGGATGTCGCGCGCCGACCAGTCGTTGAGCAGGCAGATGCCGAAGATGTGTTCCTCCGCGCGTTCGAGCGGGATCGCATCGCCCTGCGCGTTGCCCTTGCCGATCCACACGCCGAGCTCCAGCTCGTAGTCGAGCCGCGCGCAGGCCTGGTAGGTGGGCGCCTTCGCGCCCGGGGTCATGGCCTGTCCCATCGGGCGGTGGAAGCGCTGGCCGCTCACGCCGATGGTCGACACGCGCCCGTGGTACGCGATCGGAATCCAGCGGAAGTTGGGCGTCACGTCGCCATCGGGATTCATCAGGCGGCTGATGTTCAGCGCGTGGTCGATCGAGGTGTAGAAGTCGGTGTAGTCGCCGATGCGTGCGGGCACGGTGTACTCGACGTCGGCCTGCGGCACGAGGCATTCGCGCACGGCCTGCACCGCCGCGACGGGCGAGTCGTTCTTCAGCAGGTCGAAGAGCGCGTGGCGCAGCGCCTGCCATGCGCCGTGGCCGAGTGCGAAGAGGTCGTTGAGCGCCGGCAGCGCGGCTGCGTTCGCGGCGTCGAGCGCGAGGCCGTCGAGCTGCTGCTTCGTGACCAGCGCGGCCAGGTCCAGAACCCGGTCGCCGATCGCGACACCGCCGCGGAATGCCTCGGCGCTCCCGGCGCGGCGGAACACCGCATGGGGCAGGTTCTGGATCGGGAAGTTGCTGTCCGGCGCATTGGCCGATTCGACCCAGCTGCGCGCGTGAGTGTCGTGCGTGTGGTTGAGTGCGATGCTCATGAAGCCGCCCTCACGCCGAGGCCATCAGCGCGTCGTCGAAGATCGCGACCGCGCGCGTCCAGCCGGCCGACGCGCCGCGGATCTTGTGCGGGAAGCAGCTGATGTAGAAGCCCGTGGGCGGCAGGGACTCCAGGTTGTGCAGCTTCTCGATGTGGCAGTAGCCGATGTCGCGGCCGGCCTTGTGGCCTTCCCAGATCAGCGAGGCGTCATGCGTCTCGCCGTACTTCTTCGCGGTGTGCACGAAGGGTGCGTCCCAGCTCCATGCGTCGGTGCCCGTGAGGCGCACGCCGCGCTCCAGCAGGTACATCGTCGCCTCGTAGCCCATGCCCGCGCCGGCCGATACGTAGTCGGGGTTGCCGTAGCGGGAGCCGGCGCGGGTGTTGACCACCACGATCTCCAGCGGGCTCAGCGTGTGGCCGATGCGCTTGAGTTCGGCCTCGACGTCCGCGGCGGTCACCACGTAGCCATCGGCGAAGTGGCGGAAGTCGAGCTTCACCCCGGGCTGGAAGCACCACTCGAGCGGCACGTCGTGGATGGCGATGGCGGGCTTCTTCTCGCCCAGCGCCTTGTCCATGGTCGAGTGGAAGTGATAGGGCGCGTCGAGGTGGGTGCCGTTGTGCGTCGACAGCTGCACCAGTTCCACCGCCCAGCCCTCGCCGTCGGGCAGGTCTTCCTTCTTCAGGCCGGGAAAGAAGGGCTCGATCTGCTCGTAGGTCTGCTCGTGCGTGAAGTACTGGATCTTCGGCGCGAAGGCGGGCGGGTCCGAAAGCACGTCGTTTTCGAGAAAGATCGAGAGGTCGACGAATTTGCGTGGCATGGGGGCTCCTTTTGTGGGTGTGTGAATGCCGGGGCAGGACGCAGGGGGCGCGAAGGCTTCGCGAAGAGCGCAAAAAATCCAAAAGAAAAATTCAAAGGGAATCCCGGTCTTCCTTTCGCGCCCTCCGCGTCCGGAAGCTCGGAGTTCCCGCTCCTAAGGCCGCTGCCACCGCAGCAACCGCCGTTCTGCAAAGGCCAGCAGCGCATTGCTGGCGAAGCCGATCAGCCCCAGCAGCACGATGCCGGCGAACAGGTCGCTCGCACGGAAGGCGCGCGCGGCCAGCAGGATGGCCTGGCCCAGGCCGCTTTGCGAGGCGATCATTTCGCCCACCACCGCGACGATCAGCGCGATGGTCAGCGCGAGCCGCATGCCCGCGAGGATGTCTGGCATCGCGTTGGGCAGGCCCATCTTCCAGATGTACGCCGCGCGCGACATCTGCAGGCAGCGCGCCACTTCCGAAAGGCGTGGCTCCACCGCTGCGAAGCCGTGCACCGTGGCCAGCAGCACCGGCCACATCGCACCGAAGGCGACCACGAAAAGCACCATGCCCGGGTTCAGCCCGAAGATGGAGATGGCCAGCGGCAGCAGCGCGGAGGCGGGCAGGGGGCGGATGAACTCGAGCGTGGGCTGCACCCATGCGCGCACCGACGGCGACACGCCGATGGCCGCGCCGAGCAGCACGCCGAAGAGCGAAGCCAGCAGCCAGCCTTCGATCATCCGGCCCACCGTGGCCCGCGTGAAGCCGAGCAGCTCGCCGCTGCCATTGCCGCTTCCCGAGAGATTCAGCCCTTCGAGCAGGCTCGCGAAGGTGGCCTGCGGGGTCGGCAGGAACACGCGGCTCACCCAGCCGGCGTTGCTCGCGATCCACCACAGCGCGACGAGCACGAGCAGCACGCCCAGCGAGCCGACCCTGTAGAGGCCGATGCGGCTGTCGCTCATGACAGCACCCCCATGCGCCGCGACACCGCGCGCTGCAGCATCAGCATGCTGGCGTTGACCACGAAGCCCACGATGCCGATCCAGCCCAGCCAGGCCAGCATCAGCGCCGGGTCGAAGCTCTGCTGCGCGATCATCATCGCGTAGCCCATGCCGTTGGGGTTGGCCGCGATCTCCACCGTCACCGCCACCACCAGCGCGACCGCCACGCCCAGGCGCAGCGCGACGAACAGGCGCGGCACGATGGCCGGCAGCACGATCTTGAAGGCACGCTCGCGCGCCGAAAGCCCCAGCACGCGGCTGACCTCGAGCAGGCGCGGCTCCACCTGCTGCACCGCCGCCTGCACCAGCACCAGCAGCGGCCAGAAGGTGGCGAACGCGACGATGGCCAGCTCCATGCGCACGCCGAATCCGAAGCCCAGCATTGCCAGCGGAATCAGCGCGACCGAAGGCACGGGCCGAAGCACTTCGATGGAGACCGAGCCGAGCTGCGCCGCGCGGCGCGAGAGCCCGAGCACCACGCCCAGCGCGATGCCGAGCATTGCGCCCAGCAGCAGGCCGAGCGCGGCGGTGCCGAGCGTGAAGCCGGTGGCCGTCCAGAGCGAGCCGTCCATGGCGGCGCCGGCGAAAGCCTTCGCCGCGGCGGTGGGCGGCGCGAGCGCGTCGCTGCCGAGAGCCGCCGCGCGCCGCGCATACCACTCGAAGGCGCCGACGAGCACCACGGGAAACACCCACGGCCGCAGCCAGCGCAAGAGGCGGCTCTCAGTCATGGCCCTGCTCGATGAAAGCGAAGAGCTCGCGGCGCAGGTGCAGGTATTCCGGATGCTCCTTGGTCGAGAGCTGGTCGCGCGGGCGCGGAATCTTCACGTCGATCATCCGCGCGAGGCTGGGCCGGCCCGGCCCCGGGTTGGCCTGCAGCGCGATCACGCGGTCGCCGAGGTAGATGGCTTCCTCCAGGTCGTGCGTGACGAAGAGCACGGTGAGCCCGTCCTCGCGCACCAGCCGCGCGAGCTCGTCCTGCAGGCTCTGGCGCGTGAGCGCGTCGAGCGCGCCGAAGGGCTCGTCCATCATCATCAGTTCGGGCCTCTGCGCGAGGCAGCGGGCGATCTGCGCGCGCTGCTGCATGCCGCCCGACAGCTGCACCGGGAACTTGTGCGCGTGCTTCGCGAGACCGACCTTGCCGAGCACGTCGGCGATGCGCGGTGCGCGCTGCGCGGCAGGCACGCCGGCCGCTTCCAGCGCAAGGCTCACGTTGCCTTCCACCGTGCGCCAGGGCAGCAGGGCGCGGCCGTAGTCCTGGAACACGAAGGCCACTTCGCGCGAGGGCTCAGTCATCTTCACGCCGTTGCGCCGCACCTCGCCCGCGCTGGCCGTGACCAGTCCGCTGGCCGCGCGCAGCAGCGTGGTCTTGCCGCAGCCGCTGGGGCCGACGATGCAGACGAACTCGCCGCGCGCCACGTCGAAGGATGTCGGCGAAAGGATCTCGCGCCCGCCGAGGCGGATGGTCACGCCGTCGAAGCGCAGGAAGGGCACGGCCTGCGCCGCGGTGCCGGCCGGCGCGTGGAAGGCGCCCGGCTGCAACGCAGCGCGCGCGGTGAGCGGGGCAGGCGTTGCGATCACTTCGCCACCAGCTTCGCGACGTCGATGTTCGTCTTGAGCATCTCCTGCTCCTTCATCAGCCCGGTCCAGTAGGAAAGCTGCTTGTCGGTCACCACGGGGCCGGGCGGCGAGACCTGCACCTTGGCGAGCACGTCGGGCGGCAGCTTGATGTACTTGCCGATGGATGCGCGCACCTTGGCGTCGTTCTTCGGCTGCTGCATGAACGCGGCGGCTTCCACCAGCGCCTCGCGGAAGGCGCGCGCCGCCGCCGGGTTCTTCGCCACCCACTCGCGCTTGGCAGCGTGCACGATCGTCTGGTTGTTCTCGGGCAGGAAGGTCGAGTAATACGAGGCCACGTAGCCGGCGCCACTCTCCGTGATGCGGCTCATGAACGGATCGGCCGACACCACCGCGTCGACCGAACCGCCGCGCAGCAGGTCGGCATGCTGCGGGAACGCGGCTTCGACGAAGTTGACCTTGCGGTAATCCACGCCGCTGTCCTTCAGCCATGCGCGGAAGGTCACGTGCAGGAAGGCGCCCAGGCCGGGCACGCCGATCTTCTTGCCCACGCAGTCCTGCGCGCTCTTGATGCCCGAGCCCGCGCGCGCCACCAGGCCGAAGCCGGTGATGGTCTTCGAGGTGAGGCCGCCGCCGGCCACGAGCACCAGGTCGAGGCCGCCGTCCACCGCCTGCAGGAACACCGAGGGCGTGGGCCCGCCGATCTGCAGCGAATCGGACTGCAGCGCCGCCGGGATGGTCGAGTTCAGCGGAATGAACTTCAGCTCCACGTCGAGGCTTCGCTTCTTGAAGTAGCCCTCCTCGGCGGCCACGAACACCGATGCGAAGTCGGTCACGGCCGTGTAGCCGAACACGATCTTCGTGGTGGACTGTGCGCGCGAAGGCAGCGCTGCGGCAGCCGACGCCGCGGCGAGCGCCGACAGCAGGGTGCGTCGTTTCATCATGTCTTCTGTCTCCTGGGTATGGTTTTCCTCTGCGACGGCTTGGCGGCCTTCGGACGCGGCAGCGCCGCACGCAGTCCGCCGACGATGAAGTTCACCAGCATCGGGGCCACCGCCGGGTCGGCGCGCGTGTTCTCGCCGCGCGAGAGCCGTTCGATGCGGCTGTCGTTCAGGTGGTGCAGCAGCGAACCCAGCGCGAACTGGTAGCCCCAGGCGGCCTGGCTGCGCGTGGCGTGCGGCATCGCGAGGTGCAGCGCGTCGATGTAGGCCTCGGCCAGCGGGTCGAAGTAGGCGCGCAGCACGCGGTCGGCTTCCTCGGTGGCGTGGTAGAGCTCGCGCGCCACCAGCAGCGCGTAGTACTCGCCCTCGGCGCTCGCGCGCAGCGCCAGCACGGGCGCGGTGAAGGCGTCGATGATGCGCGGCAGCGTGCGCGCGTCGTCGGGGTCGATGTCCACCTCGGCCAGGCCCGCCAGCCGGGCCTCGATGGAGTGTCCCCAGTGCTCGAAGATCGCGTGGAAGAGTTCGTGCTTCTGGCCGTAGTAGTAGCCCACCAGCGCCAGCGGCACGCCGGCCTCCTCGGCGATCTGGCGGATCGTCACCACGTGGTAGCCGTGCTGCGAAAAGAGCTTCTCGGCCGCCAGCAGGATCGCCTGCTTGCGGTCGGGCCGTGCAGTCTCGATGGCGACTGCGGCGGCGGCCTGTGCCGGTGCGCGCGAGACCTGGCGCTTTGCGGTGGGTGTGCGGGTGCTCATCGGGGGCGTATTGAACGCTTGTACAAAAACATTGAACACGCGTACAAACCCTGAGGTCAACCCTCATTGAGCACGGTCGTTCGCGGCGCTACGCTCGTGCAATGCCCGCTCCCAACATCCCCCAGATCCGCCTCTACCAGGACTGGCTGCGCGAGACGCGCGGCCTCGCATTCGACAGCTACGACGCCCTCTGGCGCTGGTCCGTCACCGAGCTCGACGCCTTCTGGCAGAGCATCTGGGACTACGCCCGCATCGAATCGCCCACGCCGCACACCGCGGTGCTCGCCGAATCGCGCATGCCCGGTGCACGCTGGTTCCCCGGCGCACAGGTCAACTACGCACGCGAGGTGCTGCGCCACGTCGATGCGGCCCATGCGGCAGGCATGCCCGCCATCGTGAGCGACAACGAACTGGGACAGGTGCGCGAGATGTCCTGGCCCGAGATGCGCCGGCAGGTGGCTTCGGTGGCGCTCACGCTGAAGTCGCTGGGCGTGAAGCGCGGCGACCGCGTCGCGGCCTACATGCCCAACGTGCCCGAGACCATGGTGGCCTTTCTCGCATGCTCCAGCATCGGCGCGATCTGGAGCGTGTGTGCGCCCGACATGGGCACGGCCGCCGTGGCCGACCGCTTCAGGCAGATCGAGCCGAAGGTGCTGATCGCCGTCGACGGCGTGCACTACGGCGGCAAGCCGCTGGACCGCAGCGCGGTGCTTCGGGAGCTGCGCGGCCAGCTGCCCAGCGTGCAGAAGCTGCTGCTCGTGAAGTCGCCCTATGCAGCCGATGCTGTGCTGCACGATGTCGAATGGACGCAGGCCATCGCGCGCGACGACGCCGAGGTCGCCGCCTTCGAGCCCGAGTGGCTGCCGTTCGACCACCCGATCTGGATCGTCTATTCGAGCGGTACCACCGGCCTGCCCAAGCCCATCGTGCACGGGCAGGGCGGCATCATCCTCACGATGCACGCCTGCGGGCTGCACAACGACGTGGGGGCGAGCTACGGCGCCAACAACTTCGGCGAGCGCTACCACTGGTTCAGCTCCACCGGCTGGGTCATGTGGAACTCGCAGCTGTCGGGCATGGCCTTCGGCGCCACCATCTGCATCTACGACGGCAATCCGGCGGGCAGCAAGGAGAAGCCCGACTGGGGCGTGCTGTGGCGCTTCGTGGCGCGCCACAAGGTCACCTTCTTCGGCGCGGGCGCGGCCTATTTCACCAACTGCATGAAGGCCGGGCTCGTCGCGAAGGAGTGCGGCGATCTCTCGCGCGTGCGTGCCCTGGGCAGCACCGGCTCGCCGCTGCCCGAGGAAGTGCAGCGCTGGGGCTCGAGGCAGATCCTCGATGCGGGCTCGAAGGAGGTGTGGTGGTGCAACATCTCCGGCGGCACCGATTTCTGCGGCGCCTTCGTCGGCGGCAACCGCGACCTGCCCGAGGTGCCCGGACAAATGCAGTGCCGCGAGCTTGGCCATTCGGTCGAGGCCTGGAACGAGCAGGGGCAGCCTGTGATCGGCGAGGTCGGCGAGTTGGTCTGCACCAAGGCCATTCCGTCGATGCCGCTGTATTTCTGGGGTGACGAGGGCAACGCGCGCTACGTGTCGAGCTACTTCGACACCTACCCCGGGGTCTGGCGCCACGGCGACTGGATCAGGATCGGCGAGGACGGCGGCTGCATCATCTACGGCCGCAGCGACGCCACCATCAACCGCCAGGGCCTGCGCATGGGCACCAGCGAGATCTACAGCGCCGTCGAGGGCCTGCCCGAGGTGCTCGACTCGATGGTGGTCGACCTCGAATACCTGGGCCGCGACAGCTACATGCCGCTGTTCGTGGTGCTGCGCCCCGGCGTGGCGCTCGACGATGCCATGCGCGCGAAGATCGACAGCGCCATCAAGACATCGCTGTCGCCGCGCTTCGTGCCCAACGATATCTTCCAGGTGGCCGAGATACCGCGCACGCTCTCGGGCAAGAAGCAGGAGCTGCCGATCAAGAAGCTGCTGCTGGGCCAGCCGATCGAAAAGGTTGTCAACCGTGAAGCAATGGCGAACCCCGGGAGTCTCGATTGGTACGTGGCCTTCGCCGCGCAGCGTGCCTCCGCATAATGCGTCGGATGAAAAGACGCACCAGCCTCCTCATGTTCTCCGCCATCGCGGGCGCCTCGCTGCTGAGCGCCTGCGCAGTGCCCTCGTCGCCGGCAGCCGGCGGCACCGCGCAGCTGCGCGTGACCGGCACGGTCACCTACCGCGAACGCATCGCGCTCGACCCTGCAGCCGACATCGTGGTGCAGCTGCTCGACGTATCGCTCATGGATGCGCCTTCGAAGGTGCTCGCCGAGCAGCGCATCAAGGCGAATGGCAAACAGGTGCCCTTCGCCTACGAGCTGAAGGTGGACGCCGCGCGCATCGATCCGCGCATGCGCTATGCGGTGTCGGCGCGCATCACGCGCGGCGAGCAGCTCCTCTTCATCAACGACACGCAGTACCCGGTGCTCACGCAGGGCGGCGCCACCAGCGCCGACCTCGTGCTGGTGCGCATCGCCCAGGCGCCGCGCTAGGCGCCTCAGGACATCACCAGCTCGTAGAGCACCATGCGCGTCTGCCGGCCGCGCAGCTCGATCTGCTCCTCGATGCGCCGCGTATGCAGCCGGCCTTCGAGGCCGGCGTAGGTGGTCTCGGACATCAGCGCCAGCGTGCCCAGCTGCTTGTTGATGCCCTCGATGCGGCTCGCCACGTTGATCGCATCGCCGAACGCGGTGTATGAGAGCCGGTCGTTCGAGCCCAGCACCCCGGCGATCACCGTGCCCGTGTGGATGCCCATGCGGGTGCGGAACTCGGGCAGGCCGCGTTCGGCCCACCTGCGGTTGAGCTCGTCCATCTCCACGTGCAGTTCGAGCGCGGCCAGGCAGGCCTTGTATTCCGCGTCCTTCAGGTCCGAAGGGGCGCCCCACAGCACCATGATGCCGTCGCCGATGAACTTGTCGACCACGCCGCCGTGCCGCGCGAACACGCCGGTCGCGAGGTTGAAGTATTCGGTAAGCATGCCCACCAGCACGTCGGCGTCCAGCGATTCCGAGATCGAGGTGAAGCCCTCCACGTCGGTGAACATCACCGTCACGCGCCGCGGCGAACCTGAAGGACCGAGCGCGTGGCCTTCGTCGATCAACTGGTTGATGATGTCCACCGGCACGAACTTGCTGAAGGCCTTGAGGCTGCGCGCCGAGTCGTCGAGTGCCTGGTCGAGGTGCTGGATCTCGAGCACGCGGCTCGGCTCGCGCGGCAGGTTGTCGAGCTCCAGCAGGCCGATTCGCCGTGCGATGTGCGAGAGGTTCTCCACCGGCGCGGTCACCAGCTTCGAGAGCTTCAGCGACATGAACAGCGCGACCGCGAGAAAGGCCACCGCCAGCCCCAGGCTCCACAGCACCGCGCGATGCAGGTCGCCGAGCAGCATGTCCTCGGGCACCCAGCTCACGAGCTGCCAGCCGGTGCTCGGAATGCGCGATGTCTGCACGAGGTAGCGGCGGCCTTCGTAGGTGAAGGAGAACGCGGTGTCGTTGCCGCCGCCCGCGGTGCCGGCCGTCACCATGTGCGCATGCAGTGCGCCGAGCACGCCGCTGGGCGGCTCCAGCTTGTGCAGCACGCCGGGCAGGTCGCTGCGCGCGAGCACGTTGAAGTCGGCGCTCAGCAGTGCGCTGTCGCCGTAGCCGTCGCTGCTGAACTGGCGCACGAACTCCGAGAGCCGCCCGAGCGACACGTCGCCCGCGACCACCAGCGCCTGCGGGCTGTTGTCCGGATAACGGCGCTGGCTCGGCAGCGCGTAGGTCACGCCGAGCTCCTGCGCCGCGGCGAACACGTAGGGCTGCGTCCAGACCGGCCCGCCCGCCTTGCGTGCTTGCAGGAACCAGCCGCGCTGCGTCGGGTTGTAGTCGGTGCGCCGGGAGGCGATGTGCTGCGTGGCGTAGCGCTGCTGGGCGTCGGCCTCGGCGTCCAGCGGCAGCTTGTATTGCCAGGTCTCGGTGGTGAAGCCGTCGCCGAGCTCGATGTGGCGCATGGCCGGCACCGGGTAGCGCAGGGCCATCAGCATCCGGCCCTTCTCGTTGCTCACGTAGATGCTGTCGAGCTCGGGCGACTGCTGCAGCAGCGTCCAGAGCAGCTCCGCCGTTCGTTCCGATTGCTCGCCCGCCGGCTGCAGGCTGGGGGCGGTGCCCACCGCGTTGATGACCGACTCCGCCTTGTGCAGGAAGGCCAGCACCTTGTCTTCGGTACGGTCGTGGTTGGACTTGTGCGCCGACACGCCGATGCGCGAGACCAGCCTCTGCGAGCCCCAGTAGCCCAGCGACACCAGCAGCAGCGACTGCGCCAGCGCCACTGCGCTCACGATGGTGCCCACGTCGACCCTGAAGCGCCGCGAGCGCCCCGCGGGTGTGACGAGCGCGGCCGCGGGCGGCGACGCGCCCCTGGCGGATTCGATCGACGGCTTTCCCGTCGCTTCCGGATTCCCGGACGAGTTCTTGTTCATACAGCTCCCTGGCGACCACTCGACGCACCCGCAGCACCGAGGCTGCGGGCCGGCTTCCGCCAGGCCCATGGCCCCGATCGTGGTGCCGGAGTCCGTGGCTGCGCGGAAACGGCCGTGATTTTCGCTCCACTTCGGCCTGCCGCGCGGGACTGCCCAGTCCCAGGATGGCACGGCCCTGTATAGACCGGTGCAGGAGAACTGCCGGGAAAGCTGCAGGAGGAGGGCGCGTCAGCGCGCGTCGTGGAAGATGATGCCCAGCGTGTGCCGGCGTCCCGACCGCACGCGGCTCACACCGTGGCGCATCGTCACGCGATAGCTGCCGCGCGTGCCGGCCATGGGCCTCTGGTTGACCGCGAAGATCACCGCCTCGCCCTGCGTGAGCGACACCACCTCCGCGCGCGACTGCATGCGCGGGCGCTGCTCGGTCAGCACGAACTCGCCGCCGGCGAAGTCGCGCCCCGGCTCGCTCAGCAGCACCGTGAGCTGCAGCGGGAACTGCAGGTCGCCGTACAGGTCCTGGTGCAGGCAGTTGTAGTCGCCTTCGCCGTAGCGCAGCAGCAGCGGGGTGGGGCGCTCCTGGCCTGCCGCATGGCAGCGCGCGAGGTAGGCATCGTGCTGCGCCGGATAGTCGGCAGGCTGGCCCATCGCCGCCGCCCAGGCGTTGGCCAGCGGTGCGAGGCGCTCGTAAAGCGCGCTGCGCCAGGCTGCCAGCTTCGGCGGCAGCGGATAGGCGAAGTACTGGTACTCGCCCTGGCCGAAGCCGTGGCGCTGCATCACCACGCGGCTGCGGAAATGGCGGGGCCGGTCGTACATGGCCACGAGTGCCGCGCATTCGGTCGGGGTGAAGAGCGCGGTGCCGGTGGCGGCGCAGCCGCGCGCGGCGATGTCGGCTTCGATGCGGGGCCAGTCGAGCTGTTCGACCAGGGAGGCGGGAGTTGCTGTCATGCCTGCAGTGTTGCCGCTTCCGCGCATCACGGCTCGCCGTTTCCGGACGCGGCTTTTCGCACCGGCTGGCATCGCGGGCTTTGCAGGGCAGGGCGCCGGCAGGCGCCGGTTTTGAGCGATCATCCCCCCATGGCAAGACAAAAAACCGCTGCGCGCGACAGCTCTCCGGAGCAACTGGTGCAGGGCCGACCGGTGGCCGTGCTCGGGCGCGGCATGGCGCTGGTCAAGGTCGGCAAGACACCGCGTCCGCAGGTGCGGCCCGAGGACAACACCACCGTGCTCATGAAGAAGGCGGCCCGTGCGCTGGGCAAGCCGGGCATCGACAGGTCGGTGGTCTTCCGCGGGCCCAACGCGGCCAAGGTGTATGCGTACTCGGCCTATCCGCCCGACCCGAGCAAGATCGTGCGCGAGGCGGCCGACGGCACCAAGGTGATCGGCCGCATGGTCGACGGCAGGTTCCGCGCGAGCAAGGCGTGAGCAGCCGGCCGCCGAAGCTCGAGAAGCTGCTGGAGCAGACCCAGGGCCCGCGTCCGGTGGCCTTCGTGCTGGCCGGCCACAACGGCTCCGGCAAATCGACGCTCTGGTATTCGCGCCTGGCGCCCTCGCTGCGCCTGCCGCTGGTCAACGCCGACCGGATGATGATGTCCATCCTGCCCGACGCCGACCCTTCCACCGGACACATCCCGCCGTGGGCCCAGCGCCTGCGCGACGACGACGAGCGCTGGCAGATCCTCTCGCAGAAGGGCGTGCGCGCCTTCAAGAGCCTGGTGATGGACCAGCGCATGCCCTTCGCCTTCGAGACCGTGTTCTCGCACTGGAAGCCGCTGCCCGGCGGCGGCCACGAGTCGAAGGCCGACGACATCCGCGCGATGCAGGAGGCGGGCTACTTCGTCGTGCTGCTCTTCGTGGGGCTGGTGTCGGTGGACATGTCGGTCTTCCGCGTGAGCACGCGCAAGCAGCAGGGCGGTCACGACGTGGACCGCAGGAAGCTCATCGAGCGTTTTCCCCGCACGCAGGCGGCAGTCGGCCACGCTGCGCAGATCGCCAACATGACGCTGATGTTCGACAACAGCCGATCGCAGAAGGACGCCTTCTCGCTGGTGCGCGCGCAGGCGAAGAAGTCGGTGCTGTTCGACGCGCGCGATCCGCAGTTCGACGTCGATCCGGAACTGCGTGCCGTCTGCGACCCATGGCTGGAGAAGGTCGCAGGGCCGTTCAGGCCGCAGCGCGTCTCGCAGCCGAAGAAGGCGTCGCCCCCGGCTGCCGCGCCTGCTCCAGCAGCCAGTCGCTGAAGAACTTCAAGAGCGGCCGCTGGTCGGCACGCTCGGGCGTCACGAGGTAGTAGTTGCGCTCGCCCGAGAGCGGCCGCGCGCAGGCCACCACCAGCTCGCCGCGCGCGAGTTCGTCGGCCACCAGCATCGTCGGCATCAGCGCCACGCCGAGCCCGTGCGAGGCTGCCGCGGCCAGGATGGAGAAGAGCTCGTAGCGCGGGCCTCCGCGCGCGTTGGGTGCGTCCACGCGCTGCGCATCGAACCACTGGCGCCAGCCGTCGGGGCGCGTGCTCTGCTGCAGCAGCGGCATCTTGGCGATGGCGGCAGGCGTCACGGCCTTGCCGCGCGGCAGCAGCGCGGGGCTGCACACCGGCACCACGTCCTCGTGCATCAGCAGCAGCGCGCGCGTGCCGGCCCAGTTCTCGACCTGCGCGGGCGTGCCGGCATAGAGCGCGGCGTCGAACTCCGCGTCGGCGAAGAGAAAGGGGCGGGTGCGCGTCTCGATGTGCACCACCACGTCGGGCTGCAGCGCCGCGAAGCCTTTCAGGCGCGGCATCAGCCAGCGGGTGGCGAAGGTGGGCACGGCCGCCAGCGAGAGCGAGCCGCCTTCGCCCTGGTGCGCCATGGCGTCGAGCGTGTCGCGCTCCATCGCTTCGAGCCGCTTGCTGATCTGCCGCGCATAGGCCGCGCCGCTGGCCGTGAGCGCCACGCCGTGCCGCGTGCGGCGAAAGAGCGCCACGCCCAGGAAGCCTTCGAGCGTGCCGATCTGGCGCGACACCGCGCTCTGTGTGAGGGCGAGTTCCTGCGCGGCGCGCGTGTAGCTCTCGTGGCGCGCGGCGGCGTCGAAGCACACCAGGGTCTGCAGGGGAGGGATCTTGCGGCGCATGTATGCCTCGGCTGTATGTATGGACTCGACGGCTCGTCAATGGAGGAGTCGCCCGAACATCTTGCAAGACATTCTACGAACGCATATCTGGGTGCGGAATCCTCGTTTGCGTCATGGCCGGTGCGTGGCTAGCATCGCCTGATTCCCCTCTTTTCCTTTTCCTCCCCCTTTTCCGGAGACAGCCACATGGCCGCCAAAGCGCAATTCCACTGGGACGACCCCCTTCTTCTCGACCAGCAGCTGACCGATGAAGAACGCATGATCCGCGACGCGGCCAATGCCTACTGCCAGGAGCGCCTGGCTCCCCGCGTGCTCGAAGGCTTCCGCACCGGCGAGACCGATCCGGCCATCTTCCGCGAGATGGGCGCCCTCGGCCTGCTGGGCCCGACCATCCCCGAGCAGTACGGCGGCCCCGGCCTCAACTACGTGGCCTACGGCCTGATCGCCCGCGAAGTCGAGCGCGTCGACTCGGGCTACCGCTCGATGGCCAGCGTGCAGAGCTCGCTGGTGATGGTGCCGATCTTCGAATTCGGCTCCGAGGCGCAGAAGCAGAAGTTCCTGCCCAAGCTCGCCACCGGCGAATGGATCGGCTGCTTCGGCCTGACCGAGCCCGACCACGGCTCCGACCCCGGCAGCATGGCCACGCGCGCCAAGAAGGTTCCCGGCGGCTACTCGCTCACCGGCTCCAAGATGTGGATCAGCAACTCGCCCATCGCCGACGTGTTCGTGGTGTGGGCCAAGGAAGTCAGCGAGAGCGGCGCCGTCGGCCCGATCCGCGGCTTCGTGCTCGAGAAGGGCATGAAGGGCCTGAGCGCCCCCGCCATCCACGGCAAGGTCGGCCTGCGCGCCAGCATCACCGGCGAGATCGTGATGGACGGCGTGTTCTGCCCCGAGGAGAACGCCTTCCCCGAAGTGCAGGGCCTGAAGGGTCCCTTCACCTGCCTCAACAGCGCCCGCTACGGCATCTCGTGGGGCGCGCTCGGCGCCGCCGAAGACTGCTGGCACCGCGCCCGCCAGTACACGCTGGACCGCAAGCAGTTCGGCCGCCCGCTGGCCGCCAACCAGCTCATCCAGAAGAAGCTGGCCGACATGCAGACCGAGATCACGCTGGGCCTGCAGGGCAGCCTGCGCCTGGGCCGCATGAAGGACGAAGGCATCGCCGCGGTCGAGATCACCTCGATCATGAAGCGCAACAACTGCGGCAAGGCGCTCGACATCGCCCGCATGGCGCGCGACATGATGGGCGGCAACGGCATCAGCGACGAGTTCGGCGTGGCCCGCCACCTGGTGAACCTCGAAGTGGTCAATACCTACGAAGGCACGCACGACATCCACGCGCTCATCCTGGGCCGTGCCATCACCGGCATCGCAGCTTTCGCCAACTGAGCCGCATGACCAAGCCCGCAGCACTCGACGGCATCAAGGTCCTCGATCTGTCCCGCGTGCTCGCGGGCCCGTGGTGCACGCAGATCCTTGCGGACCTGGGCGCCGACGTCGTCAAGATCGAGCGCCCCGGCGTCGGGGACGACACGCGCACCTGGGGCCCGCCCTTCGTCAAGGACGCGAACGGCAACGACACCGACCAGGCCAGCTACTTCACCGCCTGCAACCGCAACAAGCGCTCGGTCACGGTCGACATGGCCACGCCCGACGGGCAGGCGCTTCTGAAGCAGATGGCGGCGCAGGCCGACATCGTGGTGGAGAACTTCAAGACCGGCGGCCTCAGGCAGTACGGCCTCGACCATGAAAGCCTGCGCGCGGCCAACCCGCGCCTCATCTACTGCAGCGTGACCGGCTTCGGCCACGACGGCCCGTACGCCGAGCGCGCGGGCTACGACCTGATGATCCAGGCCATGACCGGCATGATGAGCATCACCGGCCGCCCTGACGACGTGCCCGGCGGCGGCCCGCTGCGCGTGGGCGTGGCGCTGACCGACCTGTTCACCGGCGTCTACGCCAGCACCGCCATCCTGGCCGCGCTGCAGGTGCGCGAGCGCACCGGCGAGGGCCAGCACATCGACATGGCGCTGCTCGACGTGGGCATGGCCATCCTCGCCAACCAGGCGAGCGCCTTCCTCAACACCGGCAAGGCGCCCGGGCGCCAGGGCAACACGCACCCGAGCCTGGCGCCCTATCAGGACTTCCCGACGCAAGACGGCGCGATGCTGCTGGCCATCGGCAACAACGGCCAGTTCGCGCGCTTCTGCGAGGCCGGCGGCCACCCCGAGTGGGCGACCGACGCGCGCTTCGCCACCAACACGCTGCGCGTGAAGCACCGCGGCGTGCTGATCCCGATGATGGAAGAGCTCACGCGCACCCGCACCACCGCCGCGTGGGTCACGCTGCTCGAGGACAAGGCCGTGCCCTGCGGCCCGATCAACGACATCGCGCAGGCCTTCGACGACGCGCAGGTCAAGGCGCGGGGCCTCGCGGTCACGCTGCCGCGCGATGCGGGCGACGGCATCGCCAGCATCACCGGCGTGGCGAGCCCGCTGCGCCTCTCGGCCACGCCGCCCGTGCTGCGCCATGCACCGCCGGCGCTGGGCCAGCACACGCAGGAGGTGCTGGCGGAGATGGGCATCGACACGGCCCGCTTCGAGGCCTTGCGGTCGGCCGGCGTGGTCTGAAGACGAAAGAGAAAAGAAGGAAGAGGCCATGGTCAGCCCGATGCCCATGCCCGCTTTCTCGGTACTGCGCATCGACCACGTCGTGCTGCGCGTGAAGGATGCCGAGCGTTCCATCGCCTTCTATCGCGGCGTGCTGGGCTGCGCCGTCGAGAAGCGCCGCGACGACCTGGGGCTCGTGCACCTGCGCGCGGGCACCAGCCTGATCGACCTCGTCACGCACGACGGCCCGCTGGGCCGGCAGGGCGGGGCGCTCGCCGGTGCGGAAGGCCGCAACGTCGATCACGTCTGCCTGCGCATCGAGCCCTTCGACGAAGCCGTCATCCGCACGCTGATGGCCGAGCATGGCGTCGCGGTGAACGGCGAGGTGCAGAACAACTTCGGCGCGGAGGGCAACGGGCCCTCGATCTACGTCGCCGACCCCGACGGCAACACCGTCGAGCTCAAGGGCCCGGCGGCCTGAGCCTTCCTTCTTCCTGATTCCCTCCGTCCGGAGATTTGTACGCCACTGTGTCTGCATGGCGCTGCGGACACACGGGCATGCAAATCGGCAGGTGGTTCGACACATCGTGGATACAGCCCGTCGATGTAATTCCTGCATCGCTTCCGACGCACATCGCACGAAGCGACGGGGCCTTCGACAACCGGGCCTCATTCCGAATCACCTTCCATCCAAGGAACCACCATGACCGACAAGCAAGTCCTCTACACCGGCAAGACCCACACCACCGGCGGCCGCCTCGGCGCATCGCGCAGCAGCGACGGCCACCTGGACATCCAGCTCTCGCCCCCCGGCGGCAACGGCACCGGCACCAACCCCGAGCAGCTGTTCGCAGCGGGCTGGTCGGCGTGCTTCATCGGCGCGATGGGCAAGGCCGCGGGCACGCTGAAGGTCAAGCTGCCGGCCGACCTGTCGGTGGATGCCGAGGTCGACCTCGTGCTCGAAGAGAGCCAGTACTTCCTGCAGGCACGCCTGAACGTGAGCCTGCCCGGCCTGGACCGCGAGACCGCGCGCGCCGTGGTCGACACCGCGCACCAGACCTGCCCCTACTCGAAGCTCACGCGCGGCAACATCGACGTGGAGCTCAACCTGGTCTGAGCGGGCCGCCGGCCGTATCGACGACGCGGGCTCGCGGCTGCTCGACAGCCCCGGGCCCGTTCAGCCCGCGCGCCCGATGGTCGCCACGCCGAAGACCACGACGCCCAGCGCAAGGTTCACCGTCACCAGCTTGCGCACCGTGTTCAGCCGCGCGGCAGCCACCGGCCAGGCGCTTTCATCCACCGCGCGGCGCATCGCCCTGAACACCGAGGCGCGGATGTAGGTGTAGATGGCGGCCATCACGATCGCGATGCTCATCATGGCCTCGATGCGCCAGTGCAGGCCGCGGAAGCCGCCGCCGGCAAGGATCATCGCCACGCCGGTCGCGAAGAGCAGCGTGACGGAAGCATCCACGCCGACGAAGAAGCGCCTGAGCGTCGCGGCCATCATGCGCAGGCGCTGCGGCGGCTGTTCGAGCGTGGCGACGGCCGAGGGGCGCACGGCGAAGTGCATGGTCGCCATGCCGCCGACCCAGAAGGCGGCGCACAGCAGGTGGACGAAGAGGGCGGTGACGTAGAGCATGTTGGGCCCGATCAGAACACCGAAGGGCCCCGGCGCGCAAACGAAGCCCTTCATCGTCATTCGGAAGGCTTGGTCTCCGCGAAGCGCCGCATGTCCGCCACCACCTGCCGCAGCAGCTCCGACGCGGCGGGCGAGAGCATGCGTCCGTGGCGCGACACGATGTGCGAGCGGCCCTGCGACAGCAGCGGGTTCTTCATCGGCAGTTCCACCAGATCGGGGTTGCTCGCGTTCGGCGTGAGCGAGATGCGCGTGCCCAGCGCATAGCCCAGGCCCGCCGAGACGAAATGCCCCAGCGCGCTGAACGAGGTGGTGGTCAGCAGCGAGGGCAGGCGCACGCCCTCGCTGATCTCGGCGGCCTCGATGTGCTGGCGCACGCCGAAGTTGCGGTGCAGCGTGGCGCCCGGGTGGGGCTGCAGGTCGGCGAGCGTCAGCGGCCGGTCGAGCTGCGCCAGCGGGTGCGAGCGCAGCACCATGGCCTGGATCGGCTGCGGGTGCGACTGGTGCGAGGTCAGCCGATCGTCCTTGGGCGGCTGGAACAGCAGGCCGACGTGGGCGCGCTCCTCCACCACCCGCTGCACGATCTCGTCGGTGCTGGCCACGTCGAGGTCGATGGTGATCTTCGGGTGCGAGGTCATGAAGTCGCGCAGGCTGTGGCGCATGAGCCAGTCCACGTAGCCCTCGCCGGCCACGATGTCGATGTGGCCGCGCTCGATCTTGCGGATGCTGTCGAGCTGCGCCATCAGGTGCTGCTTCTGGCTGTTCTGGCGGCGCACGTAGCCGGCCAGCATCTGGCCCGCGTCCGTGGGCACCACGCCGCGACCGTGGCGCTCCAGCAGCGGCAGGCCGCACTCCTGTTCGAGGATGCCGATGGCGCGGCTCACGGCCGAGGGGTCCATGTCGAGCACCTCGGCGGCGCCGCGCACGGAGCCGCTCTCCAGCACCTGCATGAAGTAGCGCACGCGGCGCGTGTCGAGCCTGTCGTCCATGGCCTTCGTCTCCTGAGTGTTGCATTCAATGCAACGAATATCCCGATTCGCGGCCATTGATGCAAGAGGCAGGCGATCCGAAACTTCCCGGCAGCCCGCAGCCGCCGCTGCGCCACACGATGCCCCAACCGATGACATCCGCTGCTTCCACCCCCACTTCGCTCGCTCCCGGCGCTTCGTCGTCGGCTTCCGGAAAACTCCGGCTCGCGCTCGTCACCCTGGCCGTCGTGGCGGCGGCCGAGCTCATCGGCCCGGTGCAGTTCAGCGTCGGCCCGGGCAAGGTGGCGCTGCTGCCGATGCTGTGGGCGCTGCTGATCGCGGCCGCGTGGGGCATCGCGCATCGCCGCGTGCCGGGCGTGGTGCGGGTGGCGACGGCCGAGCAGTCCTTCGCGGGCGGCCTGCTGAACGCGGGCCTGCTGCTGTTCGTGGTGAAGCTGGGCCTCACGGTCGGCGCCGCGCTGCCGCAGGTGAAGGAGGCCGGCTGGGCGCTGCTGTTCCAGGAGTTCGGCCATGCGCTCGGCACCCTGGCGCTGGGCCTGCCGCTGGCGCTGCTGCTGGGCATCAAGCGCGAGGCGGTGGGCGCCACCTTCTCTGTGGGCCGCGAGGGCAACCTCGTGATCATCGGCGAGAAGTACGGCATGGCCTCGCCCGAGGGCCGCGGCGTGCTGGCCGAATACATCACCGGCACCGTGCTGGGCGCGCTCTTCATCGCGGTGCTGGCGGGCTTCGTCGCCAGCCTGCACATCTTCGATCCGCGCTCGCTGGCCATGGGCGCCGGCGTGGGCTCCGGCAGCCTGATGGCGGCGGCGCTGGGCGCCATCGCGGCGCAGCAGCCGGCCGAGATGCTGCCGCAGCTCACCGCCATCGCCGCCGCGTCGAACCTGCTGACGACGGTGGTGGGCTTCTATTTCACGCTGTTCCTGTCGCTGCCGCTGTGCTCGTGGCTCTACGGCAAGCTGGAGCCGGTTCTGGGCCGCTTCTCGAAGCGCGGCGCGCAGGACGCCGGCACGGGCGCCGTGTCGCAGGTCAGCGTCGGCCACGGCGGGGCGCTGCCGCTGCGCGACACGCTCATCGCCTGGGCGGTGGTCAGCGGCGGCGTGCTCATCGGCAACTCGCTGACCTACAAGGTGCCGGTGCTGGTGTCGCTCGAAGGCCTGGCGGCTGTCGCGTTGATCGCGCTGATCGTCGAGGGCATCAAGCGCCTGGTGCCGCGCCTGCCGATGGTGCTGGTGCTGTCGGTGGTGGCCACGGTGGCCGGCATCCCGGGGCTGTTCCCGTTCTCCGACGCGCTGATCGCGATCACCGCCAAGCTCAACTTCCTGGCCTTCACCACGCCGGTGCTCGCGCTGGCCGGCTTCTCGGTTGCGAAGGACATGCCGGTGTTCCGCCAGCTGGGCTGGCGCATCGTGGTGGTGTCGCTCACCGCCACGGCCGGCACCTTCCTCGGCGCCACCGTGATTGCCGAATTCTTCCATTGACCCCGTCCCACGAGAGATCAACACCATGTACCGCGACCCCGAAATCGCCGAAGACACCCGTGCCCGCATGCTGGCCTGGCGCCGCGACATCCACGCCAATCCCGAGACCGCCTTCGAGGAGCACCGCACCGCCAACGTCGTCGCCAACGCGCTGATGCTGATGGGCCTGCCCGTGCACCGCGGCCTGGCCGGCACCGGCGTGGTCGGCACGCTGAAGAACGGCGAGGGCCCGAGCATCGCGCTGCGCGCCGACCTCGACGCGCTCAACATGCAGGAGCTCGGCACGCAGCCGCACGCCTCCAAGTGCGCCGGCAAGATGCACGCCTGCGGCCACGACGGCCACACCGCGATGCTGCTGGGCGCGGCCGAGCATCTCTCGCGCCACAAGCCCTTCAAGGGCACGGTGCACTTCGTGTTCCAGCCCGCCGAGGAGAACGAAGGCGGCGGCCGCGTGATGGTGGACGAGGGCCTGTTCGAGCAGTTCCCGGCCGATGCCGTCTACGGCATGCACAACTTCCCCGGCCTGCCGCGCGGCCAGTTCGCGATCCGCAAGGGCACGATGACGGCGTTTCTCGACACCTTCGAGATCGTCGTCACCGGCAAGGGCAGCCACGGCGCCATGCCCGAGACCGGCATCGACTCGGTGGTGGTCTCGGCGCAGCTCGTCAACGCATTGCAGACCATCGTGAGCCGCCGCACCGGCGCGACCGACTCGGCCGTGGTGAGCGTCACGCAGATCCATGGCGGCGACACTTGGAACGTGATCCCCGAGACCGTGGTGCTGCGCGGCACCGTGCGCACGCTCGATCCGGAGATCCAGGACAAGACCCAGGCCGCCATGCAGCAGATCTGCGACGGCGTGGCCGCCACGCACGGTGCGAAGGTGGCGCTCGACTACCGCCGCGGCTACCCCGGCGTGGTCAACACGCCCGCCGAGACCGACGCCGCCATCGCCGCGGCTGCCAGCCTGGTGGAGCTTGCCCAGGTGCACACCGACATCCCGCCCGCCATGGGCTCGGAAGACTTCGCCTTCATGCTGCAGAAGCGCCCCGGCGCCTACATCGGCATCGGCGCGGGCGAGGGCCCGAACGATCCGAACGTGCACAACCCGTACTACGACTTCAACGACAACATCCTGCCGCTGGGCGCCGCCTACTGGGTGGCACTGGTCAGGCAGCAGCTTCCCGCATCGGCAGATGAGGGCATGATGCGCTGATGCTCTCCGCCTTCGACATCTTCAAGATCGGCATCGGCCCCTCCAGCTCGCACACCGTGGGGCCGATGCGCGCGGCGCTGATGTTCGCGCAGTCGCTCGAGCGGCGCGGCCTGCTCGCGCAGGTGGCGCGGCTGCAGGTCGACCTGTTCGGCTCGCTCGGCGCCACCGGCCACGGGCACGCGACCGACCAGGGGGTGATCCTCGGCCTCTTCGGCGACGCGCCCGACACCGTGCGGCCCGAGACCGTGCAGCCCCGGCTGGAGGCGCTGCGCCGCACCGGTCGTCTCGAGCTGCTGGGCTCCACGTCCATCGACTTCGACCGCGTGAGAGACATCGCCTTCAAGGGCGAGGAGTCGCTGCCCGAACATCCCAACGCGATGCGCTTCACCGCCTTCGCGGCCGATGGCGCCACGCTGGCCGAGGGCACGTACTTCTCGGTCGGCGGCGGTTTCGTGGTCGAGGGCGGGCAGGCCGTGGCGCAGACTGTGGCTGCGGCGGCCGCCGTGCCGCATCCCTTCGCCACCGGGGACGAGCTGATGGCGCAGTGCCGCGAGAACGGCCTCTCCGTGGCCGCGCTCGTCATGCGCAACGAATGCACGTGGCGTCCCGAAGCCGAAGTGCGCGCGGGGCTGCTGCGCGTCTGGCAGGTGATGCAGCAGTGCGTGCAGCGCGGCTTCGGCATCGACAACCCGCTGGCCGCGCAATCGCTGCCCGGCCCGCTGCGCATGCGCCGCCGCGCGCCGGAGCTGCACCGCGAACTGCTCGCGCAGGCCGGAGCCGCCGATCCGCTCGCGGCGATGGACTGGGTCAACGCCTTCGCGATGGCGGTGAACGAGGAGAACGCCGCCGGCGGCCGCGTGGTCACCGCGCCCACCAACGGCGCGGCCGGCGTGGTGCCCGCCGTGATGCACTACTACCAGCGCTTCGTGCCGCAGGCGAACGACGAGGGCATCGTCGACTTCCTGCTCACCGCCGCGGCCATCGGCATGCTCTACAAGACCAATGCCTCGATCTCGGGCGCCGAGGTCGGCTGCCAGGGCGAGGTGGGCGTGGCCTGCTCGATGGCGGCCGGTGCGCTGGCAGCGGTGCTCGGCGCCACGCCGGCGCAGGTCGAGAACGCGGCCGAGATCGGCATGGAGCACAACCTCGGACTCACCTGCGACCCGGTCGGCGGCATGGTGCAGATTCCCTGCGTGGAGCGCAACGCGATGGGCGCGGTGAAGGCCATCAACGCGGCGCGCATGGCGCTGCGCGGCGACGGCAGCCACTACGTGTCGCTCGACGCGGTGATCCGCACCATGAAGCAGACCGGCGAGGACATGAAGGCGACCTACAAGGAGACCTCGCTCGGCGGCCTCGCGGTGAACGTGGTGGAGTGCTGAGCGCCCTGTAATTCAGGGCACGAACATGTCCCACGGCCCCTTGCCCTGCGGCAGCCGGGGCCGCGCGGTGAGCGAAGCCAGCGGCTCGCCGGCCTCGTAGCGTGCGGCCAGCGCGTTGGGGTCGAACACCACGCCCATGAAGTTCTCGGCATAGGCGCCGCCGGCGAAGAAGGCGTCGACCTCCGCGGCCGTCTCGAACACGTCGTGCTGCAGCTCCAGCCGGTGGCCGTCTGGGTCGCGGTAGTACATCGAGATCGTCGGCCCGTGGTTGATGCACCAGTAGGGCCGGATGCCGCGCGCCGCCAGCCGCCGGTGGTTGGCCAGCAGCTCGCCGAGCGAACCGTAGGTGAAGGCGATGTGCTCCAGCCCCGTGCTCGCGTCGGCCTCGTGCTTCAGCCCGGGCGGCGCGACCAGGCCGATGCGGTGGTGCTCGTCGTCGTAGCTCAGGAAGCACAGCATGTCGTTCTCGAAGGCCACGCGTGCCTGCAGCACTTCGATGTACCAGCCGCGCGAGCGGGCGAGATCGCCCACGCGCAGCACGACGTGCGCGAGCTTGACCGGGCGCAGTGCGGTGTGCGCGAAGTCGGGCAGGGGGCGGCGTGCGGGCAGGGCGGGTTCGTCGTTCATGGCTGTCTCCTTTTCTTCTTCGAAGGGCGGTGCGCTCAGGTGGCGCCGGGCTCGGCCACCACGCGGTTCTCGATGTGGCCGATGCCCTCGATCTCCACCCGCACCACGTCGCCCGGCATCAGGTAGCGCGGCGGGTCCATCAGGCCGCCGACGCCGGCGGGGCTGCCGGTGCTCAGCACGTCGCCGGGCTCCAGCGTGAAGGCGGTGCTCAGTTCCACCAGCATCGCCTCGATGCGGTGGATCATCTGCGCCGTGTTGCCGTCCTGCCGCAGCTCGCCGTTGACCCAGGTGCGCAGCCGCAGCGCATGCGGATCGGCGATCTCGTCGCGCGTCACCAGCCAGGGCCCGAAGGGGCCGTGCGTGTCGAAGGACTTGCCCAGCGTGTGCGTCGGCGCGCGCATCTGCCAGTCGCGCACGCTCATGTCGTTGACCACCACGTAGCCGGCCACCATCGCCATCGCGTCCTCCGCGCGGACGTGGCGGCAGCGCCGGCCGATCACCAGGCCCAGCTCGCCCTCGTAGTCGAACTGGTCGGACACGCGGGGCTTGTGCACCGCATCGAAAGGGCCGGCCACGCACGACACCTGCTTGTTGAACCACACCTGCCCCGGCGGCCGCACCAGGCCGAGCTTCGCGGCTTCCTCGAGGTGCGAGGCGTAGTTGCCACCGAGCCCGAGGAACTTGCGCGGCGCGGGAATCGGCGCCGCCAGCCGCACGTCCGACAAGGCCAGGCGCGGCGCATCGGCCAGCACCGCCTGCAGCCAGGCCATGCCCTCGTCACCACGCGCGATCAGTTCGAGCAGCCCCGCTGGCGCGCCGGGCTGCCCGCTCAGGTCCGCGACTGCATCGTCGCTTCGGACCACGCCGAAGCGAAGCCTGTCGCGATGGTGGAAGCTGGCAAGTTTCATGGCGTGCGTGCGGGTGTGAAGTTGGCGGTTGACCGGCGGAGAGCGATCGATGATGCTGATGGAACGAACACCGAGCAATCGGCCTGAAAAGAACGGATCGTTCCGCCAGAAGAACGAGAAAGACCCGACGAGACAACATGGAAGACTTCAACGACCTCGCCCTCTTCGCCCACGTGGTGGAGCAGCAGGGCTTCAGCGCCGCGAGCCGGCACCTCGGCATCCCGAAGTCGCGCCTGAGCCGGCGCGTCTCGCAGCTGGAGGAGCGCATCGGCGTGCGCCTGCTGCAGCGCAGTTCGCGGCGGCTGCTGCTCACCAGCGTGGGCCGGCAGTTCTACGAGCGCTGCCAGGCGACAGTGGCGGCGGGCGAAGAGGCCTTCGACGTGGCGCGCCAGGCCACCGCGCAGCCGCAGGGCCTGTTGCGCGTGAGCTGCCCGTTCACGCTCGCGCAGTTCTGGCTCACGCCGCTGATCCCGTCTTTCATGCGCGCCTATCCGGGTGTGCGGCTGCAGCTGGAGGTGAGCAACCGCCGCGTTGATCCGCTGCAGGAGAACATCGACGTGGTGCTGCGCGTGCGCCGCCCGCCCTTCGAGGATTCGAGCCTGGTCGCGCGCCCGCTGGGCAGCACAGTCGACGTGCTGCTTGCGAGCCCCGCGCTGGTGGAGCGGCTGGGCATGCCGCGCTCGCTCGGCGACCTGGCCGCATGGCCGGTGCTGTCGCTGCCCGCGGACAACGAGCGCTACCGCTGGGCTCTGGAGCGCGGCAGCGAGTCGCACGATTTCGCCTTCACGCCGCACGTCGTGACCGACGACATGTTCGCGCTGAGGCACCTGGCCGAGCAGGGCATGGGGCTCGCGCTGCTGCCCGAGATCATGTGCCGCGACGCCCTTGCCGACGGCCGCCTGGTGCGCCTGTGCGGCGAATGGGCCTGCGCGGCCAGCGAGATCCAGGCAGCCTTCGCATCGCGCCGCGGCATGCTGCCGGCGGTGCGCGCCTTCATCGACCACCTGCTGCAAAACCCGCCGGGTGCTGCGGATGCGAAGGCCGGCGTATCCTGACCGCCCTTCCTGCATCCACCCCCCGCGCAACAACAGAAAGAAAGCCGACCCACGCCATGACCCGCACCATCGACCAGAAACGCGCCGACTTCCGTGCCCTCCATGAACAAGGCTGCTTCGTCATTCCGAACCCCTGGGACACGGGCAGCGCGCGCTTTCTCGAAGGCCTGGGTTTCAAGGCGCTGGCCACCACCAGTTCGGGCTTCGCCTGGTCGCAGGGACGCGCCGACGGCGCGATGTCGCGCGAGCACATCCTCGCGCACCTGCGCGAGCTCGTCGAAGCCACCGACCTGCCGGTGAACGCCGACTTCGAGAACGGCTTCGCCGCCGATGCGGAGGGCGTGGCCGAGAGCGTGAGCCTCGCCATCGAGATGGGCGTGGCGGGCCTGTCCATCGAGGATTCGACGGGCAACGCCGCCGATCCGCTCTTTCCGCTCGACGTGGCGGTGGAGCGCCTGCGTGCCGCGCGCAAGGCCATCGACGCATCGGGCGCCGACGTGCTGCTGGTCGGCCGCGCCGAGAACTTCTTCGCCGGCCGCCCCGACCTCGACGATGCCATCGCACGGCTCAAGGCCTACGCGAACGCAGGGGCCGACTGCCTCTACGCGCCGGGCATCAAGACGCGCGAGCAGATCGCCGCCGTGGTGGCCGCCGCCGGAGGCAAGCCGGTCAACCTGCTGGTGGGCGCGCCGAGCGAACTCACGATGAAGGACATCGCCGGGCTCGGCGTGCGCCGCGTCAGCGTGGGCGGCGGGCTGGCGCGGGCGGCCTGGGGCGGCTTCATCCGCGCCGCGCGCACGCTGGCCGAGGGCCGCTTCGACGGTTTCGCCGACGCCGCGGCGGGCGCAGAGCTCAATGCCTTCTTCAAGCCCTTTGCCGATTGAGATCTTTCGCGCCGATGCCCTGGACGCGCTGCTCGCCGAGGTGCGTGCCTGCCGCGCGTGCGCGCTGCACCTGCCGCTGGGCCCGCGGCCCGTGGTGCAGGCCGGCGCGGGCGCCAGGCTGCTGATCGTCGGGCAGGCGCCCAGCCTCACGGTGCACCAGACGGGCGTGCCGTGGAACGACCGCAGCGGCGACCAGCTGCGCCGCTGGCTCGGCATCGGGCGCGAGGTGTTCTACGACGCCTCGCGCGTGGCGATCGTGCCGATGGGCTACTGCTATCCCGGCCGCGGCAGGAGCGGCGACCTGCCGCCACGCAGGGAATGCGCGCAGCTGTGGCACGAGAAGCTGTTCGCGCAGATGAAGCAGGTCGAGCTGACGCTGCTCATCGGCCAGTACGCGCAGCGCCACTTCCTCGGCAGGAAGGCGCACGCGGGCGTCACCGAGACCGTGCAGGCCTTCGCCGACTACGCGCCGCGCTTCGTCCCGCTGCCGCATCCGTCGCCGCGCAATACGGGCTGGCTCAAGCACCATCCGTGGTTCGAGAGCGACGTGCTGCCCGTGCTGCGCGAGCGGGTGCGGCACGCGCTCGGGACCTGAGCGAAGGCGGAGCTCAGGGCGCCGTGGCCACCGAGGCGCCTGCCGCAGCAGCGAAGGGCCGCGCCGCATACACCACGCGCCCGCCCACCACCGTCATCAGCGACGTGGTCTTGCCGATGCGTTCCAGCGGCACGCTGAAGAAGTCCTGGTCGAGCACGGCGAAGTCGGCGAGCTTGCCCACTTCGAGCGTGCCGCGCCTGCCTTCGTCGAAGCTGAACCACGCGCTGCCCTGCGTGTACAGGCGCAGCGCCTGCTCGCGCGTGGGCGTCTCGTCGGCGCCGCGCATGGCCTTGCCGCTCACCGTCTTGCCGTCGAGCATCCACTGCAGCGCGACGAAGGGGTTGTACGAGGCCACGCGGTGCGCGTCGGTGCCGGCGCCGATGTTCACGCCTGCGCGCAGCGCGGTGCCGATGGGCGGCATGCGCCGCGCCGCCTCGCCGCGCACGGCCAGCGCGCGGTCGCCCTGGAAGTACATCGCGTCCTGCATGGTCCAGCCGATGCCCAGCGCCTTCATGCGCGCGAGCGTCTCGGGCGAGGCGTCGTCGAGGTGGGCGATGGACCAGCGCAGGTCCCTGATCGGCACCTCGGCGTTCAGCTTCTCGTACAGCCCCAGCAGATGGTCGACCGAGCCGTTCTCCTGCCAGTGGATGGTGACGCCCATCTTCTTCATGGCGGCCCACTTCACGAGCTCGTAGAACTTCGCCTTCGCGGCCTCGTCGGGGAAGTTGTTGTTGTACATCGCGAGCGTCACGCGTTCGCCCAGGCCGTTGAACTTGAGCATGTCGTCGCCGAAGCCCATCGGCAGCATCTGCGTGAGGTCGCGGAACTCCTGCAGCTCCGCGCCGGGCTTCTGCGCGAACACGCTGTAGGCCACGCGCAGCGTCAGCGCCTTCTCGCGCCACAGCTGGAAGAGCGCGGCGTACTGCGAAGGCGCGATGCTGAAGCCGCCCGGGTCCACCAGGCCGGTGATGCCCAGGCGGTTGAGCTCGGTGAAGAAGGCGCGCGTACCGGCGACGTTGTCGTCGTAGGTGGGCTTGGGCAGCTTGTCGAAGAGCGCGGAGATGCCGACGATGTCGCCGCTCATCCACCCCGGCGCGCCGTCGGGCGTCGGCTTCATGCCGGCGGGCAGCGTGCCGGGCGCGACGCCCAGCGCCTCCAGCGCCTTGGGCGTCATCACCACCGCTTCGTAGAAGAGCTGCACGTACACCGGGTTGTTCGGCGCCGCTTCCTGCAGCTCGGCCAGCGTGGGGCGGCGGCGCTCGGCGAACTGCTGCTCGGTCCAGCCGCCGGCCACGATCAGCCAGCCGCCGGGGCGCGCATTGGCGGCCGCGGTGCGGATGCGCGCCATCGCTTCGGCGATGGTGCCGGCGCCGATCCAGTTCACCTCGGTGGAGTAGCTCAGCGCCGCGCGCACCGCATGCATGTGCGAGTCGATCAGGCCCGGAACGACCGTGCGGCCGCCCGCATCGACGGTGCGCGTCGCGGGGCTCGTGAAGGCGCCCATCTGCGCGGCGCTGCCGACGGCCACGATGCGGCCGTCGCGCACCGCGATCGCCTGCGCCATGGTGCCGGCGGTATCGAGCGTGGCGATCTTCGCGTTCGTGACGACGAGGTCGGCCGGTTGCGCCTGCGCGGCGACGGGCAGCAGCAGGCTGGCGGCGATGGCCGCCGCCGACAGGAGTGTGCGTGGTGCCATGTCAGTCGACCTTGATGCTGGCGGCCTTCACGACCTGTTGTGCCTTCGCCGTCTCATCGACGATGAACTTGTTGAACTGCGCCGAAGGCATCGTGAACGGTTCGGCGCCCAGCTTCTCCAGGCGCTCCTTCAGCTCGGGCGACGTCATGATCTTCGCGACCTCGGCCTGCAGGCGGTCGACCACCGGCTGAGGCGTCTTCGCCGGCGCGAACAGGCCGACCCAGAACAGGTACTCCGAGCCCGGCACACCGGCTTCCACCGTGGTGGGCGCACTGGGCAGCGCCGACGAGCGCTTGCCGGTGCCCACGGCCAGCGCCTGCAGCCTGCCGGTCTGGATCAGCGGCAGAGCCGACACCATGGGCGCGAAGAACCAGTCGACGCGCCCGGCCATCACCTCGGTCATGGCCTCGGGCGTGCCGCGGAAGGGCACGTGCTGCGCATCGACGCCGGCCGCGAGGCGGAACACCTCGGCGTTCATGTGCGTGGCCGAGCCGTTGCCGGCGGAGCCGTAGTTGAAGCCGCCGGGCTTGGCCTTCGCCTTGGCGACGAGGTCCTTCACGTCGGCGAAGTGCGAGGGCGCGGTCACCAGCACGTTCGGCAGGCTGGCCATCGGCGTGATGCCTGTGAAGTCCTTGATGGTGTCGTACGACAGGCCCTTGTAGATCCACGGGTTCACGAGGTGGCCGGCGGAGTGCACCAGCAGCGTGTAGCCGTCGGCCGGCGCCTTGGCCACGATGGCTGCGCCCAGCGTGCCGCCAGCACCGGGCTTGTTGTCCACGATCACGCTGGTGCCCAGCGCGGGCCCTAGCTTCTCGGCCACCAGGCGCGCGACGATGTCGGTGCCGCTGCCGGCGGTGAAGGGCACGACCAGCCTCACCGCCTGCGTGCCGGGCCACGGCCCCTGCGCGTGGGCGCCGGTGAGCGCGCAGGCCGCGAGGGCCGCCGCCGCGGCAAGCGTCTGCCGCCGGCTCCAGTTGAAAGTCTTCTTCATGCGTCTTGTCTCCGTTGATCTATTTGGTTGAGCGATGAATGACCGGGAAAGAGAGGGAAGGGGCGCTATGCCGGCGGCGCGTTCGGCATCACGAGCGCCACCAGCACGGGGCGGTTGCCGCGGTTCTCCAGCTGGCGTTTCTCGCCGGGCGCGAAGCGGCAGCTGTCGTAGGGGCCCAGCACTTCTTCCTGGCGGGTGCCGTCGATCTCGCCGACCATGTGCAGCTGTCCTTCGAGCACGAGGTAGAGCTTTTCCATCGGCGAGCCGTCCAGGCCGGTGCGGCCGCCGGGCAGGATCTGGCTCATGCCCATCCACATCTGCGTGGACGGGCCGGCTTCCTTGCCCTGCAGGCGCAGGCAGCGCATGTCGAAATGGTTGGGCGCCTCGTAGTGCGGCGCCTCGGCGAAGCGGGTGACGTGCATGGGTGTGCTCCGGAAAGTGTTCGGGGCCTTCAGGGCCGCAGCACGACGCGGTCGGTGCTGCCCGAGAGCACCAGCCGGTAGGCCTCGTGCGCCTCGTCGAGCGTGAAGTGGCGCGCCACCGGGAAGGGCTTGAGCGTGCCGCGCTCGAAGCCCTCGCGCATCGCGTCGAGCTGGGCGGTGCTGGCGACGCAGTCCATCGCCAGCGAGTCGATGCCCACGTAGGTGTGCATGCCGCGGTAGAACGCGAAGATGTCGAAGGGCACCGCGCGGTCGTGCGTGGCGATGAAGATCTGCGTCGCGCCCTTGGCCATCGCCTTGTTGGCCGCCTCGAAGTAGGCGCTGCCCACGGTGTTGTAGACGATGTTCGCGCCGCGTCCGTCGGTGAGTTCGCGCACCCGCGCGCCCACGTCGGCATGGTGGCGCGCGTCGATCGTGTCCACCGGGCCGCTCGCGAAGCCCTCGAACGGCCCGGCGCGGCGCTGCACCGCGATCACGCGCGCGCCGGCCTGCGAGGCGAGCTGCACCGCAGCCTGCCCGACCTTGCCGTTGGCGCCCAGCACCAGCACCGTCTGGCCGGCCTGCGGCATGCCGCTGCGGCGGAAGCCTTCGTAGGCGGTGACGAAGGGCACGCCCACCGCGCCGGCCTCGTCCATCGAGATGCCGCGCGGCTTGGCGCGCAGCGCCTGCTCGGGCAGCACCAGGTAGCGCGCATGGGAGCCGTCGCGCGTGATGCCGACGTCGCCGCCGGAGCCATAGACCTCGCGGCCGATCCACTCAGAAGGCCCGCTCACCACGGTGCCCGCGAAGTCGCGGCCCGGGGTGCGCGGCCACACGGCCTGCGGCATGAGGCCCAACGTGGCCTTCACGTCGCTGGGGTTCACCGCCGCGGCGGCGATGCGCACCACGGCATGGCCGGGCGGCGGCACCGGCTCGGCCTGCGGTGCCGCTTCGAGCCGCAATGCGTCGAGGTCGGCGGCTTTCCCGTTCACGCGCAGTGCGCGCGGGCTGTGGGCGGTGTGCATGGCTGCTGCGCTCATCGTTCAGCTCCTCGCATCGGGCAGGCCCAGCATCGCGCGGGCCTCGCGCGGGTTGGCGACTTCACCGCCCAGGCTCACGAGGATGTCGCGCGCCTTCGCCACCAGCTGCGCGTTGCTCTCGGCGAGCACGCCCTTCTCCAGGTAGATGTTGTCTTCCATCCCCACGCGCACGTGGCCGCCCAGCAGCCAGGCCTGCGCGACCATCGGGAACTCCATGCGGCCGATGCCGAAGGCGCTCCAGAAGGCGCCGCGCGGCAGCATGTTGCGTGCGTAGAGCAGCGTCTCGGGCGTGGGCGCGAAGCCGTACTTCACGCCGAGCACGAAGGTCCACATGGCGGGCCCCTCGAGCGTGCCGTCGGCGATGAGGTCGAGCGCGAGGTTGATGTCGCCCGAGTCGAAGATCTCCAGCTCGGGCTTCACGCCCGCCTCGCGCATCACCTTGGCCATGCGCCGCACGTTGCGCGGCGTGTTGATGACCACGTCGGGCCCGGAGTTCATGGTGTTCAGGTCGAGCGAGCACACGTCGGGCCTGATGAGCGCGATGTGCTCCACGCGCTTCTCGGGCGGCAGCAGCGTGGTACCGGGCGCGGCGACCTTCGGGTCGTCCTCGCTGGGAATGAAGCGCCCGCCGGGGCCGGTCGTGAGATTGACGATCAGCTCGCGGTTGCCGCGGCGGATGCGGTCCACCACCTCGCGGTACAGCTCGACTTCCATCGACGGCTTGCCGGTCTCCGGGTTGCGCACGTGGATGTGCACCTGGCTCGCGCCGGCCTCGGCGGCGGCCAGGCATTCGTCGGCGATCTGCACCGGCGTGATCGGCAGGTGCGGCGTCTGCTCCGGCTTCACGAGGTTGCCCGTGACGGCGCAGGTGATGAGTGTCTTGGTGGTGCTCACAGGTGGCGCCCTCCGTCGACCACGATGCGCGTGCCGGTCACGAAGCGCATGGTGGTGGCCAGCGCCTCGACCGTGGCGGCCACGTCCTCGGGCTGGCCGATGCGGCCCAGCGGCGTGGTGCTTGCCATCTTGCTGGCGAACTCCGCGCCGCGCCCCGGCACGAAGCCCGATTCCACCGCGCCCGGCGAGACCGACACCACGCGCACGACGGGTGCCAGCGCCTTGGCCAGCGCATCGCCCACCACGTCGAGCCCGGCCTTGGCCGCCACGTAGGCGAGGTTGCTGCCCACGCCCGTGAAGCCCGCGATCGACGAGATGTTGGCCACGAGGCCGTCGCCGCTCGCCTTCAGCAGCGGCGCGAAGGCGCGGATGGTGGCGAACACGCCGCGGAAGTTGGAGCGCACGATGTCGTCGATGAGCTCGTCGGTCAGCGCGTCGAGGTCGGCGGCCGGCACCGGCTTCGTGTGGCCCGCGCTGTTGACGAGGATGTCGCAGCGTCCGAGCGTGGCCTTCACCTCGGCCGCGGCGGCGACGAGGCTCGGCGTGTCGACGATGTCGGCGCGGATCGCCGCGTGGCGCTGGCCATTGGCGGAGGGCAGGGCGGCCGCGCGGGCCGCGGCATCGTCGCCCTTGCGGTGCAGCAGCACGCAGGTGGCGCCCAGCGCGGCAAGGCGCCTGGCGGTGGCATAGCCGATGGCGCCGAGGCCGCCGGTGATGACGGCAACCTTGCCGTCGAGTCTGGAGACTGGGTCGAAGCTCATGGATTTGGGAAGAGTGGGTTGATGGGGGCGATGCCGTTTCGCGGAACACCGCGGAACCGGCTTTGCCGGGCCGCCGGTGTTGCCCCCTCGAAGGGGGTTGGCGAAGCGACACGAAGTGCGCGGAGCCTGGGGGTGGTCAAGGTATCGGTGGACGGGGGAACTTCATCTCGCCGGGTTCGAGCTCGAAGTCGTGATGCAGCGAGGCGCTCTTTCCGTCGGGTGCGAGCGCGAAGCGGCCGATCAGCCGGCGCGTCACGCCGAAGGTCGGGTCGCTCTCGAGGTTCTCGTCGTCGTCGGCGAACACCTGCGTGATCAGCACCTTGTGGCCCGGCTTGCTCACCATGAAGTGCAGGTGCGCGGGCCGGTTGGGGTGGCGCTTCTGCGCGCGCAGCAGCACGCCGCAGGGGCCGTCGGTCGGCACCGGGTAGCCGGCCGGGCGCACGCTGCGGAAGTGGAAGCGGCCCTCGGCATCGGTAGCAAAGCGCCCGCGCAGGTTCATGTTCTCCTGCGACGGGTCCTGGTTCTCGTAAAGGCCGACGGGCGAGGCTTGCCACACATCGACCGTGGCGTCTTCCACCGGCCGGCCCTCGCGGTCGCGCACCGTGCCCGTCACCTCCAGCGGGGTGCCCGGCGTGCCCGAGCGGGCGATGTTCTCGCCCTGGACGCAGGCCGGCGCGTTCGCGCGCCAGAAGGGGCCGAGCAGCGCGGCCGGCGACTCGCCCTGCGGGTCCTGGTTGTTCTGCAGCGCGACCACGGTCGACACGCCCAGGATGTCCGCTGCCAGCACCACCTCGTTCTTGGTCTCGCCGGTGGCCTGGCCGATGGCGACGATGAATTCGAGCGCCTGCTCGAACTCCTCTTCCGTCAGCTTCACTTCCTGCACCAGCGCGTGCAGGTGGCGGGTGACCGCTTCCATCACGGTGCGCAGCCTGGGGTCGGGCGTGTGTCTCATGGCGTCGAGCACATGGCCCAGCACCGAGCGGGGGGAGGTGGCGATGTTCATGGCAAGTCTTTGCAATCGTTTGCACGATATTAGTCCAAATCGCCAAAAAGTAAAATGGAGGTGATCCGGGGTCTTCAAATGGCAGAAAGCCGACCTGAGCCGATGCCCCCTGCGACAATCGTTTGCACTAATGGCCGCCAACCCATCCGCCTCGTCTTCGCCCGTCACCATCCGCGACGTCGCCCGCGCCGCCGGCGTGCACGTGTCCACCGTCTCGCGCGCGCTGAGCCCCGAGAAGCGCTCGCTGATCAGCGAGGAGGTGCTGCGCGTGGTCGAGGAGGCGGCGCAGCGCCTGGGCTATCGGCCCAACCGCGCGGCCTCGGCGCTGCGCACGGGGCGCACCCACACCATCGGCGTGCTGGTGCCCGACATCACCAACGCGGTGTTCCCGCCGATCCTGCAGGGCATCGAGGCCAGCGCCGCCGCGCGCGGCTACTTCGTGTTCGTCACCAACGTGGTCGACCACTCACTCGCGCGGCCGGTGCTGGAGCGCATGCTGGCGCAGCGCGTCGACGGCGTGGTCATGGCCACCGCCACGCGCGACGATCCGCTGGTCGACTTCGTCACCAGGGCCGGCATGACGGCCGTGCTGGTCAACCGCGCCGACGAGACCGGCCGCCTGCCGGCGGTCGTCAGCGACGACCGGCTCGCGATGAAGCTCGCGGTCGACCACCTCGTGGGCCTGGGCCACAAGCGCATCGCGCACCTCGCGGGCCCGCAGACCATTCCCACCGGCGTGGGCCGGCGCCTGGGCGTGGAGCAGGCGCTGCGTGACCACCGCATGAAGCCTTTCCGCGTGGTGGAGTGCGCGAGCTACAGCCGCGAGGCCGGCGCCGAGGCGATGAAGCAGATGCTCGCGGCCGGCGCCGCGCCCCAGGCCGTGGTGTGCTGCAACGACTTGGTCGCGCTGGGCGCCTACGACGCGCTGCGCGAGGCAGGCCTGCGCGTGCCGCAGGACATCTCGGTCACCGGCCACAACGACATGCCGCTGGTCGACATGGTCGCCCCGCCGCTCACCACCATCCGCCTGCCGCACCGCGAGCTGGGCTGGCGCGCGGCCGAGATGCTGTTCGAGGAGATCGACGGCCATTCGATGTCGGCATCGACCGTGGTGCTGCGCCCCGAGCTGGTGGTGCGCCAGTCGACCGCCGCGCCGGCAGGCACGCGCTGAGCCCCCGCTGCCGCTACCACCACCAGCGAGCGATGTCGTCGCTCAGGCCCATGTAGAGCAGCAGCAGCGTGACCAGCACGACGATGCACTTGGTGCGCAGCGACATCTTCGGCTTCGGCGCGAAGACTGCGGCGCCGCCGAGAAAGTGCACGCCGCAGTGCGGGCATTGCCGCACCTTGCCGTAGATGAGCTCCCCGCACCGTGCGCAGGGCACCTCGTCGGGACCGGGCTCCGGCGGCGGCGGGTCGGCGTCGCGCCGCCCGTCCCGCAGGCGCTGCTGCTGCAGCCGCGCGCGGCGTTCGCGGTGCGCGGCGAGGTCGATGGGGTCGTTGGGCTTGTCGGACATGCTCGGATGAGAACGACGTATCCGGCTAGCGTGCCACAGCCGCGCGCTGCGTGGGTTTCCTGCGGGCGGCGGGACGGCGCGGCGGCTTTGCTTCCAGCACCAGCTCGGCCGGCAGCTGGTCGTTCCACGACTCGGTGAAGTAGGCGCGGTCGCTGGGCACCAGCTGCGGCAGCGCCTCGCGCAGCAGCGCCAGCGATTGCTCGGCGGCCTTCAGCTCGCCCGCATGCGCCGCGTACCAGGCGTGCTCGAACAGCAGGCTGCAGTGCTGCAGGCCCGGGTAGCGTCGGCGCCCGGCCTGGTGGTCGGCCAGCCGCGCCTGCGCCACCTGCACCCAGCGCGCGGGCCAGTGGGTGGAATCGAAGGCATCGGCCAGCGGGCCGGCGAGCTTCGAGATGGCGGTCGGGTCCAGCGGCTTCTGCGCGCGGAACTGCGCGAGCGTGGGCTGCCGCTCCGGCCGGCAGTGGCCGCGCGCGATACGCATCAGGTAGATCGCGTTCCATGCCGAGCGGCCCTGGCCGTCGGTGTGGCCGCAGAGCCATTCGCTGAAGGCGATCCACTGCACCGCGCGGCGGGTGGTGTCGGTGTTGCCGTCGTGCGCCAGTGCGGGAAGGTCGGCGAGGCCCACGCGGTCGAAGAGCCACGCGGCCATGCCCATGTTGGCCGCCACGTGCTGCGCCGCGTCGAAGGAGTGCGACTCGAACGCCGCCGCCAGCGCCTCGCCGAAGCGCTGCAGCGACTCCTCCGCCAGCGCGGCGGCGGCGGGCTTGTCGTCGGCCGCGAGCGCCAGCGCACGCGAGCGGCAGGCCAGCGCCCACAGGTTGCACCACTCGAATCGCACGTCGGGGTGGTGGCGCAGAACCAGGGCGCGCACCGCGTCCTCGGCCATGCCGCTCAACAGCGACTGCGCCAGCGGCAGGTCGCGCGCGGTGTAGGCGCACCACGCGGAGACGATGCACTCCATCGCACCCAGGTAGTCGTTGCCCGCCACGTGGTGCGCGAGCCGCTGCTTCTTGAGCGCCTGCAGCCGGCGCCGCGCCTGCTCGTTGTCGCCGAGGCGGCGCCACAGCATCGCCTCGTTGAGCGTGACCAGCGCGCGCTGGAAGTCGGTGGCGGCGAGTGTGCCGGCCAGGCGGATCGATTCGAGCGCGCTGCCGCCCGCGTTCTCGCCGGCCTTCTCGCCCGCCACGGGTGCCATCAGCCGCCCCTGCCGCGCCGCCTGCTGCGAGGCGACGAGCTGCTTCCAGAAGGCGGCGTCCTGCAGGTGCACCGCGTCGGGCGGCGGCGAACCGGCGGCCTGCCGATGGCTGCGGGAGCGCAGTCCGAGGAACGAGGCGATCTCGGCAGCGGTGGCCCCGCGGCCTTCCACCAGCACGCGCACGCGCTTCGCCTCCGCGGCAGGCAGCCAGAAGGGGCCCTGGCTGCGCCGCTCGGCGTTCAGGAAGCGGGGCTCGCGCTGCGTGTCCTCGCCCCAGCCGGCATCGATGCCCCAGGCCTTGAAGTCGCGGAATGCACGGCTCACCACCATACGCAGGGTGCTGGCGTCGGACACCTCGCCGCGCAGGTCGGCCAGCCGAACCACGCCGGCTCCGGCCTCGTGGGCATGCTGCATGCGCACCAGCAGCCACAGCGACTGGAAGGCCGCGCGGCGGCCGTTCACCGACTGCGGCGAGGTGAGTTCGATGAAGACCTGGTTGGCGTGTGGAGCTGACTTGGGCACGCCCCCGATTTGAACCTCAAAACAGGGGCGCCACGGAAGAAGATGCCGTGCGGCGCGTGGCCTCAGTACCTGTGCTCGTCCAGCAGCCGCGGCACCTCGCTGCGCCCGATGCCCAGGTCGCGAAGCTCGTGCTCGCTCATGCCGGCGAGCTGCCGCGAATCGAGGCGCGCGCGGCGGCGATTCACCACGCGGCGGCGCCAGCCGCGCAGGGCATGGATCAGGCGTTGGTGAAAGGACGTTGGCTTCGGCGCGGTCACGATGGGCTCCTTGGTTGGTGGGCCCATCTTCCCGCCGGGCATGCTATTGTGGAAGTTGAGAATCCTGAGACTCTCAATCAGTTTTCCTGATAGCAGTCATTTCCCGATGCGACAGCTCAACCTCGACCAACTGCGCACCCTCATCGCGATCGTCGACCTCGGTACCTTCTCGGCCGCCGCCAAGGCGCTGCACCTCGCACAGCCCACGGTGAGCCTGCACATCAGCGAGCTCGAAGCGCGCCTGGGCGCACCGCTGGTGCTGCGGGGCAACCGGCGCATCACGCCGACGGCGGCGGGCGCCGCGCTGGTGGAGCGCGGGCGCAAGCTGCTGCGCGACACCGACGACGCGGTGGAGGCGGTCAAGCGGCAGGCCGAGGGGCGGGTGGGCCGCGTGCGGCTGGGCACTTCCACCGGCGTGCTGGTCGACCTGCTGCCGCAGGTGCTGGAGGCGCTGGGCGCGGAGCACTCGGGCATCGACGTGGAGGTGAGCATCCGCGGCTCCTTCGAGGCCATGGAGCGGCTGGCCGCGGGCACGCTCGACATCGGCCTGGTCGCCATTCCGCAGCCGCCGCTGCGCGGCATCGTCGTCACGCCCTGGTGCGAGCAGCCGATGATGGCCTTCGTGCCGCGCCGCTGGAAGGCGCCGAAGCGCGTGACGCCCGCGTGGCTCGCGGCGCAGCCACTGATCTTCAACGAGGCGACCACGCACATGTACCGCCTCACGATGGAGTGGTTCGCCGCCGCCGGCTTCGCGCCGCGTGCGCGCATCGAGCTCAACTACGACGCCGCCATGCGCAGCCTGGTGTCAGCCGGCTACGGCGCGGCGCTGCTGCCGCTGCAGCAGTCGACCGACCTCGTGCCCGGCAACGACCGCATGCAGATCCTGCCCGTGAGCCCCAAGCTCACGCGCCGCGTGGGCATCGCGCACCGCCAGCATGCGCTGCTCGACGGTGCCACGCTGAGCGTGCTCGAGGTGCTCAAGAGCTTCAGCCAGGCCTGACTGGCGGCCTGCCGCGGGTCAGGCGCCGTCGGGCTTGCGCATGCCCAGCGAGAGGATCTCGTTGGCGTTGACGATGGCCGTGGCGATCTCTTCCGTGGTCGTGCGCTTGCTCATGGCCTGGTCGCGGATCAGGTCGTAGGCCTGGCCTTCCGACACGTCGTGCGTCTTCATCAGGATCGCCTTGGCCTCGGCGATGCGGCGCTGGCCCAGCAGCTTGGCCTCGACCTTGCGCAGCCGCTTGGCCAGCGAGCGCGCCTCCTTGTGCGCCTCGCGCGCCACCACCAGGGCCGAGAACAGCCCGAACGAGCGCACCGGCGACGGCAACACCGCCTTGGCGCCGATCTCCAGCACGGCCTCGATGATCGTCGGGTTCTCGTAGGTCACCACCGCGATGATGGCCGGCGCGTCCTCGCTCTTCGTCCACTCGAAGCGCATGTTGATGAAGTCGGGCTGTACCGCCATGAAGGCCACGTCGATGCCCTCGGGCAGTACCTGCACCGGCGGCCAGAAGGCCTGCACCTGGCAGCCGATGCGCTGCAGCTGCTGCGTCAGCTGGCGGCCGTCGCTGTCGTCGGGGTGGATCACCGCGATCTTCAGCAGCCGCAGCTCCTTCAGCTGCGGGGGCGTGACGCGCAGGGTGTGCCGTTTGGGGGCTGTGCCGTCCACTTTCAGGCCTTCTCTTGTTTGGGGTGCCTTTGTCCGGGGTGCGTGCACAGGCCACCGGGTACTCCCCTCCGCGAATGTCCCCCGTCGGCGTGATCGTGCCCCGAACAGCTGCGCATGAGAACAGAAGCGCGAGAGCCCATGCTAGACCTCCAGGGTGTCGAGCTTGGCCGTCCAGTCGCCCAGCGAGTGGGTGACGAGATAGGGGTCGGGGTACACCGCCCGCGTGGCCTGCCGCACGATGGTGAACTGGCCGTGCGCGTCGACCCGGCCGATGCGCGGGTACAGGCAGGTGTGGTGGTTGGTCGGGTCGATCTTCACCAGACCCTGCGGCGCGTCGAACTCGCTGCCCAGGATGTGCGGAAGGATCTCCGCAATGCCATCGCTGCCCGCCTGCCGGTAGGCGTTGGCGAAGATGTGCATCTGGAAGTAGGACGCCTCCCAGCACAGGTTGGGCACGCAGCCGTCGCCGAAGCGCGCGCGCAGCATCGCCAGGCAGCGCCGGTTGGCGGCCGAGTCGATCGACTGGAAATACGGCGCCGCCGTGAAGTGCCCGGTCGCCACGCCGTGGCCCATCTGGGATATCTCGGCCTCCGAGGTCGTGAGGCTGGCGATGGGCATGGTCTTCGGGTCGAAGCCAGCCTCGGCGTAGGCGCGGTACAGGCTCGCGGTGGAGTCGCCCACCACGGTCGAGAAGATGAAGTCGGGCCGCTTGTCGCGGATGTCGTCCATGATGGCCCGGTAGTCGCGTTCGTTCGCGTCCAGCGCCACGTAGCGCTCGCCCAGCTTCTCGCTGCCGGGGCGCTGCATCACCAGCTCGCCCATGATGCGGTTCGACTCGTAGGGGTAGATGTAGTCGGAGCCGATCAGGTACACCCGCGCGCCGAAGTTCGTGGTCATGAACTCGGCCAGCTGCACGCTGTTCTGGTTGGGCGCGGCGCCGGTGTAGATCACGTTGCCCGAGTACTCGAAGCCCTCGTAGAGCGTCGGGTAGAAGAGCAGCTTGTTCCACTTCTCGATGACCGGGATCACGGCCTTGCGGCTGCTCGACATGTAGCAGCCGAAGATCACGTTGACCCGGTCCTGCACGATCAGCTTCTCGGCGAGCTGTGCGTAGCGCGCGGGGTTGGATTGCGGGTCGTAGCGCACGGCGACGATCTCGCGGCCGTCCACGCCGCCGGCCGCGTTGATCTCCTCGATGCCGAGCAGCGCGCCCTGCAGCTGCGAGAGTCCGATGGTCGATGTGACGCCGGTTTCCGAGTAGAGGATGCCGACGCGTATGGGGTCCTTGTCAGCCACGCTGAAGTCTCCTGGGGTGTCGAATCATCATAGTCTTCGAGCGGCGTGTCGGTCGGCGCATCAGCGGGCGGCGGCGAGCCGTGCACTCATGCGTGCGAGCCGGGCGGGCAGGCTGCGCGCGTCGTCGGCGATGCAATAGTCGCGCCAGCCGAAGATGCGCCGCACGTAGGCGTCGGCCGCGCCGTCCACGGCGATGCAGGCGGCGCGCACGCCGGCCTCGCGGGCCTCGGCGACGGCCTGTCGGGCATCCTCGATCAGGTAGCGCGGATCGTGCACGTCAATGTCGGCGGGCGCGCCGTCGGTCACCAGCAGTACCGCGCGCTGGCCCGGCGGCTCGGCGCGCATCAGCGAGGTGGCGTGGCGCAGCGCGGCGCCCATGCGGGTCGAGTAGCGCCCGCGCAGCGCGCCGATCATGGTGCGCGCGGGCTCGTCCAGCGGCAAGCCTGGCTCGAGCAGGCGGTAGTAGTACACCTCGGCGCGCGTGTTCGACGAGAAGCCGTGGATCGCAAGCCGGTCGATGCCGCGCGCGTTCGACGCGGCCAGCATCAGCGCGGCCTGTTTCTCGATGTCGAGCAGCGAAGCCGCATGCGGCCCCGGGTCGTTGGCGGAGGCCGACAGGTCCAGCAGCACCAGAACGCTCGACGGGCGCGGGCCCTTGCCCGGCCGCATGAACAGGCGCGCATCGGGCCGCAGCCTCAGGCGGCGGTCGACCAGCACCTCGATGGCGGCGTTCAGGTCGATGTCGTCGCCTTCCCATTGCCGGCGCAGGCGGTGCGTGCGGTCGAGGTGGCGCGCGCGGGGCAGGGCGAGCGGCGCAACACGCTCGTTGCCGGGCGCGGCCTGCTCACGCGCGGGCAGCAGGCCCTGCCATGCCGGCAGCTTCTCGATCACCGTGCACCAGTCGGGGCGCAGGCGTTCGAGCTTGCGGTCCCATTCGGGGTACGTGTAGCGGCCGAGCTCGATGTCGCCCGCGGCATCCGGCGGCAGGGCGCCGCCTTCGTCCTGCGCATCGGGAGGCGGCGGTGCCGGCCGGGCGCCCGACTGCTGGAGCGCGATGGCTTCGTCGGGCGCGGTCTGCGTCTCGGCGAAATCCCACAGGTAGCTGTTGTCGTCGCGCCAGGGCGCGGGCACGACGTAGTCCTGGGGCTCGAAGCGCACGCGCATCTGGCCCAGGTCGTTGGCGAGGATCGAGGCGATGGCGCGGAAGGCGTCGTAGTCCTCCAGGCCGACGCGGGCGGCGGTCTCCTCGAAGAGGCGGCGCGCCTTGTTCACCCAGTGGTTGTCGTCCTGCGAGGCGGGCAGCAGCAGCAGCCGGTCCATGCGCGAGACGAGCGCGGCGAAGCCCAGGTCGAGCGCATCGGGCACCGGCGGCAGCGACGCGGCGAACCAGCCGTGAAGGCCGGGGAAGTCGCGGCACAGCAGGCGTTCGACGCGCGCGTCCTCGATGGCCGAGACGATGGCGATGCCCATGGGCCTGAGCGCGTGTGCCGGACGCGCGGGCTGCGAGTGGCGCAGGTGCGCGACCGCATGGACGACCATGGCGCGGCGCAGGCCCGGCGCGCTGGCGCTTGCCGGCAGCAGCAGCCTGCGGCCTGCGAGCACGGGGCGCGCGCCGGGCAGGGTCTGCACCTCCACGTCGATGCCGGCCAGGCCGCGCGCCAGCAGCGCCAGCGCACCCAGGCCGCCGTGCCCTTCGTTCATCCGAACTGCGCCTCGACGAAGCCCTGCAGCGCGCTCGCCATGTCGGGGTCGTCGGTCAGTGCGCGCGTCATCGTCATCTCGCAGCTCTCGCGCGGCGTCACGCCGTCGCGGATCAGCACGCCCGCGTAGATCAGCATGCGCGTCGAGACACCCTCGTCCAGTCCGCGATGCTTCAGCTCGCGCGAGCAGCGCGCGATGGCCACCAGCCTGGCCGCGAGATCGAGGCTGACCCCGGCCTCGTGCGCGACGATCTCCGCCTCGAGCGTGCTTTCGGGGTAGTCGAACTCCAGCGCCGCGAAGCGCTGGCGCGTCGAGGGCTTCATGTCCTTCGCGCTGCTCTGGTAGCCCGGGTTGTACGACACCACCAGCTGGAAGTCGGGATGCGCGTGCACCAGCTCGCCCTTCTTGTCGAGCGGGAGGATGCGGCGCGCGTCGGTCAGCGGATGGATCACCACGGTCGTGTCCTGCCGCGCCTCCACCACCTCGTCGAGGTAGCAGATGCCGCCGTGCCGCACCGCCAGCGTCAGCGGCCCGTCGTGCCAGGCGGTGCCGTTGGCGTCGAGCAGGTAGCGCCCCACGAGGTCGGACGCGGTCATGTCCTCGTTGCAGGCGAGCGTCACCAGCGGCCTGCCGAGGGACCACGCCATGTGCTCGACGAAGCGCGTCTTTCCGCAGCCGGTCGGGCCCTTGAGGATCAGCGGCATGCGGTGGCGATAGGCCTGCCGGTACAGCGCCACCTCGTTGCCCGCAGGCCGATAGAAGGGCTCGGATTCGATGCGGTAGGCCGCGAGCGGATCGTGCACGGGTGCGTTCATGGCGTGGCGAGCAGTTCCTTCAGCGCGTCGTCGATGAAGCGGGTGTCGGCGGGGCTGCTGCCGCCGCCCGCGAAGTGGCCCCACACGCCCGGGATCGGACGGCACTCGGCTTTCGGCATGTGCGACACCTCCCACTCGTTGTCGGCCACCGGAAAGTACAGGTCGCGCTCGGCCGGCATCACGATGGCGCGCGCCTTGATCGCGCCGAGCGCTTTCTTGAAGTCGCCCTTGAACACCGGGTTGTCGCTGATGTCGCCGTGCTGCCACGACCACAGCATCGCCAGCAGGTTGTTCGCGTCCTTCTTCAGGAAGAAGCCTTCCCAGTAGCCGACCAGGAAGTCCTCGAGCGAACTGAAGCCCAGCTCGCGCCACAGCTGCTGCATGTAGAAGGGCTGCGACAGGCCCCAGCCGGCGTACACGCGGCCCACCGCGCGCAGGCCCTTCGACGGCGGCGTGGTGTACCAGCCGCCGTTCCACGCGGCATCGGCCGTGAGCGCCGCCTTCACGCCCTCGAGGAACACGATGTTGTGCGGCGCCGTCTTCGCCGAGCCGCAGAAGGGCGCGATGCGCCGGACCATGTCGGGATACAGGCAGCCCCACTGGTTGGTCTGCTGGGCGCCCATCGACCAGCCCACCACCAGGGCGATGTGTTCGATGCCGAACTTCTCGGTCACCAGCCGGTGCTGCAGTGTCACGTTGTCGTAGAGCGTGACGTTCGGAAAACGCGAGAGGTTGTAGGGCTCCGGCGTGTTGCTCGGCGAGGACGACAGCCCGTTGCCCAGCATGTTGGGCACGATGATGAAGTACTTCGTCGGGTCCAGCGCCATGCCCGGGCCGATGAGCCACTCGTTGTCGTAGTGCTGCCCCGAATACCAGGTGGGGTAGACGATGACGTTGCTCTTGTCGGCATTGAGCGTGCCGTAGGTCTTGTAGGCGAGCTTCGCGCCGCGCAGGGTGGCGCCCCGCTGCAGCACGACGTCGCCGAGTTCGAAGATCTCGTAGTCCATGGGGCGGCGGCTCAGCGGTGCTTTGCCGGCTCGTTCGGAATGCCCTCGATCGGACATTCGGGCGTGCCGACCGTGCTTCGCGTGAACGACTCCACCATCTCGCGCGTGCCCTCGGGGTCGTTGATCCACTTCGTGTAGAAGTTGTACGGGCAGGCCGCCACACCCTTGTCGCCGTCGCCCGAGTTGATGGTGCCGGTGTAGCCGCGGTGCACCAGCTTGAAAAGGTGGTTCTGCGACTGGCCGTTCTTGCGCGCGTCGCGGATCAGGCCCATGGAGAGTTCGGCGTAGTTGATGCCCATCTCCTCCTCGCCGCATTCGCCCAGCGTGCGGCCGTCGAAGCCGATGAGCGCCGAGTGGCCGAAGTACGAGTAGACGCCGTCGAAGCCCGCCGCGTTGGCCACCGCCACGTAGGTGTTGTTCATGAATGCCATGGCCTTCGACACCATGATCTGCTGCTCCTTGGCGGGGTACATGTAGCCCTGGCAGCGGATGATGAGCTCGGCGCCGCGCATCGCGCAGTCGCGCCAGATCTCGGGGTAGTTGCCGTCGTCGCAGATGATCAGGCTGATCTTCATGCCCTTGGGGCCTTCGCTCACGTAGGTGCAGTCGCCCGGATACCAGCCCTCGATGGGCACCCACGGCATGATCTTGCGGTACTTCTGGACGATCTCGCCCTTGTTGTTCATGAGGATCAGCGTGTTGTAGGGCGCCTTGTTCGGGTGCTCCTCGTGGCGCTCGCCGGTCAGCGAGAACACGCCCCACACGTTGGCGCGGCGGCAGGCGTCGGCGAAGATGGCCGTCTCCTCGCCGGGCACGGTGGCGGCCGTGTCGTACATCTCCTTGGCGTCGTACATGATCCCGTGCGTGGAGTACTCGGGGAACACCACCAGGTCCATGCCCGGCAGGCCCTTCTTCATGCCGACCAGCATCTCGCCGATCTTGCGCGCGTTGTCCAGCACCTCGGCCTTGGTGTGCAGGCGGGGCATCTTGTAGTTGACGACCGCGACGCCCACGCAATCGTTGCTGCTCGAAATATCACCGTGTCTCATGGGACTGCTCCTGAAAGGTAGTTGAAGGGAATGGGAGTGATGGGGCCGTGAAGGTGCGCAGCAGGTTCATTCGTACCTTCAGACGGTCAGGAACGACCGGACCTTGTCCTGGTCGAGCGTCGCGCGCGCTTCGTCGTGCACGAGGCGCCCGCGGTCGATGACGAGAAAGCGGTCGGCCAGGTCGAGCGCGAAGCTCAGCACCTGCTCCGACACCACGATGGCGAAGCCGCGCTCCGCGCGCAGCACGTTCAGCGTCTGCGCGATCTCTTTGATGATCGAAGGCTGGATGCCCTCGGTCGGCTCGTCGAGGATCAGCAGCTTCGGCTCGGAGATCAGTGCGCGGGCGATCGCCAGCATCTGCTGCTGGCCGCCCGAGAGGTTGCCGGCCTTGCGCTGCCTCATGTCCCTGAGCACCGGGAAGAACCGGTAGAGGTAGTCGGGCACCGTGCGGTGGCCCGAGTTCGCGGCGCCCGAGAGGATGTTCTGCTCCACCGTGAGGAAGGGGAACACCATGCGCCCCTGCGGAACGAAGGCCAGGCCCTGCGCCACGCGCCGGTAGCTGGGCAGCGCGGTGATGTCGGCGCCGCCCAGGCGGATGTGCCCGCCGCGCGCGGGCAGCAGGCCGATGAGCGACTTCAGCAGGGTGGTCTTGCCCATGCCGTTGCGGCCCATGACGGCGACCGCTTCGCCGGGCGCCACATGCAGCGACACGTCGCGGATCACCTGCGACTCGCCGTAGGCCACGTTCAGTCCGGAAACTTCGAGCATTCGCTTTCCTCCCGTGTTCAGTGGCCGAGGTAGACGTCGATCACGCGCGGGTCCGCCTGCACCTCGGCGGCCGTTCCCTCGCTCAGGAGACGACCCTGGTGCAGCACCGTCACGCGGTGCGCGATGCGCTTGACGAAGTCCATGTCGTGCTCGATCACCACCAGCGACTTGCCTGACGCGATGCGTCGCAGCAGGTCGCCGGTCTGCTCGCGCTCGCGCGGACTCATGCCGGCCACGGGCTCGTCGAGCAGAAGCAGCTCGGGCTCCTGCATCAGCAGCATCCCGATCTCCAGCCATTGCTTCTGGCCGTGGCTGAGCTGGCCCGCGCGGCGCTCGAGCTGGTCGAGCAGGAACACCTCGGCCGCCATCGCGTCGATGCGCTCGCGCAGCGCCGCCGTGCGGCGGAAGGTCAGCGACTGAAGCAGGCCGTGCATGCGCGGCAGCGAGATCTCGAAGTTCTCCAGCACCGTGAGGTCTTCGTAGACCGAGGGCGTCTGGAACTTGCGGCCCACGCCGACGCGCACGATCTCGTGCTCGTTCATGCGGGCGAGGTCGGCGCCGTTGAACAGCACGCGGCCGGAGCTGGGCCTGGTCTTGCCGCACACCATGTCGAGCAGCGTGGTCTTGCCCGCGCCATTCGGGCCGATGATCACGCGCAGCTCGTTGCGCTCGACCGAGAGGCTCAGGCCGTCCACCGCCTTGAAGCCGTCGAAGGACACGGTGAGGTCTTCCACGCGCAGGATCTGCTCGCGGGAAGGCGGCGCCGCCGAAGCGGCCTGCGGCAGGCTGCCGCTGGGCATCGTCATCGCCGCGTTCATGGCGCAGCCTCCGCAGCGCGCCCGCGCAGCAGTTTCCCGCCCAGGCCGGCAAGGCCGTCGGGCATGGCCCAGACCACGAGGATGAACACGGCACCCAGGAAGTACAGCCAGCCCTCGGGAAAGGTTTCCGACAGGTACGACTTGAGAAAGCCGATCAGCAGCGCGCCGATCACCGCGCCCGGAATCGACAGCCGTCCGCCGACCGCCGCGTAGATCACCATCTCCACCGATGCCACGACGCCGATCACGCCCGGCGCGATCAGCCCGACCTGCAGGCTGTAGAAGGCCCCGCCGATGGACGACAGCACCGCGGCCACCGCGAACACGAAGGCTTTCATGTGCGCGGTGTTGTAGCCGCTGAAGCGCACGCGGTCCTCGCGGTCGCGGATGGCGATGAGGATCTTGCCGAAGCGGCTGCGCACGATGACGAGCGACAGCGCCATCACGAGCGCGATGGCCAGCACCTCGGCGAAGTAGATCGTGCGCTTCGCGTCGTCGCTCGCGATGTCAAGGCCCAGCAGCGTGCGGAAGTCGGTGATGCCGTTGGCGCCGCCGGTGTCGCCCTGCTGGCCGATGACCACCACGGTGAGCGTGAGCGCCAGCGACAGCGTGACGATCGCGAAGTACACGCCGCTCACGCGCCGCTTGAAGATCGCGTACGAGAACACGTACGCCAGCACCGCCGGAACCACGAGGATGCCGGCCACCGTCCAGCCCAGCGAGTGGAAGGGCTGCCACCACGTGGGCAGCTGCTCCACGCTGCTCCACACCATGAAGTCCGGCAGCTCGGGCGCGGAGGCTTCGAGCTTGAGGAACATGGCCATCATGTAGCCCCCCAGGCCGAAGAACATGCCCTGGCCCAGGCTCAGCACGCCGCCGTAGCCCCAGGTCAGCACCACGCCGATCGCGACGAATGCGAAGGCCAGGTACTTGCCCACGAGGTTCAGGCGGAAGGCGTCGAGCGCGAGCGGCAGCACGAGGGCCAGGAGCACCAGCACGGCGGCCGTCGAGCCGATGTCGCGCCTGCGTCGAGAAGAGAGCTTCGACAGCATGCTCAGCTCCTCGAACGGATCGCGAACAGCCCGTTGGGCCGGAAGTACAGCACCACGATCACCAGCAGCAGGATCGTCGCCTTGGCCATCGAGCCGCTCATCAGGTACTCGAGCCAGGTCTGCGACTGCGCGATCGAGAAGCCCGAGAGAGCGGTGCCCACCAGGCTCTGCACGCCGCCGAACACCACCACGATGAACGAATCGACGATGTAGAGCTGCCCCGTGCCCGGGTTGGTGGAGCCGATCATGGTGAACACCGCGCCCGCGATGCCCGCGAGGCCGGAGCCCAGCGCGAAGGTCATGGCGTCGACGCGGTGCGTGTCGATGCCCACCGCGCCGGCAATCGCACGGTTCTGCGTCACCGCGCGCACCTTGAGTCCCCACGGCGTGCGGTACAACAGCAGGTAGACGCCGGTCGCCACCAGCGCCGTGAGCCCGACGATGAAGATGCGGTTCAGCGGCAGCTGGATTCCCGCCGTCGGCTCCCACGCTCCCGCGAGCCACGAGGCCAGCGGCACGCTCACCTCCTGCGCGCCGAAGATCGAGCGGTAGGCCTGCTGCAGCATCAGGCTCAGGCCCCAGGTGGCGAGCAGGGTGTCCAGCGGCCGGTCGTAGAAGAAGCGGATGAAGCCGCGCTCCAGCACGTAGCCGAACGCGAAGGTCACGGCGAACGCGAACGGAATCGCGGCGAACAGGTACAGGTCCATCAAGCCCGGCGCGAAGTGCTCGAAGAAGCGCGCGGCCAGGTAGGTCATGTAGGCGCCCAGGGCCATCAGCTCGCCGTGCGCCATGTTGATGACGCCCATCAGGCCGAACACGATGGCCAGCCCGATCGCCATCAGCAGCAGGATGGTGAACAGGCTCACGCCGTTGAACACCTGCATCACCGCGATGTCGAAGTTCATCGCGTTCAGACCTTCGGGAAGGGGTTGGGCTCGACGAGCTGGGGCGATTCCCACACGATGTCGAATTGGCCGTCGGGCCGTGCCCGGCCCACGCGCACCTTCTTCCATACGTGGTGGTTGGTGGCGTGGATGCGCACCGTGCCTTCGGGCGCCTCGATCTCCACGCCGGCCGCGGCCGCCGTGACCTTGTCGACGTCGAAGGACTTCGCCTTCTCCACCGCCAGCTTCCAGAGGTACACGCTGTTGTAGGCCACCTCCATCGGGTCGCCGATCACGCGGTCCTGGCCGTACCTGGCCTTGAAGGCCTTCACGAACTTCTCGTTGGCCGGCGACTTGATGCTCTGGAAGTAGCCCATGCAGGCGTAGTAGCCCGCAGCGTTGTCCTTGCCGATGCCGTCGATCTCGTTCTCCGACACCACGGTGGACAGCAGCACCTGCTTCGCGCCGTCGAGGCCCGCCGCGCGCAGCTGCTTGTAGAAGGCCACGTTCGAGCCGCCCACCACGGTGCTGTAGATGCAGTCGGGCTTGGCGGCCTTGATCTTGTTGATGATCGACGAGAACTCGGTATGGCCCAGCGGCGCGTACTCTTCGCCGAGCACCTTGCCGCCGGCCTTGGTGATGGCCGGCTTGGCGATCTTGTTGCAGGTGCGCGGGTAGATGTAGTCGGAGCCCACGAGGAAGAAGCTCTTGCCCTTCTCGCGCGCCATCCACTCGACCGCCGCGATCACCGACTGCGTGGCCTCCTGCGATGGATAGAACACGCGCTTGTCCTGTTCCTGGCCTTCGTAGTAGGTCGGGTAGAACAGCAGGCCCTTGGCCTGGTTGAGCACCGGCAGCAGCGCCTTGCGCGAGGCCGAGGTGTAGCAGCCGATGATGGCCGCGACCTTGTCGCGCTCCAGCAGCTTGCGGGCCTTCTCGGCGAACACCGGGTTCTCGCTGGCGCCGTCTTCCACCACGGCCTCGATCTTCCGGCCCATCACGCCGCCGGCCGCGTTGATCTCCTCGATGGCGAGCTTCTCGGCATCGACCAGCGAAGCCTCCGCGATGGCGATGGTGCCCGAGAGCGAATGCAGCAGCCCCAGCTTCACGGGGCCGCCGTCCTGTGCCGAGGCGAGGCCGGCCGCGCTGCCGGCGGCACCCAGCACCATCATCGAGCCGCCGGTCTTCACGATCTGGCGGCGGTTGAAAAGCTTCGTCATGTCAAATTCCTTTGTGGTTGTGCGAGTCATCAGGAAGATCCGACCTTCGGAACCGCGCATCGGGTGTCTCCTCCCGCGGCGCGGCCCTGCAAACGAACGCTGCGTTTCCAGTGCGCTTTTCTCCGGGCAAGGCTCCGCCACCGGATGCAGCGCATCCGTTTCGAAAAAGCACTCTTGCGGCCGAGAAAGCAAAAAAGCCCGAACCGGTGGTTAAACCGATTCGGGCTTTATTGCCCGACGCCTCGCTGGCAGCATTGGCAGCGGGTGTCGTATGACTGGTAACGATTGCTCGTTGGGGCGGATTCTTCTCAATTCACCCCGGCGCGAACATACGCTGTTTCGCTAATTGGCGAAAACGCGGCGCATGTGTTATTCGCGCTCAGCGCGGGCGCGCGTAGCCGGACTCGATCCACGCGCCGGCGCTGGTGGCGGTGAGCCTGAAGGCGGGCGACACGCTCACGCTGGCGAGCTCGCTGTCGTCGGCGTCGTCGTAGGCCGTGAGCGTGGCCGTGGGGTTGTCCTCGTCGGGAACGATGGCAAGCGCCACGCGCACGCGCCGGTCGTCGCGCGCGGTGACGGTCACGCTCTTGTTGAGCGTGGCGTGCAACTGCTGCTCGTGGCGGCGGATCACTTCCGCGGCGGTCTTCACCAGCGTGGAGAAGGCGGGGCCGTCGAGCGGCTTGGGATTCTTCTTGTCGCGGCCCATGGTCCAGGGGCCGACGAGGGCGGGCTCGGGGTCGCCGTGGCGGGTCATCTCTACGGCCCAGCCGTCGTCTTCCTCGTTCTTGATGATGCGGGCGGTCCAGCGGTCGTCGCGCCAGAGGCGGTCTTCCTGCAGGGGGAGGGTGTCGGAGTCTGTGGTCGGTTCGGTCATTCGGTTGCTGTCGTTCTGGCGCGGGGCATTTTCGCCTCGGCAGCGGGGCCTCCGATGTGGCGCGCGAGGCCTTCGGCCAGCGCATCGAAGGCGACGCGGCAGCGCGGGCTGCCGCGCAGGTCCTCGTGCATCGTGACCCAGGTGTCGAGCTGCAGCGAGAAGGCGCGCGGCATCAGGCGGACCAGCCCGGGTTCTCGGCTGGCCAGCGCCACCTGGCAGATGCCGATGCCGGCACCGGCGCGTATCAGCGCCAGTTGCGTGAGGTCGCTGTCGGTGCGCACAGAGAAGGTGTCGCGCGTGAAGCCCTTGAGCGACTTGCCCGCGTTGCGCACGAAGGCCGTGGGCTGGTCGTACCCGATCAGCGAGTGGGCGGCCAGCTCTTCGAGCTTGCGCGGCGTGCCATGGCGCGCGAGATAGTCGCGATGCGCGTGGAAGCCCAGCTCGATGTTGCCGATGCGGCGCGCCACCAGCTGCTCCTGCCTGGGGCGCACCATGCGCACGGCGATGTCGGCCTCGCGCCGCAGCAGGTCCTGCACGCGGTTGGTCGACACCAGCTCGACCTTCAGCGCAGGGTGCGTCTCGCGCAGCCTCGCGACGATGGTCGGCAGCACTTCCGCGCAGACGACCTCGCTCGCCGACACGCGCACCACGCCGCGCACGCCTTCGCCCTGGCTGCTGGCGGCGCGCTCCAGCGAGGCGGCCGTGCTTTCCATGGCCTCCGCATGCGTGCGCAGCGCCAGCGCCACCTCGGTGGGCAGCAGCCCCGTCTGCGAACGCGTGAAGAGCACGGTGCCCAGCGCCTCCTCGAGCGCCGCCACGTGGCGCCCGACCGTGGGCTGGGTGATGCCGAGGGCGCGTGCCGCGCCCGAGAGCGAGCCCTCGCGCAGCACGCTCAGGAAAGTGCGGTAGAGCTCCCAGCCGATGTTCGAAGTCATACATAAATGTATGGCCGATACCTCATGTTCGGCAATTCCAATGGAGCCGGCGCGGTTCCAGAATTCTTCCATCGGCAACAACTTCTGGAGCATTCCATGGCAAACGACACGGTCCTGGTTCTCGGCGCAACGGGCGGCATCGGCGGCGAAGTGGCCCGCCAGCTGCGCGATGCAGGCTGGCAGGTGCGCGCGCTGAAGCGCGACGCGCAGGAAGGAAAGCGCGAAGGCATCACCTGGCTGGCCGGCGATGCCATGGACGAACAGGCGGTAGGCCGCGCCGCCCGTGGCTGTTCGGTCATCGTGCATGCGGTCAACCCGCCGGGCTACCGCAACTGGTCGCAGCTGGTGCTGCCGATGCTCGACAACACCATCGCCGCCGCCAAGGCCGAAGGCGCGACCATCGTGCTGCCGGGCACGGTCTACAACTTCGGTCCCGACGCCTTCCCGCTGCTGGCCGAGGACTCGCCGCAGCGCCCGCTCACCCGCAAGGGCGCGATCCGCGTCGAGATGGAGCGGCGCCTGGAAGAGGCCAGCCGCCAGGGCGCGCGCGTGCTGATCGTGCGTGCCGGCGACTTCTTCGGCCCGAAGGCGGGCAACAACTGGTTCTCGCAGGGGCTGGTGAAGGCGGGGCAGCCCGTGCGGGCCGTGAGCTATCCCGGCAGCGCCGGCGTCGGCCACCACTGGTCGTACCTGCCCGACGTGGCGCGCACCATGGTCGAGCTGCTCGCGCGGCGCGACCGGCTGGAGCCCTTCGCCCGCTTCCACATGGCCGGCCACTGGGACGCGGACGGCACGCGCATGAGCGATGCCATCCGCAAGGTGGTGACGCGTCGTACCGGTGCCAGGGTCGGCGTGTCGGCCTTCCCGTGGTGGCTGCTGACGCTGGCTTCGCCCTTCGTCGTCACCTTCCGGGAAATGCGCGAGATGCGCTACCTGTGGCGCACACCGGTGGCGATGGACAACGCGAAGCTGGTGGCCTTCCTCGGCCGCGAGCCGCACACGCCGCTGGAGGAAGCCGTGGAAACGGCGCTCGACGGCATGGGCTGCCTGGCTGCAGCACCGGTGGCAGCGGCCGCCTGATCGCCTGGGGCAACGGCTCAGAAGACCGAGAGCCCCGTGCGCGCCACGAAGAGTTCGAGCGCCTTCATTCCCAGCAGCGAATTGCCGGTGGCGTCGAGCGCGGGCGACCACACGCACAGCGTGAGCCTGTCGGGCACCACCGCGACGATGCCGCCGCCCACGCCGCTCTTGCAGGGCAGGCCGATGGAGAAGGCCACGTCGCCCGCCGCGTCGTAGGTGCCGCAGGTGAGCATCAGCGCATTGATGCGGCGCGTCTGCCGCTCGCCCGTGACCTCGGGCTCTCCGTCGAGGGGATGCGCCCCGTCGCGGCACAGGAAGGCGGCGGCGCGCGCGAGCTGGCGGCAGCTCATGCGCAGCGCGCACTGGTGGAAGTAGGCGTCCAGCACGGTCTCGACGTCGTTGTCGATCTTGCCGAAGCTCTTCATGAAGTTGGCCAGCGCGATGTTGCGAAAGCCGGTATCGGCCTCCGACTGCGCCACCTCGTCGTCGAAGGCGACGGGTTCGCCGCACAGGCTCGACATGAGCGCGAGGATGTCGGCCTTGGCGCTGCCGCCCGCGGCCCTGGCCTGGCTCACCAGCCGGTCGGCGACCGCGATGGCGCCTGCATTGATGAATGGGTTGCGCGGCTTGCCCTGTTCGTTCTCCAGTTGCACCAGCGAGTTGAACGGGTTGCCCGAGGGCTCGCGGCCGATGCGCTCCCACAGCGCGTCGCCCATGCGCTGCATGGCGAGCGTGAGCGTGAAGAGCTTCGATACGCTCTGGATGGAGAAGGGCGTCTCGAAGTCGCCCGCGCCGGCTTCCTCGCCCTCGCAGGTGCGCAGCGCGATGCCGAACTGCCGCGCATCGACGCGCGCGAGCGCCGGAATGTAGCTGGCGACCTTGCCGCCCTGGCCGAGCTGTGGGCGCAGGGTGGCGACGATCTCGTCGAGGACGGGCTGGAACCAGGTGGCGGTGTTGCTGCTGCTCATGCGCTGCGTTGTACCGCAGGCCGCCGGTTGACCAGCACGATGCCCAGCGCCACGCCGACCAGCGCCACGATCAGCTGCGCCGTGAGCGGCTCCTTCAGCAGCGCCACGCCGAACACCAGCGCGAACAGCGGCGTGAGGAAGGTGAAGGACGACATCTGCGTGGCCGGGTAGTGCCGCAGCAGCCACATCCACGCGAGATAACTCGCGAAGGCGCCCACCACCGTCTGCAGCCCGATGGAGGTCCAGGCCCAGGCGGAATACGAGAAGCCCCAGTGCTCGCCCAGCACCAGCGAGAGCACCGGGCACGCCGCCGCCGTGACGGCGACCTGATAGAACAGCGTCTTCTCCGCGCTGGCCGTGGCCAGGCGCGTGGTGCGCAGCGTGAGCGTGGTCAGGCCCCAGAGCATGCCGGCCGCCAGCGCCATGCCGTCGCCGATGAGCTGCGACGAACTCATGTGGGCGAAGCCCTCGCTGAAGGCCAGCACCACGCCCGAGAAGGCGATGAAGAGCCCCAGCCACTGGAAGCCGCGCAGCCGCTCGGCCGGCACCCAGCGCGGCAGCAGCAGCGAGACCCAGAAGGGCGCCGTGTAGAGGAACACCGTGAGCCGCGAGGCGCTGGTGTGCTGCAGCCCCAGGTAGATGCCAGCGAATTCGCCAGAGAACAGCAGCCCGGCCAGAAGCCCCGGCCACAGCGTGCCGTCGCGCTCGAAGAGCGGCACGCGCCGCCACACGCACCACAGCCACAGGAGCGCCGTCGCGCCGACCATGCGGATGGAAGCCTGCCACATCGGCGGTACCTCGGTCACGGTGGTCTTGATGAGGATCTGCTGCAGGCCCCAGAAGGCGCAGCAGGCGATGAGAAGGCCGACGGCGAGGCCGTCGAGATGGGTCTTGCGCTGGATCATTCGGGGCGGTCGCTCGAAACGGGGTGGCGGCGGTTGGCCGCCGAATTCATCCGATGATCGTATCGTGTCCGGGCAACCCGCGTGGGCTCACTGGGCAAATGCATCCAGCGCGGGCAGCGGCGCCTGCCGCTCGAAGCGCTGGCCGATGGCCTGCAGCGCGGCCTCCAGGAACTGCAGGAACATGCCCATGGCCACCGAGGTCGTCTGGCCCGAGCGCTGGTAGAGGCAGCTGAACGAGCGCGCGCCCGCGTCGGCCAGGCCGGTCCACACCAGCGTGCCGCGCTCCACGTCCTCGGCCACGTTCTCGGGAATGAGGAAGCCGATGCCGGTGCCTCCCGCCACGAGGCGCCGCACCATCGCGACCGAGCTGGTTTCCACCAGCGGGCGCACCTTGCGGTGCTCGCGGTGGTCGATCTGGTCGACCATGGCGCGCAGCTCGGTGTCGGGCGTCATGAGGATCAGCGGGTGGTCCAGGCAGTCGCGCAGCCGCGGCAGCTTCCCCAGCGCCGCCAGCGGGTGGCCCGGCGGCGTGACCAGCCCCAGGTGCTGCGGAAAGCTGCGGATCTCCTCCACGCCCGGCGGCGGCTTGCGGCGCAGGCAGAAGCCGATGTCCGATTCGCCGTTGGCCACCCACTTCAGGATGTTCTCGCCGCTGCCCGAGCGCACGCCGTAGGTCACGCCGGGGTAGTTCTTCATGGCCGTCTCGATGACCTCGGGCACCAGCTGCTCGGCCGAGGAATGCGGCACCGCCAGGTTGATGTGGCCGCGCCGCAGCGAGCGCAGGTCTTCCACCTGCGCCAGCGCGTTGTCGAAGTCGCGCTGCCCGCGCCGCACGGCGGCCACCATGATCTCGCCGGCCGTGGTCAGCTGCATGCCGCGCGGCAGCCGGTCGAAAAGGGGCGTGCCCACCTGCTCCTCGAGGTTGAGCACCTGCTGGTGGACCGCGGCGGCCGTGAGGTGCAGCGCTTCTGCCGCCTTGCGCACCGAGCCGCGGCGGGCCACTTCGTCGAAACAGCGGAAGGTCTGGGAGATGGCGCGCATGGTGGCGGAGTGTATGGATTTTCTATACGCGCCGTACGAAACAAACAGATTTTCCTGACGGGCGATGCGGCCTAGATTCGCACCGTCATCCAATATTCCGAGGTTCGTTCCCGTGACCACCACCACCGTCGACCAGATCACCCAGCGCCGCCGCGGCACCGGCCTGATCGCCCACGACCCGGCGCTGAGCGCCGGCGGCTACACCCTGATCGCGCCGCAGACCGACGACGGCAACGTCTACCTGGTCGACATCGAAGGCCGTGTCGTCCACCAGTGGAAGATGCCGGTGCGCCCGGGCCGCGCGGCCGTGATCCTTCCCAACGGCAACCTCGGCTACAACGGCAACCACGCCGATTCGCCCGAGATCTACCCGGCCTGGTCGCTGTGGCACGGCGGCGATTTCTACGAGGCCACGCCCGAGGGCGAGATCGTCTGGCGCTTCCAGGACCCGACCCATCACCACGACGCCCGCTGGCTGGCCAACGGCCACCTGCTGTACGCCGGCTGCGCGCCCGTGCCGGCCGGCTTCGCCGAGCGGGTGCCCGGCGGCACCGCCCACGGCCCGGACGAAACCATGTACGGCGACGTGATCCGCGAAGTCGACCGCGACGGCAGGCTCGTGTGGGAATGGAAGGCCTGGGAGCATCTTGCGCCGGAAGACTTCCCCATCCACCCCGGCTTCGGCCGCACCCACTGGCCGCTGGTGAACGGGCTCGACGTGACGGCCGAGGGGCTGGTGCTCATGAGCCTGCGCACGACCTCGGGCATCGTCGGCATCGACCGCGCCACCGGCGGCGTGAAGCTGCACATCCCGCCGTCGGTGCTGTCGCACCAGCATGCGCCCGTCGCGCTGGACAACGGCAACATTCTTGCTTTCGACAACGGCAACTTCCGCACCGGCAAGCATGTGGCGTTCTCGCGCGTTCTCGAAATCGACCCGGCCTCCAACGAGGTCGTGTGGCAGTACGCGGACGAGCTGGTCAACGCCTTCTACACCGCCTACATGGGCAGCGCGCAGCGCCTGCCCAACGGCAACACGCACGTCACCGAGTCGGCCACGGGGCGCCTGTTCGAGGTCACGCCGGCCGGCGAGGTGGTGTGGGAGTACGTGATCCCCTGGTTCGCCGAATACCCTGACGAGGCCGCGCGCAAGTACGTGCCCGGCCGCCAGAACAGCGTGTTCCAGACCTTCCGCTACACCGCGGCGCAACTTCCCTGGCTCAAGGTTTCCGCATGACGACGTTTTCTTCCTTCTCGCTTCGCCGCCTCCTGCTCGCGCTGGCCGCGGTGCTGCCCTTCGCGGCGCAGGCCGCCGACGCGCCCAAGCCGGTGCGCATCCTCAGCAACTGGTTCGCCCAGCCCGACCAGGCCGGCTACTGGCAGGCCCAGCAGGACAAGCTCGGCCGCGAAGCCGGCATCGAGATCAGCGTGCTGCAGGGCGGCCCGAAGATCCAGACCATCCCGCAGGTGGCCTCGGGCCAGGCCGAGTTCGGCATCGGCAACGCCGACGACGTGCTGCTGGCCCGCCTGCGCGGCGCGCCGGTGCGCGCGGTGTTCGCACACCTCGACTACGTGCCCTACACGCTGGTCTACCACGCCGACCCGGCCGTGAAGTCCATCGCCGACCTGCAGGGCCGCACCTTCGCGGTGAACATCGGCAATGCCTACTGGGAGTGGACGAAGAAGCAGTACAAGCTTGCGGGCACGCGCGAGATCCCGGTGAGCGGCGACCTCGGCCTGTTCCGCAACGATCCGAAGATGGTGCAGCAGGGCTACTCGCTCTTCCTGCCCGCGCGCATGGCCGCGGCCGGCGTGCAGGTGCAGCAGATCACGCTGGCCTCGCTGGGCTACCGGCCCTACGACGTGCTCTTCACCACCGACGACATGATCCGCAAGAACCCCGCGCTGGTGAAGGCCACCATCGCCGCGGTGCAGAAGGGCTGGGCCAACTACGTGCGCAACCCGCAGGGGCTCAAGCCCCTCATCACCGGCATGAACAAGCAGATGACGCCCGAGGTCTACGACGCGGCCAACAAGGAAATGATCGAGACGCTGATCTCGCACGACCTCGGCCGCATCGGCTGCATGACGGATGCGCGCTGGAGCGAACTCGCGGGCCAGTTGCGCAGCGTCGGCTTCCTGCCCGCTGGCTTCGACGCGAAGCAGGGCTACGACCGCACGCTGGTGCCGGGCTGCAACCCATGAGCGGCGCGGCCGTCGGGCTGGAGGGCGTGTCGAAGCGCTTCGACACGCGCAAGGATGGCGGGCTGCTGGCGCTCGACACGGTCGACTTCGCGCTGCGCCCGGGAGAGTTCGTCTCCATCGTCGGGCCCTCGGGCTGCGGCAAGTCGACCCTGCTGCGCATCATGGCGGGGCTGGTCGCGCCGAGTACCGGGCGCTGCACGCGGCCCGACGGCATCGAGACCGCCTTCGTGTTCCAGGAGGCCGCGCTGCTGCCTTGGCGCAACGTGGAGCGCAACGCGCAGCTGCTGATGGAGCTCGAAGGCCACCCGCCCCAAAGCTACCGCCCGCGCGCGGCCGAGGCACTGAAGCTGGTGGGGCTCGCGGGCTTCGAGAAGTCGTATCCGCACCAGCTCTCGGGCGGCATGCGCATGCGGCTGTCGCTGGCACGCGCACTCGCGCTGCGCCCCGGGCTGCTGCTGCTCGACGAGCCTCTGGCGGCCGTCGACGAACTCACGCGCGACGTGCTGCAGGAGGAGCTCTCGTCACTCTGGCGGCAGGCCGGCTTCACCGGCGTGCTGGTGACGCACAACGTGCACGAGGCGGTGTATCTCTCGAACCGGGTGGTGGTGATGTCGCCGCGGCCGGGACGCATCCTCGACGTGATCGACGTGCCCTTCGCATTCCCGCGTGCGCCCGAGCTGCGCGCCAGCGCGGACTTCGCGGCGCTCACCGGACAGGTGACGGCGGTGCTGCGCGCGCAGCATCATGCGCAGGCGGTCGCCTGAGGAAACGACGATGACGCGTTCTTCCTCATCTTCTTCCTCGCCTGCCCTGGCCTTCGCACGCAACGCCGCCCCCGTGCTGGTGGTCGCGCTGCTCGCCATCGGCTTCTGGTGGCTGCTGAGCGCCACCGTCTACCAGGGCAAGGGCTACCTGCTGCCATCGCCGCAGGAGGTCGCGGCCGCCACCGTGGAGAACGCCGCAACGCTCGCAGGTGCGACGCTCTCCACGCTGAAGGAGGCGCTGCTGGGCTACGCGCTGGCCATCGTCGTCGGCATCGCGGGCGCTGCGGTGCTGGCGCAGTCGCGGCTGCTGGAGCGCAGCCTGTATCCGTACGCGGTGCTGCTGCAGACCGTGCCGGTGGTGGCGATCGCGCCGCTCATCGTGCTCTGGTTCGGCTACAACGAGCTGTCGGTGGTGATCGTGAGCTTCATCATGTCGCTCTTCCCGATCATCAACAACACGATGCTGGGCCTGCGCTCCACCTCGCGCAATCTCGCGGAGCTGTTCGCGCTGCACCGCGCGGGCGGGCTGGTGTCGTTCTGGAAGCTGCGGCTGCCGGGCGCGCTGCCGCACATCTTCGCGGGGCTGCGCATCTCGGCGGGGCTGTCGGTGATCGGCGCCATCGTGGGCGAATTCATCATCGGCTCGGGCAATGCCGAAGGCGGGCTCGGCGTGCAGATCGTGTTCGCGCAGGGGCGCATGTACACCGCGCTGCTGTTCGCCGAGGTGATCGCGGCGACGCTGCTGGGCTTTCTCTTCTTCCTGGTGGTGAGCGCGATCGGCCGGCTGCTGCTGCGGCACTGGCACGAATCGGCGCTGGGGAGCTAGCCAGCCTCGCCGCCTTTCTCTGTCTCTATCTGGCGGATGCCACCGGATAGGGCGGCTTGCCCCGCGTGCCCGTCATCAGGTCGGGCACCACCGTCTCCACGTCGGGCACCGCGCGCGCGGCGCGTTCCAGCTTCCTGGCGAGCGCCGCGTCCGGCACGCAGCCCTGCAGGTACACCCAGCGGCGCTGGATGACCACCCAGACGCTGCCCTTCCTCACCCCCGGTACGGCCAGCAGCGCGGCGCGCACCTTGGGCGCGAGCGGCTTGTCGTAGCGGTAGGCGTTGCTGTCGGCGCACTTGCCGGCCAGCCAGCAGGTGGTGCCGCGCTCCAGCCGCGAGTGGGTCTGCAGGCGGCGCTCCTCGGTCGTATAGAACGGGCCCTCGGGCACGGCGCAGGCCGGCAGGCCCGAGGAGATCTGGAAGAACGGGTCGTCGAACCAGTTCTGCTTGACAGGTCCGTTCGCTTCCTGCGCCGTACCGGCCTGCGCGGCGAGCAGCAGGACAAGCAGGAGCGCAGGGCGAAGCGTCACAAGGGATGCTCCGTGTAGAAGCGCCCGCCGTGGAAGAGCAGCGGCGAGGCGCCTGCATCGTGCGAGCAGCGCTCCACCTCGCCCACGAAGATCACGTGGTCGCCTTCGTCGTAGCGGCTGCGGTTGAAGCACTCGAAGCTGGCTGCAGCGCCCACGAGCACCGGCGCGCCGCCCAGGCCTTCGGTGTAGGCCACGTCGGCCCAGCGGTCGATGTTCTTCGCGGCGAAGCGCTCGGCCAGCGCCTTCTGGTTGGCCGCGAGGATGTTCACCGTGTAGTGCGAGCCGGCGCTCAGCGCGGGCATCGAGCCGGCCGCGCGAGACAGGCTCCACAGCACCAGCGGCGGGGTCAGCGAGACCGAATTGAAGGAGTTGGCAGTGAGGCCGACCAGCGTGCCGTTCGCCGCGCGCGCGGTCACGACGGTGACGCCGGTGGCGAACATGCCGAGGGCTTCACGGAACTCGTCGGACGAAAAGGAGGGCGGCTGGGCCCGGCGGGGAGTGGTCACGGAAAAAGAAACAAAGGCCGGATGCGGGAGGCCCATTTTGGCTCAGCGCCCGCCGGCCTGCCCGCCGGGGCTCATCAACTCGGTCACCAGCCGGGTATAGGCGGCTGCGGCCGGGGAGGGCGTGCGTGCCGCCAACGTGACGAGGCTGTAGTGCGTCTGCATGCGCTCCAGGCCCGCCACCGGCAGGGGAACCAGCGTGTCGGTGTCGTGGCCCGGATGGCTGTGGACAGGCGCGACCGGCGCGAGAATCACCGCGCCGGCGGTGAGTGCCAGGTGCCGCAGCGTGCCGGTGTCGTCGCAGGTCACGTTGAAAACGCCGCGGTCGCCGCGCGGGGCGAGCCGGTCGAACTGCAGCGCCACCTCGGCCGGCAGGCGCGGGCCGGCGACGGGATGGTCCATGAGCTTTTCGAGGCGCACGGGCTGCGGCCTGAGCTTGAGCAGCGGGTGCTTCGGCCGCACGAAGAAGGACACCGGCAGGTTGGGCAGCCGCGCGAGCTTCAGGCCGGGCTGCTGCTTCGTCAGGTCGCGTGTGTCGGCCACGAACAGGTCGAGTTCGCGGCGGTGCAGGCGCTCGCACAGCGTGGCGGTGTCGGCCACCTCCATGCGCATCTGCAGCTGTGGATGGCGCTGCGTCATGAGCGACAGCGCGGCGCGGCCCAGCGTGCCGGCGGCAAAGGGGCCGAAGCCGACCGCGAGGCTGCCGATGGCCAACCCTTCGAGCTGCAGCACGTCGCGCGCGATCTGCTGCGCGTCGGCCAGCAGCTCGCGCGCGCGTGCCAGCACCAGCTCGCCGGCCTGGGTGAAGCGCACGCTGCCGTAGGCGCGGTCGACCAGGCGGGCCTGCAGGTTCTCTTCCAGGTTCTCGATGCTGCGCGAGAGGGCGGGCTGCGAAAGATGCACCGCCTGGGCCGCGCGGCCGAAGCTGCCCTGGTCGGCGAGGGCGACGAGATGCTGGAGCTGGCGTAGCTGCATTTTGCGTTTGAGTTAAAAAGAACGCGCATATTTTGCATTTGCCAGTGATTCGGTCGCTTCGCAGAATCGCCGGATGACTTCTTCCTTGCCAGCTTCTCCTTCGTCCTTCTCCGCCGCGCTCATTGCCCTTGCATGCGCGCTGGCCGCACCGTCCGCCACCTTCGCGCAGGCCGCGCCCAAGGCGCCCGAGCCCTCCACGCTCAAGGCCAATGCCGAGATGGCGAAGACGCTGCCGTTCGCCAACCGGCAGGACTTCGAGGACGCGATGCACGGCTTCGTCGGCACCGTGCCCGACGCGCTGGTGCCGGGCGCCGGCGTGCGCCCCGTCTGGAGCATGAAGCCCTACGACTTCCTCAAGGCGGACGCGCCGGCCGACACCGTCAACCCCAGCCTGTGGCGGCAGGCGCAGCTCAACGCGATCCACGGCCTGTTCAAGGTGACCGAGCGCGTCTACCAGGTGCGCGGCTTCGACATCGCCAACATGACCATCGTGGAAGGCGACAGCTCGCTGATCGTCATCGATCCGCTGCTGGCCGCCGAGACCGCGCGCGCCGCGCTCGAGCTCTACTACCAGCACCGCCCGCGCAAGCCCGTGGGCACGGTGATCTACACGCACGGCCACGCCGACCACTTCGGCGGCGTGAAGGGCGTCGTCGACGAGGCCGACGTGAAGGCAGGCAAGGTGCAGGTGCTCGCGCCCTCGGGCTTCATGGAAACGGCCGTGGCCGAGAACATCCTCGCGGGCAACGCGATGAGCCGGCGCTCGCAGTACCAGTTCGGCACACTGCTGCCGCCGGGTCCGCGCGGGCAGGTCGACACCGGCCTGGGCAAGGCGCTGGCGCGCGGCACCATGTCGCTGATCGCGCCCACCTCCACCATCGACAAGCCGACGGAGGAGCGCACCATCGACGGCGTGCAGTTCGTCTTCAGGCTGGTGCCGGGCTCCGAGGCGCCGTCGGAAATGCTCATGTACCTGCCGCAGTTCCGCGTGCTCAACATGGCGGAGGACGTGACGCACAACATGCACAACCTCTACACCATCCGCGGCGCGGAGGTGCGCGACGGCAACCTGTGGTCGAAGTACATCGACGAGGCCCGCGTGGCCTTCGGCGGCAAGGCCGAAGTGCTGATCGCCCAGCACCACTGGCCGACCTTCGGGCAGGACCGGATCGTCGACCTGCTGAAGAAGCAGCGCGACATGTACAAGTTCATCAACGACCAGTCGCTGCGCCTGCTCAACCAGGGCTACACCGCTGCCGACATCGCCGAGACGCTGCGCATGCCAGCGAGCCTGGAGCAGGAGTGGTCCGCGCGCGGCTACTACGGCACGCTGCGGCACAACGCCAGGGCCGTCTACCAGAAGTACCTGGGCTGGTACGACGCCAACCCCGCCAACCTGAACCCGCTGCCGCCGGTGGCCTATGCGAAGAAGACCGTCGAGTACATGGGCGGCGCCGATGCGGTGCTGGCGCGCGCCCGTGAAGACTTCGGCAAGGGCGAGTTCCGCTGGGTGGCCAGCGCGATGAGCCAGGTCGTGTACGCCGACCCGACCAACCGCGCGGCCCGCGAGCTGGGCGCCGATGCGCTCGAGCAGATGGGCTACCAGTCGGAAGCCGGTACCTGGCGCAGCGCCTACCTGGTGGGCGCGATGGAGCTGCGCAACGGCGTGCCGAAGATCGCGGGCGGCAACAGCGCCAATGCCGATTCGCTCAAGGCCGTGAGCAACGCCCTGTTCTTCGACTTCCTGGGCGTGCGGCTGAACGCCGCCAAGGCCGAGGGAAAGAAGATGGCCATCAACTGGAACTTCACCGATTCCAACGAGCAGTTCGTGCTGACGCTGGAGAACTCCGCGCTCACGCACATCGCCGGCCGCCAGCCCGACGCCGACGCCACGGTGACGCTGAACCGCGCCACGCTCGACGCGATCACGCTGAAGGAAACGAGCTTCCCGGCGGCGGTGCTCGCGGGCAAGGTGAAGATCGACGGCGACCGCGCGAAGCTGGCGGAGCTGATGTCGATGCTCGATACCTTCGAGCCGATGTTCCCGATCGTCGAGCCGAAGGCTCAGCCGAAGAACCAGTAGCAGACCGCGACGGCAGCCACCACGCCCGCCAGCTCGGCCATCAGCGCGCACGACACCGCGTGCCGCGTGCGCTGGATGCCGACCGCACCGAAGTACACCGCCAGCACGTAGAAGGTGGTCTCGGTGCTGCCCTGGATGGTGGCGGCCACCAGGGCAGGGAAGCTGTCGACGCCGTGGCTCTTCATGGTCTCGATCAGCATCGCGCGCGCCGCGCTGCCCGAGAAGGGCTTGACCAGCGCGGTGGGCATGGCGTCGACGAAGCGTGCGTCGAGCCCCGCCGCCGTCACCAGCCAGCGCAGGCCGCCGAGCGCGAAGTCGAGCGCGCCCGAGGCGCGCAGCACGCCGATGGCGCACAGCATCGCCACCAGGTAGGGCAGCAGGTTCTTCGCGATGTCGAAGCCTTCCTTCGCGCCCTCGATGAAGCATTCGTATACCTTGATGCGCCGGATGGCGCCCGCCAGCAGGAACACGACGATCACGCCGAACAGCGTGAGGTTGCCCAGCAGCGACGACAGCGAGGCGATGGCCGCCGCCGAGAGCGTGCCCAGCAGGGCCATGAAGCCGCCCAGCAGCAGCGCGCCCGGCAACAGGTAGGCCAGCACCACCGGGTCCCACAGCCGCAGCCGCTGCGCCACCGCCACCGACAGCAGCCCGACCAGCGTGGAGGCGCTGGTGGCCAGCAGGATCGGCAGAAACACCAGCGTCGGGTCGCCCGCGCCCTGCTGGGCCCGGTACATGAAGATGGTGACCGGCAGCAGCGTCAGCGACGAGGCATTGAGCACGAGAAAGAGGATCTGCGCGTTGGTGGCCGTCACAGGGTCGGGGTTCAGCCGCTGCAGCTCGCGCATCGCCTTCAGGCCGATGGGCGTGGCCGCGTTGTCCAGCCCGAGCGCGTTGGCCGCGAAGTTCATGGTGATGAGCCCCAGCGCCGGGTGCCCCGCCGGCACGCCCGGCATGAGCCTCCGGAACAGCGGCCCCAGCAGCCGCGCGAGCCAGCCGACCAGCCCTGCCGCCTCGGCGATGCGCAGGAAGCCCAGCCACAGCGTCAGCGTGCCGAACAGCAGCACCATCACCTCGACCGCCAGGCGCGCCATCGCGAACAGCGCCTCGACCAGCGCCGCGAACACCGTCGGGTCGCCGCCCACGAGCCACCGGCCCAGCGCCGCCAGTGTCGCCACCCCGAAGAAACCCAGCCACAAGCCGTTGAGCACGCTTCTTTTCCTTTTGTTTCGCTTCGATGATAGGCCCGCCATCGGGGGCCGCCGCGAGCTACAGTTCGGCCCATGCGCGCCTCCACCGTCCGCCGATTCGCCGCCTTCGCCCTGGGCGCCGCCGCCCTCTGGCTGGCGGGCTGCGCGAGCCTGCCGCCGCCGCAGCCGCGCCCGGTGGTCACGGCCTTCACCGACGTGGCGCAGACCGAGCTCGGACAGCTCGCCGCCAAGGGGACGCCCGGCGGGTCGACCTCGCTCTCGGGCTTCAGGCTGCTGCCGGAGGCAGCCTTCGCGTTCGACGCGCGCATCTCGCTCGCGCGGCACGCAGAGAAGTCGCTCGACGTGCAGTACTACCTGATCCAGAAGGACGACGTCGGCCTGCTGTTCCTCAAGGAGCTGCGCGAGGCCGCAGCGCGCGGCGTGCGCGTGCGGCTGCTGGTGGACGACCTCTACACCGGCGGCGAGGACGAGGTGTTCAGCACGCTGTCGGCCTTCCCGAACATCGAGGTGCGGCTGTTCAACCCGCTGCCCTCGCGCGCCGATTCGCTGGCGACGCGGCTGCTGTTCTCGCTGAGCGACTTCGGCCGCATCAACCACCGCATGCACAACAAGCTGCTGGTGGCCGACAACAGCTTCGCAGTCTCGGGCGGGCGCAACATCGCCAACGAATACTTCATGCGCAGCACGGCGGCGAACTTCATCGACATGGACGTGCTCTCCAGCGGCCCGGTGGTGCGCCAGATGTCCGAGGGCTTCGACCGCTACTGGAACAGCGAGCACGTGCGCCCCATCGAACAGATCGCGCCGCTGCGCATGCCCGTGGAGCAGGCGCAGAAGCGCTTCGACGAGATCGCGCGCACCGCGGTGCCCGACGTGGCCATGCACCAGCGCGACGTGCTCGACAAGTCGCCCGTGGGGCAGCAGCTCATCGCCGGCAACGTGGAGCGCTACTGGGCGCCGTCGACGCTGTTCGTGGACGACCCCGAGAAGATCACGCGCAAGGCCGACGCCGCCTACGCCGGCAGCGTGACGGAGGGCGCGCTCAGCGTCATCAATTCGGCCGAGCGCGAGGTGAAGATCGGCTCGCCGTACTTCATTCCGGGCGCGCGCGGCATGGCGATGATGAAGAAGGCCATCGACCGCGGCGGCCGCATCACGGTGGTGACGAACTCGCTGGGCGCCACCGACGAGCCGCTGGCCTATGCGGGCTACGAGCGCTACCGCGCCGACATGCTGAAGATCGGCGTCACCATCTACGAGATCGCGCCCACGCTCACCGGGCGCTCGGGGCGCTTCGGCGACTTCGGCAAGTCGATCAGCCGGCTGCACGCCAAGCTGGCGATCGTCGACGACGAGCGCTTCTTCATCGGCTCGATGAACCTCGACCACCGCTCGGCCGCGGTCAACACCGAGATCGGGCTGGTCATCGACAGCCCCGAACTGGTGAAGGACTACGACCGGCTCATGAGCGGCGAGCGCGTGAACCTCGGCTACCGCCTGCGCCTGGGCCCCGACGGCCGGCGCGTCCAGTGGCTGGAGTACGACGACGCCGGCGGCGACATCGTCCACGAGGACGAACCGGGCGAGTTCCTCTGGCTGCGCTTCAAGAACTGGCTGCTTCTGCCCATCGTGGGCGAAGAGCTGCTGTAGCCGTTCTTTTGCCTCCTGCGCTCTCCGCGCCACCCTGGCGCACCGTGGCCGTGTAATACGGATTGCACACTGGCCCTCTAGATTGCGGCGTCCCACGACACAACAACCAGAGGGATTCCCCGATGCGCACCACCCCCACCGCGGCCCCCGCGCCGCGCGCCATGCCCGACCTGCGCTGGCTTGCCGGCCTGGCCTGCACCGCCATCCTGCTGCAGGGCTGCAACGGCGGCGACAACGGCCAGTCGATCGTCCTGGGGCCGCCGGCGGCCCCAGCACCCGCTCCGGCGCCTGCGCCGGCTCCCGCGCCCGCCCCGCAGTCCGACGCCGCTTCGGCCGACGCCAACCTGCAGGCCACGTGGGTGGAGATCGGCGACAACAACGCCGCCATCGCGCGCGCCATCACCAGCTACACCGCGCCGGCCTCGGCCACCACGGCCGACGCCAATGCCGTGTGCCCGCAGATCACGGTGGACGGCAAGACGACGCGCATGACCCTGCGCGTGGCCGCCGGCACGATGGCGCTGCGCACCACCGCCAGCGACCCGGCCGATTCCAAGCCCTCCGCCTTTCCCGTGTCGGCCTGCGAGACCACGCTGCCGGCCGACGCGAAGCAGGCCGCCATCGGCACCCGCACCCTGCCACTGCCCAAGGCCGAGCCGCAGCGCGTGCTGGTGCTCGCCGACACCGGCTGCCGCCTGAAGAAGGCCGACAAGGCCTACCAGCCCTGCAACGACAGCACGGTATGGCCCTTCGCGCCGATCGCAGCCACCGGCGCCGGATTCAACCCCGACCTGGTGCTGCACATCGGCGACTACCACTACCGCGAGAACGTCTGCCCCGACGACATCGCCGGCTGCAAGGACAGCCCCTGGGGCTACGGCTGGGACACCTGGCAGGCCGACTTCTTCAAGCCGGCTGCACCGCTGTTGGCCAAGGCACCGTGGATCGTGGTGCGCGGCAACCACGAGGAATGCGCACGCGGCGGCCAGGGCTGGATGCGCTTCCTCGATCCGCGCCCGTATGCCGACAAGCGCTCGTGCAACGACCCGGCCAACGACAGCACCGGCAACTACTCCGAGCCCTACGCGGTGCAGCTGGGCACGGGGTCGCAGGTCATCGTGTTCGACTCGGCCAAGGCCGGCAAGGCGGCGCTGGCGACCAACGATCCGCAGTTCATCGCCTACCAGAAGCAGTTCCAGACCGTCGCGACGCTGGCCGCCAAGCCCGGCATCACGACCACGATGTTCACCAACCACCATCCCATCCTGGCCTTCGCGCCGGTCGCGGGCCAGACCCCGGCCTCGGGCAACCTCGCGCTGCAGTCTGTGATGGGCAACCTCAACCCCAAGGCCTACTACCCGAGCGGCGTGCACATCGCGCTGCACGGCCACGTGCACGACTTCCAGGCGCTGAACTTCGCCACCGACCATCCCGCTACGGTGGTGTCCGGCAACGGCGGGGACAACCTCGACGTGGCGCTGCCCGATCCGCTGCCCGCCGGCACGGCGCCCGCGCCCGACGTGACGGTCGACCGCATCACGCACCACAGCAGCTTCGGCTTCATGCTGATGGAGCGCAAGGCGTCGCCCGCCGTGGGCTGGACTTTCAAGGCCTACACGGTGGCGGGCAAGCTGCTCGCCACCTGCCAGCAGACCGGCCGCACGCTGGCCTGCGACAAGACCGGCTTCCTGACGCCGTGACGATGCGCGCCGGGCCGGCGATGGCGGCTGCCTGCGTAGCCTGGGCGGGCGCTGCCGCCGTCGCCCTTGCCGCGACCACTACCGTGGAGATCAACCCGGGCGGCCCGCCGAGCGTGGTCGTCGAACGCATCGGCGCCACGCCCAAGGTCTCCGCGCGCATCGATCCCACCGAGGCCACGTTCAGGCCCGACCCGGCGCTCGCCGCGCTGGGCAGGCGCATCTTCTTCGACACGCGCCTCTCGCAGCCGCAGGGCACCTCGTGCGCGAGCTGCCACGATCCGCTGCGCGCCTTCACCTCGACGCTCAACGCGGCCTCGCTGTCGGGCCCGCGCACGCCGCAGGGCAGCCGGCCGGGCCGTTTCAGCGCGCGCACGGCGCCGTCGCTGCTGTACGTGCGCTACGTGCCGCGGCGGCACTTCTACCAGGACGACGACGCGCCCTTCGCCTCGCCCTTCGGCGGCCTCTTCGCCGACGGCCGTGCCGACACGCTCGCCGAGCAGGCGCGCGGCCCGCTGTTCGACCCCGACGAGATGAACAACGCCTCGCCGCAGAGCCTGCTGCGCAAGCTGCGCGGCACCGACCTGGCTCCCGCGATGTCGCTGGCCTTCGGGCCGCGCGTGCTGCGCGACCCCGAACAGGCGGTGAAGGGCATCGGCCAGGCGCTGCAGGCATACCTGCAGAGCGACGAGATGGCGCCCTTCAGCTCCCGCTTCGACGACTACCTGCGCAAGCGAGCGCCGCTGAGCCCGCAGGAGATGCGCGGCCTCGCGCTGTTCAAGAACCCCGACAAGGGCAACTGCATGTCGTGCCACACGCTGTCGGACACGGCGAGCCGGCCGGAGCGCTCGCTCTTCACCGACTTCGGCTACGACGCCATCGCCGTGCCGCGCAACCTCGCGCTGCCGGCCAACCGCGATGCGCGCCGCTTCGACAACGGCCTGTGCCGCACGGCGGCCCGGCTGCGCTGGCCGGAGCCGAACCAGTGGTGCGGCTACTTCCGCACGCCGGGACTGCGCAACGTGGCGGTGCGCCAGAGCTTCATGCACAACGGCGTGTTCACCACCCTGCGCGAGGCGGTCGCGTTCTACGCCACGCGTTCCACCGATCCCGCCAAGTGGTACCACGGCAAGCCGACCTTCGACGACGTGCCCGCCGCCTACCGGGGCAACATCAACGTCAACTCCACCCCGATGAACCGTCGCCCCGGCACAACACCCGCGCTGACCGAGGAGGAGATCGACGAGATCAGCGCCTTCCTCGGCACGCTGACCGATGCCCCTTATGTGGCGGCCATGCCGAAGCCGGCCAAGAAGTAGCCGCCAAGGTCATCTTCCGGGCGGGAAGGTGCGTTACATTCCTCGAAAGAGTGTGAACTTTTGTCACAGACGCATTCACTTCCGGAGACTTCGACCATGACCGTTCCCATGCCGCGCGAGTCGATTGCGCCGCTTTCCACCAGCCGTCGGCGTGCGCTGACCGGCCTGGCCGCCGCCACTGCCGCCGCCGGCCTCGGCTTTCCGGCGCTCGCGCAGAACCGGCCGGTGCGCGTGGGAACGACCTTCGACAACAGCAGCGTCGAGAAGGCCAACGGCCAGGGCCTCTACCAGGGCTCCAGCGCCTTCTTCAACGCGCTGAACAAGGCCGGCGGCATCAACGGCACCAAGGTCGAGCTCGTGATGGCCGACGACACCTTCAAGCCCGACGTGGCCAAGGCCAACGCCCTGGCCTTCGAGAAGGACAGTTCGGTGCTCGCGCTGGTGCACCCCCTGGGCACGCGCCAGACGGCCGAGGTGATGGATGCGGTGCCCGGCATGGCCGTGGTGGGGCCCATCACCGGCACGATCTCGCTGCGCAAGAAGAATGCGCCCAACACCTTCTGGGTGCGCGCCAACTACGACCAGGAGGTCGAGAAGCTCGTGAGCACCGCCGCCGTGCTGGGCCAGAGCCGCATCGGCCTCGTGCATTCGGAAGACCCGCTGGGTCAGTCGGTGCTGGCGGCCTTCAAGAGCGCGCTGGCCAAGGCCAAGCTGGAGCCCGCGGTCATCGCGACCACGCCCAACACCACCAGCATGGAAGTGGGCCCCGCCGCAGCAGCCATCGCCAAGGCCAAGCCGCAGGTGGTGGTTGTCGGGCTGGCCGGCACGGCGCCGGTGTTCCTGAAGGCGCTGCGCGAGGCGGGCAACAGCAGCTCGGCCTACGGCCTGTCCATCACGGCCAGCGCGCTGTCGGCCATGGGCGACCTGGCCAAGGGCCTGGGCTTCGTGATCGTCGTGCCCTCGCCGTACGCGACCAGATTCGAGGTCGTGCGCCGCTACCAGGCCGACATGGTGGCCAACGGCGTCAAGGATTTCTCGCTCACCAGCCTGGAGGGCTACCTGAACGCGGCCGTGCTCGCCGAAGGCATGCGCCGCGCGGGTGGCACGCTCACGCGCGCCTCGGTGATGTCGGGCCTCGCCAGCATCGAGAACTTCGACCTCGGCGGCGTGAAGATCAACTACGGACGCACCAACCGCGAAGGCGGCCAGTTCGTGGACGTGGCCGTCATCGGCAGCCGCGGACAGATGCTGAGCTAGGCCAAGTACTGCCCCAGGCTTCGCGCGCTTCGTATAGCTTCGCCAGCCTCCTTACCGGGGGCGACGCCTGCGGCCCGGCAAAGCCGGTTCCGCGGGGGCCTGCAATCAAACCCCGACGCCCAGCAAGCCCTCCAGCAGCTCCTGGTCGGCCGCCAGTTCCGCGCTGGGCCCCGCATGCACCACCGTGCCGCGCTCCAGCACGATGGCCTTGTGCGTCATCTCCAGCGCCAGCACCGGGTGCTGCTCCACCACGATCGACGCGAGCCCCTCCGATTCGCACAGCCGGCGGATCGCCGCCGCCAGTTCCTCCACGATGATCGGCGCGAGGCCTTCCATGGGCTCGTCGAGCAGCAGCAGCTTCGGGTTGGTCATGAGGGCGCGGCCGATGGCGAGCATCTGCTGCTCGCCGCCCGAGAGCTGGTTGCCGTAGTTGCTGCGCCGCTCGCGCAGGCGCGGGAAGAAGTCGTAGACGCGCTTGAGGTTCCAGCCGCCCAGGCGCGAGATCACGGTGAGGTTCTCCTCGACGGTGAGCGAGGGGAACACCTCGCGTTCCTGCGGCACCCAGCCCAGCCCCGCGCGCACGCGCTGGTGCGAGGGCCAGCGCACGATGTCCGTGCCCTGCCAGCGGATCGCGCCCTGCATCACGCGGGTGTTGCCCATCAGCGTCTCGAGCAGCGTGGTCTTGCCCACGCCGTTGCGCCCGAGGATGGCGAGGCTCTCGCCCTTCTGCAGGGAGAAGTCGAGCCGGTCGAGCACCACGGCGTTGCCATAGCCGGCGGTGACGTTGTCGAAGGCGAGTGCTTCAGGCATGTGGGTGTGGGTGGTGGTGGAGGTGCGAGCTGCCCAGGTAGACCTCGCGCACGCGCGGGTCGGCGCCGATTTCCGAAGGCGTGCCCTCGGTGAGGATGCGTCCGCCCACCAGCACCGAGATGCGGCGAGCGAAGCGGAAGACCAGCTTCATGTCGTGCTCTATGAAGAGAACGCTGATGTCCGCGGGCAGCGCCGCGATGGCCTCGAACAGCTCGCCGCTGTCGTCCTCCGGCACGCCGGCGGCCGGCTCGTCGAGCAGCAGGATGCGGGGCTTCGCCGCCAGCGCGAGCGCGATCTCGAGCAGCCGCTGCTTGCCGTAGGCCAGCTCGGCCACGGGCACGTCGGCGAGACCGTCGAGCTTCAGCGTGCGAAGCAGCGCATGGGCTTCGTCGAACACCGCGGTGCAGCCCTTCAGCGGCCGCCACCAGGTGGCGCCCAGCCCTTCGCGCTCGCTGATCGCCAGCACCACCGACAACAGCGGCGTGAGGCTGGGAAAGAGCGTGTTGATCTGGAAGGTGCGCGCCAGACCCATTCGCGCACGTTTGTCGCCGGAGAGTCGCGTGATGTCCGCCGCGCCCATGTGGATGCTGCCGCTGGTGGGCCTGAGCACGCCGGTCAGCAGGTTGATGAGCGTGGTTTTGCCGGCGCCGTTGGGGCCGATCAGCGCCTGCCGCGCGCCGGGTTCGAGCGAGAGGTTCACCTCGGCCACGGCCTGGAAGGCGCCGAAGCGCACGCCGAGGTCCTGCGTGCGCAGGGTGTGCGTGGTGTTCGTCATCGCGCCTTACCCGTGCGAACGAGGCGTGAGAGCGCGCCCATGATGCCGCCGCGTCCCAGCATGACGGCGGCGATCAGGAAGATGCCGAGCCAGAACATCCAGTACTGCGGGTTCATGTCGGCGAACCAGTCGTGCACCAGCATGTAGACGATGGCGCCGATCATCCCGCCATAGAGCCGCCCCGTGCCGCCGAGCACCAGGATGATGAGCACTTCGGCCGAGCGGTTGAAGCCAATCGATTCGATGCCGACGAACTGCGTGGTCTGCGCCAGCAGCGCGCCCGCCACGCCCGCCACCGCCGCCGAGAAGGCGTAGGCCATGCGCAGCCGCGCCTCCACCGGCGAGCCGATGGCCGTCATGCGCTTGCGGCTGTCGTGGATGCCGCGCAGCGCCAGCCCGAAGGGCGAGCGCAGCACCAGCCGCACCAGCAGGAACATCGCGAGCACCACGCCGAAGGCGTAGCCGAACGCCGTCTTGCCGTAGAGGTCGAATTCGAAGAAGCCGAGCACCGGCGCGATGACCACGCCCTGCAGCCCGTCGGTGCCGCCGGTGATGCCCGAGAGCCGGTTGGCCAGTTCGTAGAGCAGCACGCACACGCCGATGGTGATCATCAGCCGCGTGAGATCGGCGCCGCGCACCACCAGGTAGCTCAGCGCATAGCCCAGCGCGCCGCACACAGCGAGCGCGAACACGAGTCCGCTGAAGGGCTCGCTCCAGCCGTACCTGGCCAGCAGGCCGGCCGCATAGGCGCCGGCGCCGAAGAAGGCCGCATGGCCCACGGTGAGGATGCCCGCGTAGCCCAGCGCCATGTCGAGCGACACCGCGAACAGGCCGAAGATCAGCACCTGGCTCATCAGCGTGAGCTTGTCGGGCAGCAGGAAGAAACTCGACGCCAGCGCGAGCCAGAAGGCCGCTTCGGCGATGCGCAGCTGCGCGGGGGAAAGGTTCAGGGCTTTCATGCGAGCCCCTTCTTCGCGACGATGCCGTTCGGCCGCACCAGCAGCATGACGATCATGAAGACGTAGATGAGGAATGCGCCGGTCTCCGGCAGGTAGTACTTGCCCGCCACGTCGACGATGCCGACCAGCAGCGCCGCGATGAAGGGCCCCGTGACGGTGCCCGCGCCGCCGACGCAGACCACCATCAGGAAGTAGACGAGGTACTTGAGCGGAAACGAGGGCTCCAGCCCCAGCATCCCCAGGCTCAGCGCGCCGCCCAGGCCCGCGAGGCCGCAGCCCAGCGAGAAGGTCAGGAAGAAGAGCCGCTGCACGTGGATGCCGGTGCCGCCGGCCACGCGCTGGTTGTCGACCGCCGCGCGCACCATCGCGCCGTAGCGCGTCTTGCCCAGGCCCAGCAGCAGCGCGGCCAGCACGAGCACGCCGCAGACGATCAGGAAGAGCCGGTAGCGGCCCACTTCCAGGCCCGCCAGCGACACCTGCCCGTCGAGCGCCGGCGGCAGCGCGAAGGGCTGCATCGTCGGGCCGAAGAAGTAGGTGAAGGCCGCGATCGACACGAACACCACGCCGATCGACAGCAGCACCTGATCCAGCGGATGCGCGCGGTACAGGCGCCGGTAGAACACGAACTCCAGCACCGCGCCCAGCACGGCCGCCGCCACGAAGGCGGCGGCGAGCGAGAGGCCGAAGCCCACGCCGAACCGGCTCATCAGCACGCTTGCGGCATAGCCGCCCACCATCGCGAAGCTGCCGTGCGCGAGGTTGACGAAATTCATGAGCCCCATCGTGATGGACAGGCCCACGCCGATGAGGAAGAGGAGCATGCCGTAGGCCACTCCGTCGAAGATCACGATGCCCATGAATTTCCCGCTGGCTGACTCGCTGGCTGATTGACTGAACGATCGGTCTGCAGCGCGCCTACTTGGCGGCCGCGCCTTCCTTCGCCGGGTCCTTCACGCGCTCGAACTTGTCGAACTCCACGTTCACCAGCTGGCCGTTCACGCGCTCGGTCTTGCGGATGTAGACGGTCTGCACGATGTCGCGCGTGACCGGGTCGATCTCCACCGGGCCGCGCGGGCTCTCGAAGCTCAGTCCCTTGAGCGCGTCCATGAACTTGTCGCCGGCGGTGTCGCCCTTGGTCTTGGCCAGCGCGAGGTCGATGGCGGCCATGGCGTCGTAGGCGGTTACGGCGAAGTAGCTCGGGCGCAGCTTGGTGCCGTTGTCGGCGGCGAAGTCCTTCACGAACTTCTGGTTCTTCGGCGACGGGTGCGCGAAGGAGTAGTGGTGGCTGGTGACCAGGCCCAGCGCCACGTCGCCGGTGGCGTCGAGGTAGCTGTCGTCGGTGGCTTCGCCGGTCGCGAAGAGCTTGATGCCGGCCTGCTCCATGCCGCGCTCCTTCCAGACCTTCAGGAAGGCCGGCGGCATCACGCCCGAGGGGAAGAAGAAGAACACGGCCTGGGGCTTGGCGTCCTTGATGCGCTGCACGTAGGCCGAGAAGTCGGGGTTGTTCATCGGCGTGCGCACCTCGCCCGAGACCTTGCCGCCGCCGGCGGTGAAGGTCTTCTTGAAGGCGGTTTCCGCGTCGACGCCCGAGGCGTAGTCGGCGACCACGGTGTAGGCGTCCTTGATGCCTTCCTTGAGCATGTAGCGCGCCATCGGGTCGGTGACCTGCTGCACGGTGAACGACAGGCGCGCCACGTAGGGCGAGCTGGTGGTGATGGCCGACGAGGCCGCGTTCATCACGATGGTCGGGATCTTCGCCTGCGTGGCGATGGCGCCCACGGCGTAGGCGTTGGGGCTGAAGTCCAGGCCGGTGAGCACGTTCACCTTGTCGCGCACGATGAGCTCCTGCGCGATGCGCTTGGCGGCGTCGGGCGCGGGGCCGGCAGTGTCCTTCTTGATGATCTCGACGGTGCGGCCGCCCACCTTGCCGCCGTGCTCCTTCAGGTAGAGCGCGATGCCGGCGTCGAACTGGCGGCCGTAGTCGGCATACGGGCCCGAGTAGGTGGCGATGAGGCCGATGCGCAGCGGCTCGTCGGCCGCATGCGCCGTGGCGCCCGCGAGGCCGAGGCCGGCCAGAAGCAGGGTCGAGAGGAGGGTTCTCTTGGTCATCGTCATGGAAAAGGACCTTTCAGGTGGAGTGGATGCGCCCGACGGGGCGCTGCTTTCGTGTAACCGGGTGCAAGCGAAGCGCGCGATGATGCCCGAGCCAGGCGTCAGACCTGCGTATCGGGCACGCGCACAGTGAGGCCATCGAAGGCCGCGGTGATGCTGAGCTGGCAGCTCAGCCGCGAACCGGGCCGGCGCTCCGACGCCACGACGTCGAGCAGCGCGCTCTCCATGTCGTCGGGCGGCGGCAGCAGGTCGATGAAGGCGTCGTCCACGTAGACGTGGCAGGTGGCGCAGGAGCAGCAGCCGCCGCACTCGGCATCGATGCCGCGCACGTTGCCGCGGATGGCGGTCTCCATCACGCTGGCGCCGACCTTGGCGTCGACCTCGCGCGTGGTGCCGTCCTTGAGGATGTAGTGGATCGTGGGCATGGAGGTTTCTTCAATGGGGGGCGCAGCGGAACCTGCTTTGCCGGGCCGCCGGTGTTGCCCCCTGCAAGGGGATGGGAGGCCACACGGAGTGGGCAAGCCTGGGGGTGTGCGTCATGCTTAGAACATGTCGAAGTACTCGCGGTGTTCCCACTCGCTGACTTCGAGGTTGAAGCGGGCGATCTCCGCTTCCTTGATGTGGCAGAGGTAGTCGACGAAGGTCTTGCCCATCTGCGCGTTGAGCATCTCGTCGCGGCGCAGGCAGGCGAGGGCGTCGCCCAGTGAACGGGGCAGCTGCTCGGCCGGCGTCTCGTAGGGCGCGTCGGCGGAGGGGCCGGGGTCGATCCGGTTGCGGATGCCGTCGAGGCCCGAGAACAGCTGCGACGCCAGATACAGGTACGGGTTGGCCGTCGGCTCGCCCACGCGGTTCTCGATGCGGGTGGCCGACTGGCCCGGGCCGCCGAGCACGCGCAGCATCGCGCCGCGGTTGTCCTTGGCCCAGATCGCGCGGTCGGGCGCGAGCGAGAAGGGGCGGTAGCGCCGGTAGCCGTTGATGGTGGGGCTCGCCAGCGCCGCGGCGCCGCAGGCGTGCGCCTTGAGGCCGCCGAGGTAGTGCATGCCGGTCTCGCTCAGCGGCTGCCCGCCCGCGGCTTCCGGCATGAAGGCATTGACCCCGTCGCCTTTGCGGCGCAGCGACTGGTGCAGGTGCCAGCCGCTGGACATCACGTTCGGGATCTTCGGCCGGCACATGAAGGTGGCATGCAGTCCGTTTCGCTGGCAGACCTGCTTGATGGCGCTGCGCAGCAGCACCATGGTGTCGGCGGGCATGACGCCGGCCGTGGGACCGAAGGTCAGCTCGAACTGGCTGGGGCCGAATTCGATCTCGAGCGAGCGCAGCGGAAGGCCCAGCGCCATGAGCTGCGAGCGCAGCAGCTCCATCAGCCCGTCGACGCGGTCGTAGCGCAGCTCGGTGAGGTACTGGTGGCCGTGCGAGAGCAGCGACACGCGCGGCGGCTCGCCGGGCTGGCCCGAGTCGGCCAGCCCCATGCGCGCGTCGTCGAGCTTGAAGACATGGAACTCCATCTCGAGGCCGGCGATGAAGTCCAGCCCCAGCTCGTCGAGCTGGCGCACCGCGCGCTGCAGGATCTGCCGCGTGGCGAAGGGGCAGGGCTTGCCGTCGGCCATGTAGGCGTCGCACATCACCCAGCCGGTGCGCGGCGACCACGGCAGGACCTTGAAGGTGGCGGGGTCGGCCACGATGGTGAAGTCGGCACCGCCCTGCAGACCCTCGACCGCGAAGCCGCCGCCCTGGGTGAATACCGGGAACACGGTCTTGTGCGACGTGTCCTTGGCCAGCAGGGTCGAGGTGAGGTTGACGCCCTCCCAGAGGGCCGAGCGCGCCTCGGCCGCGACCAGCGTCTTGCCGCGCAGGATGCCGTGCTGGTCCGGCCAGGCGAAGCGGACGAGGTCGACCTCGCCGCCGTCGATGCGGCGCACCAGTTCCCTGGCCTGCGCGTGCTGGTCTTCGCTCCAGAGGCCGAAGCGGTCGACGAATGTGTGGCTGCTCATGGCGCTTGTGTCCTGTGAGCGGGGCTCAGGCGGCGGCCAGGCGTGCGGAGGCCCAGTCCGACTTCAGTCGCCGGGCGCGGTCGGCGTCCTGCCAGTAGGCCTCGGTGGCGGCCTCGTCGGCGACGTTGCGGCCGATGCCGTCGATGGAGGGCGGCCCGGTCATGGCGCTGGCCTGCGCGGCGTCGATGACCATCGGTGCGCCTTCGCCAGCGAGCGTGGCCTCGATCGCCTTCACCAGCACGCGGCGGTAGGCAATGATCCCCTTGTCGGTGCTGCCCAGGTGCTCGCGCGTGCGGTCTTGAATCGGGCCCTGCGACTCCACCGCCCACTGGTCGTGCACGTTGATGTCGTCGCCCATGCCGGTGTAGGTCTCGGTGAGCTGTTCCTTGACGCTGTAGCCGTAGTTGTTGCGCTTGTTCTTGCGCGAGGTGTAGTCGGGCAGTTCGTAGAGCTTCAGGCGCTGCTCGCGCATCTGCTGCTTGTCGACCGGGCCGGTGAAGCTGGTGAAGATGGCGTACCAGTAGCAGTGCGTGTCGTCCACCGGCACGTGCCACTGCGAGATGGTCATCTCGGAGCTCATCGGGATCACGAAGGCCTGCGGGAACACGAGGTTGGTCACGCGCACATGGGTGGTGTCTTCCGACAGCTTGCGCAGCGCCTTCAGGCGGAAGCCGTAGTCGGTGGGCTCGACGCTGATGTCGGGCCTGTCGTACTCGCGCAGCACCTTGGTGATCGGCATGTCGGAGTCGGCCGAGGCGCCGCGGAACTGCTTGCCGTAGCTCTCGGAGGTGTCCTCGTCCTCGAAGAAGCGGTGCAGGTACGAGGCATGTGCCGGGTCGATGCCCACCTCGAGCGCCTGCAGCCAGTTGCACTCGAACAGGCCCTTGAACGCGAAGGTGTGGCTGTCGGGCGCGACGAAGCAGTCGAACTCGGGGAAGGCCGGGGGCTCGCCCTCGCCGATGTAGGCGAAGACCACGCCGCTCTTCTCGACCACCGGATAGGCCGACTGCTTGATGCGGGTGCACAGCTTGCTGGTGGCGGGCTCGGCCGGGGTCTCGAGGCAGTTGCCCTTGGCGTCGAACAGCCAGCCGTGGAAGGCGCAGCGCAGGCCGCCGTTCTCGAGCCGGCCGAAGGCGAGGTCGGCGCCGCGGTGCGGGCAGTCGCGGTCGAGCATGCCGAGCTGGCCGTTCTCGTCGCGGAACAGGACGAAGTCCTGCCCCATGAGCTTCACCGGCTTGACCGGGCGCGGACCCGCCAGTTCGTCGGCCAGGGCCACCGGCTGCCAGTACCGGCGCAGCAGCTTGCCGGCGGGGGCGCCGGGTCCGACGCGGGTGATGAAATCGTTCTGCTCTGCGCTGATCATCGTGCGGGCTCCATCGTGGGGACTGTGGAAAGAGGCTTGCAGCCATTGCATGCAACTGTATGCATTGTCTTGGTGATCCTCGATCCCGGTCAAACTTTCATCTGCAGAATTGCCCCAATCTGGGGCTTTCAAAGGCCAAAATCAGGGTAAACGCTGAGGGTATCGTCGGTTTTTGACACTGCTTGTGAAGCAATGTATGCAACAACCGAGCCAGAGTAAATACGCTGCGTGCAATGCGGGGCCCGTCTCCTAGAATTCGTCCATGGACTCCCAACAATCCCGCGTGCTCGTGCAACTGCGCGACATGATCCTCAAGGGCGAATTCGTGCCCGGAGAGCGGCTGGCCGAGATCCCGCTGGCCGAGAAGCTCGAGGCTTCGCGCACCCCGGTGCGGCTGGCGCTGGCCAGCCTGGAGCACGAAGGGCTGATCGAGCAGTCGCCCAGCGGCGGCTACCAGATGCGCCGCTTCACCTCGCAGGAGGTGGCCGACGCCATCCGCGTGCGCGGCGTGATCGAAGGCTTCGCCGCGCGCCTGCTGGCCGAGGACGGCGCCTCGCGCCAGCTGCTGCGCGACCTGAAGGACTGCCTGGAAGACGGCGACCGCGCCGTGAACAAGCCCAGCATGGAGCTCGACGATTACGCCGCCTACGTCGAGATGAACGACCGCTTCCACAAGCTGATCATCGAAGGCTGCGGCAACCTCGCGCTCAAGCGGGTGATGGACATGCTCGGCGGCCAGCCCTTCGCCGCCCCGAGCGCGATGCTGCCGATGCAGTCGTCGATGGAAGAGGGCCAGCAGTGGATGCGCCAGGCGCACCGCACCCACCATGCGATGGTGCAGGCCATCGAGCGCGGGCAGGGCTCGCGCGCGCAGGCGCTGGGCGAGGAGCACGTCGAGATCGCGCGCATGAACCTCGACTACGCGCTGGAGCGGCCCGAACTCGCGGCCGAGCTCATGCCGGGCATCAAGCTGGTGGCGAAGGGCCGCGGCGGCGCCTGAATTCCGGGCGCCGGCGGCCGCCTGGCGGTACGGCGCTCAGCTGCTGAGAGCGCGCCGCGGCGTCACCACCGCTTCCACCGCCGCGCCGACCGCCAGCAGCCGGTGATCGGTGTTGCCGATGCCGGCCACCATCAGCCCCACCGGCGCGGTGCCCGCGTCATGGCAGGGCACCGAGAGCGCACAGCCGTCGAACAGGTTCACCACCGAGGGGTTGCGCAGCATGCGGCCGTTGATCCGGTAGTAGGTGTCGTCGTCCTTCAGCACCTCGGCGATGGGCGGCGCGATGTCGGGCGTGGTGGGCATCAGCATCGCGTCGTAGCTTGCGGCCGCGGTGTTGATCGAGCGGATGAACTGACGGCGCAGCGCCTGGAGCTGCAGGTAGTCGGGCGCGGTGATCGTCTCGCCGGTCCTGATCCGGGCCAGCACGCGAGGGTCGTACCTGGCGGCGCCGGTCTTGATGAACTCGCGGTGCCAGGTGAAGGCCTCGGCGGCGGTGATCATGCCGCGCGGGTTGATGTTCGGCGCCTTCGCGAACTCGGCCATCGGCAGCTCGGTGACCGTCGCGCCCGCGGCAGAGAGCTTGGCCAGTGCCGACGCGAAGGCCGCGGCCACCGGCGGCGAGAGCTCGTCGAGGAAGAAGGTCCCGGGCACCGCGAAGCGCAGGCCGCGCATCGGCAGCACCCGCAGCGGACGCGGCAGCTCGGCGGCGAGCACGGCATCGAGCAGGGCGCAGTCTTCCACCGTCCAGGCTATGGGCCCGGCGGAGTCGAAGGAGGTCGACAGCGGCAGCACGCCGTCGAGCGGAACGCGCCGCTGCGTCGGCTTGAAGCCCACCAGTCCGTTGAGGGCCGCCGGGATGCGCAGCGATCCGCCGGTGTCGGTGCCGATCGCGCCGGCCGCCATGCCGTCGGTCAGCGAGATCGCGCCGCCCGAAGTCGAGCCTCCGGGGATGCGGCCCGTCGCGCGGTCGTAGGCGTTCTTCGGCGTGCCGTAGTGCGGGTTGATGCCCAGGCCGGTGTAGGCGAACTCGACCGTGTTGGAGCGCCCGATGATGATCGCGCCGGCACGCCGCAGCCGTTCGACCACGATGGCATCGCGCGCGGCCGGCGGCTGGCCGGCCAGCACCGTGGAGCCCCCCAGCGTGGTGACGCCGGCTTCGTCGAACAGGTCCTTCAGCGAGATCGGGATGCCCGCGATGGGCGACGCGGCAGGTCGGCCGCTCTTGCGCTCGGCGTCGAGCCGCGCGGCGGTGGCACGGGCCGAATCGGCATGCACGCGGATGAAGGTGCGGGCGCCCTCGCCGGCGGGGTTCTGGATGGCGGCCAGCGCTTCTTCCACCAGCTGGCTGCTGCTGAGGCTTCCGGCGGCGAGGCGGCGCGACATCTCCGCCATCGAGAGCTGTCCCAGGGCTCGGCCGGTGGTCGCCTCAGGCGCTTTCTGGGCGAAGGCTTGCGGCCAGAACGAGAGCACGCCGGTGGTCGCGGCGGCGCCGGCGGCCTGCTGCAGGAAGTGGCGACGTCCTTGTTGTTTCTGCTGCTGCGTCATGGCGCGCTCCCCCATCGTTCGGATGGAATCGGGCCAGTCTACACAGCCGAGGCTGCGGAGGCGTTGCCGGCCGTTACCGCTGCGGTTGCCGGGTGTCGGGCACCTCGATCACCAGTTGCGGCCTGTAGCCTTCCTGCTCGCCGTTGCGCGCGTAGCCCAGCGGGTTGGCGACCACGCGGCAGCCGTTCTTCACATAGTCGGACGGACAGTGCAGATGGCCGTGCAGCCAGAGCTGCGCGCGGGGCAGCAGCGCGTCGAGCGCGTTGCAGAAACCCGCGGTGCCCGGTGTCAGGCCGTAGCGCGGGTCTCCGCTCTCCAGGCTGGGCGCGAAGTGCGTGACGACCACCGTGGTGCCATCGAAAGGCTCGGCCAGCGCCTGCGTGAGCCAGTCCTGGCAGGCGAGCGCCTGCTCCCGCAGCTGCGCGGCGAGGAAGAGTTCGCCGTTACGCATGGTGGCCGCTTTTTCAAGATAGAAATCGGCCGCGCGCATCGCCTTGCCGCGCTTCTTGAGTGCTTCGGCAAGGCTGTCGGTCGGCTCGGCGAGCGCGTCGAAATCGGCCCAGAGCGTGGTGCCGACGAAGCGGACGCCTTCGATCACGCGGGATTCGCGCTCCAGCCAGATGATATCGAGCTCGTCGCAGAGCGTGCGCAGGCGCTCGTGGGTCTCGTCGAAGTCGACGTTGTCGTATTCGTGGTTGCCCGGCACGTAGATCACCGGCACCGGCCATCCGTTGCGGGGCGAGAAGCGGCCCAGGCCGAAATCGGGGTCGATCAGGCGGGAGCCCTGCTGGTAAGAGCCGATGTCGCCCGCCAGGACCAGCATGTCGGCACCGGGAAGCGGCTCGGCCCGGAAGTGCGGGTGGGACTCCAGGTGCAGGTCGGAAAGCAGTTGCAGCTTCATCGTCGGGCCAGTCTAGGTGAATTGCCCCATGCATGACACGCATAAGGTTTGGGTTGAATTTATAGGGTTAACCCTTATTCTTGAAACATCAACCACTCCAGCGCAGCCACAAGCCGCGCACCATCATGTTCAGCCTTCTCGCCCAAGTGGCCCGTTTCTTCCGTTCTTCAAGCGCCAATGCGCCGGCCAGCCACGCCGCCGCCCTGATGGAAAGCGCCGACATCCGCGCCGGCCGTGGCGCCCGTCATGCCCAGGAACTGCGCGCCGCCGCCAGCGCCTGGCTCAGCGTCGTCCGCTGATCCACTGACTGACGAGCAAGGTCAGTCGGGCACCTTCTGTCCGAGGACCGACCCGGCGAAAGCCGCGGCTGCAGAGCGCAGCAGCGCATTACGCAGCCACTCGTGAGAGTGCCCGTGCTGGGCGCGCCGGTGCCAGATGGCGTCCACGTGCACCGGCGGCTGGTCGAAGGGCAGGTCGCGCAGCACAAGCTGGTCGTCGATGCCGGTCACGGTCACGAAGTGACGGGGCAGCACGGTCAGCAGATCGGAATTGGCCACCACCCGGCCCGCGGTGAAGAACTGGTTCACCGTCACCACGATGCGCCGCTCACGCCCCATCGCGCCCAGCGTCTGGTCGATGAAGCCGTAGGGACGGCCGGAAAAACTCACCAGCAGATGCCGCGCCGCGCAGTAGTCATCGAGCGTCAGCGGCGCTTTCGCCAGCGGATGGCCGCGCCGCATCACACATACATATTGGCCCAGGTAGAGCCGCTGTGTCTCGAACGGGACTCCCACGCCCGACTGGCCGCGCGCGGCGAGGCTGGCGATCACCGCCGGGAAGTAGCCGACGGCCATGTCCACTTCTTCCTGCTCGAGCATGCGGCGCGGGTCGCGCGTGGTCAGCGGCAGCACGCGCAGCGAAATGGCCGGGGCTTCCTTTTCCGCAATCTGCACCAGGCCTGGTATGAGCTCGGCCGCGGTTGCGTCCGCCATGGCCAGCAGGAAGGTGGTGTCGGCCGTGCCCGCGTCGAACTCCCCGGGCGCGAGCGTGTGCTGCAGTTGGCGCAGGGCATCGCGCACGGTCGGCCACAGGGCGAGCGCACGAGGGGTGGGTTCGACGCCTGCGCCGGAGCGGCGCACCAGCTCGTCCCCCAGCACTTCCCGCAGGCGCCGGAGCGCGTTGCTCACCGCCGGCTGGGTGATGGACAGGTTCCGGGCCGCGCGCGTGAGGTTGCGCTCTGCCATCACCTCGTCGAAGACGCGGAGGAGGTTGAGGTCAAGCGTGCGAAAGTTGACGTCCATCAGCAGTGTGAATGATAAACATCAGAAAGATAAAGTGGATAAACACTGGGGTAATCCCTAATATCACCCCATCGGCCTTGTTCGCCACCACTGATTACCAATGTCCCAGGAGGGATGCATCATGACCAGCTTCGTTCACGTTGACCAACCTACTGTCCACCCCGGCGTGCGTCGCGCCGAAGTCCTGTTCGGCCAGATTCAGGCCGCCCGCGCCGGTGCCAACGGCGCCCGCCCGCTCATCGCACTGCTGATCGTCGCCATCGCGGCGGCGGTGCTGGTGGTGACCGAGTCGCTCGTTTCCAACTGGAACGAAGGCGGCCTGCTCGCTGCCTGGGCGGTGTTCTGCATTGCAGCCATTGCCTTGTTCGCACTGTTCGCAGGCTCGATCCGCCAGGGCCGCCTTGCCTCGGCATGGCGCGCCGCTGCTCGACGCCGTGCCGCCGCGCATGCGGATGCCCGCTTCCTCGCCACTGCGCAGAGCGACCCGCGCGTGATGCAGGAGCTGCAGGCCGCCATGTGGCGCCAGCAGTCGGAAGGCACCGTGTCGGCAACCGAGGCAGCAAAGATCGATGCGCTGGCCCGCATGAATGTCCGTTCGCAGGAAGTGCGCATGCCCACGCTGTACGAAGCGATGCGCCGTATGAACAGCTCGCGCTACTACTAATAAGTAGAGAAGCGAAGCGCTGGATGAAGAAAGCCGCCCTAGGGGCGGCTTTCCTTTTTTGGCCTACTTCTAAGGCTTGTCTTGGTCTGGCGTGAGGGCTGATCAAAAAGAATCGTGCGGAAGTTGACGGGCCGAGAAAATCTGTCATATACTCGAGGGCTTCGCTACTGACGGCCTTGTGTTGTTGAAGCGGCTGGTGTCCTGGGATGCTGGTTGTATGTGGTGAAGAAAGTCTTC